>JAKPOU010000023.1 GCA_029547705.1 Bacteroidota bacterium | reverse complement strand
CGTCCAGTCCGCATGTTTTGTACATAATATTGAAATTTATTTGCTCTAATATACGAATGTGTCTCGAACACGAAAGAGCTTCAAAACACGGACTGGATTTTTATTCGTCTGTGTGTCAATCGAGATTTTTCATGTATATTTATTTTTCAGTAATCCCGATCAGTAACTTAATAAGCATTAACATGATTTTACTTGTAATTCTGGGAATTATAGTACTCCTCATAATCTGGGGCGTTTCCCTTTATAACCGTCTTATCCGTCTGAGAAACACCAGGGAACAGTCATTTGCCGATGTTGATGTACAGCTGAAGCAGCGTCATGACATGATTCCGCAGCTGGTTGAAACAGTAAAGGGCTACATGCAGCATGAACGCGGGGTTCTTACAGAGATCACCGAGGCACGTGCAAATGCAATGAGGGCAGGAACCATAGCAGAAAAAATTTCTGCCGAACAAAGGCTGTCGACAGCACTTGACGGGCTGAGAGTTGCTGTGGAAGCCTATCCTGACCTGAAGGCAAGCCAGAACTTCCTTGACCTGCAGAATGAGATTTCCGATGTTGAGAACAAGATAGCGGCAGCGCGCCGTTTCTTTAATTCCACAACAAAAGAACTCAATACAGCGGTTGAAGTATTCCCCTCAAATATTATTGCCGGCTTTTTCAATTTCAAAAGAGAAATAATGTTTGATCTGGGTGAGCAGCGCGCAACAGCGGAAGAACCGCCCAAAATTCAGTTCTGACAGGCAAAATGAGCTATTTCGGATTACAAAGCCATATCAGGAAGAACAACAGGAATTCCGTGATTATCCTGATTATGTTTCCTGTTGTTTTCATGGCACTGACATGGCTTTTTTTCTTTCTTACATCATTCGGGGGAGCAGGTTACTATGAGAGCGGACAGGACCAGCACAACCTTATTCCCGTGATTAATTCGAAGTTTATTCATACGGTTCCCTGGGTGACACTGGGGGTTCTTATCTGGTTCACAATTGCCTGGTTCTCGCATACCGCGATGATCAGCAGTGCCACAGGCTCACGGCCGCTGGAAAGGAAGGATAACAAGAGGGTATACAATCTGGTGGAAAACCTTTGCATTTCCTGCGGCATGAAAATGCCCAGGGTAAATATAATTGAGGATGACTCGCTTAATGCATTTGCAAGCGGCATCAATGACGATACCTATACCGTGTCACTTTCGAGGGGAATTATAAATAAGCTTGACGACCGGGAGCTTGAAGCTGTAATTGCACATGAACTTACACATATCCGCAACCGCGACGTAAGATTGCTTATCATTTCCATAATATTTGTTGGGATATTTGCCTTCATTGCTGAAACAATGCTCAGGTCGCTGAGGTTTGGAACCGTTTCACGCGACAGGAAGGGAGGCAGCGGACCAGCAATGGTTATTGCACTCGTGCTGGCTGCCATAGGTTATCTGATAGCTTCCCTTTTCAGGTTTGCCCTTTCCCGTAAACGTGAATACCTGGCTGATGGCGGTGCTGCAGAACTTACCAGAAATCCGTTGGCACTGGCGTCGGCACTGAGAAAAATATCGGGCGATCCTGATATCGAAGCTGTGACCCGAAGTGATGTTGCACAAATGTTTATTGAGAATCCTCAGAAAAGACTGAAGAAATCATCTGTTTCCCTATCCGGCCTTTTTGCCACGCATCCGCCCATCGAGAAGAGAATACAGATACTCGAGAATTTCTGAAAAATCCTGAAAAATCCTTCCTATTCATTCCTTTTCTTTCGGAAAAGCCTGGATTCTTCACCCTTTATGAGCCTTTTTATGTTTTTCCTGTGTGTTACCACCAGGGCAAGTGCTACCAGTAGTGAAAATATTTTGAACAGGAGGGAGGGGGTTCCGAAGACAGCCAGCAGGAAGACGGGAAAACTGATTCCTGCAGTAATTGATGAAACGGAAACAATTCCCGTGATCAGGAAAACCAGCAGGAAAATTCCGAGACAGGCAAGGGTTACCGGCGGATGAATAGCCAGAAGTATTCCGAACATTGTTGCAACTCCCTTTCCTCCCCTGAATCCGGCAAATACCGGGAAGACATGACCGATAATTGCAATGAAGCCCGTCAGTATCTTAAGGTTTATGAGTTCCGGGCTTCCCGCCGGAGCCAGATGCAGGAGATGTGGCAGCATTGCCGCAAGAAACCCCTTGGCCATGTCAAATATCAGCACAGGCACGCCCGTTTTCCATCCGAGCACCCTTATAACATTTGTTGCTCCGGCATTTCCGCTTCCGTGCTCCCTCACGTCAATGCCGTGAAAAATCCTTCCTGCCCATACTGCCGACGGAAGGGATCCGAGAAGGTAGGCGGTGACCACGGCTGTCAGTATCTTGATAACAGACATTCGAAAATTTATTGAATACCGGCCGGGTTATTGAATCCTGTCAAGGCGTGACCTGAGATCACTGAACTGCTTCTTCAGCTCTTCCGGCAGTTTCCGGCCGAAGCTTTCGAAATGGCCTGCCACCAGTTCAGTTTCAGCCAGCCACTCATTCCTGTCCACTTTCAGCAGTTCCGGCAGATTCTTTTCTATTCCCTCAAGGCCGGAAATATCTATGCTTTCGGGCTTTGGTACATATCCAACAGCAGTTTCCACCGCATTGTCGGCTCCTTCAAGGCGTTCAAATATCCATTTGAGAGCCCTTATGTTGTCTCCGTAACCGGGCCACAGGTAGTTGCCTCCGGCATCCTTTCTGAACCAGTTTACATTGAATATGCGGGGAAGTTTATTTTTATCGGGTGCCGTTTCCCCGATTTTTATCCAGTGTGCAAAATAATCCGCCATGTGATATCCGCAGAAGGGAAGCATTGCAAAGGGATCACGGCGGACTCCTGCCTTGAGACCAATGGCGGCGGCAGTAACTTCTGAACCTGCTATGGAACCCACGAAAACACCATGGTTCCAGTCGAATGACTGATATACAAGAGGTAGTGTGTCGGGTCTGCGGCCACCGAAGAGAATAGCCGATACCGGAACTCCGCGGGGATTTTCCCAGTCGCTGTCTATTACGGGACACTGGCCTGCCGGGGCGGTGAAACGGGCATTGGGATGGGATGCAGGCTTGCCGGATGCAGGGTCGTATTTTTCATCTGTCCATGTTATTGAACCCTCAGGTATGTCATAGCCTATTCCTTCCCACCAGATATCTCCGTCTGGCGTAAGGGCTGTATTGGTAAATATGGTATTTGCCCTGCATGAAAGCATGGCATTGGGATTGGTCTTCATGGAAGTATTGGGAGCCACGCCGAAAAACCCGTATTCGGGATTGATGGCATACAGGCGTCCGTCTTCCCCGAATTTCATCCAGGCTATGTCATCGCCCACTGTTTCGACTTTCCATCCCGGAATGGTGGGAATAAGCATGGCAAGGTTGGTCTTTCCGCATGCACTGGGGAAGGCGGCGGCAAAATATTTCTTCACGCCCCGCGGACTGGTAATGCCCATAATAAGCATATGTTCCGCAAGCCATCCTTCCCTGCGGGCCATGTTGGAAGCAATCCTGAGGGCAAAGCATTTCTTGCCGAGGAGTGCATTGCCTCCGTAACCGCTGCCGAATGACCATATCTCATTGGTTTCGGGAAAGTGTGTAATGTATTTATTGTCTATATCCGGTGCACAGGGCCATTTCCTGTCTTTTTCACCCGGCTGAAGGGGTGCCCCGACGGAATGCACACAGGGAACAAATGAGCCGTCTTCTCCCAGTATGTCAAGGACCGCCTTTCCCATACGGGTCATTATCCTCATATTGGCAACAACATACGGCGAATCGGTTATCTCAATACCGATATGTGAGATCTCCGATCCGAGCGGACCCATGCTGAAGGGTATGATATACATTGTACGGCCTTTCATGCAGCCCCGGTACAGCGGGCGGAGAGTATCCTTCATTACGGCCGGGTCGCTCCAGTTGTTGGAAGGACCGGCATCTTCCTCCTTCACGGAACATATGAAGGTCCGGTTTTCCACACGGGCCACATCACTGGGGTCACTCTGAAAATAATAGCTCTGGGGACGTTTATCATCATTGAGTTTAATGCAGTTTCCGTTTTTTACCATCATATCCATCAGCATCTGATTCTCCTCTTCGGAGCCGTCGCACCAGTGGATACTGTCAGGCTGGCAAAGCTCAGCCCATTCCTTTACCCATCCGTTTAATTTCTCATTTTTTGTCATAAATGTATTTTTTATTATTCCTTCCTGAATAACTTGTAAAAACCGCTTCAAATATATAAATAGATTCCGTTTCTGATGCAAATCATGATATGGAAAATATCATTTTGTTAATAAAATAATTTGGAATATACATTTTATAAATTAATATCCGTATATTGATACAATATATTCAGAAAATATGACTTATATCTTAATGAAAATGTTATATTCTGATTTACTGATAATAATGGCGGGAAGAAATCTGCAGTCCGGGATTTGGTTCCTGTTTTTTCCTGCCGGATATTCTTCCGTTCCCGGTGCTTTTACGGGACTGACAGCTTTTGTCCGCCTGCTGCTTTTTTTCTGCCGGATATTCTTCCGTTAACCGGGTCTTCCCGCGTTGCGCGGCTTCATTCCCCGGCCTCTTTAACTGTATACGCTTATCAGGAGCTTTTTAAAAGAAAAGGGCGTTGGTTTTCAACGCCCTTCATTCTCTCAATTGCTTATTTTATCTTTTTCCGAATTTAATTGCAGCCTGTGCCGCGGCCAGTCTGGCTATCGGAACGCGGTAGGGTGAGCAGCTTACATATGTAAGTCCGTTTTTGTAGCAGAATTCTACTGAAGCCGGATCACCTCCCTGTTCCCCGCAGATTCCTATTTTCAGGTTTGGCCTGGTTGAGCGGCCTTTCTCGACTGACATTGTGATGAGCTGTCCCACACCGTCAACATCGATGGTCTGGAAGGGATCAGCCTGAAGCATTTTCTTGTCGAGATAATCATGGAGGAATCCTCCTATGTCATCACGGCTGAATCCGAATACCATCTGTGAAAGGTCGTTGGTTCCGAAGGAGAAAAACTCGGCTGATCTGGCCATCCGGTCGGAAAGCATCGCTGCCCTCGGTATTTCAATCATTGTACCGTAGCTGTAATTGATTTTATCAACGCCGAATTTCCTGCATACCTCATCATGGATCTTATCCACCGTTACTTTTGTCACATCGAGTTCTGACACATCACAGGTAACCGGTACCATCAGTTCCGGAAGGGGCTTCCTGCCTTCCCTGATAAGTTCCATTGAAGCTTCAAACATTGCCCTTACCTGCATTTCGGTAACTTCCGGGTATGTTATTGAAAGGCGTACGCCGCGGTGTCCCATCATCGGATTTGATTCACTGAGTGCTTCTCCTCTCTTGATAATTTCTTCCAGACTGATTCCAAGAGCTTTTGCCAGTTCTTCCTGCTTGTCAGAACTGTGGGGAACAAATTCATGAAGCGGGGGATCAAGAAGTCTGAATGTGACAGGCTTTCCGTCCATAGCTTCCAGGGTTTCCTTCATATCCTTCTTGGTATATCCGAGGAGTTCATCCAGTGCCTGGCGGCGTTCGCTTTCACTTGCACTGAGTATCATTTTCCTCAGCAGGAACAATGGCTTTTCAGAATCCTTACCGTAGAACATGTGTTCAGTCCGGAACAATCCTATTCCTTCAGCTCCAAAATCCAGTGCCACCCTTGCATCTTCAGGTGTCTCCGCATTGGTACGGACACCCATTGTACGGTATTTGTCAACCATTGTCATGAATTCCCTGAATCTGGGATTTTCCGATGCATCGATGAGGTTTACGGAACCGCTGTATACGTTCCCTTTTGTTCCGTTAAGAGTCAGGACATCACCTTCACTGATAACCGTATCCGTTCCGTTTATCTTCGCTGTTTTGGCATTCACATCAACTTTAAGGGCACCTGCTCCCACTATACAGCATTTTCCCCAGCCGCGTGCCACAAGTGCGGCATGTGAGGTCATTCCGCCGCGTGCAGTAAGTATTCCCTCGGCTACTCTCATACCTTCAACATCTTCCGGATTGGTTTCCTCGCGGAGGAGGATAACTTTCTCACCCCTGCGCGACCATGCCACTGCATCATCTGCTGAAAATACCACTCTGCCCACTGCAGCACCTGGTCCGGCGGGAAGACCTTTCACAAGGGGAGTCAGTTTCTTTTCTGCTTCAGGATCACAGATTGGATGGAGCAGTTCATCAAGCTGTGCCGGATCAACCCTCATTACAGCGGTCTGTTCATCTATCAGGCCTTCATGAAGCATGTCCATTGCCATATTCAGGGCTGCTGTTCCTGTTCTTTTACCTGTACGGCTCTGAAGCATGTAAAGGACATTCTCCTGGATTGTAAACTCCACGTCCTGCATGTCGCGGAATGATTTTTCAAGTATGTCGCGTATGTTGCGCAGTTCCCTGTATGCTTCGGGCATGGCTTCCTCCATGCTTTTCAGATGCATGTTCTGCTCGTTCTTTGTTTCGTTGTTCAGGGGGCTGGGGGTACGGATACCTGCAACGACATCCTCACCCTGGGCATTCACCAGCCATTCGCCGTAAAAGAGGTTTTCACCGGTTGCAGGGTTACGCGTGAATGCAACACCGGTTGCAGATGTGTCACCCATATTGCCATACACCATTGCCTGTACGTTTACAGCCGTTCCCCATTCATCAGGAATACCTTCTATGCGGCGGTAGGATACGGCTTTCTTTCCGTTCCAGCTTTTAAAGACAGCTTTAATACTTCCTTCAAGCTGCTCCCTGGCATCGTCCGGAAATGGTTTGCCGAGAACTTCCTTAACGGTTTTCTTGAATTCATCGGCAATATATTTCATATCATCAGCCTGAATATCAGTATCTGATTCATAGCCTTTCTTTTTTTTGAACTCCTCGAATTTTTCTTCAAGTGTCTTTCTTATGCCCTGTCCGTCAACCGGGTCTATTCCTTCGGCCTTTTCCATAACCACATCGGCATACATCATTATCAGCCTGCGGTAGGAATCCCATACAAAGCGGGGATTGTTCGTTTTCTTGAGAAAACCGGGGATTGTGGCAGAACAGAGACCGATATTGAGGACGGTATCCATCATTCCGGGCATGGATCTGCGAGCTCCTGAACGGCATGATACCAGTAATGCATTTTCAGGATCGCCATATTTCATTCCCATGCTCTTTTCGGTGCTTTTCATTGCGTCCCATACTTCAGGCATCAGTTCAGGATGAAGAGTATGATTGTTTTCATAATACTCCGTACAGGCTTCTGTGGTTATGGTGAAGCCTGCCGGTACCGGTAGTCCAAGCAGACACATTTCTGCAAGATTGGCTCCCTTTCCCCCGAGAAGGTTTTTCATATCGGCATTGCCCTCGGCAGTCTTGTTTCCAAAGGAGTAAACTCGTTTTACTTTTGACATAATTGTATTGTTTTGAGATAATTAAATAATGGTTTTACGGAAATAAGCCGCAAATTTAATATTAATTATTGAATTTCAGAAATCCGGTTCTTGTTCCGTTTCTATGCCCTGGGATGAAACAGCAGCAGTGTATCCCTGAGATAACTTCTGTCGATATGTGTATAGATTTCCGTTGTCAGAATGGATTCATGGCCCAGCATTTCCTGAACTGCCCTGAGGTCGGCTCCTCCTTCAATAAGATGTGTGGCAAAGGAATGCCGGAATGTGTGCGGACTGATCTTTTTTGTGATTCCGGCACGGGATGCGAGATCCTTTATGATAATGAAGATCATTGTCCTTGATAGTTTCCGTCCGCGCCGGTTAAGAAAAACAATGTTCCCGTCATATATTTCAGGAAGCCTGTTACGGTCGGTTTTATAGATATCTATTTCCTTCAGGGCCCTGTTGCTGACAGGAACCAGTCTCTGCTTGCTGCCCTTTCCGCTTACCAAAATGTATCCTTCGCCGTAATGAATGTCAGTCAGCCGGAGATTGATAAGTTCAGACACTCTCAGGCCGCATCCGTACAGTGTTTCGATTATAGCCCTGTTACGGTGTCCTTCGGGCCTGCTCAGGTCAATTTCGGAAATCATGCTGTCTATCTCATGAACTGATAAAACCTCGGGCAGTTTCAATCCGGTCTTGGGGGATTCAATAAGGGCAGCCGGATTTTCACTAATTTCTTCCTCTGTGAGCAGAAAACTGAAAAACGATCTGATTCCGGAAATGGTCCTTGACTGGCTTCTTGCACTGTGTTCCCCGCTTCCGAACCAGGCCAGGAAATCCCGGAGATCATCGTATGTCACCTCAGCCGGCATACGCCCGGGATTGTGAAGGTCAAAATATTCCATGAGCTTAAGCACGTCACCTGTATAGGCCGATATGCTGTTCTCCGAAAGGGATTTTTCAAGACGGAGATAAGTCGCGAAATCCCTGACAGCCTGTTTCCAGTTTAGACTCATGTGAATAAATCAATGGGGCAAAACACTTTGAATACTGAATGGTATCGTCTTTACCGCCTCAAAGTTAATAAAAACCGCAGGCTTATAATTATGTGGCAGCCATTGTTTTTTTGTCTATTTTTGCCTTTTGAAAGAATTTTATTTTTGTAATGAAAATCAGCATCATAAATGGCCCCAATCTCAATCTTCTGGGAAGGAGGGAGCCGGAAAAATACGGATCAGTCACATTTGAAGATTATCTGGAACAACTCAGGAAAAGGTATCCCGGTATTGAATTCAGCTACTTTCAGTCGAACATTGAAGGAAAGATAATAGATGAGATTCAGGAAAAGGGATTTTCAACAGACGGGATTATTATCAATGCAGGGGGATACACACATTCCTCGGTTGCGATTGCCGATGCCATCGCATCCGTGACTGCACCGGCAATAGAGGTTCATATTACCAATATCGGGATACGTGAGGTTTTCAGGCATACCAGTCTTGTTGCCCGCAGCTGCAGAGGTTCTGTCATCGGCCTGGGTCTTGACGGCTACAGGCTGGGAGTGGAGGCGCTTATCGAAATTAAGGCAAACAGGCAGTAGAAAATGTTGAACCGCAAGAGAACAAAGATAGTTGCAACCATTTCCGACAAGAATTGCGAGCCTGATTTTATAAGGAATCTTTATGAAGCGGGAATGGATGTGGTAAGGATAAACTCCGCCCATCTCGAGATTGAAGGTGCTTTGCGTATTATAAGAAATGTCAGGAAGGTCTCGGATAAAATTGCAATTCTTATTGATACCAAGGGTCCTGAAATACGGACAACAGACTGTGATGAACCGGTAAACATACAGACGGGAACTGTGATAAGGATGGCAGGAGATTCCGGGAAGAAGACGACACCGGAAGTCATTCATGTAAACCTGAGAAGCATTGCCGATGAAGTTCCTGTCGGTTCGAGAGTGATGATAGATGACGGGGAAATCGTATTCAGGGTTATAGGAAAGGACAGGGACAGGGATATGCTTATCCTTAAGTCAGAGAACATGGGTCTGATCGGATCAAGGAAAAGTGTAAATGTTCCGGGAGTGAAAATTGACCTTCCTTCCCTGACTGACAAGGACAGGATATTTATTCAGATGGCTGCTGCCAATGACATTGAGTTCATTGCACACTCCTTTGTGAGAAGGAAGCAGGATGTGCTTGATGTTCAGGCTGAAATAGATAAATACAACAGCGGAATCAAGATTATTGCAAAAATTGAGAATCAGGAGGGGGTTGAGAATATCAATGATATCCTTGATGTGGTTTATGGCATTATGGTGGCAAGGGGAGACCTGGCAATTGAGATTCCTTATGAAAAGATACCCACCCTGCAGAAAATGATAATTTCGAGATGCATTTACTGCAGGAAGCCCGTTATTGTAGCCACCCAGATGCTTCATTCCATGATCACCAATCCCAGGCCCACGAGGGCTGAGGTGAGCGATATTGCCAGTGCAGTGTATTCCCAGACCGATGCCCTGATGCTCAGCGGAGAGACTGCAGCCGGGAATTATCCCGTGGAGGCTGTCAGGACGATGACCAAAGTAGCCCTGGAGGTGGAAAGGAACAAGGAGAAACTTCTTGAAACTCCCTTTATTAACGTTACCGGTGAGATTTCCTCCTATCTGGCAAAGGTGGCGGTGGAGACATCACTCCGCATAGGTGCAAGGGGTATAATTGCCGATACCAGCGGAGGCAGGACCATAAGGGACATGGCTTCCTACAGGGGCTTCAACCTCATTCTTGCCCAGTGCTATACCACAAGGGCTATGAGGGAACTTGCCCTCTCGTACGGGGTTTATACCAGTTATCAGGAACCCAGGGACTCAATTGATCAGTTCATCCACATTGCACTTTCCAATCTGATCAGTGAGTATGATTTCAGAGGTGATGACAAGGTGGTCGTTCTTGCCGGAAACTTTTCAGGCGGCAACGGCTTCTCCTTCATTGAAGTCGGTACCGTGGAATACCTGAACAAGCGTATAGGATTTCTGCAGGATATGAACTGATTGGTCTGGTTTTTGATGGAATTTAATGGCCCTAAGATAAGGCATTATGCTGAAAAGTCTGATTTTGACCCTCTCACTGATCCTTCATCCGGTTCATGTTACAATAACAAGTATTGAACACATACCGGCTACGGATTCGATAAAGGTTTTTGTAAGAATGTACTATGATGACTTCCTGCTTGACTACTGCATGTTTAACGAAGATGCCGATCCTGACGAATTATCACTTACGGAGCTTCTTCCGGATGACCACATGAATCAATACCTTGCAGAGAGAGTTGTATTAACGGTAAACAATAAACGGCTTTACGGCAGGATAATAAATCAGACACTGGCCATTGGGGTTGATGAGGTGGAGGTAAGCATAAACCTGGTTTATCATACTGAGAGGCAGCCGGAAATTTTCAGCATCAGGAATGAAATAATGACCGGACTCTATGAGGATCAGGCCAATATGACCATAGTCCGGATGAGCGGACTGGAAGAAGGGCTGAAGCTGACACCCGGAAAAAGCGAACAGACTTTTATTTTGAAATAATTGGGAGCTAGAAGAATTCAGATTATGAAAAGATTATCCGCGACTTTGTTTTTTTTACTGACTTTCCTGATTCTCTCGGCCACCCACAACAGGGCAGGAGAGATCACATATGTTCAGATTTCCGATCTTACCTATGAAATAACCATCACCACGTTTACCTATACCCTGAGTCTGGCCGACAGGCCCCAGCTTGATGTGGACTGGGGAGACAATACGGTTTCAACGGCTGACAGGATTGAAAAGATATCCCTTCCAAATTACTATAACAGGAATGTCTACAAGATCCGGCACACCTATCCGGGGCCGGGTATATACAAGATAGTTGTACAGGATCCGAACAGGAATTACGGGGTAAAGAACATACCCAACAGCGTGAATGTTGTTTTCTCCATCTCAACGATTCTGTTTGTTGATCCCGCCATGGGAAGAAACAGCACTCCGGTCCTGCTTAATCCTCCCTATGACAAGGCAGCCCTCGGTCATGTCTTCATTCACAATCCTGCCGCCTATGATCCTGACGGGGACAGTCTTTCGTATGAGCTGACAAAGTGCACGCGTGAGGATGGACGGGTTATTGAAAACTACACATTCCCCCCGGCAACAAATTACCTCAGGGTTGATTCGGTGACGGGAGATCTTATATGGAACACACCTGCCGATACCGGTGCCTATAATGTGGCAATGGAGATACAGGAATGGAGGGGAGGAAGGAAAATCGGCACCGTGGTCCGTGATATGCAGATAGAGGTTTTCAGGACCCGGAATAAGCCGCCGGTAAACGGTCCTCTGAAAAATCTCTGTGTGGAGGCGGGAGGAATAGTGGATTTCACCGTATCAGCCACTGATCCCAACGGGGATTTTATTCAGCAGAGAGCCAATTCAGGAGTATTCACAATTGAAAAATGTCCTGCAGCATTTACAAAAACTGATTCAGCAGCGGGATTCTCCTCATCGAGATTCACATGGGCGCCTTGCTATGAGGCAGTCAGGGACCAGCCCTATAATATCATATTCAAGGCTGAGGACAACAATCCTGAAGTAAAGCTCGCGGATATTGACAATATGACGATCAAGGTACTTGGTCCGGCTCCCGTTCTCCTGAATGCCCGTCCCGAAGGCAAGATAATCAGGCTTATCTGGGAAAATTACGGCACGGATGTGATTTCCGGATTCAATATTTACAGGCGAAACGGTCCCTCCACCTTTGTTCAGGATTCATGCACTTCGGGATTGCCGGTTTCAACGGGCTTTATCAGGGTCGGTTACATAGCCGGCCATGAAACTGTTTCGTACATTGATTCAAACAACGGAGAAGGCCTGGAATTCGGAAATGAATATACCTACCGGGTGGTTGCGGTTTATAAAAACGGTGCGGAAAGCAAGGCATCGAATGAGATAACATCAACTCTCGTGTCAGGTCTGCCGGTCATAAAGAACGTAAGCGTAACAAATACCAGCCCTTCGGCGGGATCAATTTTCACAGGATGGAAAAAACCCGGAAGACTGGATACTATACCGGCACCGGGTCCCTGGGAATATATAATCTACCGCGCTGACGGGACGACCGGCACCGAATTTCAGATGATCCGTTCAATACCCACAGCCAGTCTCAATGACACCACATTCACTGATGCTCCGCTGAACACACAGTCGCAGGGATATATTTACAAGATCGAATTATGGAACCGGACTCCCGGAAACGAATTTCTTATTGGTGAGGCTGCCTACGCTTCATCCGTATTCCTTTCGGTAAGTCCCGGCGACAGAAAAGCGAGGTTTGTCATAGAAAGGAATGTTCCGTGGATAAACACCCGCTATGACTTCTTCCGGCAAAACAGAACCACCATGGAATTTGATTCGGTTGGTTCAACCAATCAGCTGACCTTCACTGACCTGAATCTTGAGAATGAAAGGGAGTATTGCTATTATGTAAGGTCAACAGGAGCTTACCTGATGGAAAACATGCCCCGGAATCTCATTAATTTCTCACAGATTAGCTGTGTTATCCCCATTGACAATGAACCGCCGTGCCCGCCGGATCTTACCGTAACAAGCCAGTGCGACAGCCTTTACAACCACCTGAGGTGGAAGATTGAAGATCCGGAATGTTTTGCGGATGTTGCCGGCTATAAGGTATATTATGCAACTACTTATGAAGAGCATCCGTCACTGATTGCCACCATTGACGATAAAAACATTTTCAGCTATAAACACTACCCCGGTGAAATTGTATCAGGCTGTTATGCGGTATCTGCATTTGATGCTGCCGGAAATGAAAGTGCCTGGTCTCTGAAGATCTGTGTCGATTCCTGTAATTTCTATGAAATACCCAATGTGTTCACGCCCAATATGGATAATATCAACGACAGGCTGATAGCAAAAACATCTGCCCTGGTGGAGAAGGTGGATTTCAAACTGTTCAACAGGAACGGACTTCTGATTTTCAGTACCGATAAACCGCGGATTGACTGGGATGGAACATACAAGGGGAAAATAGTTTCCCCGGGAGTGTATTTTTACCAGTGTGATGTCTTTGAACGCCGGATAACAGGCCTGGAACAATTTCATCTTTCAGGATTTGTTCATGTGATCACTGAACAGGGAGCAGAAATACCAAGGAGGGAAACGAAATGAAACACTTGATACTGAAACCGGGAAAAACAATTTTGCTTCTGACGATGATGCTTGTCTGCGGATCAGCATACAGTCAGCAGCTTTCCGATTACCTGATGCAGGCAAAAGCCTTCAGCAGGACGGGGAATCCGGAAGCTTCTGTCCGGATACTGACGGAGGCACTCGGCAAACAACGGGATTACCGCCTGTTTCTTGAAAGAGGCGATGCAAATATCCTGATTGGAAAGTATCCGGAAGCCCTGGCCGATTACAATGCCGCCAACAGCCTTGTTCCACTCTCAGGTGAATATGGTCTGGCGAAAGTATATGCACTCAGGGGTGACGCGGGCACTTCGGTCTATCATCTGGAACTGAGCATGAAATCGGATTTCAGGAAAAGCGAAAAGGAAATATTGCTGGATCCCGTGTTTGAAAGGATTGAAAACCGGTCAGAATGGCGGCAGTTCTGGAGAAAAAGCTGGTACTCAATTGCAGAGGAGAGGCTTTCGGAAATAGAATACTATTCTTCGGCGGGCAGGGTGGAAGAAGCCTCAGCTTCACTGAATGAGCTCATGAAGGTTTATCCGGATTCTGAAAACACGAAATACGCCGAAGCACTTGTTCATATGTCAGCAGGCCGTCTCACCTCAGCAGTCAAAATACTCACAGGACTGGCCGCCGCGGATCAGGCAAATGAAAAATATTTGAGAACCCTTGGCAGGGTGCAGGATGCTCTCGGGAACCATGCGGGTGCATCAGTTACCTGGTCAAAGCTTATCGGTTTGGAGGTGGCTGATCCCGATCTCTACCTCAAACGGGCGGAATCATACAGTAAAACAGGCGAGAACGACAAGGCAGTAGCTGATCTGGAAAAATATCTGACCCTTTTCCCCGGGGAAAAAAATGCTCTGAGGCTTGCCGGAAGGATAAGTGCGGCTTCCGGGGATAATATCAGGGCACTGAGTTATTTCAGCGAAAACCTCAGAAACAACCCCAATGACCCGCAGTGCTATATCGACAGGGCCAATTCATATCTTTCGGCCAGATCGTGGGACTGGGCCGTACTGGACTATGCCATGGCACTCGATCTTGATCCCGGCAATCCCGACACCTGGCTGAACAAGGGCATTGCACTTCTGAATGCGGGAAAAACGGATGATGCCTGCCATGATTTCAGGAAATCCTTCAGGATGGGCAACAAAAGGGCTGCAGAATATATCAGCAGGCACTGTATAAAATAGGGATCTTACCTTATATGTTTCCTGATTCTTTCGAAAAGATCGTGAGGCTTGAACGGTTTGAGAACATAGTCATTTATGTTCAGCTGATCGAGCCTGTCATGGTTTTCCGACATGATTGCCGCAGTAAGGGCAACTATCGGTATATCCCTTATCCTCGGATCCTCTGAACTTCTGATTACCTGAGTGGCTTCAATGCCATCCATTATAGGCATGTGAAGGTCCATCAGTATCAGATCAAAGTCTTCATTCTCAAGTTTTTCTATTGCAAGCTGCCCGTCCTCGGCATGAGCTACAATCACTCCCCATCCGCTCAGGAACTTGTTTACAACGAAGAAGTTTATTTTATTGTCTTCAGCAACCAGGATTTTCTTGCCTTCAAGACCCGTATAAGTTTCGCTGACCTGGATTTCCTCATCCCGTGCATCCCCGTCTGTTACGTCTTCAAAACTGAGTGTAAAACTGAATGTTGACCCTTTTCCGGGATCACTTTGAACTCCTATTGTTCCGCCCTGCAGTTCAACCAGCTTTTTGCAGATAGCCAGCCCGAGTCCGGTGCCACCGTATCTTCTCGTGGTATCCGACGAAGCCTGGGCATAGTTTTCAAATATTGCCGCCTGTTTTTCGAAGGGGATGCCGATACCGCTGTCCCTGACTGAAAATTCAAGTTTTGACTGGCTGTTGTTTCTTTCAACCTCCCTGATAATCACACTTATACCACCTTCCTTGGTGAATTTCAATGCATTTGACAGGAGGTTTGAGAGGATCTGGTTTAGCCTGATCTGGTCGCCGATGACGTTAACAGGCAGGCTGCCCACCTTAACTATGTCGAAATCAAGATTTTTGGCCTTTGATCTGAATGAATAGGATCTCATGATCTCATCAAGGAAATCGTTCAGGTTGAAACGTATCTGTTCAAACACTATTTTGCCCGATTCCATCTTGTTATAGTCCAGAACATCGTTGACCAGGGTGAGCAGGTGATTTCCGGAGAATCTGAGTGTTTTGATGTAATCCATCTGGTCATCGCGCGGATTTCCCTGAAGCAGGAGGTTTGTGATACCAATGACTTCATTCAGGGGGGTCCGGATCTCATGGCTCATTGTTGACATGAATATTTGCTTGGACTGGGCAGCCTCCTCGGCTTTCTGCCTGGCCGTAATGAGGTTGTCAAGCATTATTCTTCTCTGAAGCGCGATAGCCGTCTGGTTGGCAATAAAATCAAGGACATACAGATCATCCGGCGAGAACCTGTCCTCGTCATAATAGTCCTGGAGGCAGATGACTCCAATCACGTCATTGTCGACCTGGAGGGGAACACCCATCCAAACCTTGCATTGTGTTCCTATCAGTTCTATTTCACCTGCTTCCTCAAGCTCTGCAAGGTCTTTTTCCTTCAGAAGTACCGATTTCTTGTTCCGGATGACCCAGCCCGTTATTGTTTTGTGTGCTGACACTTCCCTGAAGGTATCTTTCTCGTCGGCAAAAAACGGCATGGTTAGTGTTTCCGTCTTGCTGTCGTAGAGGGCAATGTAGAAATTGTTTGTACTCCATATTTTTCCAAGCTCCCGTTCAATGGTGGGGTACAGCTCTTCGAGGTCCGTCTGCTGGAGGGCGGCAGATGAGATATTATACAGGACTTCCTGCTGAAGGGCATTCTTCTTTTCGGTGGTTATATCCCTGTAGATGCCGACAAAAGCCGCGGGTTCATAGTTCACGACAATTGCCGTTGATGTGAGGGATACCTGAATACGGTTGCCTGATTTGTCCTTCCTGATTGTCTCCCTTATTACCCGGTGACGTGCTGCGGCAAGTTTGTCTATGCTTTCCGCCTCTTCCCTGAATTCATCGGGCACAACCAGGTCGTTAATATTCCTGTTTATGGCTTCGGCTGAAGTGTAGCCAAAAAGGTTTGTAAATTCCTTGTTGACCATGGTAATCTTTCCGGGAACATCGGAAATTACTATTGCCAGAGGGGTGGAATCTATCAGATGTTCAAGGAAGGCCTTCTCCCTTGTGATCTGTTCTTCGTACTTCTTACGCTTGCTTATATCGGTGACCGTTCCCCTGTAACCGATTATTTTATCTTCATGGAAGATAGCAAATGAATGAGTCACAATGGGTACTGTTGTGCCGTCCTTTTTTCTTATATAGTACTCATTGCTTGAGATATCCTCGTGATTTCTGATTGCTGCAAGGTTTTCCAGCATTTTTTTATAATGCTCGGGGAAAAACTGTGAGATATGCAGGCCCTTTCTCATCTCTTCCGCGGTATATCCCCCGAATCTGAGTGCCTGTGTGTTGGCGAAGACCAGTTTTCCGGTCAGATCGAGCTCATAGATCATCTCGGGAAGCATGTCTGCAAAATTCTCGAATTCAAACCTGCTTCTCCTGATTTCAGCATTTTTTTTCTGGTTTTCTCCGGGCTCCCAGGTTACAATTATATAGCCCGGTGAAATGGAGAATCCCAGGTAGAAACCCTCGGAATCGTCGTTCATGGGAGAGACTGACAGTTTCTGTGCCTCGCCCGACTGATGGATCAGGTTCAGAAGTTCCAGGAGCCTTGGTTTTTCTGAAAGCGGTGTTGATTCCACAGGCTTGCCGGCAACTTCATCCTTATCAATCAGTTCTGTTTCTTCAACCTTGCTGTTAAGTCCAGTGATATAGAAGCGGCCATCTTCCTTCCTGCTGAAAAGGGCAAGATAACTGCTTACCGTTGTCAGTATTTCATCGAAAACAGCTCCACTTATGCTGTCGGGAGACAATTCCTTCCCTTCACGTGAATAAACAGATGCAAGTTCATTCTGGAGCAGAACATACTTCTTCTCCAATTCCCTAAACCTAGTTTTGTAATTCATCAGACAGTTAGTATTGCGCCCTAAAATTAGCAAATAAAGTGCTAACTGCAATAGCTTTAGCGTGAAAAATCAGATTCTGGCCTCTCCGGTGCCTTTCAGGACTACAGAATGGTAATATTTACAAAAGGAATTCAGACCACATTCCTCACACAGGGGCTTTCTTGCCTTGCATACGTACCGGCCGTGAAGAATCAGCCAGTGATGGGCATCATGCCTGAGTTCCGGGGCTATATTTCTTGTGAGCTGTTTTTCGGCTTCTGCCGGTGTTTTTGCATTCGTGGTAAGTCCTATTCTCCGGGATACCCTGAATACATGCGTGTCAACAGCAATAACCGGTTTTTTATAAACGACGGAGGCTACTACATTGGCAGTCTTTCTTCCCACTCCCGGAAGCTTTTGCAATAACTCCGGCTCGGACGGAACCTTGCAGTCAAATTCGTCAACAAGCATCCTTGCCATCTCTGAGAGATGCCTTGCCTTGTTGTTGGGATATGAACACGACCTGATAAAGTCAAAAATTTCCGATTGTTCGCCTGCCGCCATTGATTTTGCATCGGGAAATCTTTTCAGCAGGGCGGGTGTGATCAGATTGACCCTTTTGTCGGTACACTGGGCGGAAAGGATTACCGCCACGATCAGTTCAAAGGGATCCCGGTAGTTCAGTTCGGTTTCCACAACCGGACAGTTCTTTTTGAAATATTCAAAGGTAAGCCTGTATCTCTCCTTTTTCGTCATAGATAATACGCCTCGGAAAGGAGGTGAAGTTAATGAATTTTATATTTGCAAAGCGGACTCATAAAATCAGGAATTTTTAACTTTATCGCAAAATTAAAACTGCTTTGGAAGAGATAATTGTAAACGCGGGAGGATGCCTGTCCCGTATATTTGTCGGGCAACACCGGGAAGATATCGCCAGGATGATCCCCGGGAAGGGGGTTGTTATCATTACCGATGACAATGTATATAGTGTTTACGGAAAGGAATTCCCCGGTTTCCCGGTATTGAGAATCAAACCGGGAGAGGGAAGCAAACAGCTGAAAACTGTTGAATTACTTGCAGCCGGATTGCTGGAACATAATATTGACCGTTCGGGATTCTTACTGGGCATAGGAGGCGGAGTTGTCTGTGATATTACCGGCTTTCTGGCTTCGGTCTTCATGCGCGGCATTTCCTTCGGCTTTGTTTCCACCAGCCTGTTGTCGCAGGTGGATGCCAGCACCGGGGGAAAGAACGGTGTCAATCTGGGAGAGATAAAAAATCTTATCGGTATCTTCAGGCAGCCGGAATTTGTTGTCTGTGATACTGAAATGCTGAAGACACTTCCGGAAGATGAATATTTTTCCGGGCTGGCAGAACTTATCAAAACGGGAATCATAGGGGATCCTTCCATTATTGAATCACTGGAAAAGGATCATCAGAAGGTCAGGAATCGTGACCCGGAGCTCCTTTCAGACCTGGTTGGCAGGGCGGTAAAATACAAGGCTTCGGTCGTTACGGCTGATGAAAGGGAATCGGGCCTGAGACGTGTGCTCAATTTCGGACACACATTCGGCCATGCCATAGAGCTGCATAAGGGGATAAAGCATGGTTTTGCCGTTGCGGCAGGCATGGAATTATCCCTTCGCTGGTCAAGGGAACTGGAATATATTGATAATGACACCTGTGAACGGATTTTAAATCTCTTCAGCCTGTATAATCTCCGGTTTGACTGGCACATGTCGCCGGATGACATGAGGAAACTGATAAGTCATGATAAAAAAAAGTCAGGCGGTGATATTTATTTTGTTTTTGTAAAAGGAACAGGGAAACCCTTTGTAAAACTGTTGCCTGTAAGTGAATTAATTGATTTTTACAGTCGGATAACCAGGAAATAACAGAAAATATGAATTCATTCGGAACTTTGTTCAGGATATCGATATTCGGGGAATCGCACGGGAAAGCCATTGGTGTGGCTGTTGACGGATGTCCGCCGGGAATAGCCCTTGAACCGGAAGATTTTCTTCCCGATCTGAGAAGGCGCAAGAGCGGTGCTTCGGGTACCACCAAACGCCATGAACCCGATTTGCCTGAGGTTCTCAGCGGTCTGTACGGCGGTTTTACAACGGGATCACCTATGACAATCATGACCTGGAATCAGGATAAGATATCTTCCGATTATGATGAGTTTTTCAGAATTCCCCGGCCCGGGCATGCGGATTTTACGTCTACGGTAAAATACTCCGGTTTTTCCGACCGCAGGGGGAGCGGCCATTTTTCCGGGCGTATCACCTGGGGACTGGTGGTTGCCGGGGTTGTTGCAAAAAGGATTGCCGCCACGGCCGGATTTTCCGCAAAACTGATTTCTGCAGGCGGATCTTCAGATATTGAGGGAGCCGTAAGGAAGGCAGTGCAGGAAAATGATTCCATCGGGGGGATAATCGAGTGTGTTGTAAGTAACGTTCCGGCCGGCCTGGGGGAACCCTTTTTCAATTCAGTGGAATCAGTGATAAGCCATCTTGTTTTTTCGGTTCCTGCAGTAAGGGGTATAGAATTCGGTTCCGGATTTTCGGCAGCCTCAATGAGGGGATCGGAACATAATGATCCTTTCACGGATGACAGAGGCAGTACCTCTACAAATAATGCCGGAGGCATAAACGGGGGCATTACGAATGGAAATGATATAGTTTTCAGGGTTGCGATAAAACCGGCATCCTCGATCGGAGTGGCCCAGACCACCTTTAATTTCAATTCAAAAAAGATGGATACCCTGGAGGTGAAGGGCCGGCATGATACCTGTATTGCACTGAGGATACCCGTGGTCATTGAAGCTGCCGCTGCAATTGCGGTGGCAGACCTGATGCAGGCAGACAGGGGGATATATAATGCTGAAAGAAAGACAAGGTCATAGGATCTCCTTCCTGCATCATTTGAAGATCACATTGTTAAAGGGATATTAAACTGTTCAGTCAGGATTTCACTGTAATTTCCAGCACTTTCCTGGTTTTGCCGGTAACCTTGAACCTGTCGTCAATTCTTTTCCCCATGACCCAGGCAATTTCTCCCCCCGATACCAGTACCAGGGTGTTTTCCTTTGTGAAAAGAGATTCCTTTATGTCGGTCAAAAAATCACTGAGCTTTTTCCTGTGCTGCATTCCGAGGGGAAAGAAATAATCTCCGTGCTGCCAGTTCCTTATTGTAAGAGGGAAAGTGATTTTTTCCCTGTCGAACCAGGCGGTATTGCCGGAGGAGGGAATACTGTAGCTCCCGCTGACATTTTGTTCTCTGACAGAACTGATGAAAGGGCATGCGGAAAGTTCCCCGATGGTATTGAACTGCCGGGTTATACTCTGTTTCGGAGTTGTTTCACTTATGATAAGCTCGTTTCTGTTTTTAATGATTCTGTGACTGAGGGTTCTGATCCCGCTTCCGGTTTGTCCCGAAATTACATTCAGAAGATCGCACAGGAGGGCAGAGGTGATTCCGAACGGCCTGAAAAGCTCAAACATTACAGCATTACTGGAGATAAAGGGCTCAAGTTTTTCCAGATCAATTATCAGAAGCGAATCATCTTTCCTTATCAGTTTTTTTCGCAGATCTGCGGTAAAGGCAGTAAAAACCTCATTGATTTCGCTGAGTCTTTTTGAGGTGTCGTTGAGTGCATTTTCAACGGAAGGATTTATTTCCGCAAGCAGGGGCAATACAAGATGGCGTATCCTGTTCCGTACATATCCCGTGTCGGTATTGGAACTGTCCTCCCGGTAGGGGATGCCGTTGGTTTTGGAGTAATCCTCGATTGACTTCCTGCCTGCGAACAGAAGGGGCCGGATCACCCTGTCCCGGGTTTTTCTGATGCCCGACAGGCCGGTGATTCCCGTACCGCGCACAAGGTTGATGAGGAATGTTTCAATATTGTCGTTAAGATTGTGAGCAATGGCAATCAGGTCAAATCCCTGTTTTTCTCTCGTTTTTTCAAACCATGAATATCTCAGGTCCCTTGCAGCCATCTGGATGGATATTCCTTTCTCCGAGGCATAGGCCCTGGTATCGAATCTGACAGAAAAAAACCCTATGTTATGATCTGCCGCGTATTTTGCCACAAATTCTTCATCGGCCTGTGATTCTTCCCCCCTCAGGGTAAAATTGCAGTGGGCAATTCCTATCTCTTGTCCGGCCCTGATGAAAAGATCGGTCATTACCATTGAATCAATGCCACCGCTGACAGCCAGCAGAATTTTCTCATTCTCTCTTATGAGTCCGTTTTGTTCAATATATTCCTTAAACTCTTTCAGCATTGACTCATATTTTTATCTGTATGGAAGCAGATCCGGCCTGCCCGGCTCAAAATTATCGGGATTGAGCAGCTGTTCCCCGGAAACATTGAAATTACTGATTCTTGAATAGGGTGGGAGATTGGGAAAAAAGCTGAATCTGATCTGCAGGGTGTTGAATACGAGATTATCATTTCTCAGTCTCACTCCAAACCCTATTCTGGAAATAACTTTTCCCTGGTTGAAAAACTGATTTGTTCCGAAAAGATATCCGAGATCACCGAAGCCAAACCATGCTAAGCGGAAGCCGTATATCCGGGCCGGGCTGAAAAGGACTGATTCAATACTCATTGTCAGCCGTTGTCTTTCTGCCCTGATTGAGTCATTCCTGAATCCGGTCAGACCGTTTTCGGTACTGAAAAGGAGATACTCATCCTTATATCTTCCGAATCCCCTGGTATAGTCGATATTGTAAAAATTCCTCAGTCTGTGGGTGCCGGCGTAACGGAGTTTTGTAAAATAATTTGCCCTGAGAATCAGGATGCCCTGTTCAGTTTCATTTTTATTTCTGAAGGAAGCCAGGCCTGCATTGCCGTGAAAATATCCTCCGCCGCTGAGTTTCTTTCCCGCGGAAAGGCTGAGGCCTGAATAAAAACGCTGTTTGAATTCATTTAATTCACGGCCGGCAGTAAGGTTTATCAGCATTCCGTCAGGAAGGTCTTCTGTCCTCCCATGGCCATAAATCAGGCTCGTTTTATAAAACTGCCGGATTGAAAAGGACAGTGATGCAAGGTAGATACGGTATTTCTGAAGGGAATGATAGGAATCCGGGAGAATATCCGGATGCCTGTACACATTGTTGTTCAGATATCTGACACCGAGTATCAGTCTTGCAGCATTTTCCGGCTTCAGCAGGAACGACCTGGAAAGCCAGTAGTCCTGATGATTGAATTTAAGGGGTTCCGGTTCCGGGAGTGTATCCAGGTCTGTTGTGGTTGAAGTCTGGCAGACACATATACCCCCTGCATATTTTGTTGAGGAACTGACAAGCTGCCTGTCGGCTGCGAAGCCGTAGCTTGTTCTGCCAAGTGCGTTATAATACCGGAGGCTGAGGTTGATGAAGGATTTTGAAATATTGTTGATATTATAGTTCATGCCGATTCCGGGCGATCCGGCCGAATCCTGGTCAAATGGTACCTTCAGTCTGAATTCATGGCCGAGTCCGAATATATTCTTCTCATACAGGCTTGCACTTCCCCTGGTGGCAGACCTGAATTCTGCTGAAGCCCCAAGTGAATACACGTCTTTTGTAAGTACGAGGATATCCACAAAGCCGTCAGTTTCGGATACGACAATTATCCTTGAATCATCAATATAGGGCAGCTGCCTGAGTATCCTCTCGTTATCACTGAGCAGAAGAGGTGAAAGAGTATCACCCTCGCTGAAAAGAAGATTTTTCCTGATTATATGTTCCGCCGTGTTTGTATGGGTTTTGTTGAGGAAGTTCTCAAGCCTGCCGGAGTTGCTTATCAATGAATAATCTATGCTGGTACCGAATACATCAAGTCTTTTAATGTCTATTTTCCTTATTATTCTGCCGGAATAGCGGAGATAGTCGTTCTGGCTTGAGCCTTCGGCTGAAGCGGCAGAAGCGGGTTTACCTGAAACGACCACAAAATCAAAGAGTTTTTTTGTTATCAGGTATTTTGAAGCTTTCGCCCTCAGGGTGTCGGTAAAAAAACTTCTGTCGTTGTCCCGGAATGTGGGAGGGATAAGTTTTTGCGGGACTGTTACCGGCCAGCCTGCATCGGAAAAAAGCCGGGGATCCGGTGTTTTAATATGGTTGCCCGGTATGCTTTGAAATATAGTGTCATTTTCAGGAGGCTTTTGTGAATGGAGGCCGGAATGAAAAAACAGCAGGGTCAGAATGATCAGGGGGCCTGCCTTACACGTATATTTCAGGTCGATTTCCACATCACTTTGAATGAGCCTCGGTAATGAGCACGTCGTCAGAGTTGAACTGAAATCCCAGCCGTTTTCCCGTAATCACCCTGGAATGCTGAATTTTGGCTTCAAGCTGTCCTACAGTGGCTATCTTGACTGTATCATAGGGCGGAACCAGCAGGTCGAATTCCAGGGAATACTGAACCGCGGTTGCGATTACATTCTCAAGGGCTTCATGGCTTAATTCCTCATTGCCGTAATTTGAAAACAACATTCCCATCTGCCGTTTTCCTTCAACGAAATACTGGTTTTCATGATTTACAAAGATTCGTGCAATCAGGTATCCGAGATCGTCAAAACGTGAATACCTGAAGGAATCAAAGAGAAAGTTGTAAATACTTATTATCCCTGAATAGGCATTGTACCTGTTCTTTTGTATGTAGGGAGTTCTCCATGCAGGATGTTCCCTGTCGAACTGGAAAATATTTGAATGCATGCTGAAAAAAAGCATGTCGCCGGCTACTTTAAGCTGGGCATCAAATTTACTCCTGTCAGTGAATTCCAGTCTTACTCTCGGATCGATACTGCCAAGCCTGCCGTTTCCCTCCCTTGCAAAATTCCTTAATATCTCCTTCATGTTACAGAAGGCTTCCAGGGTTTTGTCATACACTTTCTGCTTAAGTACCGATTTTTCTTTCAGGCTGGTAACTATTGCCTCCTTTTTTTCACTTAGCTGAGTCATAATGAAAAATTAATCAGATTAGCACTCCTAATTTAATAATAAATGCCCAGATCCGGCAATATCCGGAATACGGTACTCAGTGTGGCTCCTGTCCGGAATCAGTATGATCTGGCGAACAGAACCCTTCTCACCGAAGGTTTTCCGCTGTAGATGCACCTGCCTTCCTCTTCAGGGGAGTCGAAGGGGATACACCTTATCGTGGCTTTCGTCTCTTCCTTGATCCTTGCCTCAGTTTCCGGGCTTCCGTCCCAGTGGGCCATGATGAAGCCCCCCCTGGTTTCGGTGATGTCAACAAAGTCATCCCAGCTGTCAAGATAGTATGTATTGTCATTCTTGAAGAGGCCGGCCTTTCTGAAAATATTTGCCTGAATATCATCAAGCAGCTTTTTTACGTGGTCCGTAATTCCGGCTGCCGGAATTGTCTCTTTCTCCAGGGTATCCCTTCTGAAGATTTCCAGGGTGTTGTTTTCAATGTCCCGCGGACCAACGGCTATTCTGACAGGAACCCCCTTCAGTTCATAATCCGCAAACTTCCAGCCGGGCTTGTTCGTGTCGCGGTCATCATATTTTACCGATATCCCTTTCTCTTCCAGTCCGGATTTGATTTTCAGGGCAACAGAGCTTATAAGCTGCAACTGTTCCCGGTTTTTATATATCGGAATGATCACTGCCTGAAGGGGTGCCAGCCGTGGTGGCAGAACCAGCCCGTGATTATCGGAATGAGCCATTATCAGGGCTCCTATGGTCCGTGTGGACACACCCCAGGATGTTGCCCATACATAATCGAGTTTCCCGTTTCTGTCAGTGAACTGGACATCAAAAGCTCTGGCGAAATTCTGGCCCAGGAAATGACTTGTTCCCACCTGCAGACCCTTGCCATCCTGCATGAGCGCTTCAATTGCCAGGGTGTCGACTGCTCCGGCAAAACGTTCACTTTCGGTTTTATAACCCTTTACAACCGGCAGAGCCATGTAATTTTCCACAAAATCGGCATATACATTTATCATTTTTTCTGTCTCTTCAACAGCCTCTTCCCTTGTGGCATGGGCCGTATGTCCCTCCTGCCACAGGAACTCGGCAGTCCTGAGAAACAGCCTTGTCCTCATTTCCCACCTTACAACATTTGCCCACTGATTGATAAGAAGGGGCAGATCCCTGTAGGAGCGGATCCAGTTTTTGTAGGAATTCCAGATTATTGTCTCCGAAGTCGGGCGTATGATCAGTTCCTCTTCAAGTTTTGCCGAGGGGTCAATCATTACTCCTCCTCCTGATTCATCATTCTTCAGCCGGTAATGGGTAACAATTGCACATTCCTTTGCAAATCCCTCAACATGTTCGGCTTCCCTGCTGAAAAAGGATTTCGGAATAAAAAGAGGGAAATATGCATTCACATGTCCGGTTGCCTTGAACATTTTGTCAAGCTGAGCCTGTATCTTCTCCCAGATCGCATAGCCGTAAGGCTTGATCACCATACAGCCTCTCACAGCTGAATGTTCTGCAAGATCTGCTTTGATAACCAGATCGTTATACCATTGTGCATAATTCTCGTCCCTGTTGGTTAAATACTTTGCCATCTTTAACTAAAATATTTTATTTTTCCTTATTGCCTTGTTATTTCTGCCGTTTTCCCTTGTCATATCCGCCACTCCGCCTGGTTCCTTCTTCTTGCAATCTCATCACTTCCGCCCGCTGAACCATCTTAATCATCCTGTAAGGCCGTTTTCCGGCATAAAAAACAAGAGACCGTAAAAATAGATAAAAACTTGAGTTCTTGTCAAAAAACGAAAAGGTTCGGTATGAAATCAAAATCCGGAGTTTTTTTCTATCTTTGATCATTCACCAAGATAGTATTCAGAAAAAACAAATTTGGTATAATATTTGCTTGAATATTAAAAACTAAATGAGGAATAAAACATGAAAGTCTTTACAAACATCGGAATCGTTCTTCTTCTTGTCCTTGGATCCTGTACAACAAGGCTCCATACTATGGCGGAATACGATGATCTTTACTATATTCCTTCGGATCAGCAGTATGCAGCCGTGGCGCGTACCCAGGGCAAGAAAAAGATGGTTGAGAGCACCCTGAGGTCTGAAGAATACTGGGATAATATTTATGCAGCCGATACCCTTGTGTCTGATGAATATTATGATGCTATTGACTATAATGACGCCATAGTCAGCCAGGGAGGAGGCAATGTATATAACTATTATATTGACGATTACTCGTATGCCGGAAGACTTAACAGGTTTTACGGAAATTATTTCTATCCTTACTGGAGGGACCCGTTCTACTATGGCCTGGGTTATCCCTCGCTGAGTCTGTCGTTCGGAAGGCCATTCTATTACAGTCCGTTTTACTATGACCCCTTCTACTATGACCCCTTTTACAGTTATTCAGGATATTACGGAGGCTATTACGGCAGGTATTTCGGTTCATATCATTATCCCTATTACAGTCCGTATTATTACTCACCGTGGTATGGCGGATACGGCTACGGTTACGGCTACAAGGATTATTACAGCTCTGTGAGCTACGGAAGGAGGGAACGTCAGAGTACCTTATCCACAAATTACAACAGGGAGCTTACGCCTTCCACCACACCTTCCGCCAGAAGGGAGGGGCTTGTTTCTGCCGGAAGTGATGCATCAGTCAGACAGGCAGCAGGCACATCCGCTATGCCGGCTTCGAGAAGATCCGCCGCAACGGCTGTGAACAGGGATGCTGCCGGAGCTTCCGACGTGAGATCCGCCCAGAGTGCGGTAAGGCAAAATGCCGTATCAGGTGACAGGTCGCCGGCAACAATCAGGAGCACGAATGCGGCAAGGCCGGAATATAACAGTGTAAACAGGTCATATACCCCCAGTTACACTAATCCCAGGACCAGTACCAGGCCTTCGTACAATAACAGCAGAATAATAAACAGCAGTAGCGGAACACAGCGTTCATTATATCCCGAAACCCGGAGAAGCATTGAAAGCGGGTCAGGATACACCGGAACATCAGTCACCCGGTCTCCGTCCAGCAGCTTTTCATCAGGAAGTTCTTCATCATCTTCCATGGGCAGATCCTATTCTGGCGGCAGCGGCGGCAGCAGCGGCTTTTCATCAGGCGGCAGTTCCTCCTCGTCGGGCAGCAGCTCTGTATCACGGTCTTCAAGCGGTTCATCCTCAGGGGGAAGAAGATAGAACTGACAGCAACATCAGATTGCCTTGTTGTTTCATTGTTGTAATTGATGAACATGCGGGCTCTCCCGCTATGGGAGGCGGCATGCCATGTGAACTGTTAAACCAATTAATGTACACATGAAAAAGTTCAGACTGATACTAATCATTATTCTGTCTTCAACAGCCGTGCTTCATGCACAGAACTTTGATGATGCCTTAAGATACTCCCGGGTTTTTTATGGCGGAACCGCAAGATTCCTGTCAATGGGAGGCGCTTTTACCGCCCTTGGCGGTGATATCTCGACACTGGGCCAGAACCCTGCCGGAATCGGACTGTTCCGTTCATCGGAGATTTCCGTTACTCCACAATTATATCATATAAAAAGCACTTCCGATTTCAACGGCCTCACTTCAGACTTTCTTTATAATTTCAATCTCAATCAGGCCGGGCTGGTTGTGAACCTCATCAGAAAAAATGCCGAATCAGGTCTTGTCAGCCTAAATTTCGGATATACATACTCCATGAAAAGCAACCTGAACCAGAACGGGCTTATCAGGGGAATAAGCAACAGGGGTTCCATGGCTGACTACTGGGCAGATATCAGTACCGGTCTGTTCAAGAAGGAGCTTTATAAATACGCCGCTGATGCAGATCTGGCCTACTGGGCAGGTCTGATAGACACCCTGCCCGGATATTCAAGAGAATACGGTTCAATTTTCGAATATTACGGCGAGAGTGACGTGGCGGATTACGGACAGACAGTAAGAAGACTGATCTCAGACGAAGGAAGCACTTCGGATCATTCATTTTCCATAGGAGGCAACTATTCAAACAGGTTATATTTCGGACTGACTTTCGGTGTTTCCACCATAAACTACATCAGCCATTATGAACATCTTGAAACCACAGGGAACATAGCTCCCTACGGGCTGGATAATTTCAACTATGCCCTTCATTATGAAAACAGCGGCCGGGGTTTTTCGGCAAAACTTGGTGTGATTTTAAAGCCTGTCGAAATGCTCCGTATAGGACTGGGCATACATACCCCTACATTGTACAGGATAAATGAATACATACACGACAATATAACATCGGCATACCTTGACGGGGATAAGTTTGATTTCAAGAATGACCCCTCCAGGTACAGCTATGCCCTTACAACACCGGTCAGATTCCTTGCAGGTGTGGCATTGCAGATAGGCAAGATCGGATTGGTAAGTGCCGATTATGAACTTGTTGATTATTCTTCCTCAAAATTTTCCGAAACCGGTGACGGATACGATTACAGTCAGAAGAATGAGGCAATAGGAAAAAATCTGCGGCGTTCAAACAATATCCGTCTGGGTGCTGAAATGAGATACAATCACCTTTACTTCAGAGGCGGATACGGATATTACGGCAAGGCATTTTCGCAGAACGATATAAACAGGGCGCTTGATTACCAGATATTCTCCGTGGGAACAGGTTTCCGGGAGCAGAATATATTTGTGGACCTGGCTTTTTCCCGGATGATCAACTCACAGAAGTACATTCTTTTCCAGAGTTCCGCCGGGGATGCAATATCACATATGAGCATTGGCAGGAATATGTTTACTCTTACTTTAGGCTACAGGTTCGGTTACTGATTATTTGTTTGACTTCCTTGGTTGAAGGCCTCCCGCAGCGGAGGCCTTCTTTACAGATAGCCGGGCGTTTCCGGACCCATGTTAAAAATAAGGTCAACTATACTCAGTCCGGGGACAAATCCGTGCCTGTCCCTGAAAACCTGAAAATATTCCTTCTGGATGTAGGAGCTTTTCTTTTTCGGATCAATGGAATATCTGAAATCTCCTTCAGCATTCCCGGCCGGCATAAATGTTTCAGTATATTCCGGTTTTACATCTATATTCAGTATTCCAAGCAGAGCTGTCAGAAGATCCATGTTCAGATCCAGCAGGAATTTATACCTGCGGAGTATGATTTCTTCAATGATTCCGTAATAGTAAATAAAGAAGGCTGATGAACCGTAAGCCGCTGCAAGTGCTCCGGTGTGAACTTTTTGCCATCTGCGGGTATAATCTATCCTGATATCCCTGATATGCGTCCTGTGGAAGCTTCCCAGGAAGACAGGCACAACCAGGTGTTCCGGTCCCTGTGATGCAAGTATGTAGCAGCGGTTCCGGTATGACTGCTTCCGGTAGTTTTCTTCTGCTTCGACAAATATTTTTTCAGCTCTGATGATTTTGGAAAAGTATTCAGCAGAGGGCAGATATGCACTTGTTACAAAAACATTTCCGGGCATGATCGGGGGCAGTCATGTCATCCTGTTTATCATACTTGCCGAGAATCCGGCACCGAACCCGTTGTCGATATTTACCACCGTTACTCCGGCAGAGCAGCTTGTAAGCATGGCCAGGAGGGCAGAGATGCCTCCGAAACTGGCTCCGTATCCGACGCTTGTGGGAACAGCTATTACAGGTTTGTCGACAAGTCCTCCCACAACACTTGCAAGGGCACCTTCCATTCCTGCAATGACAATTATTACCTTGCAGCTTCTTATCTCGGGCAGTTTGTCAACAAGTCTGTGAATTCCTGCAACGCCTGCATCGTAGATTCTGACAACCCTGTTGCCGAGGAGTTCCGCAGTGACGGCAGCTTCTTCGGCCACGGGAATATCGGATGTCCCCGCGGTGATGACAGCGATGCGGGATTCCGGCATTTCCGGCTTTTGCTTCTGAATGGATATGATCCGTGCCTCTTCATAATAACGGGCATCCGGACAGATTTCCCTGACGGCTTCGTACATTGCTGAATCGGCCCTTGTGCCTACTATATTGTTTTCTTTTTCCGACATTATCCTGAAGATTTCCCTTACCTGTACCGTGGTTTTACCGGCACAATACACTATCTCCGGATATCCCGTCCGGATCTCCCTGTGGTGATCGATCCTGGCAAATCCCAGGTCGGTATAGGGGAATGATTTAAGTATTTCAAGAGCTTCAGAAACGCTTTTTGATCCGTCCCTGACATCGGTGAGAAGCTTCTCAATTTCTTTTCCAGTCATTTCTCGGAATTATATGGGTGGTCCATGCTGCCTGTTCTGTATCCTTCGAGGTCCAAAGATACATATCTGAAACCGATTTCCTTCAGGTAGCCGACTATGGATTTTCTGTCCGGATCCCTTACAAACTTTTCCATGTGGTCCGGAATGCATTCTATTCTTGCAACATCACCATGTATCCTTACTCTTGTGCCGGGAAATCCTTTTTCAGAAAGAAAATCTTCAGCTTTTTCAACCATCGAAAGAATATCACTGCTTATCTCCGTGTTATAGGGAATCCTGGTAAGAAGGCATGACAGTGCCGGTTTCTCCCATACGGAAATGCCCGCCCTGCGTGCATGCTCCCTTATTTCCGGTTTCGACAGCCCGGCTTCGGCAAGCGGGCTTCTGACCTGCATTTCAGCAAGAGCTTTCAGCCCGGGTCTGTACAGGTTAAAATCATCCGCGTTTGTACCGTCCAGAATATATTCATAGTTGTTTTCACGGGCAAAGTCAATGATTCTGTCAAAAAGGATTTTCTTGCACAGGTAACACCTTTCAGACGGGTTGTGTTTTATTTCGCGGGGGAAGGGTATCCCGATGATTCTGTGGCTGATGCCGTGTTCCGAAGTAAAATTCACAGCCTCCCTTATTTCCCGTTCCGGAATATATTCTGTTTTGATTGTCACTGCTTCAAAGTCAAGATCCCCGAGCATTTTTGCCCTGTGGATCAGGAATGAACTGTCGAGTCCGCCTGAAAATCCGATTACAAAGGATCTGAGATTCCTGAGTGTGGAATCCAGTTTTAGTAGTTTGCTGTCTGACATGGTTCTTCTATAGTTCTTCTGATTCTTCCGGGAATTTTATTCCCTGAAAATTGTAGCTATAATTTTATTATAGACCTCCCTGACAGGTATTCCTTTTTCATCTGCAATACGTTTGCAATCCGAATATTCCGGTTTTACTGAAACTTCCCTGCCCTTGTGGAAGGAGCGTTTTACAGTAACTTTACCGAAAATGGTATCTATTTGTTCAAATTTTCTTGCCAGGGTGTCTTTTTTATATTCCAGTGTCCGGATTCCGACCGTGGTTGATTCAGTGAAAATTATTTCCTTCAGGATATCCTCACTTCCTTTTTCACATATGACGTTCAGAATGGATCCGGGCCTTCCCTTCTTCATTATCGTGCCTGTAACAAATACATCTGAGGCTCCCGCGGCAAACAGTTTTTCTGAAAGATGGTCATAGAATTCCGGATTCATGTCGTCAATATTGCACTGAAGGAGCAGGGCATCATGTCCGCCTGTCTTTTCTTCGCTTTCAGCAAGATAAACCCTCAGCATGTTTGGAATGCGCGGGTCTTCCCTCTGGCCTATGCCATAGCCGGTTTTAAGGATCCTGAAGCCGGGGAGGTCCGAAAAATGTGTTCCGAGGGCAACAAGGATTGCCGCACCTGTAGGTGTTGTTGCCTCAAAGCCGGCTCCTCCGGTTCTTATCTCCACTCCCTTAATTATTTCCGCCGTTGCCGGTGCGGGTACGGGAAGCCTGCCATGACTGCAGTTAACGAATCCGCTGCCAAGTTCAACCGGGCCCACGAATACCGCATCAACACCGAGAGCATTGAAGCAGATGGCCGCACCTACGGTATCCACAATTGAATCAATTGCACCGACCTCGTGAAAATGGACTTTGTCAAGTGGAAGCCCGTGCACCTTTGATTCGGCTTCCGCCACTTTCAGAAATATTTTTTTGCTCAGTTCCTTTGTTTTTGAATCAATCTGTGAATCGTCTATAATCTTCTCTATATCTGTAAGATTCCTGTCGGCATGGTCGTGGCTGTGGCTGTGGCTGTGGCTGTGGCCGTGATCATGTCCGTGTTCATGATCATGTGCATGACTGTGGTCATGATTATGGTCGTGGTAGTGGTTGTGCTCATGATCGTGCCCGTGGCTGTGCCCGTGTCCGTGATCATGGTCGTGTACGTGGCTGTGCCCGTGGTCATGTCCGGTAAGCCTGACTGTTACTTTTGTTCCGGATATACCGTGTCTCTGATCCCTTTCAACCAGCAGTTCCCACCCGGGGAGATTCAGTTTCTTCAGTTCCCCGATAAGAAAGTCCTTGTCAACTCCCAGGTCAATCATTGCTCCGAGGTTCATATCTCCGCTTATTCCCGAGAAACAATCATAATACAGTATTTTCATTTACTAAAAGTATTTTTATATGGTACAACAATTAAAATTGCATAAGGTTAAAAGCTTTTCATTCATTCCGGGGACTAATATACGATAACAAACTGTTAAAGATTAGTAAAAAAAATCGTATTTTGTGGCACTTATTGTCGGGTCAGGATTAATTTTTATTATTTTGATGCAATGAAAAGAAGAGATTTTATAAAAACGTCTGCCGGAGCGGGCCTGGGAGCAGGATTTGTATTGGGTTCAGGCGGGCACGATGGTTTTTTCAGGGCAGTTCAGGCCAGATCCGACAAATATGACATGATTGCTGTTATGGGAGGCAGTCCGGAAGCAATGTTCGATCTCGGGATCCAGGAACTGGGAGGGATGGGGGCTTTTGTGAAGAAGGGCCAGAAAGTACTTGTGAAGCCCAATATAGGGTGGGATGTGCTTCCGGAGCTTGCGGCGAACACCAATCCTCTTCTGGTCAGAAGGGTTATAGAACATTGCCTGAAGGCAGGAGCCAGGGAAGTATATGTATTTGACCACACCATTGATAACTGGGTTAACTGTTACAAAAACTCCGGCATTGAAAGGGCTGCAAAGCTGGCCGGTGCCAAGGTGGTCCCTGGAGCGAGCGAGAAGTATTATCAGGAGGTTAACATACCCGGCGGGATAAAACTCAGGAAAACCAAGGTACATGAACTGGTTCTTGATACGGATGTGTTTATTAACGTTCCGGTTCTCAAGGATCACAATTCAGTGAGGATGACATGCAGCCTCAAGAACATGATGGGTGTTGTATGGGACAGGGCTTACTGGCATAAAAATGATCTGAACCAGTGTATTGTGGATTACGCAATGTTTCACAGGAAGCCTGCCCTGAATGTGATCGACTGCTACAATGTAATGGTTCAGCATGGTCCTCAGGGCGTTTCAAAGGCCGATGTCGTTCAGATGAAATCACTGATACTGGCAACAGACTGGGTTGCCGGTGATACAGCTGCATCAAGGATGCTTGGAACACAAACTTCCAGAATTGAATATATACCCATGGCACATAAGCTGGGGCTGGGCACAATGGATATTGACACATTGAATATCAAAAGAATAAAAATGTAATAATCGATGAGGTCAGCATTTTTAAGAAGCTTCCGGATATTTTTTTCAGCTTTCATTGTCATTTGCTTCATTGTTGTCTTCAGTGATTTCAAATACATTATTCCATCAAAATACATCAATCTTCTCCTGTGGTTTCAGTTCGTTCCGTCAGCAGTGAAGTTCTATGATCTCTTCACCCTTGCCACCGCTGGGTTTGCCGGGGTTCTCGTACTGACACTGATTACCGGACGCAGCTATTGTTCCTTCCTGTGCCCCCTGGGAATAGCCCAGGATATTAACAGCAGGATAGGAGGCCGGATCAGGAGGAAATTCCGCAGGTACGGATACAAGAAACCGTTTACGGTACTGCGTTACCTGATCCTTGTTGTTGTACTGATTGTGACGTTTTTTTCAGGTATTTACCTTCTTACCCTGCTTGATCCCTATGCCATTTTCGGAAGGTCCGTTACCATGTTCATTAAACCTGCAGTGATTGTAATGAATAATTTCCTTGTATGGGTACTGGGAAAATTTGACAATTACAGTCTCAGCCATGTGGCAATCGGCGGATACAAGCCTGTTTCCTATGCAATACCGGCTGTCTTTTTCCTTCTTGTTGTGAGTCTGTCTCTTACAAAAGGCCGCCTGTACTGTAACATGATCTGTCCCGTGGGTACACTGCTGGGGTTTTTATCAAAATTATCACTTCTCAGGATCAGGTTTGATGTGGACAAATGTACCAAATGCGGCAGGTGCTCACTTGGCTGTAAATCCTCCTGCATAGATTTCATAAGATACAGAGTTGATGTTTCAAGATGTGTGGTTTGCTTCAATTGTATCAATACATGTCCTGAAAAGGCTCTTTCCTGGGGGCCGGTCCGGTTCAGGAAGAAAACCCACACCACCGATGAGGGCAAGCGGAAATTCATTGCAGGTTCACTTGCCGCCCTGTTCGGTGTTCCGGCCATTTTGAGGAGTCAGGACAGCAAAACACCCATACCGCAAATCCTTTCAACTGTTCCCGAGAACAGGACATGCCCGGTTGCTCCTCCGGGCGCGGGATCCCTGGAAGAATTCAATAAAACCTGCATTGCGTGCTCGCTTTGCATAACTGTCTGTCCCAATGAAGTGCTGGTTCCCGCTTTCATGCAATATGGCATTGCCGGGATTATGCAGCCGGTGATGGATTATAAAAAAAGCTTCTGTATATACAACTGCACCAGATGCACGGAAGTCTGTCCCACTTATTCCCTTCGTCCCCTGGTAATTGAGGCCAAGAAGCTTACACAGCTCGGGAAGGTTAATTTTATAAAGGACAATTGCATTGTTAAAACGGAAAAAACGGCTTGTGGTGCCTGTTCCGAGGCATGTCCGACAAAAGCTGTCTATATGATACCCTATGAAGGCAATCTTCTCATCCCTGAAACCAATACGGATATCTGCATTGGTTGCGGGCATTGTGAGTTTGCATGTCCTACAAAACCCTACAAGGCGATATTCGTGGATGGCAATCCGGTGCATCAGACCGCGGAAAAACCCGTTGAGGAAGAACCCGGTATAAAGGCCCCGGCCGAGTTCCCCTTTTAATCCGATGAATCTGCTGATAATCCCCGATGAACCCGGCACATATAGAACATATAGGAATTGCAGTAAGGAACCTTGAATCAGCAATCGGATTCTATGAAAGGATTCTTGGCCTTAAGTGCCATAAAATTGAAGAGGTGGCGGATCAGAAGGTTAGAGTGGCATTTTTCCGGATCGGACAGACCAGTGTTGAATTGCTTGAACCGACAGATAATGACAGCCCTGTTGCCAGGTTTATAGAGAAGAGAGGCGAGGGCATGCATCATCTTGCCTTTGCAGTGGAAGATATTGAAAAAAAACTGGATGAGGCCGGCAGGAAGGGAATAAGGCTAATCGATAAGGTTCCGCGCAGGGGCGCAGACGGTAAGGATATTGCCTTCATTCATCCGGAATCAACCGGCGGAGTCCTTATCGAACTCTGTGAAAAAAGAAATGGGAAATAATCAATAACCTGAATAAGATGAATATGGAAAAGTATGAATGTGAAATCTGCGGATATATTTATGACCCTGAGAAGGGGGATCCGGAAGGGGATATAAAACCGGGAGTACCTTTCAGCGATCTGCCGGATGATTATCTTTGTCCTGTTTGTGCTGCAGGGAAGGAGGAATTCTCACTCCTGGAATAGCGGAGGTTTTGCTTTCAGATACTGTATCCGGATTTCAAGGGTATATTATTTATCACTTCCATCAGAAGATTCCAGAACATTGGTACAGTTCTGATTTCAATCTTCTCGTCGGGAGTATGTGCCCCCCTGATGGTGGGACCGAAGGAGATCATATCCATTTTCCTGAATTTCTCATAGATGAGCCCGCATTCCAGTCCGGCATGAATGGCTTTTACTTCCGGATCCTTTCCGAACAGCCTGCGGTATGCCTGACGTGTAATTCCGAGAATCTCAGAATTAATATCGGGTGCCCATCCCGGATATCCTGCTGACTTTGTCACAGTTGCTCCGGCCTGTTTCAGGCAGTCCTCCACCATTGCCGAGGCTTCGGCCTTTGATGCTTCAAAGGAGCTTCTCTGAGAGGAGACAATAGTCACGAATCCGGCCGGTTCAAATTTTACCGATGCCAGATTGCTTGAGGTTTCAACCAGGTCCTTCATGTCTTCCGACCAGGCAATAACTCCGTGGGGGCAGCAGCTCAGAGCCCTGAGCAGACCATCCTGACTGCCGCGGTCCATAACATGTGAAGGCATGGTACATTCTGCCGCTTCCAGTTTCAGATTCCTTTCAAGGTCACCAAACTTTTTGCGGAGTCCGGTTTCAATTGTTTTCAGATGACTGATGATATTCTCTGAACCGGATTTTCTGCACAGTATTACCGCATATGCCTCCCTGGGTATTGCATTTCTGAGGTTGCCGCCGTCAAATTTACTGAGCCGGATTCCGTGTTCCCTGTCAAGTTCAGTGAGTATTGCTGTCATTATCTTGACGGAATTCCCGAGGCCTTTGTGTATCTCATCCCCGGAATGTCCTCCCTGCAGCCCGCTTAAGGATATTTCCAGTCCAACATATCCTGGCGGTACCGCTTCCCTTGTATATCTCATGGTACCGACCGTATCCATTCCGCCGGCAGATCCTATGAAAAGTATTCCCTCATCCTCTGAATCAAGATTCAGCAGTATCCGTCCCCTGAAAAAATCCTCTGTGAGTTCCTTTGCGCCGCTCATTCCCGATTCCTCATCGACGGTAAAGAGGCATTCAATCGTCCCTGCCCTGAGTGTTTTGTCGGTCAGGACAGCCATCTGGGCTGCAATACCGATACCGTCATCAGCCCCCAGGGTTGTTCCCCCGGCCCTAATCCACTCCCCGTCTGAAAGGGGTATGACGGGATCCTTTGTCCAGTCGTGGGGATGACCGGCAGTTTTTTCACCTACCATGTCCAGGTGGCTCTGGAGCACAACTATTTTCCTGTTAAGGTGATCCGGATGTGACGGCCTGGTGATGAGGACATTCCCGGCGTGATCCTCTTTTGCTTCCAGGTTATGGTGTTCTGCAAACTCAAGCAGGTACTGCCGTATTTTCCCTTCATTCCCTGACAGACGCGGAATTCTGCAAATCTCTTCAAAATACTGCCACAGGGCTTCCGGCTTCAATCCCTTGAATACACTCATATTCTTTTTCTGTGAGACATCATCCCAGTTTCATCTTTTCAACTTCCTCGAGGTTCCTTTCATTGGTGATGACCTTTGCGTCAGGAGTATAGAGAAAATTTATAAGCTCATTGTATTTTTCCATGATCTTGCCTCTGACAATTTTCATTGTCGAGTTCATGAGTCCGTTGTCTTCGGAGAAACCTTCTTCAAGTACTCCGATAGCCACGGGCAGCCATCTTTGCGGGAACATTTTGCCGTATTTCCCGTTTGTCCGGTATTCGTTTACCTCACTTTCAAGCAGATTGAGTATCACTCTCTTTCCTTCCTCAGTATCAGCGGTAAGGTCCTTTTCCTCGAGATAAATTTTAAGCGCGTGCTGATTGGGGACGATAAGTGCAACGGTATAGGGCTTCTGGTTGTTATAGAGCATGCATTGGTCAATGTATTTCGACTGTTCCGAAATGGCTTCCTCAATGCCTTCGGGACTGAATTTCTCACCGTCGTCGGCGATGAGCAGGCTCTTGAATCTTCCCAGTACATACAGGTATCCGTCTTCAGTAATGTAGCCCATATCTCCGGTGTAAAGCCAGCCGTCGCGGATTGCTTCCTTTGTGGCTGCATCATTTTTCCAGTATCCGTGCATTACATTGCCTCCCTTGATGACTATTTCACCCTTTTCGCCTGCAGGAAGTTCATTTCCGTCATCATCACATATCTTAAAGCCCATGTTGTTCACCAGGACACCGGATGATCCCAGTTTATGGCGTGCTGCTGAATTTGATGAAATGACGGGAGATGCTTCCGACAAGCCGTAGCCCTGGTACATCGGTATTCCCAGTGCGTAGAAAAACCTCTGAAGCTCAATTTCCAGCAGGGCACCTCCTCCGATAAAATAATCAAGTTCACCGCCATATGCTTCGCGGATTTTGCTGAAAATCACTTTATCATATAATTTCAACAGGGGTTTTTTCAGCTTCTGCAATCCCTGCCCCCTGTTCCATCCTTCCTTATTATAGGAATATGATATCTTCAGTGCATGGTTGAAAAGGAATTCAGTCAGCCTGCCTTTTTCCTTTATACCTTTTTCAATATTCTTCCTGAAATTTTTTGCTATGGCAGGTACGCTCAGAAGGAGATTCGGCTTGATTTCCCTGAGGCATACCGGCAGATTCCTGAGTGTTTCCAGCTGTGTTCTGCCTGTTTTTACGGATGCAATGCTTGCTCCCCGGCCCATGAATGCAAAAATCCCGCATGTATGACCGAAGGAATGGTCCCATGGCAGTATGAGCAGTGTCTTGTAGAACGGAGGTATATCCATCAGGCTGTAGGACTGATATACATTGGTGATGTAATTTCCGTGGGTAAGGATTATTCCCTTGGGATCGGCCGTGGTTCCGGAAGTATAGCAGATATTGGCAAAATCTGAAGGCTTTATACCTTTGCTGATTTCTTCGAATTTTGCCACGTTTTCCGGTGATTCCAGCCATTCCCTTCCAAGTTTCCTGACCTCGTTGAAGTGAATCTCATCATCTTCGTATTCTTCCTGTGTGTCAAGATGAATGATCTTTTCCAGTGTCCTGCACTCGCTGATCACCTGTTTTACCCTGGGATACTGCAATGTGGAGACAAGCAGCATTGAGGATTCAGAATGATTCAGCCGGAACTTAATCTCATCGGGATTGAGTTTCGTTGAAAGCGGCACATTCAGGGCGCCCGTGTAAAGTATTCCAAGTTCTCCGATCACCCATGTATTACGGCCTTCGGAGAGAAGGCTGATTCTGTCTCCTTTTTTTACCCCCAGAGCAATCAGTCCGGCAGCAAATTCATAAACCTGTCTTCTGGTCTCGCCATAGGTGGTTCCTTCATATTTATCCTGGGTTTTTTCCCACAGATAAACATTGCTGTTGAATTTCTCAACACTTTCTTCAAAAAACTGAACAATTGATTTCATTGATTAAAGGGCTTACATTTCGGCAAAATGAGATGTCTAATATACGAATTAGATTAAATATCATAAAATATCAAAAATTATCTGAAGATCCTGTTCTTTATTAACTGTTTGCAATGCTATTCAATATTTTTTTATCTTTGATCTTAAATTAGTGAAAGACAATTTATCAATCATCAATTAATGATTATGAGACATCCGACTGCAATCTTACTGATTTTAGCAATTGCAATGATATCATCGTGCAAATTTCTTAAGGAAAAAACTTTCCTGGGCAAAAAGGACAGATTACTGGCTGAGTGGCAGGCCCGGCAGGACAGTATCAGGGTGGCGGATTCGATAAGGCATGTGCATGACAGTCTGCTGGCGATCGAGAATGCCAGGCTGGATTCCCTGAGGCTGGCCGAGGAAGAAAAGCATGCTCTTGAATCGAGATACAATATTATTGTAGGAAGTTTCATCACACCCGCGTATGCTGAAGCGCTGGCCGATGATTACCGCCGCAGGGGCTATGACGTAAGAATAATACACAGGGAAAACAGCAGGTTTTCGCTTGTTTCCGCCGAGTCGCACGAAAGTTTCAGGCGGGCTGTTTCACGTATTCAGCAGTTTCAGGATACTGTTGCAATAGATTCCTGGATCTATACCCTTAAGTAAGCGGTTGCTTACTGATTTCTGAAAATTGTTTCCCTGCGGTCCGGTCCGACAGATACCATTGTCACCGGGACCCCGGTGTGATATTCGATAAATTCAATATAGCCTTTCAGGTTCACAGGCAGATCGCCGAAATTCCGCATCTCCCTGATTTCTTCCTTCCAGCCCGGCAACACGGTATAGACAGGCTGGATTTTTCTGCTGTCAAAGGGAATTTCTTCACATTCCCTGTTTTCCCACATATAGGAAGTGCATACCCTGACATTGTCAAATCCTGACATCACATCGCTTTTCGTCATGAAGAGGCGTGTTACGCCATTGATCATGATTGCATATTTCAGAGCCGGTATGTCCAGCCATCCGCACCGCCGCGGCCTGCCGGTGGTTGAACCGAATTCATTTCCCTTGTTCCTGAGGGTATTTCCTGTATCATCAGTCAGCTCAGTCGGAAACGGGCCGCTCCCGACCCTGGTGCAGTAGGCCTTGAATATTCCGAACACTTCCCCGACATGCCCCGGCGATATGCCCAGTCCGGTACATGCTCCGGCAGAAACCGTACTGGATGAGGTGACAAAGGGGTAGGTGCCGAAATCGATATCAAGCATTGTACCCTGGGCGCCTTCTGCAAGGATTTTCCTGCCCTTTAAAACAAGGTCATTGATAAAATATTCGGTGTTGACTATCCTGAATTTCTTCATTATCTCCACACCTTCAAACCAGTCTGCCTCATATTCTTCAGGATCAAAGCTGAAATCATGATTCTTCAGGATTGACATGTGATTCCTGAAGCGCTGATTGTAAAGCTCCCGGAAATCTGTAGAGAATATCTCTCCGGCACGCAGGCCGTTTCTGGCTATCTTATCGGTATAGGCAGGCCCGATGCCCTTAAGGGTGGATCCTATCTTTGAATCGCCCCTGGTATTTTCATATGCTGCATCCAGTATTCTGTGACCCGGCAGAATCAGATTTGCCCTTGATGAAATGACCAGTCTTTTTACAAGCTCGTCGGGCGGAATCCCCAGATTCTCTGTTTCCTTTTTAAACACCGCCGGGTCAATTACCACGCCATTTCCGATAATATTGATCTTGTCCGGATGAAATATACCTGAAGGAATTAAATGTAATATGTGCTTTTTTCCATTGAACTCCAGTGAATGGCCGGCATTCGGACCACCCTGGAAACGGGCAACCACATCATATTGCGGACTGATTGCATCCACAATTTTCCCTTTGCCTTCATCACCCCATTGAAGGCCTAACAATATGTCAATCTTCATGTTATAAAAATATCATTTCCGTTGAAGCAGATGACAAGTTACAAAAAATATAAAACCTGTTACCAGTCATTAATTTAATGTTGATAAATGATAATTCAAATCCATCCGGATAAGCAGGTTAAAAGAAAAATGATAACCTTCCGGAAAAATATTTGATATATCTGAGATAAATCTTTAAATTTATACGTCTGTTTTTCTAAATATGAGTCAGGTCTGAAAAGGTTAAAATCAGAAACAGGGATTTAATTTCACATTATGCCGTTAATAAGTTGTGTTTGTAATATATAGTAAATCAGAAGGACAGCAATTTGTCTGCAACATTATAAAAAACTTATAGTCAGCGAGTCAAACATTTCACGTGGTGCATGTATATTTGAATACCAGAGAAATAATGGTTATGATTGTTTTTAAGCCGAACACAAATAAGTATTTAAACAATTTAACATTCTGAAGTCAATGAAAAAAATCAATTATTCAGCAATTTTAGCAGTAGCATTTCTGCTTCTCGCTTCACCCCTTTTTTCCCAGCAGTCATCTGATGAAAGAGATTTTAAATTTACAATTAAAACAAATCCGCTCTCTGCACTGGGTGGTCCTTTCTGGATAGTGGTAGTACCGGTGACCGGTGAATATAAAGCTCTTTTTGAAGCAGCTGTGTCTAAGAAATCATCGGTACAAATCGGTTTGGGTTATATTGGTCCCAGTATACTTCTCAACCTTGATGATCTGACCTCAGATGGGGAAGGTTCTGAAATTGAGGGTATTAAAACAAGCGGATTCAGATCTCAGGGATGGTATAAATATTTTTTGAGCCGGGATCTTTCTGCTCCTGAAGGATTCTATATCGGACCTCACATATCATATGCCTCCGCCAACATTAAAAATAAAAGAAATACATCGGAATACGTAAGTGCAACCAAACTGAACATTAACGGAGTATTCGGATACCAGTTGATTACCTCGGGTGGCTTCACCCTGGATATCTTTACCGGCCTGGGTTTTGTTTCAAGAAAATGGGAAGTAAAAGGAACCGACTGGGACAATGATTCATTTAAAGACAAAGCCAGTGTAGCTGTTCCGTTTGGATTTAGTTTCGGCTATGCTTTCTGATTGAAGGATCCGGGAGTATCCTTCTTCCTTCCAGGCTCTTCCGGATCTTTCATTCCGCCGGAGATGTTACCATAGATGTAAAGTGAATGATAAAGAGGACGGAAGTTGTTCAGCTCACAGGCCGTTTTTATTATTTCGTCTATTCTGGGGTCGCAGAATTCTATTACCGTCCCTGTTTCCAGATCAATTAAATGATCATGCTGTCCACACTGATAGGCCCTTTCAAATTCTGCGATGTTCTTGCCGAACTGATGCCTTGTCACCAGATTGCAGTCAAGCAGCAGATCAATGGTATTGTACAGGGTGGCCCTGCTTACCCTGTAATTCTTGTTCTTCATTGAAATATAAAGAGACTCGATATCAAAATGACCCGTCCTTGAATATATTTCATCCAGAATGGCATACCTTTCAGGTGTCTTTCTGTGTTTGTTCCTTTCCAGATATTCAGTGAAGATCTTTTTTACTGTTGCCCTGATCTCATCACTAATCATATTTGGTCTAAATTAAAATAATAGCAAAAATATACAATTTTTGTTTAATACCAAGGCAGGGAAAGAGGAGGCTTTGTTGTGAAGTGAAGTGTGATTCTGTTGTCACTGCCGTTACCGGGATCACATGCAGGGGAGGGGAGTTTTTGTCATGAAAAATCTTCGACCCGTTTGACACTCTCAATGCCTTTCACATTTGATATTTTGAGTATGAGGTTGTTAAGGTCTTTTGTGTGATGTACATACAGATCGATGGTGCCTTCAAAGATACCCTTGTTCACAGAGAAGTTAATATTTGTCATGTTGACGCTCAGTTCATAGGAAATGATATTGGTTATATCATTTACAAGTCCGATTCTGTCAATTCCCTCCACGCTTATTCTGGCAAGAAAGGACACGAATTTATGGATGGCCCATTTAACGGCCACTATCCTGTTACCCTCGTTTGAGCTCAGGCGGATGGCTGTAGGGCAGGTTGGTTTATGGATGATGATGGAACCTTCAGGCGATCTGTAGCCTGTAACATCATCTCCGGGTATGGGTTTGCAGCAGTCTGCTATTTCATATGACTGTTCGGCGCTTGTTACATCCTCCCTGAGAATGAAGGGTGCACTGGTATCTATTTTTTCCGGAACATGAACATTTTCCCCTGTTTCCTTTTTTGATCCTATAAATTTGAAGTTCCAGTATTTGATAATACTTTTTGATTCCGTTTTTTTGAATATCCTTTTAAGATTGTCAAGATTTATCAGTCCCAGTTCAATTCCTGAATAGAGTTCATCTTTATTGGATACATTATAGGCAGTCATCAGTTTTTTGAGGACTTCCGCATTCGGAACGATTTCCAGTTCAGCAAGCCTGGCCTCGAGCATCTCTATGCCTTTCTGGATGCGGTTTATTGTTTCGGTTTTGAGGGCATCCTTTATTTTCTCCTTTGCCCTTGTTGTTCTGACCCAGGAAAGCCATTCCTTTTCCGGCCGGGCAATATCGGATGTAATTATCTCCACCTGGTCGCCGCTCATAAGGGTTGTGTTCAGGGGAAGAAGCTTGTAGTTGATTTTGGCTCCGATTGCCTTGTTTCCTATTTCTGAATGGATTTCATAGGCGAAATCAAGTGCGGATGCACCTTTGGGAAGGCTTACCAGTGTGCCCTTGGGTGTGAACACCATTATTTCGGATGAAAAGAGATTCATTTTGAATTCATCCAGGAATTCAATCGGATCTTCGAGAGGATTCTCGAGCATCACCCTGATCTTTTTTATCCATTTGTCCAGTTCTGTTTCCTTTGAAGTATCTCCCTTGTATTTCCAGTGAGCGGCATATCCTCTTTCCGCCACTTCATCCATCCGCCTGCTCCGTATCTGGACTTCCACCCATTTTCCGTCGGGACCCATTACCGTAAGGTGCAGTGCCTCATAGCCGTTTGGCTTCGGCCGGCTGATCCAGTCGCGGAGTCTGTCAGGCTTTGGCAGGTAAGTGTCCGTGATCATTGAATAAATATTCCAGCACTGGGTTTTTTCAGATATTTCCGGAACGGGATCGAAGACTATCCTTACTGCTAGAACATCATATATTTCCTCAAAGGGCACAGCCTTGGACTGCATCTTCTTCCAGATGGAATAGAGCGATTTCGGGCGTCCGTTTATATCGAAACTGTATCCTGCCGAGGTCAGTTTGTCGATTATGGGAAGGGAAAATTTGTTAATAACGGCGTAATACTTTTTCTCACTGTGTTTCAGTTTCGAGGCCAGTTCTTCATAGATCTGCGGCTGCCGGAACTTGAAACTCAGGTCCTCAAGTTCGCTTTTTATTGAAAATAGTCCGAGACGCTGGGCAAGAGGAGCATAAAGGAATATTGTCTCACCGGCTATCTTCATTTTCTTGTGTTCGGGCATTGAATTGAGAGTTCGCATATTATGAAGGCGGTCAGCAATCTTGATAAGTATCACTCTCATGTCGTCCGAAAGCGTAAGCAGCATTTTCCGGAAATTCTCTGCCTGCATTGAGGATGAGGCCGGCTTATTGTAAGTACCTGATATTTTTGTAAGGCCGTCTATCAGCGAGGCTATCCTGGGATTGAATTTTCTCCTTATGTCGTCGAGGGTGTAATCCGTATCCTCAACCACGTCATGAAGCAGGGCTGCGGCAATTGACCTTGCACCAAGACCTATTTCCTGGTTTACTATCTTTGCCACGGCTATGGGATGAATAATGTATGGTTCACCTGATTTCCGACGCATATTCCAGTGAGCCTCATTAGCCGTATTGAAAGCCCTCTCAATAAGTTCCCTGTCCTCCGGAGCATTGCATCTCAGGAGATTATTAACAAGTGAATCATATTCGGCCTGAATACGGTTTTTATCCTCTTCGTCAAAAAAATCCTTTTTCCCCATAAATTTATACTGTACTTTGCGCGGAGGATACAAATATAGCTTTATTCATTTAAAAACGGATGATTAAGGCCTGAATGATAAACTCCGGACCTACTGATTCTTCAATGTTACCGTTCCGGTTCTCGACACTGATGTGCCCGACGGGGTCTTTATTCTGAGCATCCACAGGTATACTCCTTCCGGAAGGATCGCGCCGTTGAGCCTTCCGTCCCATTTTTCGTTGAAATCGCGGGTTTCAAAGATGACCCTTCGCTTCAGGTCAGTGACAATGAGATGATAATCAGCGGGTATGAATGACAGAACCGGACGGAAGTATCTGTTTGTTTCCTTCACGCCGGTGCCCGAGGGAATGAACATATTCGGGACAGTGATATTTTCCGGCAGCGACAGGCAGAAGGGGAAGGAAGAACTTTCACCTGACAGTCCGTGGGGATTGAGGGCTTCAAATGCCGTAACCATGAAACACACTTCCTTTCCGCTTATCTCATGCATAATGTCAGGATAATTTACCGACCAGAGCGTATCAGCCGGGGATGTTACCGCCAGTTGCCTGTATTCCCCGCCGGTACCGGCAGAGATAATATATGAATCCACTATACCGGCCCACTTCCTGTATGAATTCCAGCTCAGGTCAATCCTGTTGTCTGAAAAGCTTCCCCTGAGCACAATGTTTGAGGCAGTATTGGAATATTTCACCGGAACTCCGCAGTTGTTGACTGCGGCCAGCCTGTAAACATGGATTGTCTCCCTCTCAGCCTCATTATCGGTGAAGGTAACTGATGAACTGACTGAAGTCAGATATTTTATGACCCGGAAATCATTTTCTCCCGCTGTTTTCCTTTCAAGCCTGAATGTTGTGATTTCCGATCCCGGATCTATTGTGAATGACAGTTTTATTCTGCCCTTATCGCCCGCGCTTGCATAATCGGCATTGATCCATGCGGGAGCCTTCTGCATCCGGGTCAGGACACAGTCGCTGTTTGACTCGGAAACCTGTCCGTTTGCCAGGCCTGCACGAACAAAGAAACAGTATTTTCTTTCTGTTATGAATTCATTTAAAATGAATAAGTTATTCTCCGGTTCCGTTTCGCCGGCCTTATGGAAAGGCTCTCCGTCCACTGACATCATTACTGAATAATCAGTTACAGGGTAGGGAACAGGCGTGTAGCTGTTCCATTTTACTTCCAGCCTGTTGTTGCAGGTGTCAATACGGACTTCCGTGTATATGGTGCCCAGGGGTCTGGAAAGCTTACTGAAGTTCTTCACTGAATCAAAGGCAGCAACAACATAGGATTCACTGTAATAGGATGCGCCTGATCCTGTATGCAGGTAATTTGTGATTTGCCGGCCATAAAGGGTATCAATGGCATAGCCTGCCCCGTCAATATAGCGGTAGACCACATATCCCCACACGTCGCCGGAAGGGCTTGTCTGCCATTCTATTTCCACATTTCCGCTTTCAGGATTTACCGTGACACGTTCAAGTGCCGGAGGCAGCGGAGGGATGGAATCTGTCCGGCCCGATAAATTCAGGGAAAGGAAAATGAGGATCAGGGTAGTAAGATATACTGGTTTTCTTATCATGTCGGAGCCTTCGGGATAACCGGTCTGAGTTTTTTTTCAGCCTCCTGTACAAACTTAATTAAAAAACGGAGACGCTTTAGGAATGTTTTTATATTTGCAAAATTATGTTAAAGGGCAGGTTGTTAAGGAATATTTTTCATCCTCTGGCAGAAAAAACAGGGCAGGTTAACCTTGTTTATCTGCTAAGTCTGCTGGTGGGCCTGCTCAGTGCCGTGGCTGCCATTATACTCAAGAACGGAATTCATTATACTCATCAGTTCCTTCTGAAGATAACCGCCATGGGTTCATGGAATCTTCTTTACCTGGTCCTGCCGCCCACCGGCATGCTTCTGACCCTGCTCTTTGTGAAATATGTGGTGAAGGACAATATAGGGCACGGGGTAAGCAGGGTTCTGTACGCCATATCAAGAAAGAAGAGCATTCTTAATCCGCACAAGACCTGGACATCCGTTGTGGCATCAACCATAACCATCGGATTCGGGGGCTCAGTGGGAGCAGAGGCACCCATAGTGCTGACCGGTTCATCAATCGGATCCACAATAGGTAACTTTTTCAGGCTCAGCTACAGAAGCATCACGCTTCTGATAGGATGCGGTGCCGCGGGTGCCATATCCGGAATTTTCAACGCACCCATTGCCGGTATAGTGTTTACAATTGAAATACTGATGCTTGACCTTACGATGTCATCAATTGTTCCTTTGCTGATATCTTCGGTCACTGCCGCAACCACCAGCTACTTCCTGATGGGGAATGAGGTTCTTTTTTCATTTTCCGTTAGAGAGGCTTTCATCATTACCAACATACCCTGGTATTTGCTGCTTGGGGTGGTATCCGGCCTTTTGTCGGTATACTTCTCAAAAACAACACTGTATGTTGAAAGCCGCTTCGAAAGGATCAGGAATGACTATGTAAGACTGGCAGTTGGCGGCGGAATTCTCGGACTGCTTATATTTTTGTTTCCCCCTTTCTACGGGGAGGGTTACGGAACCATAATGCACCTGCTGAAGGGGGATACAAATGCAGTATTCGGAAACACACTGGTTGGCGGGTTCCAGGATAACTTTCTTGTTATTGCCCTGTTCATGCTTGGCCTTGTCCTTTTCAAGGTGTTTGCATCGAGTGCAACCAACGGAGGAGGAGGCGTGGGAGGTATTTTTGCCCCTACACTGTTTATCGGAGGCATAAACGGATACCTTTTTTCTGAAATACTGAACCGGATATTCAATGTGAACCTGCCTGACAAGAGATTTGTCCTTGTGGGAATGGCAGGCATGATGGCAGGCGTGATGCATGCACCCCTGACATCAATTTTCCTGATTGCGGAAATAACCGGGGGATATGATCTGCTGATACCCCTTATCATTACCTCAACCGTGGCATTTATAACGGTGAAGGGCTTTGAGCCCCATTCAATCTATCATGTTCAGCTGGCGGAGAGGGGGGAGCTGATCACCCACGACAAGGACAAGGCCGTGATGACAATGATGGACTGGAAGAAGGATATTGAACTTGATCTTGTAACGGTGAAACCCGACGATACCCTGGGTGACCTGGTAAAGGCAATATCGAAATCCAGACGGAACATTTTCCCCGTTGTTGATGTTTATAACATACTGGAAGGTGTGGTCATTCTTGATGACGTGAGGGAAATAATGTTCAACACCGGTCTGTATGATGTGACCTTTGTCAGGGATCTTATGACAATTCCTCCCTCATATATCGACAAGGAAGAGGATATTGAAACGGTTATGGAAACCTTCAGGAAAACGGGAGCATGGAACCTTCCCGTTCTTGACAAGGGTTATTATGCAGGATTTTTATCCAAATCAAGAATTTTCTCAACTTACCGTGAATTGCTGGTTGAGTTTACCGGGGAATAATAATTTAAAAACAAGTATATGAATAGGGACAAAAAGATTTTTGACATAATTGAAAGAGAGCGTCAGCGTCAGCTGAACGGGATTGAACTGATCGCATCCGAGAATTTTGTGAGTGACCAGGTTCTGCAGGCAATGGGATCGGTACTTACAAACAAATATGCCGAAGGCTATCCGGGACGCAGATATTACGGCGGTTGCGAGGTTATTGATGAAGCCGAGGAAATTGCGATAAGCCGGCTTTGTACATTGTTCGGAGCGGAATATGCGAATGTGCAGCCTCATTCCGGGGCACAGGCGAATATGGCTGTATTCCTGAGCGTGCTTAAACCGGGCGATACTTTTATGGGACTTAATCTGGCTCACGGGGGACATCTTACCCACGGATCTCCGGTCAATTCCTCGGGAATGCTTTACCGTCCCGTGTCATACGGTGTACGTGAGGATACCGGCCTTGTGGACTATGACATGATGGAAGAACTGGCACTGAAGGAGAAACCCAGGCTGATAGTCGGAGGTGCTTCAGCATATTCACGCGAATGGGATTATGAAAGAATGAGAGCTCTGGCCGACAGGATCGGTGCAATTTTCATGGTTGACATGGCTCATCCGGCCGGGCTCATTGCTGCCGGACTGCTTGAAAATCCCGTGAAATATGCACATATTGTCACGTCAACAACGCATAAGACACTCAGGGGACCACGTGGCGGCATCATCCTCATTGGCAAGGATTTTGAAAATCCCTGGGGAATCAAGACAACGAAAGGAGAAACAAGAATGATGTCGTCGCTTGTGAATTCGGCAGTATTCCCCGGAGTCCAGGGAGGTCCGCTTGTACATGTGATAGCATCAAAAGCCGTTGCTGCCGGTGAAGCCCTTGATCCGGAATTCAGAAACTACCAGGGAAAGGTAAGGAGAAATGCATTCGTGATGGCAGAAAGCTTTATTGAAAAAGGGTATAAGGTGATCTCTGGCGGCACTGACAACCATCTCATGCTGATAGATCTCAGAACCAAATTTCCCGCCATTTCGGGAAAAAAAGCCGAGAACACCCTGGTGAGGGCCCATATTACCGTAAACAAGAACATGGTACCCTTTGACACCCGCTCGCCCTTCCTTGCTTCCGGTCTCAGAGTGGGAACAGCTGCCATAACAACACGGGGAATGGATGAGGAACACATGCCGCTTATTGTTGATCTGATCGACGAGGTGCTTTCAAATATTGATAATGAGGACGTTATTGAGAAAGTTGGAAAAAAGGCCATTCAGCTGATGAAACCTTTCCCTCTTTTTGCCTATTGATTGTTATTTTTTGTTATCTTTAAATAATTCAGTTAAATATATGCCCTCAGATGGTTAAAAAAAGGCTGATCTTTATTGTTGATGACGATCCTTTTATCAATAAACTGATAGTTAATAAATTCACCCGGGAAGGATTTGAGGTCAGGGCCTTTGAGTCAGGAGAGGGCTGTATAGACAATATTGGCGATAATCCCGGACTTATCATTCTTGATTATTTTTTTACCGGCAGCAGCGAGCTCTATCCCGACGGCATGGTTATTTTCAACAAGATCAGGGAGCTGAAACCGGAAATACCCGTCATTATGCTTTCAGGCCAGGAAAGCGGTGAACTGGTGCTTGAATTTGCCAGGAAAGGTATAGCTGATTATATAATCAAGGACAGTAATCTGACAGATAATCTCTCTGCTGCTGTCAGCGATGTATTTGCCAGGGAGGGCTGAGATTTGTTAAAACCAGTAATAACGGCTTTCTCTCAGCGTCAGTGAGACGGCAGTATGAAATCTGTCTTTTTTAAGGGGCTAGTTCAGCTTGAAGATATAGGTGATTGTTCCGACCTGAGTGAATGGTGCGTCAGGATCGGGGTTGAACTGAGCTTTCTCGGCAGCACTTTTTGCAAGCTTAAGCAGGTTTTCATCAAGTGATGTTGATCCCTTTGCTCCTGGATTTGCCGCTATTACCTTTCCTGATCTGTCGACTCTTATTTCCACCACAACCCTGCCTTCCGTCTGGTAAATGTATTCCGGCAGCGGAAGTCTCTGCACGCCTCTTCCTCCGAGATCATAGGATACACCCTTGTCTCCCAGTCCGCTTCCTTCACCCCGGTTCCGGGAGTCAACCGAGCCGGTGGGTGAACCCTGGTTTCCGGCTCCTCCGGCAATGCCTTCACTTTTGGAGGTGGTGCCGGCATTTTTGGATCCTTCAAGAGCACCCATGGTACGGCTTTTTATTTCTGCCATCCTCTTTTCTTCAGCTTCCTTTTCTCTTCGTATGCGCTCTGCTTCCTCCCTTTCCTTTCTTATGCGTTCAGCTTCAATCTCCCTTCTTATCCGTTCTGCTTCCATCTCGGCCCTTCTTTTCTTTTCTGCCTCCAGCTGTTCAAGCCGTCTTTTTTCAGCTGCGGGATCCACCTTTTTAACTTCCGGTGCTTCTTCAATATCCTGGGTCAGAAGCGCCTGTTCCCCGGAAACGGTCTGCGGTACGGCTGCCGGAGGCGGAGGAGGAGGCGGTGAAGTCTCCGTCCTTGAGGGCGGGGGAGATGGTTCTACTGCCCCGAATCCTGTTTCACCCGTGCCAAAATTAACCAGGATGCCTTCCTCGCTTTCCGGGGGAGGTGGTACGGAAAAGCCCAGGACTATCAGCAATAACAGTGCCACCGCATGTATTACGGCTGTTCCGATGATTCCCTTGTTCCTTTCGGAAGGAATCCTGTAGAGATCGTTATTTGGGTGTGGTCGCAATTATTAATTTATAATTGTTTGCCTGTGCTATGTTCAATACTTCCACAACACTTTCAAAAGGAACATTCTTGTCTGCGTGAAGTGAAATATATGTATCCGGATTGCTTCCGAGCTTCTGTCTGAGGGCAGCTTCCAGCTCTGCAAGGCTTACGGGCTGCTGTTCGACATAGTATCTCTGGTCTGCGGTTATTGAAACAGTGGTCTGGGGCTTTGCCGCTGTCTGTGCCGATCCTTTCGGCAGAAGAAGTTTAAGAGCTGTCGGATGAACAAGTGTTGAAGTCAGCATAAAGAATATCAGCAGGTTGAACACAACGTCGGTCATTCCTGTGGAGGAAAAGCTGATGCTTATCTTATTTCTCTGGGATAAAGCCATTTCTGATCTTATTTAACCGGTTCATTCAAAATATCCATAAATTCCGTTAGTGTGGCTTCCATTGTGAAGACAACCTTTTCAACCCTTACAACAAGCGTGTTATAGGCAAAATATCCGAGTATCCCCACAGACAGTCCTGCAACGGTTGTGATCAGTGCAGTGTAGATTCCGTCTGAAAGGAGGGAAACGTCAATATTGCTTCCTGCCTGTGACATTGCGTAGAATGATTTCACCATTCCTATAACCGTTCCGAGGAATCCCAGCATTGGTTCAGCTCCGGTTATGGTGGCGAGAGTGGGAAAGCTTTTCTCCAGTTTTGATATTTCAAGCTTCCCGGCATTTTCTATTGCCGTACTGATGTCATGCAGTGGTCTTCCGAGCCTGTTTATTCCTTTCTCGATCATCCTTGCTGCCGGACTGTCGGTGGAGCTGCAGAGAGCAAGTGCAGCCTCAATCCTTCCCTCGTGTATATAATCCTTGATCCGGTTCATGAAAGACATATCCTGCTGCGATGCCTTCTTTATCACATAAAATCTTTCAATAAAAATATAGGCTGCAACAAAGGACAATAACACGATGGGAACCATTACCCATCCACCCTTCATTGCAAAATCGAGAAGCGTCATATGCGAATCAACTGTCGTTTCGACAGGCAGGCTGACATCCTGCATGGCAAACTGTAAAAATCCCATCTTAATTTCCGTATTTCCGTTTAAATTTATTAATCTGTTATTTAAGCTGCGAATATATTAAAAAACGTATTGATACAGCCTTATAGTATTTCCTGTTAATAACAAAGGTCCGGTTTTTATTAACCGGAAACTGTTTCCTCAGCTAGCGGGAAGCTTCCGGTCCTTCACCCTCAATCATTACCTCATCTTCCTTTTTCATTTCAGATTTTCCGGTTTTTCTGAACAGGTCGGCAAACTGGTTGAAATCCTTGCGGAAAAACAAACCGAATCCCTGGGTATAGGGAGCTCCCTTTCCCGTATACGGATTATTGAATCTGTTGAAGAACCTGAACCTGATTTTTTCGGTCAGCTTGTATTCAATATCAAAATCCCCGGTAATCTTATCCGATGTGCCGGCAGCTTTTTCTGCCCCCCTTACGTCAAAATTCCCGTTTATTGTAACCCTGTCGTTGAGAAGCTGGGTGGACAATGCCACTTCGACTTCCTGTGCGTTTATGTCCTTGTATCCCGGACGGTACACGAAGCCGATGTCAAAATCATTGCTTATCTGGGACAGCCAGTTGCTCAGCTGGTGTGACAGCATCTCGGTGGTTGTCACGGCCATGGCGGAAGTGCCGGTGGTTCCCGTTCCTGCTGTTGCTGATCCCCCGCCGGTAACTGAAGACCGCCCGCCGGGATCGGAATAAAAACTGTTCATGACAAGGAGATACAGGAACTGGCGGCTCAGTTCCTCATCTGTGGTTATCACATTTCTCAGGTAGGCCCTCCTTTCTTCATCTGCCGAAGGAAGATCAATATTGAATCCCACGACGGGATTGAACAGCTTGCCGGAAAGGAGGATCTGGCATTCAACCGGAATTCTTTCATTGAACCTGTCATCCTGAAGTATCTCGAAAAGTGATGCCTTAAGCCTGTAAATCGCTTTAAGATCGATTTCCGCATTGTCAATATTCCCGCTGAAGCTGACTTTTCCGCCATTTTCCACAGTAAATGGCTTGTTCATGACATTCCCCAGGGTGAACAGGTAATCGCCGTTATCAATCACATAATCACCGGAGATACCGAGATTGCCCTTCTGATCGAGATTGATATTCAGATTTCCCGATCCCCGGCCCCTGATCACATCGCCCACCTTTTCGTCAAAAATCAGCTGTATTTCCGCATCAGGAGTAACATCCAGATCAAAGTTGAGCTCTATGCCGGTGGTGGCCTGGGCAAGGGCAGTGGCGGCAGATCCGGGAAGATCTGATGCCACCCCGGATGTTCCCGGCGTAACGAAGCTTACAAATGAATAGTCAGTGAGCGTTTCACTGGTATTGAGCGGCATGTAGAACCTGGTATTCCTGCCTGTTCTGGCCGAGATGTCGAAGGATATCAGATTCTGGCCGGTTTTTATTGTGACTATGCCGGTGGCAAAGGCAGTTCCGTAAAAATCCTCATTGTCCCTGGCCTTTGTGTTGATAACCATGAAATCATTGAAACTGACGGTAATATCGGCATTGAAATCCTTGAAGTGATTATGAAATACCTTACCGTTGAGCATTGCTGTATTCCCTCTCTCGTCAGAAAGTTTTAAATCCCTGAAAATTATCTTATTGTTATCAAAACGCACTGAATCATTCAGTTTATACCTGGTTTGCAGATAATCGATTGTCATTGAGGTGTTTTGAGCCATGAGCGAACCCTTCATGACCAGCCTGTTCAGTTCTCCCGATATCCTTACTTTGCCACTGGCAGATCCGGAAATATCCGAAGCAAATGAGTTCAGGAGGGGATTAAGGGCATCCACGGGAAGCTTCTCGCTCGATGCTGTCAGGTCCAGTTGCCTGGCCTGGGGATTGTAATAGCCTTTCACATCGAGCATCTTCTTTCCGCTGAGATTGTTTCCTGCTCGTATTTCTGCCACCTTTCCCTCATTGTTCCATGCGGAGTTCAGTGTCAGCGTGCCGTATTCGCCGCCGAGTATTGAAAATCCGTTGATCCGGAGATCTCCTTCGGCAAGCGGATTGCTGTAAACATCTGTAAGAAGTACTTTTCCGCTGAGTTCCCCCTTCAGGTCCAGTGACAGCTTTTCCCTGTCATCTTTCCCGCTGATCAGTGAGTTAAGCGGGGAAATATCGATATTTTTAAATTCGAGCCTGAGGCTGTCTTCCCGGTTTTTCGACAGGGTACCGTCTATCAGGTAGTAACTGCTTTCATTGTGTATCAGCAGATTGTTGATATTAACCATATTCGAATCGAGAAGGATTGTTGAATGATTTATTCTCCACTGATTATCCGGGTTAATGATATCGGATGAAGCAATGTCGATCAGCATCAGGGGTCCGGCACCCATGCCTGCTTCCTTCATTGATATTCCCCTGGCGGTAAAGCTTCCGCTGCCCGCTGACCGGGGGTCATTGCCTTCCCAGTTGAGGCTGAATATAAAATTATCGGGTTTTACGGTGAAATCAGCTGAAAAATCCTCGAGGTCAGAATGTCCGAGAAAATTGAGTGATGAGCTCCTGAGTCCTGCTCCGAGTAAAAACCGGGAATAATCAAGGTCTACAGCCAGGTCGCTGAAAGTATTGCCCCTGAAAACCAGTTTATCTGAAAGAAGTATTGCATGTGCAGCGGTATCGGCCACTATTTCGCCTGTAATGGTACTTTTATCTGCAAGCAGCAGACCTGTTCGGAAGAAATTGTTGATATTGTCGGTTTGTTTGAAATTCACGGCAAATACAAGTGTATCCGTTACAAAGGGGCTTTGCAATTCCGGTCTGACATACCTGGAAGGCATCAGTCCGGCTTTTGCCGAAGCGATAAATGACATCAGTCCTGCAGGATTAAAGCGGCCTTTCAGATCTGCATCCACGTAATCGGTTCTCAGGCTGACTGAAGGTTGGTTGTTATCCATGAATGACCTGAGGGAGAAATCGTACATGTCGAGCGTATTGCCATACTTCCGGAGACTTGAATTAAGCAGTTTCACTTCGCCCACAAGGTTCTCGTCAATCTTTCCCCTGAAATTTGCCGTCAGAAGCATTGATGCTGCCGATGTGCTGTCGGATTTGTCAAGGTGAAGCCTGAAAAGATCGGCTTTTACAAGATTGAGAGTGAAATCAAATTCCGGCAGTTCCCTGTTGAAATTCATCATTCCAAGCATATCCAGCCTGATATTTTCATCTGCTATCTTTATACTGCCATCCCAGGTCTTGTCGTTGATTATCCCGTTAAGAGAGATATTCCTGTATTTATAGTGGTTTATTTCAACACTGTCGATCAGTCCGTTTATTTCGCCAGAGAATGTTTTGAAGGAACAGGCATGCATGTCAACATCCGTCTTAATACTGAGATCTCCCAGCAAGTCGCTGTTTCCCGTGATCTCCCCCAGATTGATGCCATTGCCTGTTATCAGCCCCTTGATCTTGAACTGGTTCTTTCCTTCGGGCCTGAATGAGACATCCGTGTTCAGGTTTCCGGCCTCCGACTCCAGTTTTCCGTATGCGACAAAATCCGTGGTGAACCCGGTAAAGCTGCCGTTAAAGGATATTTTTCCCAGCCTCTCAAAATAATCGGGAAGCCTCAGTGCTTTCCCCCCAGGCACCCTGATGTCCTTAATATCTTCAGCACTTGATTTAAGCTGATGTACACCAAGGTAAATGAATGAGTTCATTATATCCGGCAGACCCGAAAGGTCGAAATCGCAGTCCAGAACCGTCTCTTCTTTTGAACCCAGGCTTATGTCGCGGCCCCTGAGCTCAGCTATTGTACCGAAAATCCTTCCCCGGATGTTCACATTCTCATGCATTCCGTTCACCGCGGCGACAAAATGCTGCAGGTCGGATGTATATACCAGGGACTTGTCAATCTGAATATCCAGGTTCACCGTGTTTATGAAATTGCCGAAAGTGCCGTCCGGACCGGCTTTCAGTTCAACCAGGGGAATGTTGAGAATGCTGCTGTCACAGTTGATGTTTGCCGAAGTGAATATGATATTCCTGTCTGCAACCGCAAAATCACTTGACATTTTGCGGACTGTGAAACCTCCTGATTCCCGGAAGGACAGATCATGGACACTGAAGGATGTGGTATCCTTCCTTACCGAGAATTCTCTGAGGTTTCCGTTTATGCTGCCCAGGTGAAGCCTGTTGAAATCAATGGTATTGTTTTCCCTGATTTCTGTACCCTGGTTGATGAGTGAAAAGGAGCCGTTCCTGATATCCGCATGGTTTATCTTCAGGGCAACAGGCTGTCCGGCAGGTTTCCCGGATCCTCTTTTCAGAAGTGCCAGATACCATTGAAGATTCTGGACTCCTGCTGTATCAGTGATCAGGGAGAATACCGGATTCATGATCACCACACTTCCGAGGGTATATTCATTCCTTTCGGTATTTATTCTTCTGATCGTGACGGATAATTTTTTTGCATAAAGCAGTGTATCATCATTTTTGTCCTTGATCAGGACATCATCCATGCTGAGCCTGTTAAAAAAAATGAACTCCGTCTTGCCGACTGATATTGTTGATTTGAGCTCCTGTGAGAAATGCCTGGTAATCCGTTTGATTATGAGTGTCTGTATCTCCGGGTGCCTGAGAACAGGATAGAGCAGTGCAGGGATCATAATGATGGTCCCGGCCAGAATCAAAAGAATCCTTATTGTCCTGTTTACGGCTCTGATCATGTGTTTTATCCTGTCCTTTCCAAAAACTCAGCACTTTCAGTGCATAAAGATACTGAAAGAGCGCAATAAAATATATCATTCATAATATTGTACAGCAAAGATTGTGCAGTAATCCGCGGAAGGATTGCCGATAAGAAATAATTTATATATTAGGATCATAAAAGGCGAATCATCCTTTTTTTAGCCCTGCAGAAATGGGAGTTACGATACTGGCCATAGAATCATCATGTGACGACACATCGGCTGCTGTTGTAAGGGACGGCTATGTGCTTTCGAACCTGATAGCGGGGCAGGAGGTTCACCGCTCATACGGCGGGGTTGTTCCTGAACTGGCATCGAGGGCACACCAGGCCAATATTGTGCCTGTTGTTGACCAGGCGCTTAAAAGGGCCGGGACAGACATCAGTGAAATAAGCGCCCTTGCCTTTACACGGGGGCCGGGCCTTCTGGGCTCCCTGCTGGTCGGAGCCTCCTTTGCAAAGGGATTTGCTCTGGCCCGTAATATTCCTCTTATTGAAGTCAATCATCTGCAGGCTCATGTACTGGTTCATTTTATAAAAAGAAAGGAAGAAAACAGACCTGCACCCGGATTCCCTTTTTTATGTCTGCTGGTTTCCGGGGGTCATACCGGAATCATGCTCCTAAAGAGCCATCTTGAAATGGAAACCCTGGGCAGTACAATAGATGATGCTGCAGGTGAGGCATTTGACAAGTGTGGCAAACTGATGGGCCTGCCCTATCCGGCAGGACCGGAAATAGACAGGCTGGCCTCACAGGGCAATAAAAACGCCTTTAAATTTTCCAAACCTTCAGTTCCGGACCTGAATTTCAGTTTCAGCGGACTTAAAACAAGTTTCCTGTATTTCCTCCGCGACAGACTGAAGGAGGATCCTGATTTTATTGCCCGGAATAAGGCAGACCTCTGCGCATCACTTCAGGCAGTGATTGCAGACATCCTGATTGAAAAACTTATTGCAGCCTCAAAGGCCACGGGGATAAGAGAGATCGGGATAGCCGGCGGGGTATCGGCCAATTCGGGACTCAGAAACAGGGCAAGGGAGGCAGCCCGTGAAAGGGGCTGGAAGCTTTTTATTCCCGATCCCGGTCTTACAACTGATAATGCTGCAATGATTGGGATTACCGGTTATTATAAGTATCTTGGAAAGGAATTTGCTGGCCAGGACATTGCCCCGCAGGCAAGGCTTTGAACAATTATTGTAAATAATATGCTTGGAAAAGATTTGTCAATTCTGGTTATTGGTGCCGGAGCAATAGGAGGCATCACTGCCGCCTTCCTGAAAAAAAACGGTTACAATGTTGAGATCATCAGCAAATATGAAGATTATGCCACGCTGATACGTGAACAGGGAATGGAAATCAGCGGGATCTCGGGCAGCTTCACTGTTACGGTGCCTGCGTATGCATCCGTTGATGAGGTTAAGGGGAAAAAGGATCTTATCCTTCATGCCACCAAGGTTAACGATATGGTTGAAGCTGCACGCTCTGTACTCCCGGTTCTCAGTGAAAACGGCTACCTGGTTTCACTTCAGAACGGAATATGTGAGGATGTACTCGCCGGGATAGTGGGACAGGAGAGAATAATAGGATGTGTGACAGGCTGGGGTGCAACTATGGAAGCCCGTGGCAGACTGGTAATGACATCAACCGGGGATTTTATTCTCGGTTACCCGGATAAAGAAGCGGATGATGACCTGAAAACTGTTGCGGATATCCTTTCCAGGGTAGTTCCCGTGAGGATAAGCGATAATATAATGGGGCATCTTTACTCAAAGCTGATAATAAATGCAAACATAACATCACTAGGGGTAATATGCGGTCTTGACCTTGGTAAAATGCTTGCAATAAAAAAGATCAGGAATATTTTCATAGAAGTAATCCGCGAAGCAGTAAGCCTGGCTGATAAAATAAATATTAAAATTGAAGTCTTTGGCGGGAGGCTCGATTTCAGGAAATTCATCAGCGGCAACAGTATCCTGGCTGATTTCCGCAGACACATGCTGATAAGAATCATCGGATTCAAATACAGAAGACTGAAGTCATCAAGCCTTCAGTCCTTTGAGAGAGGCAAGCCCACAGAGGTGGATTTTCTGAACGGGTATATTGTAAGAAATGCGGAAAAGACGGGAGTGGACGTGCCGGTAAACAGGGCAATACTAAATATGATACATGAGATTGAGCAGGGCAGGCGGAAAATATCGCCGGATAATTTTGATGATCCGGTATTTGACAGGTTTTAAGCATCGCCGTTAAAAGCAGGCTGGTAATATCCCGGATAACTAATTACAGATGAAGGAGCTGAAAATTCCACTTACAAAAACTTCGCCCGAAATAATTCTGTCGCCGGATGGTCTGATAAAAATCAGGGGACGTTCCATTCAGGAAAATGTCGGGGAGTTTTATTCCTCTGTCGAGAAATGGATGAATGAGTATATCGACACACCCGCTGATATTACCTGTGTGGAAATGAATCTTGAATATTTCAACAGTGCCAGTGCAAGGGTTTTTATACAGCTTCTTGAAAAGATCAAGCGTGTGACCCTCAAGAACAAAAAATTCGTGGTCAACTGGTATTATGAGGAGGGCGATGAGGACATCCTCGAACGCGGTGAGTATTTTTCATCAGTCCTTGACATACCCTTCAATTTTTTCATGATAAGCTGATAATCCGGCAGATTCATTATTTGCGGCAGGTTTATGATTTGCGGCAGGTTTGTGGTTTGCGGCAGGCTTATGGTTTCCGGCAGGTTTATGATTTGCGGCAAGGCTGTTGACCTGACAGGACAATGATGTTATTCAGTATTCCCGTGGCACCGTAATACTATTCCGCCTGCTGCTGATTATTTTCCCGGTGATTTATTTTCTCCTGCGGAAACATTATCCGGAGTTTACAGTCTTTCAGCCCTTGTGCTTTTTTTTGTGTTTTCCTGTGTCTTCAAGGTAAACCTTCAGAAAAACCAGGCTGGCAACCAGGAACACCAGACCTAAAAACAGGAGCATAATGAAGATTATAACCGGGTTTCCCTGTTCGGGTATCGGAGATTTTTGTTTTGTAATAAATCCGAGGATTGTAAAAACGAGTATCATTACCGATAAAATCAGTCCGAAGATGATCCTGGTAAGGTCGAAAAACTTTGTGGTACGGTAAAGCCTGGAATTTCTGAACTGCCTGTATGATTCATGTGCATATGCCCTTGCCCGCTGTCTTGATAAATTCTGCATGGATCGTTTCCATTCTTCAAGGGCAACTGAAAAGGCATGGTCATTCTTCAGCCTGTCGAAATTTTCAATCAGAAATTCATAGGCTTCGGTAACCATAATAAAATTTTCCCTGGCATCGGGGGAATTGTTGAGGTCAGGGTGGAACATACGGGCCTTGAGCCTGTATGCTTTTTTTATTTCAGGAATTGTGGCATCAGTGCTCAAACCAAGGATCTTGAAATATTCCGGATAATTCATTTAATTCCTGTTATTTCCCCTCATTATCAATTTTACACAATTAACGAATTATTCCCGTGAAGCCCATGAATGCAAGTGCAAGTATTCCTGCCGTAACCAGTGAAACAGGTACTCCTTTCATTCCTTCCGGCACATTCACCAGGTCGAGCTGCTCCCTTATTCCGGCAAGAATTAACAGGGCCAGGCCGAAACCTGTTGCTGTTGCTGCACTGTAAACAACCGATTCGAGAAGGTTGTAATTATTCTTGATGACAAGGATGGCGACGCCAAGAACCGCACAGTTGGTTGTAATAAGGGGGAGGAATATTCCGAGTGCCTGGTAGAGCGGCTGGCTTATTTTCTTCAGGATTATTTCAACTATCTGGACAAGAAAGGCAATAACAAGAATATAGGTGATTGTCTGCATAAAGGCTATGCCCAGTTTTTCGAGAACATAGGTCTGAATGAGATAGGTGGACATGGTTGCCAGAACCATCACGAATGTAACGGCACCTGTCATTCCCACCGCCGTATTGACCTTGCTGGAAACGCCCAGGAAAGGGCATACACCGAGGAACTGGGCAAGAACGATGTTGTTGATGAATATGGCGGATATGATAATTAAGATATACTCCATGGCTCTTATTTTGAGGTTTTCCTGATTTTGTTAACGAGTGCAATCACATATCCGAGGGCGATGAATGCACCGGGTGCAAGAATGAAAACAAGTATTCCGTCACTTTTTATGAATTTATAACCGAAAATAGCTCCCTCGCCCAGTATTTCCCTCATGGCTCCGAGCAATCCCAGGGCCATGGTAAAGCCGAGACCCATTCCGGCACCATCAATAAGGGAGGTAAGTGTTTTGTTCTTGCTGGCAAATGCTTCAGCCCTTCCCAGGACGATGCAGTTGACAACTATGAGAGGTATGAATATTCCGAGGGCCTGGTAGAGATCCGGAACAAAGGCCTGCATGATGAGGTCGACAATGGTCACAAAAGAGGCTATGATGACAATGAATGCCGGTATCCTCACCTTGTCGGGTATCAGGTCCGACAGCAGGGATATTACCACATTTGAACAGATCAGCACAAAGGTTGTGGCTATGCCCATTCCCATGCCATTGAGTGATGAAGTGGTGGTTGCCAGGGCAGGGCATGTACCTAGCACCAGGACCAGCAATGGATTTTCCCTGATAAAACCCTTGGTGAAATTTTGTAGCTGACTCATTTTAATCCTCCTTTCTCCAATGTGTTATATGCACGCTGAACAGCTTCGCAGAATGCCCTTGAACTTATTGTCGCGGCAGTGATGGCATCAATTTCACCGCCGTCCTTTCTTACTTTCAGAATTGACTCCCCCGGATTTCTGCCGGTGAACTGATTCCTGAAACCGGGTTCTGCCATCTTGGTTCCCAGTCCGGGAGTCTCTTTATGCTCAAGCACTGATATGCCGCTTATTGACCCGTCGGGTCTGAATCCTGCCATCACCGAAAAATAACCGCTGAATCCGTTATTGGTATAGGTATTGACAGCATAGCCCACAATTTCCCCGTTGTTTTTTGCCGGATATACCTCAAGGCTGTCCCCTTCACCTGTGGCCAGCCTGAACATTTCATCATCCGGGTTGTTGGTGAATTCCGGAACAACCTCCCTGATGGCATTCAGCTTCTTGTTAAGGACCGAAAGGGCAATGGGTTCCTTCGTGAGTTCATACACAAATCCCAGTCCTGCGGCACTTACCGTGGCAATAAGAGTAAGTGCCAGCATCATGTTTTTCAGTGTGGATTCCGATTTAGCCATTTTTAATCTCCTCCCCGAATCGTTTTGGTTTGATATATCTGTTCATAAGAGGCACAAATGCATTCATTATCAGAATTGCAAATGAAACTCCTTCGGGATAGGCCCCCCATATTCTGATCACCGAGGTAAGCACGCCTATCCCGCAGCCATAGATGAGCATGGCTTTGGGATTCATGGGTGAGGTAACATAGTCGGTTGCCATGTATATAGCCCCGAGGAGAACACCTCCCGCGAGAATATGGAACAGCGGATCAGCATATTTCTCCGGATTGATAAGCCAGAATGTTCCGGTGAAAACAATTATTGTCAGTATAATGGACAGTGGTATATGCCAGGTTATAATCTTTTTATACAGCAGCCAGATAAATCCCAGTATGAGGAAAAAGGCGGACACTTCACCCATTGACCCACCGATATCTCCAAGGAACATCTGTGAGGGCGGAGGTATCTGTGACATAAGCTGTGAAACCGGCTCCCCGTTCTTTATCCCTTCCTTGATTATCGCCAGCGGTGTTGCACCTGTTACCGCATCGGAGTATCCTGTCTGAAATCCTGCAGGAACAGGCCAGCTGGTCATCTGTACGGGAAATGATATCAGCATGAATACACGGCCCACCAGAGCCGGATTGAAAGGATTGTTGCCCAGGCCGCCGAAAGTCATCTTTGCCACTGCTATTGAAACAAAGCTTCCGATGACAATTATCAGTACGGGAATATTTGACGGAAGATTGAAGGCAAGAAGCAGTCCGGTTAAGAAAGCAGAGCCATCATTTATTGTAAGAGTCTTTTTGAAAACGAACCTGACGATCAGATACTCGAAAAGGACACAGGATGCCACTGATACTGTTGTAACGATAATTGCACCATAGCCGAAGAAGAAGACTGATGCGAGAAAAGCCGGCATAAGGGCAATTATCACACCATGCATCAGCTTCCGGGTTGTTTCCTTTCCGTGAATATGAGGCGATAGTGATACTTTGAGCAGATTACTCATTTGCAATAATTATATTTCTTTATTTAACCATTTGTTTACGTGCCATTTTGGCTGCAAGTGACTTTCCAAGCCTGATATAGTCAAGCAGGGGGCGGTGTGCCGGACAGCAATAGCTGCAGGATCCGCATTCCATACAGTCAGTTATTCCTTCCGCGACGGCTCTTTCAAATTCTCCCTTTTCCGAAAGGGTCATGAGGAGATAAGGTTCAAGGTTAAGAGGACAAACGCTGACACATTTTGCGCAACGTATGCAGGGAGTCATCTCCGATCTTGACGATTCTTCTTCCGGGATAAGCACAATGCCCGATGTTCCCTTTACCACGGGCACATCCGCATTGCTCACTGCTTTTCCCATCATGGGACCTCCCGATATGATTTTCCCGGTATTTTCAGGAACACCTCCTGCAGCTTCGATAAGATACCTTACGGAAGTTCCTGTCCTGACGAAGTAATTTCCGGGACTGGCAAGCGATTTGCCTGTGATGGTGACCACTCTTTCAAACAGCGGCTTGTTTTTCTGAACAGCTTCGTACACCGCAAAAGCAGTTCCGACATTATGAACCACCGTATTTACATCGAGTGGCAGCCTGCCTGAGGGGACTTCCCTCTTTATGAGTGCTTTGATCAGCTGCTTTTCTGCCCCCTGGGGATATTTTACCTTAAGTCCGTGTATGCTGATGCCGGGAAATTTCCCGGACAGCCCGGTGAGACGGGCTATTGCATCCTTTTTGTTGTTTTCAATGCCAATCATGGCCTGTGTCACCCTGAGTGCCTTCATCAGAATAGTTATTCCGACAAGGATTTCCTCGCTTCTTTCCAGCATCAGCCTGTGGTCGGAGGTAAGGTAAGGCTCACATTCAACTCCGTTGATTATCAGAACATCACATCTTTTACCCCGGGGAATGCTGAGCTTAACATGTGAAGGGAAGGTTGCTCCGCCAAGCCCGACAATTCCTGATTCAAGACACTTGTCAATAATCTCTTCGGGTGAATATTTTATTTCAGTGATTATTTCACTGCTCCTGTCAATAGTTTCAAGCCACTCATCCTCCGTGGTATCAATAAATACGGCAGTCTGCCTGAATCCCGATGCATCAATCACGCTGTCTGTTTTATTTACAACTCCTGTTACCGATGAATGGATATTGGCTGAAACAAATCCTTTGCTGGCGGCAATTATCTGTCCGGTTTTAACCATGTCGCCTTTTTTTACGAGGATTTCTGAGGGAGAGCCAATATGCTGTGTAACGGGTATTGCTACGGAAGGAGGAATTGGCAGATATCTGATCGGTATTCCGGCTGTCAGCTTATTTTCGGGCGGGTGAACACCACCCAGTGGAAACGTTTTCAAGTTTGCTCTTAATTATTATGTTATACTGCATTATTATGTTATACTTCCGGATTTACTTTTATGGTTTGACTGGTGACCTCAGCGGCCGGTTTCCTTGGGGGGAAATTGAATTCAAGTATGGAACCGGTCGGACACTCGGCAACACATTTCCTGCAGAGAGTGCATTTAAATGAATCTATGTAGGCAAGATAATTCTCTACGGTTATTGCATCGAATTTGCAGACCTTTACACATTTCATACAGGCAATACAGGCTACCCTGCATGCCCTGCGTGCCGGACCGCCCCTGTCGCAGTTGGAACATGCAACATAGATTTTACGGTCCTTCCTGGCTTTCTTCCTCAGTTCAATGAGGTTTCTCGGGCAGGCTTTCACGCAGTTGCCACAAGCGACACATTTATCATCAATTATCTCAGGCAGGCCTGTTTCGCTGTTCATATACATGGCATCGAATGGGCAGGCCCTTACACAGTCGCCTTTTCCAAGGCAGCCATAACTGCAGTCCGTTTCGCCCAGGTACAGACTGTGGGCAATACGGCAATCAGGCACTCCGTCATAGAATGAGGTAAGCGGCCGGTATTCGGGTCTGCCGTTGCATTTCAGAACTGCAACAAGAGGATCCACTTCGGGAGCTTCCTTTCCCAGCAGTCTGGCAGCTTCAGCCATAACGTCAGCTCCTCCCGGGGGGCAGTTAAGGCCGTCAAAGGATTCTGCCCTTACGAGTGCTTCGGCAAAGGCCCGGCAGCCGGCAAAACCGCATCCCCCGCAGTTGGCACCGGGCAGAATAGCCTGTATCTCATCTATGCGCGGATCTTCATACACCTTGAATTTCTGTGCAATGAAGTAAAGGATTATTGCTGCAAGCAGTGCGAGCACACCCAGACTTAAGATTGTTATTATAATTATGTGACTCATTAAGGAGTTTTTATTGAAAACGTGAAATTGTTTGCTATTCTGTCACGGAAGAAAAACAGAACAAGGTAATAGATGCTGACCACGGCGACAGAACCCAGTGCTGCCGCAGGTTCCGATATTCCGAGTGAACTGAGTGTCAGGAGGGCCGGGATCAGTAAAATGAAGGGAAGGACATAGGCGAACAATACCGCCCTGAATCCTGCTGATCTGTGCATAACAACCGTAACGTTGTCACCCGGCACCAGATCATACCGGCCCGGAATCTCAATCAGTTTTTCCTTTGCCCCCGACAGGCTGCATGCACCTTTTGCATGGCAGGCCGAGCATGCCGCTTCAGATGATATACTGACTATTACAAGGTTGCTGTCCGATCTCTGAACTGTTCCCTCATGCTCTATATTATCGTAACTGTTTGATCTGTTCATAAATTTCTCCGGAAAGAAAATCCCAAATTTACTAATAAGGATAAATTACTTACTGCTTTTTATCATGAAATTGGGTTCTCAGGATAATTTATTCCGGTTTTAAATAGTTTTTCATCAGCTTATATTACTCCATGATTGTTTCTTGCTGAACATTTTTTTCAGCATATGTTTCAGAATTGCATTACTGTCTTTTTCCAGCAGGGGGTCAGACTCTATGATTTCTTCCGCAATATTACGTACCCAGGCAATCAGCTGACCATCCTTCCCAAGGTCCGCGATTCTGAGATCAAAGGGAATTCCGCTTTGCATGGTTCCTTCAATATCACCCGGGCCTCTCAGCAGAAGATCCTGCTCGGCAATTTCAAAACCATCGTTTGATCTTGTCATTACATCTATTCTTGCAGAAGCTTCCTTTGAAAGTTTATCTCCGCTCATCAGAATGCAGTATGCCTGGTCTGATCCCCTGCCGACACGTCCCCGCAGCTGGTGAAGCTGGGAAAGGCCGAATCTTTCCGCACTTTCAATGACCATCACCGATGCATTGGGAATATCGACTCCAACCTCTATCACTGTTGTTGCTATCAGGATATGAGCCTTTCCCTCCCTGAACAGTTTCATCGACTCCTCCTTTATGGCGGGGGTCATCTGTCCGTGAACCACGCTGATGCAATAGCGGGGAGGCGGAAATAATCTTGAAATAGTGTCCCAGCCATCTTCAAGATCCCTGTAGTCCATTTTTTCCGATTCCCTGATAAGGGGGTAAACCACAAACACCTGGCTTCCTTCCTCAATTTTCTTTTTCATGAATCCATACACCTTATTCTTTTCGGAATCAAAGAAGTGCATGGTTCTGACCGGGATCCTGCCGGGAGGCAGTTCATCTATCACCGACACATCCAGGTCACCGTACAGGGTCATTGCCAGTGTTCTGGGTATGGGAGTTGCCGTCATTACCAGAACATGAGGCGGATTGCTGCTTTTTCTCCACAGCCTGGCTCTCTGTTCAACGCCAAACCTGTGCTGTTCATCAATGATTACCAGACCCAGATTGCCGAACTGCACATTATCCTCAATAAGAGCATGTGTGCCGATAAGAATATTCAGTGATTTATCCAGAAGCGACCGGCTTATTTCCTTCCTGAGTGATCCTGCAGATGAACCGGTGAGAAGCTTTACGCTCACATCCATATCACGGAGCAGGGAAACGATTGTCTGGTAATGTTGTTTTGCAAGTATCTCGGTGGGTGCCATTATGCATGCCTGATAGCCGTTGTCAACCGCTATCAGCATACTCATCAGGGCAACGAGGGTCTTTCCGCTTCCCACATCACCCTGAAGCAGCCTGTTCATCTGAATCCCGGATCCGAGATCCTTTCTGATCTCTTTCATCACCCGCTTTTGTGCGGAAGTAAGTTCAAAGGGGAGGTTCCTGAAATAAAATGTATTGAATTTTTCCCCCACGTTTGAAAATACAAAGCCTCTGTACTTCCGGGAACGGTTGCTTTTAAACCTTATGAGATTCAGCTGGATGTAAAAAAGCTCCTCGAACTTCAGCCTGTATCTTGCCTTTTCCAGTATTCCCGGATCCTGGGGAAAATGAATTGAATACAGGGCCTTGCCCAGTTCAAGAAGATTGTATTTCCCGATGATATATCCCGGCAATGTTTCGGGCAGCGTGAAGTTGATCTTCTGTAACAATGTAGCAATGAGCTTACTGATGGCTTTGGATGAAAGGAAATGATTCTTTAATTTTTCGGTAGTGCTGTAGTGGGCCTGCAGTGCCGATGTAATCCTTTCTGCTGTTTTTTCCGCTGCCTCAATCTCGGGATGTATTATGTTTATCTGCCCGTTGAAGACGCCAGGTTTTCCAAAGACAATATACTCCGGCCCCGGACCATATGTTCCGGTGATCCATCTGGCTCCCCTGAACCAAATAAGCCTTATTGTACCCGTATCGTCGCTGAAATCGGCCACAAGCCTTTTTCCCCGTCCTCCGCCTTCCGAATAGAATCCGGTAATGTGACCCCTGATCTGAACATGGGGCAGATCAGGTTCCAGTTCAGCGATCCTGTAAAAACGCGTCCTGTCAATATATTTATATGGAAAATAATACAGGAGGTCACGGTAAGTGCTGATATTGAGCTCGCTGTTCAGAAGTTCGGCCCTTCTGGGCCCCACACCCGGAAGATATGTTATATTTGTTTCGAGGAGATCCTGCATTCCGGCAATGTTACCCATACTTTCAATGATTGACGAAATTAAGTATTTTTGGAGAGCTTACCTAATCCGGCTGACCATGGGGTTTGTACAAGCATTCAGGGGAACCACGGTCTTCAGGAGGTTTTTTAGGAAGTCCAGGTATTGCAGAAATCTGGTGAAAATCAAGGCTTTGCAGAGGTTTTGTGTAAATCCCGACCTCGCGGGAATGATATTTAAATCTGACTATGTTATCCGTAAGGGCAGTAAAATACCTGAAGTATATTCTCTTTTCAAGGCACAGGAAGGGTTTTGGAATACACAGTCCCTTTGTTTTTGACCTTGTTTCGCGTGTTTTCAGGAATAAAACTGATCCCGGGATTGTCTTATTGGTTGAAAACATCAGAAAAAGGCAGATTTCCGACAAGACAAGAATTGAGGTCCTTGATCTGGGGTCCGGGTCTTTAGCATTAAAAGGAAGTTTAAAAAGAGTGTGTGACATTACAAAATATTCGGCTGTTCCGCCCGCATACGGAAAATTGCTTTACAGGATGGCGCAGGAATTCGGAGGACCGGGAATAGTAGAATTCGGCACATCCACCGGCATAAGTACGATGTATCTTGCAGCGGCCAGTCCGGATGCGCAGGTTATCACCCTGGAAGGCTGCCCGGCCCTGTCAGCTCTTGCCGCACGTAATTTCAGCAGTATAGGACTGGCCAATATTGTTCAGATAAAAGGTGATTTTGACGATTCACTCAGGGAATTAAGAAAAAGATCCGTACAGCCCGGACTCGTATTCATTGACGGGAATCACAGGAGGGAGGCAACAGTGAGGTATTTCCGTGAGATGGCAGACATGTCGGGAGATGAAACAGTAATCATTGTTGATGACATACACTTGTCGGCTGAAATGGAGGAGGCATGGAAAGAGATACTGAATTCAGGGAATGTTTCAGTCAGCATCGATATTTTCAGGATGGGAATGGTTTTTTTCAGAAAGGGAATGAGCCGTTTTGACTATGTGATACGCTATTAATAAAATTTAATACACATTAATTCAGAATTAAGTTAAAATAATCTAATATTGCAAATTCTAATACAGCAGGTTTATGGATAAAGTTATTGAGATTCAGAATATTGTTAAGAACTATCAGGTTGGTTCGGTAATAGTCAGGGCTCTGAGGTCAGTGTCAATAAATATAAACAGGAATGAATACGTTGCCATAATGGGTCCCTCGGGCTCGGGTAAGTCAACCCTGATGAACCTTCTTGGCTGCCTGGATACTCCCACCAGCGGAACCTACATTCTCAACGGCATAGATGTCAGCAAAATGGAGGATGATTACCTGGCAGAGATCAGAAACAAGGAAATTGGCTTTGTCTTCCAGACCTTTAACCTGCTGCCCAGGTATACAGCTCTTGAAAATGTAACTTTGCCATTGATTTATGCCGGTGTGCCTAAGGCTGAAAGGGAAAAGATGGCAGTAGAAACCCTGACCCAGGTCGGACTTGCTGACAGGATGACACACAAGCCCAATGAGCTGTCGGGGGGGCAGAGGCAGCGTGTTGCCATTGCACGGGCCCTGGTAAACAATCCTTCAATCATACTGGCTGACGAGCCCACTGGAAACCTCGACAGCAAAACATCCCTCGACATCATGGGGCTGCTTGATATAATCCACAAGAGCGGCAATACAGTCATTGTGGTTACCCACGAAGAAGATATTGCACGGCATGCCGCGAGGATAGTGAGACTTCTGGACGGAGAGATTTTCCAGGATGTTCTTAACGAGAATTATAAACCCGCCTGATTATAATTTTCCGGCCTATGAAGATTTACACACGAACCGGTGATGATGGAACGACATCGCTTGCCGGAGGCAGCAGAATTCCCAAGCATCATGCCAGGATTGAAGCCCTGGGCAGCATTGATGAACTGATATCATGGCTCGGACTACTCAGGGATCTGAAAGAGAATTCCGGGCATAAGGATTTTCTTATTCATCTTCAGAGCCAGCTTATGAAATTTGCTGCAGTGATTTCTTCCGGGGATGACCGGAAGGTTGCGGAGAAACTTCTTCCGGACGAGGAATCTGTTAAAGCTATTGAGGATGAGATAGATAAAATGGCAAAAGATTTGATTCCCCTGGAATATTTCATCATTCCCGGCGGTAATGTTATTGTATCTTATTGTCATATAGCAAGGTGTGTCTGCCGCAGGGCAGAAAGGAAAGTTCTGAAACTCTATTCAAAAAATAAAATAATCCCTCTTGCAGGCGTATTTCTAAACCGTTTGTCCGATTATCTTTTCATTTTGTCCAGAAAAATCAGTTCAGATCTTGATATTGAGGAAACTAATTGGCTGATATAATGTGAGTAAATATTGCATGGTTTATATTGTTTTTCAGTTAAAAAAATATATATATTTGCAAACTTTTTTAAAAACTCACCCTTAAAGGAATATTATGTACTGGACACTTGAATTAGCATCAAAACTTGAGGATGCTCCCTGGCCCGCCACCAAGGATGAACTTATAGATTTTGCTATAAGATCGGGTGCCCCTCTGGAGGTTGTTGAAAACTTACAGGAAATCGAGGATGAGGGGGATATATATGAAGGTATTGAGGATATCTGGCCTGATTATCCCAGCAAAGATGACTTTTTTTTCAATGAAGACGAATATTAGGGGAGGATCATTTAGTTATAGGTAGAGCTGGTTTTTCCGTCCCGGTCCTTCTCTCTGCCATATTAAATGTTGAGCACTGTATTCAGTGCTTGAAGATATCCAGAATCTTCTTTGGTCGCAAATGGTCATACCATCTGAATCCCTCAAGGTGCGGATTGCCCTGTGGTGCTTCGGACGGAGGGTCAATCACCCCTTCCGGGCTCTGGTTCTCCGTAATAACTGAAATCTTCCCGTTGTCAATGTAAATTTCTATTTCGGAACTGGTAGCCTTGTTGACAGCCATTATTTCATCCCCTTCTCCCAGGTAATAGAGAGACTCCCCGTTTCCGTTGATTTCGATCTTGTAAAGCTCATTATCCCTGAAATATCCCGTCAGGGATCTGCCCCTGATCTGATTGTATCTCATCGTATCCACCTGGCTTGCCACAAAAGCGGAACTGAACAGTTCCATCCTGTCGGCCTTCCTGTTTTTCGTGAACAGGGCCATGGAATCGGAGGTCATCTGGTTTTCCTCTGCCCAGAGTACCGGTTCATTGTAGAACCTTATCACGGAATCCCTGAAGGAATATGACAGTGAATCGCATTTGGCCTGCATGTCCCTGCTGAATATCCTGCATCCGTAATAAGCCGACATAAGCCTGAAGCTTATTCCCAGGCTGTCGGTAAGAGTGACCGATCTGATCGTATCACCATGAAGATAAAGGGAATCCTTGTCCGATATCTGGATAAACACTGCGCTGTCGGTAATCATGAAGCGTTCGGGTTCCCTGTAATACCAGGCATAATCACCGGCAACGGATACCTGGTGACTTGTATCCGTGATGCTTGCATTTCCGAATGCAAGGCCGTATCCGTTATTTTCCTCATAGTAAAGAGAATCGCCCCTGATGATCTGTTTCCTGTTGTCAAGCAATGCATTTTTCCAGATTCGCGATATTTTGTTGCCGGTATCATACCAGCCCCTTTCGCAGTAGATATATATACTGTCGCCCTTCATTTCCGACGGCCCGGTAAAAAATGCAGTTTTGGTTTCGGTATTGTAATCCATGGTATCGGCGGTCATGATATAATCCGGATTTGTAATCTTCACGTCGTTTTTGAAATTGAAGATCCTGGTGGCAGTATAGTATCTTCCGATCTTGCTTGTCAGGGTATTATCCCCGTTGATGATCCTGCCGCTGTCCCTGTATTGTGCAATTTCTGATTTTACATCATAGGTTATGGAGTTTGTATAAAGGTGGGTTTCCTTGTCAACAAGTTCCGCATTTCCGGTGAGTACTGCTATTTCGGTAATGCCGTCATAAAAGAGATAATTTCCGTAAATATCGAGGGTGTCACCCTGCTCGATGTGTATGCTGCCGTAAGCCTTAACCTGGTTTTTGTCGGGATAGAAATGTGCACTGTCACAGAACATTGAAATCTGGTTGTGTTCAAGGGAAACGCTGCCCAGCAGCCTGTGCCAGTCTTTGCCGGTCTCCCTGTCTTTCAGGATTATGTCTTCATCGGCATGTCTGAGTATGATTTTTCTTTTGCCGGGTTTATTCCCTGAGATTTCCTGTGGCTGAAGTGCGGCTGCTATTGTAACTATGAAAATAAGCACGGCATATACGACCTGTCCGGCAGGGATTAACTTTCTTATTTTCTGAAAAAGATTCACCTTAGCCATCCCTCATCAAGAAAGCCGCACGACCTGAATTCGTCGCTTATTTTTATATATGTGACTTCAATTTTTTTTCTGATCCACTTATCATAAGCTTTTGTACGTTTGCTCATCAATGCTGCGTTGCTCAGGCTCTGATAATCATCCTTCAGGTTGGCCCTGTGTGCAGGCACTTCATTATCCAGCCTGACAATCCTGAACACCTCATTGTTGTTCTCATCAACGGTACGGAAGGCTTCGGATATTTCACCTATTTTGAGATCCCTCACCTGTACGTACATTTGCGGGTTAAGCTCTTCAAGCGTAAACCAGGTATCCCTTTCTGAAGGATTGGTCTTAACGTATTTCCCGCCGTTTATCCTGCTGTCCTTATGCGTTGAATATCTTATGGCAGTATTTTCGAATTTCAGACTGTCTTTCCTGATAAGATTTGCAAGAGAATCGAGTCTGTGTAATGCCCTTGCCGCCTGTTCGGGTTTTACTTTCGGCCTTATGAGAATATGCCTTGTATTAATAAGGTCGCCGTTGCGGTCAATCATCTGGATGATGTGGAATCCGTATCTCGTTTCAATGATTCTTGAAACGGTGTTTTTTGTAAGGCTGAATGCCTCATCGGCATAGGGTTTTTCAAGCTCGCCCCTGAGCATGAAGCCAAGTTCACCTCCTCTCGTGGCTGTCCCGGGATCCTCGGAATACAGAACCGCTAAAGCGGAGAAACTCTTGCCTGCAAGTATTTCCCCCCTGATATTCAGGAGTTTCTGCCGGGCCTCAGCCTTGTTTTCCTCATTGTCAGGAGGATCAAGCTGAATTATGCTGATCTGCACCCTGGCGGGGACAACAGGAAGGGAGTCGGCGGGGATATTATTGAAGAATTTTTTCAGTTCATTTGGAGTTATTGTGATATTTCCTGCAACCGTACCCTGTACCTGGCTGACTATCTCCTGGTCAATCAGTGCCTTGCGGATATCACGCCGTATCTCAATCATACTTTTCCCGAAATATTTTTCAAGTGCCTCTTCGCTTCCCGATCTCCTTATTGCATCATTCAGTCTTGCATTCAGTTCCCCTTCCACCATGTCGTCCGTTACCTCAATACTGTCCAGGCGGGCCTGGTCGAGAAAGAGTTTCTGAATGAGCAGTTCCCTGAGCACATTGCAGCGCAGTTCCTCAACCGGTCTTTTGTTTCCGCTGCTTCTGAGATCGAGAACCATATTTTCAATATCTGAAAGATAGATTACTTCATTTCCAACAATTGCCGCAACAGATTCAACGAGAACCTGTGCCCGGCCGGGAATGAGGCCCGAAAGCCAGAATACAGCCACAATCAGGAATAACCCTGAATATCTTCTCATAATAGCTTATTTAGTTAGTAAGGTGAAAATGTTCTTTTTCAGTGCATCATTATATATTCCGTTTTCAAGCGACTGTATGAATTCTAGTCTCCGGTTGGTCCATATGATCCTTTTTATATCATCCCTTACATATTCAAAGGGTGCAACTGATGACCTGAGCCTGTAATCGCGTATTGACAGCATGTAAACATAGGCCGAATCCGCGCTTTGCCTCTCATAAAACGTGTTATTCCGCAGAAAATTTTCCTGGTTGTTTGTAACATAGGGGAATTCCGCCATTAATTGATTCAGGGGCACCCACTCGTCCTTGAAGTCATCATATTTTTCCGCAAACTGGTAGCAGAGGGATTCAAGCTGATGGAGATTCGCCTGATTGTTTGAACGGGCAAGGTTTCTTATTCTTGCCAGTCCGGGTGTTTCCTGGGGAAGCTTGATCAGAAGGGCCTTCACTATATTATAGTTCAGTACAAAGCTTCCCTTGTTGTTCAGATAGTAGTTTTCAAGCTCCGTGTCACTTATTGTGGTATCCATTTTCTGGAGCATCATCTGCCTCTGATACTGATAAATGACGAGATTCATCCTGGCCTCCCTCACCTGGTTGTCTATATCCTTCATCAGGTCGGCTGTAATGTTCTCCTCGGCCTTCTGGTACATCAGTTCGCGTTTTGCCCAGCTGTTGATGTAATTTTTTACAAGTGCAGTGCTGTCGGTGGATGGTGTGCCTGCCGGAACCAGTCCGGTAACCTGATCGAGATAGAGAGTTGATTTTCCCGCTTTTGCCAGAGGAACCCTTTTTGAATTGTTGTTTTTACAACCTCCGGCTATCAGGATGATCATAAATAATATTAAAAATAATCTATTCATTGTCCATCTGCATTTTCACCTCTTCAAGAACCTTTGTATCAATACTGACAGGGTATTTCTCCCTTAGCTGCCCGAGCCATTCGCTTTCCAGGAAATCCTGGTAGGCTGCCATTATCTCAGTCCTCACTTCTTCAAAGGGCAGGGGAGAAGGTTCAATTATCCTGTTTATTACGGTCAGTGACGGGTAATTGTTGCTTTTCGTCCTGACAACTCCTTCCTTCCATTTCAGCCTGTATGTCCCGGGATCGCCTTCAGACAGGACAGCTTCGCTAATTGAGAGAAGAGAGTCAGTTGCCGTGTTGAACCTTTCCAGCATCCGTTTGTCACAATCCGCCATTCCGGAAAAGCCCCTGTATGCTTTCCGGAGTTTCCCTGCACCCTTCCTGAGGCTGAGAGTATATGTTTTTACTTCCATTTTACGTTTGCCGGGGTAGTTCTGCCTGTGTTTTTCATAGTATCTGAACAGGCCGGTGCTGTCTTCCTGCACCCTGTTCCAGACTTTCCTTTCCGAAATATCAAACAACAGGATTCCGTCGTGAAATTCCTTCATAAGATACTTAAATCCGGGATATTTTTCCTCCAGGACCGAATCTTCATATTTTATAATCTGGTCTGAAACCAGATTATCCAGTGATTCGCCAACGAAAGCTGCCGTTGCTTTCATGCCTGTTCCTGCTCCTTTATTTTCGATGAACAGAGCAAATTCCTCCGTTGAAAACTGTCTGCCGGCAAAGGTAAAGAGGTTCCCGGCAGGCATCTCTTTTCTGTTATACTTTGACAGGCCCCTTATTATCAGCGTGTCCGTATGGCCGAGAAACCAGTTGTAGGCAGCAGTGTCAAGCCTGAAATTGTATTCTTTTTGAAGATTGCTGACGAAGGTTTTTTTACTCAGGGCACTAATCTGTGAGGGATTTATCCTGCTCTCCAGGAATGGCAGCATTTCTTCGTATGTTCCATGAGCTTTCCTGTCGAGAAGTTTTATTATATGCCATCCGTATGGCGATCTGACGGGCAGGCTGTAACTTCCTGTGTCTTTTAATGCAAAGGCAGCCTCAGCGTAATCGCTTATTATTTCTCCTGTGCCGAACCAGTTGAGCTGTCCTCCCTTTGAAGCAGATCCGCTGTCGTCGGAATACTTTTCTGCAAGTTCACTGAATGAAGCACCCTCCCTGAGCCTGTCATAGATCTCATTTATTGATTTTTCGGCCTCTGCGGCAGCTTCTTCCGATGCCCCGGGAGGTGACATTTTCATGATATGTGCGGTCAGTATCTTTCCTGAGGCCGGACGCCTGTCTGCAACCTTTATGATATGATATCCGTAGGGTGTTCTGACAGGCAATGATATATCACCCTTGTTCAGTGCATATGCAGCATCCTCAAAGGGGCTGATCATCTGAAATACCGTGAAATAGCCCAGATTGCCACCGTTTATTTCCGCTGAAGGGTCATCTGATGATTCCCTGGCTGCCTGTTCAAAGGATTCTCCGCTGATTATCCGTTTCCTGACCTCCATTGCTTTCTGCCAGGCAAGAAGTGTATCCTCAGGCCGGGAATCCCCCGAACAGCTGATAAGAATATGCCATGCATTTATTTCCGTCAGGGATCTGTCGTAAGCAGCCCTGAGCAGTTTCTCCTTTGTATCAGGATCGCTGAGGTAATTTTGTGCCAGCTGATTCCTGTATCCGTTCAGTTCATTCCGGAATGCAGCAGTGGTGTCAATCCCTTCGTTTATGGCGTCAGCCACCTTCAGTTTGAAATTAATAAACTCCCGGAGGTATCCGGCGGCATCAGGCTTTGCACCCGGGTCACCGCTTTTTTTGAGCATCCGGATGAATTCCCCGGCTGTAACCTCCTGTCCGGCAATTGTCATAAGAGTTTTGTCATTCAGTGCCTGGCAGTAAATTGTGGGGCAGATGAGTAAGGAGGCAGCCGTGAAAAGCAACAAAAATCTGATTTTCATCAGTATTTAATGAATCGGTTTATTCGAAAACTTTTCTGCTGTAATTAGGTGATTCCCTTGTTATGGTAACATCATGGGGATGGCTTTCAATTATGCCTGAACCGGTTATCCTTACGAATCTGGCTTCCTTCTTAAGTACCTTAAGGTTTTTTGCTCCCACGTATCCCATCCCAGCCCTTAATCCTCCCGTCATCTGAAAAATGACTTCCGAGAGCAGGCCTTTATAGGGAACCCTTGCAGCTATTCCCTCGGGCACCAGCTTCAGAATATCGTCTTCCATATCCTGAAAATATCTGTCCTTTGAGCCCTGCTGCATTGCTTCAAGCGAACCCATTCCCCTGTAAGCCTTGAATTTACGTCCGCTGTAAATTATCGTTTCACCCGGAGACTCCTCCACGCCCGCGAAAAGAGAACCTATCATTATTGAATCTGCTCCTGCGGCAAGAGCTTTTATGATATCCCCCGAGTATCTTATGCCGCCATCGGCAATTACCGGAACACCCGAGCCTTCTATTGCCCGGGCTGTGTCGTAAATTGCTGAAAGCTGCGGTATTCCCACACCTGCAATAACCCGGGTGGTGCATATTGATCCGGGACCGATTCCGACTTTAACCGCATCAGCCCCTTCGTCAACCAGTTTCCTGGCTGCTTCACCCGTACCGATATTTCCCACAACCACGTCGATATCGGGATAATTCTTCTTTATTTCCCTGAGCATTCTCAGCACATTGGCAGAATGGGCATGAGCAGTGTCAATAACAAGTGCATCGGCATTTGCATTGACAAGTGCTTCAACCCTTTCGGCCGTATCCGGAGCAATGCCGACCGCACCAGCCACCCTTAGTCTCCCCTTGTCATCCTTGCAGGAGTTGGGGCGGTCCTTGATCTTTGTGATATCCTTGAATGTTATCAGCCCTTTAAGTTTTCCTTTTTCATCAACCATCGGGAGCTTTTCTATCTTATGCCTTTGCAGTATCCTTGCGGCAGCTTCCAGATTGGTGTTCTCATCGGTTGTTATCAGATCCTTTGTCATCACTTCGCCGATTTTCCGCCTTCTGTTGTTTTCGAAGCGCAGATCCCTTTTCGTCACAATTCCTTTCAGAATACCGTTTTTGTCGATCACCGGAATACCGCCGATTTTGTATTCATTCATCAGATTCACTGCATCGGCAACGGTGGCATCAGGATCCATGGTAATGGGATCAAAGATCATTACGTTTTCGGCCCTTTTTACCTTTCTCACCTGCGAGGCCTGCTTTTCTATGCTCATGTTCTTGTGAATCACTCCTATGCCGCCCTCGCGGGCAATCGCGATTGCCAGATCATCCTCCGTAACGGTATCCATCGCCGCTGAAACCAGAGGAGTGTTGATTATTATATTTCTGGAAAACATGGAACTCAGGTCGGCTTCCCTGGGAAGTACTTCCGAGTATGAAGGTATTAACAGAACATCATCGAATGTAAGACCTTCAAACAGAATTTTATCATTTGTAAAGGACATCGGGCAGGCTATTAAGTTTTGCCGCGCAAATTACTAAAAATTCATCACTCATAAAACATTCAATTATCTGCCGGAATGTAAAAAATCGGCCAAGAGTTAGTATTTTTGTTCAAGGAGGCATGAATACAGAAGCATACAGACAGATTCTGACCAGGTACTGGGGTTTTACTTCCTTCAAGCCCCTGCAGGAAGAAATTATTCTATCGGTTGCAGGCGGAAGGGATACACTGGCCCTTATGCCCACCGGCGGCGGCAAGTCCATTACCTTTCAGGTTCCCGCCCTGCATATGGAAGGGATCTGTGTTGTCATCACGCCCCTGATTGCGCTGATGAAGGATCAGGTCAGAAGACTTAACAGTCTGGAAATAAAAGCGATGGCAATTCATTCAGGAATGTCGGGAGAGGAAATTGACATTGCTCTTGACAACTGTATTTACGGAGATTATAAATTCCTTTACATTTCGCCGGAGAGAATTTCCACCCGTTTGTTCCAGGAGAGGGTTTCGCGTCTGAACATCAATCTTGTAGCTGTTGATGAGGCTCACTGTATTTCTCAGTGGGGTTATGATTTCCGGCCATCCTACCTGAAAATAGCTGCATTACGGCAATTAATCCCCGACAGGATTCCTTTCCTTGCACTCACTGCTACTGCGACTCCTGCCGTTGCCGGGGATATCATGGAAAAGCTTGAATTCCGGGAAAAGAATATTCTCAGAACAAGCTTTGGAAGAAAAAATATTTCCTATATGGTGAAGCGGGTGGAGGATAAGGCAGCGTGGCTGACCAATACACTGCGGAATATCGGTGGAAGCGGAATCATATACGTGAGGAGCCGCAGGCGCTGCAAGGAAATTGCCGAAATGCTGACGGCAAATAAGTTCAGTGCAGACTTTTATCATGCGGGTCTGCCACAGGATATTCGCGACAGGAAGCAGTCGGCCTGGACAGCTGGATCAACAAGAATAATTGTTGCCACCAATGCTTTTGGAATGGGTATAGATAAGGCGGAGGTCAGATTTGTGATTCACTGGGAAATGCCCGATTCCATCGAGGAATATTTTCAGGAAAGCGGCAGGGCCGGGAGGGACGGGAAAAAGGCATTTGCAATATTGCTTTATTCATCTTCCGACAGGCAACAGCTTGAAAGTTCGCTGAAAAAAAAGTTTCCGCCCGTCGGAAAAATAAAAGACGTTTACGAGGCTCTCTGTAATTATCTCCAGATTCCGGTAGGATCGGGAAAAAACACTGTATTTGATTTCAGTATCCGGGATTTTGTTTCAAAATACCGTCTGCCGGTTATTGAAACATTCAACAGTCTCAGTTTTCTTCAGCGTGAAGGCTATGTTGAATTCACCGAGGAGATAAATAATCCCTCGCGTGTGCATTTTGTGGTCGGCAGGGATGACCTGTACAGGTTCCAGGTTGCAAATGAGGCTTTTGATGATTTTATTAAACTCTTATTGAGGTCGTACACTGGAATGTTCACGGAATTTGTTGCCATAGATGAAGATTCACTGGCCAGGAGATCCGGACTTTCCCGGGATGCCGTTTACAGATTTCTCGTCAAGCTTTCATCGCTGAACATTATCCGCTATATTCCGGGAAAGAAAACGGCACTGGTTATATTTACTGAAGAAAGGCTTGAAAGAAAAGCCCTGGTTATATCATCCGATAACTATCTTGATGTAAAGGACAAACATGTTTTCCGGCTCAATAAGATGATCGACTATGCTGAGTCTGCCACCAGGTGCCGGTCAGAATTGCTGCTGGATTATTTCGGGGAGGAATCAGACCGCTGCGGGATATGTGACGTCTGCCGGGAAAGGAATGAACTGGATCTCAGCAAATATGAATTTGACATTATCCTGGATGAGGTAAAGAAGATCCTGACCGGAAACAGCTATGAAGCCGCGGAACTTGTGAGCAAAGTCAGCCTGCCCCCGGAAAAAGTCATCAAGGTCGTAAGATGGCTGCTCGACCACAACAAGATCGTAAGGGATGACAATAACCTGCTTTCCTGGCGGGAACCGGATCTGTTCAGCAGATAGAAATATTTACGCCGCGCTAAACGGTTCTCTTCTATCGGGAGGCCAGTTTCGTCAGAACCTGCCCTGACCGGGTACAGACCCCCCGGGATAAATTGCATTTAACGCGGCGTTGTTGTTACAGTTCTTTCAGGACGAAATTTTTCCAGCAGACCTTTATTCCTCCGCCGTCATGAATCTGCAGCAGTATCCTGCCTTTTCCCCGGCCGATCTTTTCATCTTCAAGTACTGTCATCTCCTGTCCGTTGAGCCAGGTTGTAATCACATCCCCCTGCATTTTTATGCGCATGGTGTTCCATTCACCCATCTTCAGGATGCTTTGTTTTTCGTCGGGAATAAGTGCAATCCAGCCTCTTCCGTAGGATTCATAGATTCCGCCCGTATGATGCCCCGGAGGAGCCACCTCCACCTGCCATCCGGAAATGATCACCCCGGTTTTGATGTAGGAACGGATGAATATTCCGCTGTTGCCGTCAGACACCTGTTTGAAATCGACGCTCAGATCGAAATCATCATAGTACTTTCTTGTTCCCAGGTATCCGTAATCCTTGTCAGGACCGCTTTCACAAATCAGTTCCCCGTCCTTTACATACCATAATTCCGTACCATAGACATCCCATCCGGTAAGGTCCTTGCCGTTAAACAGAATCTCTTCTTTGGGTTTTTTCGGCAATTCCTTGAGTTTCATATTTTTGAACCATATTCTGCTGCCATGGTCCTGCAGTGCGAAAAGTCCGCTGCGGGCCAGTCCGTATTCAGGAGCGAAATCCCATTTGCCGCTTTCCTTTCTCCTGAACCAGTCGTCGGTCCATGCTTCAAATTCCACCACTTTCTGGTCGTTCAGCCAGTATTCCACATGCCCGTTGTCGAATACTATTTTTGAATTGTTCCAGGAACCAACTTCAGCCAGTTGTTTTTTGCTGTCGTCGGGCGGATACATTGCATAGTCCGCACCGGTTAACTGCCAGTTTTCCAGCTTCTCAGGAAAACCTACATCGTCAAGCAGCTGGTATTCCGGACCCGTAACATAGGGAACACTGTATTCCGGACGCTCAACCACATGGTAAAGAAGACCGCTGTTGCCGGCTTTTTCAATTTTCCAGTCAAACGATATGATGAAATTGCCATATTCCTTTTCGGAAACGATGTATCCGGTACTGTCGCTTCCCTGGCCCAGAGCTGTAAGGGTTCCGTTTTCAACCTTCCATGGTGCGGTAACTGTTCCGGGTTCACCCTTGAAATCACGCCATCCGTCAAGTGTTTTTCCATCGAAAAGAAGAATCCATCCGTCCCGGATCTCTTCCTCAGTCAACTTATTGTCTGCCTGTTTGCAGGCTGAGAAAAATAATCCTGTCAACAGAATCACAAGCCATAAATAATTTTTTTGTTTCATATTGTTTAAATATTAAGATGGTATTAGAATGATTTCAGAGAATAAGCTGCCCGGTTAACGGGTTGAAAGGATAAAAATAGTAAAAAAGTCCTGAATGGGCTAAAAGCTTTAAAAACCTTTTAGAAACATTTTGACCGGACAACAGTTATTCCTGCTTTTTTTTATATTTGAACAGGCAGATGCCGGTAATATCTGCCGGAAATTCATGACGATGGCTTTATTTATCATTGCATTATTGATTACAGTCGGGGGATTCTCCCTATATGTCTACAACAGGCTGGTAAGGCTTTCCAATTACGTAGAGGAAGCCTGGAGCGGCATTGATGTACAGCTCAGGAAACGTCATGATCTGATTCCTCTTCTTGTCAGTACAGTACAGGGATATGCCGGTCATGAGAAAAAACTGCTGGAGGCGATAACTTCACTGCGGGTACAGGGGATGTCGGCTTCGGGTGTCAGGGAATCGGAAAAGGCTGAAGTGGAACTTTCAAAAGCCCTCGGGAAACTTTTTGTGGTGATCGAAAACTATCCCGAACTCAAGGCCAGTCAGAATTTCCTGGAGCTTCAGAGAGACATTTCCAGGGTTGAAAATGATCTTCAGAAAGCCAGGCGTTATTACAACGGGACAGTCCGAAACTACAACATCCTTGTCGGACAGTTTCCCTCATCCCTTGTGGCAAAGGCCACGGATCACCACCCCCGGGAATTTTTTGATATAGGAGATGAATCGGAAAGGGCTGTCCCCGGATTTAAAATTTTGAATGAATAGTTACATACGGCAGGATGCCGGTTAAAAAAAGTAAAAAGAAATGTGTGCTTTCCCTCTTACCCGCAGTACGGGCATTATTGCAAAGATCAGAGCAACATGCCTTTTTCTGTTCTCTGCCTTTCTTGCTGCCGGCTTTACGGCAGCTGCTCAGGAAAGGATACTGTCATATGATATTCTTGCAGAGATAGAAAAAGACGGCACTTTGCTGGTTAGTGAGCAGATAAGTGTTGTGGCCGAAGGCAATGCAATAAAAAGAGGGATATACCGGAGTTTTCCCACAAAGTATACTGACAGGCTGGGCAATCGTTTCAGGACGGGTTTCGAAGTTGTGAAAGTATTAAGGAACGGCTCGCCGGAACCCTGGTTTGTTAAAACGCAGTCAAACGGTGTTGTTGTTTACATAGGCGATACGGATACTGAGCTTATTCCGGGTACATATGATTATACACTTGTCTTCAAAACTACCCGGCAGATAGGTTTTTTTGACGCTTTTGATGAATTGTATTACAACGCGATCGGGGGTGACTGGAGTTTTGCAATTGAAAAGGCTTCGGTGAAGGTAAGGCTTCCTGAAGGAGCGGAAATTCTTCAGAAGGCAGCATGGTCGGGATATGCCGGTTCAACCGGATGCGACTGTGAACTGGTTGAAAGCGGCAATACCCTGATTGTATCCACCACACGTGCATTACAGCCCCGGGAACAGCTTACCCTTGCTGTTGCCTGGCCTGTGGGTTTTGTCCACCACCCTTCAGCCTCGGAAAAAACTCTTTATTTTCTCAGGGACAACTTTCATGTTCTTTTCGCGCTGGCAGGGCTGTTGATGGTCCTGCTGATCTATTACAGAAAATGGAAGGAGGTCGGGAAAGATCCTGCCAGGGGGACTATCATTCCCCTGTTTGATCCTCCGGGAAGTTTCAGTCCCGGAGAAACCGCTTATCTTACAGGAATGGGACTGAAAGACAGGGTAATGTCCTCCGCGCTGGTAAATATGGCCGTGAAGGGATATCTTATAATCAGTCAATCGGACAGGGGATACAGCGTCGGGCAACTGGGCAGACAGACAGAAGAACTCAGTGCTGAGGAAAAAGCTATTGCATCGGCACTTTTTTCCCGCGGACCGGAGATAGAACTTGACGACAAAAACTACCGGCTGTTTGGTGAAGCCAGGAAGAATGCTGATAAAGTACTGAGAGAAAAAATGATACCGGAATATTTCAGTCTTAACACCCGGCAGTTGCTGTCCGGTTTTTTACTATCGGTTGTCTGGACTGTACTGACTTTTATGTTTTCTCCTTCCCCCCTGGTCCCTGTGATTCTCATTATTCTGCTGGTGGCACTTGCCATCCTGTTCACATGGCTTATCAAGGCTCCGACTGTGCAGGGCAGGGCATTGATGGACGAGGCCGAGGGTTTTAAAATGTATCTTTCAGTGGCTGAAAAAGACCGGCTCAACATGATGGGCGAACCCGGACTGACAGCCGAACGCTTTGAAAAATATCTTCCCTATGCCATTGCCCTGGGTGTGGAGAATGAGTGGGGGAGAAGGTTTGAGAATGCCCTTAAACGATCTGAACAGGATGCCGGTGATTACAGGCCTTCCTGGTATACAGGTCCGGCAGCCGGTATCTCCGGGTTTTCCCCGCAGGCCTTCAGCTCGAGTGTGGGAAAGAGTTTTTCCTCTGCAATATCTTCCGCATCGGTGCCTCCGGGTTCATCTTCCGGCAGCGGCGGCGGAGGAAGTGCCGGCGGTGGTGGTGGCGGCGGCGGTGGCGGCGGCTGGTAGGCCTAAACGTTCCGCAGGGCTTGTATGCTCTGACAATTATTTTTCCCTGATTATTTTTTCCGTTCTTCCACAAGCAGTCTGACAGGGCCGAGGAGTCCTGACACGGGATCCCCCTTGTAGAGCGAAGGGATTGTCTGGTAATGGTTTGCAAGGGTATTGTAAACAATCACCTCAATTGTATTCTCACCTTTTTTCACAAAGGCTGATATATCTGTCTTCCACGGTGGAGCAACCCTGACACCTGCTTTTTTGCCGTTTACATATACAGCAGCTGTCCCGGCAACCTTTCCAAGATCGGCAATAATGCCTGATTTAACCTGGGCTGATGTAATGCTTACCTTGTTCCTGTACCGGATTCCTCCGGAATAATTTTTCAGGATACCGCACTCCGACCAGTCTCCTGTCCGCATCAGGCCGCTTCCATCCGTTTCTACCTCAACGGGTTCCGGTATGAGTGCCCCTCCGGTGATTCCGGGACGGGGCGGAATAATCCTTATGGCAACAACCGCAGCTTTTTCAGGAACCTTTTCCGCAACAAATCTTCCTTCAGCCTGCTTCTTCATGGGCATACCGTCAATCCAGACCTCGGCTTCCCCCGGTGTTTCGAAACTAATAGCCGATGTGCCGGGGGCAGACAGGAACCTGAACCATTCCGCTGCTGATTTTCCTGCATAGATGTCGAAGGGAATAACAGCATCATCATCTGCCCATTTCATTGACAGCGGTCTGCGGGCAGGGATTTCCGGAGCCCCGTGCAGTCTCAGTACGAAATGTCCGCGTCCGGCATGGTCATATCTTGCCAGGATAGTATTGACGCCGGCTTTAAGGTTTACACCGTTATCGGGAAAGGATACTAGCGTGCCGTTCACGTAGATTACTGAAGGAGTCAGCACCGGAGAAGTATGGCTTTTATCCTGCGGAGGCTGATCGCTGAAAAGAATATCGGCTGTCAGATCATTGTCCACAGTTACCGTGGTCCAGATATAATAGCGTCCTTCAGGTATTTCATCCACGTAGCGTATCTCATTCAGAGCCTGTTCGGGTTTTCCCAGGCAAAGGAAATCATTGCTGACAGTCCGCTTGAGTCCGTGATATCCCTGGTGACCCGGATCGCCTTCCTTTCCCCGGCGCCAGGAAAAATCATATGCTTCCCATTCAAACTTCCTTCCATATACATATTCCGGGACGGATGGGTCAAGATGTTTCATCTCTGCCAGTTTTCTCTCAAAGTAATAAACACCAATATTTTTCGACACGGGTCCGAGGACATACAGCTGGCTTCCGTAACCGTGAAGCTTCTCTTCCCAGGTACTGTCATCAGTTTCCGGAAGCATTGCCGTTTCTGCCATATCCTTTGTTTCCCGCGCCCATCTGAACCGGCGGGCTTCCGGCCCTATCATCCTTCTGCCTGTTACAGGCAGTCTGAAATCACCCCATTTATTATCCATTGTCGGGATAAAACTGACATTCCAGTCGAGGGGAAAATATATTTCCCCGGAAACACCGGATTCCGGTGTTTCCGGGGGGTTGACATGCTTCTTGCCGGGTGTGAATACAACAATCTGGGCTTCATATTCCTCAAGAGGAAGTTCCACCAGAGTACCTTCCGGGGTTTCTCCTTTCACCCTCAGGGCTTTGGTCTCTCCGGTCCAGGGATCCCATAGTTCAACCCTTCCTTTGCAGCGGAATTCAACTGTCGATCCCGGTTTCGCATCCATCACCATGTAAACATCCCGGAACCCGGCTTTACGATGCAGGTAGCGGACCGTCTGTCCAATACCCGTCACATCCTGTTTAAAGGAATTCCGGATTGCCTCAACTGCCTCATCAACTGTGTTGAAGCGACAATTGTCCTTAAAAGTCAGATCATTGATACGGATGAGCTCGCCATCGCTTCTTCCTGTTCTGTCGGAGGCAGACGGCAGTGCGCCGACAGAAAAAACATTTCCGCCATTTCCGGCAAATGCTGCCGCCTTTTCAATGCTCTGCCATCTGACTGCATTCATATCCGCGAAAACCAGTGCCTTGTAGGATGCCCCCGCATGTTTCACGTTCAGGCAGGCATTTTCAACAACTGCCCGGGCAAGCGACTCATTGTCGATAAATTCAAAACTTATTCCTGCTGCCATAAGTTTTTCTCCCAGCTCAAAAGATGTGTTTCTTGCAGTCTCGCCGTCCATCTCAGCCTCATAGGGTGCAATCGGATAAACAATGGCAACATCACATACCGTGTGTCCCTGGCTCATCAGCCAGGAAAGGCGGTCGAAATATGACAGGAAGGAATCCATATGATCCCAGTAGGGCATTCTGAAGTGATAGCATGGCGGTGCCCATTCCCAGAAGGATCCGTAGGTTGAATAGTACAGGCCGTGGAGATTCAGGAGGGTACATCCGTAGAGGAAATTTTCGCGTGTTGCATACATCAGCTGTTCGGGACTTGCTCCCCAGCCAAGGCTGTGGTAGCCTTCAAGCCATACCCTCGGCCTCCTGTAAAGGTTGGCAATGGAAGAGGATACTCTTCCCTTGATGAGGTCGGCCTTGCCGCCGGGAGTATCATGGCCCGGGGCGGTATACCATCGTGTTGCACGGAAGTAGTCACCAAACTCTGACGGATCGAGTCCGCGGCCCCACGAATCACATCCGAATATCATTCCTCTTTCTGCATGCCACAGGTATATCGGTCTGAAATAGCGTTCCTCGATAAGCGACATCCGGACATCAGCATAATCCATTTTGACCTTTGGGCTTATATTCCCGATATCGACCCACATGGCCGGCAGTACTTCAAAAAGGTCATAGCCTTTCCTTTTCCTGAATTCTTCCGGAAAATCAGGACTCCATGCATATTTGCCAACCGCGAGCTGCAATTCGTCGTTGAAGAAATAATTCAGTCCCTTTGAGGCTTTTCCTGAACTCATTTTTTCAAACGGCCGGAAGAAACCATTCAGTACAGTATCTCCCGCCCCCGGCATCAGGGGATTTAGTGAACCCTCTTTTCTTACTGTCCTGTATGTCCATATTTCCCAGGTGCCTTCGGGTGCTTCCCATGTCAGTCTGCCATTTCTGATAAGGGGTGTAAGATCAATTCCCCCCTTGAGGGGAGATCCTTCCTCTGACCTGTATACCCGGGCACAAAATGTATCCCCGGAGACAGCTATTTCTGCAATTTCCCCTGTTCTGAGCATGATCTTTTCACCTGGCTCAATCTCAAAGGCATTAAGGTGGGGTTTGCTGTAGAACAGCTTGTGAAAAAGATTAGGTGCTCCTCTCTGCCAGTCTATTGTATATGTGCTCATTCCGATTCCCATCTTCAGCCTGGCTGATTCCCGTGCTACCCGTGACCAGATTTTCCACCACTCATTTGAAAAGATTCCGGGTTTATCCTGATCGGTCATCCAGCCAGGAGTGTCGAGGTGGGAATAGTTTACCTGAACCCCGCTTATTCCCTTGCTGTGAAGCTGCCTCAGCTGCTCTTTCAGTCTTTCCGGGTTAAGTGTATCTCCCGACCACCACCAGAAGGGCACTTCCCCGTAACCCGGAGGCGGATTCCTGAAACCCGGAAGGACGTCAAGCCTGCTGTCATGTACAGGCCAGCCGGGGGCTTCCGTACCGGGCAAAATCCCTAAACTTCTCTCTTCATCTGTCCTGCGCCCGGAACAGGAACACAGGCATACCAGTAATATGAGTATTATGAATCTTGACATATCTGAATCATATTTATGACAATCGCCCGGAGATTACATGAAAACATGTTTTACCCTCCTGTAAATTTAAACATTACATGCATTTTGCAATCAGCCGGAGATCATGAAAATAACTCTATTTTTTCTTCCGGCCTACCTTATACAGGATTTTCTGCCCATGTTCCTGAAAATTCGGTCATATTTCAGCTTCGGAATCACCTTCCCTCAATACTCTTGCAGAAGGAACATAGCCATGCCATCGTTGGCATATGCCATTAATATAAAGAAACATGTTATTTCCGGCAAATTTAGAAATTCATGCCCGAAATATCCTGAAAAGAAAAAAGAACTTGAAAAACTGGCAAACAGACTAAATGTTTTTGATAATCCGGTATTAATGATAGTTACTTTTATAAAGTAATGAACTTACATTTCTTCAGACAATTATCTTGTTGTCCGATTTTTGCCGGAATTTGCCGATTATTACCGATTATTACTGATTTTTTCCAGTCGTATTTCACAGCGATTGTATAAATTTATTAAGGATTTTGAGGGATGTTATAGTAACATTGAATAGAAAGCGCAAAGGAATTATTAAGATTAACTAAAGAGAAGGGCAGGAGTTTAATGGCACAGGGCACAGGGCTCAGAGCTCAGGGGGAAAAAATAAACTTACGGATCAGCCCCCCGCTCCCCGCTCATAGAACTCCGCCACTACCGCCGGAACCTTTTTCAAACAAGAAAGGAGGTGTAACGGCAAAGATAAATGTTTTAACCGGACTATCGCCAGGCAGTTAAATGAATCCGAAGTCGAAACAAAAAATCAATTTTATTAATACTTAAAGTTTACAGAAATGAAAAAACTCAATAAATTGCAGATAAATCATGAAAAATTGATGAAAAATGAAGAGTTGATGACTTTAAGAGGCGGATATGGAACATATAGTTGTTATAAAGAAGGGTGGATTCCCGCTTGCTATGGCTTTATAACACATATAAATACTTCTGGTTGTGATATGGCATGGGACATATGCAGAGCTCTTGGTGGTTGGTGTGTTATAGGTAATGATTGTTAAAATACTGGGCTCCTGGTTTTTGGTATCCTCTGAAATGTTCCATTAAAGTTTAATTACATTCCATTGGATACCTTACTTTTACGATTTCTGTTTGTGGATTGAATCCTATACTGTTTTAGAAATGAATAAAATCAATTTATTAATCCTGAGAATAAAACTATTAGCCTTTCTTTTAATCATTTTCTGCTGTTGCAGCAGAAAAAGCATAAATGAAAAAGACAATATCGACTCTATTTTAGAAATCGATCTCCTTTCAGAATCTGGGTCCAAGGTTAAAAATCTTTCTAAGTTTGCTGCAAATATTGATTATATACCTTTACAGACTTTGGAGAGTTCATTAATAGGTGCTTTTATAAGCAAAATTGTAAACATGGATAAAAGAATCTATATTACGAACAGGGAGAATATAATGTGCTTCGATATTGATGGCAGATTTCTTTTCAAGATTGAAAAGATAGGAAGAGGACCAGAAGAATACATGTCTATTGAAGATTTTGATGTCAGTTCCGATAATAAATCTCTTACAATGCTTTCATTTAACAAAATATTTATATACGATATTTCCGATACGGGTTTTACTTTTCAGAGGTCATTAGCACTAAAGGATCCGGCTCCCTTCAGGATAAGCATGGTTCCTGAAACAGACAATGTTTTTCTGGCAATCCCACCATGGAGAGGAACTGAACCGACATTAAGTTTGTTGATTAACAATGTTGGTGACACAATTCATTTTAAACCTAATTGTTATAAATATGAAATGGTTCGAAAATTGAATTACCGGGCAGGTAATGAAACGATTGTTTATTCGATTGGAAATGAAGTTTGCTTTAAAGAAGAATTTAGTGATACTGTTTTTTATATTAGTTTTAAAAACAACTTTTTTAAACCTCGAATAATTCTTAATTCTCATGGTACCCTAATAACCCCTGAGGTAAGAGGCGGATCGAAAACATCGGGTAATCATACAAATTATATTGCTAACATATTCGAAACATCAAGGTATGTTTTTTATTATTATTCTATATCGGAAACACGAAACAGAATTATACTCGACAAAGCGACAAATGAAAAATTTAAATTGGATATTGACAGCGAACTGAATAGCAAACTGAAGGACGATTTATGTGGAGGTCCTGATTTTAGTATAGAATTTATGAATAGTTATTGCAGTGGTGGCAAGCTTTTTTCATTTATTGACCCAATTACATTAAAGAAATATATTGATGGCGAAGACTTTAAGAGTGCCCGGGTGAGTGATCCGGCAGGAAAAGTAAAGCTTAAAAAACTTGCTGATTCTCTCAAAGAAACTGATAATCCTGTACTTATTGTCGTGACTCCAAAAGAATAAAATCCCGATCCTGTTTTCTCTGATATAATAATTCAAGTATTATGAAGGGAATTTTTCTATTTGCAATAACACTCTTTATTTGCTCGTGCGGCAGGAATACTGTATCTAACCTTATTAATTCATAAACTCATAATTGAGTGTAAAGATACACCTTTGGGTCTTCTTTCTTTTCGGTAAGTTGACTGATTTTATTCTTCAACCCGGTTTTCCGGTTTATTCCGGGGAGTGTTGACCTGGTTTTTCGTGATGTAATAGTCATTATGGGCTCAAAATCTGCCGCCAGGGCATACCTTCCTCATGCATGTTATTGGTAGTCAGTGCATATGTTAGATTTTCGACCGGCTTCCCTAAGTCCTGAGTATCATCAGCATCTCAAAGCCTTTGATTTGTTCACCTTTTGTCGGGCAGAACCTGGGTAACTCAACTTTAATTTTGGTTTTCATTTCCCTGACCCAGGCAGCTGTCTTTATGATTTTGAGTTGTATTGTTTTCATGGTTGCATTGGCATATTTGCTTCCTCTGAGAAGCTCTTTCTGCAGGGTGTGTATAAGTATGTATGCCATAGAGTGCAGGAATAAACGAAACTGGTTTGCCGTAAACTTATTACAGGACGAGCGGTCAGATCTAAGATACAATTTATGGTCTTTGATGCGCAGTTCCATGGAACCCCTGGCACAGTAGCCTTTCTCGTATATATCACGTGTACGGTAATCATGCTGGTCGGTGACAATATAGCGGATATTGGTTCCCATCTCACTTACCTCGACTTTTACAATAACCCGCTGATAGTTTCCCCAACTCCCGGCCTTGTACATAAATGAATGATACCTCTTTACAGGTTTTCGATATTGATTAAATTCCCTTTGAGCGCTTTCGATGGTAACCCGTGCCAGTTCATTAAGTTTTGCATTGCCCGTTAATCCGGTTATAAATCCGACATTATGCTCCCCACTGACCCAATCCATAAAATCCTTCGATGCAAAATGACTGTCGCCCCGTACTATAATCTTTGTTTTCGGCCACCGCGCCCGAAGGTATAATACCAGTTTCTGCAACAATCTGGCAATATTGATCTGTTTATTCCGGCGGCCTGGTTTTAAAATTGTGGTTATCAGTTTACCCGATAATCCTTCATAAATATGTAAGGGCATGTAGCAATACTCGTTGTAATAGTTGTTGAACAGTGCCAGCTCCTGCTGCCCGTAGGTGTCATTGTTGGTGTCGTCACAATCTAAAATGATGACCGAAGGAGGCTCTGAGTATGAACCCATAAAATGATCTACCAGACATTTGCCCAGTCGGAAAAGATCGCTCTTTGTCACAGAGTTCTCCAGCCGGCTCATTGTCGGCTGTGATGCTAAATCATTGTCACTATGTGGCAGCCGGTTGGTACACATTTTAAGTATCATATCTCCACGCAGATCATTACAGTCATTACAATCCTCATACCCTGCAGCTATCTGAAAAACCCTTTGTGACAATAATTCCCTGACAGTATGATCAATATACCGCTCATCCCTGCTGTCAGATATACATTGACTGGCTGAGGATAAAAGGTTTAGCTCCCTGTCTATCTCACGCAACAGCAACAGCCCACCGTCGCTGCTGATACGGTCA
>JAKPOU010000038.1 GCA_029547705.1 Bacteroidota bacterium | reverse complement strand
GCCGGATATGGTTACATTACCGGCTGAGGTCAGACGGCCCTTGCTGTCAACACTAAACTGTGCAACCTGGTTGTTGCTGCCGTAAGAACCTGCCGCGACGCCGCTATTCGATAAAGTAAGGGAACCGGTATTGTCAATTGTAGCATCCCCGCTGATGGCTGTTGCAGCAGGAACTCCGGATGAATTGCCTAAAATAATATGGGCTGCGGGAAGAGCTTCAAGTTTTGAAAATTCTATTCCTGCAGCACTGTTTATATCTGCATTGACTATCTCATTGTCACGGATCTTTCCGGAAGTAACTGATTCGGCACTTATCGTGGTTACCCCGGTATTGCTGATTGTCACATCGCCGGTCATACGAACTTCCTGCGCCGTATCGTTCTCATCGCCCAGATAAATCATGCCCTCGTCAAGTGAATTTATTTCATCTATCTGTGCGGACAAATTATCGAGCTGGTCCTGTGCATTTCCTGAAAGGGTGTTGATAAAACGCAGCTCCTCATTGCTGATTGATCCGTCAATAAGCTTGGTGGCGTCAATACCTGCATCGAGACTGATATGTTCGTTTACTATCGTGCCCGGATAAATATGTCTGCTGACTATGGCTCCGGTTGCTATATCATCTCCGCTTATCAGTCCTGAAAAAAGCACGCCGGATGCATCGTTGTGCACCACTCCGGGTGAATCAAATGCCGGCAGGATGATATTGTTTCCGGCATTGCCCATTGTGATAAGGCCTGTTGAACTGCCTGTTCCTATGTTCACCGGGAAATGTGAATCATGGTTCAGGTTAATTGCAGCACCCGAAATAGTTGCACCTGAACTGCCGGTAAACAAGCCGGCTGAGCTTATTGTGCCCGATTCCGTGGTATAGATATTTCCTGTTGTGGTGATATGGTCACCGGAATTTGCCGGTGAAAGGACTGTTCCGCTACGTCTCCAGTAACCAAGCATCCCGCTTGTGGGAACACTCGTTGTCAGTCTGCCTGAATGATCAGTATATACACCTGAATTGGGTGCAAGATCACTTAGTGTCAATCCCTGGAATGTTGGTGACGCTCCCTCATGTATATCCTGCGGAGTTGATAAAGTAATCTGCCCGGGAGCATGTGTAACCTCTATCCGGTTAGCTGTCCCTGTAAGGGTTTTATATTCATTGGCATCGCCTGCGGCATTCATTCCCATCAGCTGGTTTGATGCACCCCAGGCACCGGAGGCAAATGCCTTCCAGCCTGAATCCCAGTACCAGAAAGATTTTGTGTCTGTATCATAAACCAGCAGACCTGCAGCCGGAGATGTGCTTCCCAGAGTCAGCCGCTGATCCGTTGTCATGCGAGGGGCAAGAAAACCCCTCACAACCGACCTCAGTTCCAGTATTGCCGAAGGATCCGGTACAATGGAGGTTTCACTGATTCCCACACCCTGACCCTTTAGCGTAATATTTCCGGCTGACATTATCAATATTACCATGCATAAGAGAATCCTTTGCCGGTTCAGGGTCCGCCTCCTTTTCCTGTCCCGCTCAAGGGGCAGAAGACCTGAAGTTTTTCTTTGCATAATATTCATGATATACCTCCTGAATTTTTGGGTATTTGGATTTTAATATCTGCGAAACATGGAGAATACCCGGACAAAGCTGATCCGGGGAAAGGACGTAACAGCTCAACTGTTTTGATTTCTATACTATAGAGACCTGCAGACGCCATCAGGTTAAATAACAACAATATTTCCGGTTCATTTTATTAAAATCCCCGGACGATATCTGTTTATATAATTTATGCTCCGACTTTCACAATGATGTTAAACGTACCATATATTAATATGTTACTAAAAAATCCAGGGTTTTTAATATTGTATTGCATTATTTGATAGAGGCTTGCCGGACCGGCCAGATTTTCCGGACAGGTCAGCAGGATCCTTTCCCCGGGGTGAAAAGTCAGGGTCCGGGAAAAAACTCAACAAAAAAGCCGGATAGATAAATTTATCCGGCTGAATATCATTATAATAAATGAATCTGTTCAGTATGAACCGGCTTCTTCGCCGGGTCATTTTCAGCATTTGCCTTTACAGGATCAGCATTGCATCACCATAGGTGCCGAACCTGTATTTTTCCGCCACTGCGGTACGGTATGCCTCAAAAAGAAGGTCATATTCCGCAAATGCGGCCACCATCATCAGTAATGTCGAGTATGGAAGGTGGAAATTACTGATCATCATGTCGGGCACTTTAAAGTCGTAGGGAGGGAAAATGAATTTATTGGTCCACCCGTCAAAGGGCTTGAGATATCCGTCAGTTGACACTGAACTTTCAAGGGTCCTGACAACCGTTGTTCCCACTGCACAAATCTTCTTCCTGTTGTCCCTGGCTTTGTTGACTATCTCGGCAGTTTCCTCGGTAATAATGATCCTTTCAGAGTCAACCTTGTGCTTTGTGAGGTCTTCAACATCCACGCTCCTGAAGTTTCCAAGACCGACATGCAGTGTTATCTCGGCAAATTCAACACCTATTATCTCAAGCTTCTTCAGCAGTTCCCTGCTGAAATGGAGTCCTGCAGTCGGTGCTGCAACCGCGCCTTCATGCTTGGCAAAGATGGTCTGGTATCTTTCACTGTCGCCCGGCTCAACTGGCCTGTTAATAAATTTGGGTAGGGGGGTTTCGCCCAGACTGTAAAGTGTTTGCTTAAATGCCTCATAGCTTCCGTCAAAAAGAAACCTGAGTGTCCTGCCCCTGGATGTCGTATTGTCAATAACTTCAGCAACAAGGAGATCATCCTCACCAAAATACAGTTTGTTCCCTATCCTTATTTTGCGTGCAGGATCCACAAGCACATCCCAGAGCCTTTGTTCGCGGTTCAGTTCCCTCAGAAGAAACACTTCTATCTCAGCGCCGGTTTTTTCTTTATTCCCGTATAGCCTGGCAGGAAAAACCTTGGTATTGTTAAAAACAATTACATCATCTTCATTGAAATAATCAACTATTTCCTTGAATATCCTGTGCTCGAGCTTTCCTGTTTTCCTGTCTACAACAAGCAACCTCGATTCGTCCCTGTTTTCTTCGGGGTATAGGGCAATAAGTTCCTGTGGTAAGTTGTACCTGAATTGTGATAATTTCATTTCCAGCCTGGTATTTATTTTAAGAATCCTTTATACGTATAAATTTCATGTTTGTTTCAATTCTTCTAAAATTTTTTCAAATTTTTTTATGTCAAGTGCATCCTGAAGTTTAAAATCACCTATTGAACTTCTCCTCAGTGCTGACAAATAACAGCCGCTGCCAAGTGCATGGCCCAGATCCCTTGCAAATGCTCTTATATATGTTCCCTTGCTGCAGAGGATTCTGATCTGCATTTCCGGGATTCCGAATGAAACAAGTTCCGTTTCCCTTATTATAACATTTACGGGCGATAATTCCAAATTTTTCCCGCTTCTTGCGTACTCATAAGCCCGCTTCCCGTTTATCAGTTTTGCCGAATGGAGGGGTGGAACCTGCTTCTGCTCTCCTTTAAAGCCTTTCAGAACATTTTCAACAATTTCCCGGGTAATATGTTCAACAGGATAATCTCCTTCAGTTTCTGTTTCCAGGTCAAATGAAGCAGTGGTTTTTCCAAAATACAGGTTTGCATAATATTCCTTGTCCAGTTCACGGTATTCCTCTATTCCCTTTGTTGCCTTCCCGGTACAGATGATCATCAGTCCGGTGGCAAGAGGATCAAGGGTTCCGGCATGCCCCACCTTTAATTTTTTCAGTCCGAAAGCCTTCCGGATCATTATCCTGACTTTGTTTACCAGGTCAAATGATGTCCAGTAAAGGGGTTTGTCAAACAGAAGAACCCTGCCTTCCTGAAAAATATTTTCCGCCTCCGGTTTGTCCATATCAGCCAAGCAGTATAGCCAGTAATCCTGCGGCAGCACAATAGACAGAGAATCCTATCAGTTTGCTTTTCCGCACCAGTCCGATCATCCAGCGGCAGGCAAAATAGCCTGAAATGAATGCAGCCAGTGAACCGGCCAGTATCGCGGCTGTTCCGGGTCCGGCCATGGTGCTTTCCGTCCTGAGCAGCTCGAGAAAGTTGGCGCCCAGAACCGGTATCAGAACCATCAGAAAAGAAAAGCGTGCTATTTCATCCTTTCTGTTTCCTATAACCAGTCCGGTGGCAATGGTTGCGCCCGACCTTGAAATACCCGGAATGACAGCCAGTGCCTGTGCCACTCCGATGATCAGTGCATCCAGATAGCCTATCTGCCTTTCCCTTTTCTTTATGAAATGTGCCGTCGCCAGCAAAGCTGCCGTAATAATAAGCATTGAACCGACAAATACAAGGTTTCCGTCAAACAGGGCTTCAACCTGATCCTTCAGGAGCAGGCCTACAAATCCGACCGGAATCATTGAAACAAGAATCTTCAGTATATAGGATGTTTCATCGTTCATCCTGAATTTCAGAAATCCACTGAGAAGTGCTCCGATGTCCTTCCGGAATACCGCAATTGTGCTCAGTACTGTTGCCCCGTGAACCGCCACGGTAAAATAGAAGCTTGACTCAGCGTCAACACCGAACAGTACCTTGCCTATTTCAATATGGCCGGAACTGCTTACGGGAAGGAACTCTGTGAGACCCTGTACAATTCCAAGTAATATTGCTTCCAATAAACTCATGATCAATATAATTAAAAAAATCTAAAGCGGGCCGGAACAGAAAAGGCATGAAGCAGATCTGCTGGTACCGGTCCCGGTTGCCGGGAATGCAGCCGGATATTCACGGCACCCGTGTTCCGCGGGAAATAAAGGATATTACGGTCGTCAAGGATGCCATGAAGATTCCGGACACTCAGGCCGGGCAGTTTAGTCACTTTTCCTTTGGTTTTCTCATGATGGCCCAGATTTCAAAAATAAAACCGGCCAGTACTACGATGGGTGCCAGGGTGATACGCCTGAAGCTGAATATATCGTTACTGAATTCAGCAGGATCTTTCGTTTTCCCTCCCAGCATCAGAAGAAACCCGACAACGATTATCAGGAATCCTATTCCCAGAAGTTTGTAATTTCCGGGGCCAAGGGCAAAATCCGGTTTTTCTTTTTCTTCTTTTTTAGTTGCCATATGATGTCAGTAATATAGTTTGTCTTCAGAAATGCTTAAATAACGGTTTACGGAAAAATAGGTTGAGACCATATTGATGATTATTCCTGTCACAATGATTGCAAGTCCGAGCAATATCAGCAGAAAGGTGTTTTCATAGGTGAACATGAGGAAAAACTCCTTTTCAATCATATAAAGCAGTCCCATGAGCAGCAGCATCGCGGTAAGGGCCGCAAGGAACCCGTGGAAAGCACTCTGTATGATAAAGGGTTTCCTGATAAATGAGCGGGTTGCACCCACGAGCTGCATGGTCCTGATAAGAAATCTTCTGGAATATATCGAAAGCCTTATTGTATTATTAATGATCGTAAGAGCGATAAGAAACAGGAAGAAACTGATGATCAGGAGGAACAGGCTTATTTTGTTTACATTCTCGTTTATCAGGTAAAGAAGCGACTCCTGGTAATACACTTCCTTGACAAAGGGATATTCCAGGATATATTTTTCAATCTTCGTAACGCTGTCCGGCCTGGTATATTCGGAAACAAGGTACACGTCTATTGAAGGCGGCAGAGGGTTTTCCCCGAGAAAACTGATAAAATCCTCTCCCAGCTCCTCCTTCATTTTTGCAGCAGCCTTTTCCTTTGAAACATATTCCGTCGATTTCACATAGTCCTTCGCATCAAGATCCTTCTGAAGCAGGCGTATGTCGGCTTCCTTCGCATCATCATCGAGCATCACCCAGAAGGAGAGGCTTTCACGGAAATAATCTGCAAGTCCTTTTGCATTTATAAGTACAAGACCCAGTATGCCCAGGAGAAAAAGAACAAGTGACACACTAACAACAAGGGTCACATATGAACTTCTCAGTTTTGTTTTCGAAAATTCCTTTACTCCCTTATTCATAAATTATCAGAATCAGCCTGTTTTTAAAATCATGAACGCCACTGCGCGGATAATTTCTGGCAAATGGCGACGCAATCTGAAATATTTTTTCAACCGGCTATTCCACCAGGGTGATCCATCCGAATTCATCGGGAGCGTCACCATTCTGAACCGCGACAAGCCTGTTGTATAATTCCATCGTTACCGGACCGGGCTTCCCGTCACTGCAGTATTCATAAACCATATTCTTTTCAGGATCAACAATCCTGGCAATGGGCGTTATCACTGCTGCCGTCCCGCAGGCACCGGCTTCAGAAAATGTTGACAATTCGCCAACCGGAATGGGTCTTCGTTCTGTCTTCATCCCCATGGATGAGGCGATATCGATAAGACTCATGTTGGTTATGGAATTCAGAATGGAATTTGATTTCGGAGTAATGTACTTATCTCCCTTTATCCCGTAAAAATTTGCCGGACCGCATTCATCAATATATTTTTTCTCCCTGGCATCAAGGAAGATGGCACTGGAATATCCGCCTTCATTTGCGGCCAGCAGTGCACGCAGGCTTGCGGCATAGTTCCCTCCCACCTTGAAGGTACCTGTTCCTAGCGGTGCGGCCCTGTCTACATTCCTGCATATCATCATGCTGACCGGCTTTATGCCTTCCCTGAAATAGGGACCGACCGGTGTTACAAACACAACGAAAACATATTCCGACGCGGGTTTTACACCCACCTCAGCCCCGCTGCCAAACAACAGGGGCCTTATGTAGAGGGTTGCCCCGGTACCGTAAGGGGGAACAAACTGCCTGTTTTCCAGGATTGCACGGAAAATGGCTTCCCGGAACAATTCCTCGGGAACGGTGGCCATTTTAATACCTTCGGCAGACAATATCAGTCTCCTGGCATTTTCCTGCCAGCGGAAAAGCCTTATTTTCCCGTCTTTGCCCATGTATGCCTTCAGCCCTTCAAAGGCCTGCTGGCCGTAATGCAGGCCCGTGGCCGCAATGTGAATATTAAGGTATTCGGAATCAGACACCTCAGGTTTGCTCCATTTGCCATCCCTGTAATAGGAACGAACATTAAAGGCAGTTTTCATATAACCGAAATGCAAATTCTTCCAGTCAAGTTTTTCCATTGCAGATCCTTTTAATTAAGCCGTAAAAGTACATTATAAAAATCTATTTTCGGATTTTTATCTTAATAATCCGGCCGGGGAATAAAAATCCCTGAGTGCGGCTGCCTGCTCTTCAGAGGATACAGAACGGAGAATCCTTGCCTTTTCAGTCCTGAATTCATGATCAGCAAGAAACTTCAGCTGTATATCCAGCCATTCCTCCTTACTGTAAATTTTCCCGTACTCAGCCTCTTCCTTCAGAAGCCTGTCCGTTAACATTATGCAGTCAATCCTTCCAAGGTAATCATAGCGGGCATCATGCAGAATATTATCAGAATGCGATTCCCGGATATCCTCAAAGGAATTCCTTATAAGCCGTTTAATTCCGTCAATATCTTTCCGTTCAAATCCATGGGCCGGCAGCAGTTCCTCAACCATCAGCACCGAGGATTCAGCATGATTGTCATAGCCGGAATCAGAAATGAAGCCCGTGAACAAAAACAGGGCTGCAAGCCTGACTCTCAGGAATTCCTCGTCAGGAAGATTTTCCGCCCTTGAAAGCAGTTCTGCCTGATTGCTTATATTCCTGACCATTTGCGAATTATGAAAATACAGGTTCGGAGCAGCTTCATCATCATACATCTTGATAACTGCCTCTTCAATATCAAGAAGTTTGATCATCCGCATTTTCAGCCAGAATCTCCCGTTTGGTTTCCCGTTTTCATCCCTCAGCCCGGGCACAATTCCGTTTACGAAATACATATCGATCTCGCCCTTGTATTTTACCGGCATCTTACCCCGGTATTCACATTCGAAAAAGTCTTTTACAAACTCCCTGGTAGTTCCCGAAATATTGATTTTTCCCGCCTCCCCCGAGGATTCCATCCTGCTTGCCGTATTCACGGTATCACCCCAGATGTCATAGGAAAGTTTTTTCTGTCCCACCACTCCCGCTACCACCGTACCCGTGTGAATCCCTATTCTGATATCCCATAATTCCATTCCGCCAATCCTCGAAGTTTCCTTCAGTCTCGACATATAATCCTGCATTTCAAGGGCTGCCAGAATAACTTCAACAGGATTGGTCCTGTTCTTTTCGGGAATGCCTCCCGCACACATGTATGCATCCCCTATGGTTTTAATCTTTTCAATGCCGTATTTCTCCACAACAGAATCAAAATAGAAAAAGAATTTGTCAAGCTCATCAATCAGGAGTTCCGGATTCATTTCCTCAGCAAGCTTCGTGAACCCCTGAATATCCGAAAAAAGCACCGTGACAAAATTATATTTCACCTTGGCAGCCTTGCCTGTTTCCATTATTTCGCTTGCCGTGTTCCTGGGCAGGACATTCGCAAGCAGGTTTTCTGTTTTCTCCTTTTCAACTATCAGGTCTTCAGTTCTTTTACTGATTATCCGTTCAAGCATGTACTGGGTCCGCGCAAAGCGCAGGTTCAGGAACGAATAAAATGTCCAGACCAGCAGGGCGGCCAGTATCGCATACATCAGAAGAGCCGGGAAAGACAGGTACCATACAGGCAGTACCCGGAGATCTGCCAGATGTTCCTCTCCCCCTGTGGTTTCCAGGTCGGTGTATCTCACCCTGAAACTGTATTTTCCGGCAGGCAGGTTTGTATATTCCTTAAAACCGTGAAGCGACCACTGACTCCATTGCCTGTCAAAGCCTTCAAGCAGGAACATGTAAACAAGGGAATCAGCTTTCTCAAGTTCAAATCCGATATTGTTATATTTTTTACTGACAGTTATCTGCGGCATTTCCCTTATATCCGGCGGAATTCCGATAACAGAATCACTATTGAGAATTATCTCCTTCAATACCGGAATATTTTCAGGGGCCATTGCAGGACCATCTGTGAAAACAGCCGGAATAATCAGTGAAATAATCAGAATTGCTTTCAGACTTCTGCAGAAACTCATACAAATTACCGGAATATATCAATTCAAATGTACTACTTAATCATATTCAGTCAAAAAGGAAAACCTTATTTTCAGTATTTTTGATCCCGGATTAACTGAGCTTTTATGGATATCATATTTGCCACAAACAATGAAAACAAGACCCGGGAAATCAGAAATATCCTTGGCAGTAATATTAACCTCCTTAGTCTTAATGATTTAAACATCCATGAGGACATTCCGGAAACCGAACCAACCCTCGAAGGAAATGCTCTTCAGAAAGCCCGTTATATATATGAAAAAGTCAGCCGCTGTGTCTTTGCTGATGACACAGGACTGGAAATTGATATGCTTGACGGCCTGCCCGGAGTAAATTCCGCACGTTTTGCGGGAGAAAACAAGGATTCTGAGGCAAATATTGACAAGGTGCTCCTCATGATGGCTGATTCGGAAAGAAGAAGTGCCAGGTTCAGGACAGTGATTGCACTTGTCGAAGGAGGAAAAGAATATCTGTTTGAAGGGATTGTTGAAGGCAGGATCACAGGAGAAAGAAGGGGGACAGGAGGATTCGGATATGATCCGGTGTTCATTCCCCGGGGTGAAACCAGGACCTTTGCGGAAATGCCCCTTGATGAAAAGAACAGGATCTCGCACAGGGCCATGGCTTTTGAGAAGTTAAAAACCTTTCTTGACAATCAGTCCTGCTGCCCGGAGGAGGACGCTGTATAAAGGAACACACGCCTGATGAGAAAAACATTGATGCTGACATACCTGATCCTCATTTCTGCAGGCTTATTCTCCCAGACACCCGTGGGAACATGGAGCGATCACCTTGTTTACACCAGAACAGGCAGCCTGGCACTCAGTCCTGAAGAAGTATTTGCCTCAACAGGATCATCATTGCTGGTGTATGACAGGAAATATGACGAGCTGCGCAAATTAACCAGGATAAACGGTCTCACTGAAACGGATATCAGCACGATTGCCTGGTCGGAAGAAAGCAGGACTCTGGTAATTGCCTATTTAAGTACCGGACTGGATCTTATCCGGGACAATGCCATCTACCATATCCCTGATATAAAAAACAAATACATTCCGGGAAAGAAAACTATCAACAGAATAAGGACCAGGGGAAAATACGCATACCTGGCCTGCAGTTTCGGCATTGTGGTTGTCGATCTCATAAAGAGGGAAATATTTGACACCTGGAAGCCGGGGGATATTTTCCGCACGGGAGAAGTCAGGGATATATCCTTCGGGGATGACGGAAAAATTTTCGCTGCAACAGATATTGGATTGTATTATGCAGCCATTTCTTCCCAGGGATTGTCATATCCGGGAAACTGGTCGCCCGAGAACAGGCTCCCCTATCCCGGAGGAAACTACAATGCTGTTTTTTTCTCTGACGGCAGGCTCTATGCCAACAGGACGGGAGAGTATTTTGACGGCGACTCACTGTATGTAATCGGGTCATCAGTCACATTATTCTCATATGAACCCGGTGTGTTCAACGAATCAATTGAACCCTCGTCAGGGGGATTCACGGTTTCGTCGTCCGGAATGGCACGCTTCTATTCTCCGGGCGGGCAGCTGATCAAAATGATAAACTCCTATCCCTGGGGTTTGCCTGACATCTCAATGGCTGCTGCCGACAGGGATCTGTGGATAGCAGACAAGTCATCCGGACTGGTCTGTTTCAGGAACATGAATGAACCTGTATCCCTGACACTTCCGGGTCCTTTCTCCAATGAAGCAGTCAGTATCAGTTCACACGGCGGGAAAACGATTGTTTGCGGAGGAGGGGTGGATGCATCATGGAACAACCTCTGGAAACCATTCAGCCTGTCAGTTTTTGAAAATAATTCCTGGAAGCTGATCACATCCATTCCGAACAATGATGCCATGAGGGTCGTTTTTAATCCTTCCGACAGGAATCATTTCTTTGTATCCACGTGGGGAACGGGACTGCTTGAGTACCGGAACAATGAGCTGGTTAACAGTTACACCGACCTCAATTCGCCCCTGCAGAATATAATACCGGGAAAACCCTATGTGAGAATATGCGGAATGGCATTTGACAGGAGGGGTAATCTATGGCTTGCACAGCCGGAGGTTCCAAATACAATAAAGGCACTGAAGCCCGACGGGACGTGGATAGTAAATCCGGCATCAGCCAATGTCTATACAGTGGGTGACCTGGTCATTACCAGGACAGGACACAAATGGCTGCTGCTTCCCCGGGGGTTCGGTCTCTTCCTTCTGGATGACAATGACACGCCTGAAATATTCAATGATGATGTTCACAAAAAGATCCTGGTAACAGATTCGGAAAACCGGACTTACCCCATGGCTTACTCAATTGCCGAGGATCTTGACGGCAATATCTGGATCGGAACAGATCAGGGCCCCCTGGTCTATTACAGTCCGGAAAGGATTTTCAAGAATGACCTGAAAGCCTACCGTATCAGGATTCCCCGCAGTGACGGTTCCGGTCTGGCGGATTATCTGCTCGGTACCGAAACAGTTACCGCCATAGCTGTTGACGGATCCAACAGAAAATGGCTCGGGACCGCGGGTTCCGGAGTATATCTGGTTTCTGCCGACGGAACAACGGAAATATTAAACTTCAATGAATCAAACAGCCCCCTGCTTTCAAACTCAATCCTGAGCATCAGTATAGACGGCAAATCGGGTGATGTCTGGTTTGCCACCTCAAAGGGCATTCAATCCTTCCGCGGCGATGCAACTTCAGGATCTGAGAACTTTACGGATGTTTTTGCCTTTCCCAATCCGGTAAGGGAAGATTTTCAGGGGAATCTTACAATTTCCGGACTGATGAGGGATACCCGGGTCAGCATAACCGACATAAGCGGAAACCTTGTGTACAGAACTGTTTCCGACGGGGGAACAGCTTCATGGGATCTCAGAACCTATAACGGCAAACGTGTGGCAACAGGCGTGTACCTGGTCTTTTGTGCATCCGATGACGGAAGCCGTTCATGCGTGATCAAGGTTCTGGTGATTAACTGATATCCGGAAGCTGAAAAAGTTCCCGTGATTAAACGATATCCGTCAGCTGATAAGGCTTTGTATCCTCTTTATCTGCTGCTGCTTATTTACTTCCCTGAGCCTTCTGGCCGTCCTGGTGAAATACTGGTGCCCCGAAATAAATTTTACCTGGAGCTTGTTCCATTCATTCAGGGATCCCATTTTGTTCCGGGCCTTCAGTTCTTCAAAAAGAGAATTGGATACCGGAATAAAGTCGCTGCGCCCGAGATAATCAAGATCCGAATCACATATTATCTCTTCAAGCAGGGAGGAGGGCTTCGGAGGAAGCCTGGTCGACATTATCAGTGAACAGACAAGATCAATCTCACCGGGTGTGTAATCATAATCCGGAAGCATTTCCCTGGCGATAAGTGTTCCATGGAACTCGTGCTCGTCATAGTCCACCGTATGTCCTGTATCATGAAACAGTGCAGCCGTTTTCAGGATCAGGATCTCCTCATCGGAACATCCTTCCGCCAGACCAATGAGCTCTACTTCAGTAACAACATCAACAGTATGTTTTACATTGTGGTAATAGAGGTGTCCGGGAAGCTCCCTTTCAAGCTTGTCGAGAACAATTTCCTGAATATCGGTAAAACGGATCAGCCCGAATTTTATCCTGAATGCATCATTCGGAACAGTTCCCCTGCCGCCGGCCGAAAATTCCTCTTTAAGCCCCTTTACCCTGTATACTTGCAGGTCACCCTTATACTTAACCGGCAGCTTGCCGAAATATTCACATTCAAAAAACTCCTTTACCAGCTCATAGGTCATTACCGATATCAGTATCTGTCCTTTTTCCGAAATCTTCTCAAGCCGGCTTGCTGAATTAACCGTATCTCCCTTGATATCGTAACTGATTTTCTTTTTGCCTGTTACGCTGGCAGTTACGGGACCCGTATGAATACCCACTTTAAACTTCCACAGCTTTTTTCCGTCCGGGCGCTTTGCTGATTCAAAATCCGACAGGAAAGTTCTCATTTCAAGAGCAGCCATAACCACATCAACCGGGTTGGTTATGTTTTTCACCGGAATTCCTCCGGCACACATGAAACTGTCCCCTATGGTCTTTATCTTTTCAACCTTGTATTTCAGGGCTATCCGGTCAAACTCATAGATTATCTCATCCAGCTCGTCCATCACCGAAGCGGAGTCACCTCCCTCTGACAGGATGGAATCAGTATGAATGTCGGACAACAGTACGGTTGCCATTTCAAATTTCAGCGGCCTCTCTTCCCGGGCAGACACCTTCCCCTCAACTGTACCGGAGGAAATAAGTTTTTCCCGGTCAGCTTTCAGCTGTTCATTATCCTCCGTCAGTCTGCCGATTTTTTTCTGCAGAACCTTCAGTTGTTCTTCCAGCTCCTTGTTCTGCCTCACGAGCCGGGCAATCCTCTTTACAAGTTCCTCATTGTTTTTAGTGACCATCAGACAGCAGGTTGATGGGCAAATATAGCAATTCCGGCATCACAATTCAATAGCAGTAATCAGCAAATTGTTTTAATTTTGAACAAACAAGGCCTCCGATGATTGAATCAACAAAAGCAATAGTCCTTCATCAGATCAGATATTCCGATTCGGCTGCCATTATCCGCTTTTTCACCAGCAAATTCGGGAGGATGTCCTGCATGGTCAGGGGAATGGGAAACAGGAAAGCAGGGAGGAACAAGGTTCTGTTCCAGCCCATGTCCATACTGGATCTTTCATTAAACTACAGGGAATCGAGGGAAATACAGACAATCAGGGATTTTTCACCATCCTACTCCCCTTCTGACATATGGTCTGATATAAGGAAGTGCACTGTTGCAATTTTCCTCGGAGAGGTGCTTACCTCGGTCCTCCGCGAAGAGAGCCCGAATGAGCCCCTGTTCAGGTTTATTGAAGATTCCGTGGTGTATTTCGACAAAAGCCGTGAGGGCAATGCCAATTTCCACCTGGCATTCATGGCGCAGCTGACGGGATTCCTGGGATTTGAACCTTCAGGAGACAGGCACAGCAGAAGCATTTTTTTTGATATGCTTAACGGGACATTTACTGACCGCCCTCCCGGACACAGGCATTTTGCCAATCCTGAAATATCAGCGGCCCTTTCGGCACTTTTTTCCACATCCCCGGAGGAGGCAGATAAAATCGCCCTGAAAGGGTCGTTGAGAAATGAAATTCTTGACACTCTCATGAATTATTTCTCGCTTCACCTGCCCGGAATAAAAAAAATAAATTCCCTGGAAGTCCTGCGACAAGTGTATATCTGATTCAGAATTTTTAATGAATTTGACTATCTTTATTTCCTGACCTTTTTCCAATGATGCCGATTATATCAACAATATTCAATTCGGTTAATTCCAGTCGACTGAAACAGATCGACCATTTCAAGGAATATCCTGCCGAAACACAGGACAGGGTTTTTTCCCGGCTTGTTGAGACGGCTTCAGGAACTGAATGGGGAAGGAAATATGGTTACTCATCCCTGGCTTCGGCAAAAGAGTTCAGTGAAAGGGTTCCGCTTCAGACCTATGAGGATCTTATGCCGTATATTGAAAGAATCGGAAACGGTGAAGGAGATATCCTGTGGCCGGGAAAAATCAGATGGTTCGCCAAGTCCTCAGGAACCACCTCTTCAAAAAGCAAGTTCATTCCCATGAGCCGTGAGGCTCTTTATGAAACCCAGTTCAGGGCGGTGAAGGATCTCCTTGCCATTTATATCAGGAATAATCCCGAAACCCGTATCTTCCTGGGAAAATCACTTACCCTCGGAGGGAGCCACCGTATCGGTCAGTTTGGCAGCAGGGCATTATGTGGTGACCTTTCTGCCGTCATGATTGAAAACACTCCCCTTTATGCTGAAATAGTCAGAACACCGAAGAAAAAAATAGCCCTTACCGACGATTTTGAGAAAAAGCTTGAACTCATAACAAAGGCAACCATCAACAGGAACGTCACAAGTATATCAGGCACTCCCTCATGGTATCTGAGCCTGATAAAATATATTCTCGCCTACACGGGAAAATCAAACCTGCTTGAGGTATGGCCCAATCTTGAGGTTTTCTTCCATGGCGGCATCAACTTCAATCCCTACCGTGAAACTTACAGACAGCTTATTCCCGGCAGTCAGATGAATTATATGGAAACCTATAATGCATCGGAAGGATTTTTTGCCATTCAGGAGGATCCGGCTTCGGACGAGTTGCTGCTGATGCTTGATTACGGAATATACTATGAATTTGTGCCGGCAGACAGGTATAAGCATCCCGACCCTCCGGCATACAGCATTGCGGAGGTTGAAAAGGGCCGCAACTATGTAATGGTCATTTCTACCAGCGGCGGATTGTGGAGATACATTATGGGAGACACGGTTGTATTTACCGGCCTGAACCCTCACCGCATACGCATCACGGGCAGAACAAAATATTTTATAAACGCTTTCGGCGAGGAAGTCATAAAGGAAAATGCTGAAGAAGCACTGAGAAAGGCCTGTCTGTCAACAGGTGCCGTCATCTCGGAATACACCGCCGGGCCGGTTTACATGGGAGCATCATCAAAGGGATCGCATGAATGGATCATAGAGTTTGAAAAGGAACCCGCGGATATCAGCCTTTTTGCAACCATACTCGACGAAACCCTCAAGGAGGTCAATTCAGATTATGAGGCAAAGCGCTACAAGGATATAAATCTTGTAATGCCGGTGGTAAGATGTGTTCCGGCCGGCACCTTCCATAAATGGATGAAATCGAAAAACAAGCTCGGGGGGCAGAATAAGGTGCCCCGCCTGTCTAACGGCAGGGAGTATATTGAAGAGCTTTATAAATTTCTGTAATCACATATTTTTAATATTTTTACACGTCAAAAAAAGTCAATTATGCACATTGCCATCGCGGGTAATATCGGATCAGGAAAGACCACTCTGGCGGGCTTGCTTGCAAAGCATTACGGATGGACCCCGCATTATGAAAACGCTGATGATAATCCATACCTCAACGATTTCTATGAGGATATGCTCAGGTGGTCATTCAATCTGCAGATCTATTTTCTCAATTCCCGTTTCAGCCAGATTATTCAGATAAAGAAATCTGACAAGACAATTGTCCAGGACAGGACTATTTATGAAGATGCACAGATTTTCGCACCCAATCTTCATTCAATGGGTCTGATGTCAACACGCGACTTTGAAAATTATTCCTCCCTTTTCAGAATGATGAGCTCTCTGATCGAGCCTCCCGACCTTCTGCTTTACCTGAGGGCATCGGTTCCCACACTGGTCAGCCAGATCCAGAAAAGAGGCCGTGAATATGAAAGCTCCATCAGAATTGATTACCTGAAAAGGCTCAATGAAAGGTATGAGGCATGGGTTGAAACCTATGATCTCGGGAAAATGCTCATCATTGAGGCCGATCACTACGAATTTCCTACAAACAGGGACCATCTGAGCGAAGTGATCGACAAGATCAACGCCGAACTGCATGGCTTGTTCTGAATTTCTTTCTATTCCGGGCCTGAACCTGATGCAGAATCTGATTAAGAATCCGGTTCCGTATCCTTCACTGCCGGGGTAAGGGCTGCCTTCACGTAATGTTTTGTGTCCAGATATCTTCCTGCGATTTTTTTAATGGTCTTTGCATCTACTGAATTTACTGCATCCCTGTATTCATTAAACGACAGGATCCTGTTACCGTTAAGAAAATGACTCTGAAGATAGGATATCCAGAAACTGTTCTCCTTCATTCCGGTCTCCCGCTGACGTATCATCGTTTCCTTTACCTTGTTCAGATCTGTTTGTTCAGGGCCCTTCCGTATTATGCTGTTCATTTCACTGATAACGGTAGCTGTAAGACTGTCAATCTTTCCGGGATCACATCCCCATGTTGCGGTTATTGTATATGCAGGTTCCGGGTTCTTTGAAACCGTACCGCTGACAGACACTCCGTAAACACCTCCCTGGTCTTCGCGCATCGATTCCCTGCATTTTATCGAAAGTATCTCCATCAGCATCGAAAAACCCATCCTTTCAACAGGCTTCCACTTAAAATCCCCTTTCCAGACCATTGCTACGAGGCTCTGAGGTTCTGAGTTCTCAGCTACTTCAATCTCAACCAGCCCTTCAGGAAATCCGGGCGTCATATCCCTCCATTTTTCCTTTCCGTTTACCGAAGGCAATCCTCCTATATACTTTTCAAGCAGCGGCAACACTTCATTCACATCAAAATTGCCGACCATTATATAGGTGAAATCTCCCGCACTGGCGAAACGTTCCCGGAAAATACTCATTATCCTGCCGAGATCTGCCTGATCGAGCTGTGCATCGGTAGGTAGATTGATAACCCTGGGTGAATTCCTGGTAATAACCTTTGAGAGGGTATCGGCAAACTTCACTCTCGGTATTGCCCTCATGGGCCCGATCATATTCTTCATTCTCGACATGTATGAACTGTAAGCATCATCATCCCTGCGTACCCCGGTGAAATAAAGATAGTTCAGCTGCAAAAGCGTTTCCAGGTCCTTCGGTGAGCAGCTGCCGCTGAATCCTTCAAGCAGTTCGCTGATATAAGGTGTGAGTTTCGCCGTGTTCCCCGACAACAATTTCTGCAAACCGGTCAGATCATAGTCGCCAAGCCCGCTTTGCGTCACCACAGTCGCGGCAAGCGTTGCCGACATTATTTCATTATCGGGATAGAGGGATATGCCGCCGGGACTGTAGGCAGAAAGGAGTATCTCATCATTTTTGAAATCTGTTGGCATCAGAATCATCCTGACTCCATTTCCGAAACTCAGTTCAGTGAATCTGAAGTTTTTATTTTCAGTCCTTCTTACTACGGGAGAGGGAGAAGGCATTTCAGCGAGAAGCGGAGCATCAGCCTCGCTGTCAACATAAGCCTCAAGCTCACGCGATTCTGCAGATTTTATCATTTCTGAAATTTCTTCTTCCGAAGGGATTGACAAGCCTTCCTTTTCCTGTGCCGTGAGAAGAGCAATAATATTCCTGTCGCTTATCCATTCCCTCCCCATGCTGTTTATCTCTTCCACTCCGATCCCGGGCAGAAATTCCCTGACCAGCTCGTATTCCTTCTGATAGCCCGGGATGGATTCCCCGCTGATATAATTACGTATAAACTCACTGGCGTATGTCGCTGATTCCGTTTTGTCCGCTTCCTTTGCCACCTGTTCGTAGAATGAGAGTATATTCTTCTTTTCCCTTTCCAGCTCGGAATCATTGAATCCATAGCGGCGCACTTTTTCATTTTCGGCAAGGATGACTTCAATGCTTTCCTTCAGCTGGTTTTCCTTCGAACTGGCATAGATTGAATAAACATCCATCGAACGTCCGATAAAGGATCCGTAACCCGAACCCGCATACAGGAAAGGAGCATCAGGCTTTCGGGTCAGTTCCCTCAGACGGGCATTGAACATACTGCTGAACAGTGATCTCATCTGACTCCTGCGGTAGTCATTGTATGTCACAGACCGGGCCTTTGCCTGCTTGAACATGATCTGAATATCAAAACCCGGTGCCTCCCTGTCAGTTACCACGCTTATGAGCGGTTCATCGTTCCCGGGAACAGAATATTCAATCCTCGGTCTTGCATTCACGCTCCGGGGTATCCTGCCGAAATGTTCAATGATCTTATCCTCAGCAAGTTTTGTATCAATGTCCCCTACTATAACAACTGCCATCAGATCGGGACGGTACCACGTCCTGTAAAATGCACGCAAAGTATCATAGGGGCAGGATTTTACTATATCCATTCTGCCTATGGGCAGCCTTTCGGCATATCTCGACCCCTTCAGCAGAACAGGTATATACTTCTGCATCATCCGTTCATCAGCACCCAGCCCGAGCCTCCATTCCTCAACAATAACACCCCTTTCCTTGTCTATCTCCTCCTCTTCCATGCTAACCTGATGAGCCCAGTCTTCAAGAATCCGGAATCCGGCATTTATGGTTTCAGTCTTGTCAGTCGGCACTTTAAGCATATACACAGTTTCATCAAAGCTGGTGTATGCATTTATTTCTTCTCCGAATTTCATGCCCATTTCCTCGAGCATGTCAACTATCCTGTTACTGGGGAAGTTCTTTGTCCCGTTGAAACACATGTGCTCAACAAAATGTGCAAGTCCCTGCTGATCATCCGTTTCACAAATGGAACCGGCATTGACGGCCAGCCTCATTTCCATCCTTTGCTCAGGCTTTTTATTGTGTTTGATGTAATATGCAAGCCCGTTGTCAAGCCTTCCGATGATAACGCTGGAATCAGGCGGAATGGGACTGTCAGGATCCCGGATCTGGCCAAGGATGACAACCTGGCTAAAAGCCGGGATAAAAACCAGCAGAACAATAATGATAACCAGTCGATTTATTTTCATTTCATATCATATTTATTGGTAAATGTAGTATTTAAAGCGAACTAATTCCAGTTTCGTGAATCAAAAAACAGACTTACAAATACTTTTTAAACCTTTCCCGGTCACGTAGCAGACCCGGTACATTTCAGATTTTTTAACGCTATGAAGTGATAATTAAGCAATATTAATATTAACTTGCGGCTTATTACCCGAAATATCATCAGTTATGGCCTCGACAAGAAGAAATTTTATAAAGACTGCATCAGTACTCGCAGCAGGTTCCGTGATCTCTCCTGAATTGTTTGCCGGAGCAGGAAAAACAGTTGCACCATCAGATAAAATAAGGGTTGCCCTTATAGGGGGAAACAGTATGGGATGGAGTAACCTTACCTCATTTCTGAAAAACCCGGAAGTTGAATGTGCGGCGATGTGCGATATTGACAGGAATATTCTCAACAAACGGACCGATGAGCTGATCAAAATGGGACAGCCAAAGCCGAAGCTTTATGTCGATTACCGGAATATGCTGGAAAACAAGGATATAGATATTGTAATTATCGGAACTCCCGATCACTGGCACTGCCTTATGTTTTGTGATTCACTGGAAGCAGGCAAGCATGTGTATGTTGAAAAGCCCGTAGGAAATTCCATTGCCGAGATAAACATAATGCAGAATGCCGTAAGAAAGCACGGAAAAATTGTACAGGTCGGCCAGTGGCAGAGAAGCCAGCCGCATTTTGTTGATGCCATTAATTATCTGAAGACCGGTAAGCTTGGGCGTATCAGGGCTACCAAGGCATGGTCCTTTGTCGACTGGAAGGGAGCAGTCCCGAAGGTTCCGGATTCGCCTGTCCCGGCCGGTGTTGACTATGACAGATGGCTCGGTCCTGCCCCGAAAAGGCCCTTCAATGCAAACCGCTTTCATTTTACATGGCGCTGGTTCTGGGAATATGCAGGCGGACTGATGACAGACTGGGGTGTGCATCTCATTGATTACATCCTTTACGGAATGAACAAGTCTGTCCCCGTATCCGTCATGGCCATAGGAGGTAAATATGCCTTCCCCGATGATGCAATGGTAACACCCGATACCATGACGGCAGTATATGATTTCGGGGATTTCACCATGTCGTGGGAACACACCATCGGCATCGGGCTGGGGAACTGGAGAAGACCTCACGGTATGGCATATACCGGTGAGAACGGCACGCTCGTGCTTGACCGCCAGGGATGGGAAGTATTTCCCGAAAAGGACAGGATTGAAGCCGTTCCGCTTCAGAAAAATGTCGGAATAGGTCTCGACCTGCATGTAAGAAACCATCTCGACTGTATTAAGGACAACACCCCCCAGAAGCTGAATGCCGGTATCAATATCGGCCGTGATGTGGCACTGGTGGCACAGATGGGCAATATAGCCTTCCGCACCGGCGAGAAAGTGTTCTGGGATGACAAAAGACAGGCTTTTACCACAAAAGCAGCAAACAGCCTTATAACACCAAGATACAATAACGGATACACCCTTCCCAAATATTAGGAGGAAGCGGAGTTTTCATGATACCATGGTCCGGAATATCTTTCCCGGACCTTCATTCAGCATCGATAAGCCTACTTTGTAATATATTCCAGGTTATCATCCAGGGGTGTCATTTTCGGCATCAGGAGATGTACAAATCCCAGTATGGCCAGGTATGAGAACCCGGCGATAACGAATGCCCAGAAATAACCGCTGTTGCCGGCCTTGTCCAGAACAGAGCCCAGAGCAAGATCCGCCACGATTGAAACAGCCACACCAACCATTTTACCTATTCCGATAACTGAAGCCGTTGCCTTTTTCGGGAAAACATCGGGCACAAGAGTGTAGCTGTTGATGGACCATGACTGATGTCCGAATGCACCTATGCCAATTATAAAAATGGCAAGCCATTTACTGGCTATCATGGGAACAAGGGCTACTGGCAGTATAATAATGGCATTGACCAGCAGGGTGATTTTCCGTGACTTGTTTATCGACCATCCTTTTCTTATCAGCGCACCGGAGGCCAGTCCTCCAAGCAGGCTCCCGGCATCAGCCATGATAAAAATCACCAGGAAGGGCAGTCCCACATTTTTTATATCCACTCCGAACTGTGAGAAAAGGAATTTTGCACCCCAGAAAAGGTAGAACCACCATACGGCGTCAGTCACTGTTGTAAGGGCAAAGGCCCAGGTTTCCCTGCGGGGAATTGTCCTAGCCCAGGGTATCCTTTCCTCGCTTTCCGGTTCGGAATCACTGTTTATATAGTCAAGTTCGGCTTTTGACAGCTTCGGGTGAAACTCGGGCTTATGGTATGTCTTCCACCACAGCCACACCCATAAACCGCTCAGCACGCCTGTAAACAGGAAGGGTATCTGCCAGCGGTGGCCCTCAACGCTTACAATGGCTCCCACAATGAAGGGGGCAAGGATGGCGCCAACACTTGTTGATGCGTCAAATATACCGGTTGCAAAGGCTCTGTCCCTTTTCGGAAACCACTCTGCCACAGTCTTTATTGCCGCGGGGAAATTTCCCGATTCACCGAAACCAAGGCCAAACCTTGCAGCCATGAATCCCACCAGGCTGAAAGCCGGTTTTATTGCGGCATGCAGCATCCCGAAAATACTCCAGATGGCAATGGACATTGTATAGCCAATCTTCGTTCCGAGCCTGTCGATAAGACCACCCATAAAAAGCAATCCCAGTCCGTAGGCAATCTTGAAGGATACAGTTATTGCCGCATAATCCCTGTTTGACCAGTCAAACAGGTTCTGCAGCGTCGGGGCCATTACCCCGATAATACTCCGGTCGAAATAGTTGATGGTGGTTGCCATGAAAACCAGGGCAAGTATCCGGTACCGGTAGTGACCAATCTTTGAGGGCTGTTCTGTCATGGAAAAGTAATAAGGTTATCTGCCATAAAAATAATTAAATATCGGAATAAAGAAAACCGGCCTGAAAACTGGTACTTTTCATTTTCAGATGACACAGCCTTCTGCTGCCGGCTGACATTACCCCCCTCCGGACCGGCGGTATTTTTCCCTGACCGGCTGTATTTTTACCGGACCGGCAGTATTTTTCTCTGACCTTTCAGGAAGCAGGGGTATTACCTGTGGAATGCCCTTGATATAAAATCCAGGACCTCGGGCAGGGCCTCCCTCCAGTATTGCCAGGTATGTCCGCCGTCCCTTACCCGGTATTCATGAGGTATTTCCTTTTTTCGCATGGCAATATGCATCAGTGAATTTCCCTCGTATAAAAAGTCATCATCCCCGCAGTCAATATACCATCTCACTGCAGTTTTCTGATCATCTGGCATGTTCTCAATAAGATACAGGGCATTGTGCTGGTTGAGATAACCGGTGACCTGTGCCGTTGTAAGACCTGCCGTATCAGCTGCAGCGATTCTGCCCCTCTCGGCACTGCTTGTCCGTACCGAGGCGCTCAGCGGACATGCCGCAGCAAACATTTCCGGATGATGAAGTGCATACAGGATTGTTCCGCCTCCTCCCATGGACAAACCGGCTACTGCCCGGTACTGCTTCTCTGCCCGGATCCTGTAGGTCTTTTCTATAAAGGGTATGAACTCCCTGAAGAAAAAATCCTCATACTGAAAATCCCCTTTCATGGAATTGAAGTATCCCCTGCGGCCCGTATTGGCATCAGGCATGACAATTATCAGCGGGGTTGATTTCCCCTCTTTGATTGCCTTGTCGGTAATATGCATTACCTCGCCGAACTGAACCCATCCCGTCTGGTCATCACCTCCCCCGTGAAGAAGGTAGAGAACCGGATAACTGCGGCCCGAGCTTTCATAATCGGGCGGAAGATAAACTGCATACTTACGGTCCATCTTCAGTATCTGGCTCTTCATTGAAAGATTGTCATACACTTTGCCGGACTGGCCGGTCAGCAAGACCGGAACAGTCAGGACCATTAACAAAAAACAGATAGATTTTTTCATTTTCGCTGATTATTTTATTCATTCAATATTATTGAATTAATGACATGATTCAAAGTTAAAATATCAAAATATAATATCCATTGAAATGATGGAAAGAGTAGTAATTTTGTATGAATGGAAAAGCAGTCAATAAAACATGTCTTCTGACATTCTTTTTTTAATTAATACAGATTCATATGAAAACAAAAATTCTGATCCTGGCAATGTTGTTTTGTTCTGTCAGCTCACTTCAGGCACAGCAGAATGACTGCAAGGTGCTCCTTGAGAGTATCTCGGGAACCTATACAGGCAAGTGTAAAAAGGGGCTGGCTCACGGAAAGGGTAGCGCACAGGGCATTGATTATTACGAGGGAACCTTTTCCAAAGGCCTGCCTTCAGGCAAAGGTCTTTACAGATGGAGTGACGGTTCCTACTATGATGGTGAATGGAAAGACGGGAAAAAAGACGGCAGGGGGAAACTTGTCAGGGACGGTTCGGAAATAAGCGGATTCTGGAAAAACGACGAATATATCGGCAAGGAAATTATTCCTCCTTACAAAGTAACTCGCAGCCTGAATCTGGCACGATCCACCTTTAAGAGATCCGGTGCGATTGAAGGGGTAAGGATTTTATTCCTTCAGGCCGGCTCGGAAAATGTTGCTATCGAGAATCTGTCAATTGCCTCCTCCAGCGGGTCCGATTACCGTTCAGGCAAGATGTACGGGATTCAGAACGTCTTCTTCCCGCTGGATGTGAAGATCCAGTATTTTACATGGAACAAGATGCGGACCGGAAAGGTGGAGGTCATTTTTGAGTTTACCATAAATGAACCAGGCGCATGGGAGGTGACGCTGAATAACTAATACAGGGGGAAATGGCTCCGGATGACGGCTTCACGGATAATTCGGGGTACCTGCATGAGGCTCCGCGCCCGGGATGGAACCCAAAGCTATGATGCCGTTATATTTATCTGATTTTCCCGGGTTTTGCTCCCCAGGCAGGGATCGAACCTGCGACCTACGGATTAACAGTCCGCCGCTCTAACCGTCTGAGCTACTGAGGAATTTTTGCTGATTGCCATTTTTTAACCAGCGCTCCAAAAATAAGGGCTTTTAGTGAATTTAACAATATCTTTAAGCAAATTTTTAATTATGAAGAAAATCCTTGGTATCGGCAACGCCCTTGTAGATATAATGACACTGATAAATGACGATGATATCCTGGCTGAATTTTCACTTCCGAAAGGCAGCATGCAGCTTGTAGATGCATCAGGATCAGAAAGAATAAAGGCTGAAACAAAAAATTTTCAAAAAAAACTCTCTCAAGGAGGCTCAATTGCAAATACCATTCACGGACTGGCGATGCTGGGTGCCGGGGCCGGATTCATTGGTTCTGTCGGCCGGGATGAAACAGGAGATATTTTCGAAAACGAAATGAAAAAGGCAGGTGTGATGACCTACCTGTCGAGGCATGATTCTCCCACAGGAACAGCCATTACCCTTGTCTCAGGGGACAGTGAAAGGACTTTCGCCACCCATCTCGGGGCTGCAGTGGAATTTAACGCCGCAGATCTGGATCCTGAAATATTTAAAAAATTCGACATCCTTTACATAGAAGGTTATCTCATAAGCGATTTCCGGCTTGTGGAGACTGCCTGCAGGATCGCCCGCGAGCAGAATATGACAATCGCCCTTGACCTGGCAAGCTACAATGTGGTTGAAAGCTATCTGAATGAATTCAGGACCATTGTGAAGGATTATGTTGATATTCTCTTTGCCAATGAAGATGAAGCAAGGGTTTTTACAGGACTTGAACCCGTGGAGGCACTCGCGGAAATGGCCGGGTACACAATGATTTCAGTTGTGAAGACAGGTCCGGCCGGTTCATGGCTCAGGCAAAATGATGAAATAATCAAAGTGGATCCGCTTCCCGTAAAATGTGAGGATACAACGGGAGCAGGCGATCTTTATGCCTGCGGATTCCTGTACGGCTTTGCAAAAAATCTCGGTCTCGAAAAATGCGGGGTCCTCGGGTCCGTAATGGCAGGAAATGTGATAGAAACAGTAGGTACAAAGATCCCCGGCGAAAAATGGCCTTCCATACGAAAATACATTTCAGTTTTAAGCGGTGAAAACTCGGGTAAAGAACAGTAAACTTAGTTCAGCAGGAAGACTGCTTCCGGCGTCAGCACTCCGGCTTCTCCTTCTGGTTGCTCCCCTCTCACTGTCACATGGCCAGGAGCAAGGGGCTGCTTCAGGGGCAAAGGACAGGCTTAACCTGAAAAATGAATTTGCACTTTTTGAAAGCGAGGAGCTTCTTGACGTCAGCCTTGAGTTTGATCTGAAAACATTTCTCAGGAAGCATCCAAAAACGGGATATCAGCAAGCGGTACTGGCAATACGCATATCTGACACTGACACTGTTGCCAGGAAAGTCAGAATCAGGCCCAGGGGGCAGTACCGCCGGGAAGTATGCAGTTTCCCCCCGGTAATGGTCAATTTCAAAAAACAGCTTCCGGCTTACTCCGATACCGGTAAGATTAATAAGCTGAAACTGGTGACACATTGCCAGCCGGGAAAAATATCCGATGAGAATGTTCTCCGCGAATACCTTGTATATAAACTTTATAATGTCCTTACTGATACATCATTCAGGGTAAGACTGTTAAGAATGAGCTACATCGATGCAGCCAGGACGAGGAAAACAATTGAGCAATATGGCTTTTTCATTGAACCTGATGAGATAATGGCCCTCAGAACCGGATCAGCCCTGGTTAAGTCAGCCAGTCTCACACAAAAAATGATAGTCCCTTCAAATATGGACAGGGTGGCAATTTTCTTTTATATGATTTCACAATGGGACTGGTCAGTACCGGGTCTTCATAATATTGCAGTCATAATACCTCCCGGTCATGCTTCCTCAGGGAAGGGCATTACGGTTCCCTATGATTTTGATCTCACAGGAATTGTAAATCCCTCCTACGGTTTCCCCGATGAAAAAATGGGAATCAGCTCAAACAGGGACAGATTATACAGCGGCTTGTGCAGGACCAGGGAGGAATTTATTCACGCCCTGGAGGAATTCAGGGTTCTTAAGGAAAATTTTTATTCTGTGGTCAACGATTTCCCGTATCTTGACCAGAGGGCCAAAAAAGATATTACCGGTTTTCTCGATCAGTTTTTCAGCCAGCTGAATACACCAAGGGAAATGGAAAGACTGGTCCAGCAATTCATGAAAACTTGCAAACCTCTATAAAACAGGAATATCAGATGAAAAGGCTGAAGATCATATTCAAGGCAGCAGGAATTGCCCTGCTTGCAGTAATTCTGGCCATAATTGTCTTGTCTTTTAAAAACATGAAGGACCATAATCCGGGCTACAGGGCGGATATTGAAATACACGGGGGAAAAGTGTCCGCGCTTAAAGCAGGTTTTTCTGCTGTCAGCATCACTCCGGAGGTTCCTGACCGCTGGACTGATGCAGATAACAATGCAAAGTACGAACCCCGCAGGGGGGATACCTTTACTGATGGCAACGGAAACGGCGTTTTCGATCCCGTCTGGATTGCAGGATTCGGTAACAAAAGGGCGGCAAACGGAGTGCATGACGACCTCTGGGCCAGAACCATGATACTGGATGACGGGAAATCCAGGCTGGCAATAGTTGTTCTGGATCTGATAGGTTTCATGAACAATGACGTTATAGATGTCAGAAGCAGGATACCTGAGGATGCCGGCATTACATACACAATAATCATTTCCACCCATACACATGAAGGTCCTGACATGCTGGGACTTTGGGGAAAATCACCCCTGAAAAGCGGAGTGGACGGGAAATATAAGGAATATGTAAAGAGGCGTATAGTGGAATCGGTGATTGCCGCAACAGAAAGTCTGCGCCCTGCATACCTGGAGGTATCGGAAGATCTGACAGGTGCTGAGCACCTGGTAACCGACACAAGGAAACCCGATGTATATGATTCCGGGCTCCGCTGCATCAAAGTGCTTGACGCAGAAAACGGAAGTACCCTGGGTTCAGTCATATCCTGGGCGGATCATCCGGAAACACTGTGGGGAAATAATCTCCTGATTACCTCTGATTTCCCTCATTTCGTCAGGGAAGGTGTGGAAAAGGGTGTTTTCAGAAATGGCAGCACTGACGGAGAAAGAACAGAAGCCGGATTTTCCCGGGGCAGCAGCCTTGCCGGCATAGGAACGGAAGAAACTGTTTCCGGAGGTGGCAATCAGGGTATGGAAGGCACGGGGGGGACGGCCATATATGTAAACGGTGCAATAGGAGGACTGATGACCACACATCCGAGTCTGAGTGTAAAAGACCCGTTTTCGGATACTGAATATTCAGAGCCCTCATTTGCGAAAGCCGAAGCCCAGGGAAAGCAGGTTGCCCTTCTGGCACTGAAGGCCATGCAAAATCCTGCCGCAAGGATAGATTCCGCCACTCTTTCACTTGTTGCCAGAACGGTAATCCTTCCCGTCAGGAATAAATTGTTCAGACTGGGAACGATGCTGGGAATCCTTGACCGTGGCATGACCGGGTGGATGAAAATGCGAACCGAACTGGCGGTTTTTAAAATAGGTCCGCTGTCATTTGCCACCATGCCGGGGGAAGTATATCCTGAAATTGTCAACGGAGGTATTGAAGCTCCGGAGGGGAATGACTTTTCCACCGGGCCGGCGGAGCTGCCTCCGGTTAGAGAAATGATGCCGGGAAGGTTCAAATTCTTTTTCGGCCTGGCAAATGATGAAATAGGCTACGTTATTCCAAAAAGTCAGTGGGATGTGAAATCACCCTACACCTACGGCAGGAATAGCCCGCCTTACGGTGAGGAGAACTCCCTCGGGCCGGAAACGGCAGGGATATTGCATGAAAACCTTAAGGAAATGCTCCGGGAGCTGAACCGCTGACTTATGGCGATCCGTAGTAAATACAGCCTGCTTAAACGTATTGTCAGGTCAGGCCTGCTGGCTCTGGCAGCAGTTATAGTGGTTTTTGTTCTTTGGATGAGCCTTCCACGGCTTTGGTCATCTCTTAGTCCGGGAAAGCCGCCGGCGGGTTATTTTTTTACTCCGGCAACTTATGCTGCAGTATGGCTGGGTGTTGAAAAGCTGATGGACCTGGGGCCTGAAATTCCGGAAAACATTGAGGAATTCAGGGATATTGAATACAAAAATATCAATGGCAGGTCCCTGCAGCTGGATATTTACCGGGATAAAAATTCCCCGGGCCCTGCCCCGCTTATTGCTTTTATACACGGAGGCTCATGGAGAAGCGGCAAAAGATCAGATTATCTGCCTTATCTTATTGGCTTGGCCCGAAAGGGATATGTTACGGCGACTGTATCCTACAGGCTGCTCAGGGACGCTCCCTATCCGGCCTGCGTAGAAGATATAGCCGATGCGGTAATATGGTTCCATTCCAACGGTGACCAATACGGTTATGATACTTCGCGTATGGCTCTGGCCGGGGGTTCAGCCGGAGCTCATCTGGCACTGCTCGCAGCCTACGGATGGAAACCCGCTGTTCTTCATGACACAATTCCCGGACAAAAAACCAGGGGGAAGATAAAGGCTGTGGCCGACATTTACGGACCGGTGGATCTCACAACGGAATATGCCCGCAACCACAGGCTTGTGACATCATTCCTGAACAGCAGCTGGGATGAAAATCCGGATATTTTCAGGGAAGCATCACCGGTCAGTTATATTGACGGGAATGATCCTCCCACACTGATTTTTCACGGCACATCCGACCGTCTTGTTCCCGTAAGCCAGTCGGACCGTTTCAGGGAACTGCTCGATTCGGCAGGAGTACCCTGTGTTTACCACCGTATCCCCGGCTGGCCCCATACCATGGATATTGTTCAGAGGGTAAATATTTACTGCCAGGAAAAAATGAATGACTTTTTCCTTCAGTATCTCAAATAATCCGGTCAGGAGATCCGGAAGTCAGAAGTCCGGAGGTCTGCAGCCCTGCAGGCAGAATCAGGCCAAAAGCATCCTTCTGTCCGCGGGGCATTAACATATTATCCGGTCACCATGGTTTTCCGGTACCCTGAAGCAGCCACGACTTTGACCACGGGCTGTTTTTCCCGTCGGTTGATGAAAAACTTGTGGTTTCAAGTCTCTCAATGGCAGCTTCTGCTTTTTCCGCGTTATACAGCAATTCGTTTGTCCCGTAATAAAACCGCAGGGGGATAGCACTCCTTTTCACTATCTTTCCCGGCAACAGTTCGGGATAGCCGGTTCTTCTGTAGTCAAACCAGGATTCCGCCGCTGCCGTCCAGCCTGCAATCCATTTCTGCCCCATCAGCTGGCCCTGGGTTCCGTCCCAGGCAACCCCGTCTTCAGTGATATAAGCCTGATATGATCCTGTAAGCTCCCATGCATCCAGGGAGGCTCTTATGCCGGCTTCATAATAATCCTTTGCAGAGCCGCCTGCAGCCCATCCGTTCAGCGCAGCCTCGGCAAGAATGAAATTGACCTCCGCGGCCGAAAGGAGGCGTGCCTTCAGATGTGGTCCGGCTGCCTGCTTATACATGTTGCTGAGATGTGAGGCATGCGGATTCAGCGGGGCCTGTTCAAGATTGGGACATAGATTGTATGCCTGCGGCAGTATTGACCATGCCGGGGGAAGTCCCACATATTCCGGATCGAGGTTGAGGAGAACGTCATAGGTTGCCTCATAGGTATCGGCAATATTCTGAGCTATGACCCGCCTGCCATCAATTATTTCATCAAAATCGTCAGGCCTGTCCGGATCAAGAACCAGGGGAACAGCAATTTTACTGGCCCAGAGGGCAAGTCTCGGATCATTGAGTTCCTGAAGCTTTTCAACAAGGGTTGAACACATTTTAAGTCTTCTCCAGTTTGACTCGCTGACGTCAAAAGTGGTGTTGCACGGCCACGAGTCTGAGGTGCTGTTCCCTACATAGGCTATATTTGCGTCATCCCTGGCATCAAGAATCAGCGGATATTTTTCCGGATCAGCGGCAATCTTTTCTATTCCCGTTCTTGCAACCGAAGGTTCTTTCGAGGAAATCCTCATATAATAGCGAAGTGCAAGTGAATTGGCAAATTTTCTCCAATTGCTGACCGAACCGCCGTACATGACATCCTGGGTGGTATTGATGTCCGGATAAGAGTTCTGGTCTTTTGACAGCAATGTATTTGCAGTCTCAAGCCAGGCGAGAATACCCGTATAAATATCCTTCTGGGAGTCGTATGAGGGTTTCAGATTCCCTGCCTCCCCCTTCAATGCCTCGGAGAAGGGGGCATCACCCCACAGGTCTGTGATCATTCCATAATTGTAAGCCTTGATTATCAGTGCAACACCCTTGTAGAATTCAAGTCCGTCACTTTCGGACTTTTTCAGGATCTCCTCGGCATTTCTCAATATCCCGTAGAAACTGCTCCAGTTCTGATCTGACCAGTCGTAGGAATTATGGCCTCCGGCCCATCCGTCCTTCTGGGTATGCTGCATAACGCCGGCCAGATCGCCAAAACCCAGTCCCACCACATTCTGACCGGTCTGGGTCAGCACGGTAGCCATCAGTAAAAAGGGCCGGGCATTTGCCGGATCAACACCATTTGGGTTTATGTTGAGCTCTTCGAGATTCTGGCAGGAAATAAACATCAGAAGCAGGACTGTCAGGAGCGCTGAGATTTTATGTTTTATTGCTTTCATCATAATATGATTTTAATTCTAATGGTATGGTGAAACCCGCGTTATTACAGATTATCCTGCGGGTTTCATAATTTCTGTTTTTAATCAGAATGTTATGTCCAGTTTTATTCCCACCGGGATTACCCAGGGTTCCAGATTGAATCTTTCAATACCCTGCTTGAATTGTGTTCCCCTGGTGCCACCTGTTGAGCTTTCTGCCTGAAATGCCCTTTCCGGATCAATTCCGGATTTGGCTTTTGTCCAGAGTATAATATTGCGGCTGTAAAGCGACAGGGCAATGTCATGGATGAAGCGGAGCCTGTTTACAACGTCCCGCGGAACACTGTAGCTCAAAGAGATTTCCCTCAGCTTCACACAGTCGGAATCAAACATGGAAGGTTTGGCGAATCCCCACGGATAGCTTACCACATAGGGTACTATCACTGTCCCGTCTTCTCCCAGATTCTCAATATAGGTCACACCTCCCTCACCGTCATCCTTCGCCCATACACCCGGAACAAATATTCCGTCATTTACATATACGCCGCTGAAATTTTCACGGAAGCCCCCGTATTCCTTAGTCGGTCCGCCGACAACATGGAACCCGTTCCTGATGTACTTGTCCTCATTCTGAACGAGCCAGTCACGCAGTTCTCTGCCCGTCCTTCCCCCGGGATGGATAAGGTTATCGAGCCAGATCTGGGAACTCCCGTCCTCAGCCATGTATCTTTGCGTCTGGGAAATGAACTGGCCCCCGTTCCTCCAGTCGACAGTCATATTCAGGGAGAATGCCTTATAGGAAAGAGAGCTCCGGAATCCCATTATGAATCTGGGATTATAGTTTCCTATCTTGTTTTTGGTATATCGCATCTCGACTGCTCCCCATTCCAGGTCACCTTCATCAAGTATCGGGTAACCATAGTAGGGTGAATTTTTATCGGTCACGGTAATAACCTCGGCATCATAAATTGCGCCTATTTCATCCCCCACGTAGGACCAGGCTCCTCCCCTGGCATCTTCCCAGAACTTAATGACATCAATTCCCTCTGCTATTTCAATTACCCTTGTCCTGTTCCTTGAAAAATTGGCACTTACATCCCAGTACCAGCCGGGAGTTTTCAGAAGAGTACCGCCCAGCATGAATTCCCAGCCCTTGCTTCTTATAAGTCCGGCATTTATATTCACATTATCTGATCCTGTGGAACTGGCCACGGGAATATTCCTGATTATCTGGTTACGGTTCTCCACGACATAGTAGGTTCCTTCAAACCTTATCCTGTTTCTGAAAAGGTTCAGGTCCAGGCCGGCTTCCCTGGAAACAGCTTCCTCGGGTTTCAGGTTGGGGTTAAGTATCTGTCCCGATTTTGTCAGGCGGGTTGCATCCCCCCACTGACCGGCATTTCCGTAAGTACTGAACAGCTGATACGGATCGGTGTCGTTACCCACCTTGGCCCAGCCGCCTCTTATCTTGAAAAGCTCCACTCCGCCACCCATGTTCAGCATTTCATTTACTATAATACTCAGTGAAGCAGAGGGGTAGAAATATGACCAGTTTTCCCGGGGCAGCGTACTGGACCAGTCGTTCCGTCCTGTGATATCCAGGAATATCATATCCCTGAACCCGAAATTGATCAGGCCGTATATGCTGTAAATGGCCTTCTGGGACCAGTAACTCGAGTAATCGAGTGATCCGGATTTAATGTTGCTCAGGGTAAAAACATTGGGAACAGTCAGGCCTGCACCCGATTTTGATGAACTGCTTACAGATGTTCCTTTTTTATAGAGAGCATTGCCACCGGCAGAGGCTGACAGGCTGAAATTATCCGTGGTTTTCGAATAGGTTGCCAGAACATCCGCGTTCCTCTCATAGCTGGTTAAATCCTGAACGCCGTAGGCGCCGTTGTTGGATTCCTTTGTATAGCTGGGAGCCAGTTTTTATTCCCGTTTCTCGGAAAACTGGTCAAGGGAATATCTTCCCATAAGGGTAAAATCCCTTGATATTTTCCATTCGGCCTTAAGGTTTCCGAATATCCTGTCGCGCAGGAAACTGTTGTTTATTTCGTATGCAAGGAAATAAGGGTTGTTGTAAATTCCGTTATAGGGAGTTCTCTGCTGAATGCCTTCCTGACCTTCTTCCCAGTAATTCCTCAGATCTCTTATATCTGTGTCCTGTGGTATCTTATAGGCCCATTCTAGCGGATTGGCCCCCCTGTTGCCCGCCGGTCTGTTATTGGACCATGAGCGGTTAATGTTAATATTTGAGCTCAGGGTTATGTTTTCCCTTACCCTCAGGGAAGTTGCGGCTGTAAGATTATTCCTGAAAAGATCGGAATTCGGGACAATTCCCCTGTTTGACATGTTAGATACTCCTATCCTGTAATTCATCATATCGGTATTATTGGTAACCGATATATCATTTGTGGAAGTTATTCCGGTCTGTACAAAATTAGGCAGGTTGTCTGGATGGCTGACCAGTTCCACCGGTATCTGGACACCGTTTGCATCCCTTGGGCTGTCCCACTTAACAGCAAAATATTCCTTGTCGAGTTCAATCCCCGCGCCTGCCGCTTCGGCCGGATTGACTTTCATCACATATCCCGGAGGCAGATCTTCGGGTGTAAATGAAAAATAGCCCGAAGCAAACTTTTTCTGAACGGGGAAATACTTGTAAGGCTTGTCGAACACATTGTTGGTACTTATTGTAACTCTCATGCCCTTGCTCTTCATTCCCGACTTGGTGGTAATAATTACCACACCGTTTCCTGCCCGCGATCCGTACAAAGCAGCGGCACTCGGCCCCTTCAGCACGGAAACACTTTCAATGTCATCGGAATTAAGATCGGAGATGGCATTCCCGTAATCCACACGGTTATCGCTTCCGAAACCTGCTATATTGTTCAGGGTATTTACGACCGGCACTCCGTCAATCACGAAGAGAGGCTGATTATCATTGCTCAGGGACGTAGCCCCTCTGATAATCATGCTTACCGAAGATCCGGTACCGCCTGTGGAGCTGATCTGAACGCCGGTCATCTTCCCGGCAAGGGAACTTATTGCATTCTCCTGAACCACCCGGGCCAGATCTTCCCCGCTCACCCTGCCAACGGAATATCCGAGGGATTTCTCCCTTCTGGTGATACCCAGGGCTGTTACCACCACTTCCTCCAGTGCCTCTACTGATTCCCTCAGGACAACATTGATGGTTCTCTGGCTGCCCACGGTGACCTCTTCCGTAGTGTATCCTATGAATGAGAATACCAGCACGGCATCGCTTCCGGGAACCTCAATGGAGTATTCCCCGGCAGAATTCGTTACCGTACCCCTGGGAGTCCCCCTGACAACTATGCTGACACCCGGCATCAGTGCGTTATCAGTTTCTGCAGTTACCCGGCCGGTGATTACAATTCCCTGCTGCCCGGCAATACTGCTTCCCGGGTTTATGCCATAATCCGGAATCCGGTCAGCCATAAGATTGTGCGTCAGCAGAAAAGACAGCAACATTGCCGGTATCACATACCGGACAATGTCATTTATTTTGATATGATGTTTCATCATTATATGTTTTTGTTTTTTATTTCCACAGGTTTAAGTAACTGTTCAGGGAACTGTTTCAAATGTCAGGATCACAACATGAGAAGGTTTGTTAAAATGAGCCTTTTGTGTTGTACATACGAACATTGCAAGTCTCATTTTTGAGGGTGAAAGGGACTGGATTATGCACTCGCGCGTAAAATCCATGAATCCGATAAATTCAGTACCTGAAAAACTCAGAGTCATGACATCTTTATAAACCCGGTCAGCCGGAGTATTACCATCCGGACTTACGGTAGTGATTTCCAGATCTTTCTTCTCATTGAGGGTGAATGTTGCTGTCTGGGGGGTCCATGCTGTATAGCATAAACCGAAACTTTGGCTCACAGGTGTGACATTAAGGATATTCTGCTTTGTAAGCATTGAATAAAGCAATCCTGCAAAAGCTCCTCCATGCTGTGGAGAATGGATATAGGATCCGTCATGTTTGAAGATAAAAATATCATCATACACTTCACCAAGGCCAAGCCCTACACTTCCAAGCATGCCGGTGGCCACAGGCTGTATAACGGTAAACTTGTCATCAGCCAGTGTAAATGCATCTTTATCGGAGTGAGCGCTGCTTATCTTCCATTTCTTGCCGTCAGGATATTTCAGGCCGCCGGTAAGCATCTGGATGTTTGAAAGGGCAAGCGAGACAACCGTGCTTGCCCCGGCACTCTGACCACTGCCGGTCACTGTGAGCTTCACATCATATATACCACCTTCCTGGTAAATATGAACCGGATTCATTTCAGTGCTTGTCTGTCCGTCGCCGAAATCCCACAGCCAGGTGTCAGCCCTCTTGGTAAGGGCTGTAAATGCCACTTTCTTTTCGACAACACTGTAAAAAATCCCTGCTACCGGAGGACCCTTCGGCTCTTCTTTCTTACAGGATACCAGAAGGACCGGTCCGGTTGCAAATGCAATTAAAACAACAGAACAAAACTTTTTCATAGAATTTCCTATTTGATAAATTCTGATTATCCGGCCAGTGAATCTGTCCGGGAATAGTGATGATATTGGTATGGAGCACGCCATGCATGAGAGTACGTCAGGTTGATCATAAGGAAGTTAACTCCTAATTTCGGATTTTTATTCTAAAAATCCAAGAATTATGATAAATGATTCAGGCATTAAACAGCTCTGAACATGGAAATGCCTGATATCACCACCGCTGTAGTTTCATCTGCGTATAACTTAAAACCTGCAATTACGCTTTACTTTGTTTTTATTTTATCCTATCTTGGATCATTCACTTTTCACTATTTATACCGGAATGAATTATAACTTCTCAGATAAACCGGCTGTTCTTGGCGGTACTCCCGTACGGGACACCAGGACAATGCCCTGGCCCGAGTGGCCTGTATGGGATGAAAACGAGGAAAAGGCACTGATAAAAACCCTCAGAAGCGGCATCTGGTCATATAACGGACCGCTGGAAAATCAGTTCAATAAGATGTTTGCTGACTATAACGGAACAGAATATGCATTGTCTGCCGCAAACGGGACGGTAACACTGCAACTGGCACTTGAAGCCTGCGGTATCGGGCTTGGCGACGAGGTGATTCTTCCGGGGCTTACCTGGCAGGCGACAGCTGCAACTGTTCTTGATGTCAATGCCCTTCCGGTTCTTGCCGACGTATGCGAGGATACATGGTGCATTGATCCGGAAAAGATCCGTGAAGCGATAAGCCCGCGGACAAAGGCAATTATTCCGGTTCATCTCTACGGTTCCTTTGCTGATATGGACGAAATAATGAAAATTGCCGGGGAACATGGTCTTTTTGTTATTGAGGATTGTGCACACAAGCACGGAGGGGAATGGAAGGGGAAAAAGGCGGGCAGCATAGGAGATATCGGCAGTTTCAGCTTTCAGCTGTCAAAGCTGCTTACCGCGGGTGAAGGCGGAGCTCTCACCACGAGCAGTTTCAGTTTATATGAAAAGCTTGACGCCCTGCGCAACTGCGGCAGGAGACCGGAACCGGCCGGTTTTGATAAAACCGACAAGGGGGCGGGGTTTTACTTCGATGCAGGTAACTTCCTGCAATCCGGCAACTACAGGATAACTGAATTCCAGGCTGCAATTCTTATTGAGGGTCTCAGGCGGCTGCCTGAACAAAATAAAAGGAGGGAAGAAAATGCCCTGTATTTAAATTCCCTCCTGGAAAAGCTTCCCGGCATAAAGCCTGTGAAAAGGGATGAACGCCAGACAGCCGGGGCCTATTATAATTTCGCTTTCAGATACAACAGCAAGGCTTTCAGTGATCTTCCGGCTGAAAAGTTCAGACAGGCCCTTTCCGCTGAACTCGGTATTGAGATCGCGGCAAGCTATATCCCCCTGAACAAATGTTCCCTTTATGCACCCTGTACAAAAGCTCCGCGCCACAGACTAAGCGAAGAATACTGGAAGGCAATAGACCCTTCACGCTTTGATCTGCCGGTATGCGACAGGATTCATTCCGGGGAATCGGTATGTGTGCATCACAAGGTTCTGATGGGGACAAGAAAGGATATGGAGATGTTTGCAGATGCAGTAAGGAAAATTTATGAAAATGCCGTAAAACTTTTAGCCTGACAGATCCCTTCCTATGAAAACAATTTATGCCATTTCAGCTGCCCTGTGCATAATCATCTGTACGGCAGCCTGCAGTAATAACAAACATCCCCGTCCGGTTCAGCATCACCGGGATCTTCCCTTCGTGCAGGACTACAGCATTAAATACCCGGCTGATGATGAAAAGACAGTATTTCACAATGTAGTGTCGGACCGGAACGGCTATATACAGGTCTTTTCCTCTGCAGGACTTTTAAAACCCTCGGGAGGAAGGTTTCTTTTCCCGGGAAAGCTGGTGAAGGATCATCACTACAGACCGTTGTCAGATAAAAAGATATCCGGATTAGGCACCTGCCTCGGCCAGATGCTGTATATCGATGACACGGCCCTGCTGAGCAATGCATGGGCGGGAAAATTGTTTGTGAAACACAATATGCCCGGTGCACGGATACTTGAATCAGGAAATGATTTTGCCTTTCTCGTTTCTGATGGCAGGAAACTGGCTTTTCTGAATGACAGGGAAATATTATGGGAAGATGTTTATCATGACGAGATATCAGATATAAAATTTGAAAACCGGAATAATCTTTTCTGGATACTGGGGAAAAAAGGCATAGGCATTTTTGATCCTGAACTGAAAAAAACTGAAAAGATTCTTGACCGAGAAAATATTACCTGTCTGGAAGCATCGGGCGGAAAGATAATTGCCGGCACCGGTGAGGGATATTTCCTGATAGATGCTGCAGACAGGAAAGCAGACGGGGAATTGCACAACAGGCTGCCATGTACTGACATAACCGTAATAAAGGAAATTGACGGCAGTTTATGGTTCGGAAGCAGCAGGGGGGCCTTCAGGCTGAGAGAGGACGGAAAATATGATTACTATGCTTCAGAACGCTGGCTGCCTTCGGATAATGTAAGGGATATTTCAGAAGGTCCCGATAATTCCGTTCTGATTCTGACCGACAGGGGCCTGGGGAGAATCTTTTTCAAAAAGATGACCCTTGAACAGAAAGCCGCCTTTTACGAGAAACAGGTCCGCGAGCGTCATATACGGCATGGTTTCAACGCAACACTCTCCGGAATGATAAACGGGGATTTATCTTCAGGAAGCCTGTCAGATTCTGATAATGACGGTTTATGGACATCCATGTACCTTGCCGGCCAGGTTTTCCGTTATGCCGTAAGCGGATCCGGTGAAGCCCTGGACAACATCAGGGAATCCCTTGATGCAATGGAAAGGCTTTACACTGTCAATCCTGTTCCGGGTTTCCCGGCCCGTTCCTTTGAAAGGCGCGGATACAAGTACGAAGATATACCCTGGAGGCGGGCAGAAGATCCTGAATGGGACTGGAAATCAACAACCAGCAGTGATGAGGCTATCGGACATATTTTTGCATTCGGCACCATCGCGGAACTGGTAAGCCAGCCTGATATCAGGCAGAAGGCAATAATGCTCATCGATACCCTAATGTCGCATATAGTCAGAAATAATTTCTATCTGACCGACTGGAACGGGGAACCGACATTATGGGGCAGATGGAATCCGGAATATGTAAATGCCCGTCCTGTAATGGTAGGCGACAGGAAACTGAACTCATCGAATATCATAGGAATGCTTCAGACAGCCTATCATTTCACCGGCAGGGAGAAATACCGGGATACTGCCTTTTACCTGATGCGGGAGCATGGTTATCTTGAAAATCTCATGAGGCCGTTCAGGGAAATCGGTCCTGCCCCGGAAACAGCCGACCCCTGGAGCAGGATGCTGTCTGAGAGCTGGAACCATTCCGACGATGAAATGTATTACTGCGGCTACTGGGGATTATACAGGTATGCCTTCAACGATACCCTGAAGGCAAAATACAGGCAGGCCATAATTGATCACTGGCAGACCGAGAGGCCGGAAAAGGAAGGACTCTGGAACATAATGACCGCGCTTACCGGGCTCGGGGATTTTGATCTCGGGGAAGCAATATGGTACCTGCAGGAATATCCTCTGGATCTGACTGACTGGTCGGTTATGAACAGCCACAGGAAGGATATTGAATTCATTGATCCGGGATTCAGGGGTCAGACAATAAAAGAGGTTCTGCCGCCGGATGAGCTTCCGGTTTCAAGGCATAATGCAAACCGTTTCCGCCTTGACCGCGACGGAGGGGGAAGGTCGGAATACAGTGCAGGCGACATCTGGCTCCTGCCCTACTGGATGGGACGGTATCTGGGTGTGATAGGCCAAGCTTCCGGAATAAACTGACCACCAGAATTGGAATCGTTATTACCCGGGAACTGACAGGCAGCAATAATCCTTTAACAATTCCCTGAGACTGAATTCCTGTAAGATGTTTAATCCGTTCAGAAATTTTTCCCAGCATCCATTTCACAGCTGAAGGTATAGTTGCCTGAAAGGATATCAAGACAGATTTTTCCGCCTTCATTCCTGATTTTATATACGTCATCAGAATTTCCGGCAGCTTTCCCGTCGAGTTTTATTTTTGCGGCATCGCTTTGGGGAAATCTGATGGTGGCAGTGCATGAAACCGGTATCCTTACTTTCAGAGTCAGTTCATTCCCGCTGAGTTCCCATGAACTCGAAATTTCCCCGTAAACCGATTTCCAGGAACAGTCAGTCCGGGTAATATCTCCCGCGATCTCCGGTGAAACAACAATGTGTTTAAAGGCTTTCGAGTTTTCGTCCTGTCTTATTCCTCCGAGTCCGCTGAAGAACCATTCCATCAGATGGCCGAGCATCATATGGTTGTTTGAAACTTCGGCCAGTCCTGCCCAGGATTCCGTAAGGGCAGTGGCACCCTTAGACATCTGGTATCCGTAGCCGGGCACGTCGGTTTTTGAATTCATGTCAAATATCAGTCCGGAATGTCCTTCCTGCTCAAGGACCCTCAGCAGATAACGGTAACCGACATCACCGGCCGTAAGTGCCCTGTTACCGTCGTTGATTGATTTTACCAGGTTATTCACCACTTCACTCCGGAGGCTGTCGTCAGCCATGCCGAAAAAAAGCGGCATGGAATAGGCAGTCTGGCTGCCCGTTGAATACACTTTCGTCAGCGGGTTGAAGAATTCCCTGTTAAATGCTGTTCTGATCCGTTCTGCCAGTTCCCCGTAAAAGGCTGCATCACTTTCTTCACCAAGTATCCGGGCCATTCCGGCCAGCAGCCTGGCGTCATAGTAATATATTGATGTTGCAGTTACTGCTATGGGAGTAAGCTGTGCAACCCCCGGAAACTCCGGTCCCAGATCATACCAGTCGCCCAGGCCGTGATTCAGGATTCCGTTCCGGGAACGGCTGCCAAGATAATCCAGGTATCTTTTCATCATGGGATATGCCCTTTTCACCGCATCAATATCCCCGTACCACTCATACAGGTTCCAGGGAAGTATGATACAGGCACTGCTCCATTCGGGAGAATCACGGAACCCTCCCACGAATTCCACGTACTCGGGGGCGATATCCGGAACAAGGCCATTATCCAGCTGTGCTTCAATCATATCATCAATCATCTTGCTGAACAGGTTATGAATGTCATATACGTATTTGACGGAATTCCCCATGAGGTGTGTCTGTTCAAGCCATCCCAGTTTTTCGCGGTGCGGACAATCAGTGGCCACACTTGCAAGGTTGCTTCGAATGGCCCAGTCAATAAGACTGAATATCCTGTTGAACAAATCATTTGAACATTCAAAGCTCCCGGCCGCCGGGGATGAGTTTCTTGTATGAAGCATCTGCAATCCTGTAATAACTGGAAGATTGTCAGGATTGGGCTTGCCTTCCGGTACTGCTCCTTCAACCTGTACATACCTGAACCCGTAATAGCTGAATTTTGGTCTCCATTCCACTTCCCTTCCGGAACCCGTTGTATAGGAAAACCAGTATGGCTCACCCGACGCCTTCTGCATTATAAGGGAATCGGAACCGAGCAGTTCGGCAGGTTTTAATAATACATTCTGCCCGCTCCTGCCTTTGATTCTGAGATTTATTATGCCCGATGCATTCTGTCCGAAGTCATATATATAAATCCCGGAAGCCGGACTGAAAATTCTTCGCGGACTGAAAGTCTGCATCACCTTCAGGGGATGATCAGGCTCCGGTTTCAGGGCTCCTTTCGGTTCTCTTACAATCAGCACGTTCTTCCATGATGCCTCATCAAAATCCGCGTTGTTCCATCCGGGCTGTTCAAGTCTGGCATCATAATCCTCTCCTCCGAAAATACTGCTGAAAGTAACAGGTGAAGGGGCCGTTTTCCATAGTCCGTCAGATTTTAGCGTTTCACCGGAGCCGTCACTGTAGCGGATCTTCAGCAGGAGCTTCAGCCTGGGCGCCCCGTAATTAATTACAAGCTTATAATAGCGTTCCCTGTTGATGTTGAAAAAGCCATTCCCTACAATGGCCCCGATAACGTTTTTACCTTTTTTTAGTTCGTCTGTTATTTCATAAGTATTATAGAAGCATGTTTTGTCATAATCCGTCCAGCCGGGTGAAAGGAAACTATCCCCGATCCTGCGGCCGTTAATATGCAATTCATATTGACCCAGTCCGCTTACAAAAACAAAAGCTTCAGCTATCTTTTTGTCCAGGCTGACTTCCCTCCGGAACAGGGGTACCACTGTCCTTGCCTCCGCCAGATGACCCTCCACCTGCAGCCCCCGGTGTATTCCCGGGACGAGCAGCATTGAATCGGGAACTTCCTCAAAACCAATCCATTCTGCACCTTCCCAGTCATCCCCGTCAAAGAGCCCGGTTATGAAGAGGGCCGGCCTGCTCCATCCGGAAGGATTGTCCCTGTTATCCCAGGCACGGACCTTCCAAAAGTATTTTGTTGCCGGTTTTAATTCAGGGCCGGCATATGCGACCCTTACTGATTCCCCGGAAACAACCCTTCCGCTATTCCAGATGCATCTTTCTTCCGATTTCAAATCTCCTGCACTCTCCGCCAGAAGTATCTGATATGCGTTCTGTGATACACCGCGAAGGGGGGAAGAGAGTATCCAGCTGAAAACCGGATCCGGACCGCTTCCGCCGGGATCGGAAAGATTATTGCATCTCAGTTCCTGAACTGTCAAATTCCTGCCGGCATCCCTGCTGCAGGACAACAGGGCAAATGCCATGAATATTACCGGAATTGCCTTTTTCATTGTAGGTCTGTTATCGGATTATGTATATATACTGCTTTATGATCTTCTGCCGGAAATAAATTCCGGTTCCGAAATAAAGGTAATAATCCCGTATGACATTTATCTCAAAAAGCCATATTTATTCAGCTGGTGAGCCGGGAATCCCGCAGTGTCATCTGCGGGCTTCGGGCAAAGGCCTGATCCCCGGGCGCACAAAAAAGGGGCAATGATAATATATCATGCCCCGGATTATTCAACTAAGGAAAGGTTTATTTTTTCAGCAGGTCGCGTATTTCTGTCAGGAGTTTTTCTTCTTTTGTCGGCTCGGGAGGAGGAGCAGGGGCTTCTAGCTCTTTCTTCTTGAGCGTATTCATTCCCTTAATAAGCATGAACACTGCAAATGCTATGATCAGAAAATCAATTGTCACCTGTATGAAATTTCCATAATTCCAGGTAACGGCCGGTTCAAGATCCGTGGCAGCCTTCATTACCAGTTTCAGGTCGGTGAAATTAACCCCGCCCAGGAGTAATCCGATAGGGGGCATGATTATGTCGTTCACCACGGAGGAAACGATTTTACCGAATGCAGCACCAATGATTATACCGACAGCCATGTCGACAACATTGCCCCGCATTGCAAATGCTTTGAATTCATCAATTAGTTTCATAGTTACGGGTTTAAGTTAATTGTTAAAATTAAAATTTATAAGAAAATCCTACTCCGAATATCTCCTTGAACTGTACCAGTGAACCCACTGATCTGTTCTCATCGGCAAGCTTTATCTTTATGTCATCATCATAAAGAAGGTGGGTGTTGAAACTTACGGAAATGTATTTGTTTATTTTCAGGCCGATCAGTGTTTCCCAGCTGACATCCACATTCTGGGGATTATGCGCGTAATTTGAGAAGAGGTCCAGCTTTGTGGTAAAGGAAACATTTTTCAGAAACTCACTGGTAAAATCAGATTTTGAATAAATAGCTCTCAGATATCCTCCTATTTCACCCCTTGATTTTTCTCCCGGTTTTACTCCGAAAGCTCCCGCTGCTGACAGGTCATCATCTGTGACGAAGGTGAATTTTGCGGTAAGGGGTGCAATAAATGCACTGAAATATGCATCGGGCTTATAATCGAGTCCGAGGGCGGTGAGAAGATAGGCCGGTGCAAAGAGGTTTGAAATTTTTGTTTTTTCTTCACCGTCATACTTATAGCCAGGCTGCATCTGTGTTTTGAAATTCATCAGGCCGGCATAATATAGATTCTTAAATGCCTGACGCCCGTATTTTGAAAGAAAATCTATTTTGTCATCAGTCTTTTTGTATCCCTCATCACCTTGCTTGAGAAGGCCGTAGCCCAGATCCAGGGAATTGTCCCAGGTAAATTTTTCACCTTTCAGATTTGCAAAACGGCTGAATATCCCGTTTATTGCCATCGATTTCTGCCCGCCGGCTGCCCAGTTTGTAAGCGAAGTCTGAGCTACATTTACGGCAATTATCCCGCCTTTTTTCCAGCCCATGGCAGTATCGGCGGATTGTGAACGAAGCTTCTTTTCGCCCTCGGTGACCTGCCCCTGAACAGAGGTAAACAGAAGAGAGAGCATAACAAGCATTACACAGATATTTTTTCCCATATTCATGATAAATATATTAAATGCTACTGATATACCGGATATAAACTGAACCGGCCTTTGAAGGCCGGTTCAGTATTTCTTTGAAGCAAAGAGGATTTTTAATTATCCACTTCCACGATATCGGCTTTTTCTGCATTTCTCATCACAGAATCAATTCCGTTATCGCGGCCGCTTTCACTTTTATAATTCTGACTTACTCCTATTATCTCATTATTTGCCGCTGTAAGGGAAAAACGAAACATGTTCCCCGGAGTGGTTGTTTTAGCAAATCTTTTCGGATCTGTTGAATTCTTCTTTACCGATGCAATACCATTCAGGCATCCGGCTTTTGTTGTGTATCCTTCACTGCTGAGGATGTTCTGGCCGTTGTCAGCCTTCAGACGGAAACGGAATTCATTATTCTTTCCGCTGCGATAAACTTCAAATTTTGCCATTTTAATAGATTTGGATTTATAAATTAGTTGTTCAATTTAATATTCCCTCCTATTACTGTTTTTAAGTCAATAAGTTGTGAGGCCGCAAAGATAAAAACATTTTTTTAATTAACCCGAATAGAAATAATTTTCCCTCCTGTTCTGCAAGCTGTAAGACACGCCGGTCAGGCATATCCGGAAAAATGCTGTTTATCCCTGAAATATCTTCAGCAGATTTCTGTGGCAGGAAATAATCCCTTAAATTTCAGCTTTCATTCAGACCGGTAATTTTCAATTCATATCAGCAATATTCAGAAAAGGAATAATATGAAAGACAAAAAAGAATTTATAGCCAGCATCAGTTCAGGTTATGCATGCAAAGGTGACAACATCCTGCTTGGAGGAGCCGTTTTTGAGGGGGAAGCAATGCCGGAATCACAGGTAAGAATTCCACTGAAAACATTGAACAGGCATGGTCTTATTGCGGGAGCCACCGGTACCGGAAAGACCAAAACCCTTCAGGTAATGGCTGAACAATTGTCAGAGAAAGGAGTTCCCGTGTTACTGATGGATATCAAGGGCGACCTGAGCGGAATAGCAATGCCGGGAAAAGAAACAGAATCAATTGCCGGCCGGCATGCCAGAATCGGAATTCCCTATTCCGTAAAAGGGTTTCCGGTTGAACTGATGACCATATCAAAACAAAACGGTGTAAGGCTTCGTGCAACCGTATCCGAATTTGGTCCGGTGCTTCTTTCAAGAATACTCGATCTGAACGATGCCCAGGCAGGAATTATTTCGGTCATATTCAAATTTTGTGATGACAACGGACTTCCTCTTCTCGACCTGAAGGATCTGAAAAGTGTAATCCGCTATGCCACATCGGAAGGCAGGGAGGAGTTTGAAAAGGAATATGGCAGGATATCATCCGCCTCAACCGGCGTGATACTGCGAAAAGTACTGGAACTCGAACAGCAGGATGCGGATCTGTTTTTTGGCGAACTTTCCCTTGAGATCAGCGATCTGCTCAGAAAGGACAAAAACGGCAATGCCTTCATAAACATTGTAAGGGTGACGGATATACAGAACAGGCCTAAACTGTTTTCAACCTTTATGTTATGCCTGCTTGCCGAGATATATGATGTGATGCCTGAAATCGGAGATCGGGAAAAACCAGAGCTGGTAATATTTATCGAAGAAGCCCATCTCATATTCAACCGTGCAGGCAGGACCCTTCTGAACGAAATCGAAATCATTGTCAAGCTGATACGTTCCAAAGGCATTGGGATCTTCTTTGTGACACAGAACCCCACGGATATTCCGAATTCAGTCCTGGCACAGCTCGGCCTGAAGATTCAGCACGCACTAAGGGCATTTACCGCAGCTGACAGGCAGGCAATCAGGCTTGCAGCAGAAAATTTTCCCCTGTCAGACTATTACAAAACTGATATGGTCCTTACAAGCCTGGGAACGGGCGAGGCTCTTGTCACAGCCCTCAATGAAAAGGGGATACCCACACCACTTGCAGTGACCATGGTCAGGGCCCCGATGAGCAGAATGGATATTCTTTCCCCTGAGGAGATTGCAGAGATCAATAATTCATCGGAACTGGTCCGTAAATATGAGCGGGTTATTGACAGGGACAGCGCCTATGAAATACTTGACAGAAAGATTGTCTCCGTACGGAAAAGCCAGGAAGGCCGGGCTGCCGGGAAGGGAGGAGGCAGCAGGCATGAAGGAAAGCCGGAAAGAACCACACGACGGGCACCTTCGCGGAGAAGGACCACAATCCATCCGGTGGTAAAGGTCCTGACCAGCGCAACATTTATCCGCGGAGTGATGGGAATACTCAAAAAGCATTTCTGATTAATTGATGCCTGAAAAGCTGATTATTAATGCTTCCGGACCTGAGGAATCAATTTTTCCGGCTTATGATGCCAGAAGGTAAATTCCCCCGCCATTGAGGAAAGCGCTTAGGTCATGAACGGAATTATCTTCTTGAGCGCACAGAATCAACCAGGAACTTCGATTCGCCCCTCCAGAACACGGCTCCGTTCTTTTGAATGAAATGCACAATCACATTCTGGCCCTGAAGGGTGTCAAACTGTCTGACAAGGTCTTTATTAACCATTGTAAACGAGAATTTTTCGGGCGATATTATTATTTCATTTTCCGCACCAGCCCCGCTTAGTATCAGTTCTCCTTCATAAGTCTTGAAAATGACGCCCTTTCTTGAAAATTTCTGCAATGTTCCCGCCCTGTAGCCTTCACTGAAGGTGTGAAAATAATTTACATATACAAAAACAGCTGTTGCCATGACAAGCAACGCAATGATCCATCTGACGACTTTTTTTACGCCTCTGACGGTCCTGTTCCAGATTTCTGATTTGCCAAGGGAAAAATTCGGGCTCATATTTATTATGTCTTAATGTTTACCGGTCAAGCTGTTTCATGCAAAGTAAATCAAAATTTTCCTTAAGGTCGGCCTGATATTGCACAAGCTGCAGATCTGCGGATTCCCGCGTACATGAAATACAGGCAGCAAGCATCTGGGGTATTAATGCTTTTTTCTTCATACTGATGAAGTTAATTCCGGGATAATTTTGATTTCCTGTTATAAAAATGCTTAAAAATTATATATATCCTGTAAAAAACTACATAATTACTGTTATTTTTGCAACATTTTGCTCAAATCAAGGCCCCGCCAATAAAGAATTGAAAAATATTAATCCGAAATTCAACAGAGTTGCTATAAAAGTAGGAAGCAATGTTATAGCAAAGTCAGACGGATCTCTGAATACCGGCAGGATGTTGCGTATTGTTGAAGAGATAGCAATCCTTCACAAGAACAACATTGAAGTAATATTGATTACTTCGGGGGCGGTTGCAGCCGGACGCAGTGAAGTAGTACCATCCAGGAAAACCAGCATAATCTCGTCGCGTCAGATCTGGGCTGCAATAGGCCAGGTGAAGCTTATGGGAACCTATCAGTTCCTATTTGGGAAATACGGGATTCAGGCAGGACAGCTTCTTGCAACAAAAGACAGTTTCAGGGACAGGATGCATTATCTGAACATGAAGAACTGTATCACCGCTATGCTGGACAATAAAGTGCTTCCCGTGGTAAACGAGAATGATGCCATCTCCATTACAGAGCTGATGTTCACCGATAACGATGAATTGTCAGGCATGATTTCCTCAATGATGAATTGCGGTTCCCTGTTTATTCTGTCAAATGTTGACGGAATTTATACCGGTGAACCCGGATCTGAAAATTCACAGCTTATCAGGGAGATAGATGACAATTCCGGTGATGTGAGCCAGTTCATCAGTATGTCAAAATCGGGATTCGGACGCGGGGGTATGCATACAAAATATTCCATTGCCATGAAAACAGCGGCGGAAGGAATCGATGTATATATTGCAAACGGAACACGTGATACCATTATAACCGATATCATCCGTGAAAAAGATGTTCCGTGCACAAGATTCATTGCAGCCGATATAAAAAAGACGGGAGTGAAAAAATGGCTTTCCCACTCCGGAACATTTGCAAAGGGAATTGTTTACATTAACAGGGGAGCCCGGGATGCCCTGACAGGGGATAAGGCCTCCAGCCTGCTTATGATAGGAGTATCAAAAGTTGAGGGCTTTTTTAAAAAAGGAGATATCATCAGGATATTTGATGATGCCAATAATCAGATCGGAATCGGCAAATCGGAATATGATTCCGAAAAGGTTGAGCTTTACATGGGTGAAAAGAGGAAAAAACCTCTGGTACACTATGATTATTTACTGATAAATGAGAAAAACTGAAAATTAATCTCCGGAAATGGACTGTACGCCGATATTTCAATCAGCACTTTCGGCAAGCCGGAAGCTGAATAACCTTGATACCGATACCGTCAACAGGGTATTGAATCATCTTGCTGACAAGACAGAGGAGAACATCCCTCTGATAATGGCAGAAAATGAAAAGGACCTTTCCCGTATGGACAGGCAGGATCCGAAATATGACCGCCTGCAGCTTACCCCCGGCAGAATAAAAAATATTGCTGCAGATATCCGGAATGTGTCCCGCCTGGATTCTCCCCTTGGCAGGATCAGTTACGACTACACAAAACCAAACGGACTCAGGATAAAAAAAATAAGCGTCCCGTTCGGAGTTATCGGAATAATATATGAAGCCCGGCCAAATGTCACTTTTGACGTTTTCTCCCTCTGCCTGAAATCAGGAAATGCCTGCATACTCAAGGGAGGAAGCGATGCCATTCATTCAAACACAGCCATTGTAAAAATAATAAAGGATTCCCTGGCTGATTTTGATATCACGGGCGACATCGTAGCCCTTCTGCCTCCCGGCAGGGAAGAAACCGCACAGCTTCTGAACGCCGTTAATTACGTTGACCTTATCATTCCGCGCGGAAGCCAGAGCCTTATAGATTTCGTAAGGAAGAATGCCACCATACCCGTTATTGAAACAGGTGCAGGAATATGCCACAGCTATTTTGATGAATATGGCGACCGCGAAACAGGAAGGAAAGTAATCCACAATGCCAAAACAAGGCGTGTAAGTGTTTGTAACGCACTTGACTGCCTGGTAATACATGAAAGCCGGCTGGACGACCTCGGATATATTGTAGGTCTCTGTCAGGATTCAGATGTGATAATACAGGCTGATGAAAAGGCCCTGAAGGCCCTCAGGGGAAAGTATCCCGACAATCTGCTTGAAGCTGCCACTGACGATTCCTTCGGCACTGAGTTCCTGGATTACAAGATGGCTGTTAAGACTGTTTCCTCTTTTGACGAAGCCATTGAACACATTGCACAACACAGTTCACAGCATAGTGAAGCCATTATATCCGGCGACAGGGAAAGACAGGAAATGTTTTGTAAAATGACAGATGCAGCAGCTGTATATGTCAATACATCAACGGCATTTACCGATGGTGCCGAATTCGGCCTTGGCGCCGAAATCGGAATATCCACGCAGAAAATGCATGCCAGAGGGCCAATGGCCCTTGAGGCTCTTACCACCTATAAATGGATAATTGAGGGTAACGGGCAGACCAGGCCCTGAACGGAACAATCTAAAGCTTACCATTATGAATTCTGATTCTGATAAGATAAAGAAATTCTATGAAGACCTTCCTGGAAACATTGCCAGGATAAGGGAGAGTCTCAACAGGCCGCTGACCTTTACCGAAAAGGTGCTGTACAATCATCTCGGGGATCAGAACAAGGTTGTTTCCTTCATCAGAGGAATTGATTACGCGGAATTTTCACCCGGCAGGGTTGCAATGCAGGATGCAACGGCTCAGATGGCAATGCTGCAGTTCATGATGGCCGGAAAGCTGAACACTTCTGTTCCCTCATCAATTCACTGTGATCACCTTATCACAGCATTCAGGGGAGCTGAAAGCGACCTTGCTAAATCCCGTGAAACCAACCGTGAAGTATATGATTTCCTCCGGTCAGTAAGCATGAACTACGGAATTGATTTCTGGGAACCCGGATCCGGTATCATTCACCAGATCATTCTGGAAAACTATGCCTTTCCGGGAGGGATGATGGTGGGCACTGATTCGCACACACCAAACGCAGGGGGAATGGGAATGATAGCAATCGGTGTGGGCGGCGCTGACGCGGTGGATGTAATGGCGGGGCTTCCCTGGGAACTGAAGTTTCCGAAAATAATCGGTATCCGTCTTACAGGAAAACTGAGCGGATGGGTCTCTCCCAAGGACATCATCCTCAAAATAACAGGAATGTTATCAGTAAAGGGAGGTACCGGATCAGTTCTGGAATATTTCGGGGAAGGAGCCGAATCCATTTCAGCAACCGGCAAGGCCACCATCTGCAACATGGGCGCTGAAACCGGCGCAACCTGTTCTGTCTTCGGATTTGACCGGATGATGGCTGATTATCTTATCGCCACGGGCAGGCAGGATATCGCAGAAATGGCAACAGCCGCCGGAGAACATCTCAGAAGTGATCCGGAAGTATTTGATGACCCGGCGAAATTTTACGACAATTACCTTGAGATAAACCTTTCGGAACTGGAGCCCTATATCAACGGTCCGTTCACACCCGATCTGGCCACTCCCATCTCACAGATGAAAGAAACTGCGGAAAAAAACAACTGGCCGGTGGAGATATCTGCAGGACTGATTGGATCATGTACCAATTCGTCCTATGAAGATATTTCAAGGGCTGCTTCAGTGGTAAAAAGTGCACTCAGGGAAAAACTGACGGCAAAATCCGGTCTCAGGGTTACGCCCGGATCAGAAATGATACGCGAAACTATTGAAAGAGACGGCCTTCTGGCAATTTTCAGAGAGATCGGAGCTGATATCTATGCCAATGCCTGCGGACCCTGTATCGGACAATGGGAAAGGCCCGGACAGGAAGACAATCCGGTAAATACTGTGATCCATTCGTTTAACCGCAATTTTGCAAAAAGGAACGACGGTAATCCAAATACACATGCCTTTGTTGCATCTCCTGAAATAGTAACAGCCCTGACCATAGCGGGGAAACTGACATTCAACCCTCTTACGGATTCACTAATCAATTCGGAGGGAAGACCGGTTAATCTTCCGGAACCACGGGGTATTTCCTTTCCCTCAGAGGGATTCAGTATTACTGAGGGAAAAAGGATGGAGGCCCGGCAAAGGAAAAAAGCAACATCCGTCATCATAAATCCGCGCTCGGAAAGACTGCAGACGCTTACTCCCTTCAAAGCCTGGGACGGCAGGGATCTGACAGGTCTCCTCCTGCTTATAAAAGCCAGGGGGAAATGCACCACCGACCATATATCAATGGCGGGTAAATGGCTCAGATACCGCGGTCACCTGGAAAATATATCAAACAATTACATGATAGGCGCCACAAATGCCTTTAATGACAAAACCGACTGCATACTGAACCAGCTCAACGGTGCATATGAACCGGTACCGGCAGTTGCCTTTTCCTATAAGAGAAAGGGACTGGGCTCAATTGTTGTGGGTGAGGAAAATTTCGGGGAAGGATCATCGCGCGAGCATGCGGCAATGGAACCCCGCTTTCTGAATGTTAGAGCCATCATTGTAAAATCATTTGCAAGGATACATGAATCAAACCTCAAGAAACAGGGAATCCTTACACTTACATTTTCCGACAAAAACGACTATGCCAAAATCAGGGAGACTGACAGGATAGATATAACAGGATTAAGGGATTTTGAGCCCGGCAAGCCTTTTACGCTTATCCTGCACCATAGTGACGGAACGCGGGATACCATATTTGCAAACCATTCATACAATGAATCCCAGTTTGCATGGTTCAGGGCAGGAAGCGCCCTCAATCTGATAAGGCGGCAACAGTGAATCAATAACGGAAAATTGAATTATTAATTTAAAATAGAGGATGAACGGGGAGAAAATAAGATTTGAAACCGGGAAGATGATTGTCCCGGATTTGCCTCTGGTTCCTTTCATTACAGGGGACGGAACGGGTCCGGATATCTGGAATGCTTCCGTAAGAATATTTGATGCCGCTGTGGAGAAATCCTACGGGGGAAGGAAAAAGATAATCTGGAAGGAAGTGCTTGCAGGGGAAAAGGCATTCGGAATCACCGGAAACTGGCTGCCCCGGGAAACACTTGATGCGTTCAGGGATCATCTTGTCGGGATAAAGGGACCTCTCACAACACCGGTGGGGGAAGGAATGAGATCCCTTAATGTTGCCCTCAGGCAGGAACTGGATCTCTATACCTGCTACCGCCCCGTAAGGTATTTTAATGGCGTGCCCAGCCCTGTAAAAAGGCCGGAATCCGTAAACATGCATATTTTCAGGGAGAACACTGAGGATATCTATGCCGGAATAGAATACCTGAACGGTAATCCGGATACGGAGAAACTGAAAAGTTATCTGATTAATGAAATGGGAGTCCGGAGTATCCGTTTTCCGGAAACATCCTCAATCGGCATCAAGCCGGTATCGGTGGAAGGAACTGAAAGACTTGTAAGGCAGGCGATCAGGTTCGCAATTGAAAGGAAGCTGCCGTCAGTGACCCTGGTACACAAGGGCAACATAATGAAATATACCGAAGGGGCATTTATGAAATGGGGATATGCCCTGGCGGAAAGGGAATTCAGGGATAAAGTCTTTACATGGCAGCAGTACAGCAAGATTGCAGGAATAAAGGGGGAAAAGGAAGCGGATGATATTTTGTCAGAAGCTGTAAAGGAAGGGAAGGTAATAATAAAGGATGTTATTGCCGATGCATTTCTTCAGCAGATACTTACACGGCCCGGGGAATATTCGGTTATTGCAACCCTTAACCTTAACGGGGATTATATTTCCGATGCCCTTGCAGCCATAGTCGGCGGGATTGGCATTGCACCCGGTGCCAACATAAATTTTGAAACCGGACACGCAATATTTGAAGCAACTCACGGTACTGCCCCGAAATATGCGGGACAGGACAAGGTGAATCCCGGTTCTGTCATCCTCTCGGGTGCTCTGATGCTGGAATATCTGAAATGGGAAGAGGCCGCACAATGCATTTACAGGAATCTTCAGAAAACCATTCAGGAAAAGAAAGTTACCTATGATTTCCACAGGCTGATGGAGAATGCACAATTGCTCAAAACATCGGAGTTCGCTGACGCGATTATTAAAAATATTTATTCTGAATAAACACGTTAATTATCATGGAAAACAATAAACTCCTTTCAAAACTGGAAAAGACAGTAGAGGAATCATGCCGGATTGATAATGATCTTTTTGAAAAATATGATGTCAAACGGGGATTGAGAAACAGCGACCGCACCGGAGTACTTGTGGGACTGACGAATATAGGCGACGTGGTCGGTTATGACAAGGAAAACGGCAAGGTGATTGCTATTCCGGGAAGATTATTGTACCGTGGAATAGATATTGAATCAATAGCTCACGGATTCCAGAAGGAGCACAGGCACGGATTTGATGAAACCGTTTATCTGTTATTGTCGGGCAACCTGCCTGACAGGACCGAACTGGAAGAATTTTCGTCAATGCTTGCAGCCAGGAGAGGCCTGCCGGACCATTTCATCAAGGACATGATCCTTTCAATGAAGGGCAGGGACGTGCTTAACATGCTGGCAAGATCTGTGCTGGGCCTGTATACCCTTGACGAAAAAGCGGATGACATTTCTCTCAGTAACATGATAGATCAGTCACTCAACCTGATTGCAAAATTTCCCTCAATAATTGCCTACTCCTACCAGGCCTTACGGCATTTGTATCATGGCAAGACATTGTCCATCAGGCATCCGAGACCAAACCTCTCAACAGCCGAAAATTTCCTTCACCTCATAAAGGGAGATGGTTCCTATACGAGGCTCCAGACTGATCTCGTGGACCTGTCCCTGGTTCTGCATGCGGAACACGGGGGAGGAAACAATTCCACCTTTACAATGAGAGTAACCAGTTCAACCGAAACGGATATCTATTCAGCCGTCACATCGGCTATCGGCTCCCTGAAAGGTCCCCTGCACGGAGGAGCAAACCTGAAGGTTCTGACCATGATGGAAGATATTAAAAGAAATGTCAGCAACTGGAAGGATGAAAAAGAGGTTGCATCCTACCTTCTGAAGATATTACGTAAAGAAGCAAATGACAAAACCGGTATTATCTACGGTATCGGCCATGCAGTCTATACAATATCCGATCCCAGGGCAATCCTCCTCAAGGAGAAGGCTGCGGAGCTCGCAAGGGAATCAGGAAGAACCGATGAATTCGAACTGTATGCCCTTGTTGAGAAACTGACTCCCGAGGTGTTCAGACAGTTCAAGGGCGAGAAATCTGCCAAAGTGGTATGTATCAATGTCGACTTCTATTCGGGCTTTGTTTATTCCTGCATCGGAATACCAAAGGAATTATATACCCCGCTTTTTGCCATGGCAAGAATAGCCGGATGGTGTGCCCACCGGATAGAGGAACTCACCTTCCAGGCAAAACGCATCATAAGGCCGGCATTTAAAAATGTTTACGGCACCAGGGATTATATTCCCATAGATGCAAGGGACTGACCCTGTATTCTGTGCCCGCAGCCAGCCAGGCAATGCTGCTGTTCTGAACTACCAGTCAGCAATACAGGACAGAGACTCAGGCCTTTCAATCAGTAATTCTGCTCCAGCAGCTGCATGTATGATTTCGGATAAAGGCAGGCAGGACATTTCTCATATGCCTTTTCCGATTCATATACAAATCCGCAGTTAATGCATTTCCACCAGACCTTTCCGTCTTTCATGAATACCTTGTCTTCCGAAATATTCTGAAGCAGTTTTAAGTATCTGCGTTCATGTTCTGCTTCCACCTTTGCAATCATTCTGAAAGCGGCTGCTATTTCCGGGAAACCCTCCTCCTTTGCCACTTCGGCAAAATGAGGATAAAGATCATTCCATTCCTCATGTTCCCCTTCCGCGGCAGCCTTCAGGTTTTCAGAGGTTGTGCCGACCCTGCCGGCCGGATATGAAGCACTTATTTCAACCATTCCTCCTTCAAGGAAGCTGAAAAATCTTTTGGCATGCTCCTTCTCCTGCAGTGCAGTTTCCTGAAAAATATTTGCTATCTGCTCAAAACCTTCCTTTCTGGCAACCAGGGCAAAAAATTCATAACGGTTCGTGGCCTGTGATTCACCCGCAAATGCCTTCAGCAGATTCTGCTCTGTTTTCGTACCTTTTAATAATAGTGACATAGAATTAGTTTCCTTTTGGTTTAACTTGTTTAAATTTGTCTGCCAATATAATTTTTTTTAAGCTTCGGAAAAAAATAATTGTTCGCAATGATCTTTCATACCGGTTGCCAACAGCAATCTTCATTCAATAAACATCACTGACATGAAAAAGTATTTTTGGATAATTCCGGCACTTATACTGGCATTAAGTGCATGCAGGGACAATCAGAAGGCCGTCACGCCCGAAACAGCTCTCGGGGCTTATATTAACTCGGCTGATGATACCTATAAGTGGGAGATAAGGGAGGAGTTCAGTTCGGATGGCCTGCAGACAGCTATCCTGAAACTTACTTCCCAGAAATGGCGTGAAATTGTCTGGAACCATCAGCTGACCGTGATTTCTCCTGCGGGAACACCATCAGACGGGGCCTTGCTCTTCATTACCGGGGGAAGTAACAGGAACGGGGAACCAAAATGGCATTCCCGGAACAACGAGGATTTCAAAATGTTCAGTATGATTGCAGCAAAGAACAATGCAGTGGTGGCAATACTTTCCCAGGTGCCCAACCAGCCGCTGTATGATGATCTGACGGAAGATGCCCTGATCTCGTTCACGCTTCATAATTTTAAGAATGACAGGGATTTTACCTGGCCCCTTCTGTTCCCGATGACGAAAAGCGCAATAAAGGCTATGGATGCTGTTCAGGAGTTTTCAGAACAGAAACTGAACCATAAGATCCGTGGATTTGTGGTAAGCGGTGCTTCCAAGAGGGGATGGACAACCTGGCTTACGGGATCACAGGACAAAAGAGTTCTGGCCATAGCCCCCATGGTGATTGATGTGCTTAATATGCCGGTAAATGTGCCTTATCAGAAAGAGGCCTGGGGTGATTACAGTGAAGAGATAATGGACTATGTGAGACTCGGTATTGCACAGGATCTTGAAAGTCAGGAAGGCAGGGACCTTGCCACAATGATTGACCCGTATTCATACCGTGCCTCCCTCACAATGCCCAAGCTCATAATTATAGGTACAAATGATGAATACTGGCCGGTTGACGCAGTAAAGAAATACTTCAGTGACCTGCCCGGGGAAAAATATATCCACTATGAGCCCAACACTGGCCACGGACTGGGTGACGGAGTGAATGTGGCAAAGTCCCTGAGCGCCTTTTTTAATATCACAATCAATAAAAAAAGCCATCCGGTCTGCGAATGGCAGGTGGAAAATGATGGTGAAAGGACCGCTCTGGTTGTCAGGGCATCTCCTGAACTGATAAGGGCCGGCCTCTGGATATGTGATTCCCCCGACCGCGATTTCAGGGATAACCGGTTCATTGAAAAGAATATTGAATATGAGAATCCCGGTTCGGTAAAGGTGACGGTCGATAATCCCCCTGCAGGATTCAGGGCATTCTATGTCGAGCTTGTTTATCCGGATCCGGTTGAGGGAACATATTCAAGAAGCACCCGCATGTTTGTGGCCGACAGCGGTGAATTATTCCTGGACTGACAAATTGTTCCTGAACTGACAGCTGCCGCCGGAAACCGGACAAAAACATTATCCGGCCGTGATGCCTATGGCATCATGAAAGGCATCATCATCATGCCTCCCCCGGAATTGCCGAATCTCGGATTCACAACATTGTTGTAGATTGAACCGAAGGTATAGGTAAATCCGAAGCTTGTGAAGTATTCGAACTGTGTTGCAAGTTTCTTTCTCTGAAGCAGGATCTGGTCCAGCGGCATGTTCTGACGTACCAGTCCAAGCTGGTCATGCACCATCGAGCCGCTTCCCATGAAGGAAACCGTCAAGCCCCTGGCAATTCTGAGATCCAGGTAGGCAGTAAGCGACAGATTGTTTTTGGACCAGTCGTGGAAATAATTCCTGTATTCAGCCACAAGGTTGATATTGCCCCATTTCTGTACTATTTCATAGGATGCTGAAAGGGAATGACTCCACAGGTTTTCCCTGATCCTGTCATATATTGTTGTATCTATGTAATTGACAAAGGTGTAGCCTGCTGTGTACAGTATCCTCAGCTGACGCCTGGTTGATTCGGAATAGGGATAAATATCATATTCAATACCGGGCATGAAGGAAATACTGATGTTCTCATTGTTGAATGAAGAAGACCGCAGTTTTGCCCTGGCTCCTGCAGACCAGTGGTTGCTGATGCTTTTCACCACCAGAGCATCCAGGTTTTTAGATGAATTGGTACCCCTGATGGTTATTGAGTCATTGATCAGATACTTTGTCTCATTCTGATTCAGTTCCGACAGCAGGTTAATCTTCCAGTTTTCAGTAATACGGCTTGCTGTAAGGCTTCCTGAAAGGTTCCTCGACCGGAAGGTTTTTTCTCCCTGGAGAAACCCGCTGACAGAAGACCTGAACACCCAGCTGTTCCACTTGTCTGTGTAGATAGTCTCAAGCAGGGGTTCTGTGAACGATATGTTTATATAGCCTGCAAGAGGCGTCCTTGCAACATATCTCATCAGGCCCATTTTTAAATTGTTAACCTGCTTGTACCTGGTTATTTCCGAAGTTTCATCAGGCGCAGAAGTGAAGGTCAGCGTATCGGCCATTCCTGCAAATTTGCCCTGGCCTACCAGGAAATAGGTGTATTCAGTCCCGTAAGATCCTGTATTCTGCCTGGTCGAAATAATATACACATCCGCATCCTTGATCTCCCTGACGTAATTGACGTAGGGAATTTCCTTCCTGATGAAATCTGATGACTCCATGTAAATATTAATCGCATTCTTCCTGAGAGTGTCAGCCGGAAAGACAGCCCTCTGGGAATATGACTGGAGAATGATCATCAGAAAAGCGAGAAGCAGCAAGGTTTTTTTCATATCCGTCAGTATTAAACATTTTGTAACCGGGTCGAAAATAAGTAAATATGTCATCCTGCAATGACGGAATCATGTGTTTAACAAATCATTAACCCGGACAAAAAATCCGGCACCCATGGACAGGCGCCGGAAGTAATAAAAATTTAAGGAATGAAAATACAGAATATCAGGGATTTGTCTTCTGTTCTGAATCAAGGTCTTCAAGTCCCTTTCTTGTCATGATCATAGTACTTTCTGAATAATCATTAACAAAGTCCTTACCGATGTTTCCCCCGAGCATTCTTCTTATGCCGCTGTCAATGCTGATTTTTGTTCCCCGGGGTACGTTTACATGAACATCAACAACATCAAATGACCATTTTACTGCTTCCGGATAAGTAAAATACTCATCAAGGAAGAGGGTATCCCCTGAGATTCTGTAATTATACTGAATCCTGTCCGCCTTTTTTGCAGCATCGGTTTTTGATTTCCCCGATGAGCGCTTTGTTACATCAATCCATGCTGATTTTCCGTCGGCTGGCATAATATCCAGATGCGCTCCGATATACAACTGTTTATTTACCTCATCAATAAATACAAAATAATTCTTCCCCGGGATGCTTATTTCATTGTCAGTATCAAGTGCGGCAATTCCTGAGGCCTGTTTTATATAAAGAGTTTCAGGAGGGCCCGTAAGGTATTCCCTGTAGCCTGAACGCGCAGTCTCAACAAAACTGATGCCTTCATTGAACAGGAGAATCGACAGGATGGTAACTCCGAGAATCCATATCACAAATCCCGCGAGGAAAAAAATGCCATCCGCTGCCCTGAGCCGGAATACCATCTTAATACCAAGGTATACCAAAGCCAGAAGGGGAAGAATGACAGTAATGACAGTAAGGAAGCTGATCCACGGCACCATTTTCGGATTTATTACATAATTCAGAAATTCAGGAAGGTAAGAAATATTTATGCCGGCAGCTCCTGGCGCATAAATTCCCGGAAACCTGAAAACAAATACCATTATAAAGGCTGCCGCCGCAAAAAAGCCGGCCACAATAAAAGACAATCCGGCCAGGACAATAACTGCCCTGATCACCAGCCAGAATATGTTTCCGAGAGCCCTGAACATTTCATTAAAGGCATTTCCCGCCCTGGAGGATTCAGTGAAATCCTCCGGTTTACCCATGATGAGAATCATTTCATCAACATCAGAGCTGTCTATTACACTTGCTGCTGATTTTTTTGATAGAAATATTTCTGCAATCCTGAGTTCAATATCTTCAACCGTTTCATTCCAGCCGGGAGTGTTTCTCATTTTATTGCTCAGGGCCAGGAGATAATCCCTGAGTATCCTGTAAGCTTCTTCATCAATGTGAAAAAGGATTCCTCCAAGGTTGATATTGATTGTCTTATCCATAATTAGCCTGGTTTAGTTTTGTAATAATGACTATTTCGCACGAAGCATGCTGACTGACTCTACCAGTTCATCCCACGACCTGTCAAGATCTGCCAGGTAATTCCTCCCTTTGGCTGTAAGTTCATAATACTTCCTCGGCGGTCCCTGCTGGCTTTCTTCCCACCTGTAACTGAGCAATCCGGAATTCTTGAGCCGGGTCAGGAGAGGGTAAAGAGTACCTTCAACCACAATTACCTCAGCCTTCTTCAGTTCATTGATTATATCACTTGAGTAGCTTGATCCCCTGGAAATTACTGACAGAATACAATATTCCAGAATCCCTTTCCGCATTTGAGCCTTTGTGTTTACCAGATCCATAACAACAGATTTAATTTTTTTGCCTAAACCAGATTTCCCCTTCCTCCCTACAGCTTCATGTTTTTCCTCACCCTGTCAAACTCATCCCGCACGGCATCGGTAATATTTTTGATATTTACCGGATCGCCCTTCATCTCAATCTTTTGTGAAGTGGTCCGTGCCTCGGGTATTGCCACATACAGGATAAGATAGATGATGATCCCCAGGCCGCCGGCAAGGATCAGGGCAATGAATATAATCCTGACTATCCATGGATCCAGACTCCAGTAGGCACCGATACCTGCACAGACACCCCCTATTATCCTGCGGTCCGGATCGCGGTACATCCTGTGATAGCCGGAAGAGGAATCCCTTTGCTTTCCGGAATTGCTTCCCTCTTCCGAAAAATCTTCAGGCCTGCCAAGTACCGAAACAGCATAGCGGACATCCTCCATTGTGATTACCTGCCTGTAAGCACTGAGTCTTGCACGGAATAATTCAGACATCCTGGCCTCAATGTCCGAGAGAATTTCGGAAGAACTCTCCTCTCCTGCAAAGTGTAATTCAAGCTCCCTGAGATATCTTTTCAGTTCGCCGTAGGCATCTTCATCAATGTTGAAGGCATAACCCCCGAGATTAATGCTGACAGTTATTTTCATCTTTTCTAATATTTATACTACCATTAACAACATACAATAATCCATTACAAAGATATATATAATTTTTACTACTATGTAATACCTTGTATTGTTTTTTTTTACTTTTTCCGTCTGTCCGGTTCCCGCGGGTAATCATACCGCCGGGAACAATCAGTTGCGGATAAATTAAAAAACCTTTCCCGGAAACATTAAAACAAGCAATTATCCATATCTTTAGTTCCAAAATTTATCTGCTCATGAAGAAATACAAATGGGGAATCCTGGCACCCGGGAAAATGTCGGCAAAGTTTACGAAAGCCCTGAAAACACTTGACAATGCCGAGCTCCATGCAGTTGGCTCACGCGACGTTGAGAGGGCGGCACTTTTTGCCAGGGATTACGGTTTTAGGAATTATTACGGAAGCTATGAAGAACTTGCAGCTGATCCGGAGCTTGAGATAGTCTATATTGCCTCTCCCCACTCCCATCACTATGAACACACTATGCTGTGTCTGAGAAACGGCAAGCATGTGATCTGCGAAAAGGCCTTCGCCCTGAATGCCGGGGAAGTGGCTGAAATGATTGATGAAGCCGGAAAAAGAAAGCTCTTCCTCATGGAGGCTCTCTGGCCTCCCTTTCAGCCTTTTTATCAGAAAGCCAAAGAGATACTCAGTTCAGGCATACTCGGACGGATTAATTACATGAACGGATATTTTTCCTTCATACCACCCTTTAATCCTGAAGACCGCAAGTTCAATCTTGCCCTGGGAGGCGGCTCCCTGCTTGATATCGGTATTTACCCTGTTATTGACGCACTTACATTTCTTGGGGTGCCCTCCGATATAAAAGCCTCTGCCATATTCGGACAAAGCGGCTCGGAAGAATCACTGAGCGTTATTTTTTCATATGATAACAGGTGCATGGCATCCATCTACAGCTCTTTCAGGACCTCGGCGGGCATCGGCAGTGAACTGTACTGTGAAAACGGCAATATGACGGTAGCCCGTGGCAGGGATATGAATCAGACGGTTATTCTTACCCCCCATGACAGGGAAAAGGAGGAGTTCGTATTCAGGCCGCCGGCCATGGGATATCACTGGGAAGCGGCAGAGGTTATGAAATGTCTCGACGAAGGCAGGACTGAAAGCAGTATCGTTCCGTTGTCATTCAGTCTGGATCTGATAACGACTCTTGACCGCATACGCATAGCTGCCGGAATAGAATTTCCCGGCAGCGGATAATAATTTCAGCATGTCCGGTGAAAACCATTCTTCCCTGTCAGAAGAAGCCTTCCTGAAAAAAAAGTTTCTTCTGAGTCTCATTATTCCCGGGATTTTTGTGTTTCTGATGGTACTGGCCAAAGTAATTGAATTGCTCTTTGAAACAGATCTTTCCGTGCTGGGAATTTATCCCCTGTCATTCAGGGGTCTGCCCGGGATCATACTATCACCCTTCATACATGCGGATTTCAGACATCTGCTGAACAATTCCCTGCCCCTCTTCCTCCTGTCGGTATCGCTCTTCTATTTTTATTCGGAAATTGCCCTGAAGGTTTTCATCATGACCTGGATCTTTACAGGCCTGCTTGTGTGGACCGGAGGCAGGGAAGCATGGCACATCGGGGCAAGCGGAATTGTATACGGACTGGCTGCATTCCTTTTCTTCAGCGGCATCCTGAGAAAATACTACAGGCTGGTAGCCCTCTCCCTGCTTCTGGTTTTCCTTTACGGAGAGATGGTCTGGGGATTGTTTCCCGGCATCTATAAAAACATCTCATGGGAATCCCATATGCTGGGATTCATATCCGGTATTTTCCTGGCAATTATCTACCGGAACGAAGGCCCGCAGAAACCTGTTTACGACTGGATGGAAGAGGAGGACGAAGATGAGGAGGAAGAAGAAGGGGGAAAAAGGACGGAAGAGTAAAAGGCAGAAGCTTCATTTTTCGGGTAATTTATTTCTTTTTATTTATTTTTAACGCAAATACTAAACCTGCACCGACCATGATAAGCATTGAAAAAAAATTAAACCCGGCTGATCTGTCAGACAAGCTTGCCGGATTCTGGGAAATTTCCGGACGGAAAATCAACCTGATTGAAAAATACTATGATGAATCCCAGGGTTCACCCGTGTTTACGGTAAAGGGCAGATATTCAACAAGGGGCTGGACCGAATGGACCCAGGGATTTCAATACGGATCAGCCTTCCTCCAGTTTGATGCCACAGGAGATAAAAAGATGCTGGATTATGCCAGGGAAAAGACAGTCAGGAAGATGGCCCCTCATGTGAGCCATACGGGAGTTCATGACCATGGTTTCAACAATGTGAGCACTTACGGGAATCTTCTGAGACTGATGAATGAAGGCAAAATTCCCTTCAGCGAATGGGAGAAAAATTTCTGCGAACTGGCTCTCAAAGTTTCAGGAGCCGTTCAGGCAAGCCGGTGGACTGCCATCAGGGATGGCGGATATATTTACTCCTTTAACGGTGCCCATTCATTGTTTGTCGATACCATAAGAAGCTGCCGCATTCTGATGATTGCCCACCGTCTCGGCCATGTTCTTCAGGCTGAGGGTGATATCAGGATCAGCCTGCTTGAACGCGCACTTGAACATTTGAAGTCCACTGCCAGGTATTCGGTTTATTATGGCGAGGGACGTGATATATGGGATACTGAACCCGGACGTACTGCACATGAATCTGTATTTAATCCTGCTGACGGAAGTTTCCGCTGCCCGTCCTCACAGCAGGGCTATACCGGTTTTACAACATGGACCCGGGGACTGGCATGGGCTGTCTGCGGATTCTCCGAACAGCTTGAATGGATAGATTTTCTGAAAAGGGAAGGAACGGATCATCCCGCAGATCTGAATAACATTGAAAAAATCATTGACAGGGCAGCCAGGGTCACATGCGATTTTTATATAAAAAACAGTCCTTCCGACGGAGTCCCCTACTGGGACACCGGGGCTCCGGGGCTTGTTTATCTGAAAGATTACCTGAACAAGCCTTCAGATCCCTTCAATGAATATGAACCGGTCGACAGCTCGGCTGCAGCCATAGCTGCCCAGGGTCTGTTGCGCCTCGGGCACTTTCTGAAGCAGAAGGGGGATGTTTATTCCGGAAGCCGCTACTGGCAGGCAGGACTGAAAGTGCTTGATTCACTTCTCAGTGAACCTTATCTGAGCACCGGGGAAGAGCATCAGGGGCTTCTCCTGCATTCGGTTTACCACAGGCCCAACGGATGGGATCACATTCCGGAAGGCAGCAAAATACCCAACGGGGAATCAAGCATGTGGGGAGACTATCACATACGGGAAGCCTGCCTCTATCTTCACAGAATCATCAGTAATGAAACATATTATAATTTCTTCAGCTATACAGGATGAATTTACAACCAATCACTGACCTTCAGAGGCTCTGTATCCACACCATAACCGTAAAACCATGGAATATCGGGGAAATTGCCGCAAATTTCTCCTCTGCAGGCGTAAAAGGTATTACAGTATGGCGGGACACCCTGGCTGGCAGGGATATACGGCAAACCGGCAGGATGTTGCGGGACCACGGTCTTTCCATAGTCTCTCTCTGCAGGGGAGGTTTTTTCCCTTCAGCCGACAGAGCCAGGCGCCGGGCCGCAATAGATGACAACCGCAAAGCAATTGAAGAAGCTCATGAACTGGGAACAGACCTGATTGTCCTGGTCTGCGGGGCAGATCCCTCACAGTCTCTTGAAGATTCACGGAAACAGATACACGACGGAATAGCATCAGTCCTTCCTGATGCTGAATCCGCAGGAGTCAGACTGGCAATCGAACCTCTCCATCCGATGTTCGCGGATACACGCTCGGCAATCAACACCCTTGCCCAGGCAAATGATCTTGCTGAAATACTTGAAAGTCCCTCAGCGGGGGTGGCAGTCGACGTATATCACCTGTGGTGGGACCCGGATCTGGAAAAGGAAATAAAGCGCTCGGGGAAAAACGGAAAGCTGTTTGCCTATCATGTATCCGACTGGAAATCGCCAACCGTGGATATGCTTAATGACAGGGGACTGATGGGTGAGGGATGCATTCCCCTGAAGAAAATCAGATCCTGGGTGGAAGACAGCGGATTCAGCGGATTCATTGAAGTGGAAATCTTTTCAGATATATACTGGAGCCGGGATCAGCATTCCTTCCTGCAGGATATAGTTTCCTCATACAAAAAATATGTATGACAGCATTGCCACCGGAGCCTTATTCCGGACTGGCTCACGGCAGGGACCAATGAATCAGACAGCAGAAATAACATCATATCAAATTAATTTACCATGAAACAGCATACCGTAGGAATAATCATGAACGGAGTGACCGGCAGAATGGGCACAAACCAGCATCTTCTCCGCTCAATTGCGGAGATAATCAGACAGGGAGGCGTAAAATGCGGATCCTCAGAAACCATTATGCCTGATCCCATCCTGGTGGGACGGAACGAAACAAAGCTGAAAAACCTCTGCAACATTTCCGGAATCTCAAAAATGAGTACCGATCTGGATGAAGTACTGAAGGACAGGAACTACCAGCTTTATTTTGATGCACAAACAACCGGAAGAAGGGTTGATGCCGTTAAAAAGGCCATCAGGGCGGGAAAGCATATTTACTGTGAGAAACCTGTTGCCATCAGCACGGAGGCTGCCCTCGAACTATATGAATTATGCAGGGATGCCGGACTAAAAAACGGAGTGGTACAGGATAAACTCTGGCTTCCGGGAATACTGAAACTAAAAAGGCTTATTGAAACGGGATTCTTCGGAAGGATCCTTTCCGTAAGGGGGGAATTCGGATACTGGGTGTTTGAGGGAGAAACCATTCCGGCACAAAGACCTTCATGGAATTACCGCAGCGAGGACGACGGCGGTATTATACTGGATATGCTGTGCCACTGGAGATATGTCCTTGACAATGTTTTCGGAAAAGTAAAAGCTGTATCATGCCTTGGAGCAACCCACATACCGGAAAGGTTCGATGAGGAAGGCAAAGCCTATAAGTGCACTGCCGATGATGCCGCCTATGCAACCTTCGAACTTGAAAACGGCATTATTGCACATTTCAATTCCTCATGGGCCGTAAGGGTACGCCGCGATGACCTCCTCACCCTTCAGGTTGACGGAACAAGGGGATCTGCAGTTGCCGGACTCAGGGAATGCTATATCCAGCATTACGGCAACACTCCCAAACCTGTATGGAATCCTGACATTCCCCAGCCGATTGACTTTTTTGAGGGCTGGTCAAGGGTGCCGGAGCAGGAGAATTATGACAATGCCTTCAAGGCACAGTGGGAGCTCTTCCTGAAGCATGTGGTGAAAGATGAACCCTTTCCCTGGGATCTTCATGAAGGTGCCAAAGGAGTGCAGCTTGCGGAAAAAGGTATGGAAAGCTGGAAAAAGCGCTGCTGGACAGAAATACCGGAACTGAAAAAATGATAATCAGGCCCGTTTTGTGGTAATTCACCACAATTATTATCTTTAGGTCCTGATAACCTAAATTAAACCTGCTAATTCAGCCAGTGATGAATAATAAACCTGTAGCTGTCATAACGGGTGCCAGCAGGGGAATCGGGAGAGCAATTGCAATTTCCCTGGCATCTGAAAAGTTTGATATTGCCGCTATCGCCCGTACCGTGGAGAGCGAAGGTATGGAATCCCTTGCAAGGGAAATAACAGCGAAAAATGTTGCGTTTTTCCCCGTTGGCCTTGACATCGCCTGCACGGATTGCCAGGATGAAGTTGTTAAGAACATTCTCGGGCGATATGGCAGGATAGACCTGCTTGTAAACAATGCGGGCGTGGCTCCCCTGAAACGTAACGACCTCCTCGAAATGACCGAGGAGAGCTATGAAAGAGTCATGAACATAAACCTGAAAGGCCCCGTCTTTTTTGCCCAGCGAATCGCCAGGGAAATGATTTATCTCGGCCGGCAGATTTCAGACTACAGACCCGCAATCATCTTTATCTCATCAATATCATCCACCAGGACATCTGTCAACAGGGCGGAATACTGCATTTCCAAAGCCGGTCTGAGCATGGCTTCCTCGGTCTTTGCCGACAGGCTTGCAGCTGACAATATCAGGGTGTTTGAAATCCGGCCCGGCATTATCAATACCGATATGACTGCCAGGGTAAAGGATACATATGACAAACTGATTGCCGACGGCATGGTTCCCCAGAAACGGTGGGGCTATCCGGAAGATATCGGCAGGGCAGTTGCATCTCTCGCACGGGGAGACTGGGATTTTTCAACCGGAGCAATATTCGATATCAGCGGTGGCCTTAATATCACCCGGCTCTGACAGGAATACTGACCTTCAGATTATTCGGCCACGGGCAGAAATACTTGTTGAACATTTTCACGAATATTCTGTTAATTCCTGAAATCAAATGATGAATGTTATGAAACCGTTTTTATTAACTTTTTTTATTTTATTGCTTATGAATACTCCTACCAATGCAGAGGAAAAGATGAATGCCGATGTCAGGAAAACCACTCTGAACTGGCATGGGGAGAAAGTCCTCGGTCATCATACCGGAACGATTCTCCTCAGGGATGGCTGGATTATTTTTGATAACAACAGAATTACCTCCGGAGAATTTACAATTGATATGACAACAATTAAGGATGACGATTCGAATGAAAGACTTGAGGGTCATCTGAAATCTGATGATTTCTTCGGAGTGGACAAACACCCTCTGTCCAAAATTGTGATCCTGGAAAGCGAAGCTTTTGACAAGGGCAAGGGTCTGGTTAAGGGCCATCTCACTATCAAGGGGATAACACATCCGGTTGAATTCAGCGCCACAATGCAAAAGAATAATGAAGGAACAAGCTTTTTTGCCCTTATCATTGTCGACCGGTCCAAGTATAATGTACGCTATGGTTCCGGTTCATTTTTCGAGAATCTTGGCGATAAAGCGATTTATGACGAATTCAGGGTCAGGGTGAATCTGCATCTGAACTGATAGCCATAACAAATTACACGGGAATTGCAATGATTTCCGTATCACCTGATACAGCTTCAGGATTAAGAACCCTGAAGCTGTATTTATTTTTCCTCAGAAAATTCTCCGTGAAGTCCCTGCATTCCTTCCCATGAGTGGCAACAAGCATTTTCGGATGTTCCCGTGAAATGAATTCCTCCAGATCGGCAAGCACTTCCATCTCACCACCCTCAACATCTATTTTTATAAAATCAGGCGGCCGGATCACGCCCCGTTTTATCAGTCCGCCGACAGATACCTGTTCAACTTTCAGGTTTCCATCTCCTGTCACAAAACCTGTTGCGGAACCGTGCCGGTTGTCAAAACGGACAAATCCGTCATACCTGCCGGCTGCCGCTTCAATCAGGGTGATATTCCTGAAATCATTTATTTCAATATGCCGCCTGAAAAACTTAATATTCATCGGTCTCGGCTCCAGTGAATAGATCCATCCTTCCCCCCTGCTGACTGTTGCAGCCATCGAGGAATAATATCCGAAATGTGCCCCGATATCCAGGAATATGCTTCCCGGTTCGAAATTATCCAGGAAGGCTCTGGTTTTGTACGACTCATAATCACCTCTGATGAATCTGGAACCCGAGGCAATACTCCATTTTTTCCCTTTGAGTGGTCCGGACCGTATTCTTGCGGATACTCTCCTGAATACAGTTTTAAAGACGTGCTTAAGCTTCATTTACAAAAGTAAAACAGGGGGAAAGTTAATAAAATTATCAGCCCCTGAAATGAATTTCTTTTTTAGAAAATTATTAAAACTCTTGGAAATACAATAAATCATAATAATCTTGTATTGATAAAACATATTCATCTATGGCAAATAGTGTTTCTCTTAAAAACGACAGGCAAAAACTTGTCACAGAAGGTTATCTCATCCCTTTTATGCTGGTTACCAGCTTGTTTTTTCTCTGGGGCTTTGCTCACGGATGCCTCGATGTCCTGAACAAGCATTTTCAGGAATTGCTTAGCATTTCAAAGGCAAAATCAGCTCTTGTGCAATTCGTGTTTTACGGTGGATATTTCCTGATGGCCATCCCCGCAGGCCTCCTGATGCAGCGCTTCGGATACAAAAAGGGAATCATATGGGGCCTGCTCCTTTTCTGTGCCGGTGCTTTCCTGATGTTTCCGGCAACTTTTATCCAGACCTTCGGCAGCTTTCTTGCCTGCCTGTTCATAATTGCCTGCGGACTAACCTTTCTCGAAACAGCCGCAAATCCCTATACAACAGTACTTGGTCCTCCGGAAAGTGCAGAAAGGCGTATCAATTTCTCCCAGTCATTCAACGGTCTGGGATGGATAGCCGGACCTCTCATCGGTGGACTGCTCATTTTTTCGAACACTGAAAGCGAAAATAAATTCTCATCCATTGCCCTGCCCTACATGGTGATCGGCACTCTGGTCCTTCTTGTCGCACTGCTTTTCTGGCGGGTCACCCTTCCAGAAGTAAAGGAAGAATCACAAAAAGCGGATGACAATGGACCGGACAGCAATGCGGCGGATTATGATGTGAGCTGGAGAAATCTCTTCCGTCACAGGCATTTCGTCCTGGCAGTGATTGCACAGTTCTTTTATGTTGCAGCCCAGACGGGAGTGAACAGTTTTTTCATCAACTATGTTACGGAAGAAATGCCGGCCATAAGCAACCAGGCAGCATCCAGGATTCTTGCTTTCGGAGGCATGGGACTTTTCTGGCTGGGAAGGTTTACGGGAAGCACAATTTTCATGCGGCTGGCAAAACCAAACAGGCTGCTCGCGATATATGCCCTGATGAATGTTATTACTATGATCATTGTAATGGCCGGGCTCGGATGGTTTTCCGTTGTGGCCCTGTTTTCAACATACTTCTTCATGTCAATTATGTTTCCCACAATATTTGCCCTTGGAATAAAGGATCTGGGGCCACTGACCAAAAAGGCATCATCCTTCCTTGTAATGGCAATAGTGGGAGGCGCTCTCATTCCCATGCTGATGGGTCATATTGCAGATATTTCCACCATGGCAACGGGTTTCGCAGTACCTCTTGCCTGCTTTGCATTCATCCTGTATTTCGGCCTTGACGGATATAAGGTAAGAATTGCCGGAAAGTAAACCATCATTAACCATACTGATAAACAAAATTCCGTTAGTATCTTAAAAATAAATTGACAGGCACCCCGAAGAAAAACCTGAGGATTTCATTTGTCACATCCGGACACTTTCCTGATGACGACAGGATTTTTTATCATCAGGGCAGAACCCTGGCAGAAAAAGGATTCCCTGTTCAGATTGTTTCCTCTAAAACAGATACTGACTGTTCCGCTGAGGGAATGATCCTGAACTGCTTCGACGGGGGATCCATGACTAAAAGGGAAAAAATAAGGAAATTCACCGAAACCCTCAGGCAGTTCAATCCGGATGTACTGATATGTTCAGAACCTCTTACGGTACTGGCAGGCAGATTATTCAGACACGGGAGTAAAAAAAGGATCAGAATAATCTATGATATTACCGAATGGTATCCTTCAAAGAAAAACCTGGCCGGGAAAAGAGCTTTCTGCAAATACATCACTTTTATCAAACTTTTGTTTTTCAATATATTATCCTCAGCACTGGCCGATGCGTTTATTTTCGGTGAATATTATAAAAGCAGACCTTACAGATTCCTTTTCCCTTTCAGACCATTCATTTTCTCAACCTACTATCCTGATCTTAAATACATTGAATTTAAAAAACCCGAGCCGGCCGACGGGAAACTAAGGCTCTCCTATTCAGGGAAAATAAGCCGGGAGAAGGGATTTGTGAATTTCATAAGTGTCATAGACGGCCTTTCGGCTGTTCACCATGATCTTGAGATTGAGGTGAAAATAACAGGCTGGTTCGAAACGGATGATGACAGGAAAGAATGCGAAACATACCTGAAAAACGTGAATGCGGATATTGCTTTCATCATGAAGGGAAAACAGGATTTTGCCGGATATACCGGGAGTTTGCATGAAACTGATATCTTCCTCGATCTCAGAAGTGATGACCCTGAAAATAAACATTGCCTTCCCATAAAATTATTTTATTATGCTGCAGCTGGCAGACCGGTGATTTTTTCTGACCTTAAGGCAATCAGAAAAGAAGTGGAAGTGGAGAAATTCGGATTCCTCGTCAAACCCGGTGATACTGAAATGATTGTCAGACTGATTTCGGAATATCTCGAGAATAGTGACTTATACTGCCGTCACTGCAATGAAGCACGAAATCTGGCCGAGACAAAGTATAACTGGGGAAGGATCAGTTCAGAGTTTGTTAAATTCGTTATTAATGCAGCTTCCCGCACGGGAGCCGCTGATAAATAATCTTGAAATGTTATCCAGGAACACGTCAATTACCATCGTTACCAAATTCCTGATTCTGGCGGCCAACTTTGCCCTTGTGGTTGCCAGTACCAGGCTGTGGGGCAGTGAAGGCAGGGGCGAAATAGCCCTGTTGCTGGCAAACATTTCAATAATAGCCATATTCGGAAATGTGTTTTGCGGAAGTACAATAGCTTTCCATACACCGGTAATGAACAGGGATATTCTCCTGACAGCGGGATCCGCCGGAGCTCTTCTTGTGTCCCTTACAGGTTCGCTGTTCTTTTCGCTGCTTTTCGGATTCAGGAATTTCACCTTTCTGCTTCCAATGTCCTTCTTCCTGTCACTTTCAACACTCGTTACATCATACCGGCTGGGGAAAAAAGATTTTGTGAGATACAACCTGCTTACCCTGCTGAACCCCCTGTCCATACTCATCTTTTTATACATACTGTATGCACTGCTGCATAAAACAGGTCTTGAAACTTATTACCATGCCTGGTATATCGGTACGGGATCAGTCTCCCTCTTCGCACTGACAAGCCTCCTGAGAAGAAATCCGTATAAAAGGCCCGGTCTGAAAACTGCTGACCTTAAGAGAATACTGAACTACGGTTTTAAAAATGAATTCAATTATCTGCTACAGTTCCTCTCATACCGCCTTTCATATTATTTCATTGCACGGATTCTCGGATATGTACAGCTCGGGATTTTTTCGGTAGTAATTTCCGTTTCTGAGGCAGTCTGGATTATCAGCCGGAGCATGTCGGCAGTTCATTATTCCAATGTCATCAACAGCAATGATTTCATCAGAAGCCGCAAAGAGACAGTCGCTTTCGCAAGACAAAGCTTTATAATCAGCATTGCTGTCCTGGCAGTTTCCGTTCTTGTTCCGGTGAAAGTATATCAGCTGGTCTTCGGGGCTGAATTCGGTATCGTCAGAAAATATATTCTGTACATGATACCGGGCATAATGGCAATCTCCGTATCGAACCTCTATGGACATTACTTTGCCGGAACGGGAAAGCTGAACATAATAAGGAACAAATCACTCATAGGCCTTCTGGCAATAATTATATCCATGCCCTTTCTGATAAAGGCATTCCAGATGGAAGGCGTATGCATTGCTGTTAATATTTCATATATACTATCTTCGGTTTATCTCTGGGTTTATTTCCGCAGGGAAGGAAAAAGCCTTAACTTTAAAACTCAAGCCTAATAAACTATGAAAAAGCATCTCTTCATATTTGCAGTTTTCCTGATATCCGGATTTACAAACTTCAGTGAAGCATGTACCACTTTTATTATTTCAGGAAGATATACTCCCGATAGCAGGCCAATCCTGTACAAGCACCGCGACACCGGGGTTACTGACAATGCCCTGGCAGTTTTCAGTGACGGAAAATATAATTACGTGGGTCTGCTGAATTCGGATAAAAACTGGAACAATGAAGTATGGGGAGGATTCAATTCTGCAGGGTTTGCAATAATGAACTCTGTCGCCTATAACAAGAACATCGGTGATACCACCGGCCTGGCCGATCAGGAAGGAAGGATCATGAAACTTGCCCTTCAGAACTGTGCCACCGTGGACGATTTTGAAAAACTCCTGGCAGAACTTCCGAAGCCCCTGGGTGTTGATACCAATTTCGGAGTGATAGACGCACTCGGAGGAGCCGCCTATTTTGAAACGGGAAATTACGGCTTTGAAAAGATAGATGCCAATGATGCTGCAGCGGCACCCTACGGCTATCTTATAAGGACAAACCATGCCTTTACCGGACCTGTCGACAAGGGATTCGGCTACATCAGGTACTCAACGGCAAATGAAGCCCTTTACAGGGCAGCTGCAATGAACAGGTACGATCCGCAGTATCTCATATCAAACATATCCCGCAATCTTTATCATTCACTTACGGATGTCAATCTCCGGGATGTACTCCCGGCAGACAGTGAACGGGAGAAATTTGTTTTTTTCGAGGATTTCATTCCCAGGTATTCCTCCGCATCTGCTATCTGTGTTGCTGGTACAAAAGCGGGTGAAGATCCCTCAGGCACGGTAATGTGGACTTTATGCGGCTTTCCTCTCACAACTGCCGTTGTGCCCGTCTGGCTGACAAAAGATAAAATCCTTCCGGCAGCGGTGAGTATGAAGGATGATCTTCATTCCCCGCTGTGCGACGCGGCACTCAGGCTGAAAGACAGATGCTTCCCGGTAAAAAGAGGATCCGGGACGAAATATCTGAATCTTGCGGCACTTCTGAACGGCCGGAACACCGGAATCTTACAGCTGCTCGAATCTTTCGAGAATGAAATATTCAAAAAGGCGGATGAACTGATCCGCTCTGCACCCGGCATGATACCGGATGAAAAAGGCATTGGCCGGTTTTACAGCTGGCTGGATGACTATATTGAAGATTCATACCGTATGCTGTCCGAAACCGGAACAGCAGGCGGACAGAAACTGCCCCCGGAGCTTGTTGATCCTCCGCGCGAATTTTCAGTTATGCCCTTCTGGTTCTGGAATGATACCCTGAAAGATGATGAAATCATCCGGCAGATCGCTGATTTTGAATCCCACGGAGTTTATGGTTTTGTCATTCACCCGCGCGTCGGTCTGCCTCAGAATGTGAAATGGCTCGGACCCGAAATGATCCATGCAATGAATATTGCCATAAGCGAAGCAGCCCGCCGCAATATGTATGTTATACTCTATGACGAGGGAATGTATCCTTCGGGCTCATCTTCCGGACAGGTTGTGGAAAAAAATCCGGAACATGCAGCCAGGGGACTGGCAAAAATCGATCTGAAGGAAGGAGAAGAACTCCGGCTGGAAGAAGGCTGGAAGCTTGTAACCATTGCCCAGCGGCCCGGAAACAGACGCACGGCTATCATAGAACGCCCCTCCGGAGGGGTAATCCGGGGTCTTCATTACCTGAATGAGGGCGAGGAAAGGCTTCTCGAACATTCCCCGCCCGCGGGTGACCTCCTCAACCCGGATGCAGTGTCAAGCTTCATTTCACTTGTATATGATAAATATGCAAGGGAATTCGGGAAATATTTCGGGAATACCATCATGGGAATCTTTACCGATGAACCCTCTCCGCTCGGAAGGGATGCCCTGAGGGGAATGGTTCCGGGAAATGCATCCCTCCTTCCGCGTATTAAAAAGATACTGGGATATGACATTACCCCCCATCTGGCAGACCTCTGGTATAACGACTATCCTGATTCAGAACGGCACAGGACCGATTATTACCATGCCATCAACATATGCCTTGAGGAAAACTATTACAGGAGACTGGGCAACTGGTGCTTCCTTCATAACATATCTCTTATGGGACATCCGGCCGGATCAATGGACATAGGCACTCAGCGTTATTTCCAGATCCCCGGCCAGGACCTCGTATGGAGATATGTTGAACCGGGGCCGAAAGCCCTGGAGGGACAACATTCAACTATGGCCAAGGGTGCTTCAAGTGCAATGATCCACAACGGTTATCGCCGGAATTCAAATGAGCTTTACGGAGCCTACGGCCATGAGCTCACCTGGGAAGAGATGCTGTGGCTTGCCGGCTGGTGTTTTGTAAGAGGTCATAACCTGCTCATTCCCCATGCCTTTTTCTATTCGGTCCGGGGTCCAAGAATTGATGAGCGTCCGCCTGATGTGGGGCCGAATGCATCCTGGTGGCCGGATTATAAACCCTATGCCGATGCCTGCCGCAGATTAAGCTGGCTGAATACCGATTCCCGGCATATATGCGACCTTGCAATACTCTGCGAAGCCACCTGGCTGCCTGACAGGCCGGCAAAAGTACTGTACAGGAACCAGCGGGATTTCAACTACCTTGAAATCCGCCATCTGTGGGAAGACGCAAAGATTGATTCCAGGGGAATCCATATAGGGGACATGACTTACAGGGCACTTATAGTCGACAGCCTTTCATTCATTCCCCCCAGGGTGATTCCTAAACTTAAGAAACTGGCCAGGCACAGGCACCTCATCCTGAGAAGTGACTCAAAACTTGCATCCGTCTGCAACGGGGCACTGGTTTACGGAAGCGGGGATGAACTCAGGGCTGCAGTAAACAAAATCACCCCGCCCGACATCGTCCTGAGTCCTTCTTCAGGAAACATACGCTGCCGCCATGTGGAAAAAGACGGGGATCATTACTTCATGCTCTTCAATGAGGAAAATTCCGAAGTAACTGCAAACATCAGCCTGAAAATTGAAAATGACATTAAGAATACCGGAAATACAAGGGAATGGATTGACCCATTCACCGCAAAAACAAGTACTGCCGGAACAGACCGGGCGGTATATTTCAAACCCTTTGAAATGAAATTGCTCAGAATTGCCCGGAAATAACAATTATAACCACTCATTAATTCTGAAAACTCATGCCGTTTAAAACATTGAATCTCTTTTTTCACTTCTGCCGCGGAATTCTGCCCTTAGCTTTTCTGGTGCTGACGGCCTGCAGCAACCGGCAGGTTCCGGAAGAACTGATGGTAGAATTCATCCGCGATCCGGAAGGAGTCAGGATAATGGATCTCAGGCCGGAATTTACATGGATAGTGCCGCTGCATGCAAAAAACCAGACTGCCTGTGAAATACTGGTATCCTCGGGCAGGGAAAAGCTTGAAAAAGATATTGCAGATATCTGGAACAGCGGAAAAATGATCGCTCCGGCATCGTGTGAGGTGGAATACGGAGGACCTCTCCTGTCGCCTGACAGCAGGTACTTCTGGAAAGTAAGGATATGGGATGAAAAGGACAGACCGGCCGGATACTCGGAAATCCGGTCTTTTACAACCGGAAATCCGGCGGGCTATGCCACTACTGCCAACAAATTCCGTTCGTCATCAATACATCCCCTGAAGCTGACAAGGATCAGTGAAGGTCATTATTTTGCAGACTTCGGAAAGGATGCCTTCGGAAAACTTATTATTACCGGTATCAGTCCTGATATAGCCGATACCCTGACTGTCCACCTGGGGGAAAAACTTGCCGCAGCAAACACTGTTGACCGTAATCCCGGGGGAACAATACGTTATTACAGAGTAAAAATCCCCCTGAAACCCGGACAAAATTCTTTCACCGCAGAACTGCCTCCGGATGAAAGGAATACCGGGCCCTCAGCCGTACATCTTCCCGATTCACTCGGCATCATTGCACCTTTCCGCTATGCAGAGATTGAAAACTGCAGCTTCAGGCTCGAAAAGAACAACCTTGTTCAGGAAGTAACCAGTTATTTTTTTGATGACGGTGCGGGCAGCTTCACCTGCTCCGATACTATTCTGAACCAGGTGTGGGATATGTGCAAATATACCATGAAGGCCACATCATTTGCGGGGATTTATATTGACGGCGACAGGGAAAGGATCCCCTATGAAGCCGATGCCTATATAAATCAGCTGGGGCACTATTACACCGACAGGGAATATTCAATGGGAAGGCTTACAAACGAATATTTTATAAAACATCCTACCTGGCCTACCGAGTGGATACTTCACACAGTACTGATGTTCTGGAACGATTACATGTTCACCGGGAATCCCGAATCACTCAGGGAATACTATGAGGAGCTCCGGCACAAAACCCTCATTTCCCTGGCGAGGGAAGATGGTCTGATCTCATCAAAAAATGCAACTGACCGGATTATGGAGGATATCGGTTTTTCAGACCCGGGGGAAAGGATACGCGATATTGTTGACTGGCCGCCGGCACAGAAGGATACGGGCTGGAAGCTTGCCGGTCCGGAAGGCGAAAGAGACGGATATGACATGGTTGAAATCAATACTGTGGTAAATTCATTCTATTACCGTAATCTGTTTCTCATGTCAGAAATAGCCGGGATCCTCGGGAAAACAGATGACTCTGCATTCTTTCGCAGGGAATCGGAAAAGGTAAGGAAATCAATCAATGAAAAACTGCTCGACCGGTCCAAAGGTATTTACCTCGATGGTGAGAATTCGGAACATTCATCGCTTCATGCCAACATGATGCCCCTGGCTTTCGGAATCATTCCCGCGGAGTACAGAAAAAGCGTCATTGAGTTTATCAAATCCAGGGGAATGGCATGCAGTGTTTACGGAGCCCAGTACCTGCTGGAGGGATTGTTCAGGGAAGGCGAAGCGGAATATGCAGTCAGTCTGATGAATGCAACCCACGACAGGAGCTGGTGGAACATGATAAGGACCGGATCCACAATGGCGATGGAGGCCTGGGACATGAAATACAAACCCAATTCCGACTGGAACCATGCATGGGGAGCAGTACCTGCAAATATCATTCCCGGCTATATGTGGGGTATTGCCCCTGCAGAACCCGGTTTCGCTGCTGTTACCATCAGACCTCAGCTCAGCGGCCTGACCTACAGTAAAATTGAAGTGCCCACGATCAGGGGAAAAATAGTTGCGGAATTCAGGGCCAAGGGGAAATCATCCGTTTATACGGTAAACATCCCTGCCAATATGAAGGGCAGACTCATTCTTCCTGACAGGGAAGCATTTGAACTCAGTCCGGGAATCAATTCATTGAAACAGGTTCATACCGTAAAAACACAATAAAATCAACAAACATCACAAAAAAAAACATACAATGAAAACAGCTATTTTTCCCTTGCTTTTCACATTCTTACTTGTGGCGGCATGCCCGTCCTGCAGTAATACTGATATTTACAGGGCAGACATCATCGTTTACGGAGGAACATCGGCTGCTGTCACAACAGCCGTTCAGGCAGCAAGAATGGGAAAATCGGTAATTGTTGTTTCTCCCGACAGACATCTTGGCGGCCTGTCCTCTTCCGGTCTGGGATATACCGACACAGGGAACAAGGAAGTTATCGGAGGAATTGCCAGAGAGTTTTATCAATATGTTTACCAACACTATGAAAGGCCTGAATCATGGAAATGGCAGGAAAAGTCCTCATATGGCAACCGCGGACAGGGAATACCGGCAATAGACGGGGAAAAACGGACCATGTGGATCTTTGAGCCCCACGTGGCAGAAGCCATATTCGAAAAATTTACAGAGGATCATAATATCACTGTTTTCCGCGATGAATGGCTGGACAGGGAAGAAAATACAATTAAAAAGGATGGCAGGATAATTTCCTTCCGGACACTCAGCGGTAAAACCTTCAGAGGAAAAATTTTTGTTGATGCAAGCTATGAAGGTGATCTGATGGCAGCTGCCGGAGTAAGCTATCATGTGGGCAGGGAGGCAAACAGTGTCTATGACGAAACCTGGAATGGTGTCCAGAAAGGATTGTATCATCATAAACACTATTTCAGGGATAATATAAGCCCGTATAAAATACCGGGCGATCCTTCAGGCGGACTGCTTCCCCGTGTTTCTGCCGGGGCACCCGGTGAAAACGGATCCGCCGACAACAAAATACAGGCATACTGCTACAGGTTATGCCTTACAAAGCATCCTGAAAACAAAATACCTTTCACCAGGCCTGAGGGATATGACAGCACACAGTATGAACTGCTGGTCAGGGTACTGGCAGCAGGCTGGGATGAATATTTTGAGAAATTTGACGAGATACCCAATCTTAAAACCGATGTAAACAACCACGGGCCCTTCAGCTCGGATAATATCGGCATGAACTATGATTACCCGGAGGCATCCTATGAAAGACGCCGGGAGATACTGAATGAACATATAACCTACCAGAAGGGGCTGCTCTATTTTACTGCAACGGATAAAAGGATTCCGGAATGGCTCAGGAATGAAATAAATTTATGGGGCTATGCGGCTGATGAATTCACCGATAACGGAAACTGGCCCTATAATATATATGTAAGGGAAGCCCGCCGTATGACCGGGGAATATGTAATGACCGAACATGATGTACTTGTCAGAAGGCCTGTTCCTGAACCCGTGGGCATGGGCTCATATACAATGGACTCACATCATGTGCAGCGTTATGTGACACCCGAAGGATATGTTCAGAATGAAGGTGATATAGGAGTACCTGCCCCTGAACCCTATCAGATAGCCATGGGCTCTCTCCTGCCGAAACGCTCTGAATGTTCAAATCTTATTGTCCCGGTTTGTGTTTCCAGTTCGCATGTAGCCTTTGGCTCAGTCAGGATGGAGCCTGTTTTCATGATTCTGGGCCAGAGTGCCGGAACCATCGCCTCAATGGCCATTGATAAAAACAAAAACATTCACGACCTGTCATATTCCGGGATAAGGGAGAAACTGCTGAGTGACGGACAGATACTTGAGTATTAATCAGGGTTCGCTAATATGCCGTATTTCAATTACATCTGTCTCATCTGTCTTTTTTGATTTTTCGTCAAATTTAGAAGCTGTTCGTCAAAGATGCTTTAAAATGCTTGACTTTGAATTAACTGTCTTCTAATTTTGATTTAGATATTTACTATTAACCTCAATGTCCGGGAACCAGTTAGTAATTCCCATTATGAGTGCGTAGAAAATTGTAGTGCAAGCTGAAAAACTTAAGAGTAAGCAAAACCAAAAAAAACAACCATGAAAAAAATTTATCTGTGTATTGCTGCAGCTTTTATTCTGGCTGCATCCCCCTCCCTTGCTCAGTTTGAAAAAGGCAGTTTCATTACGGGGGTTAGTTCAACCTTCGGCGTAGGCTCATTCGGAACTGATCTGATGAGTATTGGTACAACCAGTCAAAAAATAAAATATAATGAGGAAGAGGTGAAGGGCACTCTGAAAGGCGGTAAGTATTTTAATTTATCCCTTTTACCCCGTGCCGGATACTTTGTCATTGACAATCTTTCAGTCGGACTTGATCTGATTCTGGGTTATAATTCATGGAAGTATCCGGAAGAAGGCAAGAACGGTGTTGAGAAGACAACAAGTACTTCTGTGGCGGCAGGCCCTTTTGTAAGATATTATTACCCCCTGGAGAAGCTGTACCCTTTTGTTCAGGCAAATGTGGCTTTTGGAATAGATAAAACCAAGGGATACTACAGTTCAACAAATTTGCTTTCCGTGTATGGAATTGGTGTGGGAGCTGCCAAGACTATTGGAGAGAAGGTAATGGTGGATGCTGTGCTCGGCTGGAATTCCGCCAGCCTGACGGATGAAGACAATGACAAGGAGATTTATGGTTCATTTGGTGTGCGTGTTGGTTTCTCCTATTTTTTCAGCATTAAGTAACCAGTATTGATTTATCAGAAATAATTTAAAAATCCTATCATGAAAAAGATATATTTATTTGTTGCGGCTATTTGTGTTTTATCGGTTTCACACACCTTTGCACAATTTGAAAAGGGCAGAATACTGGCAGGAATTTCTTCCGGTCTCCAGGTCACTGACCCAGGAGCTTCCCTGATGAACCTGGGATTGGGAAGGATAAAATATAAGGAAGACGGAGAGCGCGCGGAAAAAGGTCCCAAAGAATTTAATATTATGACTATCGGTAATGATAAATAATTTGATTATATTATTGGGAAATATTTGACATGAATCTAATCAAATTTATTGAATCATTTCCTGATGAATCCTCATGCAGGATCAAATTTAAGGAATTTCGGGATGAACAAGGGGTC
>JAKPOU010000033.1 GCA_029547705.1 Bacteroidota bacterium | reverse complement strand
TTATTGGTTAATTATCAGATTACCAATAACAGGATAATCCCAATTGGTTCAAAACAACATTATTAACACTAAGTTGTTTTGTTTCTTAAAATCTGTTTAAATGAAAAAATGGAAAACTTTTCCTTGAAAGAAATTCTTCTTCTAACAGAAAGTGTGCATTCTTAATTGCTGTTTTTAATACATCACTAATTGCTGTTTTTGGTACATTCCTATTTGCGAAAAAATGTACATTGTTATTTACCGTTTACAATAAGATCTTCGCCTTCCCAGTCGGTCCAGTTTACAAGGTCATAGGAACAGGCAAACCTTTCAAAAGCACCGGGTTTCCAGAATGCCCCGAAATAGAACATAACATATATGTCATCGATTTTAACTATCTGGGCATCGCCGCAGATTCCCTCATGCCTCGTTATAAGCGGCTCTGTTCCGGTTCTTTTCCAGCTGACCATATCTTTTGACACGGCCATGCCTATGCTTTCATATCCGGCAGTATCACCTCTGGCGTTGTAATACATTACGAAAGGATAACCGCTTATTTTTTTCCTGTCTCGTATTACAGTGCTTTTAAATATTGTTCCTTTTTCAAACCATCTGGCATCGGCATCATCAGGTAATAATACCGGATGCGCCAGGCGGTTCCATTCCGCGGCTTCTGTAACCGATGAATAACTGGCCATTCCAATACCCAGTTTTCCTGCTTCATAGCCTTCCTGTGAACCGCCCAGATAGGACATCCAGTATCTGTTTCTGTATTTCCCAACCTTGTAAGATCCGCCCCAGCTTATATCCACAAGTGACATATAACCTGCTTTCTGACTGGCATCCCATGTGTCCTCTGTAAATGAGAGAATCCTGCCCGGCGTTTCCCACTTCAGAAGATCCTTGCTTCTTGCCAGCCATGTTTCATAACCCTTTCCGTCAAACACAATGTAGGTCATGTACCAGTCCGTTCCTTCACGGTATATGGTCGGGGAATCTGTCATCTTCGTTGTATCGGGGTGTTTCAGGACAATACCATACTTATAGGGTGTTTTTACCTCGTTATAGATTTCCTCCATTTTACTTTCCGGTACTCTTGCCAGGGTTCCGGAATGAGTTCTGTCAGTACTGCCGCCCGTACATGACAATAAGGCAAGGATTGTCAGTATCAGCAGGGCAGGTGTTGGTAAATATCTTGTCATTTTCATGAATAATGGAATGCTTAATGAATTTTTATCTTCTGAAGTTACGCCTGTATGTTTGATTTTTCTCCGTTGGTGGTTTTTATTCCCTCTCTGCGTTAAAATGATCTCCGCTTTTATTCCCTGCAATTATAATATGTTTTCCCCCGCAAAGCCAGAATTAAACTCTTTTGCCCGAATTTAAGGGAAGAATGATGATTTTTAAATACATTGCCTGCAGAAACTCCGGATGCGGATGCACTTGAAATAAGGGATGACGGCATATCCCGGCAGGGGATGCTGGTCTGTTTGCCGGGAATAACCAATTTGAAGGGAATGAATAATATGACAGAAATTAAAGATTTAATAAAAAACGATACGGCAGGAATGAACAGAATTAACATACAGTATTACAAGACAAGCATAGGTGAAATGATTCTCGGATCTTTCAACAGGCAGCTTTGTATTATGGATTTCCGGTACCGGAGAATGAGATCCACCATTGACAGGAGAATCAAGAAGGGACTGGAAGCCGAATTCACCGAACAGGATGATGAAGTGCTCCGGGAAGCCAGGAAACAGCTTGATGAATACCTTAAAGGCAAAAGAACCGCCTTTGATATTCCGATACTTATGGTGGGCACTGATTTCCAGAAAGAGGTGTGGAAAGCCCTGATGCAGGTTCCCTATGGCAGGACTGCAACATACAGTGAGCTGGCAGAAAGCATAAATGCGAAAGAATCCGTAAGGGCCGTTGCCGGTGCAAACGGGGCAAATGCAATTGCAATAATAATTCCCTGTCACCGGATTATAGGCAGTGACGGTGATCTGACCGGCTACGGCGGCGGCATAGCCGTCAAAAAACGTCTTCTGAACATGGAAAGGAGAAACCGCTGAAACAGATCAGGCTCTTATTTTTTTCTTGCTTTTATCACCACAAAGCCTCCCTTGCCGTAGCCTTCTGATGGCTGTTCCGGAACAGCGGCCTCCGGACCTGTCAGTGTCTGAACTATTCCGGAAACAATAAAACCATGCTTTTCAATGATGTCAATGACTTCGGGAACTGAATAAAACCTGGCTATCCTGTAAAACTTGTTTTCTTCCTTCAGACGCAGAAGGGTTTGACCCAGCTGACTGTCGCGGTCAATAAAGGCTATGATGATTTCGCCCTCATCCTTTAATATCCTGTGGGCTTCCTCCATGGCCCTTCCCGGATCATCTATAAAGCAGAGGGAGGTGATAAAGGCTGCAAAATAAAAGCTTTCAGCGGGATAAGGAAGATTTTCGGCAAAGCCCCTGGTAACATTTAAATGCCTTTCCCTTGCAAGCTTCAGCATATTCTCCGATGGGTCAATTCCGTATTTTATTCCAAGCTCCGCTGCAAAAATGCCGGTGCCTATGCCAATCTCAATACCCTTTCTGCCCTGCGGTAACAGCTGACGGATGGCAAGGAGCTCTGACTCAAAGGTGATTCTGTTTTCGTCGAACCACTTTTCATATTCCTCAGTACATATGTCAAAGGGATTTTGAATCATTAATCAGAATGTAATCACCTTGTCACTTTCAACTACCCAGTTTGTAAGTTCAGCCATTGAACTTATCTCTGTTCCTTCAATCAGCGAAGCATTCTTCAGGCCTCTGGCTTCGGCACATCCGCCGCAGATTTTCACCTTTCCCCCTTTTGCAAGGACTGCTTTCAGCATCCTTTCAATATTGTAATAACCATTGGGTGTGTTTTGATTTGCCAGAGCACAGCCGGCAGCATCGGCCATTAAAAATACCCTCACTTCCGTATCAACATGGTCTTTTTCGAGTTGCATTGCCAGTCGAAGAGCATTAAACGCCTTTTCATTTCCATAAGGAGCATCATTAATGAGAATAAGGAATTTCTGTGCCATATTTTAAAATATATTTTTTTTATTATCTGCTGCAAATGTACCTAATAATCAAAATTAAAAGATATTTATTTTCATCACAGGAAGAAGGCTCGGGCAGAATATTCCCGAACAAAAAATCATTTATGTTCATTTACCAATAAATTAATCTTGTTTCTTTGCGTTTTAATCCGGGGAAAGACTGATTCATTACGGGGAATGCCGTAGAATTACGCAGAATTACAGAGAATTACGTAGAATTTAACAAAAACAAGATGAAAGCCTGGATAATAACAATAGGGGATGAGCTCCTGATAGGCCAGACAGTGGATACCAACTCTGCCTTTATAGGAGCGGAGCTCAGCAAGGCCGGATTTGACATCGAAAGGAAAATTTCAATTCACGACCGCAGGGATGATATTCTGCAGACATTCAGGGGAATAAATCCTGATGTGCAACTGTTGATATGTACCGGCGGACTTGGCCCGACAAGTGACGACATTACCAAGCAAACTCTTTGTGAGGTATTTGATACCCGTCTTGTCCCGGACAGGGAGGTTCTCACGCGGGTTGAAGAGATGATGAGCCGCAGGGGATTTCCGATGAATGAGAATAACCGTCTTCAGGCTATGGTTCCTGAAAACTGCAGGGTGATTCCGAATGAAATGGGAACAGCACCGGGAATGCTGTTTGAAAAGGATGCCGCCATGTTTATCTTCATGCCGGGCGTTCCCTTTGAAATGAAACACATGATGACAGAACATGTCATCCCGATCCTGAAGGAAAGGTTCAATACACAAAGCATAATCCACAAGAATATAATGACATATGGTGCTCCCGAAGCCCTTCTGGCAGAAATGCTCAGCGCTTTTGAATCGGCTCTTCCGGAGGAGCTAAGCCTGGCATATCTGCCGTCGTCGGGAGTAATAAAACTGAGGCTGACAGCCAGTGGCAAGGACAGGGGCATGCTGGAGAAAATAATCGGGGAACAGGTCGCAAAGCTGTATCAGAAAATCCCTGACTTAATTTACGGGGAAGATGAAAAACCCCTGGAAAAGGTGGTGGGGGAGCTGCTTGCCGAGCGGAAACAGACTCTTTCAACGGCTGAAAGCTGCACAGGAGGGAAAATTGCACAGATGTTAACATCTGTTGTAGGAAGTTCTGCCTATTTCATGGGATCTGTGGTGGCCTATGACAATTCGGTAAAAAGGAAGCTGCTGGGGGTTCCCGGGGAACTGCTGGACAAGCACGGGGCTGTAAGTGAAGAGGTCGTGACTGCCATGGCAGAGGGAGTCAGAAGGGTAACCGGAACGGACTATTCCGTCGCCACATCGGGTATAGCCGGTCCGGATGGGGGAAGCCCTTCAAAACCTGTTGGCACAGTGTGGATCGCCGTATCATCGGATAAGGGAACGGTAACAGAAAAATATGTTTACGGCTCAGACCGCCATCAGAATATACTAAGATCCTCAAATGCCGCATTGAATCTTCTCAGATTGCAGATTATCAGGAAATAATCTGAAAAACCAGCATGCCTGATGAAAATATCAGTTAAAACATTTGGTTAATCAGATAAAAATCACGTATTTTGCGCTTCATTTTTGATAGCTTAATTTGATTAAACATAAAATCAATGTCGAGGATTTGTCAGGTTACAGGGAAAAAAGCGTTGTCCGGCAATAAGGTTTCTCATTCAAAAAGAAGGACAAAGAGGAAATTCTATCCCAATCTTTTTGAAAAGAAATATTATCTGGCTGAGGAAGACAGATGGATTACCCTTAAGGTGTCGGCCGCCGGTATGAGGCTGATCAACAAGAACGGACTGACGGCAGCCCTGAAGGAAGCCAGGGAAAAAGGTTACATTGTCAATTATTAAAAGGAACAGGTCATGGCAAAGAAGGCTAAGGGAAACAGACTGCAGGTTATTCTTGAATGTACCGAGCACAAGGAAAGCGGACTTCCGGGAATGTCGAGATATATCACCACGAAAAACAGAAAGAATACGCCTGACAGGCTCGAAAGAAGGAAATATAATCCTGTGCTGAAGAAACATACCATTCACAGGGAAATAAAATAAAAATATTCAATCATGGCAAAGAAAGCTGTTGCAGCTCTTAAAACAGGTAAGGGCAGAGTATTCACCAAATGCATCAAAATGACAAAATCAGAAAAAACCGGAGCCTACAAGTTCCAGGAAGATATTGTTCACAATGATCGCGTAAGTGACTTTTTGGATAAGAAATAGCCGTAACAGATAAAATACTGCAAGGATATTCAAAGCTTTCTTCATCCGTGAAGAGAGCTTTTTTTACATAATTTCTAAATATTATTTACCGGCAATGGCTTTTTCCCTATTCTTCACCAGAGAAAACAAAGAGAATCTGAACAAGGGACTTCAGAAAACACGGGAAAATGTTTTTGTAAGACTATCCCGGGCTGTTGTGGGAAAATCGAGGGTGGATGACGAAGTCCTCGACAATCTTGAAGAAGTCCTGGTATCCTCCGATGTGGGAGTTGAAACAACCCTGCAAATCATTGAAAGGATAGAAAAGAGGGTTTCCAGGGATAAGTATCTGAATGTAAATGAACTGAACACCATCCTGAAGGAGGAAATTGTTGCTCTCCTGCAGGATAACAGGGAATCCGGGGAAACTGACTTTGCAGCGGATCCTGGTCATAAGCCCCTGGTTATAATGGTGGTTGGCGTAAACGGTACGGGAAAGACAACCACTATTGCAAAACTTGCATATAATTACAGGAAAAACGGAAAGAAAGTATTGCTGGGCGCAGCCGATACCTTCAGGGCAGCTGCAATAGAACAGCTTCAGATATGGGCCGACAGGGCAGGAGCGGATATCGTTAAACAGCAGATGGGCTCTGATCCCGCTTCCGTGGCATATGACACCGTGAAATCCGCCGTGGCCGGGAATTATGATGTGGCCATTATCGATACCGCCGGAAGGCTGCATAACAAGATCAACCTGATGAATGAGCTTTCCAAGATCAGAAGGGTGATGGACAAGATATTGCCCGGGGCACCGCATGAGGTATTGCTGGTACTTGACGGATCCACCGGCCAGAATGCCTATGAACAGGCAAAACAGTTCACAGCTGCCACAAATGTTACGGCACTGGCTATTACGAAACTCGACGGTACAGCCAAGGGCGGCGTGGTGATCGGTATTTCAAACCTTCTGAAAATCCCCGTCAAATACATAGGCATCGGCGAGAAAATGGAAGATCTGCAGATTTTCAACCGCGAGGAATTTGTGGACTCACTTTTCAATGCATGAAAAGAAAAATCAATATCGTTACTCTCGGTTGCTCAAAGAATGTGGTGGATTCAGAAAAACTGCTGGCCCGCTTCCGCTCTGCCGGGTATTCACCGATCTGGGATCCCGGGGATACCACTGCCGACACGGTAATAATAAATACCTGCGGATTCATAAATGACGCAAAGGAGGAAAGTATCGACACCATACTCCGCTTTGTAAAGGCAAAGGAATCAGGATCTGTACGGAAACTGTACGTAATGGGGTGCCTGTCCCAGAGATACAAGGCGGAACTGCAAAAGGAGATACCCGAGGTGGATGGCTACTTCGGCGTGAACAATCCTGAGGAAGTGCTTGAAATAACCGGCGGCGGCTTCAGGGACAGCCTGCCCGACAACAGGATACTCACCAATCCCGGACACTATGCCTACCTGAAAGTCTCGGAGGGATGCAACAGGCACTGTGCATTCTGTGCTATTCCCTCTATCAGAGGACGGTATGTATCTCGACCTGTAGAGAAACTTGAGGAAGAAGCCCGGAGACTTGCTGATATGGGAGTCAGGGAAATAATCCTGATTGCACAGGATCTGGGCTGGTACGGACTGGAACTTTATAAAAAGAGGAAACTGCCTGATCTCTTACACAGTCTGCTCAGATCAGAAAATTTCAGCTGGATAAGGCTGCATTACCTTTATCCCGACTATTTTCCGGAGGAAATCATTTCTTTAATGAGAGACAACCCGCAGATATGCAAATATATAGATATCCCCATACAGCATATTTCCGATAAAATGCTTAGGCTGATGAAAAGGTCTTACGGAAGGAGGGAGGCAGAGGAGCTTCTTTACCGCCTCAGGGAACAGCTTCCCGGTGCTGCTTTTCGGACCACCCTGATTTCAGGCCATCCGGGGGAGACTGATTCCGACCACCGGGAACTGGCTGATTTTGTCCGGCAGTTCCGCTTTGACCGCCTTGGTGTGTTCCGCTATTCCCACGAGGAAGGAACATATTCCGGTGACCGTTACAGCGATGATATCACCGAAAAGCTGAAGGAAGAGAGAGTGTCTGAGCTGATGGCCATACAGCAGTCAATATCCCTGGAAAAGAATTACAGTCTGGCTGGCAGGACGATGAAGGTACTGATCGACAGGAAGGAGAATGAGTACTACGCTGGCAGAACGGAGTTTGACTCCCCGGAAATAGACCAGGAAGTGCTCGTTCCCGTACAATATGATCTGAAACCCGGTAATTTCTATGATATCAGGATAACACAGACGGCCGAATTTGATTTATTCGGTGATCCGGCCTGATTATTCCTCGGAAGATTATTAGTTCTGCTCATCCTCCGAAGATGACTTGTTCTGCTCTTCCGCAGTTTCCTTCTTTTTCCGCATTCTGATCCTGATTTCTGATTTGACCGAATTGAAGCCGACATGGATTGTGTCGCCTTCTTCCGCCTCGGCTTTTATCAGCAGTTCAGCCATCGGATCTTCCAGGTATTTCTGGATTGCCCGCTTAAGGGGACGTGCACCGTATGTTGCATCATAACCCTTCTCGGCAAGGAAATCCCTTGCTGCGGGAACTATCTTCAGCTGATAGCCAAGCGTCCTGACCCTGTCATACAAGCCCTGGAGTTCAAGATCGATAATCTTGTTGATATCCTCCTTGGTGAGGGAATTGAACATTATAATGTCATCAATCCTGTTGAGAAATTCCGGTGCGAAGGTCTTCTGAAGAGCCTTCTGCAGAATGCTCTTTGTCTGTTCGCTGCGCGATGCCTTCCTGGATGAGGTGTCGAAACCTATTCCATGGCCAAACTCCGCAATCTGCCTTGTTCCTATGTTTGAGGTGAGGATCACTATGGTATTGCGGAAGTCGACACGCCTTCCGAGGCTGTCAGTCAGCTGACCCTCATCAAGCACCTGAAGCAGGATATGGAAAACATCGGGATGTGCCTTTTCTATTTCGTCGAGCAGGACAACTGAATAGGGCTTCCTTCTGACTTTCTCGGTAAGCTGGCCTCCTTCCTCATATCCCACGTAGCCGGGAGGAGCTCCCACAAGACGGGAAACCGAGAATTTTTCCATGTATTCGCTCATGTCAATCCTCACGAGATTGTCGGTGGTGTCAAAAAGGAACTTTGCCAGGACTTTTGCAAGCTGGGTTTTTCCCACTCCGGTGGGTCCCAGGAAAATGAATGTGCCTATGGGTTTGTTGGGATCCTTCAGTCCGGCGCGGTTGCGCTGTATCGATTTGACAATCTTCTGGATGGCCTCATCCTGACCGATAACGCTTCCCTTGAGTTCATCCGCCATCCTCAGCAGGCGGGTGCCTTCCGTCTGGGCAATCCGCTGAACGGGAACCCCGGTCATCATGGCAACAACCTCCGCAACCTTTTCGGCATCCACCGTTTCCCGGTTGACAGACAGTTCCTTTTCCCACTTCTTCTTCTCTACATCTATCATCTCAAGAAGATCCTTTTCGCGGTCACGGAAACTGGCAGCCTTTTCAAAATTCTGGTTCTTGACAGCTGTCATTTTTTCATTCTTGGTATCATCCAGCTGTTTTTCGAGCGACAATATCCTCTCCGGTACAACAATATTGGATATATGTACACGGGAACCCGATTCGTCAAGTGCATCAATGGCCTTGTCGGGCAGATGCCTGTCGGATATATAGCGGGCTGTGAGCTTTACGCAGGCATCAATGGCATCATCAGTGTAAACAACATTATGATGATCCTCATACCTTGCCTTTATATTCTGAAGAATATTTATAGTCTCCTCTTCAGAAGTCGGGTCAACGAGAACTTTCTGAAAGCGCCTCTCAAGAGCCCCGTCCTTTTCTATATGCTGCCGGTATTCATCAAGCGTGGTGGCGCCGATACACTGTATCTCACCCCTTGCAAGTGCCGGCTTCAGCATATTTGCCGCATCAAGTGAGCCTGTTGCGCCTCCGGCGCCCACTATGGTATGAATCTCATCGATGAAAAGAATAATATTGTCATTCTTCGACAGTTCATTCAGAATGGCCTTCATCCTTTCCTCAAACTGTCCCCTGTATTTCGTGCCGGCAACAATGGAAGCCAGATCAAGTGCAACAACTCTTTTGTGGAAAAGAACACGCGATACATTCTTTTTGGTAATCCTGAGGGCAAGGCCTTCCGCAATGGCGGATTTGCCGACACCCGGCTCTCCTATAAGAACCGGATTGTTTTTCTTTCTCCTGGAAAGGATCTGGGCAAGCCTTTCAATCTCTCTTTCCCTTCCAACCACGGGATCAAGACGCCCTTCCTCGGCAGCCTTTGTAAGATCAATACCGAAATTGTCAAGCACCGGAGTGTCCGAAGAGGTTTTGCCGGCTGAAGAAGCGGAGGCAGATCCCTTGCCGGATGAACCGAAACCCTGACCTTCATCATCCTCGTCGCGGGGATAATCGGCACTGGCCCTGATTGGACCTGTCTGAATCATCTTTTTTACCGTCTGATAGTCCACATCCATTTCTGTAAGAAACCTGGTAATCAGGGAGTTTTCATCCTTAAGAATTGCAAGAAGAAGGTGTTCTGATTCTATTGAGCTGCTTTTCAGCGATTTGGCTTCAAGATAAACAAGTTTCAATATTCTTTCGGTGCTTCTCAGAAGCGGAATAATTTCATGATCAGCGACGGGTACAGGGCTTTCAACTTTAATGCTTTTTTCAAGGGAGCTTTTCAGACCCATAAGATCAACGCCTCTGTTAATAAGGATATCAACAGCAACCCCTTCGCCGTCCCTCAGTATGCCGAGAAAAAGATGCTCAGGGCTGATATGGCTGTTCCCCAGCCTTATGGCCTCTTCCTTGCTGTAAGCAAGGATATCTTTCACTCTCTGCGAAAATTGTGAATCCATAATAATAATTGTCGTTAATCCTTCAAATATCTGACATCAGCCATTATGGCAGTATCCATAAGACAAAAATACATATAAATGAAAGAACAAAGTTAAATTAATGAGATATTATAGTATTGCAACAATTATGCCTATTTATGAACAGCTGATGTTAAAAATTCACAATAATCCGGGGTGCAGAATAGTTAAATTTTGACTATTTTCGGGAGTCAAAATCCCGAAGGGGTTTTAACTTTATAATTAATTAATTATTAGTATATTATGGCTGAAAGAGAGAGGGTGGTCCGGGTGAATATTGAAGAAGAAATGAAATCAGCATACATTGATTATTCAATGTCAGTGATAGTATCCCGGGCGCTGCCTGACGTAAGGGATGGCCTGAAGCCTGTTCACCGGCGCGTGCTTTACGGGATGTCGGAACTTGGCGTCCTTTCAAACAGGCCCTATAAGAAATCAGCGAGAATAGTGGGGGAGGTGCTTGGTAAATTCCATCCTCATGGCGACAGTTCAGTGTACGACGCCATGGTCAGGATGGCCCAGGAGTGGTCTCTCAGATACCCGCTGGTTGAAGGACAGGGAAACTTCGGCTCGGTTGACGGTGACAGTCCGGCAGCAATGAGGTATACTGAAGCAAGACTGCAGAAGATTGCTGAGGAAACTCTGGCAGATATTGACAAGGATACTGTTGATTTCCAGCCTAACTTCGATGATTCCCTCACTGAACCGGTTGTGCTGCCAACCCGCATACCCATACTGCTGGTAAACGGGAGCTCGGGTATAGCAGTCGGCATGGCAACCAATATGCCGCCGCACAACCTTGCTGAAATAGTCGATGCCACAATAGCCTGCATCGACAATCCGGAAATAACTAACGAGGAGCTGCTTGAACACATAAAGGGGCCTGACTTCCCGACAGGAGGCATCATTTACGGCGAACAGGGAATAAAGGATGTTGCCGAAACCGGCCGCGGCAGGATAGTAATCAGGGCAAAGACGGAGATAGAGCTTACCCATTCGGGGCGGGAATGCATAGTTGTTACCGAAATCCCCTACATGGTCAACAAGGCCGAAATGATCCGCAAGATAGCCGACCTGATAAATGACAAGAAGCTTGAGGGTATATCTTATATCAATGATGAATCCGACAGGAACGGAATGCGGATTGTGATCATCCTGAAAAAGGATGCCACTGCCAATGTGGTGCTGAACAACCTGTTCAAGTTCTCCCAGCTGCAGACTACCTTCAATGTCAACAATATAGCCCTGGTAAAGGGCCGGCCCCGGACACTGACCACCAGGCATCTGATTGACAATTTCATACAACACCGGCATGAGATTATTGTCAGAAGGGCAACGTTCGACCTGGCCCAGGCGGAAAAAAGAGCTCATATTCTTGAAGGACTGATCATTGCAAGCGACAATATCGATGAGGTGATAGCGATAATAAAGGCATCAGAGAATCCTGATACAGCCAGGGAAAGACTGATGGAGCGCTTTGATCTCAGCGAAGTGCAGTCACGGGCAATTGTTGAAATGAGATTGCGCCAGCTCACAGGTCTTGAACAGGAAAAACTGAGGGCTGAATACAATGAAGTAATGGCTCTTATTGAGTATCTGAGGAAGGTGCTGGGGAGTGTTGAACTTCAGATGAATATCATTAAGGATGAACTTGCAGAGATAAAGCAGAAATACGGCGACAAGCGCCGGACAATGATAATTCCCAACGCGGAGGAATTCAATCCTGAAGATTTCTATGCGGATGAAGAGATGGTTATCACCATTTCACACATGGGATATATTAAAAGAACCCCCCTCACCGAATTCAGGAGGCAGAACAGGGGAGGCACCGGTGCAAGGGGCGGAACGACAAGGGATGAGGATTTCATAGAGCATCTTTACATTGCCACCATGCACAACACCATGCTTTTCTTCACCAGCAATGGTAAATGCTACTGGCTCAAGGTATACAACATCCCTGAAGGATCCCGGATCTCAAAGGGCAGGGCCATGCAGAACCTTATCAACATCGAGCCGGGCGACAATGTGAGGGCCTTCATCAATGTAAAAAACCTACAGGAACCGGATTATATCAACAATAACTACATAGTTCTGTGCACCACCAAGGGAATTATTAAAAAAACATCCCTCGAAGCCTATTCGAGACCAAGGGCAAACGGAGTCAATGCCATTACGGTGAGGGAGGGGGATGAGCTCCTTGAAGCCAGGATGACCAACGGGGATCATCATATCATGCTTGCAGTGAGATCGGGCCGGGCAATACGCTTTCCAGAAGACTATGTACGGCCCATGGGCCGTACCGCTTCCGGTGTCAGGGGAATAAGACTCGAAAATGAGGAAACGGACTATGTTGTGGGCATGATTACCGTCGAGAATAAGGAAAAGGATATCCTTGTTGTATCGGAAAAGGGATATGGCAAAAGATCCGATATCGATGCCTACCGTATCACCAACCGGGGCGGGAAGGGGGTAAAAACCATTAACATCACTGAAAAAACAGGTTCGCTGATAGCACTGAAAAGTGTGAATGATAATTATGACCTGATGATAATCACCCAGTTTGGCAATATCCTCAGAAGCCCGGTGTCTGCACTGAGAGTGATGGGAAGGGCAACACAGGGCGTGAGGCTGATCAATCTGAAGGAGAATGACACCATAGCATCAGTGGCCTGTGTGGAGGTGAATGAAGAAAATGGCAAAGAATTTGAAGATTAAGAAGTAATATTATAAATTTGGAAAATTATTTAAGAACAAAATCTATTTAAAACAAAAGCTATAATCATGAAAACGTTCTATTCACTATTGCTGCTGATATGCATCTCGTTAGGAGCCCTGGCACAAAAAGGAAAGGTGACCTCTGCTCTTAGCTTCATCGAACAGGGGGCCCTGGATAAAGCAAAAGACGCCCTGGAACAGGCATATGTACATGAAAAATCCAAAGACTGGTTTAATACATATTTTGCCAAGGGGAAGTTCTGCCAGGCAGTTTATCAGGCAAATGATCCGAAGTACAATTCATATTGCACCGATCCGCTGGGAGAGGCCTACGCTGCCTACGAAAAAGCTATTTCAATGGATCCGAAAGGAAGTGTAAAAAAGAGGATCATTACCAATATGATCTATAACTCCCTTGCCCTTGATCTTTATTCACAGGGAAGCGACAGATTTGAAGCAAACGACTATGCAGGAGCACTGAAATCATTTGCCACGCAGATAGAAATAACCGAAAGCGACAAATATGCCGGAGCCGTGGATACCGGAATGTATTACAACGCCGGACTTGCAGCAATAAATTCAAAGCAATATAATGACGCAATAAAATATTTCCAGAAATGTGCCGACATGCATTACCTGGGCATCACTCCCCATATTCAGGTTTATGAAAGCTACATGGGCCTGGGTGATACTATAAAGGCAGAAAGTTATCTGCTGGATCTGCCGAACAAGTTCCCCGGCGACAACCAGGTTATTCTTCAGCTGATTGATTTCTACCTTAAGGCTGACAAGCCCGATCAGGCACAGAAATACATTACCATGGCAAAGGAAGCAGATCCGGATAACTACAGCCTTTATTTTGCAGCAGGTATAATGTATCTGAATCAGAATAACTTTGACGAGGCAATAGCAGAACTTACCAGGTCAATAGAGCTTAAGAACGATCTTTATGATACTCAGTACGGACTGGGCGCGGCATACATCAATAAGGCTGCCGACATGTTCCTTAAGGCAAACGATATAATGGATGTGAACGAATATACCCAGGCAGTTGAGGCAGCAAACTCGGTATACGCAAAAGCTTTGCCTTACATGGAAAAGGCACTTGAGCTGAAACCGGATGATGTTTACGCCCTCAGAAGCCTTCAGGAGCTGTATTACAGGCTGAGACAGAAAGATCCGTCACTGAACGCCAAATATGAGCAAACAAGGGCCAGACTCAGTGAACTTGAGCAGTAAAAGTGAAAACAAACCTGTGTCAGAAATGGACAGGTAAATAAATAAACGAAAAGCTTTCCATGGGGGAAAGCTTTTCTGATTTTAACAAGTATCAATAAAAACCAAAGCATGAGAAAAGTTAATCTGATATTGTTAATTGCTTTCCTGATATTTTCAGGATGCTCACGGAAAGAGGAAATCCTGCTTCCGGAAAATCCCCGTATTGTGGTATTAATGTATCACAAAATAGCCCACGAAGAAGCCGAAAATCTTTATGAAAGGAGCAGGGTCGAATTTGAAAAAGACCTTAATTATCTGATAAAGAATAATATATCTGTAATAAGTTTCGATGATCTGGAAAATATCAAAAAGTCGGGCAAGATGCCTTTAACACATTCAGTCATAATAACTTTCGACGATGGCGACCGTTCCTGGTATGATATTGCCGTTCCGCTCCTGAAGAAATACGGCATGAAGGCAACTTTTTTCCTCTGGGTGGAAAAAATGGAACAGCATTCATTTCTTAGCTGGCAGGAAATCAAATATATCAGCAACATTACGCTGCCAGGCGGAGTTAAACCCTTTGTTTTCGGCTCGCACACTTATTCACATCCCTTCCTGGAGGGGATAAAAGACCATTTTGAGACTACAGAGGAGTATTACCAGGTCCTTGACTGGGAACTTGCCCGGTCGAAGGAAATCATTGAGGAAAACACTCCCGGAGAGGTTACGGTACTGGCACTTCCGTATGGTGACGGTGCAGGTAACCGCGAAATTATCGCATCAGCAATGCAAAGCGGATACAGGTTCATCAGGACATCCAGGAATGCCGCAATCCACAACATTTCCGGCCTTGACCTCTTCAATATACCCAGTCTGCCCATGCTGGACGAGACAGAGCAGGATGAGATAGGATATTACCTGGAGCATTAAGCATTGCAATCCTGAAATTCTGGATCCTTGTTGCGATTAATCTGCGACGAATACTGATTAAAAATCTTTACTTTTTTAAACATCATTATAAAGAAATAGATAGAAGGAAGAGGGCATATGTTTGTTTTCTATTTAACATAATATTAATTATAGGAAAACATGCATTAAAAAGAAATGAGCCGGAATGGCTCATTTCTGCAAACTGAATAAAAAGCTTGAGGAAATGCAGCAGCTTTAGCTATGCCCGACGGATCTCGTCCTTTATTCTTTGAATATGTCCGCGTCCGAGTCCCTTCACTTCACAGCCCAGCTGGAAATATCTCCGGATCTTATCATCGGATAAAATACCGAAGCAGTCTATTATGGCAGCCGGCTGGCCGATTGTTTTAACAACCGTGTCGGGATCAAGATCGAGATAAGCCTTATGCGGAACTGCAAGTATCACGGCATCAGCATCTTTAAGGGCTTTATTCAGATCGTTTTCAACGTGTATCTCCTTTAGTTTCTCCTGATTGCGGAAAAAACGTGCTTTACTTTGGCCTGTCGCGGGATAGGAATCCTGGTTTTCAAATTCCCACCAATGTTCAACATAGGGATCATGTACCCTGATTTCTGCACCCATTTCTGCGAGCTTCCTGATCACAATCTCAGATCCGCTGTATCTTGTATCTCCCACATCTTCACGATATGCAGCTCCAAGAACCAGAATCTCTGAACTGGCTATAGGCTGACCCATATTTCTCAGGGCATCCCTGGTGAGCTGTCCGACATGAAGTCCGCGTGTATCGTTGATATCAATGGCCATTGGTGTGATTTTGAAAATATCATCCTCAAAACCAAGTATATGTTTGTATGACCAGACTCCCAGGCCGCCGTCCTTCGGCAGACAGTAGCCCCCTATTCCCGGTCCGGGAAATATCATGTTACTGTGTGTCGGACGCACCCTGATCGCCTTGATGACTTTTATAAGATCCACTCCGTTGCGTTCGGCAAAAACGCTCCATTCATCAAGAAAAGCCAGAATGGTGGCCCTGTAACTGTTTTCAATAATTTTCGCTGTTTCCGACTCAATTGGCCTGTCCATTACGGTGAGAGGATATTCTTCGGTATTCAGGACTTCCTTCAGGAATTTCTCAACTCTCTGTCTTGCAGTCTCATTGATCCCGCTGCATACTCTCCAGAAATCGCGTATGCTGGCCACATAATTGCGGCCCGGCATCACTCTTTCATAGCTGTGTGCAAGCAGAGGATCGGTTTTAATCCCCCGCTTTCTGAAGATTTTCTTCATGATGGGATAAGCCACCTGTTCAGTCGTGCCGGGTGCAACCGTTGTCTCAATGAGAACAAGCGCTTCCGGGGGAATCCTCTTTGCAATTTCATGGAGCGAGGCTTCAAGTGCAGCCATGTCCGTCTGTCCGTTCCTTACATTACTCAGCTCGTTTTTAATGTAATCACACTGAACATCCACCACGACCACATCGGCAAGTTTCAATACATCATAGGTATATGTGGCAATAAGGGTCTTCTTTTCTTTAACACACCTGGCTATCATGGGATCAACATCCGGATCCTCAGCCTTAACCGGGGAGATTCCGCGGTTCAGAAGGGGTATCTTCCAGTAACTGCGCACACTGGGACGCTGCATGCCTATAACGAACTTTGACGGCTGGCCTGTCACTTTGTCAACACTGTCAGCAACAATAGCAGCCATTACGGCACCCACAAAGCCCACTCCCATCACAACAACAATCTCACGGCCCTTCTCTCTTTCACTGGCAACCATTTTCTGAAGGCGTTCAAACTCAGCTTTGTATTCCTCTGGACCAGGTATCGGAAACTTTTCACCTCCCGGACTGATCGAAAATTTTTCACTCATGTTTTTATTGTTTGATTAATTAATGTGTTTTATTCGGCTGCTAAAGATAGGAATGTTTAAATAATCTGATCTTTATGAAGTTTGATTTTTGCAAGCACGAGTAATATGAACCTATCAACCAGGATTTTACAGAATCAAAATTATTATTTTGCAGCATAAGGGAAAAAATTACGCTTGTTATACGTATATTTTGCATACTAGTTACCTGTTAAACCAATATTTTGCCGGAAAATAAATCCGGGTCCCTGTTACCTGACCGGAAACCGGGAATAAACAGCACGAAACATATTATATAAAGTAGCATATTATATATACGAGTGCCGGACATTCCGGACTATTTTTTTACTTTTATTCATTAATCTTGGACGGCAGACATTATTTTTTCATGAAAAGCATCAGCAAATCCACTCTTGAATTTCTTTCTGATCTGAAAATCAATAATTACCGCGACTGGTTCCAACAAAACAAAGCCAGATACGAAGATGCCAGATCAGATTTTGAATCCTTCGTTCAGGCATTACTGGATGAAATCATAACATTTGATCCCATCCTTAAAGGACTGGAGGCCAGAAACTGTATTTACAGGATTTACCGCGACATCAGGTTCTCCGCCGACAAGTCGCCATACAAATCCCACATGGGGGCTGTTATAGTACGCGGAGGCAGGAACAGCACCGGAAGATATGCAGGTTACTATGTGCATGTGGAACCGGGAGATGAAAGCATTATAGGCGGAGGTGCTTACATGCCGCCGTCTCCATGGCTGTCAGCAATCAGGGATAAAATCAGCGAACAGGGCGAAGAGCTGGCTGATATCATTAATGACCGGGGATTCGCAGCGGTATTTGGTGAAATTGAAGGAGAAAAACTGAAATCAGCCCCGAAGGGGTATCCGAAAGATCATCCCTTTATCGGACTGCTCAGGTATAAAAGTTTTCTGGCCTCCAGAACTGTTACTGACAGGGAAGTGGTCAGCGCTGATTTTTTCAGCCTCACTGTTAAAGCATTTAAGATAATGAAGCCTTTTAACGATTTCCTGAACGAATACTGATTATTCACAACCATTTTGAAAACAATGAACGGTCTGGAAAGAACCAATAGATTTCTCAGAGGGGAGGATGTGGACCGCCCCCCCTTCCACCCTATCATCATGAGATGGGCTGCCCGCTATGCCGGCGTAAAATACCGCGACTTCTGTACGATACCTGCTGAAAAATGCAGGGCAATGATCAGATGTGCAGAAGGTTTTGATATTGACTGGGTTACGGTAATGTCCGATCCCTGGGCTGAAGCTTCCGCCTTTGGCATCCGTGTCGAATATCCTGAGGATGCTTTGCCGGTTGATACCGGTGGACATTTACCCGATGCGGCGGCAGCATCCGGACTGAAACCCTGTGATCCGCTCCGGAACAGCCGCTGCCGCAACAGGATAAGGGAAATTGAAATATACAGAAAACTGACAAGGGGTAGATTTTTTATCGTGGGATGGGTTGAAGGTCCCGTTGCGGAATATGTCGACCTCAGGAAAGCATCAGAAGCCTCGGTGGATTTTCTCACTGAGCCGGATGCCGTGGAAAAGGCAATGGAGGTGATTACTGAAAATGCCATGGTATTTATTGATCTCCAGATCGCTGCCGGTGCACACTGTATCGGAATTGGCGATTCCTTCTGCTCCCAGATTGGTCCGGAACTGTACTACAGGTTTGCATTTGAAAGACAAAAAAGACTGGTGGAATTCATTCATTCCAGAAATGCCCTGGCCAAAATCCATATCTGCGGAAATACCGAATCAATCCTGGAAGGCGTGATAAAAACGGGTGCAGACATAATTGATATTGATCACATGGTTCCCTCCATGAAAGAATTTACCCGCTTACTGGCAGATCACCAGGTATTCTCAGGCAAAAGCGACCCGGTAACAGTGATTCAGAACGGAGACATCCAATCCATTACTGAATCCGTCAGGTCAGATTTTCAGGACGCCGGAGGCCGCTGCATAGTATCGGCCGGCTGCGAGATTACACCTGAAACGTCAACAGAAAACATGAAACTTTTCAGCAATGCAGCAAAACTGCTCTGATATGCCGGGCTGTAGAATTCAACTGAGTTTCCGCCTTCAATGTAAAAAAATCAGCAGCTCATCAAACTAATGAAATGCTGAATGCAGGATTTTACTGAAAAATACTATATTTCGTGAAATTTACCTGACGGAATACAAAAACTGCATTCCGTTAAAACGCGGCAAAAACACTTAAACCATAACGCCACCATAAACTAAAATATGTTCACTATTCATTGCATAGTTTATTTATCTTGTATTCAATAACTTAATAACTCTTATCCCAGATGAAAAAACTTATTCTGATTATCCTTATGATTTCCGTTTCCTCAGGTTTTCTGACAGCCCAGTCCGGTAATCTTGAAGTGGGCAAGAAAGTTCCGGAATGGACATTTCCTGATGCCAGCGGAAAAAATTTCACAATGAATGAATGGCCCGGGAAAGTATTGCAGGTCAATTATGTCGATCCGGATGAATCCGATTTGAACGACTCTTTCAATGATGCGATAAATAAGGCAGTTGATGTTGACAAGCGTATTGCCAGGGAGAGTTTCCAGGGCTTTGGTATCGTGGATACAAAATCAACATGGAAACCCAAGGGACTCGTGAGGATGATTGCGGGCAACAAGGCAAAGAGATATAATACAACCATACTGTTCGACTACGACGCGACACTGCAGAAACTATGGGGTCTGCCAAAGGACAGCTATAGTGTCGTGCTTGTTGACAAGAACAGGGTTTGCAGAGCAGTTTACACGGGCAAGATACCCGAATCGGAGAATGAAAAAATCATTCAGCTGATCATAGCCCTTACAAAAGAGTAAGAGACAGGTTCTGTTAATACTCCTCAGCATCAGATATGTCGGCTGCGAATTTTGCCTTCAGCCTCTGAAGGTCATTCTTCATGGCTGCCATTGTCTGAAACAGCTGCTTTTCCGGAAGCACGGGATCCGGAAGTTCATTGCTGATATAATTGACGAATTTCCATATTTCCCTGACTTCATTTATATGAATCTCATAGGGTTCATAAATGGGATTCAGTGAGTACAAAACCAGCCTGCCTTCTGCAGCAAGGTTGTTCTCAACTATCTTAAAGACTATCCCGTCGTCGATGGTGAAAAGAATATAGGCCTTGCCGCTTATTATCTCGCGCCAGTCCTGGACAAACTCCCCTGTCACCCACGAACCGTCAGGTATCGGGAACATTGAATCCCCCTTTAGCTGAAAAGTACGGTATTTTCTCTCGTCTGACAGGAAGGGAAGTCTGAAATGCGGCAGCTCGCTAATGAATTCAGGATCAGCATAGCCCGTGGTATAGCCGGCTTTTGCCTTTTCAGAAACCAGTTCGATATTATCAATATTGTCGGTCCCGACTGATGTTGTCAGAACTCTCAGATTGCTTCCCCTGATATATGCATCATAGCCTCTTTCCAGTTCTCCGAGCTGACTTTCCGACAATCCGGAAATATCTGTTTTCAGAAGGGTATCAACCGATATATTGTAATATTTCGAAAATGATACCAGGATCTCAATTCCGGGCTGGGCAATACCGTTCTCGTATCCGCTCAGCGTGGAGCGCTTAAGATTCAAAGCTGCAGCAACATCTTCCTGTGTCCTGCCCTTTCTTTTTCTTAAAAATTTAATATTGGAAGTAAAATACATATGAAAAATGATTATATTGTTATCGGTATATTGATTAATTTATAATCAAAAATAGAATATAATTATTGTATAAACAAATTTTTTCCGGAAAATCTGAAATGAATAAAAGCAGCGGCGACCGTTCCATTCTTCATCTTGATCTCGATACTTTTTTTGTTTCGGTTGAGAGACTCAGGAACAGCAGGCTCATTGGCAAGCCTGTGATAATCGGAGGCCTGTCGGATCGTGGTGTGGTATCGTGCTGCAGTTACGAGGCAAGGAAATCCGGAGTAAGCTCGGCAATGCCGATGAAACTCGCCAGAAATCTGTGTCCCGAAGCAATAATAATCCGGGGCGATATGGAAGCCTACAGCAATTACTCAAATATTGTTACTGAAATAATTGCATCAAAATCACCATTATATGAAAAGTTATCTATAGATGAACATTATGTGGATCTGAGCGGGATGGATCGTTTCTACGGAAGCTGCAAATGGGCTCATGAACTGCGGCAGTATATAATCAGGGAAACGGGTCTGCCGCTTTCGGCGGGGCTTTCTGTAAACAAAACCGTATCAAAGATTGCAACGGGGGAAGCAAAGCCAAACGGGGAAATTGAAGTTGTAAAGGAAGGGGTTCTTCCTTTCCTGGATCCTCTTCCCATAGCAAGAATCCCGATGTTGGGCCGGAAAACCAGCCATGTTCTAAGGTCAATGGGCATAGATACCATATTTACTCTCAGGAATATCCCTGCTGAAATGCTTGAAAAGCTGATGGGAAAAAGGGGAATTGAGATCTGGAAAAAAGCAAACGGGATAGACTCAAGTCCGGTAATCAGCTATTCGGAGCAGAAATCAATAAGCACGGAACATACATTCGAAAGGGATACCACCGATATGGCACTGCTCCGGCAGACACTTGCCGGCATGGTTGAAAAGACTGCCTATGACCTCCGCAAGCAGGAAAAGCTCACTTCCTGCGTGACCGTGAAAATAAGATATTCCAATTTTGATACCCATACACTTCAGAAACGAATACCTTATACGGCTTTTGACCATGTTCTGACCGGTGTTGCAAAGGAGTTATTTGCACGGCTCTACCAGAGGCGAATGCTGATAAGGCTCATTGGTGTCAGGTTAAGTCATCTGGTACGGGGTGTCCAGCAACTCGACATGTTCGATGACACACCCGAAAAGATAAGCCTTTATATGGCAATAGACAGGATCAGGAACCATTTCGGGCAGGATGCGGTGCGACGGGCTGCAGGCGTGATGACCCGCGGTGAAAGGGAGGAAAAAGAAGCCAGACGGTGTGAATATGCCGCAGATGAACAGAAAATGATCAGGGAAAGACTGAGAGGATATATGATGTATGAGAGATAAAGCCGTGTATCTCAATTGTCATTCATATTACAGCCTTCGCTTCGGGACAATGTCCGTGGAACAGCTGGTGGAAAAAGCTGCCGGCACAGGTGTTGAATCAATGGCACTGACCGACATAAATAATTCCACCGCGATTCCGGAGTTTGTACAGGAATGCATTAACAACAATATCCGCCCGCTTGCGGGGATAGAATTCCGGAGGGACAATGAACTGCTTTACACAGGGATAGCCCGGAACAACAGGGGAATGAAGGAACTTAACGAATTCCTGTCAAAGCACAATTTTGAAGGAACCCCTCTCCCATTCCCTGCACCGCATTTTTCAGAAGCATATATAATATACCCCGTAAAAAAGCCTCCGGGCCGTAAATTATTTGATAATGAGAGAACCGGAATAAGAAAGGATGAAGCGGGCCGGCTTGTCAGCCTGGGCCCTGATGAAAAGAAAAGCATGATCATAATGCAGCCCGTCACTTTCAACGTACCGGACGATATTTTTATACATAAGAGTCTGAGAGCCATTGATAACAATATTCTTCTCAGTCATCTGAAGCCTTCACAGTGTGCCGGGGAAAATGAATTCTTCCATTCCCCTGCTCATCTGAAACAAGAGTTCATAAATTATCCCGGAATAATACATAACACGGAAAAGCTGACCGCTGACTGCAGCATATCCTTCGATTTCGGGAACCAGAAAAACAAAAAGATCTTCTCCGCCAGCCGCTATGACGATAAACTGCTTCTTGAAAAACTGGCATGGGACGGGATGGTCTACCGCTACGGCAAAAACAATGACGAAGCAAAAAAGAGAATCCGGCATGAACTTGAAATAATCGACAAGCTCGGCTTCTCTGCATACTTCCTGATAACATGGGATATTATCAGGTACTCAATGTCCAGGGGCTTTTACCATGTGGGCAGAGGAAGCGGAGCAAATTCAATTGTTGCTTATTGTTTGAAAATCACCAATGTTGATCCAATCGATCTAAATCTTTACTTCGAACGATTTATCAATCCGAAAAGAAGCAGTCCGCCCGACTTCGACATAGATTATTCCTGGAAGGAAAGAGACGAGGTAACAGATTATATATTCAAAAGATACGGGTATCATCACACTGCCCTCCTGGGAACGATCAATACCTTCAGGGGAAAATCCATTGTGAGGGAGCTCGGAAAGATTCACGGATTGCCGAAAGAGGAAATTGATGAACTGATTGACAATCCCTTTTCCGGGAGAAACGGCAGTGAAATAAGTGATATAATCTTTGCAACGGGACGCAGGATTGCCGATTTCCCGAATTTAAGAAGCATTCATGCCGGGGGCATTCTTATTTCCGAAGAACCTGTTTCATGCTATACTGCCCTTGATATGCCGCCCAAAGGATTTCCGACCACCCAGTGGGATATGTACACTGCCGAGGAGATAGGTTTCGAAAAGCTGGATATACTCAGCCAGAGAGGCCTGGGACATATCAGGGAGAGCGTGGAAATCATACGGGAAAACCGTTCGGAAGATGTCGACATACATGCAATCCATAAATTCAGGAACGACCCTAAGATCAGACAATATCTCCGTACCGGGGAGACCAAAGGATGCTTCTATGTGGAAAGCCCGTCAATGCGGGGATTGTTGCAGAAACTCAGATGCGACGATTATCCGACACTTGTTGCTGCCAGTTCAATAATCAGACCCGGGGTGGCACGTTCGGGAATGATGCGGGAATATATTTTCCGTTTTCATAATCCTGATAAATTCAATTACTTACACCCGGTAATGAAAGAACAGCTTGAGGAGACATTTGGGGTAATGGTGTACCAGGAAGATGTCCTCAAGGTGTGTCATCATTTTGCAGGCCTGGACCTTGCAGATGCAGATACGCTTCGCAGGGCAATGAGCGGAAAATACCGTTCAAAAAAGGAAATGCAGCGCATTGTTGACAGATTTTTCTCCAACTGCCGTAAAAAGGGCTACGAAGAGGATCTTATCAGGGAGGTATGGAGACAGATAGAGTCATTTGCAGGCTATTCGTTTTCAAAAGCCCATTCGGCATCCTATGCCGTTGAAAGTTTTCAGAGTCTTTACCTTAAGGCACATTTCCCCCTGGAATTCATGGTGGCTGTTATCAATAATTTTGGCGGATTCTACAGGACCTGGGTCTATGTACATGAAGCAAAACGATATGGTGCCTCCATTCAGCTGCCATGCGTCAACAAAAGCAATTTCAAAACAACTATCTATGGTTCTGATATCTACCTTGGTTTTATCCATATTCTGGGTTTCGAGGCCGGACTGGCAAAAACAGTGGAAGATCTACGCCGCGCAGAAGGCGATTTCACCGATCTTGAAAATTTCGTGACGAGGGTCAGGCCCGGACTTGAACAAATAATACTTCTCATAAGGGCCGGGGCTTTCCGCTTTACCGGAAAGAAAAAATCCACACTGCTGTGGGAGGTCCATATGCTGATAAACAGGGGAAGCCCTGAAAAAACCAGGTCACTCTTTGCTCCTCCCCTCAGGAAATTCGTCCTCCCCGACCTCAGGCAGAATCTGCTCGATGATGCCTATGATGAAATAGAACTGCTCGGCTTCCCGGTATCTCTGACATGGTTCGACATGCTGGAAACATCATTCCGGGGAGAGGTTGCGGCACGTGACATGATACGCTTCAAAGGCCGGGAAATCAGGATGGTCGGACATCTTGTAACTATAAAGTATATTAAGACAGTGAAAAAGGAATGGATGAATTTTGCCTGTTTCATTGACTGTGAAGGAAATTACTTCGACACCACCCATTTCCCGCAATCACTTAAGAACTATCCTTTTAAGGGATCAGGTACTTATCTCATCCTGGGCAGGGTGGCAGAAGAATTCGGATATGCCTCCCTTGAAGTTGAAAAAATGGCCAGGCTCCCGGTCAGACCCGATAAAAGATACTGACAAGCTTACGGATATATCAAAAGGGCCGTTTCTTTCCGTCTCAATCCGGCCTGAAGGCAGAGGCATGCAAATGTTTCGATATTTTCCTGAAGCCGCTGATCCAGTAAAAAACAAGGACGGGAAGAAAAGCCGTAAGCAGCAGCGGGGTATTGCTCATCAGAAGGAAATCATACAATCCGTGGAAGGCGAAGGGAACAATAAAAGCCGCTGCAATACCGGCTGCCCTGAACCGTTTGCTGAATTTCGCAAGTCCGAAATAATATCCCATCATTATTCCGAAAAGAGCATGGGCCGGAACGGCTGTAAGTGCACGCATCAGACCAACGCCATACCCTCCGCGGAAAACATACATCAGATTCTCTATCCCTGCAAATCCGAGGGAAATATAAACAGCATACACAATCCCGTCAAACTTTTCGTTGAAATTCCTGTCCTTCCATATGTAAAGTAAAAATGCTGAATATTTAAAAACCTCCTCGGTAAATCCTGCTACCAGAAAAGCAGTATATGCCGCCTTCCTTATCTCATCAGAGCCCTGGTACAGACTCATCAGAACATCCTCAATAATAGCTACAGGTATAACACATAAAGCACCTATATATAAAGCTTTTATCAACATCCTTAAAGGCTCTTTTTCATATGTGTCGCGGCTGTATATGTACCAGGCAATTATAAAGACAGGAGCCAGTGAAATAAATAACAAATTATTAAACATAATACCGGAAGTTCAGTCAGGTAAGCTTTTAATCAAATCAAACTTTTATAAAACTGGTTTTAAAAATGTGAATTAATAAAAAAAAACAGATTCTAAAATTAAGCAAGTCTTTTTGTTAACAAGTCATATAACATACAATACAAGGTGAACCACAGGATCAGCTTAAGGACTGATCGTTGCTGTTTTTCTAATCACTCTGGCGTATTACCCTGTGTATTCCTTTTAGTGACTGGATTTTTTTGATTATGCTGTACAGTACATCGTTGTTGGGAACTAAAATACCCAGGTTTCCCTCAAACATTCCTTCCTCCGAGTTGTAATTGAAACTCTTTATGTTAACATTATAGTGTGAAATTATTTCGGATATCTGGTTTACTATACCTGTATTTGCGAGTCCTGTTATTTTGACCGAAGTGATGAAGGATGTGAGGCGTTCCGTTTTGGTCCACTGTGCGGCAACAACCCTGTAAGGATACCGTGCCATCATATTATGTGCATTCGGACATCCCTTTCTGTGTATTTTTATACCTTCCGATATGGTAACAAATCCGAACACGGGATCCCCGAATACCGGCTTGCAGCATTTTGCCAGCTTGTAGTCGAGACCTTCCACTTTATCTTCTATCACCAGGAAATCGGAATACAGAGTGTCTGTATCTTCTTTTACCTCTTTCAGGCTTACAACGGGATCAGTGTGAACTGCCGCAGCCGTTTCCTCCTTCTGAAGGATTTCCTTGATCTCAAGCAGTTCTATTTTTTCTTCCGCTATCAGGTAATAGAAATCCTGGGCTGTTTTGAAATTATAATGATTGATAAGCCTCTGGATCACAGTATCATTATAATTTATTTTCCAGTTCTTCAGACGCCGCATCAGGATCTCCTTTCCTTCTGCGGCAGCCCTGGCTTTTTCCTCATTGAGTGCAAGCTTGATTTTCGATTTTGCCTTGCTTGTCACCACAAACGACAGCCAGTCCTGCTTGGGTTTCTGATTTTTTGACCGCAGAACATCAACATGATCCCCGTTTTGCAGAACATATCTGAGAGTGACGTTTTTTCCGTTAACCTTGCCGCCGACGCATGTGGAACCCACCGCTGTATGAATGTCGAAAGCAAAATCAAGAAGGGTTGCACCGGCAGGCAGCTGTCTCAGATCACCCTTTGGAGTAAAAACAAATACTTCATCGGTATAAAGTCCGGAACGGATCTGGTCAAAAAAAGCAGTATCCTCTTTTTCAGGAGATTCAAGTATTTCCCGCATTTTACCCAGCCACACATCAAGTCCGCCTTCTGCCTTTACCCCTTTGTAGCGGAAATGCGCTGCAAGGCCCTTTTCTGCAATTTCATCCATTCTTTCCGACCTTATCTGCACCTCCACCCACCTTCCTCTCGGTCCTATCACAGTTGTATGGAGGGATTCATAGCCATTTGATTTGGGAACAGACAGCCAGTCACGCAAACGACTCGGGTTCGGCTGATAAAGATCTGTCACCACTGAATAGGCGCGCCAGCAATCCGATTTTTCATTTTCGGGCTCGCTGCGCAGAATTATTCTTATGGCAAACAGATCATATACTTCCTCAAAATCAACCCCCTGCTGTTTCATTTTCATCATGATGGAATGAATCGATTTGGTCCGGCTTCTGATGCTGAAGTTAAAATTCATGGCCTGAAGCTTTTCCTGCAGGGGCTGCGAGAATTCCTTTATGAACCTGTTACGGGCGGCAGTCGTCTGCCTGAGGCGGCTGACAATATAGCTGTACTGTTCCGGTTCAAGGACTTTCATGGCCAGATCCTCCATCTCCGATTTGATATTATAGAAGCCAAGCCTGTGTGCAAGAGGCGCATAAAGAAAATAGGTCTCGGAGGCAACGGGAAGTCTGTCTTTTTCAGGAGCTTTTTCCAGATTGCGCATATACTCCAGCCTTTCAACCAGCTTGATAAGTATGACACGGACATCATCCGCCAGGCTTAACAGCAGTTTCCTGAAATTTTCCGCCTGAAAAGATGACTGCATGGATTCTAGGTTGCTGATTCTTGAAAAACCTTTCAGAATCCCGGTCACTTTCTGGCCAAACTGCTTTTCCAGTTCAGGAGAGTTAAGATCAAGTTTATGCCAGGAATCATGAAGGAGGGCGGTAATTATAGATGTTGGCCCCAGTCCCACTTCACCGGCAATTATCCTTGCAACAGACAGTGCATGAAGTACCTGTGGTTCTCCGGTAAGGGCCACAGACCCCTCACCTGTTTTTATTGCCAGGTCAAGTGCAGCCCTGATCCTTGGGATATCTTCCTGTGAAATGTTATTTTCCGCTGCTTTAAGAAGTGCCCTGTATGCTGATTTTATCTTTTTTGAATCCACCTCTCCCCCGCCGGTTTTCCTTTTGCAAATAAATATTGAAATAAAAGCCAGTAATCCCGGAATGAATGTTATCATGTCCGGGATTATAGTTTATGGTTAACAGCCTGTGTACCAGTATCAGAAACAGTCCCGCCTAACTGTAAAATGAAATGCGGTTAACATGGCAGTACTGACCGGCATACGATATGCTGATACAGTGTGCCTGCCTGTTGTGTTAATCTATGGCCGGGACTCTTTCTCTTTAATGGCTCTCTGTTCACAGCGGCTGCACAGATTGGTAATATTCTTCAGTTCCCTGGCCTTTGCAACAGTTCCCTCGAATATCTCATCTGTCCTGTCAGTGTTGATATAGGAGCAATCTTGAAAGAGATGATAAACTTTGCCGGATTTTGTCCAGTAAACATGGTTTACACCATCCATCAGAGCTTCCACCTGCTGTGTCTGTTCCAGATACTGTTCCTGTGACGGCGGATTGAAATCAACTCCTGCCACACCTGCTATCAGCAGAGCGACTACCGCAATTGTTCCGACAAGGCCTTTCTGCTTACCGCTGAGGTCCTTGTTGGTGAAGATAAGGATTACCAGTGGCAGGAAGGCTATAATGCTGATAATAGCACCGAGCTGATTCTGAACAAAGAATCTGACTTTATCCTTTTCTGAAGCCGGATCGAATCTGTTTGCCTTTTTCCACAACATTGAACCTGTTACGGCAAAAATTAATGCTGCTACTATCAGAACAATCAGAATGGTTGTATTTACCGGAGCATTCCGGAGCTGAACGATGGCTATAATTTCAAATGCAATTGCCACAATCCATGCAAAAGCAGCAATAATCCTGAAATTCCGGGCTTTTGCCTTGCTTTCATCGCTGGCTACAAATTTCGTGGTCCGTGCGCCTGCTGGTGCGGAAGCCGTTCCATCGTCCTCAATCCTTGTTATCTTCTTCGTAGTTTTTTTATTTTCCATTATATCATGTTTTGTTGGTTAAAGCAATTCTTTCCCGGCCTGTTTTATGCCCGGAGTATAATTTCCCTTAAATCAGTTATTGTGTTCTTAATTGTATATTACTGGAGCCGGATGATCGTTACTAATCAGATTAATGGCTGCAAATTTAATAATTATTAACAAAAAAACATTCACCAGGTTCATTTGAGGTGGAAATAGTCCTGTTTCGTTGCAGTATTCCACATATAGCTATGGCGTATTCAGATGTTCAAGATTTTCAATACCCAGCGTCCGGGAAAGATCAGCCAGCTCCCTGAGATTTATTTCGCCCTTGATGGAAACCACAGAGTTACCCTGTCTGCCTTTTGTGATCATCAGTAATTCTGATATGATATCTCCTTTCTGACGTACCAGGAACCTTGTCAGATCACTACCTTCACGGACAAGCATAAGTTCTTCATATTCTGATCTGTTCAAAATCCTGCCAAGTTCATTATGGAAATTTTCCTTTCCCCCGGAAAGAGAATCCTTCTCCGATAATATCCTTATCGATTTAAGGCGCAAAAGAATATTATCGGCTTTGTCGGGGTCCCTGTTCATTGCCCCCAGCATATTCAGCATCTTTCCTGAAATATAAACGGATGTAAAGCCCTCCTTTTCAGAATATTTTTCAAACAATGCTTCAAGGGAGCCCGTCTGAGCTGAGAGTATCTGGCTGATGATCAGAGAAATCATTAAGGTATATATTTTTTTCATCTTATCTTTTATTTTGGTTTTGGTATATTTTTATTTCTGTCGCTATCAGTATCCGGCATCTGCAGACCTGTTTCCCTTAATCCCGTACTGAAGGAATTCAAGGATTTGGACAGGGGCTCCATATTATCAAATGATGCTTTCGCAAGATCCACAACCGGAATAACTGATTCTGCAGCAATATTCAACCTGAGTGAAACGCCGGAAAGAACTTTCATAGCCTCAGCATATGCCAGTGCAGGATCCGTATAGGTATCTTCGGGCTCTGTTGCGTGGTTAAACAGGTTAAGGAAGAACCACAAAGAAATAATCAGCAGTATGGCGGCTGCAATCCCGGAAAACGTAAATAAGTACCTTTTTAAAGGCTTTTGTTCCGGTTCCGTTATTTGCCCCGGCAATGGCCTCTGCTGCTGTACAGCCTCTTCTAAATCATCAATAGCCTTAATTATCCTCGTTTCAAAATCCGGGGAAGGAACAGGCATCTTTTCTGATTCAGAATAATGCAGAAAAATCTCCCTTTCAGCTTCATATCCGGGAAAAACAGCATCCCCGCAAAGAAAATCCCTGAGTTCCTGCTCTTCCTTGCCGGAAATCCTGCCACTGTAATACTTCTCAAGCAATACTTCAAGTCTATGCTCTTCCATCAACATATTCAAGATATTTCGCTTTAATAATTTTCCGGGCCCGTGATAATGTCACCCTCAGTGTATTGATTTTTATTCCGCTCTGCTGTGATATCTCTTCATAGGATAATCCGTTGATTTCCTTTAGTTGAATCAGGTCGCGGTATAAGGGAGGCAGTTCATCAATGATGCGGTTAAGTATACTCTGGCTTTCATCCTTTACCATTTTCTCATAAGGTGACGGGGACAGATATGAATCTGCGGAGTCATTCCCGTTCCATTCTGTATCAATATGTTTCCGTTTTCTGATCATGTCAATACAGCTGTTTTTTGTCATGGTAAGGCCCAGCGCACCGACATCAGAATAATCATCAAGCCTGTCACCCATAAGCCACATTTTCATAAAAACCTCCTGCACAATATCCTCAGCTTCATGCTGATTCCTGAGAAAACGGAAAGCCATTGCAAAAAAATTACGGTTGTACCTGTGTATTATTTCATTAAATGCATCCCTTGTCATCAGGCTGAAAAACTTGCTGAAAATTACCCGTAAACATAAGACCAAATCCCTCTCCCGCCATCTTTTTTCAGCCTTTCAGAGAATTCTTTCGCTTCTTTAAACGTCATATTTCCTTTGATTTGCACAAGCAAGCCGTTATCGCCTCCTCCGATAATGAGGACTTCCCTGAAAACCCTGCGGCTGCTCCTTGTCAGCATTACCAGGTTCCTGCCGGATTCTTTTACACTCATGAATTCCCGATATTTCCTGCGTTCGGGGCCTTTTTTAATCAGATCATAAAAATTTTCATCCGGCCTGTTGTTCCCGGTCTGAACAAGGATCCTTACCGAAGTAATTTCCCCCGGCAGATAAACCCCAGAAGACTCCCTGTCCCTCATAGCCCTGGCCAGTTTAAGCAGGTCACCACTTATAGTAACTGAAGTAAATCCCTTGTTACCCGCATATTTATCAAACAATGATTCTATGGTTCCCTGTCCGTACGATGTCAGGAGAGCAACCATAAACAATATTCCGGATATCGTTTTTCTCATATCAAGCTTTTTTGAATCGTTTTCTTTTAACACAGACGTTTGACATCGTATTTCATTACAATCAAATGATGATTTTATTTTCAAAATCGAAAAACACAATGAAAATTTGGAATAGTTTAAAAAAAATCTACCTTTGCACTCGCAATTTTAGCGGATGATTCAGTAGCTCAGCAGGTAGAGCATCCCGCTTTGCGGGAGAGTCCTGGTTCTTTAAGATACAAGAGTTTGATTCAGTAGCTCAGCAGGTAGAGCATCCCGCTTTGCGGGAGGGTCCTGGTTCTTTAAGATACAAGAGTATGATTCAGTAGCTCAGCAGGTAGAGCATCCCGCTTTGCGGGAGGGTCCTGGTTCTTTAAGATACAAGAGTATGATTCAGTAGCTCAGCAGGTAGAGCATCCCGCTTTGCGGGAGAGTCCTGGGTTCTTTAAGATACAAGAGTTTGATTCAGTAGCTCAGCAGGTAGAGCATCCCGCTTTGCGGGAGGGTCCTGGGTTCTTTAAGATACAAGAGTTTGATTCAGTAGCTCAGCA
>JAKPOU010000024.1 GCA_029547705.1 Bacteroidota bacterium | reverse complement strand
TCAGGAGATAGCAGCAGTTGTTTGTCATGAAGATGCTTATGACCCGAATGATTACATAACAACCGAACTTGGAGAAACATGGCTCGCAGGGCAGAAGGGATATGTCAGACAGGCAACAATTCATCCGGACGGACGGGTTGAGTTTAACTTGTTATATGGCGAAGATCGTAATGAAACGCCGTCGCCGGTCACAAAATATAAAACACTACATTGTGTTGTTGACCTGCCGAGATATGTAGATTCTTATCTCTCAGAGCCTAATATTGTAGATACATATTACACGGTTCTATTCGACGAAGGAACTGAAACTGAGGAATGCCTTGAAATAATTATCCCTGCCGGTACTGTTCATCAGCAGGACATAACCGATACAGAGCATACAGTTGTGTCAGGTATTTATACAGGAGACAGTTCTCTTTCGGATTGGATATTCATATACAATGATAATGAGACATGGGTTGAGATAGCTGACTGCGGTTCACCTCCTGCACCTCCTGCCTCACCTCCTGCTGCAACAACCTGTTATGAGCCTACACAGGCCGATCAGTGGGATTGTGTTGAAGTGGGGTGGTTGCCTATTGCTTCTGCTTCTTATTACGAGGTTTATCGGTCTATTGACGGAGGGGCGTATGAATATGTCATCATGTTACCGTCAACTGAAACGACGTTTACTGATTGTGAATCCTCAAATCATGACTATCGTCCTGCAACGTTCTGTTATAAAATTAAGGCTTGCAATGCGGCAGGATGTTCTGATTTCTCAAACGAAGAATGTGTTGAAGTGAATACGGCGTTATGAAAAATGAAAGAAATATGATTTTCAATCCTCCGGTTTATTCGGAAAATACTTTGCTGCATGAGCATCTATAACTGCCATAAGCAACAACCACAACCGTGGATGAGTTACATCTCACCGAATAAGATTGTTTATCCGGGTGAGTGTTGTCCGGCATTGTTGACTGATTTATCTCATTTGCTTCCATTTCAAGTCATCTCCAACGGGGCTTACATGAAAATGGAATATTCGCTTTACGGAGAGGATTCATGGTCAGAGATAACGCTTCCGATCACAACGGTGATGACTGACGGGTTCTTTATTCACTCATACAATGGAGAGCCTTTAGATTCTGAACTGCCCTGCGGTGTTTATGAGTTCCGTCTTGTGGCTGGTGAAACGTGGTACTTTGAGCCGATAATGATTGAGGATTTTGACATTACGACAAATGAGTTTTCGAAGGTTGACGAACTGATGACCCCGTTTAAATTCAC
>JAKPOU010000028.1 GCA_029547705.1 Bacteroidota bacterium | reverse complement strand
CGTTTGGGAAATTTTCAGTATTTTTATCTATCATTGTACAAAGGGTGTTTTTTTGTTTTTAATCACTTTAAATATAGCTAATTAAGTTATAATTAAAGAACAAAAGCACCCTTTTTTTTAAGTACTTATGAATAATTCAGGTTAAATAATAATAACCAGACCACAGTGCCTCTTTATATCTTAACACCTCTTTTGGAGCTCCGTTAGTTACAATGGCCTGGTCACTATATGCTCTGTATAGTTCATCATCTGTCGTGAAAATGTTCTCAATGGCACTTGAAATTTTTGCTTCCTGTAAGCTGATAGTATTGATTAATAAACCTGGATTTGGAATCACAATACTACGACCCTGAAGCCTGGCTAATGCGGCTTTAGCATCTCCCAGTTTCTCTAATATCTCTATTGTCTGATAGAGTTCTTTTCTTATTGGCAACAGGGGAAGATTGTTCCATGGGACATTTCTGTCGGGATTGATTTGATAAAGTATTTCTGGCATTAATTAATAGATGTTTTAATGTTTACGCAACTTCCAGCCTCAAATATATTTAGTGTAAAAACAACAACCAAGCCTTAAAATATTACATTTTTAATGTTCGCAATGAATTAATGGCTTAAATCCGGGAAGTATAGTCAGGGCAAACCTTAAAATGAACCAATATCAATGTTGTTTGGGTTATTTGGTCCCGAACAAAAGGACACCTGCAAATGGTCTTGTAAGTGTCTGATATTTAGAAATGTGTCTGTTTTCTTTATTTGAAAAACCATACCACTATTTCACTTCAAAAGTATACCACTTTCAATGCATGGTTAATGCTAATTTTTCATTGTTGCAAGAACGCGATTTCTCTTTGCAAGCTGCCGGTCCAGCTAAGCATTATCTGTAACAGGAAGCCGAAATATTAAACACTTCCATACTCAGCTCATGAAGATGAATTCTCTGAAATTTTCAATGGTCAGTCAAGAGGAGAGCTTCATGACATTAGAATAAAACTTTCTGAAATTGAAAGCAAACCCTAAGTATCTGCCGGGAAGAAAAGCCCATGGTCAGTGTCGTTACACCGGCTCCGGCAAGAAGCGAATGAGCAAAGCTTTTTTAGGCGGGGAATATAAGCCCGGCCTATACCAGAAAGATAAATTGTCAGTCGAACGAAATTCCTGATGAAAACAATACTGGTAGTGTCATTGTTCGAGGCTTTGCTCCTGCTGACAAGTTTATTCATAAGCCCCCTGTCGATCAGGGCAGGTGCAAGAATTGTCAGGATGATTATTGAACCGAATAGAATAAGTGATCCGGCATCATGAAACAGCGTATCAAGTCTTTTCATTTTTTCCACCGGTATAATGAAATGAATAGTTGCTGGTGGTAAATTTAATGATTTGAAATTCAGCCTGTGATTATCTTGCCTTTTTCTCCGCAGCCAGGAAAAAATCGGCAAGAGGTATCGGCTCATTGATCCTGGCCCACTGGGAAGTCATTTCATATTGCTCCTGAAGATTGCTGAAATCAAACATAAGAAAATCCGCTTTAAAGTCAGGCATCCAGACAAAAGTACGGGAAGCCAGCTCAGGTGCTTCACTGGCATAGGCTTTAAGTCTTTTGATGATTCCTTTTTCAAGGATCTCGTCAAGTGAAATACCCAGCCTGTCGAATATTCCCCTGTCATTAATGCCCAGGTTCATAAGTTCTTCGCTTACCTCGGGTATGCTGTCACATTTCCGGCTTATAATGTAAACCTTATCCACGCCCTTTCCCTTGAATTTTTCGAATTGCAGGAGTGCGTGGTAGGGCACATGATCTTCACCAACTCCCCCGTCAACGTATTCAACGTCGGGAATAGTGCGGGCATTTTTTATCCTGACGGGAGGGAAGGCCACCGGGAATGCGGATGATGCCATCATTATATCGACGAGGCTCAGGGTTGTGTCAGACTCGGGATTGATCTTGCGGCTGCACATCCTGTAAACGTTTTTCTTTACACCCAGTTCCTGAAGATGAGTGAATGATATCGCGGTTGTGAACGGCAGATCGCCTATCGTTTCATATCCGAGACCGTCTTCCACTATCCTTCTGAACAGTTCTCTTTCGGGTGCGGAGTTAACCGGGATTTTCTTCTGTCCCTGGGTGAAAATGTCACTGTTCTTCAGGCCGAAAAGTATGTTCCGGTACTCCTCCCACGATAATTTACCGCTTAGAACAGCGTTTAGCATCACTGAATTAAGCGCCCCGGAGCTCACACCGGAGATGAATACGACATCTTTGAACAGGCCTCTGTTGTCAAGTTCCTCGAGCAATGCAGCCTCCTGCGGGATTCTGGCGGCGGCTCCTGTCATGATTACGGCAACACCGCTGCGGCCGTTCTGATTTCCATCTGATGCTTTATTATTTTCGCCTGTTCTGAAAGCGCATATTCCTGTCAGAATGAATAATGCAACAAGTGCGGAAGCAATGCTTTTCATGGCCCGGGTTAATTGGAATAAAATTACAATAAAGTTACGGGAAAAGAGATAATTTTCAGTGCGGGGAATCATGGGATAGTGTATGTTAAATAGATAAACTTCTATGCAGCCTGTGGTCGTGTCAGCTGAACCCGTCGGACTGGTATCGGGAGAGCCTTTCCCCGACACACTGATATGTTTTTGCAGGACTAAGTATTACTGGTTCAGAATCTGTTTTCCGGAATCAGGGAAAGTATTTGTCCCCATTTTTAAATCAACATAATATTCTGCCGCACTATTTGTCACAAGTCAGGCCTTTATTTAGCCTGCCCCTGTTTCGAGTTGTTCCTGAAAACTCTTTTTTCCATAAAGCCTCGTTAATCCGGTACAGATTGTGAAATGCAGCAGATCCCTTACACAGCAACTCCTCCCAGGCAGTGTCATATTTCCAGCGAATAATAATCATACCCAGGTCCTCTGCAAAACCTTCCTCCTTTTCCCAGGCTACAGCGCTCCTGATCAGATGAAAGATCCGGCTCTTTGATTTCCGGTGGAACCATGGTTCCTTCCTTACCTGTGATTCCGGAAAGACTCTGTTCTCCCAAAGATCCAGTTTCCCGAAACGGGTTAATTCTGCCATCTGAAACCAGAACCGGTCGTCCATTTTCCGGATGTTTTCAGAATAGATCATATCAGCACTCAAAAAGAAACCGTTTTCGTCGGTGCCAAAATAGAAGGGGCATTTCAGTTTGTCAGACCTGTAGAAAACTTCAAGTCCTGCATTAACGGCCAAAGGTAAGAATTCGGGGCCGTCCCACTTATCACTTATCCCGGTCATTCTGATTATTGATTCTAAAACAGTCGCATAGATATTCTCCATTGAATCCCATATCTTTTGCTCATCTGTTTCAGGAATCAGGATATCCCGATAGAACAACCCGAGAAATTCCCTGAAATCCCGGTCCCATTCAGGAAATTTCGGGTAAAGTTCTTTTATTATTTTTTGTGCTTCTCTGTTCATGAGGTAAAAGTATTAATTTTAAACTGAATATGAATTTTAAATAAACCGCAAATGAAGGAAACATATGGAGAATATCTCTTCGATGCTGTCTCGGGATCAATAACGGAATGCCTGGGTGGAATTACGGAAGAAGATGTGAGGGACTGCTGTGATTTTAAAATATACCGGAGAGGTCAGGAATATTATGAGGAAGGCATGGTGGAAGAACTCATGCATAATAAAGCCATCAATACAGTTATTGCCACTGTAAAAGGCACAAGAGAATACCAGATCGAATTCAGGCTTGAAGAGGGAGGCATTTACAGTATCTGCGACTGTCCATACGATGGAGTATGTAAACATACAGTTGCAGTACTTCTAACTTTCATACATGAAGGTACTGATAATATTGCTTCATATGCTCTCAATTGTCCCACGACTGCTGAATCTCTGGATTTTCTGAAAAAATACCTGGAAACAAAGTCCAAAAAAGACCTGGTACTTCTGGTAATGAAGTTTGCTCCTGAAAATTTCATAACGGAGGTACGAAACCGGAAGATGCCTGAAAAGGATGCCGGGGCGATATTCAAAAAAACTGAAAAGAAGATAAGGAGGTTTTTTGAAGATCCTGACCTGTTGTATGATCCCAGTGGTATGGAAAGCGCCCTGATTTCACAACTGAACAAACTGAAAGGACTTGAAACCCAGCTAAGAGATGGTATTGGAGAATTGATCCTTTTTATTATCCGAAACGTTGAAACTGCATTCAATGACGGATACCTGTATATCGACGATTATTCCGGGGATGAATATTTTGAGTCAGATGACTTTTGCGAATATGTGATTGCTTATGTAAAACAACTTCCATTTGGAGTAAGGACAAACTACCTGAAGGAACTGGATCAGGCTCTGAATGAGATGTCATACGATACATTTTCCAATATTCAGGAATCTTACCACCGTTTCTTTTCAAAAGATGAAGGTAAGGATCTGAAATCTTTCGTAAACCGTGAAAAAGCAATACCTCTGACACTGATCTCCCGGTTATACAAGACCCTGGAACCTGAGCTTTCCTCTGATGAGAAGGAAGCCATTCTCAGGGTAATCAGCCGGTCAGAGGCAGATCATTTCCTGACCTTTTGCGTGCAGTTATCGGAGCAGAACCGTTACCCTGAAGTTATAGGACTGATCAGAGACGGCTCAGACGGATTTGAACCCCTGCATGACGTCAGAGTTGCAGAAATTTACCTGGAAGCAGCACATAAGCTCAAAATGAATATGGATGAGATTTCCGAAGAGGTTGTGAAGCATTGCCCGGAGGTTGTAATCCTCCGAAAGATAAAAGCCCTGAAAGGCACAGTGGGTTCAGAATGCGAAGAAATCTTTAAGCAAAGAAATCCTGAGGATCTGTTGTCTTTTTATGAAGAGGAAGGCCGTATGAAAGATGCCCTGGAACTTATCAGGGAACCGGAACTCTTTTATGATGATGTAATTTTCGAATTTTACAGGAAGAACCATAAACGATTCCCTGAAGAAACTGAAACTTTCCTGAAGAGAAGGATTGAAGAAGATCTTGCGCACACAGGTAAGAAACACTATGAGAGGATCGCTGAATCGCTCGATCTGATGAAACGGATTAATCCCGGACGATCACAACGAATAGCTGATGAGATACGTGCAAATTTTAAAAAACGGAGTAGTCTTATACAGATTATACGGGGATTCTGATCATATCCTGGCCTCAGGGCTAAGGACCTTTTGAATATCAGGTGGATTGATATACTTGGCAAAGATGAAATTACTATCACAGAAAGCAAAACGGGGAAAGTAAGGAGCATAACCGTAAATGAATCTCTTAAAGAGGTTCTTAAGTATTCATCCACCAAATACTCATTAACAGGCAGGTTTAAAATTGAAAATTACCTTTTTGCCAATAGAAAGGATCAAAAATTTACAATCCAGTATGCAAACAGGCTTCTAAAAAGCGCCCTGAAAACATATGGGATAAAAATTCAAAATGCTTCAACCCATACTTTACGGAAAACATTCGGAAAACGAGTGTGGGAAATGGATGGACAGAGTGAAAGGAGCTTGGTATATCTGTCCCAAATCTTCAACCATTCAAATGTTGGCATAACAAGGAGTGAGATAAAACCTTGTTTTTCAGAGTTTGTCGGTTTGTCCTGGTTTTCATTATCATTCACTTACGATTTTCAGGGTGTAATGTTTGTCACTGATTTTCATATTACCTGGCGAAAAATCTGACGGATTCTAGGAGATAATTTCAAATATGAAATCATAAGTATTATTTTTAACCAAGTAAAGTCTTGTCTAATGCGTCTAATAGCTCTTTATGTTTCCGCGGATTTGCTTTTTTTAATCTTTCCAAATTCTGAAGTTTCCAGCGAACAGCAGGAAGATCCTGTGCATTACCAACAGGTAAAAATTCCCAAACAGGATCTATTTCTTTAAAACTCACTAAAAATAATCGGTCCTCGAGTGAAAAGCTTGAATGGACTACCTCTACTAATTCTTCACGAGTCTTTTCAAAGTCTTCATAACTAAAAGGAATATCAGCCATTCCTGAAAATTGGGTTTCGAATGCTTGGCGTTGATCAATAAAAGATGGTTTTAAAAGTTCATTTATAGTCCTCATGTGGGATATAAGAGCTACAATGAACCCCAACTTAATTTTTTCTGTAAATCCCTCATTATCTAATAATAATCTTACATCAAATAAATCACGAGGATGTTGTCTATCCAAAGCAGCACAAACTTTACCTCCGTATAATTCAGCAAAAGAAACAACATTAATTGCTGCGAATCTCCCAAATGATTCTTCCACTTTTTTGTTAACTCTCATTAGGGTTGGTACTGCAATTTTTATTTGCGCATCTGCCAATTGACAATTAATTTTCGCATCATGCTCTTCCCTTGGTACTGTTGTAACCAGATACCCTGTATTGATTTTTCGAGATCAGCCTTTATCCTGTTCAAACCATCAGAAATATTCTTTAATGCAGTTTCTCTATCATCAATTAGCATATAAGTCAGGTCAATGTCCACAGAAAGTCTTGGCATTTCCCTTATGAATAGATTGATAGCAGTACCACCCTTGAGCGAGAAAATAGACTCTTTAGCAATATACGGGATAGTTTGAAGTAATAATTCTACCGGTGCTCTATACCTGGGATCAATCATAATTGAGCTAATTCTTTTGGTACAGTTATCCTATGTTCAGAATCGTACATGCCATTTTTAACTATACTTCGATCTCCTGTTCCAAGATTTATACGTTCCAGACTCAAGAAATTTCTCCACTGATGATTCGATTTTTTTGACATAAACAGGAATAATCTTTTCACTTTTATGGAATTACATTCCTCAAGCAATTTTTGTATCAGATCCGGTCTTAGATTAACCATTCCGGAAAGTATTTGATAAACTTCTATCAGGTCCATTTTATCAGGACATAAATAAAGACATTCAAGGATTGCTCTTTCTGGGGTTGATATAGTTATTTGTAATTGAGTCTCTGTATTTTCTTGCAATCCTAAAACAGCTGGAATAAATGAAGTTTTTATATGTTTTACAGATTCCTTCCAGGGATACTTCTTAAACCAGGAAGGTAACGGGGTTTTCAAATCTGAAAAAACATAAACTGTTTCTGGTCCTGTTCGTATATAGTGGGAATATCCCAATAAGGACAAAGCTGTTAGCCCACCTGCGTGCAAGGATAGATGGCCTTGTTTTTGTAATGAAAATATTGCTCCTTGCCAGCTTAGATTCTCGTTTGGTCTTTTAAATGCACCCACACCAACAGATTCCAACCACCCACTTCTGAGATATCTATGTTGAAGATCATGCGAAAATCCTTTCTCTTCCAACCAGGAGGCAAGAATTACAGTTCCGGGGACATGTAAATCCAGAAGTTTCTTTATTTTTATTTCATTATTAGTACTCACAGTACAAATATCATAACATTTTTAAAGAAAACCAATGTATAGATTGGTTTATTATAAGTTTTAGCACTCATTCAGACTTTGAAGAACTGGGCTTGAGCGAGCAGGAGGAATTTTTTTGGCCTTTGCGACATTGAAAAAAAAACGAGAAAGAATTCATAAACAGGAAATAAATGAATGGTTCAAAGAGCGATATAATTTGGGTAAAAAGACAAACTAGGTTAGGGTCTTCCAGCTTTTAAAAGATAGGTTGTGACAATCATTTAATATTGGACATAAGGTGACTGCCAGCGCTCTTACTCGCTCTCGCTCTCACTCTCGCTCTTTTTCATGTGGGCCCAGTTGGGATCGAACCAACGACCCCCTGATTATGAGCGTCAAAAGAGGGATTCCAGGGATTTGTACAGATTTGTATATATTTGTACCAGCTAATTTTGTAACAGAATAATGGTAAAAGATTTCAGGGATTTATACTGATATGGTGGAAATACTGGCGCCGAAACCGGCACCTTTTTTCAAAATACTTTTAAGAGAGTTATAGCAGAGCATGAATATAATCGGCCGTTTTTTTCAATCCATTCTTCCTGAAAATATCTAGTATCTGATAATCATCTAAGGGAGGATTCCTCTTATTTATAACTAAATCTCTAAATGCTTGGATACTTGTTACATGATTAAGATCAATAATATCAGTGAAAAAATCATCGGCATCCTTAGCAGATAGTCCAAAGCCAGATAAATATTCTTTGGGAAAATGTTTTAAATTATTAGTAACTATTAAGTTAGCATTAGTTTTTATTGCTGCAGCCAAAACATGACGATCTTTTATGTCAGGTAGGGAAAGGGTCTCGATCAGTGGTTCATAGTTTTCGACTAAGGCATCTGGAAATGCCTCATTGACTATTGAAGTTCTTTTTAAAGCTTCAACTTCAGATATTCCGCTGCGGATCATTACTTCATACCATTCATCAAAAATATGCTGGCTCCATTTGGGTGTATAAAGTTCATGGTATGCAAACCACAACAATAAATCTCTAATCCATAAAGGGTAGATAACATTTGTATCTAAAACACAGGTAAAGCGAACACTATGTATCATATAATCCTGATTCTTCATCCAATTGCATCAACTCTTGTATCTTGGATCTTTGTCTGGATTTCATTTCTTTCTTGAAAGTCACTATATCTTCATATTTAATTCTTCTGTGCTTACCGACTGTAGTATATGGAATTTTACCTTCTTCAAGAAGTTTAACAATATGTGGTCTTGAACATCCAAGAAGTTCTGCTGCGGCTTGAGTTGTTATTTCGGTTGCGATTGGAACTATTGAAACAGGATTTCCCCTACTGATTTCCTTTAAGATCGAAGCTAAAAATCTCAAAGCATTTATCGGGATTCTGATTTTGTCCTCAGTTTCTTCAATCTCGATTTCTGGCATCTCTGTCCTCAGTTGCTCAATAGAGGAAGCGAGGATCTCATAAGACTCTCGTGCGGCTCGTTGTTCTTCCTTAGTTGGTCGTCTGATATCAATTAGTTCCATTTGGAGTATCGTTTATATTTGCAAACATATTCGAAATATTCAAAATAAACAAAATAAAAGAAAAGTATTTTAATTATAATTGATTCTTGCGGTTCTGTGAATTTGTAATTTGCTAGTTTATAAAATAAAACTGAAGGAATTTGCACACAAATAAGAGGTTTTGACGAGCTATCTTGGTTGAGGCTGGTACCAAAAAAAAAACCAATCTTCTAAGTGATTGGTTTTCAAGGTGTGCCGTGCATGATAAATAACTTGGTGGTGCAAGTCCACTATGGGGGTTCATAATCGCCAACCATTAGCTTGAGGCAAGGGTGTCCACTGCGAGGTGGAATCTGAAGGAAGCCTGCGGCAAAATCCCGCCCCGAGGAACACGAATCTCATCAGGCATAACCGGTGGGACGAGACTGCCTAACAAGTCGAAGTCCGAAGATTATGCGGACACCGGGGTGTAAATGAGGCGGGGACATGGGATGAAGGTTTTTTATCTTACCACGGGAGATCTCACGGACGTGCGGATGTTTTTATTTCGGAAGCACGGAGTAAAGCTTGCCGTGAGAAGTCAGCAGAAGCCATAGTAGTACGGATACAAGCCTGCCCCGGATTAAAACGGAATAGCAGGAAGTCTTACGAAGTACGAAGGGCTGAACCTTATTTAAATGGGAGTAAATGAATGTTACCCGATGAAGGGAAGAATGCAGAAAATATCAACACCAAGTGATAACTGCCCGCGGAAGGATAGGACGGCATCCGAAAGCTATGCGGGAGTGCAGACTTTCATTGGGATAACAGAAAACAACCTCATTGAAGTACGCTTTGGCGGGGATGACCTTTTGGAACGGATCGTTTCTCCCACGAACCTTAACAGGGCCTATAAGCAGGTCATGTCTAACAGGGGTAGCGGAGGAGTTGACCGGATGAGGACGGAAGAATTACTTCCATGGCTACACCGCCACAAGGAGTCCCTGATAAACAGTTTAATGGATGGTACGTACCGTCCCTGTCCGGTTCTCCGGGTAGAGATACCGAAAGGGAACGGTCAGACCCGTCCTCTAGGTATCCCGACGGTTGTCGACCGTCTGGTTCAACAATCCATATCCCAGGTTCTCACACCGCTGTATGAAGTGGAGTTCAGCGAAACCAGTTATGGTTTTCGCCCCAAACGTGGTTGCCATGATGGCCTTCGGAAAGCGCAGTCGCACATCAACTCGGGCTACAAGTATGCCGTTGACCTTGATCTGGAGAAGTTTTTCGACACGGTCAGTCACAGTCGCCTGATAGAAGTCCTGTCACGGAAGATACGGGACGGGAGGGTGATTTCCCTGATCCACAAGTATCTCCATGCAGGAGTTCAGGTGGGTGACCGCTTCGGGGAGAGCCTTTCGGGCGTGGCCCAGGGCGGTCCGTTAAGTCCGTTGTTAGGCAACATCATGCTCGACGAGCTGGATAAGGAGCTGGAAAGACGAGGACACCCGTTTGTCCGTTATGCGGATGATTGCATGATCTTCTGCAGGAGCAAACGTGCGGCAGAAAGGACACGTGATAGCATCGTCGGTTTCATAGAGAACAGGCTCCACTTGCGGGTCAACCGTGAGAAAACGAAAGCCGGCTATATAATAGGAATGAAATTCCTCGGGTATAGTTTCTATGTTTACAGTGGCAAATGCCGCCTGTCAGTCCACCCCAAAAGCCTTGACAAATTTAAAACAAAACTGAAAGAGCTGACGGGACGGAGCAATGGCATGGGGTATGCACAGCGAAAAGAATCGCTTCGCTACTTTATCATGGGTTGGCTTGAATACTTCAAGCTGGCTGACATGAAGAGTAAGCTCCAAGAGATGGACATGTGGTATCGCCGGCGGTTGCGGATGTGTATCTGGAAGAACTGGAAGAGGGTACGAAGCCGGTTCAGGAATCTTATAAGATGCGGGATAGAGAAGAGGAAAGCATGGGAATGGGCAAATACCCGCAAGGGTTATTGGCACATATCCAACAGCTGGATACTATCACGGGCACTGAATAATGACAACCTGAGACGGGCAAATTATCCCTTGTTAATGGACTGTTACCGCAAAGTCGTATCGTAAGTAAGGAACCGCCGCCTACGGAACCGTACGGACTGGTGGTGTGAGAGGTCGGAAAATGAAATAGGAGGAAACCTATTTCATTTTCCTCCTACTCGATTGGGCCTAGCTGGGATCAGGGCCGAGCGTTAAAAATCACGCCGGTGGCGTGATTTAGCGATGGAGCCAGACTGCCGCGGTGGCTCGATCCCGGCGTGAAATGGAAAAGGCAGCCAAATGGCTGCCTGCGTGTGGGCCCAGTTGGGATCGAACCAACGACCCCCTGATTATGAGTCAGGTGCTCTAACCGTCTGAGCTATGGGCCCTTTTATTTTTACCATTTCCGGTTTTGCCGGTCACTCTTACCACCCTTCAGGATCCTGGGACGAAAGGGCTGTGTATGGCCCGATTCCGTTCAGGCGCCGGCAAACAGAAAACGGACTGCAATATTAACCAATTGTTATAAAAAATCCAAAAGGCCTTCCGAAAAATCTTTATGTCAACTTTCCTGATGCCATGGACCTTAATGCCGGAATAAAGAATGCCCATACAGCAATCATTATTATTGCCATTCCTGATATGATGAATGCATTCGGAACTCCAATGGCATCCGCCACATAACCTGTCTGGAGCAGTCCGAATATCGACGGGAGAAGCGTCAGGCTGCCGTAGAGGGAGAATACTCTTCCCATCACTGCCATGTCAACATTAGTCTGGATAATAACCATGAATGATGCAGAATACAGAGCCATGCTGATTCCGCCGGCAAAAGTGAGACCGGCAAAGATATGGAAGCCTGTTTCAGGAAGGATTCCGGAAAGAAGAAAAGTAAGCCCGGTTACCAGGAAGGTTGAATTTATGATTATGATTTCCGGGATTTTCAGTTTTTTTATTCCCAGCAATGCTCCGCCGGCAAGCATACCCACTCCCCAGCATATTTCCACAATACTCATCTGATATGTTCCCCCGTTGAAATGACTTATTGTCATCAGGGGGAAAAGTGCAGCCACCGGCATGATAAAGAAATGGGCAAGAACAATTATGATAAACAGCCAAAGCAGTCCGCGGTGATAATAAATTTCTGCCAGTCCCTCTTTCAGTTCTCTCAGGATATGTGGACCGGGTGCGTCTGCTTTCCGGGGAGGATTGGGTATGCGGACAAGCATAAGGCTGCCTACGGCTACCAGGGCTCCAGCAACATCAATCATCAGTACCCATACCATGTTGAGGACGGTTATCAGAAGGGCTGCCAGGGCCGGTCCGGCTATTACACTTACTGACTGGATAACCTGGTTGATGCCGGATATTCTCATCAGTTCATTTTCCGGGGCGAGAAGTGGAACGGAAGCCTGCATGGCGGGAACATGGAAGGCACTTCCAAGGGAACGCATTACAAGGAGAACGTATACAAGCGATATCTTAACATTGCCGCTCAGGAACATCAGGGCCATCAGGAATGTGCAGACAGCTATAAAGAGATCCGCCGCGATCATTGTAACCCTCCTGTCCCAGCGGTCAACGAATACTCCTGTAAAAGGTCCAAAAATCATCTGGGGCAAAAGAGCGGCAATGGTTGCCAGGGCGAGCACTCCGGCCGACTTTGTTTCGATACTGAGCCAGAATACAACAGCATAACCTACAATGGAACTGCTTAATGTGGAAATCAGTTGTCCGCTCCAGATAATGCCGAATACTTTTTTCCAGTTTTGCATGTAAGGAATTATTACCAGATTATATCATTCCGGTCAGTTCAATGAGTATTGTACCTGAAGCCCCATCCAGAAAGCATTTTCAGGTTCTTTTAAACTGATCTGTTCAATATCTCCCGGTGTAAAATATCCAAGAATGCCGGTAAGCTGCCAGTGTTTATTAGGCTGATGCCTGAAATACAGGTTGGTTTCATTACCAAGATGATTACAGCCATCCTTCAGTTTCATGGTATTCAGAAAAGTACAGTTCTCAGGTTCGGGAATATAGAAAAGCATGTGTTTGAGTTCAACATACATCCTCTTTCCGCTGCCGGAAAGCTTCAGGGAGAATTGCGGGTTGCTGAGATTGGACCAGGAAACGAATCCCATAAATCCGTGGAATCTGGCCCGCGACCCGTAAACCGGATCAAAAGTCTGAATTATATCATCCCCCGGCTTATCACCGGAGGCATAATAATAGGCCAGACTCAGTTCGGGTGCTGCCGGCAGGCCGTCAAGCCTGCATGTCGTCCTTAATCCGAATCCGTGAGCCTTAATCCGCTGTCCGGCTTCACTGCCGAATTCACGTGCATAAAGAACATCATACGAGAATCTTTTGTCTTCCGGACTTAAGAATTTTATACCCGCCCAGTTCCTGTTTAATGACCGGGTCCTGATATAGTCGGCGGTGCCGGGGATCTTCAGGGCATAGAAAGGTTCTGCATCAAGCCAGGAAGTCAGCTTTTTATGTGAATATATACCACCTCCCAGGTATTCCAGATGAGTGAAGGGCACGTGGGTTTTTTCGGGATCATGTATTTTTGTTCCTCCTCCGAAAACATCAATATATTCATCATCTTTTCTGTAGGAAATTTTTATTGCATCCCAGGTATATCTTCCGGTATTTCCCCACTGTGACATTTCAAAGATTCTCCAGTCGCCGTAAAAAATCTTCTGGCGGCCTGCCTTTACCGACAGATTCTTCAGTAATCCCCTGTACTCGACGAAAAGATCATATATTTCGAAATATTCTTCCTGGGGATTCATTACGTAAAATGAATTATCCGACAAGGGGTTGCCGACCTTATACAGATCCGGGTAGTTCTTACGGCTCAGGGACCATCCGAAGGCTCTTGAATCCTGCATATGGAATTCTGCTTTTATTTTACCCCTCCTGTATATTATCCCCGGAATGATCCTCTGGAGAAGGAATTTATCATTCAGATTACCGACAGCGTCAGGACTGTCATCCCCGTAGTTCTTTGCATTGAAGCCATCCCATAATTCGAAGCGGTAACGAAGGAGGAGATCAAATTTAAAAAATGAATCAGAATCCTGAGCAACAGCAGGCTGGCATAATAACAGGAGCAGTATCGGCATGAAGAACCCTTTTTCCATCAGCTTTTTATGAAAAATCAGGGAGTTAAAATACAACATTAACCCGGAAAAAAGCTGGATTCAGTTCATTGAATTCTTCTGGTAATAGTATAACGACCTGTTATTTTGCCAAAGTTATTTTGCAGGAGAATAGGATATTCTGCCGTTTGAGTGAATTATTGTCAAAAAGAAGCCAAGATATACAAGCATGAAAAACAGACCGATGGCCCTGAATGCAGTAAATTCTTTTTTCTTTCTGAACAACAGGAAAATAAATATTAACAGGCCGATAGACAGTAAAACGATTGAACTGATTATCACGATCGAATTAACAGTTTTGTCAACCAGGACTAACACGTTTCCGAAGGACAGTACGATAATGTCCTTCACACTTGAGGCAACCAGATTTATATTCATCCGGATCGCTGATGACAGCTGGTTTATCAGCATGGGCAGGGTATCATCAAGAATCCCTTTTTTGATACCAAACTTTTAATACCACAACCGTTCAGCAATATAAGAGTGCTGAACAGGACAAAAACAAGAACAGCTTTTTCATCCCGGATAGAATTAAGTATGACTGGTATTATTGAATTGTTATTCAAACAAATACCTTAAAATCATTTATATAATTCTAAAATTATATAACGATTAATCAATCAGACTTTTTGGTTATTGTATGGTGTATACTGAACGGTTTGTTAATAGTGTAGAAAAATTCAGGATCAAGTCACTTATATAAAATTTGCATCAAAAATAAAGGGAAGTCAAATTTTTTTTCAGGGGCTGTCTGTCATTTCCCGGCCTCCTGTTTTCAGTGTCGTTCCAATCATCCGGTCTCCGGCCCGCTCCCATTAATTTACAAGGGGAATAACCTCGCGCAGAAGGCTGAGGACATTATGGACATTTGCATTAAAAACTTTCAGGACTTCTTCCCATGTGACCGGCTGTTCATCTTTTTTCCAGGAGTCATAGTCGGTGCTCATTGCTATTGTGGCATAGGGTATTTTGATTTCGTTTGCCAGAATGGCTTCCGGGGCAACCGACATGTTGATGATATCGGCACCCCACATCCTGAAAAGGTGAGACTCGGCCCTTGTTGAGAACCTGGGGCCTTCAATGGTGATCATTACACCCTTGTCATGGACAGGAAGCCGCAGCTTCCGGGCTGCGGATATCAGTAATGACCTCAGATGCCTGTCGAAGGGATCAGCCATTGGGGTATGACCCATATTACCGGGTTCAAACTCGTCGAAGAATGTTATATAGCGATGTCTTGTAAAATCTATGAACTGATCGGGAATGATAATATCTCCGCGCTGTATTTCCTCCCTGAGGCTTCCGCATGCTGTTGTACTGATGATATGCGTGCAGCCGGCATCAGCCAGGGCTGAAATATTGGCCCTGTTATTGACGGCTGACGGAGGTATGGTATGATCCTTTCCGTGACGCGACAGGATAACTGTTTCAGTGTTGCCTATTTTTCCGCATACAAGAGGGGAAGCCGGGCTGCCGTATTTATTGCTGATATTGATTATTTCGGGTGAATCCAGTATTTCAGGATCTTCCAGCCCTGAACCTCCTATAATGCCTATTTTTACCATTATTCCTTCCCCAGGTATCGCATGAGAATATTAACTGCCTCATCCATGTCCTGGCCGAATGTAAGTATTCCTGCACGATCACCTGCCATGACAATTATTCTTTTTTCAAATACATCCGAATCGCTGAAGAGCCTGAAAATATCCTTTGCCAGTCCTGTTGTCCCGTATTCCATAGCCGGATTGGTCGTCGGCACCTTATATATGATTTCGTTCCACAGTGCTATACTGTGAACGTGGACTATGGCATTGACGTCGGGATCGGCAAGGTAAATTGCCGCATGGGTAAGTGATTCCGATGAGGCCTTGAGAGGACCGGCGCACTGTACTGCATTATCATCAATATTGAATGAAATTACTTTCACGTAATGACCCGGTTCAAGATCGGGAATTTCTCCCGTTGCCGAGCCTGTTATGACAAACTGGTTTCCGCCCCTGATCCTCATGCTCATGTTTCCGAATCCCACACCGTTTTCATAGGCTCCAATCAGATCCATATTATACAGTATTTCCCTCCAGTAATTGATTATTTCATACTGATCATCTGATATTACGGGTCCGCACTGGGTCCAGTGGCAATTGAATTTTACAACACCTTCCATTTGTTTATTTGATTTTATCTGAGAACATATTTCTGATTTCCTTTTCTGATGGCCTGCAGATGCCCCTTTCGGTTATCAGTCCCGCAATAAGTCTTGCAGGAGTAATATCAAAACCATAATTGGCACCGCGGACATTATCCGGACATATTTTTATTTTTTCTATTGTTTCACCGTTAAATCCCTCAATAAAAACCAGCTCTTCCTCATCACGTTCTTCAACAGGTATTTCCTTCAGTCCGTCATTGAGCCTGAAGTCAAGGGTAGTTGACGGGAATGCTGAATAGAAGGGGATATTATTGTCATATGCAGCCAGTGCCTTCAGGTATGTCCCTATTTTGTTGGCCACATCCCCCTGTATTGTTGTACGGTCACTTCCGACAATAACCAGGTCGACCATCCCGTGCTGCATCAGATGTCCTCCCGTATTGTCAGCTATCAGGGTACAGGGAACACCCGCCTGGTCCAGTTCCCAGGCTGTCAGCCTCGATCCCTGGTTGCGGGGCCTGGTTTCGTCTACCCATACGTGAACCGGAATACCGGATTCATGAGCCAGGTAAACCGGTGCCAGGGCGGTGCCGTAATCAATTGATGCCAGCCAGCCCGCATTGCAGTGAGTGAGGATATTGACGGGATTCCCGTTTTTCCTTTTGCCTGCATCCTCAATAAGGGGCAGGCCGTTTATCCCGATAAGCCTGCAATTCTCCTTCTCCTGCTCACAGAGGTCTAGTGCTGCCTTCAGTGCAGTTTCCCGGAGTGATGAATCAGCAGGATTATTTCTTATCCTGTCCATTACAAAATTCAGGGCAGCGGAAAGATTCACTGCCGTCGGGCGGCAGGAAACAAGATATCTGGCTGCATTTTCAAGTTGATGAACGTGGTCAGCATTGCGCGACAACTCAAATGTGGCCAGATAAATGCCGAAAGCTGCCGCGGCTCCGATAAGAGGTGCACCGCGGACCGTCATTGTGCTGATGGCGGTGTATACATCTTCCACAGACCTGAGTTCCCTTGTCTCAAAGAAAAAGGGAAGACGGTTCTGATCTATCACCCTTACGACAGAAGGATCAGATTCATCAAGCCAGATACCCTGATAATTTTTAGTGCCTGCGAGCATTATGATTAAATAATGAAAACAAGTCGCGTTCAGAAACCAAATTTATAAAAATAAAAAAGATATTCGAAAATGATTTTGACCGATTTACTTGAGCTTTCCACCGGATATCCCAATAAAAGCGGATTCAAAACTTCGACCGGATTGGTCGAAATATTTGAATGTTGAAGTTTTATATTGTAATTTTACAGAAAGAACCGGTCAGTCTCCAGTCAAGAGTTATATGGTTAATAAAGAGGAATATAGAAAGCGGATCATTAAGATCTCCGGCAGCATTTTCAGCAGGTACGGATTTAAGAAAACCTCGATGGATGAGATTGCCAGGGCTCTTAAGATGGGTAAGAGTTCCATTTATTACTATTTCAACGGTAAGGAAGAAATATTCAAGGCAGTGGTGATGAATGAGGCCAATATTCTTAGAAATGAGCTGACTAAGACTATCAAGGCAGTTGATTCACCTACTGAAAAACTGCGGAACTATGTTTTTGTCAGGATGAAATCGTTCGAAAAACTATCAAATTATTACAATGCCATCTTTGACAAGAACCTTGACCATTTTGATTTCATAGAGAGTGTCAGAACCAAATACGACCGTGAAGAGCTTGCAATTCTGAGACTTATTCTCTATGATGGTGCCAGGAAGAAGGTCTTCAATGTACCCAACAGTGAATATACTGCCCTTGCTGTCCAGACCGCCCTCAAGGGTCTGGAAGTGCCTCTTTTCTGGAAAAGGAAGGAGATAGACATTGAAAACAGGCTGAATGGCATCCTGGATATACTGTTCCACGGAATACTTGCAAAATAGCAGCTTCCTCCCCGGACACTGTTTTGACACTGATCCGGGCACATTCTGTATTATTTTCCTTTTCCCTGCAGGGATGACGTAAAAGCAGTTCAGCCCTTTCTTTTTATTGTGGCGGTCTTTTTGTTTTTCAGGCTGTGCCAGAGCCAGATACAGCCGGCAACGACAAAGGGAATGCTGAGTAACTGACCCATGTTCAATGCCATTCCCTGTTCAAAATCAACCTGGTCTTCCTTCAGGAATTCAAGAAAGAACCTTGCAGTGAAAATCAGTATCATAGCCAGACTGATAAGCGTGCCCTGGTAGTGTTCTCCCTTTTTCCTCCAGTACAGGCGGTAAAGGAGAATGAATATCATAAGGTATGCGAGGGCTTCATAGATCTGGGTTGGATGCTTCGGGGCATTCTCTCCGTTTCTCAGGAAAACGAAACCCCAGGGAAGAGTGGTTTCCACACCGTATATTTCGGAATTCATCAGGTTGCCTATCCTGATAAAAAAGCCTGCAAGTGCAACAACAATGGCAATACGGTCAAGAGCCCAGGCATAATCCTTCCTTTCCTTCCTTACAAACAGCCAGATCGCGATCAGTATGCCAATGGCAGCACCATGGCTTGCCAGTCCCCCGTGCCATATCTTCAGTATTTCACCGGGATGGGAGAGATAATAACCCGGTTCGTAGAACAGGCAGTGCCCGAGCCTTGCCCCGGCAATAACACCGACTGCCATATATATTGTCAGTCTGTCAAGGGAGGCTTCCGGAAGATTTTCATTTCTGAAAATCCTGTTCATAATTATATATCCGAATAAAAAACCGGAGGCAAACAGCAATCCGTACCATCTTATTGCAAAAGATCCTACCCTGAAAATCTCAGGATTAACATCCCATGGGATAACAAGAAAATGCATTTTTCAGATATTAGTTAAAAGCCAAAGGTATAAATTATGCAAATAAAGAAAACCCTAATCAGGATAAAGTTGGAAATCCGGGAACAAAAGAGAAGAGAAACAGCTGTTCCGGGTGATACGTATGTTGTCGGCCAGGACCGGACCGGATAAGATTACCGGATGGAATAAGAAACCTGCTGCTGATTAAAGTTACTGAGCTGATTACATTGATAAAAAAATTGATGTAAGTTTGTAAACCCTTAAAAAACCCGGATCGGATGGAGAAAACAGGCATATTAAGGTATATCGCGTATGTTGTCAGCGGATTTATGCTGGCAGCCGGATGTGCCAAGATCAGCTCTCCATCGGGCGGACCCCGGGATACAGAGCCCCCGGTTGTTCTGAAAAGTGTTCCGGAGAATGGTGCAAGGAATTTCAGGGGCAGCAGGATAGTCATTTCCTTCGATGAATACGTGGTGCTTGACAAGATAAATGAGAAATTCATGGTGTCGCCGCCCATGAAAAGGATGCCTGAGATCCGGATAAGGGGAAAGGATATTGTTATCAGGTATGAAGAAGAACTGAGGGACAGTACAACATATACCTTCTATTTTCAGGATGCGGTACGGGATCTGAATGAGGGAAATCCCATAAACAATTTTCAGTTTGTGTTTTCAACCGGACCGTTTATTGATTCCCTCTCCGTTACCGGAAATGTCCTTAAAGCCGATGACCTCAATCCTCCTGAAGCAACACTCGTTGTCCTGTATATCCAGAAGGAGGATTCTGCTTTCATAAGGGAAATCCCGTCGTATATAGCAGTGGCAGACAAGAACGGGTATTTCAGGATAGATAATGTGGCTGCCCGGGAATACAGGCTGTATGCCCTGAAGGATGCAGATAACAGCAAGAATTTCAATCTGCCCGATGAGGAAATAGCTTTTCTGGATTCCACTATATCTGTTACCCCTGAAAAAAACTGGATTCCGCCAGGCCGGGATACCCTCAGCCTGCTCAGGCAGCTGCCGGGGAAAACGAAATCAGCTGATACAATTGTTCTGCAGGGAGACTACAAACTCTATCTCTTTCAGCATGAAAAGAAGATACGTTATCTCACTTCCTCATCAAGGGGAGCAGCTTACAGGCTCAATTACACTCTTTCCCTTCCGCCGGACAGCCTGGGATTTCATTTTTCCATACCCGGAGCCGCCCCGGGTTCATATTTTACCGAGGGCAACAAAGGGGGAGACTCCATCAGGGTGTGGATTGCCGACACTGCACAATACAACCGGCCGCTAATCACTTCGGTCATTAAATATCCCTTTACAGACAGTTCAGGTGTAAATGTCCTCAGGGAGGATACGGTAATGATGAGATACATATTTCCCCGTACACCGGCCAGGGGCAGGATAAAACCGGCGCCTTTCAGGTTTACCACAAACATCAGTACTGCCTCCCTAAAACCGGGAGAGGCTCTTGTTTTTACTTCACAGACTCCGTTCCGGAAACCGGACACATCAAGAATAAGGCTGTATGAACTGGAAGGAGGCGACCGGAAAAAAATACCTTTCAGCCTGGATATTGACAGTACAAATTCTTGCAGGATAAGCATGAAAGGTAAGCTTGGTATGAATAAAAACTATATTTTTATAGCCGATTCCGAATCCTTCGGGAATATTTATGGCGAACATTCCGATTCATCAGCCTATAAATTCACGGTAAAAGGTGAGGAGTCGTACGGAAAGCTTGTGCTAGATATAAACAACCATGAAGGAAGCAGGATAATCCAGCTTCTGACCGAAGAGGGAAAAATTGTCAGGGAAGTGTTTATGAACAAGGACGGCAGGCTTGAATTTCCCCTGCTTGACAAAGGAGTTTACCAGGTACGTGTGATTTATGATCTTAACAATGATGGCAAATGGACTCCGGGAGATTTTCATGCCGGGCGTCAGCCGGAACCGGTTTCGTATATGCCGCAGATTATTGAAATAAAGGAAAACTGGGTTCTGGAATATGTGTGGGACATAAGCGAAAAGAATGTAAAATCCGTCAGAAAGACTCCTCCAGGGACAAAAACCAGGGGTAGAATGTAGAATATTAAATTTTAGTTGTATGAAAGAAATTGTAGCCGGTGTGGATATTGGAGGAACCAATACCGTATACGGTCTTGTTGACAGGGAAGGCGGGGTTGTGGCTGAAGGAAGCCTGAATACCGTCAGTTATCCCGAGATTAATGATTTTGTTTCTGCACTGGTTACAGCGATCAATGAATTGTTGTTAACGGGTGATTTCAAATTGCTGGGAATAGGGATAGGAGCTCCCAATGCCAATTATTACAAGGGTACTATTGAACTTGCCCCGAATCTTGCCTGGAAGGGCATAGTACCCCTGGGCGATCTGATCAGGGCAAAGATAGATGTTCCCGTCATTGTCACCAATGATGCCAATGCCGCTGCAATGGGGGAAATGATTTTCGGAGGAGCAAAGGACATGAAGGATTTTATTGTTCTGACTCTTGGCACAGGACTTGGCAGCGGTATAATGATAAACGGGCAGATGGTTTACGGTCATACGGGTTTTGCAGGAGAACTCGGACACGTTACAATTGTTCCGGGAGGAAGGGAATGCGGCTGCGGCAGGAAAGGCTGCTATGAAACCTATGCCTCGGCATCCGGACTGGTAAGGACCGTTCTTCTCCTTCTGAGCGAGATGAAGGAGAAAAGCATCCTCAGGGATATAAAACCATCAGAACTCACTTCTAAAAAAATAGCCGAAGCAGCTGCCGCAAATGATCCGGTTGCAGTAAAGGCTTTGGATTTCACGGCTGAAAAACTGGCTTTCGGAATCCATAACGCCATTGGATTTTCCAGTCCCGAAGCCGTGTTCCTGTTCGGAGGGCTGGCAAAGGCAGGGGAAATGCTTTTTGAGCCCGTAAGGAAATATGTCGAGAAAAATGTTCAGCCTATTTTCAGGGGAACAGTGAAAATACTGCCTTCGGGAATACCCGAAAAAAATGCCGCTGTCCTGGGGGCAGCAGCTCTTGTATGGAATGAAATGCTTGCATAACTTTTAAAAATACGGAGGAAATATGTATCAATCTTTGTTGTATATTGTGTTCTTTGTGATTTTGAACTTAAACCCGATGCAAATGAAAGTAATTGAAGTTGAGAAACTGAAGTTTTCCACTGCCCGTCCCGATCTGGATGAAATATCCCTCAGCCTTGACAGGAATGTGAAGAAGGAAGCCGTTGATGTGCTGAACTGGAGTGATTTCAGTTACAAACCGGATGTCAGCTTTGCAATAGCCTACACCGATAACGAGATACTTCTGAAATATTACGTCACCGAAGAATATTTCAAGGCGGAAAAAACCCGGTCAAACCAGGGTGTTTATGAGGATTCCTGCGTTGAATTCTTTGTATCACCATCAGATGACGGGATATACTATAATTTTGAAGTAAACGGCATAGGTACAATATTGCTGGGAACCGGTACCGAAAGGGCAAACAGTAGAACCGTCGACCCGGAAATAATATCAAAGATCAGGAGGAAATCCTCGGTCGGAGACCAGCCGGTAAGCGAAAGGACCGGCAATTTTTCATGGAATATCACCATAGCCATACCCTTTGAGGTATTCTTCCGTCATGAGGTCAGGGATCTTAAAGGGAAGACTTTCAGGGCAAATTTCTACAAATGCGGCGATAAGCTGACTGTTCCGCATTATGTGACATGGAATCCGATAAATACTCCCAATCCCGATTATCACCGGCCGGAATTTTTCGGGCTGCTGAAGTTCAAGTAAAACATAAAGTAAAATATAACGAATATGCTTAAAGGAAATGCAATTATCGGACAGTCAGGCGGTCCGACTTCAGTTATCAATTCCAGCCTGGCAGGAGTCATTGAAGCCGGCTCCCTTTCAACAAACATCCGCGAAATCTATGGCATGCATTATGGCATCGAGGGCTTCATGCAGGAAATGATGTTTGACCTGGGCAAACAGTCTCCCGCGGTGATCAAGGGATTGCGGGGCACTCCTTCCTCCGCCCTGGGATCTTCAAGGCACAAGGTGAAGGATGAGGATCTGCCCAGGATACTCTCGGTGCTTAAAAAGTATAATATCCGTTATTTCTTCCTGATCGGGGGCAATGACACCATGGATACCATCAACAGGGTGGAGGCCTATTGCCGCGATCAGAACTATGAACTCAGGGGAATAGGGATTCCGAAAACCGTTGACAACGATCTGTTCGGAACGGACCATACACCAGGGTATGCTTCAGCTGCCCGGACAAACATCCTGAATGTGATGCAGGCAGGAATCCTTGCAAGGGACATGCAGAGAGTCGATAAATTCGTGATATATCAGACCATCGGCAGGGATGCGGGATGGCTTGCCGCGGCAACTGCACTGGCACGCAAAGAAGAGGATGATGCACCCCATCTGATCTATACTCCGGAATTTGATTTCGACCGTGATAAATTCCTGACTGATGTTGAGAAATGCATCAAAAACTATGGATGGGTATCGGTAGTCTGCGGGGAGGGTCTGAAATATGCTGACGGAACCCCTGTAAGTGCTTCGGCAACAAAGGATAAGTTCAATAATATAGAGTTCGGTGCCATGGGAGGTACCAGTGTGGGAATCAACCTTCACAGGATGATAAGCGAAAAATTCGGATACCGCGGGGAATTCCAGATTACTGAATCACTGATAATGAGTGATTTTGTAAGAGCCTCTCAGACTGATCTTGAGGAAGCCTATCTTTGCGGCGTGGAAGCAGTCAAACTGGCCAACAGGGGAGAAACCGGATTCATGGTGAGCATTGACAGAATGTCTGATGAACCATATATGATTCGCTTCGGGAAGGCACCGCTTAAGGAGGTCGCCATTGCTGCCAAACCGATGCCGGAAGACTATTTCAATGAAGAAAGAAATAATGTGTCGGAGGAATTCCTGGAATATGTTAAGCCCCTGGTGGGTGATCTTCCGGAATTCACAAGACTGGAAAAGAAAATGGTAAAAATCAAATAAATAATATATTATGGCAAATAAATTTAACAAAGTAGTGCTTTCCATCAATGCACATCCGGATGATGCTGAAGCATGGAATGCCGGAGTATTAAAACTTCTGAAAGACAAGGGATATAAAATTGTAATAGCAACCATGACCGGTGGTGATCTCGGAGGATGCAACACCAGCATGGAGGAAACAGCCAGGATACGGTTTGAGGAAGCCAGAAAGGCTGCAGCGGTCCTTGATGCGGAATACTACACCCTCGGGGGAGTTGACGGTTTCCTTTTCGATACAAGGGAAATGAGACTGAAAACAATTTCCCTGATGCGCAAGGTGAGAGCCGGAATCGTGTTTACTCATCTTCCCAATGATTATCACACTGATCACAGGACAACGGCCAATATAGTTGAATCAGCAGCCATGGTGGCTTCCCTTGATCCCGTTCCGGTAGAGGAAAAACCGCTTGACGTCACACCCCTGCTGTATCACTCCTCACCGCTTACATTGTCCGATCCGCTGGGAGCAGAGCTCAATCCGCCGCATTTCCTGGTCGACATAACTTCCGTTATTGAAGCAAAGAAGGAAATGCTGTCGAATCATATTTCTCAGATTGATCTTATGAGACACATGCATAAGATTGATGATTTCTTCGGCTTTGTGCTTGAAGGCAACAGGAACTACGGCAAAATGGCCGGAGTGGAATATGCTGAAGTTTACTGGCAGCACCTCGGGGGAGGCTTTCAGAAAGATCCCCAGGTACAGGAAGAACTGGCAGAATTTCTGGTGAAAAAACTTTAATCCCGTTCATTATAATCTAGATAATATGAATCTGAAAGAAGAAAAATACAGCAGGTTTGCTCTTGTGGCAGAAATGCTGGAAACACCCGGAATAGTAAGATCTTTCAGTCCGGCAGTGTCAGAAAGATTTGTAAGTTCAATAAAATCAAAAAAGGGCCTGATGCTCACAGGAGAGGGCAGCAGCCGTATATTTCCCGCCAAAAGGGCCATTTCCGCCATGCTGAAGAAAGGATTCAGCATGCCTGTCTTCACCGAGGGGTCAACCCAGGCAAGGGAATACGCACTCGGTGACATGGCAGTGTTTGCTTCCTCAAATTCCGGGCAGACCAAGGAGGTGATCAGACTCATTCTCGACCTGAAGGCAAGGAATCATAATGCCATATTCGGCCTTACAGCCAATAAGAATACAAAACTGGAAGAACTGGCACATGATGCCCATGTCCTTTCATGCGGCAAGGAAAAAGCCGTGGCTGCAACAAAGTCGGTACTTGAACAGGCTTTGTTCTATGATTCGCTTCTGAGAAACCTGGAAGGCCGGAAAATGGAAGGACTGGATGAACTGGCCGGGAAACTGGAACAGGTACTTACTTCATCCGTCAGCAGTGAGATCACCGGAGTCATTAAAAATGCGGATTTTGTATATTTTGCCGGAAGGGAAAATGGTGTTGCCGGGGAACTCGGACTGAAAGCCAATGAAATAATAAGGAAGAAGTCTGATTTCCTTGAAGGAACTTTTGCACTTCACGGTATTGAGGAAGTGATGGATAAGAACGAGGTTCTGATATGGGTGGATCCCTTTGAAGCAGATCAGGAGCAATTCAATGAATGCCTGGTAAAAGGCGTGGGAATCAATATTGTGGCTATATCTGCAAAACAGACAATCTTCCCGACAGTCATAATACCTGACGGAGGTGAGTATTCGGAATACCTGCAGCTGGCAGCCGGCTGGAACATACTTGTTGAAGCCGGTGTGGCTCTGGGCCTGAACCTGGACAAACCACAAAGAGCCAGGAAGGTAGGTAATATATACCAGCCTGAATAGACTCGGGGCAGCAGTCATTACCGGGGTCATCCGTGCCGGACAGCACTTGCTGCGACAAGTATCCGGGCGGAATGATCCGGAATATAAACAGGTTTTTATCTTACTTGAATGGAAAAGAAAGAAGTAGCGGCAGGTATTGACATCGGGGGAACCAATACCATATTCGGACTGGTTGACCGGGAGGGAAATATTCTCGCGGAAGACAGGGTTATAACCTCTCATTATGATGAGATAGAGGTGTTTGTAGCAGCCTTGTATGAGAAGATCCAGCTTTGTGTCAGCAAAGCCGGTAAAGGAATCGAGTTAAAGGGTTATGGCGTGGGTGCTCCCATGGGCAACATCAATTGCGGCACCATTGAATATGCTGCCGGATTGCCCTGGAAGGGCATAGTACCGATTGCCGCCGAATTCCGCCGACATACCAGTCTGCCGGTAACAGTTACCAATGATGCAAATGCTGCTGCTGTAGGGGAAATGATTTACGGCGGAGCCAGGGGAATGAAGAATTTTGTTGTTATTACCCTGGGAACCGGACTGGGAAGCGGATTTGTAATTGACGGAAAGCTCGTTTATGGTCATGCCGGTTTTGCCGGTGAAATAGGCCATACGGCAATCCGGCCCGGTGATTCAAACCGCGACTGCGGATGCGGCAGAAAAGGCTGCCTCGAGACATACGTATCGGCAACCGGAATAAAAAGATCCCTGCTCAAGATCATGGCTGACAGTATTCAGCCCAGTGAACTGAGGAAATACAGCTTTGAAGAGCTGGATGCAAAGATAATCCATGATGCGGCATTGCGGGGCGATCCGCTTGCCCTCAGGGCATTCGAGCATACAGGAAGAATGCTTGGTTTCAAACTGGCCGACGTTGTGGCACACACAAATCCGGAAGCAATCTTCCTGTTCGGAGGACTGGCCCTGGCGAAGGACCTGATATTTGAACCGGCAAAAGAATACATGGAAGAAAATCTGCTGAGCATTTACAAGGGGAAGGTAAAACTGCTGGCCTCTGAGCTCAGCACACAGAATGCCGCCGTTCTTGGTGCAAGTTCACTTGTATGGTCGGAACTTGAAGCATAGTAATGATACTAATCTCGGGTGACGTGGCTAATTTTAAGGATATACTGAATCATATTCTTGGTGCAGTCTTTATCGTGATAATTTTTGCACTGGCATATGCTTATCTGAAACCCCACCAGCTTCATAAACGCAGGCTGGTTTCAACCCTTCTCCTTAAAATCAGCTATATGGTGTATCTTACCGTCCTGCTGATAGTTGTGTATCTGGCAGCACTGGTAAAGGGAGGACTCGGAACAGTTTTCCACGGAATAGAATTTTTTGCTTTCCTGGTCGTGCTGTTTGCTCCGAACATCGGGATACTGGCCCGGAAGCTGGGACCATTCAGCAAAAAACGCGAGAATTACAATTATTTCTTCACGGTCGTGAATGTAATATCCATGCTGGCAATTCTTGTAATGTATTTTGTATAAACTGGCATTTAACATTTTTTCCACCTATATTGGGATAATGTCAAAATAGTTAACTAAAATCTGAAAACATGATAAAGGAACGTCTAATTGGCTACATTGAAGATAGCATCAGGCAGAACTGGGAAATTGAAGCTCTGTCAAACTATAGGGAAAAAGGATACACCTACCGGCAGATAGCGGAGCATATCCTTAAAATCCATATATTTTTCAGGGATACGGGCATAGGGGAAGGTGACAAGATAGCGCTTGTCGGGAGAAATTCCGCCAACTGGTGTATGATCTATCTTGCAACCGTCACCTATGGCGCCGTGATTGTACCAATACTACCCGACTTCAAGCCGGATGATCTGATGAATCTCATAAATCATTCAGACTCAAAGATACTGTTTGTGGATGACAAGATTTTTGAGACAATCGATTCTTCAAAAATCCCCGGGATAAAAGCTTCCGTATCGGTCGATACCCTTAAAATGATCAAATCAGCCGATAAAACCGTAAGCGGGGTATATGATTCGGTTGAAGACAGGTTCAGCAGGGAATATCCCGCTCTTAAACCGGAGGATATCAGGTTTTCCGCTGTCGGCAATGATAAGCTTGCCGTCATCAGCTATACAGGAGGAACAACAGGTTTTTCAAAGGGTGTCATGCTGTCCCATAACAGCCTTGCAGCAAATGTCAGGTTTGCCCAGGAAAACATGCCGCTGAAACCCGGCGATCCGCTGGTCTCATTCCTTCCCCTGGCACATACATACGGCTGTGCCTTTGAATTCCTGTTCCCCTTTACCTACGGATGCCACATTACAATACTGTCAAAAACACCCTCGCCACAGGTAATCATTCAGGCATTCAAGGATATACGGCCCAGACTGATAATTTCGGTACCGCTGGTCATTGAGAAGATATTCAAGAAACAAATTCTCCCTGTTATCAGCAAACCGCATATGAAGGTCCTTCTGGCAATACCCGGATTAAACAGGATACTTCATAAGAAAATAAGGGAAAAGCTTGAGGAATCATTCGGCGGAAGGTTCCATGAAATTGTCATCGGAGGTGCAGCCTTCAATCCCGAAGCGGAACATTTCTTCAGGAAGATCGGACTGAGGTTCACGGTGGGATACGGCATGACCGAATGCGGCCCCCTGATCAGCTATGCTTCACACGACACCACGAAAGCGGGAGCATCGGGAAGACCGGTTGATACTCTCGAGGTGACAATAGATTCACCCGATCCGCAGAAAATAATGGGCGAAATAATTCTCCGCGGTGAAAATGTCATGCTTGGTTATTACAAGAATGAGAAGGCTACAAAGGAAATAATAGATGAGAACGGCTGGATGCATACCGGAGACCTCGGACTGATGGACAGGGACAAGAATATTTTTATCAGGGGAAGAAGTAAAACGATGCTCCTGGGAGCATCCGGAAAGAATATTTTCCCCGAAGAGATCGAGGCTGTTATCAATAATATGGACTATATAGCTGAATCACTTGTGATAGAGGAGGATGACAAGCTGATCGCACTTATTTTCCCGGATTCTGAAATGATGAAAAGAGATAATATCCAGGATGATCAGCTGCCTGAGATCCTTGAAAAAATCAGAAAAGAAGTTAATGAACGGCTTCCTGATTATATGGCTGTAAACAGATTCAGACTCCATCCCGAGGAATTTGCCAAAACACCAAAGAGGAGCATCAAGAGATTCCTGTATACGAAAAACTGAACCGGGACAGAATCCCTGGAGGGACGGGAGACGTAATGATTAACAGGTTACCCTGAGCCTTCAGGAAGTATAAAGAAAGAACAGGAGGAATTATTGGATTATCTTTTCTTCCCATGAATATTTATGCCCTAGTTGTTGCAGCGGGATCCGGCGAAAGGATGAAGAGCGGCATACCGAAGCAGTTCATTGAGATTGCCGGAAAGCCTGTACTGATGCATGCAATTGAAAAGTTCCGGATATATGACAGCTCCATTCGGATAATTGTAGTACTGCCGGAAAATCAGACAGATTACTGGAATGAACTCAGGGATAAATATTCATTCACCGTTCCGCATACGGTTGCAGTGGGCGGTGCAACCCGCTTTCACTCGGTGAGAAACGGACTGGATCTGATCACTGAACCCGGACTCGTTGCCATTCACGACGGTGTGAGGCCCCTTGTCAGTATCGCTGCCATTGGCAGATGTTTTGAGACTGCCATGAAACTCGGGAATGCCATACCCGTAATATCGCCTTCAGATTCACTGAGGAAGACAAGCCCTGACGGGAGTGAAGCTCTGGACAGAACCGGGATAAAGCTTGTTCAGACACCCCAGGTGTTTCATACCAGCCTGATAAAAAAGGCTTTTCTTCAGGATTATCTGCCGGAATTCACAGATGATGCAATGGTGCTGGAAAGAACGGGTACAAGTATAAATCTTGTTGAGGGTAACAGGGAAAATATCAAGATAACCACGCCTGAAGACCTGATCATTGCTGAATGCCTGATAAAAAGGACTGTCTGAACATGGCCTGCCGGTATTTCCGTTATCGGGAAGACCTGTTCAACGGGGTATCCTGACGCTGGAGACTGTGTGATGAAATAATCTCTGTTTTTCTGATATTTTGTATATTGCAGGGAATTTCAATTTAGCTGCAAATGAAAACAAGGGTTTTATTTTTTCTTACATCTTTATTTTTTCTGACATCATGTGCTGAACTGGCAAAAGTCCTTCAGACAACCGGGAATGTCCCCCTTACTGAAGCCGAGGTTGTCAGCGGTCTCAGGGAGGCTCTGGGCACAGGGGCCGTTAATGCTGCGGGTCTGCTTTCAAAAACGGACGGATATTACGGCGATGAGCTGGTAAAGATCCTTCTGCCCGATGAGGCAAGGGTGATTGTTGAGAATATTTCAAGGATTCCCGGCGGGGAAAGGCTGATAGAGGATGTCATACTGAGAATCAACCGGGCTGCCGAGGATGCAGCCGGGGAAGTGGCTCCCATATTTTTGAACAGTATAAAACAAATGACTATCAGGGATGCCTTCGGTATTCTGAACGGAGCAGACAATGCCGCGACGAATTATCTGAGAAGCACCACCTTCAGTGAGCTCTATGCTCTCTATAAGCCAAAGATACAGGCATCCACGGAAAAGAAGATAGCAGGAAACATATCAACAAAGGAATCCTGGAATACCCTTACTTCAAAATGGAATTCCGTTGCAAATTCAGTTGCCGGAAAACTTGCCGGCCTGAATCCTGTAAATACCGATCTGGACGATTTTCTTACAGATAAAGCTCTTTCAGGAATGTTTCTGAAAGTTGAAAATGAGGAACTTAAAATAAGAAAAGAAGTAAGCGCCAGAGTCAGTCCCCTGCTTCAGAAAGTGTTCGGAAGCCTCGATACAAAAACGGCGGCTGATAAATGACAGGGGATTGAGTTGCATAGCGTATTGTTTTACCGGTTTTGCCGGATGCCGGATTCTCCGGATTAACCCGATCCCGGATTCATCGGAATCACCGGATCCCGGATAGTTAAAGGATATTCAGATAAACCAATGCCGGTTATTATGAAAAAATATTACTTACTGCGGAATGTCACAACGTTTCTGGTTTTTTTCTTTACCGTTTTCCTGCTTGATGGCCAGTCAGTTGTAAACAAAAGGGCGGAATGGTTTGTTGATGCCCGCTACGGCATGTTTATTCACTGGGGCCTTTACAGCGGAGCCGAGGGAGTCTGGAAAGGCGAAAGCCTGAGAAATGACAATAACTATGCTGAGTGGATACAGTACAGGAACAGTATAGGGCATGAAGAATACCTTGGCCTTATTGACCGCTTTAAATGGGATGAGATTGATCCTGAGAAATGGGTGCTTCTTGCGAAGGATGCAGGTATGAAATATGTGGTTCTCACAGCCAAGCATCACGACGGATTTGCCCTGTGGGACAGTAAGGCAAGCTCTTATAACGTTGCCCGGCATACAAGTCCTTCCCGGGATATTCTGAGGGAACTTGCTGATGCCTGTCAGAAACATGGCTTGCGGCTCGGCCTTTATTATTCCCACTGGATCGACTGGGACCATGAATACGGCTGGAACCACAGGATGGAAATAACAGGCATCAGGCCCGAAGACTATGATCTTTACTGGCAGAACAAGGTAATACCCCAGATGCGGGAACTGCTGACAAACTACGGTCCCGTCGACCTTATCTGGTTCGACATGTGGATACATCATTCCGGGACCGTGGTCAGCAGGGAACAGCTGATACAGCTTAAAAGCCTTATTCGCGAACTTCAGCCCTCGTGTCTGATAAATTCCCGTCTGGGTCTTTCTTTAAAGGAAGACAGTGATGTTGATATACATGAAATGGGGGATAATCAGATCGGAAGCCAGCTGCAGGATTTTCCCTGGCAATCCCCTGCCACAGTTTCTCATTCCTGGGGTTTTCACAGGCGCGATACCGAATGGAAATCCACAACATCATTGCTCCGGTCCCTGATCAATAACGTAAGCCTCAACGGGAATTATCTGCTTAATATTGGTCCGAGGGCCAACGGGGAGGTTCCTTATGAGATTGCAGTGCGTTTGCGTGAAATGGGGAAGTGGATGGAAGTAAACTGGGAATCGGTTTATGGCTGCAAGGCATTTGAACTCCCGGAAGGCTACCACGACTGGGGCAGAATTACCTGCAGGGAAACGGCTGGCGGCACAAGGCTGTATCTCCACCTGTTCAATTATCCTCTTGACAATAAATTGTATTTCAGTGGCGTGACATCAAAGCCGGACAGGGTTTACCTTCTTGCAGATAAACAGAAAAGGCCACTTGACTATACCCATAAGGGGGCTCTTGCAACGATTTCCCTGCCGGCATCCGCACCTGATCCCTATGTATCCGTTATTGTGCTTGAATATGACGGAAAGCCCGGGATTCATGAAGGCCTGGTGGCAAAAAACATGGACGGGGGATATTCCCTCACACCGTGGAACAGAGATAATTCCGGCATTGTCCTGAAGACCGTGAATAAACAGCGCAGGGGAACCGTTCCGGCCTATGCTTCAATTACGGAACCCACTGTACTTAAATGGAAAATATATATTGACGAACCGGGACCGAAAAACTTTGACATTTCATACAGTTTCCAGGGAGAAACAGGCAAAGGTATAATCAGGGTAAAGGCTGACGGGGAAACATTATCACACAGTGTGACACCAACCGGAAAAACAGTGGCTGAACCCAATTCTGACTGGGTAATAGATGATTTCAGATCGCACCGCGCAGGCATAATAAACTTTAATAATTCCGGTTACTATGACATAGAGGTGGAAATAAATCCTCAAAACAGGGAAGAAATTAAGTTTCAGTGGCTCTGGATTTGCCGGGGAGGATAAACCGGTATTACAGGGGTTCTGAATCCGGTTTTGTGAATTAATAAGGATCAGCAGGCAGATTATGACTGAAAAAACAATTTTTGATTTTCAAGGACTTGAAATAAGGGTGACAGACAGGGCTGATGAAGGTATTCTTAACATTCTCAACCGTGCTGTTCAGGGTTCGGAAGGAGGTATGAGGTTTACCTTCCAGAACATTTCCGAGAGGATAGCCGCATATAAGGACCGGATCAGGTTTATCTCCCTCTATAAAAAAAATAAAATCACGGCAACGGCCGGAGCCTGTTTCCGTATTTCAGGCCAGTGCGATCTCAGATACCCTTCCACCTTTGTCAAGTATCTGGCTTTTCATTCATTGTTCCAGTCGGATACCAGGAGCAGCAGGAGAAGACAGGAAAGGGAGACAAGAACAGAGCCATTCGATTCCTTCAAGTCCAGGACACTTGAACTTTTCGGGAAGCCCCATCTGCTGGGACTGCCCGATGTTTCCGAAAAGGACAGGCACATTCTGTATGCTTTTCTTGAAAGTATGAATGAGAAGGCAAAGGATCTTGTTCACAAGGCCGGATTTGAGTATATAAGATCATTCCTCACAGTTGCCTTCAGCAGGTTCAGTCCGGGACCCGACAAGCGGGTATCACTGATCAGGGAGAATGAAATAAATGAAATGCATGAGCTTCTCAGGAATTATTACCGTAATTATTCCCTTTTCACTGCGGATTATGCCTTTTACGGCAACAGGTATTACGTTCTGAAGGAAGGCGGGGAGATAGTTGCCGGAGTCAGTGCCTTTCCAACCTCCAACAAGATATACAATATTCCCGGTGTATGGGGCTGGGTGATGATGAAAGTGCTTCCTTTCACACCGTATTTCCGCCGCCTTTTCAGTCCGGGAATTTTTCACTTCCTGGTGTTTGACGCCATTTACTGCAAAAAAGGGAAGGAATCTCTCCTTTATCCCCTTCTTGAATCGGCCTGTGCTCTGGAAGGGTTTCACACCGGGCTGATGTGGCTTGACGACCGGAGTGAGTTATATGACAAGATACGTACATCGGGCAGGCTGGGGGCTCTGAACCGGATGCTCAATGCCAAGCCGGGACTTGTTTATATAAAATTTGTGAATCTGACTGAGGAAGAGCAGGAAAAATTCTATGATGCCCCTGCCTATATTTCCGGATTTGATTTTTCATAAGCATTTACTATTTTTGCAGCTGGCAGGAGATCCCCGCTAACCCGGAAATCCGGGACATTTATTACTGATAGCGGAAGTCTGATGCCGGCATGATGACGGGACGTTAGTTCAGTTGGTTCAGAACGCTTGCTTGACAGGCAAGAGGTCACTGGTTCGAATCCAGTACGCCCCACAAAGGAAAATCAGGGAGTCATGCCATCATGACTCTCTGAAAAAGTTCCCTTCAGAATACAGAATATTTCCCGCTTAATTAAATCTATCTGCTATTTACTCAGGGTCATCTCGATTGTAACGGTTAAGGTTTCACCCTTATTATCACCATCGAGATCCACATCCTCCTGCTGGGTGATTTTGAGTACAAGCTTGCCGGAACTTAGTTCAAGGACATCAAAAATCTGAGGACCGGCTAGATCATAGCATTGATCATCTGAACCATCTGCTGGGCTTCAACAGAAGTTAAATCCAGCTCATCTATCAAATATTGTGAAAGTGATCTGGTCCCGACCTTGGTGACTAATGTTACATTGCTGACACTCCATTTACCTACCAGATTATCGGTAGCTTCTTCTTCTTTTTTTGAGCATGAACCCAAAAGCATACCGGCAATCAATACCAGAATAAACCCCCGTAAAAATGTCAATTCTTTTTTCATGGTCTACAGATTTAATTAATAATAAATCTAAACAGATTCCAATCTGTTTTGTTCAGAAAAGACATACGGAAAATATATTCGTGGCAGGATTTATATCCCGGCGGGTTTATTCCATTCTTTCAGCCGAAGGAGGTGCTGAATCCGCATCACTTCCCCATTTGCGTTCAGGAGACGGACCCATCACAAGTTCGAGTGTTGCACCATCCTTGATGTCATCATGACTGAACCAGGGCTTGTTCCACTCCCTGCCGTTAAGCCTTGCTGACTGTATATATTTGTTTTCTTCAGAACAGTTAAGTGCCACTATCTTAAATTCCCTTCCGTTTCCAAGATCCATCACTGATTCAGTGAATACAGGACTGCCAATGTTATACGTGGGAGATCCCGGGGTAACCGGATAGAATCCCAGCTGGGAGAATACCACGAATGCAGATGTCCCGCCCCCGTCCTCATCACCGGGAACTCCCATCAGGTCGTTGCGGAACCATTCAAAAAGCAGTGTTCTGATCAGTTTTTGCGTACGCCATGGCTGGCCTGCATAATTATACAGGTAGGGTATATGGAGAGATGGTTCATTTGCCATTGAAAACTGGCCGACGTTTCCGGTCTGGTCGGGCAGCTGTGCATAGAATGCATACTTGCTTCTGCCAAGAGGTTCATTGAATGTCTCATCAAGCCTTTTTACAAACTTCTCCCTGCCCCCCATCAGCTTTATCAGGTCGGCAATATTATGCTGGACATCCCACCTGTATGTGTATGCATTGTTTTCATCATAGTAGTCGCGGGCACCCATGCCCCCGGAAAACTTATAGTCAAAGGGCATGATGAAATTTCCCCTGCTGTCTTTCGGATGGAAAAAGTCAGTTTCTGCATTGAAAAGCTTACGGTAATTATAGGAGCACTCCAGGAAATACCGGTAGTCATCTGTTTTTCCAAGCTCTTTTGCAATCTGTGCCAGACACCACTGGTCGTAGGCTGTCCCGAGTGTGACGGCCACTGCCTGCCTTTTCTCGAAAGGATGAACTTCCGGAATTGTTTCCTTCTCATTCTCAGCAAGTGCGGGGATGTAACCATGTTCCTTGTAGAAATCATCGAGTCTGCCGGCAGGTTTTCCCGACCAGGGCGCCAGCGTTTTTTCCATTATGGCCCTTCTGCAGGCTTCATAGGCCTGTTCCAGATCAAAATCCTGCAAACCTTTTCTGTATGCGTCAATGACGCTTGCCACACCATGATTGGAATTCATGCTCCTGCTGTCGCCTGTTATCCCGGGAAATGTCGGCATCCAGGGATTTTCCATCTGTTCGGTCATTCTCAGAAATGATCTGATAATATTGGTTTCGAGTTCCGGTTCTGTCAGGACTCTCAGGGGATGAGCTGCCCTGTAGGTATCCCATATCCAGTCGTCCGTATAGAAGGGAACACCTTCGCAATCATGAACTTTCCCGTCAAAGGCACTGAAATACCTTCCGTCTTCTGTTATGTTCACCGGACGCTCATAGATACGGTAAACAGATGTATAAAATACTGTTCTGTCATCTTCCGATCCTCCCCTGACCCTGATTTTTCCGAGAGCCTCATTCCATATTCTGCGACCTTCGGATTGTATTTTCCCCAGGTCAAAATCCCTTATCTCGCGTTCAAGGTTTCTTTTCGCCTGGTCTGCATCTATAAACGAGATGCCATACCGCAGTTTAAGTGCAGGGGTACTGCCGGGAAAACTGAGTACAACGGCTGCATTCCTGCCGGAAGCCTCTGAGAGGGATTCATCCATCCGTCCGTCTTTCAGAACACCCGCCGCTGAGGGTCTGACATCAGGTTCCAGGTAAATGAAAACTTTCGTGCGCTCATTAAGATTCTGGTATCCTGAAACAGCCTTTCCGTCCCATTTCATTTCCCCGTAGCCTGAATTCAGGATGATATTCTTTTTCCCGTCATCCGGGAAAGTAAACTCATAAAGTGCCGACTGCCGTGAAACACCCATCCTTACTCCGATATTCTGCTCATCAAGAACAACTGAATATGAATACGGACTTATTTTCTCGTGATCATAGGTATAGCTGATAACCGGAGCGAGATTACCTGCTTCTCCCTGAAAGGGACTGAGGTTGAAGGCTGAACGTCCCCTGTGGCTGGTCACCACAAGGGGCAGGCCCCTTAGTTTCAGAGTTGTATAATCCGCCCTTTCGGGATATACCCTGAGCATGCTGTTGGGCAGGTGAACGGTAGGATAGGTAGGAACCAGCAGATGACTTATGTTCCCGATATAGGGATTTACATAATCAACGGGTTCCCTGTTGTTTTCTTTTTCAGAATTACAGCCGTGATAAAGTATGGCAGACAGCAGTAATAATAAAGTAAAAAGTCTTGCAGTTTTCATTCATCTGTTTTTTAAAGTTTCCGCATCAGGCCAGGCCGGCCAGCACACCGCGGAAATAACCAATTGATTCAGCTATTCCTGCCAGCGGGTCATCCATGTCTTTCGCATATTCCAGGCTGCATGTACCGGTATAGTTGTGTTCCTTCAGCATTCTGAAAAAGCGCGGGAAATCAATTAATCCGCGTCCGGATTCAACACACCAGCCCGATTTTTCCGCTTTGTCCACATCCCAGATATGAAAATCAAAAATCCTTTCCTTGTAATTCAGGAAATCCCGGAAAGGATCCTGGCCCAGTCTTACCGAATGTGCAATATCAAGGCAGAAGCCCATCCTCGGATCAAGATCCCTGATCTCCTTCCACACATCAATTGCTCCCGGATAGATCGGCAGATCCGGTCCGTGATTATGAATCGCCAGGCGGATATTATATTCCCTGACCTTCTTTTCCACATAGGGAAGAAGATGGACATCAGGAACTCCAACAAGGGTATTTGTCCCTACTCTTCCGGCATAGGCGAAGGCCTGATCAATGGCTTCCTCACTTTTCATGTAGATGGGACCCACACCGTAGGGTTCCACTCCGAACGATTTCATCTTTTCCAGTGTCTGGTTGATAACTTCCTGCGAACTGTCGAGAGGAAGATGAAAATCCTTCACTCCGAGTAAGCCAATGTTCACTCTTTTCATCATTTCCAGTGTCTGGTCGAGATTGAACTTTGCAAAGGTATAACCGGCAATGGCCAGTCTGAACGGATACTTTGCCTCAGGGACGGGGTGGCTGAATGAACCTGATGCAAGCACGGGAGCTCCGGCTGCAATCAGCCCTGCTCCGGTAGTTTTGATGAAGTTACGTCTGGTGAGTGTCATGTTAACAGCGCTGTTTCGTTAGATTTTTCTTGTCTGATATATTAATGGAAATATATAAAATAATTGTTTAATTAAAGAAAATTGAGACGGGCTATGTTATGAAGCAATATTTTCGTGGACTTCATACAGTTGTGTGTATTTAGAAAATCCTGTTTGACAAGTTTCTTATAACTTGAATGAATTACAAAAATAAATCCGGAATAAATTCAGATAATAATATCTTTTAAGGGGCAATTAACCTTCACGTACTTTTAATGATTATTTTAAGGAGTTTTGGTTAAAATCAGCACTCCGTCACCAGAAAAAGGCAAACTGAAATTTTTGTATCCGCCCCCGGTTACTGGTTTGTTTATTTCCATGGATCTGTTGAGAATCGGGAAAAACCACTCAATATGGTAATTTGCATTTACATCACATGAAAGCATATTTAAAGTGACATCACCACCTTCCGGTAAATACACAATAAATACATTCTTTTTATCTGTCAGACAATACCCTGTTGAAGCCAGATCAGGTTCCGGAAATAAATCAATCAAATTAACACTTTCTGCAATTTTCCTGGTGTATCCCATATTAGTACGTACAAGATCCCAATCAGGATAATCACGATTATCTTTGCTCACACCACCCACGAAGACCCATGAAACTCGCTGATCGCCATGATATTCAATAGGTTGCCAGGGGTCCATAAAGATTGGATTATAACCTCTGGTGAAACTCTTCCAAACCCATTTCCAATTACCACCGTGTCCCCATAAATGATCGGTATCCAAAATATTAACTTTCCCAAATTTATTGGCCGGCGGATCCTCCATGTAATTTTGCATATAAAGTGTTCCCGGATAGGCCCAGCCTAACGGTTCCATAGCCGGTGATACCCAGTCAGCAGAGCTTTCATATAAATTTTTGTTTAAATGACCCTGCTGACTTGGTGTAGTATAACCAATGACATGTTGTTTGGTTTTTTTACCTTCATACTTACGGACAAAATTTATAACCCATTCGTGCCAATCATGATCTCCGCCTTCATTACTGACTTCATATAAAACATTGTCAAGATCATTTACTGTTTCAATTACTTTCTTTAAATATTCTTCCTGGATTTTCAGTAATTCAGGATTTTTCAGGCTATGAATTGTAGCCGAAGAGTTATTGTCGGCTATACTGTCTTTGGCTCCTATGCCGTTAATATTATTGTTTTTATTCCACGGATGCGCTCTCCATGGATCAGAGATACCGGTTTTATCCAGACTCCAGCCCTGAAACAGCATAACTGATACATAAATTCCCCGGTTCCCGGCCTGAATAATACGCTGACGTAAACGGTCAAAATAATATTGATTAAATCTGGTTAAATCAAATCTGGTACCCCCGTCACCAGCTTTTCCCTGTCCTGAACGTTGATATATATTCGGATGCCATAGTACGGTATCCGGTGTCCAGCTGGCAAAGGCAGAGTTCTCAAACATCCACAGCCTCATAAAATTATGATGACAATTTATCATCATTTCCAAATAATCATCATAATCAAATCTTTTAGTGGTATCAATACCTATTTCCTGAAAATTAGCCCATGTATGAGAGCCGGTTAAATAAACAGCCTTCCCTGTATTATCGGTAAAATAATTTGGATTGTGAGGATTTGTTTTCAATGGACCATTGAAATTTTTGTTCATTTTCCGCACTTCTGATTCAAAGCTATTTGAATACAAGATATTATAAGAGGAAGCGCATAAGAAAATTAATACACAGATTTTTTTTATCATGATATGAAGGATTTAAACAGTCACACTAACAGGAATCTTAATTATTTGTTTATAAGGTATATAGTCTGTATATTTCTGAAACATCCCGGATAAAGGACAGAATAACTAGAAAACAGGGTTTTCTGATAATGCTATTTGAAGATACAACGATTTAATTAAATCAATAAGGGGTTTGATATAAAAGATTGAGAAAAAAGGGAAAGCATAATACTCTCCAAAATAAAATAGGATTTCATTTTTCTCCTGTTTACGGAGTCTGTTAAACCAGTATGACAGTTTAACCACCAGCCCGCTTTCTTCGGTTTTCGGAATCAGTTAAACCAGTAGGATAGTTTAACCACCAGTCCGCGGTTCTTGTTCCCGAAATGTTCCGTGTATGAATTCCCCGTGTACACGATGAAGAGGTCCGATACCGGTGCAAAGCGCCACTGGAAGCGGATATTCATATTCAGATTATCTATCTGGTTGTTGTATTGAACGAATGTGGTCAGGAATATTTTATCCGTGAAGGTTATATCGAGTGTGGGTCCTGCAAGGATGAGCCTCGCACTGTTATAGGGTTCAGGCAATGAAATGTTGTTATAGCTCATTGTCATTCCTATGCTCCCGTATGGTTGTACGCGGTAGTTCATCAGCCCGTCAATATTCCAGCGTTTCCCGTTGTAATAGCCTCCCATGCCTGCTTTCATTTCATAGTTGAATAATTTCCGGGCGTCGGAAATAAATTCAGCCCTTATATTCTTCCACCGGAACTGTTCACCTGCTTCAAGTTTTTCGCTTCCTGTATTGGTCGGATCATAATCCATGGTCAGTTTAACTGATTGTTCCTCAATGGCCAGGCTTAGTTTGCTGGTATTCTTCCATCCGATAATATATGAAAGCCTTGTTTCCCGGTCGCTGAGCCTGAATCCCGGATCAAAAACCGCATTGATGGTGATGTCGGGGCCGTGACTGAGTATCCTTCCGCCTCCCGGGGGATAGAAAAGATAGCTCAGGGAGGGCGTGATCCCATAGAAGCCTGTTCTCCTTATGTAACCCGCCTCGGCGATGTAGTCTGAACCTATCCATGACTGGTCTATACCTGCTTTCAGATACTGTGAGGAGTAGCTTATTTTTCCCGAAAGGGCGGCTGCGTTCATTCCCGCTCCGGGGTAGAATGACTGATGGTAGAATGTTTTTCCCTGCCAGCGGTTGTCGGCTGTTGCGTAATTGTATTCCATACCTGCCACACTGTTGTAACGGTGACCGGTGAAGGCCGTGTCACTGTAAGTTCCGGTGACCTGTTTGTGGACAAGGAAGCCGGAGATGCTGGAACGGCTGAAGATCTCCCGCTGAAGGACAGTCACCGCATAATTTCCTGAAGGGACTGAACCCTTTGAGCCCGTCTGCATATCCATCATCCCTATCCTCCATCTTTTCCCTATCCTTCCGGTAAGCCTTCCTCCGAAATTCACCGGAACATTTAGTCCTATGCGTCTTGAAAAGAAAGGCCGTGCCTGGCTGTTGCCAAGGCTGGCGAAGAGGTCGCTGTTCTCAAGGAAAAACTGACGCCTTTCCGGATAAAACAATTCAAAGCGGTCGAGGTCAATCTGCTGCCTGTCCTCCTCTACCTGTGAATAATCGGGATTAACAGTCAGATCGAGGTTCATGGAAGTGGATAATATCATTTTTGTGTCAAAGCCCGCGTTCCATTTCCATTTTGCTGCCTCTCCCGCTTCTGTGTTTTTTATGATCGTTCCCGTGGCATAGGGGATGAATGACATACGCAGTCCGGCCCTGTCAGGGGCCTTGTCCCATACCAGCGTTCCTGCATGCGGAAGGGAATTATGCGGAAACTGGCGGGGGACAGGGGCCCATGCTGATTTTTCATTCGTTTTAAGATCAAGACGGCCGAAATTGACTCCCCATTCGCTTACTCCCCCGTAATAGCGAAGGCTCCTGAACGGAATTGCCATCTCGGCAACCCAGCGGTCATCGTAGTTCTTCACTGAAGATCTCCATTTGATATCCCAGGTGAAGCTTGACTCGTTTCCGTTGTTTATCACACCGTCGCACTGGGCTCCGGCAGCTGAGACACCGAAAACAAAACCGTTGGTGAAATTATTATAGGTATCTATGTGTATTCTGAAGTTGTCATTTTTACTGAAAACGAAGTCCCTGCGAAGGGACTCCACCGGCCTTTTGCCGGGAGAGGGATCATAGCATATGGCCCCGACATACAGGTTATTCCTGTCGTAGGTGACGAACACGGTGGTCTGAGCTGTTGCAAAGCCGGTATCCACCGGTGTAACACGGATGAAATTCCCGGCTGTATCCGAAAGCTGCCAAGATCTCTCATCCAGCACTCCGTCAATCTTTATCGCCTCGCTGCTTGGTGATATACCTATACGGTACCTGTCACGGTTCACTGCCTTTTCCTGGCAATGAATAACTATTCCTCCGGAAAGGAAGAAGAGGCAAAAAAGCAAAAATTTTCTAGTGCCTTCCGGTATCACGCCCTTCCCAACCTGTTCTGCCTTCGCCTACATAGAGTTCGGTAACTGTCTTTGACACCCTGTCATCCACTTCTTCCACCAGCTGAATGCGCAGGGGACTGGTCAGTGCTTTCATATGTTCAAGAACAGGAGCATAGGGTTCCGCACCCTTTGCCGTTTCATACATCAGGTAAGCCCATTTTTCTGAAAATACGTTTCCTTTCATTGCCGGCACCAATTGCTGCATGTTCGAGGAAAGGAAGGGCAGGGATAATGCCCTTGCCCAGTATATCCACGGGCCTCCTGTTATATAGAAGAAGGGATTGAGAAGCCTGGCAGGATTCTCGAGTCCGGAATTTGAATACTCAAGCTGAATGCCTGCAAAACCCACTCCTTCCTCCTGGTTGTAGAAAGTGATCCACGGAACATCTGCTTCCATGAAGAGGTCGGTCAGATCCGGCATCTTCGTTACGTCATATATGATGACCTTATCCCTGATAACGTCATACCATGCGGCATGGGTTATCAGTTCCCTCTTTATCACTATCTCGGCATTGCGGAGTGCATTGCAGTGCATGGTTTCATTTATCCTCATCGTTGTTGAACTGATGAAATAGGGTTTGCCGGGATAAAACTCATATCTGACGGAAGCGTCCACTTCGGGTATTTCCCGGAGATTGCCCCATACAGCTGTTTCTGCCTTCACCGGACCGGAGTATGAACTTATGTTCTGTGGCGGATCCCAGTCGGATGTATGGGTCCAGGGTCTGGGCGGAGTATAGATTTCAGGATTCCAGTGGATGGCACCGTTTGTTTCCTTGCGGTGATAAAGCGGGAAACCGGATTTGTTCTTGAGTGTTATCTGGTCGAGGTGCCCTGATTTGGGATGAAGGACAACCGACAGGTGCCGGTTCTCGATCTGGAGTCCGGGGCCTTCGCCCTGAACAGTCAGATCCGACATGTACACCTTCGACAGTGCATCCGGGTTGTTGTAGTAAATATGGAAGATACGGCTGGAGCGGGCCGGCACATCTGCCAGGAAGGCAACTCTTGCCGACACTGTCGGGAACCAGACAGGAACATCCCTGGTGGGTCTTCCGTTTTCATCGGGGGCAAGGTCATCCTCCACCAGATACTGCTGAAGATCATAAACCTGTGACGTGACTTCTGTCAGTTCATAGCTGACAGGATCAACTGCAACCACCCTTATATCCCTCTTGATATCCTCTGCCTCGTCGGGATAGAATGCAAGGAGAACCTCAACGGGTTCAGCCTTTCTGTCTATTCCCGCGGTTTCGGTCAGAACAACCGATTTATAGCTTTTCCAGGCAGGGTCGAATGTTTTTACCTTTTCAGGAGCAGTAAGTGTCCTCACTGCTGAAATGATCTGATCTTTAGGTGAAGCCTGGATATTATCCTTCATCCTCACACTGAGTTTTATCCGGTAATTCTGTCCGGGCTGCCATTTGACCCATCCCGTGATGCTCATGTCCCTGTACAGGGTGTTGTCCTGGGAAAGGCCTGCACCCGAAGGCGGACGATGGGTCATTGCCGGGAGGGAAGGATCTTCCTCCTCTCCAGCCTTGTGAAGGTTCAGGTAACGGAGAACCTTTCCGTTCACTTCTGCTTCAACCTCAATCATTGAGGAACGGGGCAGCTCCAGATCTGCTTTCAGATGATAATACGGAACTGCCGGACTCGGATATAGTAATTCAATATTCTTTATCTGCAGGGATTCCTTTTGCTTTGCCACTTGTCCTGTAAGCGGAAGAATCAGGAGAAGTGCCAATAGTAATACAACTGCTGTTTTTTTTGATGACTTCATTTTCTGATGGTTTTATTTTTTACGTACTGATATCAGGTTTCTGTTTCTCATTTCCTTAAGGGCTGATTCCCATTTGCCTCCCGATCCCCACAGGTAATAGGTAAAATACATTGTATTTTTCTGATATATCGGTGTCCATGGCTGGAATTCAACATAATAATGGTGTGCATCACTGTTCCGGGGATGATTCATCCACATATGAAGGAAGATTGGTTGTTCAACAGGGAAGGCACCTATGAAGGCTATATCTTCTTTCGTGTCGTAGCCTGCGTTCCAGCCTTCCTCAATCATTAATGCCCTTCCGTAATAGTCCTCCGGCCGCATCCGGAGTTCCTCACGGCCTCCTATTGTGGGTGTAATGAACACGTCTTCGGTCCAGTGTGATTCTCCCAGTTCCAGAATAGGCTGGGGCCCGATGACATTGGCTTCGGGATTGATGAACTTCAGGGCATAACGCACCTCAAGAAGGGGAGAATTCCCATAAAGGGTGAAGGTCTTTTCCAGCTTGTTCCCGTAATAATCGGCGCTCATTCTCACCTGTACATAGTCTCCTTCGCTTTTTACAAGCTCGGCATCATAAACCTTATGGGTTTCCATACTTGCCTGGCCGAGGAAATCCTCAAAACCGCCATAGGGGTAATATCCCCACAAACGGTTCGGACGTTTGTCATCTCCGGACTTTTCGGGCCATAGCTTGAAGAGGACATTATCATTGCGGCTCTTTACAATATATTCAATCACTCTTGCCCCTGTTGCAAGAAGTGTTATTCTTACACTGTCGTTTTCAAGCCTGAATTCATCTATCCCGTCATTATTAAGGTCGGTGGCATAGGCATATACTTTTCCTGAAGCCCTGCCGACACCGAGCTGACTGAATGCTTTTATTCCCAGGGCAGTCACTTCCACTTCGTAGTTTCCTGCAGGCACTTTAAGGTCAAATCTGAGATCTGTATATGTTCCCGTGGGATTTGTTCCGTACTGTGTTGAGGTGAATACAGGCTTTGACGGCCTTTTGCCGTCAATCACCCTTACAGTTACCGGATACCTGCTTTCCCCGCTGAAGTTATGGATGCTTACGGGGAATGATACCACCGGTGCATGTCCGTAGATAAGTTTATGAACGGAAATGGCGGGAGGCATTTCCATTACGCACATGGTGTACTTCTCATTTCCGCCCCATTTGAAACCGGCTACAATGGGATTGGGATAATCCATTCCCCCGGCACCGGGCCTTATGTTCACGCGGACAGTCGTACTGCCCCCGGCCGGAATCGTTACCGATGATGAAAGTGATTCATCTGTCTGTATTCCCTCGGGAAGCTGAACGTCCCATGTCCCGGTCACGGGCTGGTCATAAGTGTTGCTGATGCTGAAGCTGAGGGTATAACCGTCCATTACCGCATCCAGATCGATCCGGTCACCGAAATAATTTTCCAGGTATACCCTGTCGAGGAAGAGCATCTGCATTGCCGTTCTGAACTCAGCAGGACCCATCACGATTCCTTCCTGTGTAATGCCCACCTCTCTCCGTGCCATGATGGCATCAAAGAGCTGCTTTTTTGTAAGCTTTTCACCCTTGTCTATGAACAGGACCATTGAAGGGACAAGATTATTCAGCAGTCCGCCGGTATTTACTATGAACGGAACATTCTCGTTGTCTATCTGCAGCTTGTTGCCTGCCGTGGCTATGTAGCCGTCATAGTGATAGGGATCGCTTCCCGGGTCCCAGACAGGACGGAAGACGTATCCGTTCCTGGAATGTGCAAAATCTATCCATGACTGCCTGTCGGGCATGTCCTGCACCTGAAGTCCGTCATAGTTGTCGAGTCCGAAAACGGGAGAGAAGCCGACGTCTCCTACTACCGGCAGTTTTGTTCTTGAGAGCCAGTCATCCAGTTCATCCTTCATTAGGAAATCCATATAACCGTTGAAGACAAACCAGGAGTTGCCCTCATTCATTCCCCTGCCGATTATTTCAAGAGGATGTCCGGGTGTGCAGGTCACTGATTTCAGGAGAGTTTCAGTGGCAAACCATCCCTTGTGCAGATCATATTTTGAAAGAACAGATTTTACATTTTCCATCAGGTCTTTTACTTTCAGTGCCGCTGCATGACTGCCGGAAGAGATCACGAATATTTTCCGGTTTCCGTTTTCGAGTATGAATGCGTCTATCACTGTCAGGAAAGGATCATTGAACTGATAGCTTTTCAGGATCCGCTTCCATTTTTCATTACCCGGATATTTTGCATGAAGTATCTTTCCCGTTTCCGATGCGGGAGAAGTGATCACCAGTACGTTGCCTCCGGCGGCAGCAGCCGAGAGCTCTGCCGGGGACGGGTTGTCAAGCAGGGTGCATTGTCCCTCAAGCCAGCCTGTAAGAAAACCTTCCTGCATCCAGAGACCCGGAAGGTTCATGTCTTCTGCCATGTCAATCCTGCTCTGGATAATTTTTCTTTCAACATCGGGGATTACTATTTTATAAAGGCTTCCGTATCTGTACCATTTCTTGTAATCATTCCACCAGTGGTTTGTATAGCCGTTGAACTGAACGTCGTTGCTGACTGTATTGCTCAGAACGTCGAGTGACCCCCTGTAGTTATAGTCTGTCAGCTGCTGTGCCGTTGAACTGTTCAAGAAAGAGGAAAGGGCAAAAAGTATTGCGCCTGCGAGCCATGTGATTTTCCTTTTCATATAATCATTAGGTTTTTTGATGTATCCGTTACACGGGATAACATTCTTGAATTTTGTGACAATTATTTAGATTTCAGCAGATCCCGTTCAGACGGGAATTCTGTTTGTGACCGGAACCGGACAGTATATGACCGGGAAGGTGCAAACGGAATCCGGGGCTGTTACAACTCCCTTATCTTGATATTCCTGAACCAGATTGTGTAGCCGTGGTCCTGAAGTCCTATATAGCCCTCTCTTGGAATTCCCGCTGTGAATCCGGGAAAATTCCTGAATTTGCTGTTTTCGACCAGTTTATCCCATCCGGGAGTCCACAGTTCGTATTCCACCACTTTCTCACCGTTCTGGGTATGTGTCACCCTGCCGTCCTTAACCCGGATGACAATGGTGTTCCATTCACCCGCGGGCCTGGCGTTTTGTGGTATGGCGGGAAGCATGTCATAGAGAGAACCTGCCAGGTGACTGTCGATTTTATTGTCGCTTGCATTTTCATTGTCCAGTACCTGTATCTCGGGTGATGCAGAGTATATGGCCGATCCGGGAGTTTCCTTCACATAGTAGAAAATGCCTGAGTTGCCCTTCGGTGCTGTTTTCCAGTCAATTGACAGTTCGAAATTCCTGAATTCCCTGGATGCATAGATTATGTCTCCGCCTGCACCCTGTCCTTCTCTTTTCCCTTCTGCTAAAAACACCTTCATGGCATTGTCTTCAATGGCCCAGTTTGAGGGCATCCCGCTGCCGCCGTACTGCCTCCATCCGGTGAAATCCTTACCGTTGAAGAGAAGTGTCCAGCCGTCTTTCTTTTCCTGTCCGGTGAGTTTATTGGGACCTTCTGCACATGACGCGAGAGTGATGAAAAAAATAAGCGTCACTGAAAAAAGATAAATAATACGTTTCTTCATGGTTTACAAGTTTTAGATTCTGTTCTGCAAATTAGGTAAAATTATTTGTTCATCGAAAATAAATGAACCAAATACTGAAGTCCTGGATATTCTTTCTATGAAAACCAGGAAAACATGTCAGACGGAACAGTCAGATCAGGCAATTACAAATACGACTAAAATCGTAGTCATTTTTATTAAAAAAAATTTGCATGACTATCAAAATAGTCATATATTTGTTATGTCCTGATTTGTTATGATGTCATACCATAATTATTTGATATAAAATGAGACTTACACGCGCTGAGGAACAGGTTATGCAGATATTGTGGGATCTGGGTGAAGGAGTGGTCAGGGATATACGTGACCGTTTCGAGGATCCCAAGCCTGCACGGAATACAGTTTCAACTGTTGTCAGGGTCCTGGAAAAGAAGGGATTTGTAAAGCATAAGGCTTATGGAAATGTTTATGTTTATTTTCCTGTCATTTCGAAAGACGAATATTCCGGGAAACAGCTTTTCAGACTGCTGGAAAGCTATTTTGATAACTCATTTCCTGCAATGGCATCATTCTTTGCAAGAGAAAAAGATCTTTCGATAGGGGAACTGGATGAACTGCTTGAAGATACGAAAAAGGAGCTTCGGATGAAGAATAAGGAAAAATAATGGAAACGTTTATATTGTATATGGCAAAGTCGGCACTGTGGCTGACAGGATTTGCTGCTGTTTATCTTTTATTTCTGCGGAACGAAAGATTTTTTTTACTGAACCGTTTGTATCTTCTTACCGGCATTATAGTTTCATTTGCTTTCCCGTTTATTACCATTCACTATCAGGTGGAAGTTCCGGCAGGCTCACAAAACGGGATAGTATCAGTGTTGCCGGTTACGGAAGATGCGATAGCAGAGGCAAAAGGGAATATGTCCGGTACTTCCCTTCTGTCAGCAGTAATGTTCATCATCTATCTTTCCGGTGTATTATTTCTGTTATACAGGATTTTATGGCATCTTCTCCTGCTCAGGGATACAATCCGCAGAGCAGGTGTTAATTGCCGTGGATCCATAAAGCTTGTCAGGGTTTCGGGATTTCCCTCGTCATTCTCATTCTTCAACTATATTTTCATTGATCCTGCTGTTGGAGAAGATGAAGCTGAGGAGATTATGAACCACGAACTGGCTCATGTCCGTCAGAATCACTGGTTTGACCTATTATTATGTGAATTGCTGCGTGCAGTGCAATGGATAAATCCGTTCAGCTGGATATATTCCGGTCTTATAAGGCAGAACCATGAATATCTTGCTGATGAACAAGCCCTTCAGGTCTCGGCAAATCCGGCTCTCTACAGGGCAGCTTTGATAAATCAGCTGTTTAATTCAAAGGTCATCAGTCTTACAAACTCATTTAATTATTCACTTAACAAAAAACGGTTTCACATGATGAAAAAAACAGAAACCTCACCATTCAGGAAGTTCAAAGTACTGTTGATTCTTCCTGTTTTTGCAATTATCCTGTATTCATTCTCAGAACCTGAGTACAGATATATTAATATAAATGAAAATCCGGGTGCAGGTAATCCGGTTGCAGGGATCTTATCTGAAGGAAGCAAGGCTGCGGATAAAGGAAGCAGTGATGCCCTTCCCGTAGGATCCGGTATTTCAACAGGAGAAGCCGTACAGAAAACCGGGGCCGGGACAGAGGTGATAATTCCCGTTTCAGCCATCATGCCTGAAGGATTAAGAGGGGTAATTGTCCGGAAGGACGGAAAGCCGCTTGAAGGTGCTGTAATAGTGATAAAAGGAACAACAACCGGAACAATTTCGGATAACAAGGGATTTTTTCAGCTTGACAATGTTCCGGATGATGCCGTACTTGTTGTGAGTTATGTGGGATTCAAAACGATGGTACTGAAGCCTGTATTTGGCTCCGGAATGAAGATATCAATGGTTCAGGACACTATAAAGGTATTGAATAATGAAGCCGGTATTCCTCCCCCTCCACCGCCTCCACCGCCTCCGCCTCCTCCACCCCCGCCACCTCCGCCTCCGCCGCCGCCGCCACCTCCGCCGCCGCCGCCGCCACCTCCGCCACCGCCGCCGCCACCGCCCGCGGGCAGGGACAATGATGCTGCCATATCGTCATTAAAGAATACCGGTATACCAATACCCGGCAGCTCTTCCGGACCGATGAGCAATCCTCTTATAATAGTTGACGGTATCATTAAAGATATCAGTATAAATTCAATAGATCCTGAAATTATCAAATCCGTCAATGTTTTGAAGGGTGATTTTGCTTTCAGGCGTTATGGAGTGGAAGGGAAAGACGGAGTGATTGAAATAACCACGAAAACCGGATCTGTCACACCCGGTAATGATTCCGGACAAAAGGGGAAAAGGCACAGGTCATGAAAAAAATGTCAGCATCCTGGAAAACCAGACTGGTTATTGTGATGGTTATCATTTCCCAGGTGGCTGTTGCCTGCAGGAAAAGCGGACAGAAGGATGATGAAACGCCACCTGTTTTGTCAGTGACACCGGTTGATATCACAACAGTCAGGCATATAATACCATTTGGTGCCGATCTCAGGCCTGGACAGAAAAATCCTGCCTTTGAGTATTATGTAAACGGTTCATCCGTTGAGGTGAGATCTGTTTGTGCCGGCTATGTGGAAGACATCAGGCTGAATGACAACTTTCCCGATTACGAGGTATGGATTAAGACATCATCAGCTTCTGTTTTCAAACTGATTTACGATCATGTCGTTGATCTGAATGTGAAAAAGGGCGATAAAGTTGATGCCGGTACTGTTCTCGGCAAAGTTGGAAATGGTGACCGGACCGAGCTTCAGATAAACAAGAGTGACAGGGACAAGGGAGAATTATCATACTGCCCCTTCGATTTCGCCACTGATGATTTTATCAGCAGGCATAAGCAATTCACCGACACATGGTGCCTTACCGGCACTGTCAGACCATAATATTTATCATTCCGGATCCGCCTGTTGCCTTCGAAACTGATAGAAGAACAGGCCGTTACGACATGAAGCAGTACTTAATCGGGGACTTGCATGGATAACTATAATTTCACCGCATTTTTACTGATGTAATCATTCAGTCCGGATTTTTGAGGACCGAAATACCTGAACCGTTCAGCCCATTCAAGTCCGTAATATTTTCCGAGTTCCCTGTCGGACGGGATGCCTCTCATCTGTTCAGAATACATGTCCAGCATGAAATTCTTGATGTAGTTGAAATCGGCGGTACGGTCGTCATTGCCGAGAAGCGGAAGTTTCTTTCCTTCCGCTGCCAGTCTTTTCCTGAGGTTTGATCCGGCGTGTCCGCCGCTGCCCTGGGCTATAACAGCCATATTGGCTTCAGTTTTTCTGTCGATGAAACCGGAAATGTCAACGATACGGTTGAAGACCTGGGGTCCTCTAGCGTAATAATACCTTTCGATCACCGGATGAGGGTCAACCACTTCAAGCTGTTCGGGATAGTCGGTACCCATTCCTGCCATCCAGCGTGCCGCCTCAACAGCACGGGCAGTAACGTAGTGGTCGGGGTTCTCTTCATAATGGTCCCAGGGATCAAAGCTGACAATAGTATCAACTTTCAGAAGCCTGAACAGGAATATGAGCCTTCCTTTTATTTCCTGGATATTGTATTCATCCATCCTGTGATTACGGTACCCGAGGTCATAGACCTTTTTGAAACCCATCACCCTTGCAAATGCCTCATTGGATTTTTCATTGTTCAGGACTCTCTCCCCGTATGAACTGCCGCTTCCCGCGGCATCATCATTGGTCGTCCTGATCAGGTATGCAGTATAGCCCTCATGGATGAGCTTGGCTACGGTGCCAGCCGCAAAATAGGCTATATCATCACAATGAGGCTGTATTACCGCCAGCACTTTTCCTTCATGAGGCCTGCCTGCGACAGCTCTCTCTATGACTATTTCCTCATCAGGCGGAACAGGTCTTCCCTGTGGCCCGGGAGACATCAAACCGGCAGCCGGAGCCATCATTCCACCTGCAATCATTGTTTTTCCTACAAAATCCCTTCGTTTCATTTTATTTCCTGATTCAATATTCATTATGTATTGGTAATTGTTTATTGTGCTTATGTTCTATATATGAATGATTTATTTTTATTATTACTAAGTTTTGTTCAATTTATTCACCGGCGTACCGCCTTATTCAGGTGAAGGGTAAATAAGCGGAGAAAACATGCCTGCAGTTCAGACTCATAGTTTATTATGCCTGGTCTTAAGCACAGACAGGGAATTGCTGATAATCTTTACCGATACGTCTCCCGGGATTTCGACCGGCTCGCCGTCGATATGAAATCTTGTTTCACTCGTTCTGATGGTCAGGGGCCTGTCGGTTTTCAGGCATTTAACATATTTCGAATCTTTCAGGGTTCCCCTGAAAAGTCTGTAAATGAATACTGGAAACATAAATTTAGGAAATGGCCGGATCATCACCAGATCAATGATACCGTCATCCGGTCTGGCATCGGGAGCTATATATGCATTATTGCCGAACTGTCTTGTATTGGCGATGGTCAGAACAAAGAGATCTTCGGAAATTTTTTCTTCTCCTTCCGGAATAATCTCTATATGAACTGGTTTCAACCTGATGAAATTAAGCATGGTAACCCATGCATATGACCAGAACCCTCTTGTTCTGAGCCTGTCGAAGGAATGGGCCACGAAGCTGTCAAGGCCTATGCCTGCAACGTTCAGGCAATTCATGTCATTTATCTTTATTACATCGATCTGCAGCTTTTCACCTTTCTTGATATCCTTCAGGAGAGAACGGATATTTGTCCTGAATCCCAGCTCCTTGGCAAAACCGTTTCCCGATCCCATGGGAAGTACACCGAGAATCTTATTTGTTCCGATCAGTTCCGATGCCACGCTTCTGACCGTTCCGTCGCCCCCGGCTGCAATAAATATGTCGTACCTGTCGAATGATTGCTTTATTCTAGAACCGGAATCATCAATACTCAGTGATTTGAAATACGATAATTCATTCTTTCTTCTTTTAAGCTCTTCGGATATTATGATTTTGACAGGGATTATTCCCGCATAAGGATTCAGTATAAAAAGAGATTTCCTTTCTCCCTGTATTTCCATAAGGTGGTTTATTTGTCCTGGTGCTGCCGGGTTAATACACGAAGGTGGAAAAATTATTCGAAGAAATCAAGAACAAATTTGGAGAATCAGCCAGAGCGGCTGTTAATCAGTGATATAGAGCAACGGAGATTTTTCCGTAATTCTTTTTCCGGGAACCACTCTTTAAAAATGCATTTTGTTTTTATGTAACTTAGTAATCTAATTTAGTCAGCAACAAAGCTATCATCCGTTATGTCTGAGACAAGATTCTATCATTTTACCGGCAAGGGAATGTTACACAGGCTTAAGACTCATGAAGAAGCCATTATGGCTCTTGGTGGAGGAGGGTTTATCTGGATCGATTTTTTCAAGCCGGAGATTGGGGAGCTTCATTCTCTTGTAGACACCCTTGGGGTTCATCCCCTGTCAGTTGAGGATTGTCTTGACAGCAGTCAGATGCCCAAGATTGAACATTTCCCGGGTAATACATTCATGATCTTCAAGGATTTCAGCTATAAAGACAAGATGCTTTATATTGATGAAGTGGATTTTTTCATCGGAAAGAATTTTCTGGTTACGGTGAGCGGCACTGGCAGTGACGACCGCAGGCCTCTGAATAATATCATCAATATCATTGAGAAAGATCCGGGAATCGCCAGATCTGAGCCCGCATTCCTGCTGCATGTGATTCTCGATTACGTAGTTGACCAGAAATTCCATGCATTTGAAAATCTTGAAGACGAGCTTGAGCTGGCGGAAGACCAGATCATTGATGCTCCTGATAAATTCCGGGTGAACGAGCTCCTCAGAATAAGAAAGGATCTGCTGAATCTCCGGAAGAATCTTTACCATGAAAGGGAGATCCTGGTTAAAATCTGCAGGATGGATTGTCCTTTCATTGCCGGGAAGGCAATATTTGCATTCCGCGATGTTTATGATCACCTGGTAAGATTTTTTGAACTTTCGGAAAACTACCGTGAAATAGTCACAAGTCTCATGGAACTTTACAGCTCCCTTCTGAACAACATGATGACAAAAGTGTCCAATGAGACGAATGCCACCATGCGGAGACTAACATTTATCACAACCATATTCATGCCCCTCACCCTTATCGCCAGTATTGGCGGCATGTCGGAATATACCATGATAACGGGAGGAGATAACTGGAAGACTTCCTATCTTCTGCTGACGGCAGGGCTTGTGCTCATTGCAGTGATCAGTTACTTTTTTCTGAGAAGCCTTGAAAGAAGAAAAAAGCGGCACTGACAGCCCGGACAATAAAAAAAAATTTTAAACTGTTTCGGTACGGTTTTCCGGTGAAGTCATTTCATTATAGATCTTCATGATTTCATCCCTGAAATTTTCCGGACTTTCCAAAACACCCCACCCCGACTGTAACTGAAACAGACCGTCATAGGCTGAATCATGAAAGGATCTGATGATATGCGGAATCCCCTTTGACAGAAGGATTTCTCCCAGAAGCCTTGCTTCTATTTCATTGTTGAAAACAAGAATACGTTCTGCTTTATCCATTATTCTGATTTTTTAATTATCATTTGAGCATTCGGTAAATAGCTTTGATACCGGTCAGGCTGTTAGGGCATCATCATCAGGTACGGAGCAATTGCGGCATCAGGCCCGGACGATTTCAGCATAATTTCAGAACCATACAGCCATACAAAATATCTGGATATAAAGATATATTTTTCCGTTGTTTATTTTTGTTTTCCCTGATTTTATTTTCTGCCAGGTCTATGCCGGGTTTCCTCCCGGGAATCTTTTATCGGACGTTTGTTAGATATTAAGCCGGGTTGTTTCCAGGGAATCTTTATCTTCATCTTCCGGTGATGCTGAACGGGCAGATTATGGTGTTGCCGTCTTCATCCACGGCGGTCATGGTATGGTCACCCGGTCCGGCAAGGATCTCAACCTGGTGAATGGATCTTGTTGAGGTCTGGAATTTGTCATCGAGATGCCAGAATATCTTTTTAGAAGGATTCCTGTGCGCTACTTCTGAAATTATCCTGGTCATTTCACCGGTCTGGTCCCTTGGGATGAATATTTTTATTCCCGGTGTAGGATATATGAATTCCATTGCGGGAATGTCCCTGCCGGGCCGGCAGCCCGGGGCGAAGGGCGGAAGCGTTTTATATCCGGGATGCTTCCGCCGGTAGAAAAATTCCATCGCAGGAGGAAGGATGAACCAGGGCTCATTCCTGATACTGGCGGCAGGAGCACAATCTGTATTTACCTGCATTGTCCCGCTTTTGTCAAGATGGATCAGCCTGTGGTACGGACAGGCTTCACTGCGCAGACCATTCACGCAGGCCATTATTTCCATGGTTTCGGGGCAGTCGGGTCCGGCCCTGTATCCGCTTGCGGAGCAGACTCTGACCATGGTCATCTCATCCGACGGTTCCGTAAACCATTCCTTTGGTTCTGAAAACAATTCCATGTTCCCCGTTATTCCGGCGAGATCAAATAATATGGGAGCGGCGGCAGCAGTGCCCGTCAGTCCCGGTCTTCCCTCACCGTCCGCATTGCCGGCCCAAACAGCTATTACATATCCGGGAGTTGTACCTACGGCCCAGGCATCACGGAAACCGAAGCTTGTTCCGGTTTTCCATGCTATAGTGCCTGATGAGGAGAAAAACTGCCATCCGGATTCCCCTTCCGGTCTGTTGACCTTCCTCAGGGCTTCATAGGTCAGCCAGATGGAGGATGCTGAAAGTACCGGCACTGAGCTGAAGTTTTCCGGTTTTGATTTCCTGTTTTTTCCTGCAGGCTGCGGTGATGTTGCGGATACGGCCCCGCGTGCCGGTTGCGGTGCGGGCCGAAGTTGCGATACGGATACCGATGCCGGCAGGGATGCCGTCCCGGGTGTATCAGGGGAGATCAGGACCGGCATGTGATAGTCGGCATCATTGTACTTTCCTTCCCTGTTGTATCTGTTCAGCACTCTTGACAGGGAGGAATATACTCCGGCAAGTTCCCAGAGTGTTGTTTCGCCTCCCCCGAGGATGAGTGACAATCCGTAATGAGAGGCAGGTCTGGTGAATGTGGTGAATCCGGTTTTCCTGAGAAGAGCGAGCATTCTTTCCGGACTGTACTGCTGAAGCATTCTGACAGAGGGAATGTTGAGGGACTGCGACAAGGCCAGGGAGGCAGGAACGGCTCCGCTGTAGCTCAGATCGAAGTTTTTCGGGGTAAAGCCCTGGAAACGCGAGGGAATATCCGGCACAAGACTGTTAGGGAGAATATCACCTGATTGCTGCATGGCCGCGTAAAGGAGGGGCTTCAGAATGCTGCCCGTACTTCTGGGCGACCTTATTATATCAACATCATTCCCGTGTCTTACAGCACTTTCAGGAGTACTGTTTCCGGCATAGGCCAGAACTTCCCCCGTTTCAACCTTTACAATGATGCATGCCGAGTTGTGAATGAGGTTTCCCGACAATTCCTTCTGATGTGCGCGGATCACTGCATTCGCCCTTTCCTGCAGCAGCGGATCTATTGTGGTCCTTATCCTTTCGCCCCTGCCGTGTTTAAGGAAATAATCCGTGAGATGGGGTGTCGCTGAAGGAAGTTTCCCCGGTTCAGAGGGAAGGGGTTCATCAAGGGAGAGCATCAGTGTGAGTGAGTCGATATATTTCCGCTTGTACAGTTTCCCAAGAAGCTCATCGCGTCTTGCCCTGAGAATTGTCTGGTTCCTCCCGGGATGAACGAGGGCCGGTGAATTGGGAAGCACTGCAAGAACAGCAGCTTCCGCCCATGTCATGTCTTCAGGCGCTTTTCCCAGGTATCTCCAGGCAGCAGCGTCCAGGCCTACCGTGTTTCCGCCGAAGGGAGCATTTGCGGCATAAATTCCGAGTATTTTCTTTTTTGAACGGAAAAGCTCCAGTTTGAGTGCGGAAAGCATCTCACTCAGCTTTGCGGAATAGCTTCTACGGATATTCCCGGATGAGAGTCTGGCAACCTGCATTGTTACAGTGCTTCCCCCGCTCAGGATCTTACCCGCCTTTATATTCGTGACAAGGGCTCTTGCCAGTGAAACCGGATTTATCCCCGGATGCAGATAGAAGTACCTGTCCTCGAAGGTCAGCAATGCTTTTTCAAACCTGTCCGGCACCTCTCCGGATGGGGGGAATCTCCACTGGCCGTCCTCTGCTATCCGTGCACCCAGCAGGCTCCCGTCTGCTGCCTCCACAACCGTAGACAGGGGGGATCTGAAGCGGGGCAGGGGCGACAGCAGTACCGGAATGATGATCACCCCGGCGGCAATCAGTATGGTTTTTACATTTCCCTTCAATCCTGATCCCCGGTAACTGTCACTCTCCCTCCCGGATAGCGTGCATGGCAATCTTCCGTATACATTGCCTCGCACCATATTGACGGCTGGAAATATTCTCCCTTATAGGCAGCATTCAGGACAAGAACAAATGTTTTTGTCTCTCCCCTTCCGAGGCTGAAATAATTATTCACACGGTCATCCCTGATGTCTGTATAGTCCGACGCACTTTCCCTGATGCCGTATTCTGCCTCATGTATCCTGATATTCCTGATCTCCCATCCGGAAGGGACCATTCTTGTAAGTGCAATGTCATTAACCCCCGAAAAGCCGGTGTTTGTCACCCTGACCACCATAAGGAAGGAGGTTCCCGTTGCCAGTTTCCGGTGATCAACAGGTTCCAGCCGGGTGTTCACATAATCAACCTTCAGTCTCAATCCCTTTTCAACAGCCGTAACATCTGATGCCGGGGGTATTCCTTTTCTCATCAGGGTGGCATAGACAGGAGATCCGGAATTATTGACCAGGGTGAGTGAATTGGATCCCGCAAGCATATCCAGGCTTTCCGAAACTATTTCCCCGGGGACTATGCTTTTTTCGGATTGTCTGTTGTTGAAGCTCATGCTTACCCTTGCCGGGGATTTGTCATCCGCAGGCATGGCCTGCACCCATTTCATATATGCAAACAGTCCCCATGCAAGTGACTGGGTACTGTGCCACGGATTTTCCGTCAGCATTCCGCATACTTCCCTCAGCAGGGGAAGAGCCTGTTCCTTTTTATCAAGAAGTGTGAGGGTATACAGTATTATTGCCTTGTCGCGCAGGGCGCTCCCGTAGTAAAAAGGCTGGTATTCCGTTTCCGTTGAGGTATTGCGGACGTCCAGGAGAGAACCTGCCACCTCGTTCCGTCCGCTTGCCGCGAATGCTGCTGCAAGCAGCCAGCGCGAGAGGGCAGGAACATCCTGTGTTTCCCTCAGCCTGTTCATGGCGCCTTTTTCCGGGGTGCCGGCAAGTGCAAGCGTGAAAAGGCGGTAGGCCTGATCGTTAGAAGTCTGGATATTCCGGGGATCATACCTCCATTCCCGGGCGGCCTTTTTCTGATAAGCCGTCCATTTCTGCAAGAATCCCGATGTTATGTTATATCCCTTCCTTCCGGCCTCTGTCATGAAATGCCCGGTATAGGAAGTTATCCAGTTGTCGGCCTGGTAAGAGCCGGGCCAGGCTCCGAATCCTCCGTTTACCATCTGCCTTGAAAGGATTTTACCGATGGCCTCTTTTATATTTGTTGCTGACTGTGCGGCAGTGGCTTCATCGTTTTTAAACAGGTCTCCGAGCCATATCTGCGGAAATGCTGCAGAAACAATCTGTTCAGTACAGCCGTGAGGGTAATTGAGGAGGTAGTCCAGATGTTTTTCAAGGTTCGCTGAAGGAAGTCCTGACAGTCCGATCACTGCTGAAGAGGATCCCTCAGTTCCGAAAGGAGTGAAGGATGTTTCCCATTTCTCTCCCGGTTTCAGCAGTTTAAGCTCTGATCTGGTTTCCGGGGGATTGGGATTCCGGACGGGGATCTGTATTTCATGAACGGCTGTTTCGCCACCACCGGTGGCAGTCACTTTGATTCCGGCAATCCCTGTCTTACCGCCCGCGATAAATGCAAATTCGCTGTTCAGCTCGGTGCTGCCGGCTGCTGACAAGGTTTCCGAAGCCTTCGGGAAGCTTATGAATCCGTTGCCTTCAGCTTTCAGGCTCACTTCCCTGATATTGCTGCTGTTTATAAAAACGGTAACGGGAAGCGCGGCTTTTTCTCCCGGACCAATGACTCTCGGGGCAGTGGCCAGCACCATCAGAGGATCCCTGACAAGTATTGACCTGTCTGATGCTCCGTAGGCTGTTTCATTCCCGGCCGTTACCATTGCCCTGACAGATCCCGTGTACTGCGGAAGGGTGATCATGTGTGTATTCGTCTTTCCCTGGCGAAGGTGGAAGGGTCCGAGGAATTTCACTACCGGAATAAATCTCTGGGCCTTGCTTGCCGATCTGTCGATGAGGCTTTCGTCGCCTCCGACCGCAAATATCCTGTCAAGTGTTCCCCCGAAGGATCCGAAAACCTGGTCGTACAGATCCCAGGTCCTTACCCCGAGTGCTTCCCTGGCGTAGAAATAGTTCCATGGATCCGGCGTTCTGAAGCCGGTGATATCAAGCAATCCCTCATCCACAACAGCAAGGGTGTAAGACATTGCCCTGCCTGAGGCTTCATTTATACTGACCGCGAAGGACTGCCGCGACCTGACCTCGGCAGGGGCATTTATCACGGGCTGAAGCCGTGAATCCTTGTCTTCCACCATTATACCGGCTATGCCGTAAAGCCGGACAGGCATATCATTGACAGTCTGGCCATGAGGCTGAATAACCGATACATGTGCATAAACGTTCGGAGCCATTCCGGAAGTAACCCTGAACCTGACCTCAGTGCTGCCCCTGTCCGTTCTCGTGTTAATCTGGTTCAGTACTCCCGTGGCATTTTCTATTGATATAATGGCGCGTGCATTTTCCGGTGAAGGGAAGGACAATCTTACCTCATCGCCCGGATGATATTTCTCCTTGTCGGTATTAACTGCCAGGAGGGTGGCTCCGTCGGCACCCGGCTTCATGCCGTATTCCCATGGCCAGTCGACAAGAACTATTTTCCCCGTTGAATGTCCTGATGGTGTGCTGGCCCGTACCAGATACCTGCCCCATTCCTTTCTGCCTATGTTGAACCTGATGCCTGTCCCGCCGGCAGGGACGATTACCTTCTGTCTGATCACGGGCTTGTGGATGCGCCCGGAAATATAATCCGCCAGGTATTCATCGTCCGACTCCCACCACCACCTGTATGACAGCTTGTAAATGTTAAGCTCCACTTCCGAGCTGACCGGTATGCCCTTTTCATTCAGCGTTACTATCCTTACCTGATTATCCCTGTCTGTATAGAGAGTTCTGCCCTTATCACCCAGTTCCGGCAGACTGATTCCGACAAAAACAGGGAAGGGAGCATATTTATAGTCTGACTGTATGATGCTTTCGTCTCCTCCCGGTTCCATTACCCTCACCGTAAAAAGTGCATTCAGCATTCCGGGTGCACTGAACTGTTCACCCGGACTGAATGCTATCAGCGCATTGCCATTGTCATCGATCCTGTTATTGAAAATGTTAACCGTTTCAGTATAATATTCCGCAACCGGATCATCAAAGACATACTGGCTGTATTTCGGAAATTCGGTTTTTGTGTGTTTGAGCAGATAGTCAACAGAAGCATTGAGGTTTCCTGCCACTGCACCGTTGAGCCATTTCACACCGAGGTTTCCGGTGGTGCTCCGTTCGCTTCCGCCAAGTATTTCTGAAGGGAAGTCAAGATTTATTTTCAGACGGTTGGGTTTGATGGTCTCAATTCGTATCCGTTTTGTAAAGACGGCACCTCCAATCCTGAACTGGGCACTGTAATTTCCGGTAATGGCATCGGCACCCGTCGCGGTTCTGACAACGATCAGCCTTTTTCCCTCCGGTTTATGTATCTGGTTGTCCACTCTCTGTTCAAGGGGATTGATAAGTTCGAACTGCACGGGATGGTCAGCAGGCAGATCATTCAGCATATCCCTGATGAAGAGGGAAAGATAAATCGAGTCGCCCGGTCTCCATACATCCCTTTCGCCGTGGATAAATGCCTTGATTCCCTTTTCCGGCCTTGTACCCGATACATCAAAGGAACTGAGCGGGAGAGATGATCCGTCATTCACCTTCAGGTAATTACGGTCCCTGTCCTTTTCTGCGGTTACAAGGAAGGGCTTTCCAGGACAGTAGAGTGAGAAGGAACCTTCCGGGTCAGTACTTCCGGATACTATCTGCTGCATCTGGTAGTCATAGGCCGTTATCCGGACATCGGTGACAGGCATTGCGGTCAGGAGATCGTTAACAGACACGTGAAGGATGTTGTCTTCGCCCATCTTGGCTATCAGTCCGAGATTTGATGCCAGAATATTCCTCGAAACGTTTCTGTCGGGACTGTAATATGCGTCCAGACAAGGGTTATCACGGTCCTCCCAGCGGAATCCCATTGAATAGTAGATGGATTCATGACTGTCGTCAAAATAGTCATCAGGATCATCATAGTATGACCTTTCCATTTCCCGGGCCTCATCGAGGAGTTCTTCAAAGCGTGAGGGACGTCCGTCGCCGGAACATGAAAGCGTTGAATAGGATCTCCTCATGCTGAGCCTTACATTGTAAAGGACACCCGGTTCAACATTTATATAATCGGCAAGGTCGATGGTGTAGAGATTCCATGATCCCGTTCCGGCTGCGGTTATGGCTCCGCTGTTTTCCGTTCCCGTGCCCGGACTGTTTCCGGCTGCCGGGTTTCCGGTTCCCGTGCTTGCCAATCCGCCTGATCCGCTTTCCGGGTTCAGGTCAACTCTCCCGGAGTAAACCGGCCGGCCGAAGCGTTTGATATAATATCCCCTGTCCATTTCACTTTCCTGCAGGAAATAGGGGAGGTTGTTTTCAAATATTTTAATGATTTTCAGGTCAACAGCCTTCAGGTTGGCTGCCCTGAACGGGAATATCAGGTTTTGTGACGATGGCACGATAAGACCTTTGCCAATAAGCCTTATTTCCGGTCTGAGAGGCGCAAATTCGAGTTTTGATGAAAAGGATGAAGAGAGAGTTTTGCCTTTTATATTTCTGAGTGAGGGTTCAATGTTGAGTGTCACTGTTTGGGGAAGCCTGTCGGCGGGAAGAAGACTCAGCACATTCCTGCTGATGCTTGTCGTGAACCGCATGGCAGGTTCCAGGAAGACAAGTCCTTCCGTTTCCTGCGATTCATCCACCGGATCCGAGAAGACAATATCAATTGCCGGATTGTCACCTGAACGGGTTCTGACATCCATTACAATGAAATCACCCGAAGCCGGTATGCTGATATTTTGTGATCCCTTTCTCCTGATTCCCGAAACGGTGCCGTCCCATGAGATTGTCAGTTCCCCTGCCCTTTCTTCCCTCACTATGTCAGTCAGCGTGAACCTGTGAACGAGATTGTCCTCATGCTCCCATTTTATTACGGTTTTCCTTCTGTTCAGCCTTGCATCAACAAAGCTTTCTGCTTCCGCATCAGGAATAAAATCCGCTGTTGTCAGTTCCCCTGTTATGGTATACCTGTCGCCTTCCGGACTGCTTTCAGGGATACCGCAGCTTATGGTGAAATCTTTTTTTAGTGTTTGTATTCTGATTGGGAATTCTTTCAGTCTTTCCTCAACGTTTCCGAGCTTGTGGATATTCAGTCTGCCGGTATATGTTTTCCCCGGATCGAGAGGCTTTGACGGTCTGAATACCAGGGTTGTTTCATCGGCCCATTCGGTTTTGCCCTTTACTGCCGGACTGAACTCGAAAAGTCCGGAGGGCAGCCGTTTGCCCGCAGCGGAGGCAAATTCCTGAGTGAAGCGTATTTCTATGGCAGAAGCCGCAGGTATGATTCCCGATGTATAGGCCGAGATATAGCGGCTGAAGCCATTGTCCAGGGGCAGAACTGTCCCTGTAAGTCCGGGAACCTTCGGAAGTTCCTGTTTTTGTGAGGATTTGTCACCCCGCCCGCATGAAACAGCGATGGCGATAAAAATCGTAGCGATGAAAAACCGGGAGAATTTCATGATGAAAACAGATAAACGGGTTTAGTATTTAAAATTACGAATTCCCCGGATAATATTTCAGGGGCTTACCATCTCGGTTCTCAGCTTTGCGACATAATCCTTTATTATGTCAAGGGTTGGAAGGGTGATTGTCATGTCAGCACCCGAGGAACGCAATACCTTTTTAAGGGTATCTATTTCAAGGTCACCGGGTTTGAAAAAGATGTCGAAGCTGTCGAAGTAATTATTGAGAAATTTCAGTTTTTTCGTGTAATAAACCACCACCGGGTCGTCATAATAGTTTTTCATGAAACTCAGCAGTGATTTCAGGGTGTATTTCTGTTCGGCGATTTTCTGTATTACCACCGGATCGGGATTTTCGTGATCATAAGCCAGCTGGGTTGCAATGAACATTGCTTCCACCCATCCGCCCATGAGCATCAGGCCTGCAATACTTTCCCTTTCGTTTCTCATCAGGTGGTTCTCCAGGTCAGAAAAGGCTTTTTCCATGAGGGCAGTAACGGTGTCGGGATCTGCAATATCGCTTTCAATCTGTTTGAGAGGATTGAGCATCAGGTAGTCCGGAATTCCGAGCTTCCCGCTAATCCTGCGTATGGTAACCATGTAGTTGATCACTTCCTGTCCCAGTCCGAACATTTTCAGGTAACCGAAATCCACCCCGTAAATTCCGGTATTCACGGCAGCTTTCGCCATGCTCATGTATAAGTCGCTGTTTGATACCGGATTCAGGGCTGCATTATTATAAGGCACCCCGAGCCTGTTGAAGATGGAGCAGATCTCAACCGGAGTAAGCAGTCCGTAATAGGTTTCATATTTTGTTTCCGGGCCGGTATCTGCGGAGGAATTTTCAGAAAGGGTTGAAAAAACAGGAGTGAAGCTGATTTTTTCCGGAGCCTTTTTTCTGCAGGAAAAGGTAATGAGAAAGACAAATGTCAGTAGGAGATATATATTGACTTTCATGGACAGAGAATTCACAGACCAAATTTATAATAAAATTCCGAAATAATGCGCAACCGGGGCAGATTCATTGATGCGTTTTTCCGGCCGGGTTTCAGGATTAAAAGCTGCACCTGATATAAATTATAGCCAATGTCAGCACAAAAATGAAAGAATATTGATATCCAGGCAAATTATTATTTACCTTTGTGCTGTAGTATCCTCTCAGCAGGCAATGGGCTGTTCTGAACTTTATAAGATTCTGACAAAAGATGGCTGGTCTCTCCTTTTTCACAATAAGGTTCACATGTAAAACTTAAACATGACAAGAAACCATGTATGATCATCTTCCCAAATCATGGCAGTCAGGAAGCAGAAAAAGGACTTGAGGAAAAGATACTCGAGGATGCTGGTCAGAAGTTGGAGAATAAAAAGTGATGGAGATGAAAACAACAAACAGAAAAAATTCTGCTTGGAATTCATCAAATCGGACAGGAACTATCAGAGATAAATCTTATACACAGGCCTTAATAAAGGGTACTGGCTACCACGGGCCTTCGTAAAACCCAAAGAGCATTTTTATCAACAGCGTGAAGGATAGTGAAACAATAATTCAAACACTTCTTATATTGAAATATGAGATAAGTCAATAATTAAGAACTATTTTAGCAGTTTGAATCATTGTCCGCATGAACAGAATAAAAGTAGTACTGGAAGATAAAGGAATAAAACAGACTTTGCTGGCTGACAAACCCGGTAAGAACTACAACCTGGTAAATGAGTACGTTCAAAACCGGCAATCAGAACGTGGAAAAGGTATTAAATTTGATCCGTAAAGGAAGATTATCTGTTTTAAAAGCACAACCAAATATTTGAGAATTGCCTTCTTAATTTGTTACAATATTTAATCAAAGTTTACATGAAGGAAAGTATTCACATCAATCATGAAGTCCTTGTATGGGCGAGGGAATCGCTTGCACTGAACCAGGCACAGGCTTCTGAAAGTACTGGTATTTCGCCTAAGCGGTTGGTTCAATTAGAATCAGGTGGGAAACAGCCCACCCTGGCAGAGCTTAAGGCATTTTCAAAAACATACAAACGAACTATTGCTACACTTTTACTTAATAATCCACCAAAGGAAAAACCGTTTCCTGCAGATAGACGTAGCATTGATTCAAAGGAACTTGGGTATTTTCATGAAAAAACCATTATGGCAGTCCGTAAGGCAAGAGCTTTGGCTCAATCGTTTGTTGAGTTGCGCGAAGAAATGGGAATGCCATTTCCCAAATTCAATTTATCTGAATCATTAAAGAATAATCCGCGGGAAGTTGCAGAAAAAATTCGTCAACTGCTTCACTTGGACGAAATAAGGGAAATTGAACATGTTAGAATAGCATTGGAAGTTTACATAGAACGCATTGAGAACCTGGGTATTGCTGTATTTCAACTAAGCTTAACACAAGACAATGTACGGGGTTTTGCCATTGTAGATGATCTTATTCCGATTATCGGCATAAAAAGAGGAGGCGAACAGGATCACTCAAAAACATTTACCCTATTTCATGAACTGGGACACATTTTATTAAATGAGAATGCGATAAGTGATTTATCTCTGAATCCGCAATGGGAAGTGGAAAAGTGGTGTAACGCTTTTGCTGCCGAAGTATTAGTGCCTTCAGAAGAATTATTGCGTATGGATATTGTTCGCTCATATCAGGAGCAAGGTCAGGAAGAATGGTTATTAAAGGACCTGACTGAGCTTGGCAGGCATTTTCATGTTGGCCCTCTGGCAATACTGAGAAGCTTATTTGAACAGAAGCTTACCACAGCAGCTTTTTATAAAGAAAAACACAAACAATGGAACAAGCCGCCCTTCGCAAGGGCGAAAAATTCTGAAGGGAGAGATTTAGCCAAAGAGGCGGTCCAGGAAAAAGGCAAAACCTATATTAGCCTGGCGTTCATGGCATTTGACCAAAATCGCATTAATATTAAAGATTTGTCTGATTTTCTGGGAGTTAAGTTGTCCTATATTCCCAAGGCCCGTCAATTTCTGAACGCTTAACAATGGACTTATTCAGTGAAGGAAATAAGGTTTATGTAATTGACACAAGTGCCCTGATGCGATTGGACTTTAATTTTAAAAGGGGAAATCCTGTATTTACTGCAATTTGGGAGGAAATTGAAGATTTAATACGGCAGGGCTGCTTCAAAACCATTGACTTTGTCGAACAGGAAATTAATGAGTATAGGGGGAAGGAAGTATTTCTAAAAGACTGGATTAAGAAATGGAGAAAACTATTAGTAGTTGATACAGATGTTGCAAGTTTCAATGCAGCAAAACCTATTATCAATGAAGAATACAATACGGGGTTTCTTACACCAAATAAACAAGCTGAAGGCAAAGAGGAGGCAGACCCATATTTGATTGGTTATTGTAAAGTACACAACTATGTTTTAATAACAGACGAAAATAAATTAAAGCCGAATCGAATTCCGGCAGTAGCACATAAGAATGGAGTAAAATGTATAGATATATATGAGTTTTTGCAAGAAAGAGGATTAAAAATGGAAAGGAAAAGATAAAAAATGTTTGTATTTACAGCAGTATCCTGTTTCCGAGTTGCCGGGATATTATTCCAAGTGCGGCCTTGAGTGCCTGGTCTCTTTTCTGGAGTTCCGGAATCCTTTCCATATCGCCTGAGCTGACTGCCTCCCGGAGCTCTTCCATTAACTCCTGCAGTCTGAGCTTTATCTTGTCGCCCTTGAATTTCAGGACAGCATCCGGAACAATTTCCCTCAGCTTCATGTCCTCGGTCTCGACATAGGTATGCTTGTTTACCCATATCCTGCTCAGCTGATGTGATTCGGCAAGAATATCCGCGGACAGCATTGAAATGGCAGGGTCTTCATTTTTGATAAAGACCTTGTCTTCAAGAAATACTCCCTGTTCGCTTGCAAACCTGAATTCTTCAAATATGTTTCCGAGGATCATGTCATCAAAGGTCAGTTCATCCGAAACAATTTCCCTTACTATATAATCGGCCACGGTTGTAACTTCCTCCCGTCCGTCTTCCTTACGGATCACCCTGTCAAACTCATTGCTTCCGAATTTGAGGAGAATCCTGATTATTTCCTTTTCGGATACGTAGGTTGTTACTTCCTGTTTTGCCTTTTTGGGAATGACCGGCGGCGGAACGGGCAGATCCTCTGGTCCGGGATATTTGTTCCTGTCCTGAAATGATCTCTGCTGACGCATCTTGTTCACCTCATGGTAAAGCACCTCTTCGGGTACTTCCATCACGACGCTGCATTCCTTGATGTATATTGTCCTGGTTATGGATTCGGGAATAACGGCTATTGACCTGACTATATCGCGGATCAGATTAGCCTTTTTTACGGGGTCACCCGCAGCATCTTCAATAAGGAGGTTTATTTTGAAACGTATGAAATCTGTCTCATTTTCATTGAGATAATTCCGGAATTCTTCGTTGCTTACTTTCCTTGACCAGGAATCAGGGTCTTCATTTTCCGGAAGAAGGACAATCCTTACATTCATTCCTTCCTCGAGCACCAGGTCGGTTCCCCGCAATGAGGCTTTTATACCTGCGGGATCGCCGTCATACAGCATTGTTATGTTTGACGTAAAGCGTTTTATGAGCCTGACCTGTTCGCGGGTGAGTGAAGTGCCCGAAGAAGCGACAACATTCTCCACGTTTGCCTCATGCAGTGACATCACATCGGTGTATCCTTCCACCAGGAAGCACTTGTCTTCTTTTGTTATTGCCCTTCGTGCCTGATAGATACCGTAAAGGATACGGCTTTTGTGATATATCTCCGACTCCGGGGAGTTGAGATATTTTGCTGCCTTTGCATCCGTCTTCAGGATTCTTCCCCCGAAACCAAGCACCTGACCGGAAAGGGAATGGATGGGAAATATTATTCTTCCGCTGAATCTGTCGAAGATACGGTCTTCGTGTTCAATTGACAGGCCTGTTTTTACAAGGAAATCCTTTCTGTGACCGTCATCCAGAGCTTTCTGCGAAAAGGCATCGCGTTTCTCCAGGCTGTATCCCGTTTCAAATTTCTTGAGGGTGTTATGCCTGAATCCTCTTTCCCTGAAATATGAAAGTCCCACCGACCGGCCCTCGTCGCTGTTGAAGAGGTTTTCCGAGAACTGCCGGGATGCGTATGCAGTAACGACAAGAAGGCTTTCCCTTTCGTTCTGCTTTTCAATTTCCTCCTGAGAAAGCTCTCTTTCAACTACTTCGATATGATATTTCCTTGCCAGGAATTTCAGGGCCTCCGGATAGGAGAGGTGTTCGTGTTCCATTATGAAATTGACCACGTTTCCCACCTTGCCGCATCCGAAGCATTTGAATATCTCCCTGGAAGGCGACACGGTGAAAGAGGGTGTTTTTTCATTATGAAAGGGGCAGAGGCCGAGATAATTTGCACCCCGTCTTTTGAGGGGGACAAATTCCTGTACCACCTCAACTATCTGGGCGGCATTGAGTATGCGTTCTATGGTGGAGCGGTCAATCATCCTCCAAAGATATCAGATAATTCCGTACTGTTCGAGAAGATTCCGGGTCAGTATCCTTACCCCGTCCGATGCTTTTTCCTTTATCACGTTGATATTCTTAACTGAAGGAACATATACATCATGCGGATCAATGAGCCAGAGGGAGGCGTTCCGCGGAGCAAAGCCGACAAGTCCCGCAGCAGGATAAACATTGAGTGAGGAACCGATCACCGCAAAAATATCTGCCGTGGAAGTTATTTCCACTGCTTCATCCATCAGCGGGACTGCCTCGCCAAACCAGACAATATGCGGCCGGAGCTGACTTCCCTTCTCGCAGAGATCCCCTGGATTGACTTCCTTGTATCCTATGTCGTAAACCAGTGAAGGATCTTTGGTACTCCTCACTTTCGTCAGTTCCCCGTGCAGATGGAGGATCTTCGTGCTTCCCGCCCTCTCATGAAGATCGTCGACATTCTGGGTGATGACGTGAACGTCGAAATACTTTTCAAGTGCGGCAAGGCCCTTGTGTCCGTCATTTGGTTCACATACCGCAAGCTGTGTCCTTCTTTCATTATAGAACCTCAGTACCAGATCCCTGTTTTTTGCCCATCCCATGGGTGAAGCGACTTCATTCACATCATATTCCTCCCATAGTCCGCCCGTCTCCCTGAAGGTCCGTATACCGCTTTCCGCCGACATTCCGGCACCAGTGAGTATTACCAGTTTTTTCATCATAATTTGTATTGTTGTAAAAATACCAAATAATAAGTCATTCTTCATCGTTTATTATTTTGTACTCACGGAACGATGCATTTATTTTGAGAAGTAAGGTGAATCAGTGGAACCCCGGCCCGACATTAAAACAATTTGGACAGGGACGGTAAACAGGCAGAATCCCTGAAGGTGAACGACCCCGTTAACCGTTCAGGAAGTCAGAATAAACAGAAACCCGATGTTACACAGATACCGGATAAAAAATAAATATGGGATAAGATCCCTTGCATTCAGCATATTTCTTTTTCTTGCGCCTGTCCTGGCTGCCGCTGCCCGGGATCCCGATTCCCTGAAATTTAAATCTCTCGATCCGCATTATTTTCATCTGCAATATCTTAAAGAGAATCCTGCCTGGCTTATAGATGTAAGAATGTCTTTTGAGTACAGGGGCAGAAGGATCAGGGATGCAATAAATATTCCCTCGGCGAAGGAATTGTATGCTTTTACAGACACGATCAGCAAAAACACGGCTTTATTCCTGTACTGTACTGATGGCTTCAGAAGCAAACAGGCTGCCAGGTTGCTGTATGACAAGGGATTCCGGAATCTCTTCAATCTTGAAGGGGGTATCATAGCCTGGAAAAAGGATGGTTTCCCTCTTGAGAAGGGGAGGGTTAAGATTAAGAAAAGAAAACGCTGAGACAATTTATCGCTCTCCGTTTGAGACATAAAAGCACAGAACAATTTCATTACTTTTGCAGGCGGATCAATAACATAAAAACATGTTTTCGGGAATAGTTGAAGAAGCGGCACCGGTTGTAAAACTCGAGAGGGAGCAGGACAATCTTCATATTATAATGAAATGCTCATTCACGCATGAGCTCAGGATAGATCAGAGCATATCGCATAACGGGGTATGCCTTACTGTCGTAAAAACGGAAGGCGACTGCTATACAGTCACGGCCATAAAGGAAACTCTTGAAAAGTCAAATCTCGGTCTTCTGAAAACCGGCGACAAGGTAAACCTTGAAAGAAGCACCAGGCTGGATGCCCGGCTTGACGGACACATGGTTCAGGGGCATGTTGACCAGACGGCAGTCTGTACGGAAGTTACGGAAGCAGGCGGAAGCTGGTATTATACCTTCGAATATGAACCTCTGCAGGATGATTACCTGACAGTTGAAAAAGGGTCGGTTGCCGTGAACGGAGTCAGTCTCACCGTAGTCAACTCACAGCCGAAATCCTTTCAGGTCGCAATCATTCCCTTTACATGGGAAGTGACCAATTTCCACCAGATCAAGGCGGGAACGGTGGTGAACATCGAATTCGACATCCTGGGGAAATATATTGCAAAGATAGTCAGGCAGCAGCTTCAGAAATAAACCTGATATGGCTGCCGGAGAAATAACCGCAACAGGTCTTGCGATGCAGATATCAGTCTCAGATCAGAAATGAAACTCAGATGACTGACCGGATCCGGATGACAGGTCCCATATCAGTTTTTTCCCGAATCCGAGCCGGTTGTCGGTATATTTCAGATAGCTGATCTTTACGACCCACAGCCTTGTGTCCATAAGCATGGCAACGGGAAATCTTTTCAGATAGGCACTTTCTGCCCTGGCAGCCATTTCTCCCTCCGGTTCGTAAACAGTTCCGGAGAACTGAATTCCGCGTATCCTGCCGATAATTCCGGTTTCAAGCGCAACGGTTCCGGCTACCGAGGCATTCTTCAGGAATTCCTGCCCGTGCCTTGTCTTCAGATCGGTGGTAAAGACCAGGGAATTTTCCTCTTCCAGGTAAACATAGAAGCAACTGGCACACCATGGTGTTTCACGGACCGAGGTTGCTATTGTCAGCACATGGTGCTTTCTGAAAAACCTTTTAATCCTCCTGTCAACCATTCTTCATCCATCTGTGTAAAGGTGCATCAAAACCGGCAAGCGACACAATCCTTTCCACCACTGTCATAACAAGATCATCAATATTTCCCGGCCTGCTGTAGAATGAAGGCGATGCCGGGCACACTATTCCCCCGGCAAGAAGGATGGTTTCCATGTTCCTGACATGGACAAGGTTGTAGGGTGTTTCGCGGGGAACCACTATCAGCTTTCTTTTTTCCTTCAGCATTACATCTGCAGCCCTTGCAATGAGGTCATCCGAGCTGCCGCTGGCTATCCTTCCGAGAATACCCATTGAGGCCGGACAGATTATCATGGTGTCGTAGTCGGATGAACCGGAAGCAAAGGGTGCATGGAAATCCCTGCTGTCATATTCCTTTTCGGGAGGAAACGCCTCGTAATCCCTGCCATTCTCATATTTCCATATCTCCTTTCCGTTATCAGAAAATATAACGGCGGTTTCAGCGGGAGGGTCCTTTATCTTCCTGAGGAAATCCAGCAGTTTCAGCGCATAGACCGATCCGCTGGCACCTGTAACGGCAAGGATTATTTTGCGTTCAGACTTTTCCATAGTCAGAAATTGAATGGCTGATAAAAGTAGTAATTAAAGTTATTCCCAACAGCAGTGACATTTTTATTATCTTTGTTCGTTTTTTCAGTTCATAAATAAAAAGTGTAAGATGAGGGGAAAATTTCCTGAATATAAGACTCTTGACCTGTCCCGTGTGAACAAGGACATACTGAAGATATGGGACAGGGACAATATTTTTTTCAAGAGTATAAGGCAGCTTAACGGCAAGGGGGAATACATTTTCTATGAAGGACCTCCCTCGGCAAACGGTATGCCGGGAATCCATCACGTCCTGTCGAGAACCATCAAGGATGCCATCTGCAGGTACAGGACGCAGTGCGGTTATGAGGTTAAGCGCAAGGCCGGATGGGATACCCACGGCCTGCCCATTGAGCTGGGAGTTGAACAGGCTCTCGGGATAACAAAGGAAGATATCGGAACTGAAAAGATCTCAATAGAGGAATTCAACAGGGCCTGCCGCATCGATGTGATGAAATACACCGATCAGTGGGAAGACCTTACGCACAGGATGGGCTACTGGGTCAACATGGACGATCCGTACATAACCTACGACAACCGTTATATCGAAACGCTGTGGTGGCTCCTGAAACAGCTTTATTCAAAGGGTTACCTGTACAAGGACTATACCATACAGCCGTACTCCCCGGCAGCGGGCACCGGACTGAGTTCACATGAACTGAACCTGCCGAACTGCTACAGGGATGTAAGGGACACAACCTGTATAGCCCTGTTCAGGCTTATAAGGAACGAAAAGTCGGAATTCCTTTTTGAAGACATTGATACCGCAGACGTGCATATGATGGCCTGGACCACTACCCCCTGGACATTGCCGTCGAACACTGCCCTTGCAGTGGGAAAGGATATTGAATACATAAAGGTTCGCAGCTTCAATCCCTATTCGGGAGAACCCATTACTGTCATTTTTGCCGGAGATCTCAGGGATGCCATGTTCCCCGGCACGGATGAGAGTGCCGATCTGCCGGAATACAGGGCGGGTGACAGGAAAGTACCTTTCAGGGTACTTGACCGGTTTCCGGGAAGCAGACTTGAAGGTATTGATTACGAACAGCTCATCGACTGGGTGAAACCCGGTGAAGGAGCTTTCAAAGTGCTGACGGGAGATTTTGTGACTACAGAGGACGGTACGGGAATTGTGCATATTGCCCCGACCTTCGGAGCCGATGACTACAAAATAGCCCGGGAATACGGTGTTCCGGCCATGCTTCTCAGGATGAAGGACGGCACTTTTGGCCCCATGGTTGACAAAAAGGGATATATGGTGCCCGTCAGCGACCTGGATGAGAAATTTGTCAGGGAACGTGTCAGTCTGAACAGCTATGGTCCTTTTGAAGGCCGGCCCGTGAAGAACGAATATGATGAAAATATTGATCCGGATACGGATACCCTGGATGTTGACATCGCCGTCATGCTCAAGCAGACCGGCAAGGTGTTCAGGATTGAAAAGATGGAACACAGCTATCCTCATTGCTGGCGTACCGACAAGCCCGTACTCTATTATCCCATTGATGCATGGTTCATACGTACCACGGCATTCCGCGACAGGCTTATAGAACTGAACAATACCATCAACTGGAAGCCTGCTTCAACAGGATCGGGAAGGTTCGGGAAATGGCTGGAGAACCTCGTGGACTGGAACCTTTCGCGTTCACGTTTCTGGGGAACTCCCCTTCCGGTATGGAGGACCGATGACGGGAAGGAATCAGTATGCATCGGTTCGGTGAGCGAGCTTAAAGCCGAAATGGAAAAGTCGGTCATGGCGGGTTTCATGGAGAGCAATCCTCTTGCCACATTCACAGAAGGCGACAATTCGCCGGAGAACTACAACAAACTGGATCTTCACCGGCCTTTTGTGGACAATATCATACTGGTGAGTCCGTCGGGAAGGAAGATGTTCCGTGAACCGGACCTTATCGACGTATGGTTCGATTCGGGAGCCATGCCCTATGCACAGTCCCATTACCCTTTCGAGAACAGGGATAATTTCAGTGAAATGTTCCCTGCCGATTTCGTTGCGGAAGGCGTTGACCAGACCAGGGGCTGGTTCTTTACCCTGCATACCATTGCATGCATGATATCTGATTCGGTCGCATTCAGGAATATCATTTCCAACGGCCTGATCCTCGACAAGAACGGCAACAAGATGTCGAAGCGTCTGGGAAATGCTGCCGATCCTTTCGAGATCATTGAAAAATACGGATCTGATCCTCTGCGCTGGTATCTGCTTACAAATTCCCAGCCATGGGACAATCTCAAGTTTGACATTGAGGGAGTGGATGAGGTGAAGCGGAAATTTTTCGGAACCCTTTACAACACCTATTCATTCTTTGCCCTTTATGCAAATGTTGATGATTTCAGATATGCCGAAAAGGACATACCGGTAAATGAAAGACCCGAAATAGACAGATGGATAATCTCGCTTCTCAATTCGCTTGTCAGGGAGGCAGGGCGGAGTTATGAGGATTATGACCTGACCCGGGCAGCCAGGGCAATTCAGGATTTTGTAATTGACAATCTCAGCAACTGGTATGTGCGTCAGAGCCGGAAGCGCTACTGGGGCGGTGATTATGACCATGATAAGATTTCAGCCTACCAGACCCTCTTTACCTGCCTTGAAACGGTCAGCCGCCTTGCGGCTCCCGTTGCTCCCTTCTTCATGGATCTGCTTTTCCGCGACCTTAACATGACAAGCGGAAGAAATCCCGAGGAATCGGTACACCTTGCACTCTTTCCCGTTCATGATGAGTCACTGATCGACAAGGATCTGGAAGAAAAGATGTTTATAGCCCAGAAGATATCCTCAATGGTACATGCTCTCAGGAGGAAGGTGAGTATAAAAGTGAGGCAGCCGCTTGCAAAGATTATGCTCCCGGTTCCCGACAGCAGCTTCAGGAAGAAATTTGAGGCTGTAAGGGATCTGGTTCTTACCGAGGTAAATGTGCGGGAAGTCGAATATCTGGATGATACGGCTGCCATGCTCGTCAGGAAGATCAAACCCAATTTCCGCCTTCTTGGTCCGAAATACGGCAGGATGATGAAGGATATAAGCAATGCGGTTGCAGGGCTGTCGCAGGAAGAGATAGCATCCTTCGAGGCCTCGGGAACATGGGATCTTAAGATACAGGGACAGGATATCCGGCTTACCCTTGAGGATGTGGAGATAATATCGGAGGACATACCCGGCCTGCAGGTTGCCAATGAAGGCCGGCTGACGGTAGCCCTGGATGTTACTGTTACGGATGAACTCCGGCATGAGGGAATAGCGAGGGAATTCATCAACCGTATCCAGAACATGCGCAAGGAGAGCGGTTACAACGTGACAGACAAGATAAGGATCAGGATAGAGGATCATGATTATGTAAGGGAGGCCATTCTGAAGCATTCGGACTATATCGGGTCGCAGACCCTGGCCACGGAAATCGTTCTTGACAGGAATATCAACGGCAGCAGGGGGAAGGAAGTCGAAATCGACGAAGTGACTGTAAAGATCCTGATTGACAAGGCACAGTAAATACAGAATGGCTATATTTGCCATAATCTAAATATCCCCTTATGAAACGCATACTGGTAACAGGCGGTGCCGGATTCATCGGATCGCATCTCTGTGAAAGGCTTCTTGAACTTGGCAATGAAGTCATCTGTCTTGACAATTACTTCACCGGCTCGAAGAAAAATATCATGCATCTGCTGGATAACCATTGTTTTGAGGTTGTAAGGCATGATATAATAAATCCCTTGCTGATTGAGGTTGACGAAATATACAATCTCGCCTGTCCTGCCTCTCCCCTGCATTATCAGTTTAATGGCATCAAGACCATCAAGACCTCGGTTATGGGAGCGATAAACACACTGGGTCTGGCAAAGCGTACCGGGTCAAAGATACTGCAGGCTTCAACCAGCGAGATTTACGGTGATCCGGAAATCCATCCCCAGCCTGAGTCGTACTGGGGCAATGTAAACACACTTGGTCCCCGTGCATGCTATGATGAAGGCAAGCGCTGTGCCGAAACCCTTTTCATGAATTATCACATGCAGCACAGGCTGAAGATCAAGCTGGCCAGGATATTCAACACCTACGGTCCCCGCATGAGCCTGAATGACGGAAGGGTGATATCAAACTTCATCGTTCAGGCGCTGAAGGGGGAGGATCTGACCATCTTCGGCGATGGTTCCCATACCCGGAGTTTCCAGTACGTGGATGATCTTATAAGGGGTCTGATCACCCTGATGGAAACACCCGACACTTTCACCGGTCCTGTAAACATCGGGAATCCGGCTGAGATATCGGTCAGGGATCTTGCTGAAAAGATTATCGGTCTTACCGGATCAGGATCCAGGCTCAGGTATCTGCCATTGCCGGCGGATGATCCCCGGCAGCGTCGTCCGGATATTTCCCTTGCCAGGAGGGAGCTTGGCTGGGAACCGCTGGTTGACCTGGAAACGGGCCTTAAGAAGACGATTGACTATTTCAGGTCGGTGCTATAAAAAAAAAGCCATCCTTTCAGGGATGGCTCAGGTTTTTTATCCTTGCATCTTACTTCTGTTTCAGCTTTGCATCAATGCACAGTGTGGCATGGGGTACGGCACGCAATCTTTCCTTTGCTATGAGTTTTCCTGTCTCACGGCATATTCCGTATGTTTTGTTTTCAATCCTTACCAGTGCAGCCTGAAGATGTTGTATGAATTTAAGCTGACGCTGGGCCAGTCTGCCGGCTTCCTCTTTTGAAAGAGTGGTTGCGCCTTCTTCAAGAACCTTGAATGTGGGAGAGGTGTCCATTGTGTCGTTGCTCTCCTCGTGTGAAATGCTTGATTTCAGTATTTCATAATCTTTCCTGGCCTTATCCAGCTTCGCCAGGATAATTTCCCTGAACTCCTCAAGCTCCGCATCCGAATACCTTGTCTTTTCCTTTTGAGCCATGGCATAAGATTTAAAATTGTGCCGCAAAGATAACTTTTTTTCCGTACAAAAAAAACACGCTGTACATGATACTACGACATCTTATTAACAGGCACTCAAACAAAGAATTACAACAGTTCAGAAAAGCTTTTCCGGAGCTGATTAAACAGCATAACGGGAGGGCCTTCCCATTTGCTCCTTTATGCCTTTTTTCTATCTTTGCCGAAAACTGCTGATAATGGATTCTGTGATATCATCCGAATCTTCCGGGCCTGTGGTATTTAAGCAACAGGTACAGCCCAGATGGTTTGCCGTCTATACCCATCCGCGTGCCGAAAAGCTTGTTCATGCCAGGCTTCTGGAAGAGTCAGTTGAGTCATTTCTCCCCCTTCAGAAGACCTACCGCCAGTGGAGTGACCGGAAGAAGCTGATTCTGAAACCCCTGCTTTCTTCCTACGTTTTCGTTAAGGTTGTTCCGAAGGAATTTGCCAAGGTTTACAAGACCTACGGGGTAGTCAAGTTTGTTTCATTTGAAGGACAGCCTGTTTCGATTCCCCAGAACCAGATCGACAATCTCCGTCTGCTTGTAAACAGTGATGCCGAACTGGAGGTTACAAGCGAAAAGTTTGAAAAGGGCGATCTTGTTGAGGTTATAAACGGTTCAATGGTCGGTCTGACCGGGGAGCTTATCAGGACAGGCGGAAAAAGGAGAGTCATTGTGCGTATCGACAAGCTTGAGCAGAATATTCTTCTCACTATTCCGGTTACGTTTCTGAGAAAAATAAAGGAGACGGTATAGGAAAATCCTGATTTTTCCCGCATTGAACCGGGATCTCCCCTTAACGGCAAACAGGTTTCCCGGTCGGTTTACCGGTAAAATCAGCCTGAAGCTGCTAGAATCCCAGTTCCCTCAGACGTATCTTTACTTTGAATGAATTGGGTATTTCCTCCTCACTGACCAGGACGAGGTAGCCTCCTCCTCCGGCTCCGGACAGTTTCCATGCCCTGGCTTTTCCATGATACTGCCTTATTATTCTTTCAATCTCGGGAGTCAGCATTTTGGGGAACATCCTCACCTGTGAGCGGAAGGAATCCAGGAATCCCTCCGAAAACCTGTCCATATCCTTGTTTGTCAGTCCTTCCCATGCCAGATCGGCTGCAGTGGCCAGGCTTTTCACATTCTCATCATTTATATATGTTTCGGAAAGAACATCGAAGCCCTCCGGTCTGGGCCACAGGGTCACCATATAAAGTCTTTCCTCCAGCCATCCGATAGTTTCCGGATCGGTGATGGTGTCAAAATGTGAGGGCCAGTATTCCCCCCTGTCGTAGTAGAACCTGTTGATCCCGGGCATTGCTATTCCTATGGAATCCTGTGAACCGCTCACCTCGACGGTTCCGGGGTCGTTATCATATCTGAAAAGAGTTTTTGCAAGCTTTTCCGGCTTTTCAAAGGGCAGATGGTCGTTCCACAGTTCGATTGCCTTTTTTCGTGTTGAAGTGGCCATGCCCGACCTTTCGTTGAATTCTATAGTGGGTTCTATGGATGCTGTTATTGCTGCACCCGGGTGATATTTCGACACATATGGCTGATCTATCCATGTTCCGGCAATGTCAATCCTGTAGGGGATGGGCCGGGAGGAACGCAATGCCGTTGTTGACCGCGCCGGAAGGTTTGCATGCGGAATCCTTTTCAGTACTCTGTATTCAATTCCCAGTTCCGTGCAGAGCTCTTCCTTTTCCGGTGAGTGTCCGTCCTCGTTTACAATGAAGATATCGGGAGCAAGATTTTTCATGTCATCCCGGAAATCCATGAGTCCGCTTCCCGTGTTAACGGAAACCCTGTGCACACTTTTCAGGGAGCTCAGCATATAGGCCCTTTCCTCTTCCGAATAGACGGTTTCCCTGCCCTTCAGTTCCCTGATGGTTTTATCTGAACCCAGACCAATATAAAGGTCACCGTATTGTGCGGCTTCCTGCAGAAAAGCAACATGCCCCGAATGGAGCATATCAAAACAACCGGATACAAAAACTTTTTTCCTTCCTTTATTCATGTTATACCTGGTAATAGTTTCAGTCACTGATTATTTGCCCGGCTCTGCTGTCTGCGTCAGCACGGACGGAGCCGGCAAACCGGCATAAAGTTAACAATTTTGATTGGTGAATCTCCGTTCCGCTAGGGATCTTATTGATTCCGGGTATTTTGCCAGAGTATATTATCCCCGGAATTTCAGACTGATTTTTCCATCTGAAAAAGCAGTTGCTGCAAGTCATCCTGACACCATCAATTATTCAATACATTTAAGGGTATTTATCAATTTTACCTGATTTGCTTCTGAAAAATCAACGTCAATAAATGAATCATTTGTGTAAACGCGAAGTGTTTTAATCTTTTTCTGTTTCAGGTAATCCTGGATTGTATGTCCTTCATAGTCCGGGATATCTATATGCAGCATTGCAAAACCTTCACAATTATAAGGACCATGATTCATCTGCTTTAACCTCGTACCATCTGTAAAAAGGAAAATTATACCATTAAGATTATTAATACATCCACCATCTCTTACATCTATTGTAAGCACAGTTTGTTTCTCGTTATTTTCAATTTTCCGGGCTACATATATTGAAACTTTCCGCTGACCATCCTTTTCAATATACATCCTTTCTTTCATGGAAATTACTGTTATATCAGCAACTTCGTCATATTCAGTAATAATCCAGTCGGAGCATTTTTGTGCCCTGGAAAATGTAATGAACATTGAAGCTATAATAAGAAGCAATATTTTTTTCATACAGAGATTCTTTAGTTTCAGGTTAAAACAGACCTTTGAGTATTTAACAGATATATATACTCTGATACAACGGTTAAAAGATTTGATAATCTGTTTTCGCTTTTTCTGAACCTGCAACAATAAACCGGACCGGGGGAATCAGTTGCTTCTGGCTTCGTGGAAGAAAATATTCCACCACGATTTGAAAAAATATCTTAAATCTGTTTTTACCGGTTGTTTTTCAAATTCTTCGAGATATCTCATCTCAGATTCCTGTATCTCCTCGAGGCTGGCAGGCATGTCGGCATAATACGGAGGTACCAGACCCGGCTTGTGTTTCAGTCTTTTTTCCTTCACCCCGTCATCATAGAGGTTGAAATATTGTTTGCTGAGCGGTCTTACACCCACAAGCTTCATGTTGCCCTTGAACATATTGATAAGCATTGGCAGCTCGTCGAGCCATACTTTTCTGCAGAAGGCCCCCCAGGTTGTAATCCGGAAATCATTTTTGAACTTGCCTCCTTCCTGAAGATTATGCATTTTGTAAACATAATCCTGGATATATTCCGAATAGGGGTGCATGGTCCTGAGCTTGTAGACTTTAATCTGCTTTCCGTCCTTTCCTATCCGCGGCAGGGCAATGATCGGACCATAGGAATATCCGTTCACCGGAAGGGGCTTCCTTATCTTTTTTGCCTCTATGCAGAGCTGGTTTCCGATGAATGATTCCTGCATGATATGAAATCCTCCCCTGCAGAGGCGGCCAAGGGCCTCGGCACGCGATATAACGGAGTTTCCGCCGTTTGTCAGAAACATGTACAGGGGACGGGTGAATTTTAGTTTCGGCAAAATGCGTTTCAGAATAAAATCAAAGGAATAATAGATGTAATTAAGACCGGCAGGATATTTCTGCAGTATCCTTTTTTTCCTCTGATCCTTTGTCTCGACACAGCAGAAGAAGTACCCGTTTAATTCAATTTTATTATTGACAGCCTCAATAAAGCTGTCGAGGTGTGCTATGTCATTTATCCTGTGCAGGTTGATTAGGTATGTGTATTTTTCTTTAGGGAGATTTTCGACGTTGAAAACTGTGGTTGTGGATAAAACCGCGGTACGGCCATTCAGGTTGGGTCCGGTCATTGCCAGTATTGCCCCGGTCATTTCAGGTCCCACTTTCCTTTCTATTTTTTCTATTATCCCGGGACTGACGTTCTGCAAGTTTTCGTGATCAATGCCGTTTCCATTTCCGTTTCCGTTTCCGTTTCCGTTAGCGTTTCCGTGGCTGTGGCCATTTCCGTTGCCGTTGCCATTACCGTTCCAGTAAACGTAAGCGTTACCATTTCCGTTTCCGTTGCCATTCCTGAAGCCATTGCCATTTCCGTTAAGATTGTTTACCAGCTCCTCTTCCGTAGGCTTCCTGTACTTCCTGAATTTTTCAGCTTCATCATAATCGCGGATATTGGCCTTTTTATAGGCTATATACACAGATCCCGCCAAAAGTTCGAAGATGGTTGCTATTACTGTGGTTCCCAGGAACACGGCACGTGAATAGGAATAATCCCTTATGATATACATTATCAGGGCGAGAAGGGACACGGATATCAGGTTGCTCCCTATTACCCTGTTGAAGAGGCTGGTAAAATTAATAATCTTACCCCTATGCATTTTGCCGTTGACTATGGAGACAGTCAGCCAGATCACGGCCAGGATTATGAAAAAAACACCATGGGAAGGGACATAGGAACTGATCCCGGCGGGCCTGAAAAGGACCGCGATCATAAACGATACTGCAAGAATAACAATATCGGTAAACAGCGTGATTACCCTGAATTTATTTCTTTTCACAATTTGACAGTAGGTCCCTGATAAAGGACGTGCCAAATATAAGTTTTTTCAGCTAAAAAACGAGCGGGGATTCAGGGAATTTTTCAACGGTCTTGAAGAACAGCTGTTGCTGTGATGTTTTCCGGCAGATTTTTTATCAGACCAGTTTTAAATAGATACGGATTAACACACAGGATTTCTGATATATATGTATATCCGGCCTTGCTAGAATCCGAATGTGATTCCAAAATTAACTGTTAATTTCTTTCCCTGTAAATACTCCGGACTCCAGTTCTTGTTCCCGGAAATATTACTGTAAGAAAACGAAAATTGCGCATATAGATCGTTGATCAGCTGATAAACAGCTTTCAGTCCGGCAGATGTGTTCCTCCATTCAACTGATTCAAGGGGAGGGTTGCCAACCCTGGGGGCAGCAAGTTCGGTATAATCCGGTCCTCTGACTGCATCTGAGAAAAACAGCTGAATATCCAGATTGCCCACCGGCCGGTATCCGGCAGATATGAACCATTCCCTTGAATTATCCTTAAGATAGTGCCCGAGGTTGTAATTGTTTGATTCAAATGTAGTGGTCGGCACATAATGCTGATAGGTAAGCGGGTAGGAATAAGTGAATTCCGTAGTGAAATATGTATCGCTGAAAGGAAAATTATTCAGCCGGAATCCGCTTTTCCAGCTCAGGAAGTTCCATGCATCCTTTTTGGATATACGGCTTATTGCAAGTTCATCAACAAAGAGAGTCGCGTACAGGTGAAGATGTCTGATCTGCCTGGAACTTATATCAAAAAACATCTGGGAATTCATGTTGTCAATACCTGATGATACTGAATGGTCCACAGACTTGTAGAAGAACAGCGGCATAAGGTATGCCGGGTTTACCGATGTGTTGTTGTATACTATGCTGTTTCCCGCGGAGATGTTCAGGTATTTAAACGGAGTGACAGTTAACATGTTTGCTGTAAGAAATTTCCTGTGATACACTTCCCGGTAATTTGTGCCGTAACTGTTTGACATCCAGTAGGAGTTTGCGCTGTCCACCACCATTGAATTGAGCCATCCGTGGAAATAGTTGAACGTGAACCATTTTGCAGGTCTGAGCTGAAGCCTCAGCTGTATGAATGAAGGATTCCTTCCGCCGAAGATATTCGCACCGTTATAATTATTTCCCCATTCAATGTTGTCTTTCACAAATCCTGCATTTCCCCATTTCCATGAATAAGTGATTCCGCCCTGCATTTCGCTCCAGTCGCTGCTTCCCTTAAGGTGTCCGCCTTCTCTCTGTGTCAGGAATGAAGGCTTCCCCAGGAGAGGTTTTTCATGATTGTCCCTGAGGGAAGCATAAAACCCCCACCGGTTGACGTATGCCCTTGCCTCGATTCCGTTTCTCCAGTATGTTGCCGTTCCGGAGGAGTTGGTAAAAAATTCTCCGCCAATAATAGGATTTATTGTAAGTGAGAAGAGAGAATCAGAATAATAAAAAAGATCCCATCTTTTATTGCCTCGTATTACTTTTATCAGACGGGAAAAAAGATCTTCCCTTGCAGAACTCACTTTTTCGAAGTTACTGCTGAAAGATGATCTGAAAAGCTTATTCCTTGAACTGTCTTCCTTCCCGAAATCCCTCAGGTAAAAATCAAGTTCTCTTTGCTGCCTGGGGGAAAGCCGGTCACGTTTTTCGTCTGCATCCCGCAGGCATCGGGCTATGAACAGCCTGGAGTATGGTTTTACAACGGAGCTGAGTTGGACTACCTGGTCGTTTGCCAGTTCATCAAGGAACTGATAAATGCCAGTATTGGCAACCGGATGGGGAATTTCCTGGGATGATATCCGCTCAACAGGCAGAAAAAGGTAAATAAAAATGAAAATGATGATATATCCGGATTTGATCTTCATCAGGAATCGTATTGAAAAACAAATATAGGATTTATTGCAGGAAATCCTTCATTCCTGCGGTCTGCATTTGTCTGATAAGGAAAACATGACATCAGCGGGTAAAAAGATAATGATGTTTTTAGTTCCCGGTAGCGGCAGATCTGTTCCGGATAGCTTGTTAAATATCAGAATATCAAAACTATATATGTATCTGGTTTTTTTGTGGAAGGTTTGAATATATTTATCTTTGTAATATTACAGTCATATTTTTCTGAAATTCCGGGCCATGATTATTTAAAAGAATGAATAAAAAGAAGTTACCAAATTTAAAAACCCTAAACCATGGAAAAGAAAATAAGTTTAACGAACACAAAATCAGAAATACTGAATGCTTATAATGAATTGTTAAAGAGAATCCAGGATTCGAAACAGGAAAGTCCGAAAGCAGAACAGGAAAAGAAAGTGAAAGAAGCTACGGTGGAGGATGCTGCAAAACTGACAGATGAAGAGATCATTGGAGCTATAAGTTCATTGAAACTTTCATTGAACAGCAAGCTTGACAGGATTGAAGACGATCTCACCACTGAACGTCAGAAACTGGCTAAGATCAGAGAAGCAATACTAATTGAGGATCAAAGGCTGAAGGATCTTTATCAGATAAATGCGGGAGCCGATTCACTTGCTGTAATTCTTGCAGTCCAGAAAGAAAAGAAGGAGGAATTTGAACGTGAAACGACACAAAGAAAAAGCGAGCTGGAAGAAGAGATCAGGCAGGAGAAACTGATTCGCGACAAAGAAACGAAGTTATGGGAAGAAAACAGAAAAGAAGCAGAGGAAACCCTCAAAAAGCAACGGGTTCGTGAAGAAGAGGAATTCCAGTATAATCTTAAGCTTACGAGGAAAAAAGATAAGGATGAATATGAGCAGAAGAAGTTCCAGCTTGAAAAAGAGCTGAAAGAAAAATTGGAAGCCTTTGATAGCGGGATTAAGCTCAGGGAACAAAGTGTGGCTGCTGCTGAACAAGAACTGGAAGGATTGAGATCAAAAGCAGAAAGCTTCCCGGCTGAACTTGAGAAGGCAGTCCAGGTTGCAGTAAAGGACGTAACTTCCCGGCTTGAGAAGGATTACAAATTCGAAAAACAACTTCTTCTTAAAGACCACGAAGGAGAGGTAAAGTTAAAGAATCAACAGATCGAATCGCTGATTGCAAAGATCAATGACCTTAATATTCAACTTAAACAGGCCTATTCCAAAGCTGAGAATGCAGAGAATAATTCCAAGGAGATCACACTTAAAGCTATTCAGGCATCGGGACAGATAAAAATAATAGAAAAGGAAGAAACACGGAGGAAAGTTGAGGAGTAAGGTGTGAGGTCATAACTCTTTTATAATCCACGACCAGTGGAATGTACCGAAAAATCCGGAGAAACCAGGCTCTTTCCGTCAAAAATCGATAACAAAAGCAACTGTTTATAGGTTGAGATTCTATAGCGATAAAATGAATTGATTAGCGAGCGAGTACTAGGAAGCCATGATATCCGAGGCAGTCATGTGTGTTAACAAAAGAATGTTGTAAATATTATTGGGAATAAGATGGTAATAACAAAAAATTACGATAACGCCAAGGATCTGGTAGAAGATGAGTTACTGTACTATGGTCCAGTTGCTGAAATATCGAAACCTTTTGATCCAAAGAAGATTGATATTCAAACAAAGCAAATGATTCTTGAAGCCATTTTCCGTCGTTTAAGAAATGGTGAAATAAATATGCTTACTGGTTTTCAACGTAAATCAGACCTTTGGGATGAAACAAAACAAAGCCGCTTAATTGAATCGATACTTATCAGAATCCCTTTACCGGCATTTTATTTTGATGGTACTAATGATAACGATTGGCTTGTTGTAGACGGCCTCCAGCGATTAAGTACATTTAAAAACTTCGTAATTAATAAAATTTTAACGCTCCAAAATCTGGAATATCTCACACAATTCAATGGTTTTAAATTTGATAATCTTCCAAGAGACCTGCAACGAAGGATTGAGGAACATGAGATAACTGTTTATATAATAAATCCAGGTACACCGCCAGAGGTAAAATATAATATCTTTAAAAGAATTAATACAGGAGGTCTGATATTGGAACCAGCAGAAATAAGACATGCTTTGAACCAGGGTAAGGCTGCAGATTATATTAAAAAACTTGCAGAAATTCAAGAATTCACTTCAGCTACAACAAATTCAATACCTACCGAAAGAATGCTTGACCGGGATTTTGTTACCCGATTCATAGCCTTTTATTTACACCCAGTTTCTGAATATAAAGGCAATTTGGAGGAGTACCTTAATAGCGCTGTAAGTGAGTTGAAAGACTTATCAGAAGCCAGGTTACAAACTATAACCAATGATTTTATTTCATCAATGAAAGCAGCAAGGGCTATTTTTGGTAATCGTGCTTTCAGAAAAATATATAAGAAATCCGATAAACGCAAGCCATTAAACAAAGCTCTTTTTGAAGTGTGGTCTGTACTTTTGGCTAAATTGTCCGATACAGAAAGAAATAAACTAATAACGAACAAAGATTTTGTTATTGAACAGTTTATGGAGTCACTAAATTCTTCAGATAAAAAATTGGATAAAGCAATAAGTACCGGTACTGCTGACAAACAAAATGTTATTAATCGTTTTTCGATAATTGAAACAGTCATAAGAAATTCATTAGCCCATGATTAAATACATAGCTATTAAAAATTTCAAGGCTTTTAAAAGCCTGAAATTAAAACCTTCAAACCTAAACTTATGTTTTGGTATGAATGGTATGGGAAAATCATCACTTCTTCAATCATTGTTGTTATTGCGCCAATCATTTCAAAAAGGCCTACTTGATACTAAAGGATTATTACTTAACGACAAAGATCTAATTTCTATTGGCACTGGTAAAGATGCTTATTATCAATCAGCAGGTAGAGGTGAACATATTGAATTTGAAATTCAGACACAAAAAGGACAAAGATATCAGTGGGCTTTTCAATTTGATCCAACAACCGATATTTTACCTATTGAACATGGTGGCAATCTTATTATCAATCAAATCTCAAAATTTGAAGGGTTTTCTCTATTTAATAATCATTGTCAATACTTGTCCGCTGAACACTATGGCCCTCAGAAATTATATCCCAAATCAGAACTTGAAGTAAAACAAAACAAAAACATTGGTATTAAAGGAGAATATGCTGTTCATTATCTTTCAATGTTTGGTAATAGTGAAATAATTCAATTAGAAAATTTACGACACTTAAAGGCTAGTTCTAATAATCTATTACACCAAACAGCAGCATGGTTAGGAGAAATAAGCCCAGGCACTAAACTTGTTATTGAAGATTTAAAAGGAGTTGATTCTTTGAGACTTGGAATCCAATTTGAAACAAAAACAAGATTTACAAATGAATTTTCGCCTTATAATGTCGGTTTCGGTATATTATATGTGCTCCCTTTAATAGTATCTCTTTTAAAAGCTGAGCCCGGGTCCCTATTGTTGATTGAAAATCCTGAATCTCATTTGCATCCGACAGGTCAGTCGGCTATGGGCAGGCTAATGGCTTTAGCTGCAGAAAATGGCGTTCAAATTTTCTGTGAATCCCACAGTGATCATATTATCAACGGAATCAGGGTAGCTGTAAAAGATAATGTTTTAGACCATGATAAATTAGCCATTTATTATTTTGATAGAAATCCTAATGATGATGAACATCGTAGTAGAGTTACAGAAATATTCATTGATAAAAAAGGTACATTAAGCGAGTATCCCGCAGGATTGTTAGATGAGTGGAGTAATTTATTATTAAAACTTATTTAGCTATGGACTTATTTTTCAATGAAATATCAGCTTATTATCCGGCTAAATCAAAATTCGATGCACAACAAAAAATGAGTGCATTTTTAGAATTATGCAAGAAGGCAAAACAAGAAGGTTTTAATTCTTGTAAAGTGGTGAATAATTTTGAGGAAACTGAATTAGCAGCAACATATACAATACACAATTGGTTAGGTGATACTGAGATAAATAAAAACCAAAAAGACTTTTATTTCAGTTTTCGAAATTCGCCGTATGAAAAAGGAATTGAACATACATTCGATGCATTTTGTTATTTGGATGAACCTACCGAACCCAATTACAATGGAAGCATTGTTGAAGGTTTAATGTGGGCTAATCTTTGCGATTCTTTTGCATTAAGTTTCCCTGTTAACGAGGTATGGAGAAAAAGTCTTATTAATATTGAATTTGATGATAAACCAGATAGAAGAAAGGACAATGTAAAACACATTAGTTCACTTTTACATTTCGATTATTATCAAGAATTTATTAAATCACAAAAAGAACCTGTTTTAGTACCCTCTGATATCAATCCATCAGAAAAAAGAATACATTTAAGCGATGACCATGGCAAGGACAAGCTTTATGCATTGGCTAAAAAGCTTGTTAATTGTGATTATGTTATAGAAATTCCGCATTCTTTGCCATTTGACAGACATGGCAGGAGCTTTATTCGTGAAATACATCCCAACGGCAGGATTGATGTTACCCTGATTGAAGAAGACGACGGATATAGTATGATGGTACAAACTACTGGTAAAACTTTATGGGAAACACAGGAGATTGCTAAAATATTGAAAGAATTATATTAGTCCACATTGCAGGTTGGGAGATGTAAGTGACAGATATCATGGGGCATAAAATTTTTAGATTTCTGCAGGAGTGCCAAGAGATTTTCCTGAATAGGTTCCGGTCACAGAGAAATAAATGTCTTTGGCAAAATCCCAGTCGAGATTGAAATAGCCATAATCGGCGAACGAGTGGTTTGCCCCGTAGTATGAATCCCTCTTCAGGCTCTGGGTTGATGCGAATAAGGTAAAGAGGTCGTAGTCCCTGAAGTAGTGCTCATAAGTCACTGCACCGGTTTTGATGTTGTGCTTTACAGCTTCCGCAACATCTCTTTCGTGTAAGGGATATTCCTGTCTGTTGCCTCCGTCTCTTTCTTCCTTTATATTAAAAAAATCGATGACTACTTTACTTCTCAGACCAAATCTGTGAAAAAACCTGGTTCCTATTGTCTGATTGTTCATCGGGGCTATTTCGGATCTTACATTCAATAATATTATGATGTCTGGGCCGGTTTAGCGGAGTGAAGGTGCCCAGGGACGGTTTATCCCTGAGAAATTAAAATTCGGGATGCTGATCTCGTTCCGGCATGAAAAGATCCTGTAATAAAGTTTTTGCGTAATTGTTATCCCGTAAAAAAAGACAGTGCCGGCGGTTATGATTACCGAAAGGAAATGGATCAGTACAAGCAGATATTCTGAATGATCGTGACCGGAATGAGAATTATCATTATGGGATTTGTGCGGATGGGAATGAACAACTGTTATATCGCCGACAGAATGGCTGTGGTGGAAAAAGGTCACTGATCCGAGATATCCGAGATAGAGTAAAACAAAAAAGAGTCCTGCAATATTTTTGTATTTTCTTATAGAATTTCCCGGCCCTGTTAAATGATTAACAGGTGTAATTGAAAAAACACACGTTTAAAATTGTTAAGTCCGGTTTTATCTTACCACCACTTTCTTTCTTGCTTTTATTGTGGCTGTACGGATTTCAACTATATACAGTCCTTTCATATCGCCGGCAGGAATTTCAATCCTGCTATCTCCGGAGAATTCAATATTTTCAAGTATGCTTACCGGTTTGCCCGTGATATCAAAAATTGTTACTGTACCGGTCATTCCGTCCTGTTCTCCTGCATTTGTCCGGACATAGATATAATTACCGGCTGAATAGATATTAAAACTGTTTTCCGGAGCAAAAGCATCATCGATCCCGGTGGCATTGACAACAAGTGGCTGCTGAACATCGGCAGCCGGATTCCATAATTCCGAACCGGCCTGTGCTGCTGTGATAACCGTGGTTCCTGTACCTGTAATATGTACTTGAGATCCTGTTACTGTTGCAACACCGGGGTCACTGCTGGAGAAACTGACCGGGAGTCCTGAGGTTGCCGTTGCAACAAGGTTGAAATCAGGATATTCCAGTGCCTGGGCAGGTATGGGATCGAATGTGATAGTCTGATCACCCTTGCTGACTGTCAGTGTTCTGATATAACGGGCAGGAGCATACGTGGCATTTCCTGCCTGCCGGGCTGTAATGGAAGATGTTCCCACTCCCCTGAAGTTACAGGTTCTGTTGCCACTGATGACAGCAACTGCCGGATTTGCACTTGCGAAGGTTATTCCAAGGCTGCTGGAAGCTGTTGCACTGAGTGTAAATGACTGCAGGCTGTATTTCCTGTCAAGGGATTGTGTGAAAGTGATGGTCTGTGCCTTAAGAGTAACGGGCTGACCGGTGAATGGCAGAAGCAGTCCGCCGCTTGTTGATGCCACATCCCCCTGGTTGTATGAGAGCGTTACATTTTCGGTTCCCGTCAGGGGGACGGAGAGATTTAATACAATCGTATAGGGATCCCCTGTTTTAAGGCTCACGCTGCTGACAGCAGCCGGTAACCCGTTAACTTTCACTTCAAACTGATTCTGTTTCCCGGCGGGATCAGCCATCAGCCTGTCAAACTGTATCTCCACATTTATATTTTTTGCCATATAAAGCACAGAAGGGACTCCCGGAGGACTGACATTGATCTTTATCGTTGCCTCGGGGGAGTTGCCTGTATTATCACTCATAATAAACCTGAAGTTACCGGCATTGTTACCGGCATTGCCTGAAGCGGAATAAATAATATTCCTGCCGGCATCAGTAACTGTTGCAGGCACGGAAGTAATCTGAGCTCCCCTGCCTCCTGCATTATACTGGTAGAGTATGCCCTGGGCCGGCAGAGAAGTAATGACTGCAGTTTTTGTGCTTCCATCTCCCCCGGTATAATTAAGCTGTATTGTTTTCTCCTGGCCCTGTTCCATCCAGATGGTCTGTGGCACTGCGGATAACGGTGGCGTTGTACTGGTGGTGAAACGGCTTACTTCGCACCAGGCAATGCCGGTTGAATTCTCGGCAAAAACAGTCCAGTAATATGTTTTATCAGGCTCCAGGCCGGTGACAGTATGGTTCAGATTAAGCCCGACACTGGTATAGGAGGCATCTGACAGATCCGGTTTGCTGTCCAGGAGCAGATAGTAATTTGTGGCCTTGGAGGAGGCAGTCCAGATAAAAGTATGGTTTGTACCCGTTATCGCATCTTTTGCAGGACTAACGAGATCAACTCTTTCGGGATCAGGAAGTGTGAGATTGCTGGTCAGAAACACTCCGTCGTAGATGGCATTGTCATTAATGGTATAGTCATCCGGACCGGCAGGAGTGAAGGAGATGGCGTCTCCTGTATAGACGGCGTCATCCTCATGGAATGCATATAAAACGCCTGCTGTTCCATCAGCGTTTTCAAGCCCTATTGTGGCACTGGCCCCATGGGGTTCGGGAGAGAATGGGTCAACTATCAGCCTGTACTGGATCTGGACAACATTTGTAGTTTCATATAGGATCACTGAGAATGTTCCGAAAGGTTTCAGAACAGGATCGAAGCCCATATTTTTGTACTGGATGATGCATTTCCTGCCGGGAGCTGTGCCGATTGTCCTGTACATTACATTTCCCCGGTCCAGAATGGAAAGATTATCCCAGAACGGAGCAATATAATTGTTTGGCATTGCCGGGTCGGGGATTGTAACCTCGTCATTGTAGAGTCCGTCCGGCTGTGTGAACATCACAAGTCCGTTGGCACTCACGTAGAAATGATTATAGGTGTTGCCGAAAAAGGTAAAGTTAAAGCCAATGTCAAAGGGGCCTGACGAGGGAATGGGTATACTCTGCCGCAAACCCGTGGCTATAAGTGTGCCTTCGTACACTGTTTCCTGAGGCTGGCCAAACAGCAACGAAACTGAAAGAAATAAAACTGAAAGAAATGCTACCCTCTGTTTCATATCCGGTGAATTAACTGTTATTCAAATTATAGGACAATCCGGGCAATAAATTAGTTGCACACGCTTCCTTTATCCGGAAAATTTAAAATCAATACAACAGGAATCAGCAACAGTTTTATACCAGGATTAATATTAATCAATGTATAAAAGTAATAAGAATTTACGAAAAGTGTTGATTATTATGACTTAAATTGATGAAAGACATTCAATACTATGGTGAATGAATGAATAATCTAAGCGAAAGGCTTATCCCCGAACGGACTTTCAAAGGGGGAATCGTTTCCCTTTCTGTAGTTTTCCCTTGGCGGAGGGTTGGGAGGAATATCGGTCATCATCACCAGGGAGATCGAATTGTCAAGGATTACCCTGTGTATTTCCGGCCTGGTGTATACTTCTTTTCCTGATATTTTTTGTGCAGGATCTTTCACAAGCAGAGATGTATTACAGAATTGTTACAAAATTACATATAATTTTAATTTGTACAAATCAATTTGCAGCTTTTACGTTTACAAAGCTGCAAAGTTACAAACAGTTCCGGCGCTTTGGCTTTGCAGCCGGCAAATTTATTTAATCATCACCTTGCCCACGTACCTGTTCATTCCGGAACTGATCTCTATGAAATACAATCCGCCGGAGGCCGGGGCCTGTACTTCCGTAACGCTGTTTTTACTGAATCCGGCATTCCTGAGATCCGTGACGATCTTCCCCGACATGTCCATAATCTTAACGGAACCTGTTTTTCCGTCCCATGCATCCTCCAGAGTCTGTATGTTTATATTGCCGAAGCTCTGGTAAATGTTGAATGAATTAGCAGATGTATATATGTCACCTATTCCGGTTGAGATATCTATCTTCAGAATGAATCTGTCTTTAAATAATCCCGGTTCTGCCGAGAATGTCAGTACCGGATTAGTTTTTAGGTTTGCAGTGAATCCCGTGCTTTTATCGGTAAGGTAAAGGTCATAGCCGTCAAGTCCCTGCAGCTGGGTGCTTGCAATCTTATGGGTTTTTGTGGATGTCACGTTTACCACAACAGGTATTTCGAGGATTGATTCCGGAAAGGGTTGTCCGTTGATGGCATAGTCAACTCCCCCGAGTGATGTATGGATTGTGGTTTTCTTTGACGAAAGGAACATTTTGAGTGCATCATAATCATTGTCAAGACCTGTTTTTGCCAGTTCGCTGAACCGTACCACCGTTTCATCGTTACTGACATCATCCTCGAGGATGGCGAGCCTGACCAGGGGAATGATCCCGCTGCCCTTGTAGCGGGAATGAATATTATCATGTGTTCTGGCTGCAGCCGGGAGAATTATTGATTTTCCTGCTGAGGATGTTTTATTGAAAAACCCCTGCATCGGGGGTATTATGCCTGTAACATCGGAAGGAATACCGACGCCTGCGATATATGAACATTGCTTATTGTCTCTTGTAAAATAGAGACCCTTGCTGGTATTATCCGGGTAGGGATAATATACTCCCTCAATTATATCATCCCAGTTCAGTCCAGAAGAGAAAGGATTTCCAAGCAGATTGAACCCGTGCACTGACTGAGGGGTTCCTATGGTATATGCAAGAGATGTTGTTACATCATAAGTATTAAGCGAACCTCCGAATGTAAATGTATGATCCGTACTGTTGAAATAATTATATCCCTTGCCTGGAGCAAGGGCAGAAAATGTGGGTCCGTCGGTCCTTCCTGTTGAATAGACATAGCCGTCATATGCCACCCATCCGTCCGCCAGTGAAAATACAGGTCTGCTTTCAATATACTGTGCTAGGTTCTTTGTGATCTGAGTGAATACATTTGTTGATAGTGAAGTTACAGGACTTGAAATGTAATGCCATTTGTAGTCTTCATTTAATTCACTTCCCCCTCCGCTGAGGAATAGTTGTATTTCTTCCGATCCGCCGGTTCCCCTGGTATAGCTGTTCAGAATCAGGGATGCAAAATCCGTAGTGCTATGATTGAGTTTAATAATGCCGTAGTTGTTAAGAGAGCGGAGAGTTGCCCTTGCTCCGGCTTCAATGATCATTTGTTTTCCGGCACCAATGGTGAAGTCCGGTCCCGGTGATTCCACAGGGTAATATGAAGCACCTGCAGGTATGATAACATCCCTGGCGGATGTCGGAATCCCTCCATCCCAGTTATTCTCAGTGTTCCAGTTTATAGAGGAGGCAGTCGTTTTCCAGCGGCTGTACTGTACCTCAAAAGCACCTATATCATAAGGACCAATCCGGGGATTTCCCGAAAAATCCAAAGGCAGCTCCGGTTCAGGAGTTGTCCCTGCATCACGGCAGGGAGACACATAATTTATTGACCAGTCGGATCCATCTGTTGTTTTAAAATTTGGTCCATTGACAGAAGAATTTCCTGAATCAAGCTGAAAATTGCCTGTTCCCGTAGGATAGGCACCCTGTATTGCACAATATTGGACAACATGGGAGTTACCTATCATAAAAAAATGAACACCGTCCCCCCAAATAATACAATTTTGAACAGTATCTCCACCCAAGGTTCCAAAAAGTTCAATGCTTGAACCGGCAGAACGGGTAGTTGTATTGTTTACGAAAGTACAGTTTAATATCTTAATTCTGGTTTCGTTTTGTGTACAGATACCTCCTCCGGTATATCTTTCATTCGATGGTTCCAGACAATGATTTGAATCGAAAATACAATTTGTGACGATGGATTCGGAACCAACCCAAAAATATATTCCTCCACCGGCATGAGCTGATTTATTATTGAAAAAATAGCAATTATTTATTGTCGGGGAAAAATACTTATTAACAAATACAGCTCCTCCGAATTTAGCTTTGTTGTTTTGAATAATACAATTTGAAATAGTTAAATCATCGAAAGCAGCATGGACAGCTCCTCCATATCTGTAAGGATTATCCGCAGTACCGGCAGTAGAAACGTCTCCGTATTCAATTATGCAGTAATTTATCAGTGATGGTCCTGCATTTCCCATATTCTGAAAAGAAATATGCCCCCATGTTTCACCTGTTTCACCGTAAACCCCGTTATTGTTAAAATCTGCCGTAAACCGTATCATGTTCCCTGCTGTCCCTACAGCTTCAAGCTGGCCGGAACCGGTTATAATCAGATTGGCTGATCTGGAAAGAAATATAATTATTGTCCCCGGGCTTATGGTTAATTTTTCATTATCAACTATTATATTCCCGTTAATATATTTTGTGCCGTTCCAGGTTTGATCTCCGGCAAGTGTTCCTTTCCAGGGATTGGAATATGTTCCGTCTCCTGTTAATTGAGATTTTGCAATTAGTGAAAAGGCCAAAAAAAATAATATTGGTATAAGTTTATTCATATTTGCTGATTTTGAAAACATAGTTTATGAATATCAGATCAAGCTGTATTTAGATTGACTTCAGAGTCAATACAAATATACTACTAAATCATAAATATGCTCGTGGAGAAGAAAAATATTATACACAGCAATTGTTTATAAATTTTTCTTCAATTTAATTGCATAATTCAAAACACTGAGTAAATTTGTTACTCAATCTACTGCTCTGATGTTAAAAAGTCTTATTACCTCTGAAACCAGGATAAAACTGTTGAAGAAGTTTTTTCTTAACAGTAGTACACGGGCTCATTTGAGAGGCTTAGAAAATGAATTGGGGGAATCATCGAATGCAATTAGAATTGAACTAAACCGCTTCGAGGAGGCTGGACTTTTAAATTCAATATGGGAAGGTAACAAGAAATTATTTCAGGCAAATGACAGGCATCCTCTCTTTAAAGATATCCATAACATTATTTTAAAAGAGACAGGCATTGACCGGGTGATAGAAAAAGTAATTCATCGCCTGGGCAATTTAAGTAGTGTGTATCTGACAGGTGATCTCGCAAGAGGCGTGGACAGCCCGGTCATAGATCTTATTTTTGTTGGGAAAAGTATTGATCGTGAATATCTTGCAAGAAAAGTTATGCAGGCTGAGAAGATAGTAGAAAGAAAAGTGAGTTACATAGTTCTTGATCCCTCAGAAGCAGAATCATACCTGTCAAAATATAAATCGGCAGACCTGCTCCCGCTTTGGAATTCCGGAGGTAGCGATTCTGCTTATTAAGTAAGGTTACTGTTACCTTGCTGCCTTATTTAAGACAGTGAAATACAGCAAAGTAAACGTTGGTCAGGACATTTAAATCTTGGGACTGACGGAGCGGAAGCGTGAGTAAGTGTTAGAGTTAAACAGGAAAAAAGATGTTACACTTATCCAACTTATTTTACTTTTTCCACTAGACTTTATTATTTCACCTTTTGTTTCTTATTTGAAGTTATTACATATTTGACTTTAACACCATGAAATTAAAGAACAGCTTATTATTGTTTCTGGTAATACTGTTAAACGCCTGTACTTCTCAGCAGAAACTGGCATATCTGAATAATCTTCCGGTAACAGGTGATGAACAAGTCTATACCATGGATATACCTGATTACAAAATTCAGTATAGGGACATTCTTTTCATCACAATTAAGGCGATGATGCCGGACGGTACCATAAATGATTTCCTTTCCGGAGAAGGCCGGTTACCAGGAACATATTCGCAAAGTGAATCTGGTCAATATTTGTATGGATATGATGTGGATGTTAACGGGGAAATACTAATACCGGTACTTGGCCCGATAAAACTGGCAGGATCTACTCTGGAACAGGCACGACAAATAATTCAAAAGGCAGCAGACAGACATTTCAATAATTCCACTGTTGAATGTAAGTTGTTAAGCTTCAAGTTCACAGTAATAGGAGAAGTACGTTCACCCGGAACATATCTCAACTATAACAATTATCTTACTGTATTTGAGGCAATTGGCAGAGCCGGGGGCATTAATGATTACGGCCGGCGTGACAAACTACTTGTAGTAAGGCCGGTTGATGGAGTAACAAAAACTTACACACTTAACCTTCAGGACAAAGCAATTTTATCAAGCGAAGCCTATTTTCTTCTGCCCAATGATGTTGTGATCGTTGAACCGGAATCAAAAAAGATCTTTAATCTGAATCTTCCTACTTTTTCGTTTATACTTACAACCGCTACATCGTTACTTACAACTACATTATTACTTATTAATTACTTTGGAAAATAACAGGGGAAACAACATTTACAGATCTGAAATTAAATAGTCGATATTGAATGAGCACTTTCCTTTACTTTAAAACCAGATAATATGAACAATTCTGTCAAACTTTTAATGATGCTGGCGGGTATTTTTATAATACAAGGCTGTGCAACTATAAAATTCTATTCTGATCCCGGACTGAAGAATGAAACTGGATTACGGTACTACACGGTGAAGCCTTATTTATTGGTGGAATTACAAGCAGAAAAAGATAAAATTAAATCAACAGTGATATATCTGCCGGACCTTGCAAATCCCCAGTATGTTGTTGCAAAAACAGGTATGGGGAAGACTGATCTTAAACTTGCATTTACGAATAGTGCAATTGTTTCATACGGAGCTGTTAGCCAGTCAATGGTATCGGAAACACTCGAATCAGTTGCTTCCATGCTTTCAAAGAGCGCCTATGCAGCTAAAGAATTTATTCCAAAAGATGTATCTGAAATTACAGATTCGGATACCTATTTCAGACTTTTTGAAATTATCCCGGGCACTGACGGAACAAAATTAAAGGAAATTTTTCCTGAGAGACCATGATTATACCGACCGATATCTGAAATCCAGAAGCATGCGTCCAAGTTTCTTGAATCCTAAACAATGAATATGCAACAATCTCCTAAAACGCAATCCGGGAAGGCATATCTCAGTTCATTTGAAGATGATGGTATAGACTTTAAGCGTTACGTATCATTATTCATAAGCAACTGGTACTGGTTTGCCATAGCACTCTTCCTGACTTTAAGCCTGGCTTATGGAACAAACCGGTGGGGAGAGAAAATGTTTACTGTTTCCTCAACAATGCTGATCAAAGACGACAGACTTTCTGGATCAACTGCTGAACTGGCAAATATTTTTCCGGGGTCCGGCTCTTATAATTTACAGCAAAACCTGAACAATGAAATCGGGATACTGAAATCATTCAACCTTAATTTAGAAGTCATGAACCAGCTCCCGGATTTTCATGTGGTTTACATGAAAGTTGGCAAGAGGGGGGTTGCTGAAACTCAGCAGTATAAAAATAATCCTTTTATTGTAGTCTACAAAATGCTTTCTGACCAGGTTTTAAATAAGCCGGTCAATATAAGAATTTTGTCGGAGGAGAAATTTCTTCTTAAAATTAATGGTGATTCTAATTTTGAACGGGAATTGAATTTTGGAGATCAGTTTAAGGAAATGGGATTCGATTTTAAAATTGAACGAAAAAATCCGAGGGAAAAAATATTCAGTACAGTAAGTTCAAACAGGTATTATTTTTATTTTGTCAGTCCTTCTTCACTGGCAAACAGATACAGATCATCATTATCAGTCATTCCGATCGCAGAAGGAGCATCTCTTGTAACTCTTTCCTCCACTGGTGCTGTAGCAGAACGGGAAGCTGATTATCTGAATAAGTTAATGGATGTTTATATCCAATCAGGGCTGGAGCTTAAAAACCAGACGGCTGACAGGACTATTGCATTTATAGATGACCAGTTGGGAATCATTTCTGATTCTCTGGCCCTTGCAGAAGGGGACATGGAAAGCTTCAGATTGGGAAACAAACTGATAGATATAAGCCAGGAGGGAACTGTTATTCAGAATAAGCTTGAAATAATTGAAAATGAGAAAACCTCTCTTTCTTTACAAAAAAGGTATTATTTATATCTCAGGAACTATATTGAAACCAGGAATGAGAGCGGGGATATTGTCGCGCCTTCAGTGATGGGAGTTTCCGATCAGCTTATAACCAATCTTGTAAATGAGCTTTCCCAGCTGCAGAAACAGAAAAGTATCCTTTCTATGAACCTTGATGAATCCCTTGAACCTGTTAAATTTCTTGATTCATCTATAATTGCGGTCAAGGATGCTATAAATGAAAATATTAAAAGTGAATTGCAAAATATCGACGGGATTCTTGCCGATGCGGAAGAGCGTCTTAAAAAAGTTGAAATCGCTCTTAACAAACTTCCTTCTACTGAGAGAAAACTAATTAAAATACAGAGAAAATTTGAAATAAATAATACAGTATATACATTCCTGCTTGAGAAGAAAGCTGAAGCCGGTATTGCAAAGGCTGCCAATGTGTCCAATAACAGGATTATTGATTACGCAGGACCTTTCAGTACAATTATGATAAAGCCAAAATCAAAAAAGAATTACAGAATGGCATTGCTGTTTGGATTGTTGATTCCGCTGGGAGGAATACTGATACTGGATTTCTTTAATAACAAAATCATTGACAAAGGGGATATTGAAAAAAGAACTGCAGTCCCGGTTATAGGATATATTAGTCATAATGGCAATAAAACTGAATTGCCGGTGGCTGAAAATCCGGGATCAATCCTGTCAGAATCATTTCGTTCCCTTCGTACAAACCTAAAATACTTTTTTAAGGAAACAGAATGTCCGGTGATTTCCATCACATCAACAATAAGTGCGGAAGGCAAGACTTTTGTTTCAGTAAACCTGGCGTCTATTATTGCAATGTCAGGGAAGAAAGTTCTCCTCATAGGTTTGGATCTTCGAAAGCCTCGTTTGCACAAAATATTTGATACTGATAACGAGATGGGTATCAGTACCTATCTTATAGGTGAAAATAAATTTGAAGAAATCATTCAGAAAGCGGAAATAGAAAATCTGTGGTTTGCACCATCTGGGCCTATCCCTCCGAATCCTGCAGAACAGATTGAACTTGATGAGATGAGGAATTTTATTGAAAAATCTAAAAAGAGATTTGATTACATAATAATTGATACTCCTCCGGTTGCAATTGTTACGGATGCTTTACTTGTTTCACCATTCTCAGATTTATTCTTGTTTGTTGTCCGTCAGAGATATACTACGAAAAATACTGTGGAACTGATTGATGATCTGCATAAAAATGAAAGTATAAAGAATCTCGGAATTGTTATAAACGATATCAAACTTGCTGGTTACTATGGCTATGGCCTCCGTTACGGCTATGCCATGGGCTATGGTTATGACTATGGCTACAGTTACTATAACCAGTATGGAAAATATGGTTATTCGGACTCAGTAAAAGGGTATTATAAAGAAGATGTTTAAAATATATCGGAATACTGACTTAATAAAACAGTTACTTCCTGAACACCTAAACTCACAATCCAGAATTTAAAACAAACATACGAATGTCATCTGACGAATCCTGGACCACCATTATTAAACCAAAGACCAAACTCTTGCTGATCGATCTGAAAGAGATCTGGCAGTACCGTGATTTGTACACACTTTTTGTAAAGCGGGATATTGTTACCCAATACAAACAGACGATACTCGGACCAGTCTGGTTTTTTGTCCAGCCTGCACTAACCACGATAATGTATATGGTGGTTTTTGGGGGTATAGCGAAGATTTCCACAGACGGATTGCCTCAGCCGATGTTCTATCTTGCAGGGATCGTATGCTGGCATTATTTTGCTGATTGCCTGACAAAGACTTCAACAACATTTATTGTTAATCAGAGTATCTTTGGAAAAGTATACTTTCCAAGACTGATAATACCACTTTCAACCGTTTCTTCCAATCTTGTACGTATGGGTATCCAGTTTTTGTTGTTTATCACAGTATACATTTATTTCCTGCTGTTAAAGGTGGATGTGGCGCCAAACATATATGTCCTGCTTATACCTGTCCTGATCCTGATGCTAGCAGGCCTGGCACTAGGCTTTGGTATCCTTATTTCTTCACTGACAACCAAATACCGCGACCTTACTATATTGTTTACTTTTTTTGTTCAGTTATGGATGTATGCAACTCCGGTAATTTATCCGTTGAGTACAATGTCGCCAAAAATGCAGAAGATTATGTCGCTTAATCCGGTTACATCGATCATTGAAACATTCAAATACGGTACCATGGGAGTCGGAACGTTCAACTGGACCAGTCTTGCCTATTCCTTCGGATTTATGTTGATTTTGCTTGCTATTGGGATAGTTGTGTTTAATAAAGTACAACGGTCCTTTATGGACACGGTATAATTCATACAATGAGTATAGTAATTAAGATAGAAAACCTCTCCAAACAATATCGTCTCGGATTGGTCAGTACCCGTACGCTGTCACATGATTTAAACCGATGGTGGCAGACATCCATTCTCGGCCGCGAGGATCCTTATCTGAAAATAGGTGAAACAAATATCCGAGAAGTAAAAGGAGAAAGCGAATATGTCTGGGCGCTGAAAGATATAAATCTGGAAATTGAAGAAGGTGAAGTACTGGGAATTATCGGTAAGAATGGAGCAGGCAAAAGCACCTTGTTAAAGATATTGTCCAAAGTCACCTCGCCAACAACAGGTTCAATAAAAGCCAGGGGGCGGATCGCATCTTTACTTGAGATAGGAACAGGATTTCATTCTGAAATGACCGGCCGTGAGAATATTTATTTGAATGGAGCTATCCTTGGTATGACGAAAGTTGAAATAAACAAAAAACTGGATGAAATAATAGATTTTGCAGGTGTGGAACGTTACATAGACACACCTGTCAAACGCTACAGCAGCGGAATGCTTGTAAGACTCGGATTTGCTGTGGCAGCACACCTTGAGCCTGAAATACTAATTGTAGATGAGGTTCTGGCTGTAGGAGATGCAGAATTCCAAAAAAAAGCAATTGGAAAAATGCAGGATATTTCTGAAAGACAGGGTAGAACAGTACTATTTGTGAGTCATAATATGGGATCTATTGAATCATTATGTACAAAATCAATTATTTTAAAACAAGGTGTAGTTGAAATCATTGGCAAAACTCAGGAAGTTGTAACCCATTATTTAAATTCATTAATATCTGAAAAGGAAATATTGTTATTGGATAGGAAAGACAGAAAAGGAGTAGGAAATATTAAATTTCAAAAAATAATATTTGAGAACGGAATAAATTCCAGATCTTATGCCATTGGGGATGATATTTTTATCAGAGTATTTGCTAAAAATTATTTTAAAGAATTTAAAAGGGCTCGATTTTCAATTTCAATTAACAGTATCAATTTATTTAACCTTATCTCATGTGACTCAAATTTAATAGGTACATTATATGATATTCCACCAGTTGAGGATTTTTCATTTGTTTGCAGATTAATTAAACCACCATTAAATGTGGGTGATTATATAGTTAATGTAGCAATATATATTAATGATATACCTCAGGATTGGATTATATCTGCTGCAAGATTCTCTATTATTACAGGTTCCTTTGACCGGCGTGAAAGAATAAATCATATGCCGGTACTCGCTAAATTCGAATGGGAAGTTCAATATTAGATTAAATACTAAAACTTAGTCCAATAATTCAAACAATTCCGTTCTTTAGTGAGAGACTTACCGCAAAATAACCAGTATTAACAGGCTCATTAACTGGAGTATCATATAATAATGAAGTAAAAGTAAATGAAAATATAAAATTACGAAGAACATACAATATCTATTAATAAAATGACGGCCGATTAAAAAATAAATCAGGGATTGTATCGGAATGTTTATAAATTATTCCCAAAAGTAGATTGATTTGATACTTTTTTGAAGCCGGAAAAACCTCCTCTGTCATTAAAAGGCTCCTCATTATGTGCTATTCCAGATAATTCTGTTGCAAGATCATAAGATAGCTTTATTAAATCAATTTTATATTTAAACCTAGCCAAAAGTATGAGATTAATTAGAAATATGAAGACTTATTTAGGTTATTCGAGATTTAAGAATAAAAAGCCAATACATGAAAAATTAAAACCATTTGATATTACTCCTATAAAAAGTCTTGATAATATTAATTCAAAGGAAGAAATTAATCAATGGATCAGACAAGGGATTAAATGTTTTAGAGAATGGTATCAACCAGTAGATTTTGGCGATGGTATCATCGCGGATGTTACACGTCCTCCAGATTGGAAACCAGCACCTGAATTTAACCAAGAAAGGGGTTATAGTAAATGGAATTATATTATTAAAAGAAATATGCCGGAGTTGCAAGGTAAGCGTGTACTTGATTTAGGATGTAATAATGGCATTATTTCTTTGCAAATAGCAAAATCTGGTGCAAAAGAGGTTATAGGAATTGACCGAGATGAATTTATTCATCAAAAGACATATCAGGAACTTCCGATTCAGAATATTATTGAACAAGCAAATTTCGTTAAGAAAGCATTTGAATTAAAAGAAAAAACCACATACAATGTTCACTATATTCCTTGTGATATTTCGAATATTGAAAGTCTTAATCTTGGTAAATTTGATATAATTCTGGCTTTATGTGTTTTATATCATGAAATGGAAGGTATGCCGGCTTTAATAAAAACACTTTCTACGATGACTGATTATTTAGTATTACAAACCAGTCTTACACATCAAGGTGATTTAGCGAAATGGGCGGATTTATGTGTTCAAGTTAAATATTTGCATGAAGCTGGATTTAGTAAAATAAATATTGATGCTCCTATCGGTTATCATCTGCCAATGATTATTGGCATGAAGTAATAAATATGAAATCAGATACTTATACTCTTACTATTTTCCTTGTAAGCAGATGGATAGGTGAAAATGGATTGAGTGAGAAAACAAGGATATTCTTTGAAAGAAGTGGTTTTGAAATTATTTTTGACAAACGAAATGACATATTTAGTGCTTTTGAAGAATTAAAAATTATAGATGAAGAGTATTATGATTGGTTTATAGCATTAGATTTAATTCCATGGAAGAATTATAAATCAGAATTAAAAAACATTGATTGGGATTCAGATTCTGATAATCATAGGATTGAATGGAGTATTTATGTGGTTAAAAAATTTTTAAAGGAACAAGCGTTTTATTGTAATAAGATTAGTAAAACTTCCTTCCCTTCAGTTCCCTTTAAATATTATTCCAAGTCAAAAAGAATAACTTTATTATTCCAACGATATTATAAAGATATTGACAACCAGATTAATAATAAACACAATGCTTTTGCTACAAAATTTAAAATTATCAGGCCACTTACAAATTTTGGATGTAATAATAAAACAGATTTAATAGATCTAAATGGTCATAAATTTGTATGTAAAACTTTTAAGCCCGATAGGATAACATATCTTGAGAATGAAATAATAGCAAGGGAAGAGCTAAATTCTATTATTTTTATTCCCCCCATAATAACAACAGGCACAAACTTCATTTTGATCGAATATTTAGAAGATTCTAAATCTCTAACAAGTGCTTACAATAAATATAAACTACTCAAATTAAGTTTTGCCAAGAAGATTTTTCTTGACTTAAAAGTTATTTATTCAAAAGGATTTATACATCTGGACTTCCACCCGGGCAACATCCTTGTAGATTCAAAATTGAATTTGGTCTATATTGATTTTGAGTATTTGCATAGACATTATTATGAATTCAAACTACAAAAAAGTCCTGGACTAATCAAACATAATAAACTTACCTACAATTCTCCACTAGAACATATAACATATAAAAATTACTGGTATAATATTATCAGAATCCCTTTATATCATTTATTGTATTTGCCTATAGGTTTACTTTATGTGGAGAGATTGTACACGATAATAACAATTATTATCAAGGAAAAGAAGATGAAAATTTTAAGAAGATTGAGAAAACTTTCTAAGCTTTTATGAACAAGCCCGTATTATCGATTATAACAATAAATTTCAATAATTATTCTGGATTATTAAAAACTATAAAGAGTGTTATTAATCAAGGTTATAAAAGTTTCGAATTTATTGTTATTGATGGTTCTTCAACGGATGGAAGTTTAGATATCATTAAGCAGTACTCAGGTAATATTTCTTATTGGATAAGTGAACCAGATTCAGGTATTTATAATGCTATGAATAAAGGTATTTTACAAGCTTCGGGGGAATACTGTTTATTCTTAAATAGTGGAGACTATTTCTATGACAACAATGTTCTGGATTCAGTTTTTAAGTTCAAATTTGAAGAAGATTTAGTTTATGGCCAACAATATATTTATAAAGGAGAGTATATTCTTTCAGCATTTCTGGAACCGGAATATATAACATTCAAGAGCTTTTTGAAATCTACGCTTCCTCATCAATGTACTTTTATTAAACGCCAACTTTTTGAAATAGTTGGATTATATAACGAGAATAATAAAATAGTGTCGGATTGGGAGTTTAATTTATTAGCTCTGTTTAAATATAATTGCAGCTTAAAAAAAATAGATTTACCAATTGCTGTGTTTGATTTATCCGGTATCAGCAACAAACAAGATTCGATGGAATTACATCAAAAGGAAAAAATTATCGCCATCAGCAAGCATTTTCCAAGGATATTCAAAGACTATCAATATTATTTTAATATTGAAAGAAAATATTTTGGTATACCCAAACCAGTACGCAAGTTTTTCAGTTTGCTACATAGTTATAATAAGATCCAAACAGACTTTTAAACTACTATTCTTCACATTAATGTATAAAATCTTCATTGTATATTATAGATGGGATAATACAGCAGCTAATCACGCTGGTATGGCTTATCTTGTTAATCAGATAAAGGAGGCTTATTCTAGGAAAATAAGCCTCATTCAAGTTCCGACAAATTGGAATTCATGGAATTCGAAGAAAAAGAAAGTCTGGCATGTACTGATCATTTTCTATCTAAAATTTATCTTAAAAAAGAAAGACAGAATTTTATTTATGGAATTATTGGGTAACAGGAGCGGAGATCAAACAGGCATGGTTCATAAATTGAGAAAATTTGGAATTAAAAATAAAATTATAAGTCTTATTCATCTTTCACCATCAAACCTGGCAGAATTATATAAAGATGAAAATTATATAATTAATAGCCTTAAGTCTGTTGATAAGATATTGGTTTTTGGAACGTCACTTGAGGATTATCTTGCTAAGCTGGGTTTTAGAGATAAGGTTAGAAGAACTTACCATTATGTTGATACTAATTACTATCAACCATTGGAAAATAGAAAAGAGAATAACAGACTTAAAGTGATATGTATCGGTTCAATAAAAAGAAATCATAAACTTTTAAAAGAAATTATAATTCAATGTCCTTTCGCAGATTTTTCGATTTGTATGGGATTGACTGATAATTCTGAATTCTTTCAGGGTATAAAGAATATTTCATTATACGGGTATCTGAAGGAAAATGAACTTTTAAAATTAATGCAAGTTACTGATGTCAGTCTTTCAGTGTTGCATGATACTATTGGAAGCAATGTGATAGTTACATCAATGGCGACTGGTCTTGTGAACGTTGTCAGTGATGTAGGATCAATACGTGATTACTGCAGTGAAAATGATTCGATTTTGTGTAAAGGTAAAAATGAATTTATTGAGGCTTTGCAAAAATTGGACAACAATAAAAGCTATTTAAATATCCTTTCGAGAAACTCAGTTGAAAAAGCAAATGAGTTCAATCTTCAAAAATTTATAGGTGAATTTCCGGGATTGCTTGATTAACAATGTTTATGACATTTTATTAAAATGACATCCATGTAAATTGATTCTCAGACTAAAGTGGTAAAAATTTCAATAATTGTTTGCACTTATAATCGGGCGAATATTCTTGAAGATTGCCTTGATTCATTGGTTAATCAGACTGTTTCCGGAGAATTGTTTGAAGTCATCGTTGTAAATAATAATTCCACCGACAACACTTTTGATATCGCTGAAAAATATGCAAAAAGACATAAAAATTTCAGGATATTCACAGAGACTAAACAGGGATTGAGTGTTGCACGTAACAGAGGACTCAAAGAATCAAAATATGACTGGTTGTCCTTTATTGATGATGACGCAATGGCTTATCCTAATTACGTTGAACGCATAATAAGCACTATTGGGAAATACGATTTTGACTGTTTTGGAGGTGTGTATTATCCATGGTATAGGGACATGAAACGGCCAAGATGGTTATCAGAAAAATTTGGCCAGTCCATGAAATATAAGGAACAAGTGGCGATACTTGACAATGGTTCAATTCCAGGCAGTGTATGTGTTTTTAAAAAAGAACCTTTATTAAAAATAAATGGATTTCCAGAGGATCTGGGTATGCATGGAGGGAAAATAGGGTATGGCGAGGAGACATTTGTTCAGTTTCAATTAAGAGAAAGAGGTTATTCAATAGGTTTTGACCCGGAGCTATGTATATTACATCTGGTACATCCATCAAAAATGAGAGTGAATTGGCATATAAAAAGTGCATACGCAAGCGGGCGTGATTCAGTTAAAATTTTCAGACAAACAAAAAAAATAGGATGTTCAGAACTTGTTTACAATTCTGTCAAATTATTGGGAAAAAACTTTTATAAAGCTTCGAGAGATTTTATTTATAGGAATGATTATTATATACAAAATTTTGTTCTGGATATTGCATCTCCCCTGGCAAGATATTTTGGATTTTACAAAGGAAATAGAAAAGAAACCTTCTCCAAATGAAAAATGAGCAATATTCAATTTTTCTTGGTTAATGAAGAAAATTAGAGAATTAACAGTCTTTACGATTGGTGATTCCAGATTATTAAGGACTTGGTCAAATGTTCCTTATTTTATGACTAAGGTATTCCTGGAAAAAGGTATTCACATAAACAGGGTTAATTTACGGATATCTAATTTACGAAGAAGATTATTTAAATACTGTTTTTATCTTTTATGGCATAAAATAAATAAAAATTCAACATTTGATTACCGTCGTTCTTATCTTCATTTTTCACATATTAAAAAACAGATTAAAAGGGCTGTGAAAGAATACCCTGATGCTGATGCAAATATTTTCCTGACATTCAGCTTCTCATCCTACAAAGTTTCAAATCTGCCAAGTATACTTATTTGCGATTGGCCTTATGACCATTATATCAGACATTTCAAAGAAAAATCTCCTGATTTTTTTGAAAAAATGTCAATAAAAAGAGATTATCAGCAAATAGCAGGATCAGATCTGGTAGTAGTATTATTTAAGAGTATATTACCATCAATGCTTACCAAGTTTGAGGAGAGGAAAATTAAATATCTTGATCAGTACGTAATTAACTCACTTCATAAAATTGATGAAAACGTAGAACTGACAGGAAAAAAAGAAACACGTAATATCTTGTTTGTAGGTGGTAAAAATCACCTATATATCGAAGGAGCTAGAAATTTGGTAAGTGCATTTGGAAAAATCAAAAAAGAATATCCGTCAGCAAGATTGCATATTGTAGGACTGGACGAAACGGATTTTGATCTGGTGCCAGATGGAGTAGCTTGTTATGGATATCTTGACAAAGGTACCTCGTCGGGCAATCAGCTGTATTATTCGCTGCTCAGGGCCACAAATATTTATGTAAACACAAACACCAAGTGGAGCGGGCTCTCAACTACAGTTGAAGTAATGTATTTTCATATTCCCGTTATTGTATATCCTTATGATGAATTCATTAGCCTTTTCGGCAGAGAGATAAATTTCGGTTATTATTGTTATGAAAATACAGCAGAAAGAATTGCTGATGCCATAAGGAATGTATTTAATGAACAGCAATATATTCAGATGTGCCGAAATGCACATCTGGCAGTTAGACATTTCACCTGGAGTTCCTATGCAGAAAAATTACTGCATGAGATTGAGTCTATTGTCAATAATAAGTCATAGAAAATTTCTTTTTTTATTATCTGTATCGGAATCTTATTTACTTAATGAGGGATTTTTGAATTAAATTCAATATCTATTGATAACTTTTAGTCTAAAGGTCCTACGGAAATTTTATAAAATGTTTCAACATGAAATTACTGTACCTTTTTATTGGATTATCATTTCTGTGGACAGGCTGCTTCAGATTTCATATGGCACAATATTGAGAACGGAATTCCATTAATGGCAGCCAGATTGGGCAATGTCGATATGCATATCATAATTCCCTATTTAAAAATGAGGTATAAAACGATACAGCTGATAAATATATAAGATGTGGGATCCGACCTTTTTAGTGAGATGACAAGTTTAAATTTGTATTGTCAAATAATGCAGGATTTTTTTTCCCCCCTATAAATAATAATGAAATGCTGAAAAAATTTTCTGGAGATTTCAGAATATTGGAAATGGATGTTATTGGTAGTTAAATAATATTTTGAAAGTGACTCTAGCTCCTGTAATTTTATTTGTTTATAACCGGCCGGTTCATACCCTAAGGACCCTTGAGGCTCTGACAGATAATTATCTTGCAGAAGAGACTGTTCTATATATACATTCAGATGGTCCGAATAGTAATGCATCTAAAGTAGAAAAAGAAAAAATAAATGAAGTACGTAATATTATAAGATTAAAACAGTGGTGTAAAAAAGTCTATATTATTGAGTCGAAGGCAAATAAAGGCTTGGCTGATTCAATAGTCAATGGTGTAACTGATATTGTGAATAAGCATGGTAAAATCATTGTCCTTGAAGATGATATTGTAACGTCAAAAGGTTTCCTAAAATATATGAATGACGCATTATTTATTTATGAAAATGAAGAGAAAGTAATGCATATTTCAGGTTTTATGCATCCAGTAAAAGGAAACCTACCTGAAACTTTTTTTTATAATGTAAACTCATGTTGGGGTTGGGGGACATGGGAAAGGGCATGGAAGAAATTTAATAATAACATTATTGAAATAACAACACTGTTACAAAATCATTCTGGTTTCACTCAGAAAAAGTTCAATAAAGGGCAAGGACTTGCATTTTGGCGTCAAATTGAAGACAATTTAAATGGAAAAATTAAAACGTGGGCAATTTTTTGGCATGCTGCGATTTATTTAAACAATGGATTTGCATTACACCCGAGAATGTCTCTCGTAAGGAATATTGGAATGGATAATACTGGCATACACTGTGGTATGAATGAAAAGTACAACAATCAGATTATAGCAGAATTCATAAATGTAAATAAGATAGAAATTAAAGAGAATAAGAAAGCAATAAGGCTAATGCACAAACTTAAGGATCAAAATTCAATAATCAACAAGCTAAAAAGATTATTTGGAAGAGTATTAAAAGTTCAACGTAAGCTATTTAATATTATCCTTTTCAAAGGATAGCATGAACCATCTGAAAAGAGTCTTTGGTATGGAAATTAAAAGGTATCAATGTGTGATAAGGTTTCGAGTAGATAAATATTAAAGGGTTGACAACAAACAATTTTTTATGAAGAGTATTGTGGTTATTCCAGTTTATAAACCAAAACCAGAATTGAATGAAATACATTCATTCATTCAATGCTTAAAGATTTTATATAAACATCCAATTTGTATAATTACTTATCAAGATTTGAATATTTCATATTATACGAATCTGTTGGCTAAATTTAAAATCAAATTTCACATAGAATATTTTGATTCAACGTATTTTCAAAATATTTATGGCTATAATAAACTAATGCTTTCATTAGATTTTTATAAACGTTTTAATAGTTTTATTTACATTTTAATCTATCAACTGGATTCTTGGGTATTCAGAGACGAATTGGATTATTGGTGTCAAAAAGGATATGATTATATCGGAGCTCCCTGGCTTGTTGAAAAAGAGAACAGATTATCTATAGAAGGATTTGCAGGGAATGGAGGCTTTTCCCTACGAAGAATCTCCTCATTTGTAAGAACCTTAGAGATTAAAAAGAAGATTGTACTAAATCCTTTAGAAATACTTCAAGAATATTTAAAATCAAGTACCAGAAGTCTTTTTTTAAAGGTGCCCCTAATTGCAGCACGTATTTTTGGGTATCGGAATAATACTGAGTACTTCAGAAATATTAATAACAGAAAAGAGGATATGTTTTGGGCCAATCTTGGTTCTAAAATTAATAAGGATTTTACAGTCATCCAAGGCCAAGAGGCTATAGGATTTGCATTCGAAAGATATCCAGGATATTTATATAAATTAAACAATTATAATTTACCTTTCGGATGTCATGGGTGGGCAAAGCATGATAAAGAATTCTGGCTAAAACATATTTCGTGTTTTAATGATTTGTTAGAATAGTCCTGGTTGAATAATTTATTTTGGATTACAAAGTTTTATTTTAATGGATAAGATACTTCTTATTCTGATTATTATTATACTATTATTTTCAAATCATAAATCGCTTGTTGGCAGTGGTGTTAGTGAGATATTGTTGAAGATACTTTTTCTATATGTTTTTATTTTTGGTGCTTTAGAATATGTTGGGTTACCTGAGTTTATCAGAAAATTTTTAATTGATATACTAATAGGTTTACTTCTGCTTTTACAAACAAAAAGACGAAAATTTGAATATCCTGGATTTAACTGGTTTCTTATTTTGTCCGGTTTATTAATTGTATCTGCAAGCCTGTCATCATCAAGCCCATACCAAACCTTTACATACTACAGGACATTTCTTTATCCATATATAGTATTTCTTGTGGTTTATAATCTAAGGATGCCCGAAAGAAAATGGATGTCTTTTAATGAATTGATATTTACGATTTTTATATTACAAATTGCTGCTTCAGTTTTAAAATTGATATTTATCGGTGTTAATGAGAAAGTTCTGATAGGTACAGTATCTGTCTCAGGTGGCACTTTCTCAACAATGTTGCCCCTGACAGCTATATCTTTCATTTTTGCTTTTTTTTTATTTTACAAACAAGACCTTAGATATATCTTACTCATTTTAGGCTTCCTTTTTATGGCATATATGGGAGCTAAACGAGGCATTTGGATTTATACACCTGTCATATTATTACTCTCAATATATTTCTATGCCAGGTTAAGTGTATCCTTTTCAAAGAGGATTATGCGACTGAATATTTTTGTCCTGTTTTTTTCAGTAGCCACTATTATTTTTGGATCAAAATATTCAGCCACATTAAATCCGGATAATAAAGTAGGAGGACGAATAGATCTGAATTATTTTCAGGAATATACATTAGATTATACATTTTCTACCTCAGAGGATGAGCAAATTACACATGGCAGGGGAGCGAATTTTCTATCTGTTAGCGAGAAATTATTTAGTAATCTTTCTATTAATTCCATATTTGGCTATGGGCCGGAATCTGCAAAGGGAGTTGCTACATATGGTGAAGGTATTTGGAAAACCCTGGGCGTTAATGGACCTATTACCGGGTTAACTTACCATCTGGTTCAACTAGGCTTAATTTTCTGTTTTTTACTAATATTTTTAGCTTTCAAGGTATCTGCATTATTTTATAGAGTTGCAAAATCAGATACGGATGTGTATTGGAAATCATTTTGCTTTGGCAGTTTTATGATGGTTATTGTATTTTTAATTGATTTTGTTACCTACTCCAGTGCATTTATATCAACAATTTTTCCTCTCTCATTTTCACTTGCGTATGCTTCGGCAATAGTACTTAAAAGAAGATCTTATCAAGAACAAACTATTTTCTCAAATGCTGACAGACTTGCCATTGGTCACAATTGTTACCCCATCATTTAATCAGGCAGAATTTTTAGAAGAAACAATCCTGTCGGTTTTACGGCAGGATTATCCCAACATTGAATACATTATTATTGACGGAGGTTCTTCAGATAATTCCGTTGAAATAATTAAAAAATATGAAAACCGGTTAGCTTATTGGATAAGCGAATCTGATAACGGTCAGACTGATGCTATTATAAAAGGTTTTAGTAAAGCAAAAGGACAATATATAACCTGGTTATGCTCTGATGATATACTGGAACCTTCTACAATTTCTCTTTCTGTTGCATTTCTTCAGAGATACTCTGAAGCTGTTTTAACATTTGGAAACAGAGTCAGAATAGATTCCAAAGGCAATATAACTGCTGTATCAAGAAAAGGAAGTTTTTATAAATGGTGCCTTAAACTTGGATTAACACTGCCACAGGAAACAGTTCTTATCAGAAGATCTGATTATGATAAGTCAGACGGTCTTGATGCCTCTCTGAATATGGCAATGGATTTTGATCTATGGTGTAAGTTGTTAAAACTTGGCCCCTTCATACATATTCCGGCATATTTGGGTAGATTCCGAACGCATAGTGCCAATAAATCACACATTTACAGTAAACAACTCAAAGAAACAGGGTATAATAGCGGAAATCCTTCTGAGGTATTATTAACAATGAGAAAGCATTTTGGTATCTCTCCCAGTAAATATAAACTAAAGCTGGGCTTAAAAATGTATCAGGCCAGCTCTTTTGCTGAGCGCAGAAGAAAATCTTATAGGGAAAAACTCAATTTGGTAAATCAAATCAAAAAATATGGATATCCTGTACATTCATCATCATTCCCCATACCCAGTAAGAAGCGGGATGGATAAGGTTACGTATAATCTGATCAAAGCTTTAAGTACTGAACATAATGTCACCCTAGTATATCCTTTTATTGACAAAAGTGAAAATGAGGCAGAAAATAAATTAATTGAATTGTGTGCAAAGATTGTCAGGGTAAAATTGAATTACAGAAATAATTCTGTGTTAAGAAGTAAGCTTAAGAAGAAATGGTTTTTTATTAAAGCATTGGTTTTTGGTATACCCGTACATGTTTCCAGTTACTATCATACCGAGGTTATGAAGGCCTTAGAAGGATTAACTGAAGATCATAATTATGACATAATTCAGGCATCAAGTATTTACACAGAGAAATATTTAAGGTTTTACAAGAATAAAAAAATCACTGTTTTAGGTCCGATTGATGACGTTTTAGCGGGCCCCCGTTCAAATCTTGAGAATACGGCAGGGTTTATTAATATGTTTAAAGCATTTGTAGCTTTTTCTGCAAGAAAGAAACAGGAAACAATTTTTATGAAATACTGCAATTTTGTCTCATTTATTTCAGATACAGATGCAGGAAATGTTAAAAAGAGGCTCAATAAGTATTCACACAAAATATTTCATTGTCCCGTGGACTCTGATGCAGAGATTAAAGATTCAGTACAGCAGAGAATAATTCGTGCAATTAATGTCCCTGAAGAATTTCAAATTAATAATCGCCTTATATTTATAGGCAACTTCGCTGCTGAAAGAATTCAAATTGCTTATAATTATTTCACAGAAAACATATTACCCTTAATAGAAGAAAAAATTCCTGATGTAAAATTTTATGCTGTAGGGAAAAATCCACCTGAATCAATAATTAAGAGTGCTGAAAAGAAAGCAAACATCATTATTACTGGTGAAGTAAGTGATGAAGAACTGATTGACCATATGCTTAAATCTGCTGTTTTTATAGCGCCGTCACTTACAGGAGCAGGCATTAAAACGAAAACATTACACGCCATGAGCCTTGGTAAAGCAATTGTTGCGACAAGCAAGGAAATAGAAGGATTCAGGGAATTTAATCCGGAAGCAATTAAGGTAGTTGATGATCCTGGATCATTCGCAGAGGCAGTTTTATTATTATTAACCAATCCACAGGAAAGGTACAAGTTGGGAAGAAGTGCCTACGAGTTATATCATAATCATTACTCTAAAAAGGCATTAACCCCTGAAATATTAGCACTGTATTCTTCATTCCAAAATTAATCCAATAATTGATGAGTAATTCAGACAAAGTAAGACTTGTTCTGATAGGAGATATTTTTATGGGTGGGGATTTTGTACCCGTTTGCTACGATAAAGATTATGATCCCTTTAAAGAGCTTGGGAAATTAATAAAGGCAGATGATATTGTTATATGTAATTTAGAAACTACCTTTTTCAAGGGTTACCAAAGACCGTTCAGGACCCCTTTACTCTGGTCTCCGCCTGAAAATATAAGATTTCTTGAAAGCTTAAAACTGGATGTAGCTTGTTTGGCAAATAATCATATAATGGATTATGGGTATAAATCCATGCAAAGGACAAAGAGGCTCCTTGCGAACCATCAGATCGGTTTTTTTGGAGCCGGCATGGACTTACATGATTCTCTGAGACCATTAATAATTAAAAGAAATAACCTTACCTTCGGTTTTTTAGGATTTACTTCTAAGGCCTATTATGTAAATGCTCTGATATCTGGTTGGAACACGCCCGGCAGCCCACCTATAAAGATAAATTTGATTCATAAACAAATAAAATCATTGAAAGAGCAATGTGATTTTATTTGTATTTGTTTGCATTGGGGGCATGAATATACAAATATCCCAACCCGCAGCCAGAGAATTTTAGCTAAAAAAATTGTAGATGCTGGTGCCGATTTAATCATTGGGACTCATCCGCATGTAATTCAGGGATTTGAGGTTATTGCAGGGAAACCTGTATTTTATTCATTGGGAAATTTTTTCTTTCCTGCTTTTGAAACTATTAGCGGGGCAAAACATACTTGGATTGAAGATTGTCATTATTCAATGGTGGTACTTTTGGATATTTACAAAGATAGAATATCTAGTGAGATATTACCTGTTAAGTTCCAGGATAACAAAGTTGTCATTCTTAGCGGAGATGAAAAAAGTAAAATTTTAACTAAATTAAGTGCATACAATGAATCCATGAAACAAGGAAAGGATAATCTATTGTATCTGAAGGATAAAAAAAAAATCAAGAAAACTTTTATTAGATATCTTAAAAGTCGGCCCTTGAATCTTTTTAAGAATAGCCTTTTTCTTTTGTCTCTCTTTAATATGTTCAGATTTATTGATGGATTAAGAAATAAAATCGCAAAAAAAGCTTCAGATAAATGGATAGTGACTTAAAGCTTAATTCATTCTTAAAATTCGGATACTTCCTTGATTATAAGCATCCATGTTATGATCTTCATATTCCTGGAAAAATTAACAGACCTTATGAAGGACTGAGTGAAAGTGAACTTATTGACTTAGGAGTAGAGAAATTTAAAAATGCTATACGAAATAATTTCCAAAAAGGAAGACATAACATAGTACCATTAAGCGGTGGACTAGATAGCAGAGCTCTGCTAGCTGGCCTGCTTGAACTCACTGGAGCTAAAAACATTACCACTTTCACCTTTGGCACACCAGGCAGTCTTGATTATGATATTGCAAAAGTAATTGCAAAAAAGGCCGGAGTTGATCATTATTGTTTTAACCTGTCAGATTATAAGTTTACGTTTGATGAACTTATAGAGACATCTTCAAGAATAGACCATCAATCCATTTTATTTCATCACTTTCCTTTGTGGGAGACGGATAAAATTTGTAAAGGCAACTTAGTATGGTCAGGTGCAATTATTGATGTCTTTTTCGGCAGACACTTTCACCTGAAAACGGGAGAAACCCTTAATGAAGCGAAAGAGAATTTTATACGGGAAAACAGATATTTGAACAATATAGACATTTCCAATCTCCCTGATAGGGACCTGCATCATCTTATTGAATATGATTCAAGCTTTTCTTCAGAAATATTATATGAACATGTCCTTGATTTATTCAACAGGCAACTAAAATATATTGCTCCGCATGTTATGCCTAAAGGATATGAATATGCAGTATTATTTAATGATAAAGATCTAACCCAGTTTTCTTTCGATATTGGTCAAAAATACATTGATAACCAGTATTTGTATAAAAAAATCTTGTTGCGAGCCTTTCCTGATTTTTTTAAGATTCCTACAAAATCAAATAATGGGCTGCCACTTGATGCAGGAAAAATTAGAAAGCTAAACGCAAGATACAAAAATGGTTCTTTAAGATTATTAAGCAGATTCCTTTCATCTGTAGTAAATCCTAACATTAATTATGCTGATTATGATTATGGTATCAGGCATCGGAAGGATATTAATAAAATAATTTATGAAAGTATACAAAATTTAAAAAAGAGGAATATTGTTCCGTGGATAGATATTAATTCTATTTGGGACAGACATATAAGTAACAGAAAGCAATTTGGCAATGTATTAATCTTGTTAACCTCATTGGAGATTCATTTACAAGCAGGTTTAACTTTATAAATTATGATTATTTGAAAAGGCTGCTTTATATCCATAATACAGCTATAAACTTGTCAGAAGGCAGTTTGAATACAACAGTTCTGCAGGTCCTGTCTATGTGCTCCGCCTTCTCAAAGGCTGGATGGGATGTGGTACTGGCAACCGAAAGCAGGAGTGAATGCAGTCAGAGTAAATTGGATACCTTTATCCGATCAGCATTTAAAGAAGACAGCTTTGTAAAAACTGTATTTTGGGAAAGGAAATTACAGAAAAAATTCATTAATAGATTTTTTGTCAGGTCAAAAATTCTCGCAATTATTGAAAGAGAGATCCCGGATTTGATCTTTACACGAGAGCCTCTTTTTCTTAGAGCTATAGTTAAAAAGCGCATACCTGTAATTTTTGAATCCCATAATTCAAAACAGCATAACCGTTCTTTTTTATTACATTTATTTATCAAGAATGAAATTAAGCGCATTTCGTTCAATAAATATTTTATTTGCTTGCTTACAATAAGTCAAAACCTGTTAAACTTCTGGCAAAAACAAGGCGTACCTGAAAATAAACTGTTTGCATGGCATGATGGCTTTGATTCAGAATTATTTGAAAATGTTCTTTCCAAAAAAAAAGCCCGTAAGTATCTTAATTTACCACTGGATAAAAAAATAGTTATTTATACAGGAGGATTGTATCCGGACAGAGAAATTGAGAATATCCTCAAACTGGCAGAAAAAAATTCTGAACACCTCTTTATAATTATAGGTGGACCTGAAAAAAATAGGATCTTCTTTGAAAATCTTGCTAACCAGAATAAAATTTATAATGTTCATTTCAGGGGATTTGTACAGCATAAGAATATACCAGAATATCTGTATGCTGGTGATATTTTATTAGCCTTATGGTCACAAAAAGTACCTACCATCAGCTACTGTTCCCCGCTTAAGCTATTTGAGTATATGGCGGCCAGAAGATTAATAATTGTTCATGATTTTCCAACTATTAGAGAAGTACTTGAAGATGGTATCGATGCTATTTTTTGTAAACCAGGCAATTTTCAATCGCTGAATTCAAAGTTTTCTGAAGCATTGGTAAAAATTGATATTGATGATTTCGGGATAAATGCTCGTAAAAAGGCATTTGAAATGTTTACATGGAATAACCGTGTAAAAAAAATAATGGAATTTTTGAAGTTTGATGAATAACATAAAATTATTATTCGCAGGAGATCTGATTCCTCCAGATACAGGAGGTGCTGTTTATTCAGATTCTCTTTTGAAATTACTAAGAGACAAGGATTTTTCTATTGTGAATCTTGAAACACCACTCACAGATAGTACGCATAAAATTTCAAAGACAGGCAGAAATTTTAAAGCATCTTCGCAAGGGATCTCCGTGATTAAAGATGGATTTTTTGATGCCGTTGCTTTGGCGAATAATCATATCAGAGATTTTAACGATGAAGGGGTTAATGATACTCTTAAAATAATTAGGGATAATCAAATTCTTTCTGTAGGCGCCGGGGAAAATTATGATGATGCTTCGCAACCTCTAAGAATCAATATTAAAGGAACAAATATCTCAATATTAAATTACTGTGAAAGAGAATTTAATATTGCCAGCAAAGCTCGTGCTGGAGCAAATCCATTCAATATTATAAACACATATTATCAGATAAAAGAAGAAAAGTCGATAAGTGAGTATGTTATTATAATTTATCATGGTGGCACTGAGTATTTTTATTACCCGACTCCAGAACTTATAGAAAAATTTAAATTCATGGCTGATGCTGGGGCTGATTCTATTATTTCACACCATACCCACAGATACAGTGGAATGATTAATTATAACGGGAAACTGTTATTTTTTGGGCTTGGAAATTTTTTAGCTCATTCAATCAGCAAGTTTTCATTATCAGAATGGAGAACAGGTTTAGTGATAAAACTGGCATTAAATAGCGGGGTTGTAAAATATGAACTCCTGCCGATAAAAATGTCGGATGATTTTAAGAAAGTCGATTTACTGGAGGGCGATGAAAAATTCAGAGTACTTAATCATATAGATGAAATATCTGAAAATATTCAAAATAAAAACTTCCTCGAAGAATTTTGGATGAAGCAAGATTTGCTGAATACAAAGAAAACTCTCGATCTTTTAGGTTCAAACAGTCGTTTGGAATACCGTTTACGCAAATATCTCCCATTCCTATCACGCTTCCGCGTATCTGGATATAGACTTATAAACCTTATGGGCTTAATTCAAAATGATTCAAACCGGCAAAGGCTAATAGGTTCTCTGGAAAAAATCCTCTGGTCAAATATCAGGTAATATGTGGCTTATTACAAATAAATCCTTAGAAAACGTAGGAACATTTACTATTCTGGAATTAAATGGGTATAACATACTAACAGATCAACCCGTGCTGAAAAGCCCGAAAGATACCTCTGGATGGCTTATATGCGGTTATTTCTTTCCCAGAAGTAATAGTTTATATATTGAATGTAAAGATAAACCAATTGAATTGCTAACCTCACTTTTTTTAAAGTACAACGATGACTTCATTCATCATTTAAGAGGCATATATGTTCTAATTAGGTTCACGAATGATGGGTTTAAGATATTTTCCGATCCGTTAGCCGTCAGGAAATATTTCACATGGAGGAATGAAAATGAATTTATTATTTCCAACGATTTAAAAGAGATTTCAAGAAGGACTAATCTTAAACCTTCAAGAATCAATATTGTTATATATTCTCTAAATTATCATTTTACCGGTGGCACTACACTATTCTGTCAGGTCAAGCATAATCAACCGGGAGAACTTATTGAATATAACAAACGAAGAATTGAAGTTAAAAGATACTGGTGCCCCGAAAGACTGTTGAAAATAAGCAATTCTGGTATCTCAGTAAAAAGATTGTCTGGCAACATTAAAGAAATTATTACCTCTACTGTGAAATCAGACAAAAAAATAAGCTTGTCTTTGACCGGAGGGGCGGACACTCGTAACCTGCTCGCTGTTTTTTTGTCTCTAGGTATTAAACCCCATCTGTACACATATGGAAACCCGGAATCAAATGATTGTATCAAAGCATCGGCTATAGCTAAGGGATTAAATTTAAGCCACACAGTACATGATATACAAATGGATTCTGAAACCTTTTCCAAGAGGGCACGGGATATCATCAGGCTTGGAGGAGGGCTTGCATCCATTCACCGTGTTCATCGTCTTATAGCAGTAGAAAGAGAAAAACAATATGCTGATTATATGTTCCTCGGGAGCCTTGGGGGGGAATTTGTCAAAGGAGTTTCAGAAGATGACTACATAATACCTTCTATTGTATATCAAAACTGGAATTCTGAGGGAATTTCTCAGAATATACTCCGTGAATATTTTAAAGCAAAACATCTTATCTTCAATAATGATGTGATTAATGAAGCTTTAAAACATATTAATTCAGAACCTTTTATGAGAGGAGATCTGATAAGTCGTAAGTTCAATTCTCTCTCCTACATTACTGCTCATCTGCATGATGCTCAGGACATCAATCTTTACAGGTCAGCCATGAAAGAGGTATATACACCTTTTCTTGATATCGAATACCTTGAAGCTCTTTTTTCATCGAGCTTCAGTTTCAATAACAAGGAAAAAATGAAAAGCAGACTTTTAGGTAAAATACAAAATCCGGTGTACTCTTCAGAATTTCTTAAAGTAACATATCCTCCACTTCTTAGATTCAGGTATTCCGGAGAACACAAGCCCTCTGAAGTGTTAGTCAATAAGTACTTTGCGGGCTTTATTAAAACAATTCGATCGAAAATTACAGCCAAATACCCTCCTAACTTTCCTTTAGGGAATTGGATGAAGGATTTTGTAAAACAGAATCTGACAGCTTGTTATGATTTCAATATTCTGAAGGATACATACAATCTGGATCAATTAATGAAGGATCTGGTTACTTCAGAACATTCGCCAGTCGAGTCTTACTGGCTTAAATATACAAATCCGATAATGATGCGTTTTATAATTGAGGAATTCAAAAATGTCTGACTTTAAGGTTGCAATTCTCAGTAATGAAGATCCGGCTTCAGGTGACAAATGGGCACTGGCCTGTAGAAAATTAGGCATCGTTCATGATATAATCGATATTACCTGTTTTGACTGGCTTGATAAAATTCTTTCAGGTAAGTATGATTTTTTTCTCCTTAAGCCTCCTGGCTTATTTGAGAATTATAAAAAGCTGTATGATGAGCGGATATATATTATCTCAAAAGTGCTTGGATTTAAAACCTACCCTTCATACGAGGAATGTTATATTTATGAGAATAAAAAACTTCTTAGCGATTATCTTAAAGCAAGAAATTTGCCTTGTCCCCTCACATATGTTTTTTATTCTTTGAAGGAAGCTTTAAGATTTGTTACAAATGCTTCCTTCCCTATTGTTGCAAAGACTAGTATAGGAGGATCAGGTTCCGGGGTTACAATAATTAAGAACAAAAGGCAGGCTGAGAAATATATACGGAAAGCTTTTTTATCAAGAGGAATAAGAAGGAAAACGGGCCCAAACCGCGCTGTGGGATCTCCTTCAAAATGGTTGAAAAAAGCTATTAATAATCCCGCTTACTTAATTTCCAGATTAAAACTATACAGGAGTATTTACAGATCAGGCGAAAAAGGATATGTTATTTTTCAAGACTTTATCCCTCACGATTTTGAGTGGAGAGCCGTTAAGATCGGGGACTCTTTCTTTGCCCATAAAAAAATTAAGTATAAAGAGAAAGCAAGCGGATCAAAAGGGATAGATTATGTAAATCCGCCTCTTTCTCTATTGAATTTTATAAAACAAATTTGTGATAGATCAGATTTCAATTTTATGGCTTTAGATCTGTTCGAGGATGGGAAGGGTGGATATCTGATAAATGAACTACAGACAATTTTTGGTCATGTTCAGGATTATATCCTTGAGGTTGACAGGAAACCCGGACGTTATTTATTTATTAATGGTGAATGGGTATTTGAATCAGGAGATTTCAATATGAATGAATCATACGATTTAAGACTGGAATCCGCCATTAAATTATTTCAATCCAGTTAAAACAGAAATCATATAATGAAAGTCCTTTTCGTTTGCAGTGGAAATGCAACAGGGGCACCAGGCACGGTAGTGAAAAACCAAGCCAATTCACTTCATGCCAAGGGTGTATCAATTTCATTTTTCCTAATCAAAAAGAAAGGGCTGCTCGGTTATATTATTTATGGTAATAAACTTAGAAGTTTTATAAATAATAATCATTTTGACATAATTCATGCACATTATACATTATCAGGCTGGTCAGCAGTAATTGGTTCAGGAAATATTCCGGTGGTTTTATCATTAATGGGTAGTGATGCCCATGGCAATATGATTGCCTCAAACAGATTTACTTTAAAAAGTAAATTTCTAATATTTCTAACCTATATTATTCAACCTTATGTTAAGAAAATTATATCAAAATCAGCTAATATTGAAAATATTGTCTGGGCAAAAAGAAAATCAATAATTATTCCTAATGGAGTTAATACAATAAAATTTCACCCTGCAGCAGTTTCCAAACAAAACCTGGGATTGAATGAAAAGAATATACAAGTTTTATTTTTGGGAGATAGAAATGATATTGGGAAAAATTATAAGCTGGCTATTAATGCCTTTAGTCTTTTAAATGATCTAAATGTAGAATTACATTGTCCCTATCCAATTTCTCACGATCAGATTCCCGAATATTTAAATACATTTGATATATTGATACATACATCTTTTGCAGAAGGATCGCCCAATCTAATCAAAGAAGCCATGGCATGCAATATGCCTATTGTAGCTACAGATGTTGGAGATATCAGTTGGCTTTTTGGCGATGAACCCGGACATTTTCTAACTAGTTTTGAACCAGTTGATGTGGCAGAAGAAATCACACAGGCGATTGAATTTTCTAAAAAGTATGGCAGGACTAAAGGTCGTGATCGTATTATTAAACTGGGTCTGGATTCAGAAACTATAGCGGATAGGATCATAGAAGTATATAATTCAGTTTTGGAAAATGGGAAGTAAACCTGGCGCTGTTATAATTGAAGGTCATGTGCAGGGTTTGTCCAATACCCGATCATTGGGAGAGGCTGGAATCCCGGTATTTGTGGTTGATAAAAACGATTGTTTGGCACGGTTTTCCAAATACTGTTTAAAGTTTTTTCGTTGTCCGGATTATCTTACTGACGAGTTCACAGATTTTCTAATCGAGATTGCAAAGAACAATAATCTCAATGGCTGGGTGTTGATACCTTCAAATGATCATGCTGTGTTTACAATATCAAGACACAAAAATAAACTTGAAAAGTATTACAGAATAATTACTCCTGCATTAAATATCATTGAGAACATATATGATAAAACCCGCTTATTCAGGATAGCGGAAAATGAGGGAATACCCTATCCGCTGACTTATAATATTAAAAAAATTGAGGATGCAGATCAGTTCGAAATCAGTTTTCCTGTAATTATCAAAGGCCGTTTTGGTCTTTCATATTATAAAAAATTTGGTAAAAAAGCATTTTTTGCAACCGATGAAACCAGTTTAAAAAAATATCTTAAAGTAATCAAGAAAAACTTTGAACTTGAAAATGCGATCATTCAGGAATTTATACCTTCCGATAAAACAAATAAAACTATATCATTCACTTCATTCTGTGAAGATGGCGAAATTAAAACCTTTTGGATGGGAGCAAAGCTGCGTGAGCACCCACTACGGTTCGGGACAGCCACATTCGCAGAAAGTGTTTATGTGGAAGAGTGCTATTTGAATTCCATTAACCTGCTGAGAGCTCTTAATTATACCGGAGTATCTGAAATTGAATATCTGAAAGATCCTCGAGACGGAAAATATAAGCTCATTGAAATAAATGCGCGGACATGGCTGTGGGTAGGCCTTGCGAAAGAATGCGGAATTGATTATGCAAAATATATCTATGATTATCTGAATGATATTCCGGTAGGCTTCCCGGCTGAATATAAACTTAATACTAAATGGATTAATTATTTTACGGATACCATTTTCAGCATAAAAGCAATTGTGACCGGGAAACTTCGGATAAGTGAATATCTGAAGTCGTTAAAAGGAGAGAAGACAGCTGCTGTTTTTCAAAAGGAAGATATAATGCCCGGAATTATGTTTTTAGCTTTAATGCCATACATTATGGTTAAAAGGACGTGACTTATTAGAATGACAGTTATGGAATTTATTATTATTGTTTTATCAACTTTTCTGCTTTCGACAGCATTATTTGTTTTCTGGATTGTAAAAGGTGGTTTCAACCGTAAGTTCCTTTACACGGATAATGTGTGGCTGGCCTCAGCCGCATCTGTACTAAACATTATTAGTTATTCATTTATTGATATGCCTTTATGGTTGGCAACCCCATTTATTAGTGGTTTTATAATTATATTATTATTTACAGTACTTTTTTTTTACAGGTTTTTCAGGAATCCGCATCGGATAATTCCGGGAGACCAAAATGATATAGTATCAGGTGCAGATGGGCGTATCATCTACATAAAGGAACTTGAAAAAGATCAGATACCTGTAACGGTTAAAAAATTAAGAATTGCTGATTTATCTGAGATCACGAAAACAAACATTCTTAAAAGGCCCTGTTATCTGATAGGTATTGCCATGACATTATTTGATGTGCATGTAAACAGGTCACCAATAGATGGAAAGATTGTTCTGGTAAAACATACGGACGGCACGGCAATAGGGCTAAATACACCTGTGTCCACTATAACCAATGAAAGAAATACAGTCGTTATAGAAAGAGAGGATGGTGTCATTGCCGGTGTGGTACAGATTGCTGCCAGAGGAGTCAGAAGATGTATTATTATGAAAAAGCCTGGAGATATTGTCGAAAGAGGCAGTATTATCGGAAAGATCAGATGGGGATCACAGTTTGACATGATTATACCACGTAATTGTGAGATTAAGATTCGTGAGGGAGAGCAGGTATATGCCGGCAGTACCATTATTGCCAGACTTCTTGACTAGCCAATATGCGTATTTTAGTTGATATTGGTCATCCTGCCCACGTTCATCTCTTTCGGAATTTTGCCATAATTATGATGAACAGGCAGCATCAAATTCTTTTTACCTGCCGGGAGAAAGAACATGTTGTAAAATTACTTGAACACTATGATCTTCCTTTTGTTATTTTAGGAAAAATTCCAGAATCTATTCAAGGCAAGGTTTCAAGTATATTAAAATTTGGTTACGGGATCTACAAAGTAGCATACCGGTTTAAACCCGACTTGTTCCTAAGCCATGGGTCACATTATGCTGCTCATGTTGCGTTTGTCACAGGTAAACCTCATATTGCCTTTGAGGATACTTTTAATTTTGAACAGATATGGCTTTACAAACCTTTCACAAAAGCTATTCTGACAGGGGATTATGAACATCCGTTAAAATCCTCAAAAGTTGTCAGATATTCTGGTTGTCATGAACTTGCATATCTTCATCCAAACAGATATAAACCTGACATTTCAGTTCTTGACGAAATGGGTATATCAGTAAATGAGAAATATGTAATACTGCGATTCAGTTCGTGGAAAGCAAGTCATGATTATGGGCATAAAGGCATGAATTTTAATAATAAGCTTGAAGCCGTAAAACAATTTTCACAATATGCGAAAGTGTTTATCTCATCAGAATCAGAACTTCCCCCGATATTGCAAACTTACAAAATTAATATTGCACCATTCAGAATCCATGATGCATTGGCGTATGCATCATTGATATTGGCAGATAGTTTTACCATGCCTTCTGAGAGTACTGTTCTCGGAACTCCTGCCGTCATTATTCATAACAATAGGAGTCTTTGTTTGGAAGAGCAAAGTGAAAAATATCGTTTATGTTATATTTTTTCTGAATCGGAGAACGATCAGCAGGAAGCAATTAAAAAAGGACTGGAACTATTAAAAAAGGAGAATATAAAGACTGATTGGAATAAACGTCGGAATAAAATGCTGAAGGACAAGATAGATGTCACTTCAATGCTTATCTGGTTCATTGAAAACTGGCCGGAAAGTTTTTATATTATGCAGGAAAATCCGGATTATCAGGAAAGGTTTAGATAGTTGCACAGAGAATATAAAATGCATTTGTTGCTATTGCCTGCATACTTTGCTGCCACAACATTCGAATCAAACGGTTTGCAATATATAATTCATCCATAATATTTATTTGAAACAATTATTTTATCGTATAATTTTCTGGCTGGGATATCTTGCTGTTTTATTAACGACTTTTGTCCCGATTAGGAAAATTAGCTTAGACAAGATATTTCTCGGGCCGGAAGTATTCAGCATACGCCTCGACCATCTTCTTCATTTTGCGGTTTACTTCCTTATTTGTCTTTATTATTTAGTAGGTCAACTTAAGAGGATTTCCCTTTTTTCTGTAAATCCTTTCCCGAAATTTGTCAGACTTATTTTAATACTCGCAGTAGCCACCGAATTAATTCAATTATGGGTTCCTGGCAGGACCTTCAATGTGTTTGATATGTTATCGAATGTAATTGGATTGGTTGCTGGGGTGGGGGTAATAAGAATGGTGCTCGGCAACAGATACAGAGTATTGAATAAGATAGATCAACAAGAATAAGAAAACCTGAAGGATTAAAATTTCAGAAACCTGGAAAGACTTTTCATTTCATATTTGTAAATCATAACTTATCGTTTTGAATTTTTACAAGAGTTCCTTTTACAATGTTTTTAACATTCTGCCAGATAAGCTCCCGGAACCAGACTAAGGGTCTACTGTCCCATCGTTGCGGATGAACGGTCAACATAATCTTTTCGGGCAGTCTGTTTTCCTTTAGTGCATTTATTATATCGAAAGTTGAATGAAGGCTGTTTCCTCCTTTAATTGCCTCTGTTCCTGAGGTTTTGTTTGTCTCTTTTCTTGTTGTTTTATCCCTGACCGAAAATGCCTCTCCGTCCCATCTTCTCCCGGTATCTGTAAGATAAAACACCTCCCCGAAATCAGTGTCAAAATAGGGTTCTCCTTTTATACCAAAATCCCTGTAATTATAATACTTCCACAACAGCCGGTTGTCCCATTTACTCAGAGGACTCCCATGCATACATACCGTTTCAACCGGCACAATCCTTCTTAATTTTGCGAGATTTTTACTAAAGCTGTCAATTGAAGCTTTAATTAGCAAAGCTTTATCCCTGTTTGTGTTATAACGTTGCACATTGAAGATACTTCGCGTTTTGGCAATTAAGCTAACATCTTCATAATGATACCCTATCTCATGGCCTAAATCATATATCTGTTTGATTATGTTTTCATCAAAGCTTTCAGGGGTAATTCTGAAATAATAAGTACCCTTAATCCCAAATTTGTTTTCTAATTGTGCAAATAAAAGCGAATTCATTTTTCTTGCATCCACGTCATGACGTAAGATAACAGTCCTGGATTTTGCGTTTGTAAAGAAATCTATAAATGACTGAAAGTTATAATTCTGTTTCAGAAAAGATTTGAGAAGTAACTTATATGTTTCAGGGGTGAAATCACGCATATTGTAATGTCTTCGGCATAAATTTAGAAAAAAAAGAAAGAAGATTCAGCTATATGCACCGTCATTAACCGTTCCTTAAGACCATCAAGTTCCATGTACACTTCCTGCCACTAATATACCATTCAATAATTCATTACAAAAATAAACACAAGAACAGAACATATAGGTATTTTTTGCGTACAAATGATCGTGAAAGTCAAACTATAGTTGTTTTCATTTGTAAATTATGTTCTGCTATCCCTTACGGATTGTTGTTCCGTTATATCTAGAATCGACCTTTAATTATAATAGGATTAATGACCGGTTAATCATTTATGATTATCTTCTCAACCCTGATTGTTTAGGCAACGCGGTAACAGGATCTCCTTTATATCGAATTTATAAATTCTTCGTTAGCCAAAAGTTTAGCGATCTTATCTACTTATTCAGTAAAGTTCACCTATGCAACCTTTTTAACAAGAGGTTAGTCTTAATCTTCAGCAATACTGTCAATAATATATCTGCAAAAAATAATCTGTCATGAAGCTGTCAATTGCGTCTGGGATTAATATCAATAAACAGATAATCAGAAAAGTACACTTTCTTCTAATTATCTTTATTGTATCATCTTTAAATATATTTTCGCAGTCTTATCTTATTCCTGTTAATGCTCCAAGTAACAGATATCCTATCACTTTTACTGATGTTGATCAGCAAGTGCTTATTGTAGAATTTGACAGAGCAGTTGTTAATGCAGGAACATCCAATGGCTGGTCAATAACAATAGGAGGCTCGCCGGTTGCCATGGTTGGCAACCCTGTGTCGGCAGGAAATAATTTAAGAATTGCACTTCCTTATCCAATATCTTACGCGAACAGAAATACAGTTCTTGTTTCCCATACTGCTTCTCTGGGAACGCTGACATTGACAGGAGGTGTTAAGCCTAATTTCTCAAATGTTCAGGCAGTGAATAACTATATTGCTGTTGCTGCTGATTTTACCAACGGCCTGTATGGTGAGATAGCCCCAAAGGATATTTGTGCAGCGGTAACTGATGTTGAGGTTGAATTTAATTTTACATTAAGTAAAAGATTCCGCAACAGTATCCATTATTGTGTTCCTCAAGTATTCATACAGTGGCAGTATCCAGCTGCATTACCTAGAACAATTGCACCCTTTAATGAAATTGGCGGAGTAGGATCAGGAATTTATCGTGCAATCCATACGTACGCTTCTTATCCTGATAATACAGATAATTGCACATGGAACGTATCAATATATCCACATTTATGGAGTTCAGGCACACTTCAGCCTAATCTTATGGTAACTCAAAATATGGTTATCATCATTCTTCCAAACTATAAAAGAGATAATGGGACCCCTGTACCGGGGACTGGAGATTTAGAATTATATCCGCCTGTTGATGATCCCCGTACTTTATTTTGCGTGGGTGAAGACATTACAGCTTTTAGGTTTAGAGATGCAACTGTATTTGATTGCCAGTTGCCGGTTGCACCGGATTTGCCAAATATTGAACCTAGACATGTACAGTATGTTTATGGCACACATACTGCGAAGGGGATACCAAATGTATATATAGACGTACATGGGACCATGGTTAAAGTGACAGATAACAATGGTGTGGCTATATCAGGTGTTTGGCACGTAAACCCGGATGGAACAACAAATGCAACAGGTTACACAACTCCATCAGGGTTTTTTGAAGGACCTGTTATTCAGTATCTTTGGGATGCAGGGACTAAAACTTTGGTCACTCCTCTTGCTCAGACTTATCCTATTTATCACAGCGGAGATTATATAAACGATAAAGAGAATGATATTTTTGATGTTACGCTTCGTAACTGGGGTCCATGTAATCCCTATGATCCGATGGACCCGTTCACATACAATAATTCTGTCAATGATTTTTCCAGGCTTCGTTTGGTAGGAGCTCCTCCTTTGCCGACTGCTTCCGATGTGACAGTCTGTTCCGGGACACCTGTTTCCTTATCAGCGATCAGAAATGGTACAAATCCGGGCCAATTGCATTGGTACAATAATGCTGACTTGCATCCGGGCCACCAGGTTGGAACCGGCACAACTTATAGTCCGGGTATCCTTGCTGATGGCACCTATAATTATTGGGTTAGGGAAATAGGTACTACCGGGCAGTTTTGTGAAGGACCGGCTAAACAAGTGACAGTTACAGTAAGAAGACTTCTCCAGACTCCGCCAAATATATCGGGCCCAACAAATACGTGTCCTAATGTAAAAGATCTGGTCTTTAGTGTTCCACATAATCCGCCTGTGATGTCACCGGGTGGGCCAACAAGATATGTATGGTCGGTGCCCGCCGGATTAACAATAAAATCAGGTCAGGGTACCAGAAGCATCACTGTTGATGTAGGGACAACGGTCGGGAATAAAACGATAAGTGTTTACCTTGAATATACTTCAGATCCTTCATGCAATTCAAATCCAAGCACCATACAATTAACTGTATTTTCAGTCAATCACAATCCCGGAACAATCAGAGGATCAAATATTTGTTCGGGCGAAGTGGTAAATATCACAAATAATGCTAGCGCTTCAACAGGAAATCCTTCTTCCGGCGGACTTACCTATAGCTGGGAAAGAGCTGCCGGACCAACCTTTTCAGTATGGACACCATTAACAGGTTCTTCTGCAACTTTTAGTGAAACAATTAGCACTCCAGGAGTTTACCGATACCGCAGAACAGCAACATTTAATTGTGGAGATCCTGTATCTACAACCAGGGATATCACAGTATTTTCAATAACACACAATGGAGGTGCAATTTCCGGCACAGATATTTGCCAGGGAGGAACAGTCAATATAACTAATCAGACAAGTGCGTTTACAGGTACACCCGCATCATCAGGGCCAACATACAGTTGGCACAGGGCTCCGGGACCAGCCTTTTCGTCATGGACTCTTCTATCAGGATCATCCGCAACATTTTCAGAAATTGTAAATACTCCAGGAACTTACCGATACCGCAGAACAGCAACATTCGGATGTGGAAATCCCAGAACTGCTATAGTGGATATAACTGTCAATCCCCTTCCTGCTCCGGTTATAAGTGGAGAAACAAGTCCGTGCCATGGTAATACAAAAGTGTACACAACACAATACCATGACGGGCATAATTATAGTTGGTCTGTTGTTAATGGAACAATATCCGGAAGTTCTACAGGAAACAGTGTTACTGTCATTTGGAATCTGTCATCCGGAACAGGTTCCTTAAGAGTTACTGAAACAATACAATCCTCGGGTTGTGCTGTAACAACTCCAAATTATAATATCACTATCAATCCGGCCGCTCCCGGAGCAGCAGGCGCCATTACAGGTTTGTCAAACATGTGCTATGCTCAGACCGGGGTAACATATTCAATTCTCCCCGTTGCAAATGCATCAAATTATGTGTGGAGTGTTCCTGCTGGTGTAAATATAGTCTCCGGCCAGGGGACCACTTCACTAAAGGTTGATTTTACATCTGCTGCAGTATCTCCGGTCACCATTTCTGTTTATCCGGAAAATGGTTGCGGTGCCGGCGGAACTTCATCAAGGGTGATAACTATTTATCCGGAACTTGAGGGTGGTTCAATAGGCGGCGACCAGACAATATGTTACGGCTATGATGTGGCGGCATTTACAAGCTCCGGTGCTGCAACAGGCGGGGCAGGTTCATTTTCTTATTTATGGCAATATACCACAGATATGTCAGCTCCTTTGGGCAGTTCTGCATGGCAAAATATTTCTTCCGCCACAGGTCTGACATATGACCATGGTACTTTAACCGGAACAACACGTTTTGTGAGGAGGGCTGTTGAAGGTACATGCTCAACTCCTGTTTACAGTAATATTGTAACGGTTACTGTAAGGCCGCAACTGAACGGTGGCTCAATAGGTAGCGACCAGACAATTTGTTACGGCGCTGATGTGGCAGCATTTACAAGCTCCGGTGCTGCAACAGGCGGGGCAGGTTCATTTTCTTATTTATGGCAATATACCACAGATATGTCAGCTCCTTTGGGAAGTTCTGCATGGCAGGATATTTCTTCTGCCACAGGTCTGATATATGACCATGGTACTTTAACCGGAACAACACGTTTTGTGAGGAGGGCTGTGGAAGGTACATGTTCTACTCCTGTTTACAGTAATATTGTCAGAGTTACTGTTCGCCCTGAACTCAAAGGCGGTTTGATTTCAGGAAACCAGACAATCTGTTATGGTACAATTCCTGCTCAATTTACAAATTCAACGGCAGCAAGCGGCGGAGCAGGTTCGTTCACCTATTCCTGGTGGTATACTACTGATGCAGGTTTAGACGCTGGTGATCCTGGATGGAATGAAATTTCTTCAAGTAATACTACAGGATTTAATTATAATAATACTCTTACCACAACAACACGTTTCGTCAGAAGAGCTGTTGATGGTACATGTACAACACCGGTTTACAGCAATATTGTAACGGTTACTGTCCGGCCGCAACTGGACGGAGGAGAAGTCGGCACCAGTCAGACTGTATGCTACGGCAATGATGTTCCCGGCTTTACAAGTAAAAGTCCTGCAACAGGCGGGGAAGGTTCATTCACCTATACCTGGCAGTATACCACCAATATGCTGGCAACTCCGGGTGATGGAAACTGGACTGATATCGGATCGAGCAACTCTGTAACCTATGATCATGGAAATCTGACCACTACGACTAAATTTGTCAGGAAGGCAGTGGAAAGTACATGTTCACCTGTGGTTTACAGTAATGAAATTATTATCACTGTGATGCCTGCCCTGAACAGCGGAGTAATAGGCAGCAGTCATTTTATCTGCTATGGAGAAGCACCTAATCCATTTAGCAGTCTGGTCCCTGCCAGCGGCGGCGGTGGTTCTTTCACCTATACCTGGCAGTACACAACAAATACATCCGCCGTGGCGGGTGACGGCAACTGGACTGATATAGCCAATTCAGACGATGAAGCATATACGCACGGGGTTCTTACTGCAACTACCCTGTTTGTAAGGAAGGCCGAGGATGCCTCCTGTACAACACCGGTCTATTCAAACATAATAACTGTAACGATAAATCCTCTGCCAGTAACTTCATTAATAAGGGGACCGTCGGTTCTCTGTGAGGATGCAACAAACAGGGTTTATGAAGTTGATAACCATCCTGGTTCCACCTATACCTGGACAGTGCCGTCATCAATGGTTATTACATCACCTCCCGGAATGTATTTCATCATTGTGGATGCTGTCCCGGGAATGGCGGCTCCGGGTGACACGATAACCGTGACGGAAACAATTCTATCCACGGGTTGTGTCGGAAAACCTGTTAAATTACCGGTATCGGTGGTGCCGATCATACCGGGTGTTGTTGTGAACGGTCCGGCAAGCCTGTGCCTGGGAGATACGGCTGTTTATTCCGTGCCCTTCAACAGCGGTTCAACATATACGTGGAGCTACCCGGCAGGTGCATACATCATCTCGGCTCCGAATTCACACAGTGTTGAGATAACATTCAAAATGGCCGGAACGGGCGTAGTTTCTGTAATAGAAAATTCCAACGGGGTATGCAATACAATACACATACCTCTAAACGTGACCGTTAATCCCTTACCGGCAATATTCAACCTTAGCGCACCGGTGGCCTACTGCAGTCATCAGTCTGGGGTGACCATAACGCTTTCAGGCTCACAGACCGGAGTGAACTACCAGCTGTACAATTCAACCGGACCGGTGGGAGCACCATTAGCAGGTACGGGATCATCCCTTGCATGGGCGGATAATGAGAATGAAACGTATTATGTAATTGCAACAAACGCAACTACAGGCTGTGAGCAGCTGATGAACGGTACAGTTACACCGGTAGTAAATTATGTCAGCGCCGGTCAGATAGGCACTGACCATGCTGTATGCGAAAATGCATCACCGGATGCCTTTACCAGCATCACGGCCGGAACCGGCAGCGGTGCCATTACATACCAGTGGCAGAGAAGCACTGATAACAGCACCTGGACAAATATTCCCGGTGCAACTTCGCTTGTTTATGCTTCCGGACCTGTTTCCGCCAGCACATACTTCAGGAGAATGGCGATCTCAACATTGGGATCGAGCGTCTGTGAGGATCCTTCAAACTCGATTCTTGTAACTCTCATAACGTTCAATCCGGGCTCAATAGGATCAGACATATCCATATGTGAAGGGACAGCCCCGGGAACGGCATTCACAAGCGTTCCCCCCACAGGGACCGGAACTTTCACATACAGATGGCTGTCTTCCACCGACGGTATCAACTACAGCTTCACAGGCATAACTGATGAAACTTACACACCGGGAGTATTGTATGCCGACACCTGGTTCAAGCGTGAGGTAACCGCAACTTATCTCACCAGGTCATGTGTAAAGGAGACAAATGCTGTTAAGGTCACAGTAATCAATTTCAGTCCGGGTTCAATCGGATCGGATCAGACCATCTGCGAAGGAACAGTGCCAGCATCGTTTACAAGCGTGGCTGCAAGCGGTGACGGCACATTCACATACAGCTGGGAAAGCAGTTCCACCGGTACCGGTGGCTGGGTGCCACTTGGAGTTACTACACCTGCATACAGTTCGCCCGCACTTTCAGCAGATACATATTTCAGACGGGCTGTGACCGCAACACACGGTGGCACATCATGTACATTATATACCAATACTATCCTTGTAAAGGTTAACAGCTTTGATGCGGGAACCATCGGGCCGCCGCAGACCATCTGCGAGAACACTGCACCTTCGGAGCTTGCAACCGTGATTTCCGCTTCAGCAGATCCCGCTGCCACGATGACATACCAGTGGCAAAGCAGCAGCGATGGAACCAATTATTCAAGCATCAGCGGAGCTACGGGTGAAAATTATACCAGCGGCACCCTGCTGACTGATACATGGTTCAGACGGCAGGTGACTGTCACACTTAACGGCAGGACATGCACAGGATTAACACCGGGTGTTCTGATCAAGGTAAATAACCTTAGTCCGGGATCAATAGAAGGAACCCAGACCGTTTGTGAAGGAGAAATACCTGCTCCCTTCACGGAAACAGCAGCGGCAGTGGCTGACGGAACCACGGTAGCCTACCAATGGCAGGAAAGCACGGACGGAAGCAATTTTGTAAATGTGGCTCCGGGAGGCAACAACGCGACATATGCACCGCCTGCACCGCTGGCCGGCGACACCTGGTTCAAACGTATTGTAACATCAACACTTGACGGTGTTGGATGTCTAAAAGAGTCGAATGTAATAAAGGTTACTGTAATTAATTTCGATCCGGGTTCTATTGCCGGAGATCAGTCGATATGTGAAAACAGTCCGGCTGCTCCTCTTACAAGCGTATCACCATCGGGTGACGGAACATTCACTTACAGATGGAAGATGAGCACAGACGGAACAGATTTTGTCCAGATCGGTGCAACAGGGGAAACATATAACCCGGGAATACTTACACAGGATACCTGGTACAAAAGGATTGTAAGATCTGCACTCAACGGGAAAACCTGTCTTGACTCAACCAATTTTGTCAAAATAACCGTGCTTAATTTCACTCCGGGCTCCATAACAGGAAATCAGATAATCTGTGAGGGAGCCATGCCTGATGCCTTTGGCAGTGTACCTGCTATGGGTGATGGTACCTTCACTTATGAATGGAAGATGAGCACAAACGGGATTACCTACACACCCATCCCGTCATCGGATGTGGAAATTTACACGCCTCCGGCAGGACTAACCGCTGATACCTGGTTCAAGCGGAGCGTGACATCAACAGACGGCATTGCATCGTGCGTTCTGGAAACTAATCCTATCAAGGTTACGGTCATTAACTTCTCCCCCGGGGCGATTGCAAGCGATCAGACAATCTGTGAGGGAAAAGCTCCTGCACCGTTTACCAGTGTTGCTGCAAGCGGTGACGGAACAATGACTTACCAGTGGCAGATAAGCACTGACGGATTGGATTTCACGGATATTAACCTTGCCACCGGCCCGACATACGCATCGCCGGCTCTCACTGCAGACACATGGTTCAGAAGAATATCTACAGCGACGATTGACACAAAATCCTGTAGTGAACCGACCAATGAGGTATTTGTGAATGTGATCACGTTTGATCCGGGTAAAATTGGTTCGAACCAGACCATATGCCAGGGAGAAACACCGGCACCATTAGTGGAAACAGATCCAGCTTCAGGGGAGGGAACATTCACTTACTTATGGCAAAGCAGCCATGACGGTACGAATTTCAACAACATAACCGGCGCTACGGGTATGGATTACGCTCCCGGTCCGCTTACACAGAATACCTGGTTCAGGCGCGAGGTCACTGCAACTCTTAATGGCAGGGCATGCAGGCTCTATACAGATCCTGTCATTGTAAGGGTAAACAGGATAACACCCGGAACAATAACCGGAACACAGACTATATGTGAGGGTGATACACCCGCGCAGCTTACCGGAACAGCGGCAACATCGGATTTCGGTCATTTATATCAGTGGCAGGAAAGCACCGATGAAGGCATCAACTGGGATAATGTTCCATCGGGAGGAAATGCTCCTGATTATTCACCCCCTTCGTTAAATACCGATACATGGTACAGGAGGCTTGTCATATCCACGGTCGGCATTACAACCTGTGAGGAGGAATCCAATGTTGTAAGAGTTACAGTAATTAATTTTGATCCGGGCGCAATAGAAGAGGACCAGGTTATATGTGAAAATACTCCCGCGGCATTGATTACAAGCATCACTCCCACGGGTGACGGGATATTCTCATACAGATGGTTCAGGAGAACGGAAGGAAGCACTTTCACACAGATAGGCGGAGCGCTTGGCGAAACCTTTAACCCCGGTATACTGACAGAAGATACATGGTACTACAGGGAAGTCAAAGCCACCCTTAACGGAAAGGAATGCTACAGGAATACCAATGAAATTGAAATTATTGTAAACAACCTCACACCGGGATCCATATCAGATGATCAGACAGTGTGTGAGGGAGAGGATCCCGTTCCGCTGACAACCGGCACATCGCCGACATTTGACGGGCCTGTCAGTTACAGATGGCAAAGCAGTACTGACGGTATCAACTTTGCAGATATCATTGGTGCAACGGATGAAACATATGATCCCCCTGTACTGGATCAGGATACATGGTTCAGGAGGGCCGTTACATCAACAATCGGTCTGAATGCCTGTACGAAATATTCAAACCATGTCAGGATCACGGTAATAAACTTTACTCCGGGTTCCATCGGAAGCAGTCAGACAATATGTGAAGGCAGTGCACCGGCAGCTTTCACCAGTGTTGCTGCGAGCGGTGACGGAGCGAAGACGTATCAGTGGCAGTTCAGCACCGACAGTATAAATTACATCAATGTCCCGATGGGAGGAACCGGTGCCACCTATTCTGCCGGTATCCTGACACAGGACACCTGGTTCAGAAGACTGGCTACAGCCGAGGTGAATCATAAGTTGTGTGTTAAAATATCCGACACTGTAAAAATAACGGTCATCAATTTTGATCCGGGAAGTATTTCAGGTGATCAGGTTATTTGCGAGAACGACACTCCTGCTCCGTTTGCCTCTTCTGCAGATGCCTTGGGTGATGGTGTCATAAGCTATCAGTGGCAGGCAAGCCTTGACGGTACAAACTACACCAATATAACAGGGGCAACAGGGAATATTTATGCTCCCGGTCCGCTTGCACAGAACACCTGGTTCAGGCGACAGGCTACGGCAACACTTAACGGAAGGCAGTGTATCTTATATACCGTTCCGGTTATGGTGGAGGTGAACCGAATCACACCGGGATCAATATCCGGTACACAGACAATATGCGAAGGAGATATTCCTGCACCTTTTACCTCGGTAGCCGCAACAGGCGACGGTATAATTACATATCAGTGGCAGGAAAGTGCCGATAACGGCGGTAGCTGGCATGATATTACTACGGGAGGCGATGTTGAAATATATGTTGCACCCGAACTGGATGCCGATATGTGGTACAAGCGTATTGCAAAATCCACGAAAGATGGAACTGAATGCAGCAGGGAGTCCAATGTGATCATGGTTACTGTCAACAACTTCGATCCGGGCAATATTGCCGCTGATCAGACCATTTGCGAAAATACTGCTCCGCTGCCGTTTACAAGTATAACACCCACGGGCGACGGTGTATTCTCCTACAGATGGTTCAGAAGCACTGATGGTCATGCGTTTAGTCTGATTCCAACGGCTGTGGGCGAAACTTACAGTCCGGGAGTTCTTACGCAGGATACCTGGTATTACAGGGAGGTTACTTCCACTCTGGGAACCAAAAAATGTATTGCCGGCACAGATACCATCCTTGTCAGAGTAAACAATTTTGACCCGGGTGACATTGACGGAACCCAGACAATCTGTGAAGGCACTGCACCGGCGGAATTCAAGGAAACTGCTGCCGCAGCAAGTTATGACGGAGCCCTGATAAGCTATCAGTGGCAGGAAAGTTCTGATGGATTTTTCTTCACCGATATTCCGGGAGCTGATGGTGTAACTTACTCGGCACCTTCTCCGGCAGCTGACACCTGGTACAGAAGGGCTGTTAAAGCAACTCTTGGAACAAATGAATGTACCGGATACAGCAGTATAATCAAGGTTACCGTCATTAATTTTGTTCCGGGGTCAATAGGATCCGACCGGGTCATCTGTGAAGGATCTTCACCTGCCGCATTCACAAGTGTGCCAGCCGGCGGGGACGGAGCGAAGACGTATCAGTGGCAGTTCAGCACTGACAGTATAAATTACACCGACGTTCTGGCAGGAGGAACCGGTGCTGCCTATTCTGCCGGTCCTCTCACACAGGATACCTGGTTCAGAAGGTTATCGACAGCAACGATTGGTTCTGTTTCCTGCACCAAAATAACAGATACCATAAAGGTAACCGTGATCAATTTTGATCCGGGAACCGTAAGTCCCGACCAGACCATCTGTGAAGGAGATATTCCTGCAGAGATCATAAGTCCTGCAGCTACAGGAGACGGAACCTTTGCCTACCAGTGGCAGAGCAGTACCAACGGTACTTCTTTCTCCAGCATAAACGGGGCTACAGATGTGAACTATGCTCCGGGTGCACTGATGGTTGACACCTGGTTCAGACGGCAGGTTACTGCAACAGTGAAAGGCATGAGCTGTATTGATCTCACACCTGCAGTACGGATAACCGTGAATAATCTGAATCCTGGGTCTGTTACCGGTGCCCAGACGATATGCAAGGGCGCAAAACCTGCAGCATTGACCTCAGTGACTCCGGGAACGGGCGACGGTAGTAACATTACCTACCAGTGGCAGGAAAGTGCCGACAATGGAACCAGCTGGGCTGATGTTCCTTCAGATGGTGATGGTGCAGATTATTCACCGCCTTCACTCACGGCAGACATGCTTTACAGGCGTGTCACTTTATCAGAACTTAACGGAATTACCTGTACGAAAGAATCGAATATTGTTAAGATAACCGTCATTAATTTTGATCCCGGACAGATTGGCCATGGTCAGACAATCTGTGAAGGAACAGCACCTGATGCACTGACAAGCAGCGTGCCGCCCTCCGGTGACGGAAGCTTTACCTACAGATGGTTCCGCAGCACAGATGATATTACTTATAATCCGGTACCGGGAGCCCTGAATGAAACCTACAGCCCGGGAATACTGACACAGGATACATGGTTCTACAGGGAGGTTACAGCCACGTTGGGTTCAGGATCATGTCCGGCTGTAACAAATAAGGTACTCATTACCGTGAATAATTTCCTCCCGGGATCACTGGACGCTGACCAGACAATCTGTGAAGGAGATAAGCCGGCGGTGATAGGCGGAGTATCGCCTTCCGGTGACGGGATGAACTATACTTACCAGTGGTATGAAAGTGCTGACGGAACGGTATTTACAGAAATAACCGGAGCAACTGATGAAACTTTTGATCCTCCCGTGCTTAATGCCGATACATGGTACAAGCGTGCAGTGACATCACATCTGAACGGCAATGAATGCACCAGGGAAACTGCTCCGGAGAGGATATGGGTGATCAATTTCGTTCCTGGTACCATAGGAGAGGACCAGACAATCTGTGATAACACGGCACCTCTTCCTTTCACGGGAACCGCTCCTACGGGTGACGGCACTTTCACATTTTCATGGGAATACAGCCTTGACGGAAGTGCCTGGCATCCCGTTCCGGGAATAAATACCGCAACCTATGCTGCACCTGTGCTCACCGCTGACACATGGTACAGGAGGATTGTGACGTCAGAACTTAACAGCCACACATGCAGCAAAGCCACTGCACCGGTGAGAGTTACCGTCATCAATTTCGTTCCGGGCAGCATAAGCACGAATCAGACTATATGCGAAGGGGATACGCCTGCGCCTTTCGGCAGCATTGCGGCATCAGGTGACGGCACGTTCACATACCAGTGGCAAAGCAGTATCAACGGATCTGATTTCTCCAACATCGTAGGCGAAACGGATGAAACTTACGCAGCCGGTCCGCTTATGGCTGATACGTGGTACAGACGCCAGGTGACCGCGGAACTTAATGGAAGGACGTGTAGCGCAGTTACCACGGCAATCAGGATGACAGTCAATAATGTAACGGCGGGTGCCATAGGCTCTGATCAGATCATTTGTGAAGGGACTGCCCCGCTTCCGCTGACGAGTGTCACACCCGTTTATGACGGAGATGTTACATACGAATGGCAGTCAAGCACGGACGGATCAACATTCATCACGATATCCGGTGCAGAGGATGAAACTTATTCGCCGCCTGTCCTTTATGCCGATACCTGGTACAAGAGGATTGTCACTTCGACGCTTAATTCTGTAGCATGCTGGAAAGAATCCAACGTCGTGAGGATAACGGTCAATAATTTTGATCCGGGATCAATAAGCGGCGATCAGACTATCTGTGAAGGAACGGCACCTGCTCCTGTACTGAGTGTAACACCCACAGGAGACGGAGTGTTCTCATACAGGTGGTTCAGCAGTACTGACGGAACCGGTTACAATCTGATTATCGGGGCTGTCAGTGAAACATACAACCCCGGAGTACTGATTCAGGATACATGGTACAAAAGAGAAGTTACCTCAAGGCTGGGAACCAATATATGTATTGTGGAGAACGACCCGGTAAAGATAACCGTAAACAATCTCGATCCCGGTGTGGTAACAGGTGATGTAACAATATGTGAAGGAGATATTCCTTCAGTTATCACGGGAACCGATGCAACAGGTGACGGTGATATTACTTACCAGTGGAGGATCAGCAACGATGGTGTGAACTATACTGATATTATCACGGACGGAGACGGAAAAGACTATGCTCCTGGGCCTCTGTTCCAGGATACATGGTTCCTCCGCACCGTAACGTCTGATTATTACGGACAGAGATGCACTGAGATCTCCGGTTCATTCAGGGTGATTGTGAATAATGTCAATCCGGGAACCATTATTTCCGATCAGACGATTTGTCTCGGCGGGGATCCGGTTCCGTTTATCAGTATTGTCCACGGATCCGGTAAAGGTAACATAACCTATGAATGGGAAAGCAGTATAGATAACAGCGTCTGGAATCCGATAGCAGGTTCCAATACACCCGGCTATGATTCACCGGTGCTTACACAGGATACATGGTTCAGAAGAATAACCAGGTCTGATCACGGCGGAACCGTCTGTGAAAAAATATCAAATATTGTAAAGGTGACGGTGAATGAAGTTTATGGGGGTGCGATAGAAAAAGATCAACCGATTTGCTTCGGATCCGCGCCTGCACCGCTTACAAGTGCAAATGACGGAGGCGGAACAGGAACTGTTTCATACCAGTGGCAGAGAAGCGCAGACGGTGTGATCTGGAACACGATTTCAGGAGAAACAGGCAAAACTTATGCACCCGGGGTGCTTTATTCAGACACCTGGTACAAGAGGGTTCTGATAAGCATTGAGAACGGTGTTCTCTGTCAGGCAGAAAGCGATCCGGTGAAGATAACTGTCAATTCACTGCCTGTAGCAATTCTGACAGGCGGAGAAACGATTTGTGACGGCGATCCGGCAACTCTTTCGATCAGTATTACCAACGGAACCGCACCCTACGAGGTTTATATTGAAAACCACGGCACAGAGACCATTAACGGACCCGATGCGGACATCCTTGTTTATCCTTCTTCAACAACAACATACAGGATACTCAGCGTTAGGGATGTCAACGGCTGTGATGCTGTAAACATGATAGGCAATGCAACGGTGATCGTAAGGGATCTGCCTCACATAGTAACAGAACCTGTTGACCGGGCGATCTGTGAATACGGAGTACTTAACTTCAGTGTTGTTGCCACAGGTTCGGATCTTGATTACCAGTGGTATGTTGACAGGCAGGATGGTAACGGGTTTGTTACCCTGACGGATGCAGGTATCTTTTATGGTGTGCAGACACCTGTGCTCAATCTGTTTGGCGTGACAAGGGATATGGACGGATATGTGTTCCGTGTAACTGTAAGCACCTGCGGAGTTACCAGGATATCTGATGATGTTAATCTCACGGTCAACACTGCTCCCGAAATACAGGAACAACCGAAAGACACAACAATTTGCACGGGTGATGATGCTGAATTCCTGATCCTGGCAACAGGTACCAATCTTACTTACAAATGGCAGTATAAGCCGCCTTCTGGAAGTTTTACCGATATAGTTAATGGTGGTATTTATACCGTAACTGACAGTATACTTACTCTTACAGATGTTCCCCTGAGTTTCAACAATTATTTCTTCAGGGTTATTGTGAGTGGTAAATGCGGTTCTCCTCTCTATTCGAACTTTGTTGTACTGAGAGTAAACGGGCCTCCCAAGCCTGTGGTGCATCCGAATGACAGGGCGGTCTGTGACGGAGGCGGTCCGGTATTCTTTACCGGTAACGGAACAGGACTGATCGATTCACTCAGATGGCAGGTAAGTACGGATAACGGAATTAACTGGGACGATATTTATGACAATGCACATTACGCCGGTACCACTACACAGCAGTTGTCGATAATAGATATTAATTACGATGATTTCCATAACAATCGGTACAGGCTGGCTCTGAAGGCATTCTGTGCAACAGCCTATACCAATGCGGCCGTTCTGACAGTCAACAGGCTTCCTGTGGTATCATTTACCGATGATCCTATACCGGCCTGCGGTGACGTTCCACTGGTGATTACCCCGGTAATAACCGGAGGAACCGCTCCCTGGAAATCACATAGCTGGACGGGCGATATCGGTCCGCTTAACAACTATTTCAGTCCGGCACCAACCTTCAGAACCCGTATTGCAGGAACATATGATCTCACTTACAGGGTTGTGGATGACAATATGTGTGCAGGCGAGGGCAGCGTATCCGTGGTTGTTGATGCCCCTGATGCGACATTCACACAGGATATATCAATGGCCTGTACTCCTGCCACGGTTAAGTTCAGCAAGGACATGACAGGAATGAAGAGCTGGGAATGGAACTTTGGCGATGGCACACCGGTTAATACCACTGATGAGAATCCGGTGCACGTGTTTACAAATACAACTTCCACAGCCATTGTATACCGTACAATTAAGCTGACTGTTGAGTCAATGGCAGGCTGCTATGACACCAAAACATCAATGATGACTGTTTATCCTGCAGTGATTGCCCATCTGACAGCCAGTGATGATGTCGTGTGCCATGGTAATCAGATAGTATTCACAGCAGATCCCGGGGCCAATATTTACATGTGGGATTTTGGTGACGGAACTCCCAGGGTACCCGGAGTAAACACTTCAACCCATATGTTCACCAATCTCACTGGTACTCCGGTAACCCGGACAGTTAAGGTGGTAACAACATCAATGTACGGATGTTCCGACAGTACAACGATGGATATTGTTGTGATGCCCATGCCTCTTGCCCAGTTCTCTGCAACACCGAACAATCAGACCTATGATGCTGTAGGAAACAAAGTGGTGTTCACCGATGAAACCACACCGGTAAGCACCTGGACCTATCACTGGGATTTCGGTGACGGCGGATCATCAACATTGCAGCACCCTGAACATACCTTTACGGGAACGGGTACCTACAATGTGGTTCTGACTGTTACAAACGGCAAGTGTACCAGCACTATAAGTCATCCGGTTCATATATTGCCTTTACCTCCGGTAGCGGACTTCGATTCAATACCTTCGGGATGTGCCACCTGGACCATCACGCCGAACAACACTTCACTCAACACCGAAATGCCGGGAACAACCTACAGGTGGGACTTTGGTGACGGAAGCTATTCAACGGCAAAGAATCCGTCCTATACCTACTTCAAGGCAGGAGAATACCGTGTTGAACTTACAGTAACCGGTCCCGGCGGAATGTCGGTGAAATCGCAGGTTGTAAGGGCCTATCCTTCTCCGAGAGCCTATTTCGAGGTAAGTCCCACACTTGTATTCGTAAATGATGAAAGAGTCAGGTGCTTCAACCTGACCGAGGGCGGGGATTACTTTGTATGGGAATTCGGAGACGGAGATACTTCACGGATGAGAGAACCATATCACAAATACATGGAAGAAGGAGTCTATGACATAACCCTGTGGGCTTACAACAACGACGGTTGCAGGGACGTGTTCGTACTGTCACCCGGAGTGACCGTGCAGCCTGCGGGAGATGTAAGATTCTCCACGGTCTTCAGGCCCAATCCTACAGGACCGATAGAAAGGAGCGATCTGCCTACCGGAGGCAATGAGATCGACCAGTTCTTCTTCCCGCCCATCAGGGACAAGGTGATCAAGTATAAGCTTCAGGTCTTCAACAGGCTTGGTGTGCTGATATTCGAAAGTCACGACATTAATGTACCGTGGAACGGATATTACAAGGGTCAGCTATGCCCGCAGGGAGTGTATGTGTGGTACGTTGAGGGCAAATATGCAAACGGTCAGCCATTCAAGAAAGTTGGAGATATAACACTGCTGCATTAACAAGATCCGGGGTTGGTGGCTGAAGGCCCGAACCCCGGCTTACAAATTGAATCAGACAAAACGGCCCGTCGCAGGACGGGCTTTTTTTTGCATGCCCTGTCCGGATTGCTTTTAGGATTACGAAAATTATCATAAATTTGATTGCGAAAATTATCGTAACGATTAATCACGTAATGGAAAATATCACAATAAAAAATCTCTCATTCAGGAATCTCGTAAAAGGCATACCCCCTACGTAACTTTGTTTCTTTGATGCCGGATTTGCTTTTAAAAATCCTGTCAGCGGAATATCCGCAAAAAGGAATCAAATATTCGTAAACATAATAAGAAATAACAACAGGGAAATGACAGAAAACCCGTTCAAATTCGGAACTGTAGTTGATGGAATTTATTTTACCGACAGAGAGGAGGAAGTATCGCAAATATCTTCCTACCTGAAAAGTGAGAACCACCTGATAATTATCAGTCCAAGGCGTTTCGGCAAGACAAGCCTGATAAGGAAAATACTGTCCGCCTCCGGCCGCCGCTTCATATATCTGGATATGCAGCTTGTGCTTACGGAGGAGGATTTCGCGGCACAGCTGCTTAAAAGGATCTACAGGATCTTCCCCGTGCAGAAGCTGAAGAACTATATCAAATCCTTCCGTATTATTCCAACCGTCATAATGAATCCCGTGACGGGAGATGTGGAAATATCCTTTTCCCCGGGCTCCCGGGACCTGACTCCCCTTGAGGATGTCCTGAACCTTGTGGAGAAGCTTGGAAAACCTGATGACAAGATAATTGTAGTGCTCGATGAGTTTCAGGATGTTTTCAGAATCAATACCGGACTTGTCAGGATGCTGCGCTCCGTGATACAGGTTCATAAAAATATCAATTATGTCTTTATGGGGAGCAGTGAGTCGATGATACGGGAGATCTTTGAAAAGAAAGATTCACCCTTCTACAGGTTTGGTATACTATATCCGCTGGGGAAGATACCTGAAACGAAATTCCGTTTGTTTCTTGAATATAATTTCCAGGGGATTGCTGATGACCCTGCGACAGTATCCGGAGAAATACTTAAAATAACAGGGGCACATCCGTACTATACCCAGCAGCTTGCCTTTATGGTATGGGAACTGATGAACCGCAAGGGACTGGAACAGGGGATGCTTGCCGATTCAGCCGCGGATGAAATTGTAAGAAGCCATGACAACGACTTTGAACTGCTCTGGAACACGCTTAACCGGACAGATATGATGGTACTTGCGGGAATGGCTGAAAGCGATGTTTCGCCTCTGTCGGATGAATTCAGGAAACAGTTCGGAACAGGAGCCGCCAGCACGGTATACAGCACTCTCCAGAGGCTTGTAAAAAAAGGAATGGTTATCAGGGATGATACGGGTTATTTCATCGATGATCCCTTCTTCAGAAGATGGATCAGGATGAGGAGAAGGGTTTAGCTTCCTATTTCATGATTCCGGATGAAAATCATAATTTAGTGAATCATACAATGGGTCGTTAAACTTTTGAGTCTGTTGATTCCCGGCAGGAGTATTTATGTGATAACGTATTGCTGCCTGGTTACTTATTGAAATATAACAAACTGTTATTATAACAATAAGCAATTCAAAAAGCCTGGTGAAGAAATACAAAAAAGATACTCTGACAGAGATACTGCTTATGAGATATTTTTACTGATGATGAACAATAATAACTTCAAAGATTATTTCCGTAAAGCTTCACTCTGGAAGATCGGACTGATCTGGGGCCTGATTACGGGAATCCTGGTGTCTATAGTTCAGGATAAGACTGTTCTGAAATATTTTCTCAGCCGGGAAATAGTTTTGCAATTGTTGTTTTTTATGATTGCCGGAGCCGGGCTGTTTGTCCTGGGAACGAGTTACCGCCTGTGGAAAAGATCAGATAGTAAGGATAGCGGTTTCAATAATTCCGGAAAGACTGAGTGATGAGGACTTTTCAGTACACCTCCTTCTTCCGGGAAAGGAGGGAAGGCTGAGTGATGAGGACTTTTCAGTACTCTTTCTTCTTCCGGGAAAGGAGGAAGACTGAAAACCCAGGTTAGCAGGATTTGCTGCAGGCTTCAACGTGTCATTACAGAAATTACACTTTTACCCCTGAGAATTTGGCACCCGGTCATTGACGCTTACATGACCGGGGGAAAAAAACGGCAGTGCACTGCAGCATTTTGAAGGTTTCATGCGTAATAGTAATATAAACGCGGACAACATTAAAAAAGAATAATCATATGAAGCGGAATATTAAACTTTTCCTGGCAGCCATGGCTGTAGTTATCCTTCTGGTGACATGTTCAAAGGTTGACAACGGTGAACCTGATCTGACCCCAAAGAGTATCAGTCTGACAGCTGTGGCTTCACAGGCCATTCAGAGCAGCAATGAATTCGGGATCGGACTTTTCACGAAGGTTGCGGAAACTGAAAGGGATAATCTTATGTTATCGCCCCTGAGTGCAAGCACGGCCCTCACGATGCTGCTAAACGGATGCGGCGGTGATACTTATTCACAGCTCCAGGAAACACTCAGATATCCGTCCGGTATGACTACCGCTGAGATTAACGAAGCATATAAGAGTCTTGTTGACCAGTTGCTGAAAGCTGATCCGAAAGTGAAGCTTGCTCTTGCAAATGCAATTTTCTACCGGAGCGGATTCATTGTAAAACAACCGTTTCTTGCCACAATGAGCAAGGATTACAAAGCCACGGTTGAAGCTCTCAACTTCGCGTCACCAGCTGCGCTGAATACAATCAATAAATGGGCCGGCGACAATACCAATGGTAAAATTCCAAAGGTACTGGATGAGATTGATGCCAATGCGGTAATGTTTATTATGAACGCACTCTATTTTAAGGGCAGCTGGAGTTACCGTTTCGACAAGACGGGAACCATGGATCGTCTCTTTTACCCCGACGGGGGTTCAGCGGTGTATGTAAGCACCATGAAGGGCGAAGTGGGAGCGAAAGTAGTATCTGGTAACGATTACAGGGCAGTTGAGATGCCCTACGGACGATCCAATTTCACAATGGTTGTGATTGTTCCAACGGCAACACTGGCGGAGTTCAATTCCACCTTCACGAATCTGGTATGGAACTCGATAACCGGAGCATTCGACAATACAGATGAATTTGAGAAGCTTTTTGTCTATATGCCCAAATTCAAATTCTCATATGAGAAATACCTGAATGACCAGTTGAAAAGCATGGGTATGGTTGATGCATTCCTTGCAGAAAAAGCAGATCTTTCAGGAATTTCAGATCAGGGGATTTTTGTGGATTTTGTAAAGCAGAACACATTCGTTGAGGTGGATGAGGAGGGAACGGAAGCCGCTGCAGTTACAACGATAGGCATACGTGACAGTTTTAATCCCGAACCCCGGGAATTCATTGTCGACAAGTCATTCATATTTGCCATACGTGAACGTACGACAAATACCCTGCTGTTTATCGGGCAGGTGGTGAAGCCGGAGGTGTAAAAGTCAAATGATCAAAACGACTGAGATTTAGGTATTGCGCTTAAAAGTTGCGGACAAACCTTTAAATGATTCTTCTCAAATGCTGCAATCACTCTGATTCTTTTAGCAAAGTGATTTTAAAAATTTATCTCGAGACAGCCGATCTCCTTATAATCAGGGTCAGTTAAGAATGTTTTTATCAGGTCAAAATTTTTTCGAAGAATTTTTTCAATTTCCTGAGTACTCGTGTTTCCAAGTCTCAGCCAGATTACTTTTGGAGAAGATTCTTTTATCAAACCTAAGTCGTAAAAATCAGCATCAAAAGTGACGATGCAATAATCATTTTCTTTTGCAAAGGTCCATATAGCTGAGTCTTTGGAATTCTCTAATCCCAAATCTTTTACCTGTTTTGATTCAGGAAATATATCTTGGATTTTATTTGTAATTCGAAAGGAAATATTTTGATCAAGAAGTAATTTCATCAGATTGTCTGAAGTTTACGTTCTCTATCGGCCGCAAACATAAGAGTTGCCCTAATGTCTTCCCGGGTAAGTTCTGGATAATCTGAAAGAACATCGTCATATGTCATACCTGATCCAAGCCACCCCAGAACATCAAAAACCGCAATCCTCGTATTTCTTATACAAGGTTTTCCGAATCTTTTGTCAGGGTTTATTTTTATTATCTTATTGTAAGCTTTCATGATGCAAAGTTAATCTTTTTCATTTTAATCCTGTTGGGACGGGTATTTCATTTTGCCTAACTTGTTATAAAAACAACAGATATTTTTAATACTCACATGTACGGGTAAATATCGTTATGGCTGTTAACTATTTCAGATTAATGTACTCGTCAGTATTCCCCGGGGTTGATCCATTTTTAAATATCTGTTACCTTTGGGCGACTCTTATAAAGAACAGAGATATATGGGGAAAATTAAAAGAATCGGAGTGCTGACATCGGGAGGAGATGCTCCGGGCATGAATGCCGCAATAAGATCAGTGGTCAGAACTGCGGTTTACAACGGACTTAAAGTTACAGGTATCAGGCAGGGATTCTACGGAATGATATATAAAGATTTCGTCGAAATGGTGGCTTCATCTGTAAGCGATATAATTCAGCGCGGCGGGACAATCCTAAAAACGGCGCGATGTGATGAGTTTATGACAGAAGAAGGAAGGCTTACTGCTTACAGGAATCTGAGAGAAGCAGGTATCGACGGTGTTGTGGTAATAGGCGGGGATGGTTCCTTCATCGGCGCCAGGTTATTCTGCGAGGAGTACGATATCCCTTTTGTAGGTATTCCGGGAACGATAGACAATGACATCTGTGGTACCGATTACACAATAGGTTATGATACTGCTCTGAATACTGTCGTGCAGGCAGTCGATAAGATCAGGGACACGGCAGATGCTCACAACCGTATATTTTTCGTTGAGGTTATGGGTGCTGAAGCAGGTTATATTGCACTTTACGGTGGACTGGCCAGCGGGGCGGAAGCTATACTGATTCCTGAAACCACAGATGAAGAACGTGATCTCATTAAGATCATCAGGCCTGATAGCGGTAGAAAAAAAACAAGCATGATCGTGATTGTGGCAGAAGGTGATGAGAGCGGCGGCGCCATTGCACTTTCCGAAAAAGTGAAGAGTGAATTCAAAGATCTGGATATAAGAGTGTCGATACTCGGTCATCTGCAGAGAGGCGGATCTCCTTCGGCAACCGACAGGGTTAATGCAAGCAGGATGGGACATGCGGCCGTGGAGGCTCTTCTTGACAATCAGAAGAGCATGATGATCGGCCTTGTAAACAACGAGATCACTCTTATTTCATTCAGAAGATCGTTAAAGCTTAATAAGCATATAAACCACAAGCTGATAGAGCTTGCAAAAATATTATCGGCTTAATGGCTCAACCGCAAAAGCACAGTGACCAGCTGGACGGTCGTTATCAAATGGATAACCTGACTGAAATTACTATACGACCTCTTGATTAGGACGGAAAATAATATGTTCTGTGGTAATCATCGCTTGTCCCGCTTTAACGGGAATGCATCAGAGAATGCAGCAATCATGTACTCGCTGCTTGACATAGTTGGTTTTTGTGCGGTTGGCATTGAGCGTTGGCAAGCCAATTACGCCAAACCCTTGTTAGCAGTAGGCAGATTGTGTTGTTTAATATTTTTTGTTGCAATTTGAATGAAGTTTGGATTAGTGAACATCGTCTTTTTACGATTACTCCAATTTGCCAATTCCTTAGTAATAGCTTCAGGTGTTTCGATATTCTTTTCAGTAATAATAAAGTCAATTGTTGAAAGTAGTTTCAATCCAAAAGGAGAATAAAATCCAGGCAAGAAGTTTTTGGTTTTCTCAACTATAGCTTTGTGTTCTGCATTCTTGTGTACGAACAGCATTCCAGTCAATAATCGTGTCAATATTTTCAATGTCTTCATTAGTGTATTGTGTTGAGAAACTATCAACTGCGTGTCCATCTGTAAAAACAAAGTTACAGTTATTTTTAGTCAGGGCTATGTTCACATGATATTTTGTTTTCTCTTTCGGTGTATTTCTATGTAAGATTTAAAAGTTTCTATCTAGATGTGGGTTACACTGCTTATTGCCAGCTTGTTGCAAATGGGTGGATTTCGTTATGCCTGTTAACCATTTCAGATTATCATGCTTGTTGGGGCTTCTCTTATTGTTTCAGGTAATAAATCAGTTCCAGTTCCCGGAATGCGGGCTGCCCCCACAGCTCTTTATAATTATGCAGGACACTTGTTTTCCAGTACGGGATATCCAGATCGTCACGGGTGAGGATCCCGACAGGCAGTCCGCCTGTTATATCTCCTGTGAAAACAGCATACTGCGGTGAGAAATCATATCCTTCTCCGTACATAAGACTCTGGCTGAATGGATTTTTCCCCTGCATCCACTCCAGCTGGGCCAGGGCAACCTGGTGTACCACAGGGTCTTTAAAGAGCCGGTTTGCGGATGCCAGTCCCTGAGCCGGTGAGAGGATGACAGAACTGTTTCCCCGGAAAGCTTGCCATACCGGAAACAACCTAAGGTAATGATCATCATCCAGCCTTATACCGTTGAGTATCTGTGCATCATCCGAAGTTCCGCCAAGTTTGTAGATGTTTGCCGGAATCATGAAATACGGAGCTGTAAGCTGTGCAATATCAATAAGATAATTCTTATGTAACTCTACCGTTCTGAACCATTCAGCATACTTTTCATCCCCGGGTAACAGCCTGCAAAGTTCAACGAGACCAAGTACCGGTGAGGCTGCCGTACAACTGTGATTATACCCGAAGAACCTGTTCCGGGATCTATCCGCATAAAAGAAGCCGCTAAGGGGTATTTCCCAGTTCATCGCTTCCTTCTGCTGGAAGGTCATAAGAGAATCAGCATAGCTGATCGTCAGGTTTTTAACTCCTTCATCCTTTGTCAGCTGGTAAAGCTTTGTTCCGGCCAGAACAGCTATTGCAAGACTTTCAGTATTCCACCTGTGAGGATGCTCCGACAGGAGATTCCAGTATTCCACGGCGTATTGCGCTGACTTATCAGCCAGGGCCTTATCTCTCCCTTTAAGGGTAAGAGCTGCTTCAACATCAGCAATTATTGAATAATAATTATCATTTGTGTTTATCCTGCTTCCCGGCTGAACATGTTTGTCATCGAAATTTCCTATCACACCGTCAGTGTAGCAGTCGTGGGTTGTCCAGCTGATGACCTGAAGGCCGTCGAAGCGGTTTTTATGAAGCCATTCGAGTCCCCAGCTGCCTTCCTCGATCAAGCGCTCCGAAAGCCTTTTGTTTTCCCTGGCATATGCACGGGCAAGCCTGAAAAAGGCCGCCGTGGCACCGGCTGTCTGCCAGTATGACTGGGAAAGATCACCCGCATCATGCCATCCACCTGCCATGACTATCGTATCTCCCCTGTAAACGGTATACCAATCGGTATGGCATTTCAGATGAATTCCCGGCTGATCAAACCCGCATCTCTGAAGGTAGAACTGGTTAGTGATCTTTTCAATAACTGGAAGCCATACATCCCGGCCTATCGGGAAAGGTCTTGATTCCGTATCACCATATACAATCCTGTAGTTCCCCGGGGCTTTTATCTCTGTGAAATCAAATACCGTAAATGATCCGATCCTGCCTGCCTGTTTGAGCACATCCTTTTCCAGAACTGTTTTGTTTGTCTCATGGTTAACAAGGCGAAACTTATCTCCTCCTGTAACTGAAGTAAAGGCAGTCTTTTGATCCCTGATGTTATATCCCGAGTGCGAAAAAGATATTGCCTTGTCTGTTCCCCAACCTTCATAATAATCAGGCTCAACCACTTCAAGTCTGAGGTTATCTGCATAATAGACAATAGTATCGGCCGCGTCAGGTTCATTTCCCTGCAAACCGTAGCTGATAGTTATCCCGGTCACTTTGTCGTGGGGCAGGTGGGGGATTTCCATCACGAGCCTGTTCCACCTGTTGTTTTCGAGCATTACCGTGTGCCAGCCTTCCTTTCCATACTGATCGGGTACATTGTCTTCGTTATGCAGTATCAGTGTCAGGTATAATTTCCTGAATCCTTTGAATTCGGGATATATATTGATTGAAATCCGGTTATATTCTGAAAAATCCTCAGCAGGGAATTTGCGTGTGAGATTTTGTCTGCCCCAGTACCTTCCGTCGGCACCGGTGCTGACAGGCAGTTTTGTAGGAGATATAAATTTAATCGAAGACTTTCCCTCAAAAACCTTTTCATCCGTCAGACTGATGCTTGCAACATTTTCCCGGTTACCGAAAGTGAGCTCCCAGTTTTCCAGCGATTCCATTCCATCAATAAGAACGGATTCCAGGATTTCCTTATGATTCCATTTATACTGCAGGCTGTTGGAAGTATCCATTGGCATGGCTTTATGGTCATACAGAAAGGAACCATATTCCGTGTTTTGCATCTGTCTGCTCTTACAGCCGGAAATTATCAGCAGGATGAAGCCTGAAAGGATTATTAATTTTTTCATGGTTTATTAAAATCACCATTCAATTCACAACATATCAAAATTACTGCTAATCTTTCACATACAGGTGAAATAAATAATCATAAAAATTTTATTGAGTTTCTCTGGACTCATATAATATATTTATCTATATTTGATCAGCTGCGTTTCTTTAAAACCAAAATATCATGGCTCTCTTAAAGTATATCGAAAGGGTGCGCCGTATTGATATGCTTATACATATGAAGGCAACAGGCCCGCCGGTGGAATTTGCCAGCAAGCTCGGCATAAGGCGGAGTACCCTGTTTCAATCCCTTCAGGAGATGAAGGAAATGGGAGTTGACATCAGATATTCGAATACAAGGGAGACATATTATTATGCGGATGGAAGGAGAATTGAAATAAAAGTTGAAAAGACAACCGGCAGCTGATCGTAGTGTTTGGTTTTTCTGACTCTTAGGGTATTTTGACAAATGCTCTATGATTGTACGACAACAAGTTACAATAAATAATATTTCAATTCGCTGAACAATGAAAGTGCTGGAAGGATACTTCGGCTTGGAAAGAAACAAGCTGTTATTTATAATGATATCAGTTAATCTGTTGCTGATATGGTTGTCGAAAAGCGTACTCTTAAACGAAACTGTATTTTACAATACCTACAGTGAACAGCTGACCTATGAAAGGTCCATGGAACTTTTTAAAAGGATCATGGACTTATCCTGGGTCAGCTATCTGTTTTCCCCGCTTGTCCTGATCATCAAATTTTCGGTTCTGAGCCTGATAATTTATACAGGATTCTTCCTGAGTGACCTGCACGGAAAAGTGTCACTGGGCATGATCTTTACCACAGTTGTTGCTTCGGAAATTATCATCGTGTTTGCTTCCCTTGCCAAATTTCTGTGGTTTACATTTTTTGCCGGTAATTACACACTTGACGATATGAATTTCTTCTATCCCCTTTCTCTTATTAATCTGTTTAAGAAAGGTGAAGTGGCTCAGTACTGGATCTACCCCCTTCAGTCGGTTAATCTGTTCCAGGTGGCTTACATACTGATGCTGGCCACAGGCCTGCGGACAATCAGTTCTGTTAAAAGGGAAAAGACCGATACTATAGTGCTTCTGACCTATGGCACGGCCCTGATTTTGTGGATTGCAGTGATAATGTTCATTACCATTGATATTCAGTCATGAAAAAGATATTGACCTTTTTGATAACAGTATCTGTCTGTGCTATTCTTTTCATCCTGGCAAAGGGGATTTTCCTGAAAGTGCTAAAAGCAAATGACCGTGACGACAGGATTAAAACGCTGCCTTCCTTTTCACTGGGAACGCTGAATGGCGAGATTTTTAATTCGGCAGATCTTAAAAATGGTCCTTTGCTTCTTGTTTATTTCCATCCTGACTGTGATTATTGTCAATATGAGATATCGTCTCTTATCCGGCACGATATTCAGTCAAAGGGTGTTAAAGTTCTGCTTGTCAGCAATGCCCTGCCGGAAACTATTGATGAATTCATGGAACAATTTGAAACAGGACAGGATGAATTCTGTATTTTATCAGACAGCTCCCTTGTTTTTGCAAACTTGTTTGGTATCAGTGTTATCCCTGTCAGTCTGATATATAATGAAAATCTGGAGCTGATTAAATTCTTCAAGGGAGAAGTTAGCCCCAATGCAATTTTAAATTTTTTGAATGATGTCTGTCAATATCAGGAAAATTAAAGAAAAGGCTCTGTTGCAGCATGATTCCACTGACTGCGGAGCTGCCTGCCTGGCTTCGGCCATAAGATATTTCGGCGGGGAATCAGGCATTGAAAGAATAAGGAAACTTAGCGGAACATCACAATCGGGAACCACAATGCTCGGACTTTACCAGGCAGCTGTTGCAAGCGGATTAAAGGCACAGGGATATGAGGCTTCAGTTGAGAGCATCAAGTCATTTAAGGGATTATTGATTCTTCATGTGAGTCCGGAAATAAGATATGATCATTATATATTAAGTTTTGGATATGAAGATGGCCGTTTTGTGTTGTGGGATCCTGCGAACGGACTGACTACAAAAACAGCTGAAGAACTGGAAAAGATATGGCCCGGACACAAATGTCTTTCAGTTGAGCCCGGAGAAGGTTTTGTATTTAAAAAGGAAGAAGATAAAGGGAAGCGCAAATGGCTGATCAACACCATAAAACCCGACAGGGAGCTTTTAATGATCAGTATTTTACTGGGCTTGCTCATATCGGCACTGGGCGCTGTAATGGCCATTTTCACACAGAAGCTGATTGACCGTATTTTGCCTTCGGGTGAAGTGAAGGTCCTCCTGATTTCCTCTGTTCTTGTGTTTGTACTGCTTATTTCCAGGGTTGTTTTGTTGTCACTAAGGCAGTATATTCTTCTGTCTCAGGGAAAATCCTTCAACATACGCATAGTGGATGGCTTCTACCGATCGTTGCTGGGACTTCCGAAATTGTTCTTTGATACACGTAAGACAGGCGACCTGGTTGCACGCCTTAATGATACAATGCGCATTCAGAGAGTGATATCCGATCTCATCAGTATCTATTTTATTGACATTGTTGTTCTGATTGTAACTTCTGTGCTGATTTTCATATATTCCCTGCCAGCAGGTATCATTTCAGTGATCGCAATTCCATTGATTTATTTACTGGTTTACCGTTGGAATAAAAGAATCATTTCATCCCAGAATGAATTAATGACCGGATATGCAATGAATGAAAGCAATTTCATTAATTCCCTTAGAGGCATAGCCGAGATAAAATGCATGAACTGGCAGGGTTATTATTCTTTGAGGAATGAATCTGTCTTCAGCAATTTCCAGGAAAAATTCTTCTCCCTGGGCAAAATCAGGGTCAGTCTGGGAATGCTGACCAATCTCGCGGGAACTCTTTACCTGATTGTATTGCTCATTTATTCATCCTTAAAGGTTATGGACCTGCAGATGACACAGGGGGAACTGATGGCAATCCTGTCGCTTAGCTCTACCCTGATACCATCGGTGATGAATCTGGCATTGATTTCCATTCCACTGAGCGAAGCAAAGGTTGCTATCGCAAGGATGTTCGAATTCACCAGGATCAGTCCGGAAGAGACTGATTCCGGTAATATAAAAGAGAATATTGCAATTGAAAAAATCAGTCTTAATAATATGAAGTTTCGCTTCCCGGGCCAGAAGCTGTTTCTGACAGATATCAACCTGGAAATTGAAAAGGGGCAAATAATCGCATTGGTGGGAGAATCAGGTTCGGGGAAAAGTACTTTGGTAAATATTCTTTTAAGATTCCTGATTCCGGAATCAGGTGATATTATCATAAATGATATCGTTCCGGTCAATCAGATAATGCCTGGCGTATGGCGCAGATCAGTCGGAGTTGTTCCGCAGGATATACATATTTTTAACGGAACAATACTGGAAAATCTGATTCCTGAACCGTCAGAAAAGGAGGTTGAAATTTTATTGCGCCTTATTTCCGATTACGGCCTGGAATCGTTTATTGAGGCCTTGCCTCTGGGCCTTGTCACCCTGGTTGGGGAAGATGGAGTAAAGCTTTCCGGTGGTCAGAAACAGGTTATTGCTTTTCTCAGGGCATTGATCAATGAACCGGATATTTTACTGATTGATGAAGGTACCTCCGGCATGGATAAGGATACGGAGGACCTGATGCTAAAAATGCTGATCAGCCTGAAAGCGAAGCTGGGAATCTTGCTGGTAACTCACAGAATCAGTCTGATTAAAAAAATCTGTGACAGGATTTACATACTTGAGGACCGTACCATAAAAGAATCAGGAACTCATTATGAGCTTATCAGCAGCGAAAATATATACAAGCGTTACTGGGAAGAACTTAATTGAAAATTCTATGAATATTGTATTTTTTGACTGATATTTACTCATATGCTACATTTTCAGAATTGATTTCCGGGATCTAGAACCCTGTTTTGAGTGCAACGTTATTTTGAATGACTGTTTTTCTTTCTGCCTGGGAAGGCAGAAATACAGGTAAACGATATTTGTCATACAAACTAAAAGATAATGAGAATCCGGATATTCTGGATGCGAGAACCCTGATAACCTGAGATTATGAAAAGATATTTCTATACCATTAATTTCTTCTTGACGGCTATCTTTTTTTTTGTAGCCTTAGTGCTGGATCTGAAACCTTCAATACAAGGTTTTAGTTTTGTTATATTTTGTTCCTCAATCGGGGTATTGATAGGTGATTATTTGAGAATCAGGAAAAATATCATATTGCCAGTTGCTGGAAAAAAACTCATTTCCTGGATTCTTTTTATAAGCATTGTATTTATCTTATTAATACTCTTCCTGATTGATAATATATTAACAAAACAGATTCTCATTTTTTGTACTTTACTGACAGGTGCATTAATAACTATATTCATTGTATTTTTTAAAGGAAGACCTTTGAAAAAAGATGAGCAGGGCAAAGACCGGATCCATTCAAGCTCACGTTAGGAACAGGATTATGCGGCCCGGATTGATTAACAACTTTTTCTGTCAGATTATCCTGCTAGTGTGACCTTTTTCAAATTCTTTTCCTACTGCTGTATTGATATTTGTATTGTTCAGTTATAAGCAAGGTTAATGAAAATAACGGTTGTAAATGAGCTAACCACCCAAAGTCGAGCATGTGAAAGAGAAAATCGACATTAAATAATAGAGTATCCGATTTTTAGAATCGATTATTGTTTAATCAAGAAGAAGTTTTAAATCTTGAAAAACTTCCTTTTTAAAAACAAATTGATATAAAAAGCTTTTTTGTAAGTTTTCCCGGAATAGTTGATATTGCATCGTTAATTGTGGTCTCTTGTAAAGAAGATAATCTTGCTAAAGACTTAAGTATGAATTTTAGCAAACATCGATAATGCACAACCAAGCTATGGATTTCGACTAGTTATGTAGGTCAGCGGCGTTGCCGCCGCTTTCCCCATTAAGAACTGTACGAGCGACTTTCACCGCATACAGCTCCGATAATTCAAAATTTAGTTCTCATAAAACAAAATCGGCTCATCCGCTCCTTTGCAGGAAACGATTTCCGATAAAGTGCCCTTTCGGGATGTACGTGTTCGGTTGCATTTCTGCTTCCGCTTCCAGAAGTAGGCATCCCAAGTCGGGTCGTATGGATTGGCTTCACACCTCACTTTTATATGCCGCTTAATCGGTATGTCCGCCAGCTTCATAAGTGTAAAGATAGCATCATGCTCGCAATCTTTGTGCTTGAAGCCAAAAATCCAATCCCGATTATCGACCTTGATAAAGTATTTATCCTTTATCCATCTTCTCGATTTGTTCGTATGCCTCCGATAAGACCAACGCTTTAACTGATTGGTTAATATATGGTCTATCTTGCTAAACGTAGTTTTAGACACCACACCGCTGTAGTAATTGCCCCAGCCCCGCAATACGGGGTTAAGGGCTTCTATCAGCTTTTGCTGCGCTACCGCTTTGTTCTTTCCGAACACGACTTCATGCAGCTTTTCAGTGAACCGTTTCAGGCTTTTAGGGGATGGTTTGATGAGCAATGTACCGTTGTACTTCCGAACATTGAACC
>JAKPOU010000027.1 GCA_029547705.1 Bacteroidota bacterium | reverse complement strand
AACCAGGTATGGGAATATTACCGGCCAAAAAGCATTACCCTTACCAACTGTAATATTTATTCCCGGAAATATACCAGTAGTTATGCATCATCCCCGGCGGGAGGACATGATTTGAAAAGTATAACCATCAAAGAACCTCTGGACCTTCAGATTTCCGGAAAGGAAGCTGCACTGCAATCAAATATACTGGTCATTATTGATAAGGAAACCGGCAAGGTGGTAAAGGCTTCACCAGGAGGTTTTGCCGTTGATTTTTTCTGGCATGAAAGGTACCAGCAGAAAGGAAAAGTATGGTCCAAGGAAGAAGGAGAAAAGCCTGTCAATGTGTCAGAAAACAAGACCGATGAATATCGTTCCGATTATTGGCCCGGACCTGTTGAGGATCCGATTCCTGATCCGACGTTCAGGAGTATATCACAGTCTCTTAGGACATTCTTAAATAACATGGGTACCCCCCTGCCTGCTAAAATAGAAATACCTGAAGATGAAGAACACCCGGAAATAGAACCCGAGCTGCTGGTTAAATTCGGTGATGGTAAAAATTCTTTTGGAGGAAACGGCAAAGTAGTCCTCGAAAATGAATACGGACCTGACTCCAGGCGATATTCCGAAAAAACCTTCTACTGGCAAATAACACGCATTAAGAAATAAATGAGTAAACTATAAACAGTAAGATCATGAAAAAAACGGTGGTATTTACAATCAGCTTATTAATTCTGCTTCCGGGTCTCTCCGGACAGGAAGCCAGCCTGAAACCTTACGGTCTTAAATCAGGGATTATTGAATATTCCTATTCTGGTGAAAAAGTCGGAAAAGGAATTCTTTATTTTGACGATTATGGTATGAAAAGCGCCATGTATACCGATGCGGTTGAAAATGGTGAAAAACGTAAAGGCTGGATTGTTACTTTCGGGGATTACCAATATATGTGGGATCCTGATCGTTCTGATGAGGGATTCAAGCTCCAAAACCCGATAATCGCATGGCTTGCCGAATCATCAAAAGGAGATGTCGAATCCTTTACGGAATCAATATATTCTCAGATGGGATTCAGCAAGGCCCCAGATGAAACTTTCCTGGGTAAACCATGTAAAGTAATGAAAGGGAACATGGGGAAAGTCCTTACATGGAACGGTATACTCATGCTCCTGGATATGAAGGTAATGGGAACAGTGTCCCATCAGGAGGCAACAAAGATCCAGGCCAATGTTCCCGTTGATGCCAAATATTTTGTTATTCCAAAAAATATCAAATTTTCCGAAATGCCGACGATGTTCTAGAAACAATGACCCCTCTGAATAAATTGTTTACTGACCCTTATTTTATTCTTTGCCCGTGTTTCAACAGGTCAGGAATCCATTCCTGCAACGGCGGCAAAGCCACCGGTACGGGAGGCAGTGCAATTATTATTCAACAAGGATAATTGTGGTATGCAATAACAACGGTACAAAAACCTTCCTAACCGGTTCTTTTTAATCATTAATGGTGGTCCGACTCCTTCCGAACCCGATGCCCGTATAGAAACTCCTCCTGCCGTTCAACCTGCCGGATGGAGCCCGTTTCCGGGGAAGGCAGGATAAAACAAAGAGCCCCTCAGTTTCCTGAAGGGCTCCCATGATAAGGCCGGCGACTACCTACTCTCCCACAATTAGCAGTACCATCGGCGCTGACGGGCTTAACTTCTCTGTTCGGAATGGGAAGAGGTGGATCCCCGCCGCTATTGTCACCTTAGAACCTCTGAGACTTTTGACGTCAATGAATCGAAAAACACAATACTCTATTTATTGTTATATCAAACGTCAATCTCAAATATCTTGACATACTGGCCGGAAAATCAGTAAGATCCTACACGGAAAATCTTTCGGGTAATTAGTACTGCTCAGCTTTGACATTACTGCCTTTACACCTGCAGCCTATCAACGTCGTAGTCTTCAACGACCCTCAATGGAGATCTCATCTTGAGACGAGCTTCGCACTTAGATGCTTTCAGTGCTTATCTCTTCCAGACATAGCTACCCTGCGATGCAGCTGGCGCCACAACAGGTACACTAGTGGTCTGTCCAACACGGTCCTCTCGTACTAGTGTCAGGTTCTCGCAAATCTCCTGCGCCCACAACAGATAGGGACCGAACTGTCTCACGACGTTCTGAACCCAGCTCGCGTGCCACTTTAATCGGCGAACAGCCGAACCCTTGGGACCTTCTCCAGCCCCAGGATGTGACGAGCCGACAT
>JAKPOU010000020.1 GCA_029547705.1 Bacteroidota bacterium | reverse complement strand
TGTTTTTGTTAACAGGTATAATTACAAGGAGATAAAGATAAATGTATCGGGATGGCAAAGGGGTATATACTATGTAAACCTGAAGACAGGAGAGGAAGAATACAGCACGACATTCGTGGTTGAATAACACTAAAGAGGTTTTATGCCGTAGAGTTTATTATAAAATTTAACCGGTAAACCATGTAATTCATACAAAAAGGCTTAATAATGTTGCAGCGTTTTAACCGGTAAAAGCGTATATATAAAAAAGAGCAGGGAAGTCAGTATCATGCTGTAATTGAAAAGCCGTCCGGACAAAAAAATATCCGCGTTGTGGAAATTGTCAACCTTTCTTTAACACAATATTATTATGAAAACACTTAAACTTCTTACACTCTTTTTTTTTCTTATCGGATTTATCAACTGTGAAAAGAATAAATCCGGAAAAGAGAACAGCTATGTCTTCATAAAACCATACTGTGATATGGTGACTGTTGGCGGAGTTGTCGGAATCAGAGAAAAGTGCTTTAATTCGGGTGATACGGTTTCTGGCAGAGTAATAACTGATGGGCAGGTTACAATCCGGATTGCTGCTCACTCAGAGCTTAATGAAGGTCCTCCGGGCCCTCATAGTTATCAGGAATTCTTAAACGTGCCTGCTGAATATCTGAAGAAAATAAAGGACCGGAATTGAAAATCTGATTCTTAAAGTCCCTTGCCTTTGAGAATAGTACCGGTTGTGCAGAATAATATCTTTATATCAAGGAACAGCGACTTATTACGGATGTAATAGAGGTCATATTCAAGTCTTTCCAGCATCTGATCAACATCCGAGGCATAACCGTATTTAACCTGTCCCCATGAAGTGATACCGGGCTTTATTCTGAGAAGTTCCGAAAATGCAGGATTCCTTTCCATGATCTGGTCAATGAAAAATTTTCTTTCCGGCCGGGGCCCGACTATCGACATGTCTCCCTTTATAACATTTATGAAATTTGGGATTTCGTCAATCCGGTATTTTCTCAGGAATTTTCCGATACGGGTAATCCTTTCCTCATTTGAACATGAGAGTCTTGGAAGACCCGTTTCTGCGTTGAAGACCATGGAACGGAACTTATAAATGACAAAGGGTTTGCCGTTTTTTCCTATCCTGTCCTGGGAATATATAACGGGACCTTTGCCTGATACTTTTATCAGGAATGAAAGGATTATTATCAGTGGACTCAATACACATAATGCAGTCAGGGATATCAGGATGCCGGCGATCCGACTGATCAGTTCATTCGCTCTTGTCCTGCCAGGGTCAGTATTTTCGTTTGTTTCTATATTTTCAGGTCTTTCCCGTACGGATGCATTCACATGTTCCGGACATTTATTGCCGGCGAAGATAGAAATTTTTTTATTTTTGCTCAATGTACCCTATTCACACGAGAATAAATGACAGATGATTTTGAAGCCAGGGGAAAGAGAAAGAAGCTTATCTCGGAACTCAGGAAGAAAGGTATTGGTGACGAGGAGGTTCTGAGGGCCATGGATGCCGTTCCCCGTCATGTTTTCATGGATAATGCCTTTCTGAATCATGCCTATGTGGACAAAGCTTTTCCGATCAGCTCGGGACAGACCATATCCCAGCCCTATACCGTTGCCGTACAGACATCATTACTGGAAGTGAAAAGAAGGAGCAGGATACTCGAGGTTGGTACCGGTTCAGGTTACCAGGCTGCAATACTGGCTGAGATGGGAGCAAAGGTTTATACTATTGAAAGGTACAGGGAATTATTTCTGAAGGCACAGAAAACCCTTGCTTCCCTGGGCTATTCCGTTGATTCCTTTTTTGGCGATGGTTATGCGGGAAAGCCTCAATACGGACCCTATGACGGAATAATAATCACTGCAGCCATAAAGGAAGTGCCGGAAGAACTTCTGAAGCAGCTGAAGACGGGGGGCAGGCTGGTGGCTCCTGTGGGTGACAGTTCTTCACAGCGTATGACACTGGTAAGGCGGACAGGGGAAGATTCCTATGAATACTCCTCACATGGCCGCTACCTTTTTGTTCCCATGCTGCCCGGTATAGTAAAAGAATAATTGTAGGAAATGGAAATATACAGACTTGTTTTTTCACCCATCGATGTAAATACATATATTCTTGCAGACAGTGATAATATATGTGCCGTTATCGACTGCGGATGCTACAGCGATGAAGAATTCAAGATCCTGACTGATTTCATTGTGGATAAGAATCTTAGTCCGCAGCTGCTGCTGAACACTCACTGCCACCTTGATCATATATTCGGAAACGGACGCTTCCTGGAGAAATACGGACTGGGCACATTTTGTCACACGGGAGAGGAGAATAACCGTAAGGGTGCCGTTATGCAGGCAAAGTTTTTCGGCCTGAGCATGGAAATGCCGCCGGAACCCGCGGGATTCCTGGAAGACGGACAGATTGTATCATTCGGATCGGTAAGCCTGAAAGCCCTGCACGTTCCCGGCCATTCCCCGGGCAGCCTTGCTTTCTACTGTGAAAGGGAAGGAGTGTTGTTTACCGGGGATGCGCTCTTTGCCGGAAGCATTGGCAGATCTGATCTTCCCGGAGGCGATCACAACACACTTATTAAAAGTATTACCGGGAAATTATTCACCCTGCCGGAAGAAACAATAATATACCCGGGGCATTATGAATCCAGTACAATAGGGGAGGAGATAAAAACAAATCCTTATTTTGCGTAACTTTCAGATGTTATTTGAAATAATCATGAGTCAGACTGAAACTTTTACATGTATAAAGGTGTTGATGTTTCAGATCTGTGCCTCAGCTCCTGAATAAAGCTTTGAACAAAGGCAGGATGAATCAGGTTATATGAGGATGTTTCCGGAAATGGAGGAAGATTTCTCCGGGTTGGTTGTGGAAATACCGGATTTGTCTGAGGGAATTGCGGATTTGCCGGAGAAAATTTCAGGGTGGATCCGGGCATGTTTCCGGATGACTGCGGAAGCGCTTCATGAAAGGCTTTGCAAGGCAGATTGAATAGCATAAAAAGAAAATAATATAAACAGAAAACTTAAATCATGTCCCACGAAATGTTTGCTAACCGTCATAATGGTCCGCGTGATCATGAGATTCCGTCAATGCTGAAAACCGTTGGTGTTGAATCGCTGAATGAGCTTATTGACAAGACTGTTCCTGCAGGGATAAGACTTTCCGGGCCTCTTGACCTTCCGCCTGCCATGACAGAATATGAATATCTGGCCCATCTCCGGAAGCTCGGATCGAAAAACAAACAGTACCGGTCCTTCATAGGGCAGGGTTATTACGGGGTGGCTCCGCTTTCGGTCATAATAAGGAATGTTCTTGAGAATCCCTCATGGTATACTTCCTATACACCCTACCAGGCTGAAATATCCCAGGGAAGACTTGAGGCCCTGATCAATTTTCAGACCATGATCATTGAACTGACCGGAATGGAAATAGCCAATGCCTCACTGCTGGATGAGGCAACCGCGGCGGCCGAGGCGATGATAATGATGTTCAATGCAAGGCCGCGTGAAGCTGTAAAGGCAGGGATTAACAGGTTCTTTGCAGATGAGGATGTCTTTCCCCAGACCCTGGATGTTTTAAGAACACGTGCAATGCCTCTCGGGATTGAAGTGGTGACAGGGAAATACAGTGACATTGTACCGGATAAAAGCTTTTTCGGATATTTCGTGCAGTATCCCTCCGGATCGGGGGAAGTAAAGGATTACAGTGATTTTGCCGCAAAGGTTCACGAAGCAGGTGCCCTGCTGAGTGTTGCTGCTGACCTGATGAGCCTGGCCCTTCTTGTTCCTCCGGGGGAATGGGGCGCCGATATTGTTGCAGGGTCCAGTCAGCGGATGGGATTGCCGGTAAGTTTCGGGGGACCACATGCCGGTTATTTTGCCACCAGGGATGCCCTGAAAAGGAGCATGCCCGGGAGGATCATAGGTGTTTCGGTAGATGTACACGGGAATACCGCACTCAGGATGGCGCTGCAGACCCGTGAACAGCACATAAAGCGGGAAAGGGCAACGTCGAATATCTGTACGGCCCAGGCACTGCTGGCATCCATGTCGGGTATGTATGCACAGTATCATGGCCCGGAAGGACTGAAAAGTATTGCATCGCATATCCACAGGTCGGCCTGTACCCTGAACGATTCCCTGAAGGAACTTGGCTACAGGCAACTCAACAAGGTGTTCTTTGATACATTGAAGATTGAACTGCCGGAAAATATTTCCCGGGATAAAATCAGGGATCTTGCCCTGGCCAGGGCATATAATTTCCATTATCCTTCAGATGGTTCGGTTATAATCAGTACGGATGAGATCACCAGCCTTGAAGAGATAAATGTCATCTCTGCCATATTCGCGGAGGCTGCCGGGAAAAAGACTCCACTGACCGAAAAACTGTGCAGCTGTACAATAGCGGATGAAAAATTCATCAGGAAGTCCTCCTTCCTGGAGCAGGCTGCCTTCAACAGCTATCACAGCGAAACGGAGATGATGCGTTATATCAAGATGCTTGAAAGAAGGGATATTTCCCTTACTCATTCAATGATCTCTCTCGGATCCTGTACCATGAAGCTTAATTCCGCCACTTCGATGTTTGCACTCAGCTGGCCCGAATTTGCAAATATTCATCCCTTTGTGCCGGAGGATCAGGCTGAGGGGTATTATCAGCTGATGGATGAACTGGGAGAAGACCTGAAAGAGATTACAGGATTTGCAGCAGTTTCCTTCCAGCCAAATTCCGGTGCCGCAGGGGAATATGCCGGTCTCCTTGTTATGCGTGAATATCATTTGTCGAAGGGGGAGGGACACAGGGATGCTGTTCTGATACCTTCATCAGCACACGGTACAAACCCGGCCAGTGCGGTTATGGCAGGCATGCGGGTAGTGGTTGTCGAATGTGACGAGGGAGGAAACATCGACATTGATGACCTGAGGAAAAAGACGGAGGCAAACAGGGATAATCTCGCAGGGTTTATGATAACATACCCGTCCACACATGGTGTGTATGAACCCGGTGTTGTTGAAATGGTGAACATTATTCATGAGGCCGGCGGACTGGTATATATGGACGGTGCAAACCTGAATGCCCAGATGGGACTTACCAGTCCCGGAAGAATAGGAGCCGATCTCTGTCATCTGAACCTGCACAAGACATTTGCAATTCCTCATGGAGGCGGCGGGCCGGGAATGGGACCGATACTTGTAAATGAAAAACTTGCAGAATTCCTTCCTTCCCATCCGATGGTTGAAACCGGCGGAAAGCGGGGAATAAGTGCCGTGGCAGCCGCTCCTTTCGGAAGTGCACATATCCTGACCATATCACATTCATTCATAAGGATGATGGGATCGGAGGGGCTGACACTGGCAGCCAAATACGCGATACTGAACGCGAATTATATTTCATTTGCCCTTAAGGATGATTTCCGGACACTGTATAAAGGTGAGGAAGGTTTTGTTGCCCATGAATTCATACTGGACTGCCGGAATTTTAAGTCCGGGACGGGTATTACCGAATCGGATATAGCCAAGCGTCTGATGGATTACGGCTTTCATGCACCGACCCTGTCATTTCCGGTATACGGTACGCTGATGATTGAACCGACGGAATCAGAGTCCCTGCAGGAGCTGGATAAGTTCATTGAAGCCATGAAATCCATCCGCAGGGAGATTGATGAAGTGGCGGAAGGAAAGGCAGACAGGGAAGATAATGTTCTCAAAAACGCACCGCATACGGTAATGGTTATTACTGCAAATGAATGGAATCACAAGTACGACAGACAAAAAGCTGCTTTCCCAGCCGGATGGATTGTGCACAATAAGTTCTGGCCCGCAGTAGGAAGGATAGATGAAGGCTATGGCGACAGAAACCTTGTCTGTACCTGTGACCCCATCGATTCATACAGAACGGCTGATATTGCTTTCCCGGAGATTGAACTGTAGCAGAAGGCACAGCCTGCAGAGACAATTAATTTTTTTCCCTGAAATAAATTACCTAATTTATTCCGGGATTATTTTATGAATCACAAGCACCGGGCAAATGAAAAATTTATTCTGGAATGACCTGATCAGGCTGATTGACAACGGAAAAACGGATTATCAGCCAGTTGGTTTTATTATTGACAGTCCCTGGATACCTGGATGGTACGGCATCTCAGCCGTAGATTATTATTCCTCGGACGAATACTGGCTCCGGTCCAATATCAGGGCTGCAGAAACTTTCCCCGATGTATGGTTCCTGCCCGGATTCTGGTCGGAATACGGAATGTGCACCGAACCGTCGGCCTTTGGTTCCAGGATGATTTTCCTTGATGATAGTCTTCCCCATGCCGAGAAAATACTGGACAATATTGAAGATGTTGACAGGCTTCCCCAGCCCAATGTAAAGACCGACGGACTGCTTCCCTTTATGATTGGGCGGCTCAGGAGGAATGAAGAGGCAATAAGGGAGGCAGATCATCAGATAAGATTTGCCGTTGCAAGGGGACCGATGAACATAGCCAGTTTCCTGATGGGCACAACAGAATTTATGATGGCTCTTGCCCTTGATCCCGAAAACTCTCATAAGCTGCTCCGGAAAATCACACTTTTCATACAGGACTGGCTGAGCTGGCAGGCGGAATGCTTCCCGTCCATTGACGGTGTGCTTATACTGGATGACATTATGGGGTTTGTCGGGGAGGCTGAGTTCGGGGAGTTTGCCCTGCCCTATTTCAGGGAGATCTTTGATCATGCCGGAACGAAGGTCAGGTTCCTGCATAATGATGCTGACGGACTCATAACCGCTGCCAATCTGAAAGAGATGGGTGTCAATATGTTCAATTTCTCTTTCAATCATTCAATGGGTGAGATAAGGGAACTTGCCGGACCGGAGGTGGTTCTGGTAGGGAATATTCCCGGAAGGGATGTACTGGCGGCAGGCACGGCAGAACAGGTTGAAGAAGCGGTAAAAAAGGCGTTTGCGGAAACAGGAACTCATGAACGGATTATCTGGTCGGCGGGGGGAGGAATGCCGCCGGATGTAAGTGATGCCAACATTCATGCCTTCATCAGGGCGGTCAGGAACAACCAGTGAATATTCAATATAGTGATAGTAATGCACCCCAGTGCCGTTTATTCTGCCGGAGGGAGCTCCGGACCGGGGAGCCAGAACAGAAATCTTAAAACAACTTAATAATAAAAAAATGAAAAACATAATTCTGCCAGTGTTGGTTTCAGTGATTATAACTTCCTGCGGAGGCGGAGGAGCAGGACATAAACAGTCAAAATCCGGAAAAAAGATGGACAGTAATTACCCGGTAAGTCTTATGACAGTTGATCCGGGCCATTTTCATGCGGCCCTGGTCCAGAGGATAATGTATGATGAGGTAAATCCCGAGGTGCATGTATATGCACCGGAAAGTCCTGATTATGTCATGCATCTCAACAGGATAAGGGGTTTCAATGAACGTGCCGAAAACCCTACTTCCTGGAATGAAATAGTGTATACAGGTCCTGATTTTTTCGAGAAGATGCTGGAAAACCGGCCTGGGAATGTCGTTGTTCTTTCGGGAAACAACCTGAAAAAAGCGGAATATATCAGCAGGTCGGTTGATGCAGGACTGAATGTGTATGCCGACAAGCCGATGATAATACTGCCTGAGGATTTTCCCCGGCTTGAACAGGCTTTCAGGACAGCAGCGGAGAAAGGTGTGCTGATATATGACATCATGACTGAAAGGTTTGAGATTACCACCATACTGCAAAAGCTTCTGTCAATGAAGGAAGAGGTATTCGGAAAGCTTGTACAGGGAACGCCTGATGATCCTGCCGTATCCAAGATCAGTGTGCATCATTTCCTGAAGCTTGTGGCGGGAGCTCCCAACATAAGGCCGGGATGGTTCTTTGATGTGGACCAGCAGGGGGAAGGAATCGTTGATGTTACAACCCATCTGGTGGATCTTATACAGTGGGAATGTTTTCCGGAACAGATACTTTCACCGGCTGATGTAAGCATTTTTTCCGCAAAACGCTGGCCTACGATTATTACCAGGGAGCAATTCAAGGCTGTGACAAACCTTGAGGATTTTCCTGACTACCTGCAGAAAGATATCAGGGACGGAAAACTGAATGTGTTTGCAAATGGTGAAATGGTATATCAGATCAGGGGTGTCTGGGCCAGGGTGTCTGTTGAATGGAATTATGAGGCTCCTCCCGGAGGCGGAGATACTCATTATTCGGTAATGCGGGGCAGTACCTGCGACCTGGTGATCAGGCAGGGGGCTGAAGAGAAATTCATTCCCACCCTTTATGTCGAGAATATCAGGGGAGTATCCCCGGGTGATTTCACCGGGACACTTGAAAAAGCACTTTCGTCATTGCCCTATGAGGGACTTGCAGTGGAAACTGCAGGCAGGAACAATCTGAAGATAAATATCCCTGATGAATACCGGATCTCGCATGAAGAGCATTTCGGACAGGTGACGGAAAAATTCCTGGAATATATGGAAGCGGGCAGGCTGCCTGACTGGGAAGTGCCGGGAATGATCACCAAGTATTATACAACTACCGGTGCACTGAAAAAGGCCAGAGAAAAGTAAGCGCCCGGTTTCCCGGTATTAATGCCATTCCCATTCCGGGGCGGAAGCCGGGTTCTTTGCTTTTGCGCCCGTGGAGGGAATTACAGGTGATTCATCAGGTGATTCAGGGCAGTGTTGTTAGACAAACAAGTCCTCGATCACCATCGAGTACAGGTCCTTAAGGGGAATTCCGGCGGCTGCTGCCTGTTTGGGAATGATGCTTTCTTCTGTCATTCCGGGTACTGTGTTGATTTCCAGGAAAAGAGGCTTATTGCCGACAATTATGAAATCGACCCGGACTATTCCACTGCAGCCGAGCAGGTCAGCTATCCGGGAGCTCAGCTTCCGGATCTCATCAGTCAGTTTCTCCGGAAGGTCAGCAGGTGTAATTTCATCAGACTTCCCCGGGGTATATTTTGCCTCGAAATCGAAAAATTCATTTTTGCTTATTATTTCGGTAAGGGGCAGGATTATTTTCCGTGATTTTGTCATCACCAGGCCGCAGGCAACCTCCCTGCCCTGCATGAATGATTCAATCAGTATCTCATCGCTTTCCCTGAATGCCTCTGATATGGCATCAGCCAGTTCCCCGGCCTGTCTGACCTTTGAAACCCCGAAACTCGAACCGCTGTCGTTGGGTTTTACAAAACATGGCAGTCCCAGTTTGTTTACAATGACAGCATTGTCCGGCTTCTCGTTCTTTCTTAAAAAAATGCTTTCGGCCATTCCTATATTGTATTCCTTCAGGAACAGCTTGCATGCATGCTTATTGAAAGTGAGGGCGGAACAGAATGAGCTGCTCCCTGTATAGGGAATCTGAAGCATGTCGAAATAGCCCTGCAGCATGCCGTTTTCACCGGGTTTGCCGTGGATGGCGATGAAGACGGCATCAAACCTGATGGTCAGATCATCAGCTTTAAGGGTGAAGTTATTCTTGTCGACGGTGTGGTATCTCCCTTTGGGATCCTCCCAGTACCAGTTGCTGCCCCTGATGATTATCAGATAGACTCTGTAAAGGGATGAGATTATTCCGGCGACCGATTTTCCGCTCTTTACGGAGATCTGGTATTCTGATGAGTCACCGCCGGCTACTACTGCAATGGTTTTCATTATTAGGCTGGTTTCAGGTCAAAATTACAAATTCTATGCATCCCTTCCCGATATGTATTCTCTCCACCGTGTGATTACCTGCTGCATGTCGTCCGGCATCGGGGTGTCAAAAGACAGCCTTTTACCTGTTACGGGATGGCTGAATGACAGAAATCTGGCATGAAGTGCCTGCCGCGGCAGCAGGCTGAAGCAGTTTCTTACAAACTGCCTGTATTTTTGGAACGTCGTACCCTTAAGAATCCTGTCACCCCCGTATTCATCATCATTGAAGAGGGGGTGCCCGATATAACTGAAATGTACTCTTATCTGATGCGTTCGTCCTGTTTCGAGTCTGCATTCGATAAGTGAAATATATCCCAGGTTTTCGAGAACCTTATAGTGGGTGATGGCAGGTTTTCCCCGGCTTCCGTCGGGAAAGACCTGCATTATTTTCCTGTCGCGTATATTCCTGCCGATATGTCCCGTGACCGTGCCTTCTGCCGGAGCAGGTACACCCCAGGCAATCGCGGTATAGATGCGGTCCGCCGTCTTTTCGTAGAACTGCCTTGAGAGCCTGTTGAGGGAAATCTCGTTCTTGGCCACAACGAGAAGGCCCGATGTGTTCTTGTCTATTCTGTGAACGAGACCCGGCCTCAGTTCACCTGTTGCGAAGAGCGGCAGATCCCTGAAATGCCACATGAGGGCATTGACCAGCGTTCCGCTGTAATTGCCGTAAGCCGGGTGGACTACCATACCTGCTGCCTTGTTGACCACGATCACGTCATCGTCCTCATAAATGATATCAATGGGAATGTCTTCCGGGATCAGTTCGATCTCCCTCGGCGGATCGGGCAGAACGATCCGTACAATATCATCCGGCTTCACCCTGTAGTTTGCCCTGACGGGTATATCGTTCACCAGGATATTTCCTGCATCGGCAGCATTCCGGATCCTTGTCCTCGAGGTGTTCTCAATACGTGAAAACAGATATTTATCTATCCTCAGGAGAGACTGCCCGGGATCAACATTAAACCTGTAATGTTCAAACAGTTCCTGTTTTTCGGCTATTTCTTCCTCCGACATTCCGGGTATTACTTTATTTTGATGAGGCGGCTGTATCCCACCGCTTTCCCGTTCCTGCCAAGAACAATAATGTAGGCACCCGGTTTCAATGAGGAGATATCTGTTTTATCCGTCATTTTCACTTTCAGAAGCTCCCTCCCGTTGAGATCAAAAACGGAAACATCATACTGGTCCGTTTCTGTCAGATCCTTTCTGTCGAAGGATATATAATCCCTTGCAGGATTGGGATGGAAGCGCAGAGGCGTTTCCGGATTATGGTAAACATCATGAACGGATGTTCTGACAGGAGGCCCGACCACGGGTCTTATCATGAGAGTACCGGAATGCTGGGAGGTGAACCAGCTGCCGTTTATCCAATACAGCAGATTGCCCCTGTGGGGTGTGTTGAGGTCGAATCCGGCATTGAGAAAGGTTTCTGACTGCTGTTTCCATCCGACATAGAAATTATCCTCCACGGCAACACCCGAGGGCAGAAAATATGTATGGAAGCCGTTTATATCCCCTGCCTGCTCAACCATTGTTTCCTGTCTTGTATAGATAACATCGCCCGGCAGGCCGTTGTTGTCGTTCCATACCATGAGACTGAAGCTTCTCCGGTTAGCCCGCATATAGCTGTCATTGAAACAGATGCTTATGGCTCTGAGAGTATCCCGGGTGTAGGCCCTGAACCTCACCGCAACCATTGCATTTCTCGATCCGAGGCCGTTAATGCCGTAACCTGCCTCAGCCGAACCGTCGTCATAGGCAAAATAGTTTCTGAATACCTGGAAATAGGTAACGGTATCGTTTGTTTTGGGATCAAAATCGTCGGTCTTAAGCCATGCGTTTATCTTGAAGAGCGCGGAATCCCGGCCTATTGTGTTGAAAGTATAGAACAGGCTGGCATTGTAGTCAACATTCTCAAGAGGACCGACATTTGCAGCTCCGGCTGAGAAAGATATTGCTTCCTCATTTTTGTAGACATCCCATATTCTGAAGTTTCTTGTGACATTCCTGACAATGGTGTCGTTGTTACGGTAGCTTATCGGGATGTTATCCCCCATTTCCTGAAGGTATATCTTGTTGAAATGTGCGGGTGGCATGGCCTCGTGATTTTTTAGAAGCGACCGGAATGGTTTCCTGAATGCCACATCGTGGAAAATGGTATCTCTGCTGCTTCTGTTTTTATCCAGCAGTACATAGTCTATATTCCAGTGGTCACAGTTGCCTGTCATGGAAAGGTCGGTTTTGCTGCGGCTAAGACTGGCATAATTTATAAACCTGAACCGGAAGCCCGTTTTAAGGAACCTGGGATCATCTATTTTCAGCATGGCCAGTCTGAATATCCCTGAAGAATCGCCGTAGGCTCTCCATACCGAATACCACTTATTTTCGTCAGGTGCGAAGAAATGGAGGGTGAGGGTGTCATTTTTCTCGGGCATGTCACCTATGCCGCCCGGCTGGTAAAAGAAACTGAGCCGGATATTGTCAGCCGCTGTGTAGGCAAGGTCTATGGGTTGTGAAGTCAGGACATCGGCCCTGAATGTTACCGGAGATGCTTCCCCGTATAGTCTGCCTGTTCTGTCGAGTGCATCAAATGTGGCAATTCCTGTTGTGATCTGATCCCGGGAATATGTATTGTTTATAAACACATTATCGTCACTCCATTTTGCGGGATCGGGATAAATATCTCTTCCGGAGAAATCATCGAAGAACGGAAGTGTCAGTTGTTCGGCTGAAAAAGATTTTGCAGACCGTGAAGGGGTATTTTTCAGTACCGGATTTGAGGTAAGGCCGATAACAATTTCCTGGCCCGTCAGATTTCCTGTGAAGCTCAGGAGGATTGCAATATTCAGTAGATTTCTTCTGATCATCAGGATTAATGTACCTTTCCCGCTAATACAGCCGTTGTCATTGTAGTGTCGGCTCTGACAAATGCAGAGTCGGCGGGCAGCTTGAGTGAATCGGTTGTCATCCACAGGTAGATGGAAGATCCCAGCTGCAGCGTGGCATCCTCACGGTATTCAGGATTCTGTTTGTATACGAAGGCTCTCAGGCTGTCCTCTCCCGTACGTACTGTCCTGTCAAAAATAAATGTGCCCAGATTCAGGGAGGCCCCGAGTATTCTGCCGGCAGCATCCTCAAGGGGCAGGCCTATCAGGTTGGGTACCGCAGTCCTCTGATTGCTGAGGCCTTTGCCCAGGACAAGGTCGATTACCGAACCTTTCTGAATCGAATCACCCGGAGTGATTTCCTTGCCATTGAATAGCTGGCTCAGAACGACATTTACCGAAAGATCGGGTTTGTAGCGCAATGTTCCCATTACCAGTCCGGTACTTTCTATCAGTGAGATCGCCTGTCTTAAGGGCAGGTCAAGAAGATCGGGAACAGCCACCATTTCCGGACGAAATGCATTGATCGTCAATGATATGGTTCTTCGTTTCTTGACCCTGAAGCCCGGCCTTGGATTTTGTTCAGCCACACAGCCTCTCATAACATGGGATGTATACACGGAATCCACCACCTGGTATTTCATTTTTGATTTTTTTGCCAGGGCTTTGGTTTCCTCCATGTTGAGACCTGTGAAATCGGGTACCGGAACTGCCTGTCCGTGACGTGTATATATGTTCAGGCTGATCATCAGTATGAAGATTGTTCCGATGGTGATCAGGAAGGCTATACCGAGCTGTTTTAGAAACAGTTTACTGAGGATGAATTTCTTTAAGCTCATACGGACAGATGTACATTATTGATAACGCAAATGTAAGGATAAAATTATTATCTGGTTAAACCCTCCGGTAGAGGGAGTCTCTTTCAACCGGCTCATAGCCCGCCCCGGCAATAAGTGAGGAGATCTCCCCGGCTGTCATTGACGGGTTTTGTTCCTCTGCCCCGGCCATCGAATATATTCTTGTGGTGTCGTCAATGGTTCCGTCAAGATCGTCGGCTCCAAAGAAAAGACTCAGCTGTGCAACAATTTTCCCCGTCATTGGCCAGTAGGCTTTTATGTGCGGTATATTGTCGAGGAATATCCTGGCAACGGCATAATTCCTCAGGTCTTCAATAATACTTACTTCCCCCAGCTGAGACATCCTGTTATTTGCCATCCTGTATTTCAGAGGGATGAATGCATTGAACCCGCCTGTTTTATCCTGCAGCTTACGCAGCCTGTTCATATGGTCTATCCTGTGCGGCCATGTTTCGAGGTGCCCGTAAAGCATGGTGGCATTTGAAGAGATACCCAGGCGGTGGGCCGTTTCATGGATGTTCAGCCATTTTTCTGAAGAGGCCTTTTCATTGCTTATCTGTTTTCTGATCTTTTCATCGAATATTTCCGCACCTCCGCCCGGAATGGAGTCAAGGCCGGATTCTTTCAGAAGTTTCAGTCCTTTCTCAGTTGTCAATCCTGCCAGCCTGATCATGTGGTCGAGCTCAACGGCCGAAAAGGCCTTAACGTGCAGCTCCGGTCTGTGAGCCTTGATTTTTGCGACAAGTGAGCAGTAATAGTGAACATCGTGAGCGGGATGAACGCCCCCCGTGATATGAACCTCGGTAACATTCTTCCCGTCGAATGCCCTGACCATATTCATTATTTCATCATGGCTGTAATCCCAGCTTTCCGGGTCGCCGGCAGGTTTCCGGTATGAGCAGAACCTGCAGTTGTAGATGCATATATTGGTCGGTTCAATATGAAAATTGCGGTTATAAAAGGCATAATTGCCGTTAATCCTTTTTCTGACCATTGATGATAATAGGCCCAGAACGGGCAGATCGCCCCTTTCATAGAGCAAAATGCCTTCATCCGGTGTTATCCGTTTCCCGGATGCAACTTTCAAGGCTGTTTCCCTGAGGTCTGTATCAATGATATGGTCAAGAATCCGGGTCATTTTCGGAGAATTAACAAAAAAGGTGCCGTTGCAGGGCACCTTTTCGTAATTATTTAGATATCAGAATCAGGCTTTGCCACTGAGTTCCGATGATACTGTCAGTTTTTTTCTGCCTTTTGCCCTCCGGGCAGAAAGAACACGCCTTCCGCTCCGGGTAGACATTCTTTCTCTGAATCCATGCTTGTTTGCTCTTTTCCTTCTGGAAGGCTGATAAGTCCTTTTCATTTTTCAGAATCTGGTTTTCCCTTGTTTTATTTAAGACCGCAAATATAGCTATTTTTTGAAAAAAATGAATTATACGGAATGTTTTTACATTTTATATGAAAAACCATCTCTCCGGCAGCAAAAAGAGGGGTGCCGGAAACCGGAAACCCGCTGAAACGCGGAAGGAATTCCGCCGGCTGAGGCAGGGGAACCGGAGCATCAGGGTTTCGGATGCCTGATTGCAGATTCTGCAAGGAAGATTATTCTTTTTGTTTCAAAGAAATCCTCGCTGAAGAAATTTTTTATATCCCAAATTTTTACCTGATCTCCGTATTTTCCCGGTTCTTTTCCACAATCTCCTCCTTTCAGGTAGATGATACCATTTCCGGGCTCGCCGGCCCTGGTTTTTTCCAGGTTTTTACCGGTAAGTTTCACGAAGGTGTTAAATTCAGTTACAGCCCTGCCGGAAATGAAATCGTATTTTCCCTTTTCATCCTCAATTCTTTTATTTATCAGTCTGATATTTTTTAGTCTGAGTGCATCTGCAACGCTGCCTGCCACTTTTATTTTTTTCCCGGTTGAATCGAGAAGGGAGAATTCCGATTCCGGGAACAGTATTGCCAGGGGTATTCCGGGAAAGCCGCCGCCCGTGCCGGCATCCAGGATCCTGCTTCCCGGCCTGAAGGCAAAAACCCTGGCTATTGCCATTGAATGGAGTACGTGGCGGATATAGAAATTATCCATATCCCTGCGTGATATGACGTTTATTTTACTGTTCCACTCATCATACAGGGGTTTCAGGCCTGATATCTGTTCCTTCTGCAGGGCGGACAGCGAAGGAAAGTATTTGAATATGATCTCCGGCATTATCTTGCCCCGGTTTTTACAAATATATTGTAAAGAAGTGTTTTGGCACGATATAACTGGGCTTTTACGGTTCCGATGGGAATTTTCAGTTCGGTAGCGATTTCTTCGTATGAATATTCCCGGTAATATCTCAGTTCAATTATTTCCCTGTAGGGTGACTTCAGCTGGGCAACAATTTTTCTGAGAGTGGCTATTTTCTGGTTATTTATCAGGGCTTCCTCAGGGTCGGGAAGGTCGGACTGGATATTGACCGTCATGGTATCCATGATATCCTTGTCCTGATTCACCGGAATAGGGGAAGCCTGTTTCTTTCTGATGAAGTCAATGCAGTTGTTTGTGGCTATCATGAAAAGCCATGTGCTGAATGCAAAGCGCGGGGTGTAGCTGTCGATACTTCTGAATGCCTTTCCGAAGGCTTCAATGGTCAGGTCTTCCGCATCAACAGGATTGTTGACCATTTTGAGAAGCATAAAGTAAATAGAATCCCTGTAACGGTTCATGAGGCCTGCAAAAGCCTTCTCGCTGCCTTTTTTGGCATCTTCAACAAGAATAAGATCGGCTTTCGCTTTTTCTGAAAGCTCCTGGTTTATTTCCATTTGTTTTTACCTGGTCTGGTAATTGTATTGCTTAAAAAAATAACACTGTTAATCACGGGTGAAAAGATATCAAAAAATAATGAAAATCCCGCAATACCTTTCTCATTTAGTATCTTTTGTGCCTTTATCATGACAATTATCTGTACTATCAGCCTTAGTCCGAATACTGCCGCAATGACCTGCCAGAGGTTCAGGGGTATGATCAGTATGATGAACATGATATAAAATAATATCCTGGAAAGAAGCTCACTTCCAATAATCAGTTTATGCCATGTTTTGTAAAGGGGTGCTGAGGTAAAATGTCTTTTTTTCTGTTTAACCCAGCATTCAAAGGTGGGGCAGGGAACCGACCGGGTATGGCTTTCGGGCCTGATTTCCACGGAAGTGTTTCTTCCGGTGGCATTTGCATTCACAAACAGGTCATCATCACCTGAAATGATGTGGGTATGGCCTTCGAAACCCTTTTTCTCGAAGAATAATGAACGCCGGTATGCCAGGTTACGGCCTACGCCCATGTAGGGTATCTTTCTGACAGCCATTCCGAGATACTGCAATGCTATCATAAAGGTGTCGTAGCGGATATATTTGTTGAGCAGTCCCTTTCCCTTCATATAACCGCCATAGCCGAGAACTATCTGAATATCGTCCCTGAAACGGGATGCCATCATCTCAATCCAGCGCGGGGAAACAGCTTCACAGTCTGAGTCGGTGAAAAGCAGGATGTCGTTTGAGGCAGCCTTGATGCCTATGAACTGTGCGAATTTCTTGTTGTGAGTAAAGCGGGGATCCTTGTTTATTGTTGATATTTTGAGGTGGGGATGATCAGGAAGAAAGCTGCCCAGGACATCATAGGTATTGTCTTCCGAGCAATCGTTGACAACAATTACCTCATATTCAGGATAATCCTGTTTCAGAATGGATGGCAGGAATTTCCGGAGGTTTTCAGCTTCGTTTCTTGCACAAATGATAACGGAAACAGGCTTCTTTTCAGTTTCTTCTTCTGCCGGATGCCTGTAAAGGGATACTGCAAGATAGAAGCAGAGGTAATGGAATAGCTGCACCGCTGCAGAGAATGCAAAAATGATGAATACAACGGAAAGAAAGAGGTTGTCGTGATATATCATTGAACTTTCATAATCCGGACACAATATTAGCAAGATATATTTTAATTGTGAAGAATAGTTTTCAACAAAAAGCGTCACATAATTTCCTGAGGCGGTGCGGATGAATTACATTTGTGCTACCAAAGTCAGAATTATGTTTGAGCTCCGATCGAGGGACAAGGATACAAAGGCCAGGACCGGAATACTGAAAACCGGTCACGGAATAATCCACACCCCCGTTTTCATGCCTGTCGGAACCGCGGGGACCGTTAAGGGAATTCTTCAGAGGGATCTTGAAGAAGACCTTGATGCGCGGATAATTCTTGGCAACACCTACCACCTGTATCTGCGCCCGGGCATGGAAGTGCTCAGGGAGTCGGGAGGTCTTCACAGTTTTATTTCATGGAACAGGCCCATACTTACTGACAGCGGGGGTTACCAGGTATTTTCCCTGTCGGGGAACCGGAAGCTGACGGATGAAGGGGTGATTTTCAAATCCCATATTGACGGATCGAGGCATATTTTTACCCCGGAAAACGTTATAGATATTCAGAGGGTTATAGGAGGCGACATTATCATGGCGCTTGATGAGTGCGCGCCTTTTCCCTGTGATCACGGGTATGCCGCTAAATCGGTTGAGCTGACACACAACTGGCTCGGCAGGGCTGTTGAAAGATTCAGAAACAGTGATCCCCTGTGGAATCACAGGCAGTATCTCTTCCCGATTGTACAGGGAGGGGTCTTTGATGATCTGAGAAGAATGTCTGCGGAAAGGATCGCGGAAACAGGTATGGCGGGTAATGCGATCGGAGGCCTCTCCGTAGGGGAACCGGCAGATGAAATGTACAGGATAATCGAGATAGTGAATGAGATTCTGCCGGAAGACAAGCCCAGGTACCTGATGGGAGTAGGGACGCCTGCCAATCTGCTTGAGGCAATAGAAAGGGGGACGGATATGTTTGACTGCGTGATGCCTACCAGGAACGGCCGCAATGGCATGCTTTTCACATCACAGGGAATAATCAATATAAAGAACAGGCGCTGGATCAGTGATTTCACTCCGATAGATCCTGAAGGAGCTTCAGAAGTGAGTCTTAGATATTCAAAGGCATATCTGAGGCATCTTGTCGTTTCGGGTGAAATGCTCGGCGGACAAATAGCAAGTCTGCATAACCTGGCATTCTATTTGAAACTGATGAGCGATGCCCGCAGGAAAATTGAAGAAGGGGAATTCAAGAAATGGAAAGACAAAATGATAAAAAAAGTTTCGGTGAGACTTTAAGATTGCTGAAACCCAAAATAATAGATCTCTACATTATAAGGAAATTCCTTGGGACATTTCTTTTCAGTCTGGCACTCATCCTGGCCATTGCGGTAGTTTTCGACCTGTCGGAGAAACTGGACAATTTTATGGAACATGAAGCTCCGTGGCAGGCAGTGATATTTGATTACTATTTCAATTTTATTCCCTTCTTTGCCACGCTGTTTGCACCCCTGTTCGTGTTTATTGCAGTAATATTCTTTACTTCCCGAATGGCAGTCAACACTGAGATAATTGCCATCCTGAACAGCGGAATGAGTTTTCACAGGATGATGTGGCCCTACTTTCTGTCATCCTTTGTTATTGCAGGTGTCATTTTCTGCCTGGCAAATTTCGTGATACCCCATTCCAATCTTGTAAGGCTCGATTTTGAAGACAAATATTACCGTCCCAGGGGGAGGAGGATCAACATTGAAAATGTCCACAGGCAGGTCAGCAGGAATGTTTACGTCTATATAGAGTCTTTCAGTCCCATATATCTCAGGGGACGTAATTTCACCATTGAGAAATTTGACGAGGAGGGCAATCTGCTTTCAAAGATATCGGCTCCGACCGTGACATGGGATTCCGTTACGAGCAAGTGGTCGATAATGAATTATGTTTACCGTGAAATAAACGGTCATGAAGAAACAGTGACAAAGGGATCGGTGATGGATACCACCCTGAATATAAAACCGGAGGATTTTTCCCGTGATCCCAGTTTTGTCAGTACGATGACCTACAGGGAACTTGATGAATATATTGAATTGCTGGAGCTTCAGGGTTCGGAGGAGATCAAGCTGTTCAAGATAGAAAAACACCGGCGCTTTGCCAGTCCCTTTGCCGTTTTCATTCTTACACTCATAGGTGTCTCCCTGTCCTCCAGGAAAGTGAGGGGAGGTATTGGCATGAACATTGGCATAGGACTGGCACTTAGCTTTTCGTATATATTTTTCCAGCAGTTTGCATCCCAGTTTTCCCTCAAGGGAAATCTCAGTCCCCTGGTAGCGGAATGGATTCCGAATTTTATTTACATTGCAATAGGAATGGTGCTTTACAAAATCGCACCGAAATAATGCGGTTTATCATTCAATTTGTTTAAACTTGCATACCTGAAGCTGAGCTTGCAGCATTATCATCAATATGATTCACAATGGCATTAAGCAGCAAGATTAGGGAGTTTCATGAAAAGCGTGAGAAGCTTTTACTCGGGGGAGGAGAACAGACCGTCGAAAAGCAGAAGGCCATGGGTAAGCGTACTGCCCGGGAGCGGATCAGTGCTCTTCTGGATGAGGGTTCCTTCACCGAATATGATCTTTTTGTGAAACATGTGGCTCATGATTTTGACATGGGTGACAAATCACTTCCGGGTGACGGTGTTATTACGGGTACGGGTACTATTGACGGATCCCCTGTGGCAGTGTTTGCACAGGATTTTACCGTTGCCGGCGGTTCCCTGGGACTGATGCATTCGAGGAAAATCACCAAGATAATGGATCATGCCCTGAAGATGAGGATGCCGCTTATAGGGATAAATGATTCAGGCGGCGCCAGAATCCAGGAAGGTGTGAATTCACTTGCAGGCTACGGCGAGATATTTTTCCGTAACACCCTGTCAAGCGGGGTTATTCCCCAGATTTCCGTAATTCTGGGTCCCTGTGCGGGAGGTGCCGTATATTCACCTGCCCTGACCGATTTTGTGTTCGTGGTTGACAATATCTCAAAAATGTTTATTACCGGTCCGGAAGTTATAAAAACCGTGCTGGGGGAAGAGATCTCGATGGAAGATCTGGGAGGAGCACGGGTTCACAGTGAGATCAGCGGGAATGCCCATTTCTTTGCCGGCAGTGAGGAAGAATGCTTTGCCCAGATAAAGAAACTCATCGGTTTCATACCCAGGAACAATACGGAGAAAGCCGGAGTACTGACATCTGCAGAACCTCTGACAGCTCATGAGATAGACGGGATAGTACCGGATGACCCGACCCTGCCATACGATGTAAGGGATGTTATAAAGGCTGTTGCCGACAATTCCGATTTTTTTGAAGTGATGGAGAATTTTGCCGGAAGCATTGTAATCGGCTTCGGTCGCATAGAAGGCCGGACGGCCGGTTTTGTGGCCAACCAGCCTCTCGAGATGGCAGGTGTACTGGATGTGGATTCATCTGACAAGGCAGCCCGTTTTATCCGTTTCTGTGATGCCTTCAACATACCGGTCATTACTTTTGTGGATATCCCGGGCTATCTGCCGGGGGCCGATCAGGAACATGCGGGGCTTATCCGTCATGGTGCCAAAATACTCTATTCCTACAGCGAGGCTACCGTGCCCAAGATCACCGTGATCCTGCGAAAAGCCTACGGCGGAGGATATATTGCAATGGGTTCGCGGCATCTCAGGGCCGACTTTGTCTTTGCCTGGCCTGCTGCCGAGATTGCAGTAATGGGACCCGAAGGAGCAGCCAATATTATTTTCAGGAAGGAAATAATGTCGTCCGCTGATCCTGAAGAAACGCGCAGGCAGAAAATTGAGGAGTACAGGAAAAAGTTTGCGAATCCCTATGTTGCAGCATCAAGGGGCTATATTGATGCGGTTATTGAACCATCCGAAACAAGGAAGTTCATTGCTCATTCATTGAAAGTATCGGAAAACAAGGAAATACAACTTCCGCCGAAGAAGCATGGCCTCCCTCCGTTCTGATAAATCTTTTGTGACAGACACCTGCTATGCTGCTGATCCGGTAATAAATGATTGAAATGAAAAAGACAAGTCAGGAAGGAAAGCTGAATATTGATGGTACTGTATACAGGACCAGGCTGAGCAGAAAATTCATCAAAAGGGCCCCTTTCAGTCCGTCCGATCCCTTTTTGCTTACAAGTATAATTCCGGGGACAATACTGGATATCATGGTAAAGCCGGGGCAGACTGTTGTAAAAGGAGAGGCGCTGATGATCCTTGAAGCCATGAAGATGCAGAATGTGCTGAAATCCCCGGCAGGGGGGACAGTCAGAATGATAGCGGTAAAAAAGGGTGACAGGGTTGGGAAAGGAAGTCCTTTGCTCCGTATAGGGTGAACTCAGAGATCACCCTCATAAATTATCCAGGGTTTTATATGCCCGGGAATCTCAATGCTGTCCCTGAAAATAGCATATACCGCTGATCCGCTGCCTGACAATGAGCTGTAAACCGCACCTGCCCTGTAAAAGGCTTCTTTCAGTTCCCTGATTTCGGGATGAATCCTGAATACATATTGTTCAAAATCATTAATTACCAGGTTCTTCCATTGCGATGGATGCTGCTTTACAATTTCTTCGAGACTTATGGAGGGTTTTGCCGGGATGCAGTTATTGTATGCATCCCTTGTGGAGATGCGTATCCCCGGATATGCCAGTATAATTCTGAATCCCGGCGGAAGGGATGCGGCAGGCCTTAGTATTTCACCCCTTCCCGTTGCATAAGAGGGGACCGGATCAACGAAGAAGGGACAGTCGCTTCCGATTTCAAGTGCGGTCCTTCTGAGGGTTTCATTATCAATTCCCAGGCTGAAGCATTTATTGACTGCTTTCAGGAAGAAGGCAGCATCTGATGATCCGCCGCCCAGGCCTGCAGCAGCGGGTATTTTTTTGTGAAGATGTATTTTCAGGGCCGGGATATTGTAACTCTCACGCATCTTTTTCAGAGCCGTGATAACCAGGTTTTCCCCTGGTGCCGACCCGGTACCGAGGCCGGTGACAACCATTTCGTCCTCCCCGGTACTGCAGGTATGTACAACAAATTCCAGGGCATCACGTAAGCCCACGGGATAAAATACCGTCTCAATATCATGAAAACCGTCATGACGCCTGGAGATAACCCTTAATCCGATATTGATCTTGGCAGCCGGGAAAGTAATCATATCAGCTTATTTTTTATAAAATTATAATAATTTATCTTTCACTCAGTCTTTTTCAGACTCCCTGCCGTGATATTTAATAGCCGTAAAAGTAGCCGGCAAATGCGGGATACTTTTTTCAACAAGTTTTTAACAGCTGATGTTTGTAATAAAATCTGTTCTTTCAGGGGGGAAATACCTTGTAATTTTTACCTTTGAAGCCTGGGGGAATTTTTTGCAAATTCTTTTAAATCAATTGATAATAAGCAGTTTAAAGCATGGCAAAACAGACAAGGATCAGTAGGCCGGCTGTGACGGCATTACCGGATCTGGGGAAGGTGCCGCCTCAGGCCATTGATATGGAAGAGGCTGTTCTGGGCGCAATAATGCTGGAAAAGGAAGCAGTGATTGCAATACTTGACATTCTTAAACCGGAAAGTTTTTACAAGGATGCCCACCGGAAGATATTCAAGGCGATATCGGATCTGTCTGCCAGGGAATATCCGGTTGATCTCTATACTGTGACCGAGGAACTCAGGGCTCACAATGAACTGGATAGTGCAGGCGGTCCGGTATATCTTTCCCAGCTGACCTCCAAGGTTGTTTCGGCGGCAAATGTGGATTTCCATGCACGGATAGTGGCGCAGAAATTTATTCAGAGAGAGCTTATAAGGGTATCCACGGAAATACAGACCCGGGCATTTGACGACACCTGGGATGTAACGGAGCTTCTTGATTATTCGGAAAATGAACTTTTCCAGATTGCCGAGGGAAACATAAAGCGTGAAGTTTCCCCGATCAATATGGTAATAAAGGAAGCGATACGGGAGATTGAGGAAGCGGGAAAGAGAAAAGATGCCCTGGTAGGCATTCCTTCCGGATTTTCAAAACTCGACAGGCTTACTTCTGGCTGGCAGAAGTCCGAACTCATCATTATAGCAGCCAGGCCTTCAATGGGGAAAACGGCTTTTGCCCTTTCCATGGCAAGAAACATGGCTATTGAACACGGTAAGAAGGTTGCTGTTTTCAGCTGCGAGATGTCGTCGATACAACTGGTAAACAGGCTTATTATAGCGGAGACGGATATTCCGGGAGACAAGATCAGAAACGGAAGGCTAACGGAGGAGGAATGGAAGCAGCTGGACAGCAGGATTAAGAAACTGATTCAGGCTCCCATCTATATTGATGATACTCCGGCAATCTCAATATTTGAGCTCAGGGCAAAGTGCCGCCGGCTGATGGCCCAGCACAAGCTGGATGTTGTTATAGTCGACTATCTTCAGCTTATGTCGGGACCGGACAATGCAGGCAGCCGTGAGCAGGAGGTAAGCAATATCTCCCGTTCGCTCAAAAGCATTGCCAAGGAGCTTAATGTGCCGGTGATTGCATTGTCGCAGCTCAACCGTTCCGTTGAGATGAGGGGGGGATCGAAGCGGCCCCTGCTTTCCGATCTGAGGGAATCGGGAGCAATTGAGCAGGATGCAGATATGGTGGTATTCATTCACCGGCAGGAGAAATTCGGCCTTGTTACATTTGAAGACGGATCATCCACAAAGGGTATAGCTGAAATCATTCTTGCCAAGAACCGTAACGGCCCCGTGGACGATGTCAGGCTCAGGTTCAGGGAGGAGAAAGCCCAGTTTGTTGATCTGGAGGAGTTTGACCTCGACATGGTGGGAGAAATGAATGGCACGCAAAGCATAACGCTGGGATCAAAAATGAATCATGACCGTTTCCGCGGACATGCGGACAATAATTTTGACAACGGATATGATTACAGCGATGAACCCCCGTTTGCATGAATTCATGATGGTTCTTCCGGATTCCTGTTAAATCCTGAACTGCTGATCATTTTTGCATGTTCCGGCAGAAGACTGTATGGTTGATACTTCAGTTTAATTTCAGAATCAGTCTGATCCCGAAATTTCTGAATCTGAGATTATCGAATCCTGCAAAGATCCCTGCTTCACCCAGGAAAAAGAGTTCCGACAAACTGTATCCTATTTCACTGTAATGAGGATTATTCCGGCTGCCAAGCCAGGAAAGGATTATATTTTCCCTGACAAGTGTCCGGCTGAATCCGGGAAGATATTTCAGTGCCAGGTAGGGACTGGTATATTTCAGGTGCAGTTCCCCGAACAATTCCGGTGTGCTCAGTGAATAATACCGCGGAAGGTAAAAAGCATCCCGGTAGTCATTGAGCAATAGCGGAAATGACTGGCTGTTGAAATGAAAGAAATCAAAGAAGGGAATATGTGAGTTATTGAGGAAGCTGCCTGTTCTTATTCTCCAGCTGAATTCGCTGAATGCTCCCGGCTCATGTGTTTTTGATGCTTCAAACCTGATCATGTCAAAATGCCTGTATCCCTCTGAAGGCTCAGTATACCTGTATATCCCGTGTTTCCACTGAAAACCGAATAGAGGCCAGGAAGATCCTGCCGGGATTCTGACACCCTCATTCATCCGGTATCTTTGCCGGGGCAGCCAGCTGATGCCGGCAGTGAATCCGTAGTGTATCTGATCGTCAAGCCGGTGCCGGGAGCCGGAACCAGCATCCAGAAAGCGGTTTTCAGGCAGGTTGGGTGCATAATCCTCTGTCTTTCTGAAAAGGGAAAAGTTACTGCTGTTCTCAAGAATTTTCCTGTTGTCATATTCTGCCGACAGGTCTATTTTCAGTCCGTTTGCTATCTCATCGCGGAATCCGGCAAGAATATATCCTGATTCATAGAGCCTGAGATGATTTTCCTTCAGCAGCAGTGATGTCATCGTGTTCAGGAAACTGTTGATGCTTCCGCCGGATGAGATATCGGTACTGATGATCCCTGCCCTGAAATACAGGGATTTTGTTGATGAGCCCTTGAAGCTGTATCCGCCATTCATTCTCCACATCAGCTTTCTGCGGCTGAAGGCATAGCTCATTTCCGGTGCGATATATGCAGGACCGCTGTTCCCGAAGTTGCCTGACAGTCTGAAACCGGTACCGTAGGTGAATCCGTCAACGGGATTGAAGCTTATATTGTCCGGCCTGACGAGTCCGCCGAAAGTGAATCCCGGTCCCCCGGCAACCGGCCAGGTGTGTCCGGATGCAGTCCTTTTCAGCACAGTGGCAAACCTGCCTTTTTTCCCCGTCTGATTCCCGCCCATGCTATCCCCTGTTATTTCCCGGGGTTCCTGCCTTTTGTTTTTCACGCTGTCACGGATTCTTATACTCCGCATCTCGGCATCAGAGAGGGGAACAGGTCTTATTTCAGCCCAGAAGGCACTGTCTTTCCTGCCGGCATCATTTTCGATTATACGTGTTGTCTTATCCCTTATTTCAAGATCTTTCCGTGATGAGTCAGAGCCTTTCCCGCGGGCTTCCCTGTTCATCAGGCGGGTCAGTGCCATCATGTCGCGCCTGGAGAGCTCATCTTTTTCAAGGATTCTTTCAATTTTTTCCCGCTGCCCCGGGCTTTCCTGCTGTCCCTGGCTTCCCCGCTGCCTCGGGCTTTCCTGCTGTCCCTGGATTTCCCGGTCCTTCGGGGCATTGGCCGCGGATGCCGGTGATTCAGTTCTGTCACTGCCTGTTCCCGGTTTTTTCATGGACTTGTTCAGTTCCACGGAGGAATACTTCATTGAACTGCCATATCCAGCATCTGCCCTGAATCCCAGAATGCTTATTTCCATTCCGAGTTTCAGGCTTACCGGCATCCAGATATCCGGCTCCACCGGTATATAAAGCTGTTCGATGCTGATCTTTCCGGCAATGTTGTTATTTGTGAGCTCAAGGCTGTGCAGGCACCACAGGTCGTCCAGTATGTAGATGCTGCCTTCAAACAGCTGCTGGCTCTTCATCCTCGGAATCACCTGTATCTTAAACACCCTGAGGTCACCCTGGAGTGAAGTTCCCAGATACCTGAAGCGGTAATAGGAAAAAGCCCGGGGAGACAGGGGAGAAATTGCCATATCCGCGATAACAGGCTGATAGAAACTGGCCTTTATGATATCCATGGGAGTTATGTTGTCATCCTGAGCGGGAATTGTACTGTTCACGGAGATGACCTTCTGGAGGTAATTGTCGGGTGCAGTGAATTCCACCTCATTAAATGATTCCATCATGTAAACGTCCCCTTCCTTTACCGGAACACCTCCCGGATGTGTGTTGCTGCCATAATCCATTCTCACGGAGCGGCGTGCCAGTTTTGGAATTTTCCTGAATGTTATGTTTCCCCTGATATATACTTCTGCCTTCCATGAACTGATGTGGTTAAGGTAATAGGGAGCCATTCCGATTGCCCTTCTCATGATATCATATGCCGGATCCTCACCGGAGGCGGAAATCCTGACCTCCGGTATTTCATAGAACTGGTAGGGCAGGGTGACATCCCTGACAATGGTTTCGCCGGTAATGGCAATATCCAGAAAAACAGGTGAATACCCCAGACTCTGAAAAGCAACCAGGTATTTGCCGGGAGGAAGTTTCAGCTCATATTCGCCTTTGGTATTGGCAGTCGTTCCCTGTTTGAGCTCAACTATAAAAACGGTGGAATAGGGGACGGGATCACCGGCTTCATTTGTTATCCTGCCTTTCAGGATCTGTGAAAGGGAGATCAGCGGAAGGAGGAATATGAAAAAGGAAATTATCAGGGCACGCTTCATCCGGACTCAGTTTTTTTTTCCTGACACTACAACAACTATCTCGCCTTTTGGCGGATTGTTTCTGAAATGGTCTGCAAGAAATCCGAGTGTTCCCCTGATTGTTTCCTCAAAAATCTTGCTCAGTTCCCTGGATACGGATGCCTGACGCTCAGGACCGAAATGTTCTGCCATTTCCCCGAGTGTTTTCAGCAGCCGGTAGGGAGATTCATAAAAAATCATTGTTCTCGGCTCGGTTTCAAGGGAAGTCAGTTTTTTCCTTCTTCCCTTCCTTACGGGCAGAAAACCCTCAAAGCAGAACCGGTCGGACGGAAGTCCCGAATTGACCAGGGCGGGAATCAGTGCAGAGGGACCCGGGAGTGTTTCCACCGGAATTCCTTTTTCAATGCATTTCCTTACAAGGAGGAATCCGGGATCAGAGATGCCGGGCGTGCCTGCATCTGATATCAGTGCAGCTGTTTTCCCCGATCTGATCAGGTCGCATACAGGATCAGCTGAATGGTGTTCATTGAACTTATGGTGTGAAAGCAGTTTCCGGCTGATGTTGTAGTGTTTCAGCAGCCTGACGGCATGCCTTGTGTCTTCTGCAAGTATTATGTCGACGCTTCCCAGTATTTCAACCGCCCTGTAGGTTATATCCTTCAGATTGCCGATAGGTGTCGGTACAAGGAATAATTTACTCATCAGCCGAGAATTTTCGTTTTACGAGGTCGATAAGTTGTCTGGCAGCTTCGTTCTCCTCATCATTTCCGGCAAAATTCAGTATCATTTTCCTGGCTTCCTCAAAGCCCGAGGAGTTTTCCAGAGCGGAAATCGCCCTGGTGTATTTCCCCGGATCCCCCTGGAAAAGTTCCCTGACGAAAAGGAATTTATCATTTATTCCGATGGCCTCCGATAAGCTGTGGATGGGTTTGGATTTTATTATACTTCTCATGTCATCTTCTTCCTTCCGGACTCCCAGCTTTTCAATAACGCTGTCAGCGCGGGGACTGAAGGAATCAGCTATGGTGACTTTGTCAGGCAGTTTTTTTCCGGGCGCGGTCCGGGGTTTTTGTATATCTGGTTCTTCCGGCTTTCCGTACCTGTCTTTTCCCATTTCTTCTGCCGTTTTTCGTGCCGGGTCTTTTCCTTCGTCTTCTTCATGTTCTTCCGGCTTCCGGATCAGGCTTCCTCTTTCTGTTTCTTCATGTTTTTCCGGCTTTCCGTACCTGTCTTTTCCCGTTGCTTCTGCCGTTTTCCGGATTAAGCCATACCTTTCTTCTTCCGGCTTTACGGTTTCATCTTTCCTGTCTGCTCCTGCTGTCCTGCCTCTGGCTGCCTGTTCAGGGACTTCCGGTTTTTCGGGGAAAACACCTGCTGCCGTGCCCTGCTTCCGCGGGTAAACCTTTTCAGGCATATCCTTGAGCATGCGGATCACATCAGCGGCATTCCTGCACTTTGCCCTGGCCAGTTCCAGATGCAGCAGGGGTACTTCCCGGTAATTTTCCACATCCTCAATGATTTTCGCAGCTTCTTCAAGTTCCCTGATGATCAGATCGATTGTTGCATTGAAATCCATGACTCTTATTGTTATTAAAACAAATCAATTAACTTACTTTGCAAAAGTAATTATAATTCCACCTTCATAACGGGTTATATACATACTTTGGTACAAAAGCACAGATATTAAGCCTATGGATATCCTTGAAAATCCGGCGGGCCCGGGTGACAGGCGCGGAACGATTGAGGTGATAACCGGTTCCATGTTTTCAGGGAAAACGGAGGAACTTATACGCAGGTTGCGGAGAGCCCAGCTGGCAGGGCTGAAAGTTGAAATTTTCAAGCCTTCCCTGGACAGGCGCTATTCTGAAACAAAAATCGTATCGCATGATTCCAGGTGGATCAGCTCCACTCCCGTGGACAATGCATATGGTATACTGCTTCTTGCCGCTGGTGTTGATGTTGTCGGAATTGATGAGGCCCAGTTTTTCGATGATTCCATTGTTGATGTCTGCAATCAGCTGGCAAACAATGGCATAAGAACTGTCGTGGCCGGTCTGGATATGAATTTCATGGCCAAACCCTTTGGCCCCATGCCTGCACTTCTTGCCGTGGCTGAGTATATTACCAAGGTTCATGCCATATGTATGCGCTGCGGCAGCCTGGCAAATTATTCATACAGGAAATCCTCAGAGGATCAGATAGTGGTAGTTGGCGAAAAGGAAAAGTATGAACCGCTGTGCAGGGCCTGTTACAACAGGACGGCAGGCAGCACTGCCTTAAAAGACCATATTTAAACAAACAATAAATGTGAAATTCTCTTCTTCCGATATTGCTGAAATAATTTCCGGCAGGCTGAGCGGCGATCCGGACCTGACGGTGACAGAAGTGCTTATTGACAGCCGTAATTTCAAGTTCAGTGAGGGAGTGCTGTTTTTTGCCATCAGGGGTAAAAATCATGACGGGCATGATTTTATTGAAAGTCTGTACAGCAGGGGGATAAGGGTTTTTGTTGTTGAACGGCTTCCCCGCGACATGGAGAAATTTGAAGGAGCAGCTGTCATAGAGACATCCGGTTCCGTTGCGGCTTTACAAAAACTTGCCGCCCATGTCAGGAAGTCATTCCGGCCGCCCGTTATTGCCGTGACCGGCAGTGCCGGAAAAACCATTGTAAAGGAGTGGCTGGCGGATATTCTCGGAATGACTGCATCAGTGGTCAGAAGTCCGCGGAGCTATAATTCCCAGACAGGAGTCCCTCTTTCCGTTCTCAGGCTTGAAGACAAGTATCAGTACGGAATATTTGAAGCCGGTATTTCATTACCGGGTGAGATGGGCAGGCTCAGGGATATCATAGATCCCGATATCGGTATAATAACGAATATAGGTGACGCGCACAGTGAGAATTTCAGCAGCCTTGAGGAGAAGGCCCGGGAGAAACTGGAACTCTTCAGGGATACATCAGTTCTTATTTACTGCAGGGATCACCGGATTATCCATGAACTGATAAGCGGCAGGGAAGTTTATGCGGGGAAGCAGATTGCCGACTGGTCGGTCAGCAGTGATGAGGCAGCGATCAGGGTTGAAAAAATTTCCGGAGACGGCAGGCAGACACATATACGGATGGGATACCGGGGCAGGGACCACTTTTTTTCCATACCCTTCAGTGACCGGGCATCTGTTGACAATGCCGTCACCGCAGCCTGTGCCTGCCTTGTCCTGGGGACAGACGCGGAAGTTATACGGCAGGGACTGGCCTCGCTCGTATCAGTTGCAATGAGGATGGAACTGAAAGCCGGGATAAACAATTGTCAGCTCATTGAAGACTATTACAATTCCGATCCGGGTTCCCTTGGCATGGCTCTGGATTATCTCAGGGCGCAGAACAACAGGAAAACGACTCTCATACTTTCCGATTTCGTTCAGAGCGGAAGGGATGAAAAAGAATTGTATTCCGAAGTTTCCGGACTGATACGGCAGAACGGAACGGGCAGGTTCATAGGGATCGGGCCTGTACTTTCCGCCAACCGTTCATTGTTCGGCGGTGATCCGGAGTTTTACTATTCAACGGATGAGTTTATACAGCGCTTTACTCCCTCGGCCTTCCGGGATGAGACAATACTACTGAAGGGAGCGAGGAAATTTGAATTTGAAAAGATTGCTGCCCTTCTGGAACAGCAGGTACATCAGACAGTGCTCGAGATAAACCTTGACGCCATTGCCCATAACCTGAATGAATACAGAAGGAGAATCAGACCGGGGACAGCCATTATGGCGATGGTAAAGGCTTTTGCCTATGGTTCGGGCCATGCGGAAACGGCAGCCCTTCTGGAATACCACAGGGTAGGCTATCTCGGCGTTGCATACGCAGATGAGGGCGTCGAGCTGAGGAATGCAGGAATCACTCTTCCTGTGATGGTAATGAATCCTGACCCCTCGGCATTTGAACTGATGATCAGGTATGACCTTGAACCCGAGATATACAGTTTCCGCTCATTCGAAAGGTTCAGGGAGACAGCTTTGAAATACGGACTGGTGGGTTATCCCGTGCATATCAAGATTGATACGGGAATGCACCGGCTTGGTTTTATGCCCGGTGATGCTGACAGGCTGGCAAGCCTGGTGAGAAGCAGTGAAAGCATGAAAATCGTATCTGTTTTTTCCCATTTTGCAGCCAGTGAGGATCCGGCCCTTGATCATTTCACTCACAGGCAGGCCGCACTGTTTACAAAGGTGGCTGAAAAGCTCAGGGAAGCAACGGGCTACTCCTTCATCAGGCATATATGCAATTCATCCGCGATCATACGTTTCCCCGAATACCATTTTGAAATGGTCAGGCCCGGCATAGGCTTGTACGGTACCGGATATTTCAATGCCGGAGATGCTGACAAGCCTGATCTTAAACCGGCAGGAAGGTATATGACCAGGATATCGCAGGTGAAAACAATTCCGGCAGGAGAACCTGTCGGTTACGGATGTGCCGCTGTTGCGGACAGTGACCGTGTTATTGCCATACTGCCCGTGGGATATGCCGATGGACTGAACAGGAAGCTGGGAAACGGGAATGGCTCACTTTTCATAAAGAACCGGAGGGTTCCCATTATCGGCAATATTTGCATGGATATGTGCATGGCCGACATAAGCGGAGTGGACGCCGGAGAAGGGGATGAGGCCGAGATATTCGGTCAGGGTATCAGCATTGCCGAACTGGCCGGGAAATGCGGGACCATACCCTATGAGATCCTTACATCAATACCACCGCGGGTAAAAAGAGTCTTTTTCAGGGAGTAGGGAAGAGGGAATCTGTATGATGACCCGTCCGGAGAGGGCGGAACAGCAGTCCTTTCCTGACAAAATGGAGGCAGAAACTGAAAGGGCCGGCAGAAGGGTTCTCAGTATTTTGCTGCCAGGGGCATTATTCTTCCCTGTCCGAATGATCTGGAGGAAATTCTCAGAACCGGCGGGGCCTGGAATCTCTTATACTCGCTGTTCCTGACCATTCCTATGACATCTGATACGATTCCGGGTGTTATGCCTCTGCCGGTGATTGCGGCCGGTGCTTTCTGTTCTTCAATATACTGGTAAAGTATTGGATCCAGGATGCTGTATTCCGGAAGTGAATCGGTGTCGAGCTGATCAGCCCTCAGCTCTGCCGAGGGTGGCCTGGCAATTATATTTTCCGGAATTATTTCCCCGTTTCTGTTTATGTGGCGGGCAAGACTGTAAACATCAGTTTTGTAGACATCCCCGATGACGGACAGGCCTCCTGCCATGTCCCCGTATAATGTTCCGTATCCCACGGCTGCCTCACTCTTGTTGGAAGCATTCAGTAAAACGGCTCCGGATTTATTTGCCACTGCCATCAGAAGTATTGCCCTTATTCTTGCCTGAATATTCTCTTCCGTGACATCCGGCTGTTTACCGGCAAACAGGGGGGCGAGATCTTCCTCAAAGGCCCTGAAAGGCTTTTCTATGCTTATGATGTTGTATGGAATGTTCAGGCGTTCCGCCAGTGTGAGGGCATCGGTAACGGAATCCTCCGATGAATAGCGGGAGGGCATCAGGAGAGCCTGTACCCTGTCATTTCCGAGCGCTTCGGCTGCAAGGCAGAGCACAACCGCCGAATCAAGACCCCCGGAGAGGCCCAGGATTGCCCTGCTAAACCCTGATTTTCTGAAATAGTCACGTATTCCGCATACCAGGGCTTTATATACAAGCTCATGCTGACCGGGGAGTATATGATCATTATGATGTATTCCCCGGAATAAATCTTCAGAACTGAAGGTTCTGACCTCCTCCTCAAAAAAAGGAAGCATGCCGCAGATATCCCCTTTGCCATTGATTGTCACGGATGCACCGTCGAAGATAAGCTCGGTGTTTGCTCCTGTCTGGTTGCAGTTTATAAGCGGAACACCGTACCTGGCAGCTTTATTCCTGAATGCGGAAATCCTTTCACCGGTTTTCTTATATGAAAAGGGGAAGGCCGAAATGTTGACAATGAAATCAGGATGTTGCCCTGACAGTTCATACACAGCCGGAGAGGCATGGTTTTCCGTATCTCCTGATTCTGATCCGGGGAATTGTTCACTCCGTATGTCGTCACCGACTGTAAGCGCCATCCTGAAGCCCCTGAACGGAAAGATCCGGAAGTTTCTGCCGGGACTGAAATATCTGTGCTCATCGAATATGTCGTGTCCGGAAAACACTGTTTTAGCCGCAGAAAAGAGGATTTTTCCCTCAGACAGGACAAGGGCGGAATTAAGAAGCTTCCTGCTGCCGGAGCTGTCACTGACAACAGGGCAGCCGGCAATTGCGGTTATCCCCCTGCATTCATCCGCAACCTCATCAAGTGCTTTCCTGCAGTCTTCTATGAAATCATCACGCTGTAGCAGGTCATGGGGAGGATATCCCGGCAGGGAAAGCTCCGAAAATATTACAAGATCTGATTTTTCTTCCCTTGCCTTTTGTATTGCCCTGCGGATTTTTTCCCTGTTGGCAGTAAAATTGCCGATATGGTAGTTCAGCTGTGCGACCGAAAATCTCATATGAAATCTCAGAAGTTAATCCCCAGCCGGAAAGATAGCAATTTATGACTTACCATTTCACCCGGTTTATTCTTATTGTTCCGTATGAAATCAAGGAAATTGTTTTCAAAGCGGAGTCCGAAGACGGCAGAGAGGTTTCCGATGACAGGATATTCTGTTCCGGCCATTACGTGGTATGAAAGGTTGAAGGCCCTGATTTCAGCAAATGCATTATTATCCCGTATATTAAGAGACGGGATGTCGGCTTTGGCCGAAAGCACGATTTTCGGGTCCAGTCCGGCTTCGGCAAATATTTTCCCGTAGCCGGTTTCGCCTGTTCTTAGTTTTATGCCAACCGGAACGGAGAAATATTTAATCCTGTAAATAATTCGTTCGCCTGCTTCAACTGCGACTGTTTCGTGCCGGGGATTCCTGAGCCTGAAATATTTTTTTTCCAGGCAGATGAGTTTTCCCCCTGCGTCGGTGATACTGACTCCGGATGTGAAGGAGTAGTTCGGGCTGTAATTTTTGCTCCGGGATATGCCTATGCTTGACCCCGGTATTGCGCCTTCATTGCGCATCAGATATCTGTTTGTGGAAAACCAGCTTATTACGGGATCGAAATGAATGTCGAGCGAGTATGCATACGAGGGAGCGAAATTATCGCGCCGGGAGCTGAAACCGGTGTTCCGGTAATCAGTCTGGGCGGAAATCCGGAATGATATGCATAACAGAACAATCAGTACAATATATCCTTTGACTGATGGTTTTATACCTGTATGATTCATCTCATTCCTTTGTATGCGGATTATTTTCTCCATCACACGGGTGATCATTCATTTTCATTATCAAATGATCAAATACTGAGCCAGATTTATTGCTGCACGGATTTTTGCCATCACAATGAAAAGTAATTACTTTCGTATTTTCAAATTTATAACGGCATGAGAAACATTATATTCTTCACGGTAATTTTTTCATGTTTAATGGCAGCCGGAAGCGCCTGCAGAAGAAATCATTATAAAGTGAACACTTCATCCATAGAGGCTGATGTAAAGATAAAAAGGTTTGAACAGGCTCTCTTTTCGGCCGATCCTGCCGGGTTTGATGAGGGATTGCCTCTGATAAGGGAGGAATACGGCAGTTTCCTGCAGTTGTTTGCCTATGTTATCAATGCCGGAAGCACAGATGATCCGGATTTTCCTTCCGCGCTTCTGAGCTTTGCCACCGACAGGCTGAATTATGAAGTATATGAGGAAGTAATGCGGGTTTTTCCTGACATGGCTCCCTATGAGAAGGAACTTGAAGAAGCATTCAGGCATTATCTCTATCATTTTCCCGATAAGGCGGTTCCTTCGGTTATCAGCTGTGTTACCGGTTTCAACAGCAGTATCATTGCCGGCGATTCGGTTATCGGTTTAGGGCTTGACAGGTATCTTGGAAGGAACAGTCCCTATTATCCGCGTCTTGAAATTTATCAGTATGTGGCTGCCAGGATGAATCCCTTCAACCTTGTTCCTGACTGCATGTACGGCTGGGGCGCTTCGGAATGGGATTATGAGAGCATGGACTATCCTGAAAAAAACCTGCTGAGTGTCATGCTTCATGAAGGCAAGCTGAAATATTTTGAAAAATGTATGCTTCCCGGTATAAGTGACACACTGCTGTTTGGTTTCACTGCCTCCCAGATGAAGTTCTGCGAAAACAATGAAAGGCAGATGTGGCAGTACCTTATAGAACACGATCTTCTTTTCAGCACTGATCAGTTTGTTATCCGCAAGCTTACCGGAACGGCACCTTTCACCAGCTATTTCACGAACGAATCACCGGGAAGGGCAGCGGTCTGGACAGGATTCAGAATAGTTGAATCAGCCATGAAGAAGAACCGTGACATCAGTCTTGGTGATCTTATGGATTCAAGGGATATACAGGGCCTGCTGACGATGGCGGGATATGATCCCGACTGAAACAAAACGGGACTGAATTGCTTCAGCCCCGGCAGTTAATCTGAATACACAGCATCAGTTCTCAGGATGAATTGCCTCAACCGGGCAGACATCCGCGCATGCTCCGCAGTCGGTGCATAAGTCCGGATCTATTTTGTAGATGTCGCCTTCAGAAATTGCCTCAACCGGACATTCGTCCAGGCATGTTCCGCACGCTGTGCAATCTTCATTGATTTTGTAAGCCATTTTTATTTTAGTATTAGAATTTTTGAGTTTCCAAATGTATCCAAAAAAATTTTATTTTAAAATGCCGCATGACACATAGCAGCGGCATGTCTTCCGGATAAGGTCAGAAATCGAGACTGAATGACAGGTAGAAGACCCTTGGGAGAATGTAGTTGTTTTCAATGCCCCATGCCCAGTCGGCTCTTACGAAATATCCCAGCAGCTGGGCTCTTAATCCTGCCCCGAATCCTGCCACTATCGGCTCCCGGTTTGAGTCAAGTGTCACTTTCACGGAACCGCTCTGGATTACTTCGTTGTCCCATGCATTTTCTCCCGCCCAGGGTGTTCTTCCCACCCATGCGGATCCGATGTCTCCGAAACCGACCAGCTGGAAGGAGTTGAGAAAGTTTGATTTAAGCGGGTGTCCTGCAAAGTACCTGATTACGGGCCATCTTATCTCACTGTTTATCAGGGCAAAGCTCGTGCCGTTGCGGATATTCTGGATAAAACCGCGCATATTTGTAGCCAGGGCCTGGAAGCCATAGTTCATATTGGGATTGACAGGAATTGACTGGTCAAACATTGCTTTCCTGTTGAAAATATTTCCCATCCAGTTATCCACGCCTCCAAGGTAGTAAACAAGTCTGGTTGGTCCGTAGGATGTGCTTGCCGCAAAGCGGTTTGCCCAGATAAGTTCCCTGTGGAGTCTGATATAGGTACGGTAGTCCACACCTATCACAATCATATCTGACATTTTGTAATTCAGCTCCTTGTAGTATTCGCCAAAGATCTTGAAGCGGGTTCCGTAATAAATATTTATATTTCTTTTCCGTGTGTTGTCATATACCAGTTCCCCCTTCAGGTTTCCCCAGTGGCGGGAAATGATATCATTGTTGAGCACGGCAACCATGTTGTCGGAATAAAGCATGACGTGGCGGTCATTTCTGTAGGCAACGGTACCCTTGAGCGAAAGTACGGGCGTAAAGGGCTTTGAAAAGGTCAGGTAGATATTGTGAGTATGCGATTTGAAATAGCTGGTATCATTTGAACTGAAGAATCCCTGCCGGTGGAATATGAATTGTTTGTCGAGTTTCCCCTTCAGGCTTTCAGCGCTTACCAGGTACTCGTTGCTGTCGAAGTTGCCTGAGAACCGGAATCCTCCTGTCAAACGGTAATTTTCGAAGAGGTCGATTACCCCGAATCTGGTAAGCAGGTTTATCCCGGGGTTATAGTAGGGAGCTCCCCCGCTGTATACCTGGTAGGTGTTGTTCAGGAAGCTGAAGTCGATCTGATTTGCTATGTAATTGTTGTAGAAGGCTGTCTGGTAGATTCTTATAAGAGGCAGTTTAAGCCGCCCCGTATCAAGATCAATATTCATGTAATCCTTTCTCCAGAGCTGTTCGAAATAATTCTGTTTTTCTTTTTCGAAGATATAGTGGTTAATATCTATGGGCTCACTGGTCAGGTAATATTCATACAGCGGTTTTGTAAGGGTATCGCGTCTTTTTTTGTCTTCGGAAATAAGCCATTGCCTGAGTTGTTCAATACTGTCTGCCCTGTGGAGCAGGGCAGATTTCTCCTTTCTGAAGTTGCTGAATTTTCTTTCACGATCCGACAGGGGGGGGGAGTCGGACAGTTTTCCTTTCCGGATCATGTATTTTCCCTTGTTGAACAGCACCTCCCCGTAATTATCCTCTGCCCTGTCCACTGACTGGGTGAGGATATTGCGGTCATAGGCGCTGAGGGCTTCGGATCTGATAAAATACCTGTAATGGGTGGCGGTGTCGATATAGCTTATGGCACTGTCGAAGGTGGCGGAGTAACGGTTCATCATACCATCGGCATCGCCGATGTAGGTAAATCTCTTTCTGATATTTCCCGAAGGGGAAAATCTCTCAATGTATTGCCCTTCCGTCAGCCTGGTGAGAATATTATCCCTCCGGGAAAGGTTGTAGGTGAAAAGATTGAAGGTGTTTCCGACTTTTTCCCAGGGATCGGCAAGGTTGGTAATAGTGTCGCTGAGCCTGTTTGATGAAAAGATGATCACATCTTCCTCCCCTTCCAGGAAAGAAGGATTGAGGTCATCTGCTATATCCCTGGTGATCTGTTCGTTTGTTCCTGAAGAGATTGTATGCAGGTAAAGGTCGGTTATGCCGTCCTTCACCCCGGAAAAAATCAGGCGTGATCCTTCGGGTGAATAGGAAAAATCCAGAATCTTGTCAAAATAAAGAAGGTTTCTCTTTTCAGTCTTTTTCTCGTCCGTCCTGTAGAAATAAATAACCATTCCGGCATTTTCCTCGTTAATGTATGTAAGGATCCTTCCGCTCGGATGCCATGCTATTACGGGGTAGGTATTATCTGTGATATGCTCATATTTGGGTTCTTTCCGGAAAATAACCTTCTGTTTGCCTGTTGTCTGATCATAGATCCTGATCCTTTTCCTTCCCCAGTTGTTGGTCACATAAGCAATATACCTGCCATCGGGACTGATTTTTACCTGCTGGAAGAGCTGTTCCTTTTTTGAACGGGCAATGACATTTCCGTCATAGTCAGGCTTCGCCTCATCGTCAGCGAACTCATTGCGGTAGAATGCCTTCCATTCCTTCATCAGTTCCTTTACATTCTTGCCGATAACATACAGGAGGCCGTCCTCGATATTCTTATATACCTTTGTCAGGTATATAATATTGGGTATCAGCGCATCGCCATATTCCTTACCGATAAAACGCCAGAATGACTGTCCGGCATAAACGGCATCATCGTATTCTAGATGGTTTATATTCTTGTAATAGCCTGTCATGATGCCATCCTTTACCCGGTTTTCCGTTTCAACATCCCATCCGAATGAAACATAGTTTGCCAGTCCCTTGATAAACCATTCCGGTATGGTGATCACGGATGAGCTGCTGATGCGGTCCCGCACATCGGCGTCATAAAGCATCTCATTCACTATCACTTCGGTTATTGATGCCCCGATCTGTTTCTGGTAGGCAACGTGATCCCCCTCGTAGTAGAGCAGCACCTTGTTTTTTATTATTCTGCTGAATCCGCCGGTGTTATAGGTGTCCGCATCACCTGTGACAAGGCCGACATTGGATTCCCTGTACTCGTTATTGTTTTTATGGATAATGAAAACGAGCCGTTTTTCGAGGTTATAGTCAAAAAAGTCCTCTATCTCATCCAGTTTCCTGATGGCATAATCGGCGGTATACTGGGCGAGATCGCGGCCGTATTCGTTGAAATAACAGTCAATATTCTCAAAACGGTAGAAGGACCAGTAATAATCATAATACTGCACCCTGTTCTTGCCGAATGTCATCTGGTGTCCGTTGTAGAACTGTCCTGTTACAGTCAGCGGAGCAAGGCATGCAAGTATGATTATTATCAGCAGGCGGCGGTTTCTCATTCCTTGTTTCTTTGTGAAACATCAGGGTTTTTCGTTCAAATCCCGTTCCAAAACCCTCTTATTATGCAACAAAACTAATGATATTCCGGTTTAAAATATCTTAAAATAGTAAAGTTTATTAAATTTGTCATGTTTAATGTCAAACATCATTCCGGTCTGATTTTTGTATCAACCAGTGCAACCATACAATTACCGGGGTTGTTTATATACTAAAAACCGTATTGGAATGTTAAATATTATAAGTGTCTAACAATTTCGTAATATGAAAAAAGTCTGTCTGATAATTACAACGTTTTTTATTACTGTTTCGGTGATGGCTCAACCGGTTATGAAGCTTTCCGAAACTGAACACAATTTTGGTTCTTTCAGGGAAGAAGATGGTCGTCAGACCTTTGATTTTGAGGTCACCAACACCGGGAATTCCCCTCTGGTGATACAGAATATCATTGCCTCATGCGGCTGTACCCTTCCCGACTGGACCAAGCATCCGATTGCCCCGGGAGGAAAAGGGAAGATAACCGCTATCTATGATCCGCAGAACCGGCCCGGAGCATTCAACAAAACTCTTTCCGTCTATACAAACTCAAAACCGCAGGTTGTTGTTATTACTCTGAAGGGAGAAGTTATTCCGCGGGAAAAAACCATGGAAGAACTGTTTATCTTTCCTGTTGGTCCGGTAAGGTTTCAGAGCAATCATCTCGCTTTCACCAATGTGAAAAAGACCGAAAAGAAAATACGCGTCATGCAGATTATCAATCCCTCGAAGGAATCTGTAAAGGTTGAATTTGAAAATGTTCCGGAGCATCTGACTCTTAAGGCCAGTCCGGAGACACTCAAGCCCGGCCAGAAAGGTATTATAGAAGGTGCCTATGACGCCACAAAAAACAATGCCTGGGGCAATGTCAGCGATATGGTAAGGGTGAAGCTCAACGGCGTGACACAGCAGAATGTGTTTTATTACATTTCGGCCAATCTGGTTGAAGATTTCTCCTCACTTTCCAAAAGCGACCTGGAAAATGCACCTGTGTTCAAGCTTGAGGCCACGACCGTTGATCTGGGAAAAATGGCCGGTTCCACTTCCAAAGATGTTGAATTCAGGTTTTCGAATGCCGGCAAGAGGGATCTGATAATACGTCATGTCAGGTCAACCTGCGGATGCACTGCCATTCAGCAGGGTACCCAGGGAGAAGGCATCAGGCCCGGTCAGTCCAGTTCCATAAAGGCGACCTTCAATTCAGGAGGCTACAAGGGCAGGGTAACCAAGGCCATCTATGTCTATACGAATGATCCGAAGAATTCCGAAGTGGTTCTTATGCTCAATGCCGATGTTGAGCAGACTGCTTCAAGATGATATGCAGATCCCGTGATCTGATGTTTAACCCTGAAAGGGTGCTGTATGAGATAACGGCACCCTTTTACTGTTTTTACAGCTATAAAAACCGTTCAGTATGGCAGGAGGAGATAAGTCAGTCGGAGAAAAGCCAGACGGAAAAAGGCCAGACGGAGAACAGTCGGGCAGCCGTCTCAGGATAAAGGCTGGAACAGAATACCCCGCGGGTGTTAATCCGGCGGTTGCCGGAGGCAGCAGGAGGAAGAGAAAGCAGTATTCCGCCGCAGAATACCTTGATGGTATATTGAAAGGCAGCAGGACCATCCTGAGCCAGGCCATAACGCTGGTCGAGAGTTCCCTTCCGGAGCATGCCGGCATGATGCGTGACCTGGTTGAAAGCTGCCTTCCATTCAGCGGAAAATCGGTCAGGGTCGGGATAACGGGCGTGCCCGGAGCCGGCAAGAGTTCGTTCATTGAGGCCCTGGGCCTGCATCTTGTTTCGGAGGGCCGTAAGGTGGCGGTTCTGGCTGTTGACCCGAGCAGCAGCACTTCCCGGGGCAGCATCCTGGGAGACAAGACAAGGATGGAAAAGCTCGGCACCAGTCCGGATGCTTTTATCCGGCCGTCTCCTGCCGCAGGAAGTGCCGGGGGAGTTGCACGGAAGACACGTGAGGCAATTATCCTCTGCGAGGCAGCCGGATTTGATACCATACTGGTGGAGACTGTCGGTGTGGGTCAGTCTGAAACGGCAGTGCATTCCATGGTTGATTTCTTTCTTCTGCTTGTGCTTGCAGGTGCCGGGGACGAATTGCAGGGCATGAAAAGGGGCATAATGGAAATGGCTGATGCAGTTGCCGTCACCAAAGCCGACGGATCCAACAGGAGCCGGGCTGAGCATGCGGTCCGCATGTACCGTAATGTCCTCTCACTTTTTCCCGCCGATCCCTCGGGGTGGAAACCTGTGGCTCTGAGCTGCTCAGTGCGGGAGAATACGGGAATAAGGGAATTGTGGGATGTTATACGGAAATATGTGGCACTTACCGGCGAAAACGGTTTTTTCACGGAAAAACGCAAGCTGCAGTCTGTAATGATGATGAATGAAACAATTGCGGAATATCTGAATAATTCATTTTACAGCAACGATGAGATCCGTGCTTTGAAGCTCCTGTTGGAGAAGGAGCTCCTGGAAGGCAGAATAAGTTCCAATAAAGCTGCCCTGAGCCTTATTGAGAAATATCAGAAAATACATTGCCGCTAAACAATATTTTGTATCTTTGCGCGATTTAAAGATTAAAAATCTGATACTTAATACATTTAGCATAATGAAGAAAATTATCTTTTTATCCGTTCTGGCAGCAGTTCTCTCTGCCTGTACTTCCGGCCCCCAGTTTGTCATCAGAGGAAAGCTGGCCGGTGCTGACAGTGTTACCCTGGTACTTCAGAAAAGAGCAGACGGACAGATTGTGAATCTTGATTCAGCGGTTGTGAAAAAAGGTTCGTTTAAGATGAAGGGAGTGATTGAATATCCTGATCTTGTCCAGCTTGTGGCTCTTAACACCCCGTACCGCACGTCCTTTTACCTCGAGAATTCAAATATCACAATTACCGGGACGCTTGATTCCCTTTTCAATGCAAAGGTTTCAGGATCAAAAACTCAGGATGAATACAATTCTCTTATAGAATCAACAAGGCCGCTGAGTGAGAAATATTCCGATCTGGTACAGAAATACCAGGTTGCCCGCCAGGTAAATGATACTGCAGAGATCTCCAGGATAGAGAAGGAGGCAGATGTAATTGCAAAAGACATGAACAGTCTCCAGAAGGAATTCATCGTTAACAATCCTTCTTCATATGTAACTCCTTCCATACTCAGAAGCCTGAGTTATGAAATGGAAGCCTCGGAAATAGAAGCTGTCATCAACAGCATGGATACCAGTGTTGCCAGGATCCCGATGGTTCGGGAACTGAAGGCAAGGGTTGAGGCAATGAAGAAAGTTGCCATAGGGCAGAAGGCACCCGATTTCACACTGAATGACGTTAACGGGAACCCGGTTTCCCTTTCCTCCAAGATTGGATCAAAGCTCCTGCTTGTTGATTTCTGGGCCGCATGGTGCGGACCCTGTCGCCAGGAGAACCCCAATATAGTAAAGACCTATAATGAATTCAAGAACAGAGGCTTTGATATTTTTGCCGTATCACTTGACCAGTCAAGGGACGACTGGGTTAAGGCAATAGCCGATGACAAGCTGACCTGGACGCATGTATCCGATCTCCAGTTCTGGAACAGCGCTGCTGCACAATTGTATGCGGTAAGTTCCATTCCTGCAAATTTCCTGCTTGACGAGACAGGCACAATAATTGCCCGCAATCTCAGGGGCAATGATCTGAGAAACAAGGTCAGCGAGCTTCTGGGAAGGAGATAGGAAAAAGAGAATCCGCTCCGGCCGGGGGCAGACATGGTATGGAGGAAGGTTCTCCTGCACGGGACCGGGCAAGGGCACGGCAGGAAGTCCGGGAAATCAGCAGGAAATATTACGGTGAAAAGCCTGAAAAAGCAGGAATGGCAAAGCTTATTCCCTTTCCACTTCTTCAAGGATGAATCCCGTTCCCCTTACCGTCCGGATATCGATGTTCTTATCATCCGAGATATATTTCCGGAGTCTGCTTATGAACACATCCATGCTCCGGCCAAGGAAATAATCATCTTCACCCCATATTTCAGTAAGGATTTCTTCCCGTGCCAGGATTTTGTTCTTATTTACTATCAGATACTTAAGAAGCTGTGCCTCCTTGAGGGTCAGTTTCTCCGTATATTTTCCCGACTGCAGTTCGAGGGTATTGAATTTAAGGACTGTGTCAGATATCCTGAATTCATCCGTGGATGACGAATATGATCGTTTGAGGATATTTTTGATTCTCAGAATGAGGACTTCAGGGTCGAATGGTTTCGTGATGTAATCGTCGGCGCCTATTTTCAGTCCTTTTATAATATCTTCCTTAAGGCTTTTTGCTGTCAGGTAAATAAAGGGGATTTCGGGTTTGGCTTCCTTAATTTTTTCTCCCAGGGTAAATCCGTCCATTTCCGGCATCATCACATCGATTACGCATATATCCGGCCTGTCTTTTGTGAATGCTTCCCATGCTTCCCTGCCGTCGCGTGCCAGGCTGACCTCAAAGCCATTCATGGTTATGTACTGTGCAAGGATATTGCCAAAATCCCTGTCATCTTCCGCTAGTAAAACTTTCATAATGCCTCTCTGTGGTTTAATAAGGAATTGTTACTGTAAAGATACTGCCTTTTCCGGGTTTGCTGCTAACCGTAACATCACCCCCGTGGGCGGCGGCAATTTTTTTCACATAGTAAAGCCCTAGTCCCAGTCCCTTATATTTGTGAATATTGCCTGATGATGTACGGTAAAATTTTTCAAAAATATGTTTCTGGTCCGATTTGCTTATTCCTATGCCGTTATCAGCTATCCTGACAAATATTTTTCCGTTTTCGGCAAAGCCTTCAATATTTATAACCGGATCCCTGGCCGAATATTTGACCGCGTTGGACAGGAGGTTGTTGATCATTGTGATAAAATAGACAAGGTCGATATCCGCTTCCAGTCCGTTAAAGCTGTAATTCTGGGTAATTGTGGCTGAGTTGCCGGGTCCGATTCTGAAGCTGTAAACGATATCGTTCATTACTTCCTCAATGACTGCCTTCTTTTTGTCGAGCTGGAATTCGGTTCTTTCCCACATTGATATTTCGAGTATCATGTTTATCAGCTGGTTCAGATGTACGCTTTGTTTACCTATCAGTTTTGCCGTTTCCAGAACCTTTGCATCATCCTGTCTTATCCTTTCCATTTCCAGGGTCTTTCCTGCAACGGTTATTGTAGCCAGGGGCGTTTTGAGCTCATGGGTCATGTTGTTTATAAAGTCTGTTTTGAGGTCTGACAGTCTTTTTTCCTCCATCAGGTTTTTATAGGTAAGCATGAATATGGCAACCACTATGACCAGGCTGAACAGGCTCATGGCAAGTGATGCGGAAGAAGCCTGAAGCACCATTTTCCGCTTATCCGAGAAATCAATGAAGAATTCAAAAAAGAGGGAGTAATAATTGTCTTCAAGTCCCCTGCGTTCAACGAGCAGTCTGGATCCTGCGGCAGGAGATATATCCGTCCGGGCTGCAGTTTTTCCTCCTCCGGTCTGTTCAGGCGGTTGTTTTCCAAAAAAGCTGAAGGTCCTGATGATGGGAAATGTATCCGTGCTGATGATTTCAAGATTCCGGATTTCTATTCGGGAGGTAAAATCCTTTTCCACTCCCATTCTTTCAAAGTACGCGGAGAGGTAGTCAGAAAGGTATTCTTCCTGGTTGAGTGTCATTGTGAAATAATCCAGTATTTCACCTTTTTTTCTATTCATTTCCGCTTCGTCCCTTATCAGCGGCAGTTCAGCCGCCACTTCCCTGGAATACTCATCCAGAATAAAACGGACGGTATCGTAAACATCCACCTTATACTGCCGCCTCAGGGATACAAGGGCTTCCTGGGAAAGCAGCCTGTACCGGAGGTAAAGCATTTCATGATTCTGCTTCAGGATTCCCCGTATGATGATTATCTGGGCGATGATCAGGATTGCTATCGCTGTTATGCCGAGAAGGAGTATGGTATTCCTTTTTTTCATCATCTGCAGTTTGTTTATCAAATGTATTGAATTTTCTTAAGATCACTATCCCCTGATCCTCACATTAACCCTGCATTAACTCCGTATTAACAAAGCGGGGCTGTAAACGGTATTATCTTTGAACTGAAAATAATTAAAGAGACAATAATTAAAAAAGATACTGCCATGAAAAAATCGGGAATAATACTGGGAATAATTCTTTTGGCAGCTTTTTGTCAGATGCTGCCGCTGAATGCCCAGGAAAAGACAAAGGAGGAGAAGGAAAGGGAGATGCAGGAAGCCATAAGGGAGCAGAAAAAAATTATGATTGAGAGGCAGAAGGCGGAGATGGAGAGGCAGAAGGCGGAGGTGGAGAGGCAGAAAGCTGATTTTGAATCAAGGAAGCGGGCCAGGGAAGAATTTGAGAAAGCCATGGAGGATTTAAAGGAACAGGGGAAGACAAGGCCCTTCGGTGATCCGTTCATGTGGCCGGGCCCGGGTGATCTGTACAGATGGTGGCCGAACGGAAATTCTGAAAAGAGTACCTGGGATATCTCCAAATCGATAAAGGGATCGTCTTATTCCCGTGAATATATTTTCGATGTGGAGCCTTCTGCAAAATCAGTCATCATGTCGGTCAGCGGCGACTGCAAGGAAGGTGAAATCAGAATAAAGGTCATTATGCCAAACGGCAGGACCTTTTCCGAAATCGTTATTGATCAGTATGGCAATCTTAACTGGAGAAAATCACTCAATATTTCCGATACTGAGAATCAGGATAAGACCGGTGCCTGGAAGTTCAGTATAAAATCATCAAAAACGACCGGTTATTTCAAAATTTTCTTCCAGGTAAGCTGAAGGAAGGCGGTTTATTCTATCTGTGCCGAGGCCCTTCCGCCCTTGACACTTTCAACCCTTACCGTGTATTTACTGCCGCCTTTAACTATCCATTTCACATCAACTTTCTGGTATCCTGCGATATTGGGTATTTCTATCCTCTGAGGATTCCTTTTCTGTTCGCTGGTAATATTAAGGTCGGCATTTTCCACTATCATGCCCGCAACAACCGTTCCTCCGTCAAGAAAGGCATAAACCGGGGGATCAATTTTAAATTTCAGGTTTGATGCTGAATGCGTTGGTATCATCCGGGTGTTGGTTATTGAGGCTGTTATTTCCCTGAGACCGCCTTCAGTCTTTGTTACTTTCAGGTTCGAGATTTCCAGTTTGGGTGTTTCATATGCGTTATAAAGGCAGAATGCAGCATTCCGGTGTGCATCCGTTTCAAGCATGAATCCGGGGTGCAGCCGTCCGAACATCTTGCTGAACCCGCCTACTTCCACTTCTCCGTAAACAGGATGATTCACTTTCTGCCAGGGAATGAATCCGTCTTCAAACAAAAGCAGTTTGTCGAATTCATAGGAATCGGTGTTTTCCCTGTCATAAAACATCATATAGCTGTTCCACAGTTCGTTTGAATAGACAAAACATCCCATTGCCCCGTGAAACCAGTCAATTTCACCGCCATATACGGAATACAGGTCTTTCCAGATTGTAAGAAGTGAATATCCGGGGAGGATCTTTTCCCCTTTCTTTCCTATGGCTTCGATGGCGGCATCATCGGACCGGCTGTAGGCTTCAGCACCGCCGTTCTGTATTGAAGGTCCCCTGAGGATCATGCCTCCTGTATTGTGGAATGACTGTGCAGCCGTTATATTCCTGTGGCTGGAGACAAAATCCCTTACCGCCCGGTTTTCCGGCTGTGAGAAAGGATACTTATGGGCCCCGCTCTGAACGTAATTTGGCTCCCAGTTGAAGCCCCAGTCGCGGTTGCCGTCATATCCCCCGGGTCCGTCTTCATTGATCTGTCCGTCTCCATCATTGTCAATACCCTCCATTCCAAGAAGATCATACTCGCCCTTTTCGCCCGGTTCAACGCGTATCATCCTGCGCGGATCCTTGGGATCGGCCTTGTATGCACCATCGGGATTCCTGCGTCTCATCTGGCTAATATTCTTGTCACCGTTCAGATCATCCGGTCCGTCTTCATCAAACAGGCCATCCCGGTCATTGTCAAAGGGGATAAGTCCTGATCTGGGAGGAACGCCGATATTTGCAAAATAATCCCTGCCATCCGGGTTGATACTTGGTGCTATATAGAATGTCTTGTCTTTCAGCAACTGGTTTATGAAATCATTCTGGTCGAACATTTCGCAGAGGTACCATGCTGTATACATGGCCATTTCACTTCCCTGGAGTTCAATTGAATGGATATTGCCGTCAATCCAGAATCCCGGCTTATGATCCGGATTTCCGCTCTTTTTATCGGATATTGTCAGTACATATATATCGCGTCCCTGGTATGATTTACCTGCTGAGCTCAGGCTGACCAGGCCCGGGAAAGCTTTTTCAAGTTTCCTGCAGAAATCGGTGATTCCGGCGTTGGTATAGTATTTATTCCAGACCATGGGAACTCTGGGAGCTGAAGGTGTTCCTGCCGCTGAGATAAAGAGTGCCTCGTTCTGGGCAAGAACTTTATCGGGAAGGAGTATTAGCAGTGACAGGAATAATGTGGTTAAAGCTATTTTTTTCATCTCGTTGTATTTTATTTTTGAGCAATCAGTCAATGAATCTGTATCAGACTGATCAGCAAGTTGAACTGATAGTTATTTAAGTTCGGCAGTTGTTGTTATAATACCGGTATTAACAGCTCCGGCAGTGATTTTTACAGTTCCTTTTCCCATTATGAGCCAGCTGTATTCAGCCGATTCCCCGCCTTCAAGCCTTTTGATTGTCTGGACTTTCTGTCCGCTGAGGAATTTCTGTTTTCCGTTTGTTTCAACGCTGATCCGCATCAGTCGTGTGAACACATTTCTTTCACCGGCAGCGGCACAGGTGGCAAAAATACCTTTATTATGCACTTTAAGGGAAATCCTGAATATGTTTTCACCCTGGTTTTCCACCTTCATATCAAGGAATTGCAGTTCTGGATGCATTGCGGCCATTTCAACAATGAAGCGCGAATTCTTCTCAATAAGATCCTGAAGCCTGTCTTCCGGAGGATTGATTGTTACAAACGGTTTTATTCCTCCCACCTCTACTTTTTTACCGGGGAAACCGGGGTGTTTTATTTCCGTCCATGGAACGAAAACATTTTCCATATTGTTTTCTTCAGCAAATTTCAGGAATGCCACACCGGGATTTTTCCCGGGTTCAGCCGGGAACCACCAAGCCGGTGTACTGAAGCTGTATCTGCCATAATGGTAATATGACCATTCCATGAAATTTCCCGGGGGAAGCGTTGCGGCGGGTGAACCGTTAACGCCGGTTATATTCCGGTATTTTTCCGACACCAGCTTAATGATGGTTTCATCCTGGCTCAGAACACTGGTTATTTTCCTGGCCTGTCCGGTCATCATTCTCATTGATTGCGGTCCGGGGGGTGGTCCCTGCATGGGGAATGCCCCCGGGAACTGAAACTGACCCTGTCCGCCGGGAATATATCCCTGTTCCGCCGGCTGGGCTGCGGCCTGACGTCCGCCGGCAGGTTTTGCCGGCTGGCTGAGGTTGTCCTGGGGTCCGAATGCCATGGTGGCATAGATATTGAAATGGTCAAAAAGGAAATCCAGGACAGCAATGGATTCCGGTTCCGATACAGGATGAGCTCCTGCTCCGGCGCCAAAAGCTTCGTAGTTGTATGTCAGGTTCCTGTTGAAGTTCACACCGCCGGGTCCGTCTTCATTGAAGAGACCGTCCCCGTCGTTGTCGATGCCTTCCGGAAAGACAAGATAAGATCCTGTTTCCCCCTTTGAAAAATCTGCTTCAACCATTATTCTTTCATCGTCAGGGCTCTTCATATATTTCCCGGCCGGATCGCTGACTCTCATCAGTGTAATCAGTCCGTCGTTGTTCAGATCCTCAAGGGGATCCTCGTTGGTGACGAAATCCCTGTCATCATCAACAGGCGTATCATTGACGTTTCTTTCGTATTTCAGGTCGCTGAAGAACTGCCCGGAAGCATCAGGGCTGACATCCGGAATCACGTAGAAGGTGATTTTCCCGAGAAGGTTTTGTATTTCCGGGGATCCTGAATTTTTCAGAAGGTATCCGGCAAAGCCGGCAGCGAGTTCCCTTCCGAGCACGTGACTTCCCTCGATGCCTCCGAGAACGGCTATTCCAGGCTTATTGTCCCTGTCGCCCGTTCCTATTGTGATTACCACCAGTTCCTTCCCTCCCGCACTTTTGCCTAGAGGCTTTACAGAACAAAGGGAGGGATATTCCTTTGCCAGTGCTTCAACTGTACGGGTCATCACTCTGTGATCCCCGTACCTGCCCTGAGCCCCTGTACTGACTGAAAGGAAGCAGCACATCAGGGCCAGAATGGAAAATCTCAAAAAAACATTCATGTTATGGTCTTTAAGTTATCAATGGTCCCCGGCTAAGTCCGGGAGATCCGGAAGGCTTAAAATTAACGCATATTATTTTAATTGCAACACCTAAACTTTTTATTGTCTTATATGTTAATTTTGTAGTCAGGCAGATGGGGATCAGGATGGAATACTGCCCTGAACCGCCGGATCCTGCGGTTATTCTGCAGGCAGGCACAGCCGGGACCGGCCTGAATGGTTTATTAATGATAGTCTTGCAGTGAGGCAGAAGCTGTTAGTTCGATGAGAAAAGCACTGGTAATTTTTTCGTTTTTTTTCCTGTGGGCCTGCGGAGGCGGTCCTTCAGGTCCGGATGAAATGCTGATAACGGTCACCATTGCCCCGTATAAATATTTCATCAGGGAGATTGCCGGGGATGATTTCACCGTAAACATAATGGTGCCTCCCGGTGCAAATCCCCATATCTATGAGCCTTATCCCGCCCAGATAAGAAGTCTGAGCAGGTCGGCCGCATATCTTGGGAATGGTTTTCTCGGCTTCGAGTCGGCATGGATGAAAAGATTTGAGGAGATCAACAAGGACATGAAGAAGGTAATGGCCGGAGACAGGATTTCACCCATAGCTCCGGACCATTCTCACGGAGCCGGCAGAAGCCATTCCGAAGCTGCAGATCCCCATTACTGGGTATCTCCGAAATGTGCCCTTGAACTGGCTGCGGTTGTCAGGGATCTGGTATGTGAACTGAATCCGGCTTCGGCTGAAGAGTATAACAGGAATTACGAAACTCTTGCAGGGAAGATCAGAGAAGTTGATAAAAGGGCTGAGGATCTTTTTTCAGATCTGACAAACCGTCATTTCATGATTTATCATCCCAATCTGGCTTATATTGCAAGGGATTACGGACTGGAAGAGGTTGCTGTGGAATTTGAGGGGAAGGAACCTTCCCCCTCACGCATGAAGGAGCTTATTGATCTGGCGGTAAGAGAAAACATAAACACGATATTCATACAGAAGGAATATGACATCAGGAATGCCAGGGCTATTGCTGCCGGCACGGGAGGAGAAATCAGGATAATTGACCCGCTTTCGGAAGACTGGTACAGATCCGTAACGGATATCATTGACGGCTTATACACAAGTCTGACAAGCAGCGGGAAATAAGTTGAGCATATGGCTTTTATTTTTGAAATGCATTCTGTATCCGCCTCATACGACACGAACACCGTGCTTGAAGGGGTTGATTTCAGTGTGGATGAAAATGATTTTATCGGAGTGATCGGGCCGAACGGCGGGGGTAAAACCACTCTTCTGAAAATCATTCTTGGACTGCTGAAGCCTTCTGCCGGGGAGATCCGTTTTAATCCGGATCTTCCGGACTCGGAAAGAATCGGTTATCTTCCCCAGATTTCAACCGGTGATGTGAATTTTCCGGTTAATGTGACAGATGTCATTCTTTCGGGAATGATGATCAGAAAGAGGATTTTCTCAAGGATGTCGGCGGATGACAGGAAGAAGGCCGGGCGGATTGCGGAGGAGCTCGGACTTTCCGGACTTGAGAGGAAAGCGCTGAGTGAACTTTCAGGAGGACAGATACAGCGGGTTTTGCTCGGGCGTGCCATAATAGGTGATCCCCGGCTTTTACTTCTGGATGAACCGGGAAATTTTGTCGATTCTTCGTTTGAGAGCGATTTTTACGGAAAACTGAAGGAATTGAATAAGAGGATGGCAATACTCATGGTGTCGCATGATATAGGAATGATCTCCTCGCATGTGAAATCCTTTGCCTGTGTAAACAGGAAGCTTCACTACCATCCTTCCTCGGAAATAAGCAATGATCAGCTCCTTGCGTACGGATGTCCTATTCAGCTTATTACTCATGGTGATGTGCCGCATACGGTACTTAAAACACATAACTGAGTGGAAGGAACTATTTTTCAATATGATTTTATTGTCAAGGGTTTGCTGGGAGCGCTTTTTGCAAGCATAACGGCAGGATTTGCCGGAACATACATTGTTACCAGGAAGATGGTTTTTCTCAGCGGGGGAATCACTCATGCCTCATTCGGAGGGATAGGGATAGGGTATTATGCCGGGATCAATCCTGTTGCAGGAGCAGCGGTATTCGGAGTTCTTTCAGCACTGGGAATTGAATATCTTTCCATTAACCACAGGATAAGGGAAGATTCCGCCATTGGTATCCTGTGGGCATTCGGAATGGCTACGGGCATAATCTTCATTTATCTTACACCGGGCTATTCGCCGAATCTGATGAGTTATCTTTTCGGAAGCATTCTTACCGTAACCAATGCCGATATAATTGCACTGGGAATAATGTCGGTGATATTCTTCATCTATTTCGGAGTATTTTACCGGACAATACTGTACACATCCTTCGATGAATCCTTTGCACGTACCTACTCATCGGGTGTTGATGCATTCAAATATGTCACCACATCGCTAATTGCACTCACCATCGTACTTAACATCAGGATGGCCGGGGTGATCCTTGTGCTTTCACTTCTTACCCTGCCGCCGAATATTGCAATGTTGTTTACCCGGAAGTATTCGCTTATAATCCTTGTTTCCATTCTCACCGGATTTGCCGGAACTGCTTCCGGATACGTCATTTCATATTTCGCCGGCATTCCGGTGGGGGCTACAATAATATTCACCCTGGTGATAATGTGGATTATTGCAAAGGGTATCACCATGCTTATGTTATCCGGATTCAGCAACTTAAACCCGGACTGCGATCGGAAGCAATAGAAAAAAATATAAACAAATTTAATCTGGAAAAAAATGGATTATGACATAATAATAATCGGAAGCGGCCCCGGAGGGTACGTAGCTGCAATCAGGGCATCGCAGCTGAAGATGAAGGTAGCTGTTGTTGAAAAAGCAGATATCGGAGGAGTCTGCCTCAACTGGGGTTGCATCCCGACGAAATCACTCCTGAGGAGTGCGCAGGTATTTGACGACCTGAAGCATGCATCTGAATATGGCATTTCAGTTGCCGGAGAGCTGAAGGCTGATTTTAGCGCAATCATTGCCCGCAGCCGGAGTGTTGCGGAAGGAATGAGCAAGGGGGTTCAGTTCCTTTTCAGAAAAAACAATATTACCCTTATCAGGGGGAAGGGGCGGCTGGCCGGTGCCAACAGTGTTGAGATTGATGATGGTGAAGGAAACAAAACCATAAAAAGTGCCGGGCACATCATCCTGGCAACCGGGGCAAGGTCAAGGGAACTGCCCGGACTGAAGCAGGACGGAAAGAAGGTTATTGGTTACCGTGAGGCCATGAGCCTGCCCGTTCAGCCGGAATCGATGGTGGTTGTCGGCTCGGGTGCAATAGGAAGTGAATTCGCTAATTTCTACCAGTCTGTCGGAACTGCCGTGACCCTGGTGGAATTTCTTCCGCGGCTGGTTCCCAATGAGGATGAGGAAGTGTCCAGACAGCTGGAACGTTCCTTCAAGAAGATGAAAATGAAAATAATGACCGGATCATCTGTGGAATCTGCAGATACATCGGGGGAAAAATGTGTTGTGACAATAAAAACCCCGAAGGGAACCGAAACGGTTGAAGCCGATATTGTTCTTTCCGCCGTTGGGGTGACAACAAATATTGAAGGACTGGGACTTGAGGAGGCGGGAGTAAGGATTGAAAGGGACAAGGTTGTTGTGGATGAATGGTACAGGACCTCTGTGGAAGGGGTATATGCCATCGGGGATATTGTTCACGGGCCGGCACTGGCACATGTGGCATCGGCTGAGGGAATAATCTGTGCGGAAAAGATAGCCGGCCTGGATGTCGAAGCGCTTGATTACGGCAATATACCTTCCTGCACATATACCAGTCCTGAAATTGCATCGGTGGGTTACACTGAAGAAGCTGCCAGGGCTGCCGGATATGAAATAAAGGTTGGCAAATTTCCTTTTACGGCTTCAGGCAAGGCCAGTGCAGCAGGCAGCAGGGATGGTTTCGTGAAACTGATTTTCGATGCCTCGTATGGTGAACTTCTCGGAGCACACATGATAGGAGCCAATGTAACGGAAATGATTTCCGGACTTGTTATTGCAAGGAAGCTTGAAAGCACGGCTCATGAGATAATGAAATCTGTCCATCCTCATCCGACTATGTCGGAGGCCATCATGGAAGCTGCGGCAGCCGCATACGGAGAAGTTATACATATCTGATTTCCTGTTCATTGTAACAGGAGAGGCAAAAAGAACAGAGCCAACGCAACCTTTTTCCGGTTTTCAGCATCAGTTTTAAGGAAGAATATTGGCTTTCAGGCAGAATTTTGCATATTTTTATACTCTGTGCCAAGAAACTATAACTTGCCTGAGATTAGAAATATCATTAACGGTTGTCTGAAAGGAAGCAGAAGGGATCAGGAACTTCTGTACAGGCGCTATGCACCCTCACTTTATGCCGTCTGTCTTCAGTATTCCGACAATGATGAAGAAGCAAGGGATATTTTGCAGGAGGGGTTTATAAAGATTTTTACAAATCTTTCCCACTTCAAATATGAAGGTTCTTTTGAAGGCTGGATGCGGAGAATCATTGTCAATACCGCACTTGAGAAATACAGAAGCAGGAACAGGCTTTACATGGTTGAAGATATTGACATGATCCCGGAGCCCTTTGTTGATCCTGACAATGAGGATTATTCCGGACTTGACGCAGGTGATCTGATGGAGATCATCAGGATGCTGCCCCCCAAGTACAGGATGGTTTTCAACCTCTTTGCACTTGAAGGCTATTCACACAGGGAAATAAGCCGGATGATCAACATTTCGGAAGGGACGTCAAAATCCAATCTTGCCCGTGCACGGATGATACTTCAGCGCAGGGTTGAGGCCTATACCGGGATAAAGAAAAAGGTACTGAATGGATGAAACCAGAACAAATATTGATCTTGTTTTCAGGAACGGCCTGAAAAATTATGAGGTTCTGCCCCCGCCGGAAGCCTGGAATAATATCAGGCCTGCCATAAGGGCAAGGCAGAGGCCCCTTATCATTCTCAGGGCCGCAGCTTCAGCAGCCGTTCTCTTGTCCGTCGCCTTTCTGGCCTACAGGCTGAGCACTCGTATCACTATGCCTGAGCAGACTGTTATTTCCGGTCTGCCGGAGGGGATACCTCCGGCACTTGTCATAGCTCCGGGTGAAGTACAGGTTGTAGCTGAAAAAAATGTCCCTCCTGAAAGGCAGATAATTGCAGAGGCAGACAGTGACGTTCCGGGGGAAATGGAAGTGATTCCCGGCGCAGCTGATGACAATCTGATAATACAGCCTGTTGAAACAAGCCAGACGGCATCCGGTGTGGTTTTCCCGGCCCGCCATGGCCGGAAGGATTTCAGTCTGCGTGAACTGTTCCGTTCAGACAGGGTGGAAATTGCTGCCGCGGATGCGGAACCCTTCTATTTTCCAGACGCATCAGAGAGCGGAAAGAAAACGGGCAAATGGAGAATATCAGCCCTTGTTTCCCCTACCTATTACACAAGTTTCTATTCCGGCAATGATGAATTCGTCTCACGCCTTATGACTGACGAACAGCCCGGATTCTCATATTCAGGAGGTCTGGCCCTTGCTTACAGGGTAAGCAAAAGGGTAAGTGTCCAGTCAGGCCTTTATTTTTCATCATTCGGCCAGGAGCTGGCGGGAATCACATCCTTCGCGGGTTTTCAGCCGTATGATTATGCAAAGGGAAACCGCAATTTCGGGGTCATGACCACCAGGGGAATGATCTATACAAACAATTCTGATGTTTTCCTCCTTGACACCCGGAACGAAAACAGGATTGTTACCAGATACACAAAAGACTATTTTGATCCTTCAAAGGCAAATCTCGTTTATGTCGATAATTCCCTGCGGCAGAACTTCAGCTATCTTGAACTGCCTTTGATTATAAGATATAAGCTGCTGGGCAGGGCACTTGATTTTAACCTTATAGGAGGCTTGTCCTCAAATATTCTCATTAACAACTCAGTATATGCCGCTATTGACGGAGGCAGGTACCAGGTGGGCCGGACCGAGGGAATGAGCATGCTCACATTCAGCAGTTCCCTGGGTATGGGGATGGAGTATAACTTCCCCGGCAATCTTTCCCTGAATCTTGAACCTGTTTTCAGATATTATCTCAATCCTTTCAGCCAGACACCCGCACTGAAGGTTCATCCATATTCATTCGGCATATTTTCAGGTATTTCATACAGGTTCTGATTCCGGAACAATTTTCCCTTTATCTGAACACTTCCGGCACAGGGAGATATTTTTATCAAGCTGAAAAGTTGTACCTTTGCACTTTGTTTTTAATACAGGACATTATGGATCTTCCGCGAAGAAATATTGCCATCATTGCAACAATTGTCATGACATTGTCATTGCTTCTGTTCACGACACTGAACGGATTCAAGGGTTTCGGCAGTACTGCCACGGGAGGGACCATGGATTCCGCTTATTTCAACAGGCCTTTCAGGTTACCTGATGAGGTGGCCTTTGCAGGGGAAAGGATGCCCCTTGAGAATTTCGACACAAAAGAAAGTCTTGAACGTGAAATTCTTGTCAGCGCCTACCGTCATTCCTCAACCATACTCATCATAAAGAGGGCCAATCGTTATCTTCCGGTTATCGAGCCTATACTGAAAAAGAACGGTATTCCTGATGATTTCAAGTTCCTGGTGGCTGCAGAGAGTGAATACAGTAACATGATATCACCGGCGGGCGCAACAGGTTTCTGGCAGATAATGCAGTCAACGGGAAGGGAGCACGGGCTGGAGATCAACAATGTGGTGGATGAGAGGTATCATCTTGAAAAATCCACACAGCTGGCATGCGATTTTATCAGGAAATCCTATGAGAAATACGGCAGCTGGACAATGGCAGCAGCTTCCTATAACTGTGGCAGGTCAGGTCTTGACACACAGATTTCCATTCAAAAGAAGAACAATTATTATGATTTACTGTTAACCGAAGAGACTGCCAGGTATATTTTCAGGGTTGTGGCCTATAAGCTCATCATTGTCGACCCGTCTGCTTACGGTTTTGATATTGAGGAGGATGAGCTTTATCCGGAACTTAAGTACCATGAGGTGGAGGTTAAGGGTGAAATAGCTGATTTTTCGGATTTTGCTGCCAGTTACGGAACGAATTACAAGCTTCTCAAATTCCTCAATCCCTGGTTAAGGCAGCCCTATCTCAACCCGCGACAGGGGAAGACCTATCTTATCAAGATTCCGGCCGAGGGCATGAGAAATCCTGAAAGTATTGAATCCTTCAGCAGAATATATTACGACAGTCAGTAAGATGGGAGACGAGATCAGAGTACTTGGAGCCAGGGTTCATAACCTGAAGGATATAGATGTCACCATACCGCGGAACAAGCTGGTTGTGATAACCGGTCTGAGCGGCAGCGGCAAGTCGTCTCTTGCCTTTGATACTATCTATGCCGAGGGCCAGCGCCGCTACATGGAAACCCTGTCGGTATATGCCCGGCAGTTTCTGGGCGGCATGGAAAGGCCCGACGTTGACAAGATAAGCGGCCTGAGTCCTGTCATTTCAATTGAGCAGAAGAGCACCAACAAGAATCCGAGATCGACAGTAGGCACCATTACCGAGATATATGATTTTCTGAGGCTCCTGTATGCCAGGGCAGCGGATGCATATTCCTGGGTATCGGGTGAAAAGATGGTCAGATACACCGATGAACAGATCACAGATCTGCTTAAGGAGAGATTTGCAGGTGAAAAGGTATATCTGCTGGCACCTGTCGTTAAGGGGCGCAAGGGCCATTACCGGGAGCTTTTTGAGCAGATAAGGAGAAAGGGTTATCTGAGTGTACGCGTAAACGATGAGATAAGGGAGATCACTTACGGGATGAAGCTGGACCGCTACAAGGTTCATTTTATTGAGATAGTGATTGACAAGTTCATGATCGGAGAGGTTACGGACAAACGTCTTCGGGATTCCGTTCAGACTGCCCTTGACCAGGGAGAGGGGGTGATGATGGTACTTGGCAGCAGCAGCAGTGAACCGCGGTATTTCAGCCGTCATCTGATGGATCCCGTAAGCGGCCTTTCCTACAATGAACCGGCGCCCCATACCTTTTCCTTCAACTCCCCCCAGGGGGCCTGTCCTCATTGCAATGGTCTGGGTGAAATATCGAGCATAGATGAAGACAAACTGATTCCCGACAGAAGTTTAAGTATAAGGAAGGGAGGGATCAGACCTCTCGGCAAATACAGGAATGTATGGATATTCTGGCAGATTGAGGCAATTGCAGAAAAGAACGGGTTTACACTTGACACTCCCATAGGGGATATTCCGGAGGATGCCCTCAGGAAGATACTTTACGGATCGGATGAGGTACTGAGGCTTTCGAATACTCCTCTCGGAATGACTTCACAATATACGCTGACTTTTGAAGGCGTTGTCAATTTTATCGGGAATCTTGAAGCTGTTGATGAAAAGCGTAACGGGGCAAGGCTCAGGGATCAGTATGTGCAGTACGAGACCTGTCCGGAGTGCAATGGCAGCAGACTGAAAAAAGAGGCCCTGTATTTCAGGATTGCCGGCAGGAATATCGGTGAACTGGCGGCCATGGACATACGTGAGCTTTCGGATTTTCTTCTTCATCTGGATGAGAAGCTGACAAAGCGCCAGAAGCGGATAGCATCTGAAATACTGAAGGAAATAAGGGCAAGGGTTGGTTTTCTTGTTGATGTGGGTCTTGATTATCTGTCGCTGAACCGCGGAGCCAGAACACTGTCGGGCGGCGAGAGCCAGAGAATAAGGCTGGCTACCCAGATAGGCTCAAAGCTCGTGAATGTGCTGTATATTCTGGATGAGCCCAGCATAGGGCTTCATCAGAGGGATAACAGGCGGCTGATAGCTTCGCTCAGGCAGCTGAGGGATGCCGGCAATTCCGTGATAGTTGTTGAACATGACCGGGAAACCATCCTGTCGGCAGATCATGTGATTGACATGGGTCCGGGGGCCGGCGTCCACGGGGGGATAGTCATTGCCGAAGGAAGTCCCGGTGAGATTGCACGGTTCAATTCACTGACAGCAGGTTTCCTGAGCAACCGGAAAAGACTGGAAATACCCGGATCGAGGCGGACAGGCAATGGCAGGTCGCTTGTAATCAGGGGAGCTTCGGGCCATAACCTGAACAATCTGGATGTGCGGATTCCCCTTGGAGTCCTTGTCTGTGTAACCGGTGTTTCAGGCAGCGGCAAATCATCCCTCATAAATCAGACTCTTCATCCTGTTCTGGCCGGAAAATACCATCACTCCGGGAAAAGATCACTGCCCTACCGGGAGATAAGCGGAACTGAATACCTGGACAAGGTTATTGAAGTAAACCAGTCTCCCATCGGACGGACTCCAAGATCCAATCCTGCCACCTATACCGGGGTTTTCACCGACATCCGCAAGCTGTTTGAGCAGACTACCGAAGCCAGGATAAGGGGCTTCAGTGCCGGACGTTTTTCCTTCAATGTAAGCGGGGGAAGATGTGAAGGCTGTCAGGGTGCCGGTGTGAAAACGATTGAAATGAATTTTCTGCCCGATGTATATGTTCCCTGTGTTGACTGCAACGGCAAGAGATACAACCGGGAGACCCTGGAGGTCAGGTATAAGGGGAAATCCATAGGGGATGTCCTGGATATGACTGTTAACATGGCGGTGGAGTTTTTTGCCAATGTTCCTTCGATTTACAATAAGATAAAAACACTTCAGGATGTCGGTCTCGGATATATCACCCTCGGTCAGCAGTCCACCACTCTTTCCGGCGGGGAGGCCCAGAGGGTGAAACTTTCAGCCGAACTCTCAAGGAGGGATACAGGAAAGACGCTGTATATCCTTGACGAACCGACCACCGGCCTGCATTTTGAAGATGTGAGGGTTTTGCTGGATGTTCTCAACAGGCTCGTTGACAAGGGGAATACGGTTATTATTATTGAACATAACATGGATGTGATCAAGATGGCTGATTACATTATTGATCTGGGCAGGGAAGGAGGCAGGGAAGGGGGTAATCTGGTTTTTTCGGGTCCGCCGGAGGAACTGGTCAAATGTGATGACAGCTACACGGGAAGATATCTAAAGGAGGAGCTTGAATAATTTTTATATATTTGGAATCCTTTAAATAGAATAGTATGGGAAAAAACGATAAACCGGCTGATCTGATCAGGGATGCTTTTACGGAGAAGACATGGAACGAGATTCACACTACTGATTCGTGGAGGGTATTCAAAATAATTTCAGAGCTGGTAGAAGGATTTGAAAAGCTGGCAAGGATCGGGCCCTGTGTTTCCATCTTCGGATCCGCAAGAACTCATCACAATGACAAATACTACCGGATGGCCGAGGAGATTGCATTCAAGCTCACACAGAACGGTTACGGCGTGATCACCGGAGGAGGTCCGGGAATAATGGAAGCCGCAAACAAGGGAGCAAAACGCGGAAACGGGAAATCGGTAGGGATAAACATAGATCTTCCGTTTGAACAAAAACCGAATGCCTATATTGATGCTGACAAGCTGATCACCTTTGATCATTTTTTTGTGCGGAAGGTGATGTTCATGAAGTATGCCCAGGGATTTATAGTCCTTCCGGGAGGCTTTGGCACCTTTGATGAGCTTTTCGAAGCCCTGACACTTATCCAGACTCGCAAGATAGGCAAGTTTCCGATTATTCTGGTAGGGGCAAAATACTGGAAGGGGCTGGTTGACTGGATAGAAAACGTAATGCTTCAGGAGGAAAGCAATATTTTCCCCGAGGATCTCAGTCTGTTCACTGTTGTGGATACTGCTGACGAGGCGGTTGACACCATTTCGAAATTCTATTCAAGATACCTGCTGAGCCCCAACTTCTGATAGCCGGGATTATTTTTTCATCATCCTGTCCAGTTCCCTTTCGCTGTCTCTGCGTTTGATGGTCTCCCTCTTGTCATATTCCTTCTTTCCCCTGGCAATGGCAATTTCGGCCTTGGCAAGTCCTTTTCCTGTAATAAACACTTTTGTTGCTATAATGGTAAGGCCGGATTCCTTTACCTTTCTTTCAATCCTTCTGAGTTCCCTTTTTGTCAGCAGCAGTTTTCTGTCCCTCACGGGATCGTGGTTATTCAGATTTCCCCAGTAATATTCGGCTATATGCATTCCCCTGATGAACAATTCGCTGTTGCTGAAAAAGCAATATGAATCCACCAGTGCGGCCTTTCCCAGTCTTATTGATTTTATTTCCGTTCCCGTAAGGACCATTCCTGCCGTGAATTTCTCAAGAAACTCATAATCATGGGAAGCTTTTCTGTTTTTGATCACAATATTTCCTGACTGCCTTTTCATCTTTCTGATTCCTGGGAGGTTCAAAAATACTCTTTTTTTAGTAAATTGCCTGTTCCAAAAAAAATCTCTTTTTCCCAATGCCGGATGGAAATGCGGAATATGATATTTTGATCATCACCGGACCGACTGCATCGGGGAAAACTGCAACTGCCGCCCTTGTGGCGGACCGCCTGGGCGGGGAAATCATCAGTGCCGATTCGAGGCAGGTTTACCGGGGAATGGATCTGGGAACGGGCAAGGACTATGATGACTATATTGTGGGGGGGAAGCGCATCCCGTTTCATCTCATCGACATAGCTGAGGCAGGGTCGAAGTACAATTTATTTGAATACCGGAAGGATTTCCTGAGGGTTTACAATGATCTGAAGAGCAGAAATGTATTCCCGGTGTTATGCGGAGGTTCGGGAATGTATATCGACAGCATCGTTTCGTCCTACAGTCTGCCTGAAGTGCCTCCCGATCCCGCTCTCAGGGCTGAACTTGTAAAGAAACCGATGGCTGACCTTGTCAGAATCCTGTCATCATACAAACGGCTGCACAATATTACCGACATCGATACCAGGAAGCGTGCTGTAAGGGCAATAGAGATAGAGACGTACCGGGAGGCTGCTGCTTTTAATGAGCTGTCCTTCCCCCGCCTGAAATACCTTATTGCAGCCATTTCCACCGACAGGGAAAGCCGTAGGAGAAGGATAACGGCCAGGCTCCGGCAGCGTCTCGAATCGGGTATGATAGATGAGGTAAGGGATCTCCTGGCCGGGGGTATTGATGAGGAGGACCTTATTTATTACGGACTTGAATACAAGTACATTACTTTATACCTGAGTGGGGATATTGACTATGAGACCATGTTCAGGAAGCTGGAGACTGCAATTCATCAGTTTGCAAAGAGGCAGATGACCTGGTTCCGGGGCATGGAACGCAGGGGGACTATCATCCACTGGATTGACGGAGAACTGCCGGCGGATGAAAGAGCCGCGGAGATACTGCGTTTGCTGAAGGGTTAATACAGTCCTTTTACTGAAGGTAAGTATCCAGCCAGCTGAAGAATTCATTCTGCCAGATCATGGCATTCTGGGGTCTGAGTATCCAGTGTCCTTCGTCTTCGAAGAACAGCAGCCTTGAGGGCACGTTATTCAGCTGGGCTGCAGTGAAGGCTTCCAGGCTTTGTGTATACGGAATCCTGTAATCGTTTGCACCGACAATTATCAGGATGGGCGTATCCCAGTTTGCTGCCATCAGATGCGGGGAATACTGGTAGCTTTTAGGCAGGTTCCAGTAGGGACCTTCTATATCCTTGTCGGCAAACCACAGTTCTTCGGTTGATCCGTACCAGCTGACGAAATTATACATGCCGCAGTGTGAAATGAAGGCGTTGAATCTTCCCCCGTGCATTCCTGCAAGGTAGAAGACGGAAGTGCCTCCGTAGCTGGCACCCACGGCACCAATCCGGTTTTTGTCGACATAGGGTTCCCTTGCCATTGCATCGGTGGCATCAAGATAGTCCTGGATATTTTTCCCGCCGTAGTCCCCTGAGATCTGTTCCTTCCATTTTTGTCCGAAGCCTGAGCTGCCCCGCCTGTTGGGGGCAATGACGATATATCCCCTTGCTGCCATCAGCTGGTAGTTCCAGCGGTATGACCAGCTCTGGCTCAGCGGACCCTGGGGGCCGCCCTTGCAGAAAAGCAATGCAGGATATTTCCGTGAGGGGTCAAAATCGGGCGGATAGATTACCCACATATGCATATCCTCATTGTCTTTGGTTCTTATGTGTTTTTCCTCCGTCCTTCCCATTTTAACCGCATCGTAAATGTTTTTGTTGATGAAACTTATTTGTTTCACCGATCCGGTTGAAAGATCGACAGCCGCCAGTTCCGGAGCCATGGACATTGACTGCAGTCCGGAGACAAGAATTCCCGATCTCAGCATTACCGGTCCAAGGTCATGTACGCCTTCTGTCACTCTGACAACCTCCCCGCCGCCGGTATCTGTCCTGAATATCTGTATCGTTCCATGGTAGGCGCATGTGAAATACAGGGAGGAATTGCCGGCCCAGTTAATATTTTCCACGTCATAATCCCATGATCTGTTAAGCCTGACGGCTTTTCCCGAACTGATGTCATAGATGAACAGACGTTCCAGATCTGATTCATATCCATCCCTTTCCATACTCTGGAATGCGATTTTGGAACCGTCGGGCGAGAACACCGGGTATTTGTCGTAGCCGTGATTTTTTTCCGAGATGTTTATTTCCTTTCCCGATGAAATATCATATAGGAAAATGTCGGTATTCGTGCTGCGGGCATAATCTCTTCCGGTCATTCTTTTTGAGGTATAGGCAATATATCTGCCGTCGGGGCTCCAGGCTATTTCACTGTCGTCAAAGAATGGTGCGGTGGGAGACTCATATCTCTGCCCTTCCATTATATCCTTTTCCCCCGATACTCTCTTTCCGTTGAATGAAGCCACGAAAATATGACTGTAGGAATAATCGCTCCAGTAGTTCCAGTGCCGGTACATCAGGTCGTCGATTATCCTCACCCTTGCTTTTGGGAGGTTATATTTTTCATTTGCCGTCCTGTCGAGTTTCACCCTTCTGGTAAAGAGAATCCTGTCTCCGGCAGGAGAAATGCTGTAGCTTTCAAAATTATCCAGGCCTTCCACTTCCGTCATTTCCGATCCGTCAGCTTTCATTGCCATCAGCCGGCCGTTCTTAACAAAGGCTATTGAACGGCCGTTGTCGAACCACCTGGGTGAACTTCCTCCTTCGCTGACCAGGACGGGATCGCCTCCGGATGAAGGCATTCTGAAAATGTTTGTCCTCCTTGCTTCAGTTTTTACATCAATATCCGTTACGGTATACAGTATTTCCTTTCCGTCGGGTGAAAGGTCGAAAGATCCCAGGCGGCCGAATTTCCAGAGTATTTCCGGAGTCATTTTCCCTGCAGATTTTTCCTCCCTGGTCAGTTCGTTAGAGAAGCGGATACTGCCGTTATCCCTTCCTTCCCCGGTTTTGTCCCTGCATGAAGCAATAGCAAGTACAGCCGCAAGAACTGCGGGCAAAAGATATTTATTCATCGGAATGATATTTTAAATTATTGATTTTTAAGTGCTTCAGTAACCTTTGTTTTAAGTTCATCATACAGTTCCGGATTATCCCTGAGGATCTGCTTCACTGCCTCTCTTCCCTGGCCTATCCTGGTTTCATTATAGCTGTACCACGACCCGCTTTTTCTGATAATGTTAAAGTCTGTTCCGAGGTCAATGATTTCGCCAAGCTGCGATATTCCCTCGCCGTACAGAATATCAAAATCGGCTTTCTTGAATGGCGGCGCAAGTTTATTCTTGACAATCTTGACTCTTGTCCTGCTGCCGATTATTTCCTCACCGTCCTTCAGCTGGCTTGTCTTTCTTATGTCGAGTCTCACTGAGGAATAGAACTTAAGTGCATTTCCTCCTGTTGTGGTTTCGGGGTTCCCGAACATGATCCCGATTTTTTCCCTGAGCTGGTTGATGAAGATGCAGGAGGTGTTGGTTTTACTTATATTGGCTGTAAGTTTTCTCAGGGCCTGTGACATCAGTCTGGCCTGGAGGCCCATTTTTGAATCTCCCATTTCGCCTTCGATTTCGGCTTTGGGGGTCAGGGCTGCGACCGAGTCAATCACAACTATATCGAGGGCCCCGGAGCGTATAAGATTATCGGTTATTTCGAGGGCCTGTTCCCCGTTATCCGGTTGTGAGATAAGGAGGTTTTCGACATCCACCCCGAGTTTTTCCGCATAGTTTCTGTCGAAGGTATGTTCCGCGTCGATGATTGCTGCAATTCCCCCGTTTTTCTGTGCTTCGGCGATTGCATGTATTGCCAGGGTGGTTTTTCCGGAAGCTTCCGGACCATAGATTTCTATAACCCGTCCGCGCGGCAGTCCCCCGATACCGAGAGCTGCATCGAGACCTATTGATCCGGTCGGGATGACCTGGATATTTTCAATGGCCTGATCGCCAAGCTTCATTATCGTACCCTTGCCGAAATCCTTCTCAATCTTGCCTATTGTTACCTCCAGGGCTTTAAGCTTTTCCTTGTCAATTTCTTTTCTTGTGTTATTCATATTGCTGATTGTTACTTTAATGTTTTTAAAATTTGTCCGGAGTGTTCCCTGGTGTTGACTCTGGAAATTATTTTTTCAATTGTCCCCTCTTCGTCAATTATGAATGTGGTTCTTGCTGTTCCGAAAAAGGTTTTGCCGTAAAGGCTCTTTTGTTTCCACACTCCGTAATCCTCATGTATCTTTTTTGATGTGTCTGCAATGAGCGGGAATGGGAGGGAATATTTTCCCGCGAATTTTTTATGGGAAGCTTCACTGTCCTTGCTTATTCCGACAACGGCAAATCCCTCATTCAGGAGACTGTCATAGTTGTCCCTCAGATTGCATGCCTGTGCAGTACATCCCGGAGTATTATCCTTCGGATAAAAATACAGCACCAGCTTCCTGCCCTTAAAATCTGAAAGTCTGACGATATTGCCATCCTGATCTCTTCCTTCAAATGAAGGTGCTTTCATTCCTTCTTTTAATTCACCCATGGGTTTGGTAATTTTGTTATTACGGGTAAATTTACGAAGTTTGAATCGTATTCCTATAGGGAAGCTGATATTTTGTTATTAATTGCAATAACAGAACAGATCCCGGCCGGAAATCTGTAAATAAATGAAAATTAATATATTGTGAAACCGGATAAAGAACAATGGAGATTAGCTGAGGGCTGTTCCGGAAGGAAATCAGCGTCACTTTTTATTTTTCTGACAGCCCTGGTATTTCTTTCGTTTACCCTGGTCCGGAATTCAGACGCGCAGGTTAATCCCGGTTCTTTCCGGAAAGGAGATTCATTGTTCAGTGATCTTCAGTATGCAGGATTCCCTGCAGGCGGTGAAAGCGGTGGTCTCTTCGGCAGCGGACAGGAAATTGCTGTTCACAACCATGTTGCAAAAGCTGTCAGTCAGCAGTCGCTGTCGGGTGTCCTTGCCTTGTTCAGGACGGATGCACCGGTGCTTCACGACAAGGCGGAGAAGATTGAAATAAATCCGGTTCATCCGCCGGGTCTCATATACAGGATACAGGTGGCTGTTTTCCGTAATCCGGTAACCACTGAATATTTCAAGGGTCTTGCCCCGGTATATGGCATAAGGAATCCCGGAACCGGAATGACAACCTATTATGCAGGTATGTTCCGCAAGGCGGATGATGCAAGGGCTGCACTCGTGCAGGTAAGAGAGAAGGGTTTCAGGGATGCTTTTCTTGTACCCTTTTCCGGAGGCAGGCCCGTTACAATGGAAAGGGCAAGGATTCTTGAGAAGGAGTGGGGCGTTATTCCCTTCACTCCGGATGAAGCTGTGGTGAAGGACATAGAGGCGGATACAGTTCCTCCCACATTGTCTTTCAGGGTTGAGGTGATACGCAGCATGAAGCCCGTGGGAGAGGGGGTATATGATGAAATGAAGAAGCTTTCCGGATCACGCGGACTTGATGTTGAAACCCTTCCTGACGGCATGATTGTCTATCTTATAGGGAATTTCATTACCTATCAGAGTGCCGTGGATTATGCTGATCTTCTGGTCAGGAACGGTTACCGCGAAGCTAAGGTTGCTGCCTGGCTGGGAAAGAAGGAGATTCCCGTTGAAACGGCAAAGCAGCTCTTCAACAGCCTGAAATGATTTATTTAATATAAAACTCTATCATTTCCCTTACGGCTTTTCGGCAGACAGCACAAAAGCCTGAAGGAGTACTGCTTTTCATTGTGCATTCCATCTGGGGGCGATAGATTCCCCTGGCTGAATAGCCGGCACCCTCAAAAACACCAACCTTGCCCCTGTATCCGGCATTTGCCGGGGTCGGCACCGGAGTGCCCCCTGCAATCATATTCTTCCATTTGCTGCCGAAATCCACCAGCGTTGTTATATTGGGCTCCCAGGGTTCCACATCAAAGGCATAGAAATTTTCATAGGAAACTGTTGAGGAATAGTATTCATCAGCCAGTCCTGCAAATCCATGTCCCAGTTCATGGATGAACACGTGATCTGACAAGGGGTTATCCGTGGTTGTACAGCTGTAGTAGTTATAGACTCCGCCACCGCCGTACCTGTCGCTGTTGATGAGTATGATTATATTGTCGTGCGGCACAACGGCGGCAAGATCATTCACGGTCTTTATGTCCAGGGTAGTCAGGTAACGGTCAAGGTCAAAGGTGTAAAAACTTGAGTTCAGTATGGTGGAAACATAGATTCCTTCACCGGGTATATCAGTACCCGATTCTGCTGAAACTGCCTCCACGGCCCAGATATTGAATTTATCCCTGTATTCATTAAAAGGTGCTTCCGAAAGAAGGATACCGCTTATTCGTTTCACATCCTCCCTGAATTTCGGCATTTCAGCGGCTGTATAGCCTTCCGCGATGAAGGCCAGATCGACATTCACGGCAGGATCCCCCGAATAAATGATTTTAGTTGCCTCCACACCGGCAGGTTTTTCCTTTCTGATAAAATAATCATCCGGATCTATCAGTGTTTCGTAGATTTTTGAAAATGAGCCATCTTCAATACGGCGGCTCAGCACGAACCCTGATTTGTTCCTGGGAAATGGCATGGTAGCCACTTCATAGAAGCTTCGTTCCATTACTTTTGCTTCCGCGGTGGTCTGCCATTCCTGAAAGAGGGTGCAGAATCCCCGGGAATAGATGATCCTGCCTGTTTCCGGATCAAAGAGCTCATATCTGAAATTGCCGTATCCGAAGGGATCGGTTAGCTGTGTTTTTGATCCTCCGTAGAAAGGCTCCTCCTTCATGCCAACAGGATAAACAAGCGTTTTTTCATGATTACCGGCAAGCATGTAATCAAAGCGGAGAACTTTATCGGTGAAATAACTGTTAAAGCTATGCTGGGCAGTCATTGTAAGGGAAATGAAAACCAGGGACAAAGCGGAAAAGATTCTCATGGCGGGTTTTATTTGATAAACGATGGATAAAGCTATGATATTGGAAGGAGGAATCAAAACCGGACCGGACAGGGAGTTAATAATTTCTCTAAATTTGCGGAATATTTTAATTGCGGAGAGGTGAAAGTTCCGGATTGGTACCGGTGAAAATCCCGGATCCCTTACCGGGAGCAGGAAAAATTAAAACTTTGAAATTATGGCAGATCTGAATACCCGAATAAGCGATTTTCTCTGGAAGAATGAGATTGAAAGGCGTGTTGTGGCACAAAAGGACCCGTTCTGGACTGCCCTTTGTGCAACAGGCACTGAGCTGTGGCTCGATACCGGTGACATGGAGGAAGCCGGTGCAAACTGGACAGCCGAGATGAGTGCCCTTACTACAAACAATACTCTGCTGAACAATGAGATACAGAAAGGGATATATGATGTGCTTATTAGCGAGGCAAAGCATCTGGTAAGTCATCTGCCTGTCAATGAGAGAGTAAAAGAGATAGCATTCATTCTCAATGCAAGACATGGCTTGCGTCTTGCTTCAAGATTCGGCGGGCTGGTAAGTGTGGAACTGCACACTGATGCGGCAAATGATATTGATGCGATTGAATATTACGGACGGAGGTTTCATGAATTATGTCCTGATCAGTTTCTGATAAAGGTACCGTTCACGGCAGAGGGGCTTATCGGGGCGAGGAAACTGAAGGAAGCGGGTATTCGCGTCAATTTTACCCTTGAATTCAGTGCCAGGCAGAATGTTCTTGTGACAGGAGTGGCACGTCCGGATTATGTCAATGTATTTCTGGGAAGGATAGGTGCCTTTATGGCTGACAATAAGCTCGGGGACGGCAGCGGGGCGGGAGAAATGGCGGTAATATCGTCACAGAACTGGGTAACCGGCCTGTCGGCAAAAAATCCCTGGCAGACAAAGCTGATAGCTGCCAGTCTGAGGAATTACCGTCAGCTTGAACTGCTTGCCGGAGCAGACGTTTTTACCATTCCTCCCAGGGTTGCCGCGGAAGGCAGGAAGAATCTGCCGGGAACATTTTTCCCGAGGATGCATGAGAACTATGAGGTCAGCATGTTTGCCTCCGCAGCAGAGGCACATATTGAAAAGTTCTGGACAGTTGACGACAATGTCCTGAACCTTGTTGACAGGCTGGCTGACAATTTTCCGGAGACGGGAGCTGAACTCATTCAGATTGCACGGGAGGAGGGCTGTGCCGACATGTTTCCTTCACTCACAAGGGAAGAAAAGTCTGCAGTTGCCGCGGACGGAAAGATTCCGGTTTATTCCAGGTGGAAGGACAGGATCAGGGAGGGAAGCATTGCGGCTGACACTTTGCTGAGTCTTGCCGGACTGGCTTCCTTTACTGCGGATCAGAAAATGCTGGATGACAGAATACTGGAGATAATATCCTGAATCAGCCCCTGCGCTGCCGGTTTATTTCATAGAGCAAGATTCCGGCTGCGACAGATACATTCAGTGATGCAATATTTCCGCTCATTTGTATTCCCGTAATATTGTCGGCCAGTGCATTGATCTCCCGGCTGATCCCCCTGTTTTCCGAGCCCATGACCAGAACTGCAGGTCCTGTAAGATCGCAGTCTGCCGGTTTCTTTTCAGATTTTTCGGCTGCGCATATTACTTTCAGACCGGATTCCTTAAGGAAGCGGATGGCTTTTACCAGTGATTTTTCCCTGCACACGGGGAGGGTATTCAGAGCTCCGGCAGAAGCTTTAACGGCATCTGCGGTGATTCTTGCCGATCCCTTCTCCGGAATAAGCACTGCATGGGCTCCCAGGCAGTCGGCGGAACGGACCACTGCTCCGAAGTTCCTTACATCCGACACTCCGTCGAGGGCCACAATGAGAGGGTCCTCACCCTTTTCAAATATCATTGGAAGGAGAACGGATAAATCCTGGTATTCAACAAGTGACAGCCATGCCAGAACGCCCTGGTGATTTTTCCTTGTCACAAGTTCAATTCTTCCGGCGGGGACTGTCTGCCATACGATTTTATGTTTCCTTACTTCGGTCATTAGCTCATGGTACAATTCTCCACGCAGGCCCTCTTTTACAAGGAGGCGGTCTATCTGTTTACCGGCCCTTATGGCTTCAATGACCGGCCTCAGGCCAAAGATATATTCTGATTCCGCTTTCATTTTTAGCGGGGGTTTTTCATTACTCAGGATGTTTTCCATTTCCTTGCGGTGGATTTCCGGCTTTTCCGGGGCTCTGCCATTGTTTTAAAAAAGATCTTCGGGATTATCAAATCGAAAAACGATACCTTTCCTCCAGCTTGCAACGGCCTGATCCCACATGGTGATAAGTGTTTCGCTCCTGCTTATGAAAAAGTCGTTATCGGAGAAAACGTTCTCTTTCTTTTTGAAATTAAAGAAGAGGTAATCTTCCTTTACCCTGTACCTGGTTCCCCAGGAGGATTTTATCACCGGTTTCCGGTATCCCCAGTTTTCTCCCTCATTTGTTTTATAGACCTTGTCGGGAGGGCCGTAGATTATGTATATCATTCCCCTTTCGGTACGCCATCCTTCCTTGTATGATGTGAAGTAATAGTTTGCAAACAATACCCTGGTGTAGAATATCCTGATAAGTTCCCTGGCCTTGTCCACATTTCCCCCGCAGGAGATCCAGAATTCATCAAGGGCCATTTTCGGCCGTTCTGCCGTCTTCATTCTGAATATTTCATCCGGGGTGCCGATATAGGCAAGGGGTTCGATCATAGTCAGCGGCTCGTCCATTTGCGGGAAGCGCGGACCCAGGTTGAGGAAAGTAAAACCGTCGTTTATCTTTCTGTCGATACTGCACAGGTATACTCCCTCGTTCGGGAACATCAGGGGAAGGGTATCGGAATAGGACAGGGCTATTACGGTATCGGGGGGATAATCAATGGTTTTTTCCGGCAGCAGCATTGAGGGCGGATCGGGTATTTCATTCAGTTTCCTGTAATACGAGATGAACAGGGAATCGGCCGGTGGTTTAAGATAGATGAGATTGACAAATTCGTTTTTCTTCACTATGGGATTGAAGAGTTCATTTCTGGCGAAGTGTCCCCGGGCGGTGAAGTTATATTTATTCACATCGGAAAGGGTGTTGAAGGGCACAAAGGACTGCACGACCCTTTGCCTGAGTCTGTCAAGAATTCTGACTTCTGCCATGTAATCAAGCCCGGGCCTCACCCGGAGCGGAATTTTATAAACGAAATCCCTTCTTCCTTCTTCCCTGATAATATTGAGGTTATAATAGGCAGTATCCTGAAGCACCCTTCCCCTGCTCACGTCGTAAAGTTTTACCGTGACAAGCAGCTGTGACATTGCTATGCCCTGGGGGTTGGCTTCTGAGAAATAGAGTTCGGCAGTAAAGAATTTCACCGCGAGATAGGAAAGGTTTTCCGATTCGTTGGATACGCTGTATCCGGGATTGATGGGATTTTTTGTCGGGTTGTAGAGATATGAAAGGTCTTTAGGATCAATTACAGTCTGCATGGTACCGCATGAGCCTGCAAGAAGAGCAAGCAGTGCCAGCATGAATATGAATCCTGTGATATTAGGGCTATGGTTACCATGCTTTTTCATGACTGTCAGAGATTATCAGTTTTTACGTTCTTTCCATTCAATTCTTATCCTGCACAGTTCCTTTGCCTCATCTTTCATGATTGAATGCGTGAATGCGCAGGTGCTTTCTCCCTCCCCTGAAGTTCTGATAGTAATATTGTCACCAAGAACTGATTCGGCAAGATAGTTTATTTCCACTGAAACAGGAAAATGCTTCAGCATAAAATCAAAGTCATAGGAGTCTATTGTCCATTTAAGATAATTCACATTGTTTGTATGCATGTTGACATCAAGGTCGGAGACTTTCACCCTGAATCTGTCAGACACTTTGCCGCCGGCCGGGGTTTCCCTGATTTTCTCCGCAATTCTGACAGGCATTTCGTGAGATTTCCTGTATGACGACAATTGTTCCAGTGTCTGGTCCGGCCGCCGGATCCTCTTTGTTTCAGCATCAATTATCAGCCATGAGGAAGATGCTTTTGCAATGGTTCTGCCGTCGGGAAATTTCAGGTCAAAGAATCTCAGTGCAAAAACATTGTCGGTACCAAAGGGCCATGTCTTTACTGTTATTCTCTCATCCCTGAAGGGATATTCACTGATTTCCGCATACATTCTTGACAGGACCCAGAAATTATTTTCCTTCATGAGGTCGTCTCTTCCGTATCCCAGTCTGATTGCGTGTTCAGCGGCAATATCCTGCATATAGTTAAAGAGTGCACAGATATTCGCTTTTTCGTCTACAAAGGTTTCATAGACATGTACCCTGAACTCTCTTTCAAAATGTGGTATGGTCATGTTATTCATCTTCATTCAGGAAAACTTCCAGTTCATGTGTATATTGTGCCCATCTGTCCATTTCTTCAGCATGTCTTTCCTTAAGCTCCCGGTACTTTTCATAGAATTCCCGGGTTGCTTCCGCCAGATGTCCGGGTGAGTTCATAAGCGTATCAATGCGGGATATTTCCTTTTCAAGGTTTTCGATCATACTTTCAGATTTCTCAAGCCTGCTTCTCAGTCTGCGGAGATTTCGTTCATAGTCTTTTCTTTCCAGGTATTTCCGTTTGCCTGAGGAAATGTTTCCGTTTTCCCTGTCTTCCTTTCTTTGCAGCGGCGCTGCCTCCTTTCTTTCGATCTCCCTCAGGTTTTCAATTTTCCTTTTGCGCAGGAAATCGTATATCCCCCCGATATGCTCCCTGATTGCATGGTTTCTGAATTCGTACACCTTGCTTACTATACCGTCAAGGAAATCCCTGTCATGGGAAACCACAATTAGCGTGCCGTCGTAACTGATCAGGGCCTGTTTCAGAATATCCTTGGATCGCATGTCGAGGTGGTTCGTAGGCTCATCCAGAACGAGAAGGTTATGTGGTTCCAGCAGCAGTCTCACGAGGGCAAGCCTTGAGCGCTCCCCGCCCGACAGTACTTTCACTTTCTTATCCGCGTCATCACCCCGGAAAAGGAAGGCACCGAGCATATCCCTGATCTTTGTCCGGATTTCTCCCCTGGCAACATCATCAACAGTTTCAAACACCGTTTTTTCCTCATTCAGGAGTTCATCCAGGTTCTGTGCGAAATACCCGGTTCTGACATTATGTCCCGTTTTAAGCAGTCCTTCATGATCCAGTTCCCCGATAATGATTTTTGAAAAAGTTGTTTTCCCTTCCCCGTTGCGGCCTACAAAAGCCACCTTTTCACCCCGGTGTATCCTGAAGTCGATCCTGTTCAGCACATTGAGCGTTCCGTAGTTTTTCGACAGTTCTCTTGCGTCAACCACAACGGTGCCTGACCGGGGTGCCGGCGGGAATCTCAGGCTGATTTCACTGAAATCCTCTTCATCGACCTCTATCCGTTCAATCCTGTCGAGCTGTTTGATCCTTGACTGTACCTGTATGGCCTTTGTGGCCTTGTATCTGAACCTTTCAATGAATTTTTCGGTATCATCAATCATTTTCTGCTGGTTTCTGAAGGCTGCCAGCTGCTGTTCCCTCCTTTCCTTTCTCAGAACCGCAAATTCCGACCATGATACCTTGTAGTCATATATTTTCCCCAGTGAGATTTCTATGGTCCGTGTGGTGACATTGTCAAGAAAGGCCCTGTCGTGTGATACCAGTATCACCGCCCCGCGGTATGATGCGAGGAATCCTTCGAGCCACTGTATCGATTCAATGTCGATATGATTGGTCGGTTCATCCAGGAGCAGCAATGACGGATTCTGCAGAAGGATCTTTGCCAGTTCAATCCTCATTCTCCATCCGCCGCTCAGCTCCCCCGTGGGCCTGTCAAAATCCCTGTCCTCAAAACCCAGGCCCCTGAGTATCTTTTCTGAATCGGCAAGGTAGTTGTCTCCACCGGCATATCTGAATTTTTCTTCAACGAGATGGAGGTTTTCGCAAAGTTTAAGGTATTCGGGGGATTCATAGTCTTTGCGGGAGGCGATTTCAGCCGTGCAGGATTCAATCTCCCGTTCCAGGCCGGTTATTTCGGGAAAGGCTTTAATGACCTCGTTAAGCACGGTTGTTGTATCATCAAGTTTCATCTGCTGGGGCAGGTATCCGATGGTAACTTCCCTCGACATGTCAACCTGTCCTGAAGTAGGGCTTTGCAATCCGGCTATTATCTTCAGGAGGGTTGATTTTCCCGCACCGTTTTTCCCGGCAAGGCCTATCCTGTCCTGTTCATTTACAAGGAATGAGATATCCGTCAGCAGGTCAAAGCTGCCAAATGAAACTGATAGATTCTGCACAGAAACCATATACGGAAGAAATAGCACAAAGATAAAAAAAGTAGCGGAGCTGCCTTTATACAGGATTTGCCGATATGTGTTATCTTTGATTCCTGCAATCCGCATTTGTACAGGCATAATAATCTATTCATATGAAAATCAGCAGGCACATTACCAGGTTATTTATCTTCTCCGTATTTGTCACGGTCTTTGTCAGTTCATGCCGCAAAGACACGCCTCCCGCATATAAATACTTTATATCGGGTGAACCGGCCATATCCTATTCTGAGGCAGATGTCGGCCGCATGCTTGATCTTGCAGCCGGGATTTTTCCTGAGATCGGGGAAATAAAACCCTATGTGGCGAGCGGCATTGATGTCTACAAAATGGTTTACCTTACCGAGGCAGGCGGGAAGGTTATCGAAGCTTCGGGACTGGTATGCACGCCGTCGGTAAAAGGCAGCTATCCTGTTCTCAGTTTTCAGAATGGTACCAATACCCGGCACAGTGATGCTCCCACCAGGAAAGTGACAGATGTTTCCTATACCCTGGTTGAGATCATGGCTTCACTGGGATTCATAGTTGTTCTGCCTGATTATCCCGGTTTCGGAAGCTCCTCACAGATTCCCCATCCCTATCTGATAACGGAACCGACCGTGAGGTCGGTAACCGATATGTACAGGGCTTTAAACGAGGCGGCGGGGGTTGAATTTCCGGGTGTCAGAGCTGAAAACGAATATTATCTTGCCGGCTATTCCCAGGGAGGCTGGGCCACCCTGGCGCTTCACAAGGCACTTGAGACCACCTACAGTGCGGAGTTCAGGCTTGCAGGGAGCGTATGCGGGGCGGGACCGTATAACATTTTCAATATCTTCAAAGGCATGACGGATGCTGTCACATATCCCATGCCTGCCTATCCTGCTTATATAATTAATGCCTATTCGGCATATAAGGAGTTTTCAGTTCCTGTAAGTAAAATACTCAATGAACCGTATGCCTCCTTACTGGGTTCACTCTTCAACGGGACATATTCAACGGGCGAGATCAACAGCCGGCTCACGACCTCGATACCCGGACTTTTCAGGCCGGAGCTGCTGTCGGGACTGGCATCATCACCTTATTATTCAGAGATTAAGGATGCCCTGCTCAGAAACAGTATCAGGGGCTGGAAGACTCTCAGGCCCCTTATGCTGGCTCACGGCAGCGGAGACACATCGGTTCCTGTTGAATCAACTGAAGACATGTATTCTGAAATGATTGATTCAGGGACCCTGCCGGGAATCTGCAGGAAGTCGGTCTATTCCGGTCTGGAGCATGATGAGGGCCTGATACCTTCCATGATGGAAGGGCTTCTCTTCCTCATTGATATCAGGGATAACTGATCCGGCGTAACTTTCTGTTCAAAGCCACGTATAATGAGCATGAATCACGGATTCCCCATGCTAAACAGGATTCTGATCACGGATATTGGTGCGGAAGGGAATGCCATTGCCAGGGCCGGGGGTCAGGTAGTTTTTGTACCTATGCTTGTCCCGGGCGATGTTGTTGATATCAGGGTAACGAAGAAAAGAAAGAATTATCTTGAGGGCAGGGTCATCAGGTTTCACGAATACTCTCCCGACAGGATAAAACCGGTTTGCAGGCATTTTGGCGTGTGCGGGGGATGCAAGTGGCAGCATCTTCCATACAGTCTGCAGCTGAAATATAAGGAGAAACAAGTGACAGACAATCTGACAAGAATAGGAAAGATTCACCCGGGTGAAATTTTGCCGATTGTTGCTTCTGATGAGATTTACTACTACCGGAACAAGCTGGAATTTACTTTTTCTGACAGGAGATGGTTTACGAAGGAGGAGCTGGATTCTGAAACAGATTTTTCAGGGAAGGATGCCCTGGGTTTTCATGTTCCGGGATTTTTTGATAAAGTTCTTGATATAAAGGAATGCCATCTTCAGCCGGAGCCATCGGATTCAATCAGGAATGCGGTAAGGAGGTATGCTCACAGGAAAGGTCTTTCATTTTTCAATCTGCGTCAGCAGAGCGGCTTTCTCCGTAATCTTGTGATCCGTACCACGGGCAGCGGGGATGCAATGGTGATTGTGGTTTTCTTCCTTGACGAGCAGGAAAGGATTGAAGGGCTTCTGGATTTCCTTGCTGAAGAATTTCCCCGGATAACTTCCCTGTGGTATATCATAAACAGGAAAAAGAATGATTCCCTTGCTGACCAGGAGCCGGTTCTTTACCGGGGTAACGATCATCTTACCGAAGAGACTGGCGGACTGAAATTCCGCATAGGCCCCAGGTCCTTTTTCCAGACCAACAGCAGGCAGGCAGAAAAGCTTTATGGCATTGCACGTGATTTTGCCGGTCTGACGGGCAGGGAAACGGTATATGACCTTTATTGCGGGACAGGAACGATAGCGGCTTACCTGGCTTCACAGGCAGCCAGGGTGACCGGAATAGAATATATTGAAGAAGCGGTGCATGATGCACGGATCAACTCAGATATCAACAATTTGAAAAACACGGAGTTTGTAGCGGGGGATCTGAAAGATGTTCTCTGTGACAGTTTTTTCAGGGATCACGGACATCCCGATGTGATCATTACTGATCCTCCGAGAGCGGGAATGCATGCGAATGTTGTCAGATCAGTGATGGAGGCCGGACCTGCCAGGATTGTCTATATCAGCTGTAATCCGGCAACCCAGGCCAGGGATATTTCCATGCTGTCGGAAAGGTATGAAGTGGTGAAAATTCAGCCTGTTGATATGTTTCCGCAGACACATCATGTTGAAAATGTAGCTCTTCTGAAACTTAAGAATGAAACATAGATAACAATAGAACCAAAAATATTGTATATTTGTCTATCTGATAGGTGAAAGTAAATGTCGTCTGAAACTCAATTTACTAATGAGATCATATCTCTGATGTACAATCAGAGTATTGATGAACATTTGGCAAGTCTCAGGTATGCCGGTATTATCCAGCAGGCCCTGATGCCTGATGATGAGCATCTTGCCTCGCTGTTCAGAGATCATTTTGTGTTTTTTCTTCCGCGTGACATTGTAAGCGGAGATTTTTATTATGCACTCCGCTACAGGCATTATATCTGTGTTGCAGCGGGTGACTGCACCGGACACGGTGTTCCGGGGGCTCTTTTAAGCATTATGGGCATAAGTTTTCTGAATGAGATTCTGCAGGCAAGGTGTGAGCCAAGGGCCAACAGGGTTCTGAATTTCATGAGGGAAAAAGTGATGAAGGCTCTTCATCAGACGGGTGAGAAATCTGAAGCCAAGGACAGTATTGACATCGGGCTTTGTGTATTTGACACCGAGTCGCAAAAACTTCAGTATTCAGGGGCTAACAGGCCGCTTTTAAGAATAAGGGACGGGGAAGTCTCGGAGTTCAAGCCCGACAAAATGTCTATTGGTCTGGCACCCGTTCATGAGCATCCTTTCACGAATGTGATCATGGATACCCGGCCCGGGGATACATTTTACCTCTATACAGACGGATTTTCGGATCAGTTCGGTGAGCTTACCGACAAGAAGTTCAAGCATAATCAGTTGAAAAAGGTTATTGCAGGTGTGTCAGGTTTTCCCATGAGCCGTCAGAGGGAGGTTCTGGAGGATACTTTTTATGACTGGAAGGGAAATACCCCGCAGATTGATGACGTGCTGGTTTTCGGATTCAGAATATAATTAAGCGGATTATGATGAAGCTGATAGCTTTCAGGATCAGGAATTTCCGGTCGATAACCGATACCGGCTGGCAATCACTTTCTCCTGACAACATAACCTGTCTTATTGGTCAGAACGAATCGGGGAAGACCTCTATTCTCGAGGCGCTGAAAGTCTTTTATACCGGAGTCATTTCCGAGGATGTTCTCCGGAGCGATCTTTCCCTCCCGGAGGTCCACTGCCGCTTCAGGATTCCGGAAGGCTGGCTTCTGAATATAACTGATAATCCCGGTCCCGAGCTGAGAGAGCTCCTTGCCGGGCTTGACAGTCTGGAGCTGACCAGAACATGGGAAGCTGATCTGTCCTCTGTGATTAAGGTCAGTGGTGCGGTCAGCCAGTATCTTGATTCTCTTGAGGATGCCTGGAAGATTTACCTTGGCGACGTGACCCTGAGGCTTGAAGAAGAGATGGACAATATTGATGTGCTGGAAGCCACTCTGGAGAATATCAGCAGGCAGGAATCCCTGCTGAGTTCCCAGCTGCCGTCGAGGGATTCCGCGAAAAAGCCTTTTTCATTCCTGTCGCGGAAAAACGGGAATGAGAGAGCGGCTGCCGGGGTTAATCCCGAACTGTATTCCGAGCTGGATGATCTTCGTGACAAAAAGGCCAGGATCACAAGCGAGCTGGAAAGCAGGAAGGGGATGAAGCAGGCCGGGGAAAAATGGAAGGAGATCCTCGACAGGTATTCCATGTATGAAAAGCATATGAGTGAGCTCTTTCTGAAGCTTGAGGAAAGGCATCAGAAACTCACCCTTCTTATGAAGCCTTTTGATGATGAGGATATTGCATGGAAGAGTGTTCTGCAGGACTATCGCAAGACCCGTGAGGACCGTGATATGATAAAGTCGGAACTGGACAGGCATATTGCCTTTTCCGGATATCTTCTCAACGGTTACAGTGAGGCGGAAGCAGAGGAAAAGGTTGGTGAGATAATCCAGTCATACAAATCGCAGTTTAACAGTGAGATGCTGGGCAGGAAATATTTTGCCCACTGTCCCGTATTTGAATTTTTCGAGGATTTCAGCAGTCTTCTTCCGAACCGTATTGATCTGCATGATATTATTTCAGGAAATGAACAGGTTGAAGGATACAAGGCTGCAAGGAATTTCCTTACGATAGCCAGGCTGGATTATTCATTTTTCCAGCAGCGGTCGAGCAGGATACTGAAGCAAAAGATTGAGAATATAAATCAGACGCTTACAACGGATTTCCAGGATTTCTGGCAGCAGTCGATAGGCCGCAACAATAAGATCCACATTCAGTTTGAGCTGGATCATTATGATGCGACTGCAGGCCGGAAATCGGGCAAGCCCTATCTTGAGTTCTGGATCAAGGATGAAGGCGAAAGGCTTTATCCCAAGCAGCGGAGCAGGGGAGTGCGGTGGTTCCTTTCATTCTATCTGGAGCTGAAGGCATCTGCAAATATTAACCGGGAAATGGTTCTCCTGGTTGATGAACCGGGAGTTAGTCTTCATGCACGGGCGCAGGAGGATGTTCTGAAGGTTTTCGAGGATATCAGGGAAAGGATACAGGTTGTTTATACAACGCATTCACCCCATCTGGTTGAGATTAACAAGCTGCACCGGGTCCTTGCCATCCAGCGGGATGATATTGACAGCATGCGGAGCTCCACCAGGATTCTGGATCCTCTTCAGCTTTCCTCGGCCACTCCCGATACCCTCAGTCCTCTTCAGAGCATTCTCGGGAATCCCCTTCCCGTGGAAGGCGCTGCGCCCGGCAAGTTCAATCTCATTGTGAATGACAACGGAACGTTTTATCTCATCAACGCCATTCTCCATCTTACGGGCTTCAAGAACAGGATAAGCGTGATTCCTTCCACCGGTGTTTCGTCAATTCCCCTGCTGTGCAATATATTGATGGGGTGGGGGCTCGATTTCCTGGTACTTCTCTTCAGGAACGACATGGAGGAAGATATTGTTGAAACCTTGCAGGAAACGGTATATAAACCCGGGAGCAACGGAAAGGAAACCATTATCATGATGCCGGAAAATTTTCATAATTCTGAGGATCTGTTATCTACACTTGATTTTAAAAATCATATTCTGAAGACCAGGGAAGGTATCACGGTGTCCAATTCCGATTATATACGGGAAAAGGAAATGCCACGCAACTTCGTTTTTTCAAGATTCCTTTCAGAGGTTATGGATGGTGATATCCGGCTGTCGGATTTTGACGAGGAGACCAATGAGAATTTCAGGCTTTTAATCGATAAGCTGAAAGGTCACAAATAAGGCTGAAAATATTTTGCACTTAATACCCTGTTTCCTGGGTTTTCGCAGCGGGGCAGATAAGGGATTGCTGCCAGGAGACGGGAGACCGGGCCTTATTCCGTTCGCAACAACGGAGGACGACTTGTTTCAGGCAGTATTACAAAGGGAAGGAGATTTCCGCCAATGTTGCCCGGTAAATAAGGGTCCGGCAGACCTTAACAGGTTCTGTATCCATCTATATCTTTAAAATCTATCTCATATTCCTTGTTGTCAGAAAGGGTGATGTTCGCTCCCAACACCGAATAAGAAGGGGTAATATCCATGATCTCTATCTTTTTCACGGGCGATAATTCTTCTTCTGTCCATTCGTTATCATCCGTCTTATGGAGTAATACCGTGATCATCAGTTCAATGGCGGGATTCTTTGCCATTCTTTTTTTGTATGCATACAGAACGGTACTTTCGTCGGCTTCAGCATTCCGTCCCGTGTGTATAGTTGCCGCAACTTTATCCCATCCGCCATAGGTGATCAATGCAAGTCTTCTGCCGGGAATGGCAGCAGTTATAACTTTTTTTGTACCCTCTTCGAATTGATGAATTTCTGCTTTATTCCCCTTAATATGCGGCAGGCCATAATGCCCGAGGGTTAATTCATACTCAAAAGCCAAACGGGAACGGTCTATCCTAATAATTCCCCCGGGGATAATAATTTCCGCGAGGTCTATGATATATCCCACGCCATTATTGGGCGGTTTTCTCATAATTGCCTGCCTGTACAATACATTTTTCCGGACACCATTATACAGCATACTTTGAGATGTCGTAAAGCCTGCATTTTTTTCAGGATCGTTTTGCAGGGTATGCCCGGTAAGATAAAAGTTAATGTCATCGCCTCTCACATCACGCGGGTCAAGACTGCGGAAGCTATATTCCATTGATGTTCCGCCTCCGGGATTATGATCTTCCCAGGGAAAATGAGTGTTATACACAAGCTTTGAATAATTATGGTCGTCATAATAAACTTTTCCCGGAATTATTTCGGAAGTTCCGGTTTTGCCATGATTTACAAGAACCAGTCCGGGATTTTCAAGAACTGTCGTTTTCGAATTGTTTCCGAGCATTTCCCAGATACCTTCATTTTCTTTGGCTGTCCAGAATGGCGAATCATCCGGCAACGCAAGGCAGATGAACGGCAAAAACATGATGAACGGACTTCCGGCACAACTATAGTTTTGCAGGACATATTCCCTGTGCCCATAAAAACCAAGACTTGGAATATCGTTTTCATAAAACTCCTCACGTGTTACGAACTGGAGTAAAGATCCCGAACAAAGTCTTCTGGCCCAACCCGGATCCAGGGGCGATATACCTTTTAGCATAAAGGAAACAGGGAATCCTCCCGAAATCCATGTCCTGTAACATATACTCCTAGCCCACATATTCACATAGCCATCTCTGGCAAAAAAATCAGTGTATGTTTTCATTAATTCGTAAGCAGATTTTTCAATGGTTTCTGCTATTTCGGGATAATACTCATCGCCAAACGCCCTGTTCCATATTGTTCCGTAAACGATAAACAGGCTTATTGTATAATAATTGTAAGTTTGTTCAAGGTACCACCCGTTACCCGAGTGGTAGGAGGCCACCCATAAAAGATGGCTTTTCAGCAGCTCCTCGTCAATTTCGTAACCATATTTTTTGAGGAAAGAAAGCGTAACAATGTTAAAAATTCTCCAGTTGTTCTGGGTAGTTCTGTGATGTGCCCATTTTGACATGGTTACCGCTATCTCGTCTCTTTGTTCCCGGGTAAAATGAGGCCAAAGGGTTTCAGGCATGAGCAGCAGGGTTTTGAACAAACCTCCAAACTCACATGTGAACTGATAAGTGGAATCGGGCAGGTTTTCAGGTAAAGGCAATGAATTCGGATGCCCCGGGGTGAGCGCGTTATAAATATGCCGGCAATAGTAATCCCTTAAATTGATATTATTAATTTTTGTATCGGGATCAACATGGATAAGCGGTCCCGCTAGTGTGAAAGTCCTTTCGAGGGCTTCAAAATCGGCCGAACGGTAACGCCAGTCGGGAGCATCCGGTTGTGGATATGTTTTACCGGGAATTTTCGGAAAGGAAATGGGGGTTTCAATAGACCGGACATGCTTAAATGCCCTTTCCAATAAATATTTTGCGCATTCTATGTAGTGTTTTTTTGTCATTCCTGTAAAGGGACTTAATTTCCAGTCAGGATTCTTTACTTCGAAAGTATTTTTCATCTTATGTTCCATTTTAACAATGAGTCCGGTCTGAAAAGGTAATTTTTAAATACAGGGATTTAACTTCACGTTTAACTGTTAATTTAAGTGAGCGATTTATGATAAAAAACAAAAGACAGGTTGTGTATTGGTTCAGGTATGTATATGTTAGAGATTATAATACTGTTTAGCAACACATCACCGGTTAGGTGCACAACACTATCCTGTATGAGTACCAAGATAAAAAAAAATGGCATAACAAACGGAAAAATATCTGCCTGTGGGGGCTCGGTTTCCTGGTATTTCTCTTCAGGAACGACATGGAGGAAATATTGCTGAAACCTTGCAGGGAACGGTATATAAACCCGGGAGCAACGGTGAGGATACCAATGAGAATTTCAGGCTTTTAATCGATAAGCTGAAAGGTCACAAATAAGGCTGAAAATATTTTGCACTTAATACCCTATTTCCTATTTTTGTCGCAGCGCAGCAGACAGGAGATTGCTGTCCTTTACATGTTGGAGAGATGGGTGAGTGGCTTAAACCAACAGTTTGCTAAACTGTCGTATGGGTAACTGTACCGGGGGTTCGAATCCCCCTCTCTCCGCAGAATGCCTGAATACCAGCCCGCCTTCCGGCGGGCGTTTTGTTTTGTTAAATCAGGGAAGGGATCCGTAGTCTGCAGGCGTTTCAACCAACAGCAGCCATCTGACCTTAATCCAACCCAACCGGAACCGCGTTATGAAATGATTTGGGAATCATTATTTGCAAGGACTGGCAATTATTTTCAGTAGCGCGTTGTTAAAAAACCTGTATTTTACCTATTTTTAAAAAAAGTAATGGCTGTGTATGGCCGGCCGGCTGAAATAAAGCGAATATGCAATCCGGTGACAGGAAAACAGATATGTTTCTTGTTGCACAACAGCCTGAAACAGAAATGGATTTACGGATTAAAACCTGATAAGAAGACAAATAATCATTCATATATTTGAAAAACCGGGATAAACAATGAAACCAGTACTCTACCTTGTTCTTTTTTCTCTTTTTATAATATTCTCATGCCGTGAAGCAGAAAGGATTCCGGCGATAATTTTCGACACTGACCTGGGACCTGATTATGATGATGCCGGTGCCATGGCCGTTCTTCATGCAATGGCTGACAGCGGGAAAGCGGAAATCCTTGCCACCCTATCTTCGAACAGGCATGAACTTGTAGCCCCGTCGATTGATGTAATAAATACCTACTTCAACCGCCCGGATCTTCCGGTCGGAGCACCGAAGACCGGGGGAATATCCATGGGTTCGGGACAGCACTGGGCCGACTCCATTGTATCAGTGTATCCTCACCGGATCAGATCGACTGAAGAGGTTCCCGATGCCGTGGAGGTTTACCGCAGGATACTGAGTGACCGTCCGGACAGGAGTGTTACCATTGTAACCGTAGGCTTTCTTACAAATCTGAGCAATCTTTTGATGTCGCAGCCTGATGTTTACAGTCCGCTGAACGGACGTGAACTGGTTGAGAGGAAGGTAAAGAGGCTTGTATCGATGGCCGGATCTTTTCCGGAAGGCAGGGAATTCAATGTCTATACCGATTCCGTGGCTTCAAAGCATGCTCTGGACAACTGGCCGGGAGAAATCATATTCACCGGTTTTGAAATTGGATCAAGGATTTTAACCGGATTGAAACTTATTGCCGCGGGGATTAAAGACAATCCGGTCAGGGATGTGTACCGCATCAGCATTCCCCTGTCTGCCGGAGACAAATATGGCAGGATGAGCTGGGATCATACCGCTGTTCTGATTGCCGTGTACGGTACCGGAGGATTCTTTGACACGGTGAGGGGAAGGATTATTGTGAACAGTGATGGTTCAAATGTCTGGGAGAATGATGCTGAAGGCCCTCATTCATATGTTGTTCAGAAAATGCCGGCTGATGAGGTGGCAGCTTTTATCGAGTCGAGGATGATGCATGTTCCTGAAAGGAAATAAATATGCTGTGAGTTGCAGGATATGTTTTTTCGTTCAGCAGTTTCATGGGGTCTTCGGGATTGATTTCATAGCTGAATCCTCTTTCTGAAGCCTTCATTACAAGGACTTTGAAAAGGAGAAGGTTTGCAAGAATGGATTCAGCCCTGCAGGATGATATTTTTGCAATCTTTTTGAATTTTGAAATGCTGATTGATCCGTTTTCGGCCAGGTAATCCATCAGTATATTTTCGGCCTTGCTGAATTTTACCATTACCCCAGTTTTCTTTCCCTCCTTGCGCCATACCTGGAGCAGGACCCGGTTGGCCAGAAGGTTTTGGTCGTTGTGCCTGAAGTATGTCAGCCATTTCCCGTTTTCGTCCTGTGCCTGGTAAGGTCTTTTGGTTCCTTTGGACACTTCAACTTCAAGTATTGTTTTCACACCAACAGCATGTTGTTTTATGGTGTAGTTTATTTCCGGGCGGCAGAATATCTGGGCTGCAGTGTCGACCATAAAAATTTCCTCTTCCGATTGTATTCCTGCTATGCTTCCGTTATCCCTTACGCCAATCAGCAATCTCCCGCCGTCAGTATTTGAGAATGCAGATAATGTTCTTGCTATTTTCCTGGAGTCGGATACACAATACTTGAAATCGACATACTGATTCTCACCCTCTTCAATCAGTTTTCTCAGATAGTATTCCATCTTTCCGGTTTTATTTTAAGGATTCCGGACAAGCGCCTTCAGCGGCGGTTCCTTTTCCCTGTTACAGCAATATTCCTGCCAGTGAAGCGGAGATATATGATGCCATTGTTCCGCAGAGCATTGCCTTGAATCCCAGTCTGGCCAGATCGGCTTTCCGGGTTGGTGCCATTGCACCGATTCCTCCGATCTGTATGGCTATTGAACTGAAGTTTGCAAAACCGCAAAGTGCAAAGCTTGCAATAACTATTGCCTTGGGACTTAAGCTGTTTGCCGCGATCATAGGAGCCAGACCGGTATATGCGACGAATTCGTTAATAACCATTTTCGTGCCCATGAGGGATCCCACCTCAAATGATTCCGCTACAGGCACACCCATTATAATAGCAAAAAGGGAAAAGACGAGTCCGAATACATCCTTAAGTCTTAAATTTTCAATATCCAGTCCGATAAAATCAAGTGAGGCGCCCAGAAGTGAAAGGAGCTGTCCGAGATAGCCCAGGATGGCATCAGCGAGTGCCACAAGAGCTATCACGCCGATCAGCATTGCAATGACATTTGTGGAAATTTTCCAGCCGTCAGATGCTCCGTGTGAGATTGCATCCATTATGTTTGCATGTTCCTTTTTCACTTCTACTGTTACCTTACCCTTTGTTTCGGATACCTTCGTCTCGGGATAAACGATTTTTGATATCACCAGTGCTCCCGGAGCGGCCATAAGGCTTGCTGCCAGAAGGTATGATGCAGGAACCCCCATGGATATATATACAGCCATTACTCCGCCGGCTATGCATGCCATGCTGCCGGTCATTGACGCCAGCAGTTCCGACATGGTCATTCCGGACAGATAAGGCCTTATCATTATCTGGGCTTCCACCTGGCCGACAAATGCACTTGCGACATTTGAAAGAGCCTCACTTCCGCTGACCTGCATCACCCAGTGTACAAACCTGGCGATAAGGGCGACAACTCTCTGCATCAATCCTATATGATAGGCCATTGCAACAAGGACGCAGACAAATATTATTGTGGGGATAAGGATAAAAAGGAAAACACCTCCCGAGACAATTGTCGGAGGAAGAATTTCCTGAACCTTTGTCAGATCGCCGAATACGAATGATCCGCCTTCCTGGGAGAAGTCAAGCAGTTTATTTATGGCTTTCCCGAGCCAGTGAAATATTTCCTGACCTATGGGGACTTTGAGAATGAATATGGCAAGTGCAATCTGAAGTCCCAGACCGGTAAACACAAGTCTGTAATTAATCGCCTTTCTGTTATTCGACCATAAAAATGCAAGGCCGAGAATCACTATTATCCCGATGATCCCGGTAAATCGTGCCATGTAAGTATGAATTTTCAAAGAGTATGAGCCAAACCTACATTTTTTTTCGATACACAGGTATCACAACCGGAAACAATTTTTACCTGTATATTCCTGCCTGTCCAATACAGGAAAGTGCCCAGCCAAAAGAAACAATTCTTACCTGTATATTCCTATCTGTCCACGATAGGGAAGCGCCCTGTAAATTCTTTTCACATCTCCTCTTGCCAGTCTGATTCTTATGGCGGGATAGTATTCGGGAACCCTGAATGTGATTGTCCGGGACAATGAAGCTGCAGTTGTTTCGAGTCTGTCTCTGAGGTCGAAAAGAAAGCGGTGGAAATTATCCCCTTTTTTTAATTTCTCATCCTGGTACACGTGAAGCTTTAAACCGTTTTCCATCAGAAGAATGAAATTCACCGGCTCAAAATCTGTGGTGTCCGGAATCATGTCGGGCTGATATTCAGATGTATCCCTTGGAGCCATTTTTATCATCAGGGGTTCCTTTCTGATTGTGGAGACATCCGAAGCAATGGTGAAAGGGCTGGAAAGCATGTTCAGGATTGCATACTCATCTCTTTGGAGGATACTGCTTATCCTTTTCCTGAGAATTCTGGCCGTATGGACAACAACACCGCCTATTTCCAGATTTACAGTACTGTCGGCAAGGTTTACCGTCATGTAGATTGAATCGCTGGCAGCCATTGTGACTCTTGACTGGTAGTATGCCTTTTCCTTCATTAGGGCAAGGTATGTTGGATCAGCAAGAATTCTTTCGTCAGGAGGGTTTTTTATGTTTTTATCCGGACCGTATGCTGTTCTCAGCTCATTAAGTTTTTTCTCCGGCGCTGACATTGAAAGAACAAGGTGTATGATCATGAAAATGACTGCAACTGTCAGTATGAAGATATGAAGCTTTTTCCCGGCCGGAGGGGATTGTAATTCTTGTTTCATACACTGAGATTCAGAAGATATATACTTTTGATCCTATATTCAGTGTTCTGAAGATTACTTCCAGATCTTCATCACCCAGTCTGACACATCCATGAGTTACCGGCATACCTATCAGCCTTTTATAAATTGTTCCGTGAATCAGGTATCCGTCGCCGAGGCTCAGGGAATATTTTCCAAGTACCCCGTGTTCATATCTGGAAGGATGGTTGTGAGCCGGTATTGGCAGTCCTTCCTCCACGAAAGCCCAGTCGGGCCTGGTCCATACAGGATTAACGGTTTTTGCACGGATCCGGAACCGGCCTTTGGGCGTTTTGAATATCCAGCTTCTGCCTTCGTGTGTCTGAAGCATCTTATAGCTTCCCGAGCTGCAGGGGCCTGTTCTTATCTCTTTTTTATTCCGGTACAAATGGAAAATATTGTCAGTAGTGTTGATTACAAGGTATGACTGTCCTGTGGTATAGGAATTATATCTTCTTTCAAGTCTTTCGGTATCTGTTCTGATGCGGGCAATAGTCTTCTGATACGAAGGATCTTCTTTTACTTCTGATGCGGCAGGAGGGGATGCCACCCTTCCGCAGCAGAGTTCCTGTGCCAGGGGGACTATCCACAGAAGGAATATGATCAGGAAGGCAATGGCTGCTGAAAATATTGCAGACATGTATATTTTCAGGAGAACGGCGCCAAGTTTTTCATTCTCCCTGATTTTTTCAAAAAATTGAATGACCAGTGATTTCAGTTTGCTTAATATGTTCAGAGCAGTCTTCCGGATTCTGTCTGCTTCAAGGAACCGGATTTTCTTCGGATCTGTCATGCTTTGAGATTCAATTTTCAAAAATCTTTTTCTGATCATATAGTGATCCCACGATTGTTACCCGTGTTCCGACCCTTACATATGGAAAAAGCGCGTCAATATCATTATTGGCAAGTGCAATGCATCCTTCGGTCCAGTCGGCTCCCCTTCCACCTCCGCCATGGATCTCGATCATTCCGCCTATATCAGCTGTGGGAGGCAGGGCGCCATTTCTGATATCCCGTTTAAACCTTGCCATATCCTCACTGTTCGGATAGTTAAGCAGGAGTGCCCTGTGGTATTTTGTTCCGGATCCTTCCAGTTTTTTAATTATTTGGTACATACCTTCAGGAGTTGCCATATCTCCCATAATTCTTTTACTGCCTATCCAGTTTCTACCCAGTTCTGCCGAATATTCCCTTATTTTTTTTCCTCCATGGTACAGAATCAGCTTCCTTGCGAACTTATCGACAATTATTGCATAACCTCCGGTCTTTTCCGATTCAGATAATGTTAGGGCTATCCATTTTTCCCATTGAGGGAAGGATTGAAAATACTCTCTTAAATTGAGATCTGCAAACTCCCGTGAGGACACAAGAAGGTTTTCAGAATCCGTAATATAGGAATCTGCATCAATATAGTTTCCTTCAGTAAAAGCTGTTTCGGCATCTATCAGGAGCATTTTCCCCCGTGTTATCCGTTCCCTGATTTCGAAAGAATAGGGGAAGCTGCTGTAATGATCATTAATCTCTTTCACAATTTTATTCAGGGTATCAATGATCCGGGCCTGGCCCTCCTTCATTTCAGCTTTGAGCAGGGCAGTCCTTATATTTGCCGAATCTGACATTCCTGCCGATAATAGTGCATATTCTCTTACCAGGTCGAATTTGCGGAAGAGGATGAATTTTCTGTTTTCTCTTCTCCAGATTGCCATTCCGGAGTCGCAGGACACAGATGCCTGATTGTAAAACTCCGGGGTATAGCGGTCTGCCTGATTTCTTTTTGCCACAGACAAGGATTCCACTGCGAATATCATTTCGCCTGCCGGGGGTTTCGGGAGAAAAAAAATGAAAAGGAATCCGGCAGACAGCAGTGCTGTCATTGTTAACAAAAAGATCAGCAGATTCCGTTTTCTTTTTCTCATACCGGGATATTCAGTCGGAAAGAAGTTCGCGGACACAATACAGTTCAGGTATCAGAATCCGGATAAGAGCCGCCTGTTCCCAGTGGACAGTGACAAACTCTGAAACAGGAATTATGTATCAGTAATTTCTGGGAGTACCGGGACGGCTCATCCGGATCTTCCGCCATACGTTTAATAATTTTTCCGCGTCAGAGTGATTTTCTCAGCAGAGTCAGAATCTGATTCTTGCTTTTGTCAGGACTTCCTTCATTTCACTGTTAAGTCCGTCAGCTTTTGCCCTGGCTGCTTTTACTCTGTTAAGCGCATCCATGAATGCACCTTTGTCGAAGAGATTCTGGGCTTCTGAGACTGAGTTTTCAACACCGGAAAGGTCGGCTTTGATCTGTTCAATGACCTGTGCACCTTCTTTACCTCTCGGAAGCCTGGTTACGAGCCTTGAGTTTTCCGCAACCACGTTCCTGGTATCATTCAGGAGGTTCTGGACTTCCTGTTTTACTTCCTCCTTTTTAGCATCTACTCTGGCAGCTGTCTGGTTAGCCATATTTGTTACCTGATCAAGTCTGTCCTTTTCGTCACCGAAATTTTTGAAGAGTTTGGATTTCTGGAGTTCAATATTTACCAGAATGGCATTCATTGAATCCTGGATTGCTGCAAACTCATCAGGGAGATATATGTCAGCCTGGACCGTCCTGGCTGCTTCAATAGCTGCATTTGTTGCATCTATCTGGGCCTGCGGAACTTTTCCGCAACCTGCAAGAATTCCAATCATTACTATGACTGCAAATCCCATCAACATTTTGTTTTTCATCTTTTCAATTGTTTTTAATTCTGAACTTATCTGAAACTTTCTGATTTATCCGGGTCATTTTCCATTGATCCGGAAAAAATCGTTGCAAAATTATATCATTTTCTTTGAATTGACAGTAAGGGTATAAAGGAAAATTTTTATAGAAATTTTATTTGAAAAACACTGGTAAATAAAGTTTTTTAATTCATTTAAATCTGGTTCATTATCCGGTTTAATCCTTATAGGGGTCATATATTTCCGGTCCTGCCATTGCTACTCCGACCGGGTGAAGCCTGAAGAGAATTTTTATTGTATCTCCCTGAGATTTCAGCACTTCATCCAGTTTTTTGTAGCAATCAGGTGCTTCATCCGCGTCTGCACCCCTAAGTTCAATTTTTCGCCGTTTCATTTTTGCCTTCACTTCATCAAAATCCACCAGGCCTTTTGAAATTACGCTGAGTCTTCTTGTTCCCTCCTTGTCTTTTACCCATTTTCGTTTTCCGGCTGATTTCGTTCTTGACATTACTCTTCCTGCGCCGTGTACTGTTGTATACAGAGCCTGCCGAGACAATTCACCGTCAATACCCTCGATAATTACCGAATCGTCAGACATTGTTGCGCCGATGAATCCCCTCTGTCCGGGAAATGCCGGTGTACAACCCTTTCTGACAACCCAGTACTGTTCCCCGAAATGTTCTTCCTTCCAGGCGAAATTGTGATTATTATGTACTTCAAATGTTATGTCAGGGTTTCCCAGAATTTCAAGTACTTTTTTAACCACCAGCTCCCTGCCGGCGTAGGCATATTCTCCGGCAAGGGTCATTGCACCGATATAATCCCGGGCAATTTCCGAATCCTGACCGAAAAGGATCGGAGGGGAGTCCATACTTCCCTCCCTGACTTTTTCATCAAAGGAATAGCCTCTTGACATTGCTATGAATCCCATAGTTGTTCTGTGTCCGAATCCCCTTGACCCGAAATGAACACCTGTCCACAGAAAGCCATCGTCATCCTCAAACAGGTCAACGAAGTGGTTTCCGCTGCCTACTGTGCCGAGTTGTTCCCTTGCCAGCCGGGACAGTTTGCGCTGTGGTACGAATTCAGCCCTGTTTATCTTTTCCAGGACAGGGTGATCGACCGGTTCATTGTTAGGCCTTCCTATTCCGAATGATATCCTTCTGACTATTTCATCCATTACCCCTGCTATATTGACTGATTTTACAGGGATATCGGTTCTGACTGCGTAATTTCCGCAGGCTATATCGAAGCCCACTCCTGAGAGGGAAATCTTGTCACGGTAGGCAACAGCACCACCTATCGGATGTCCGTAGCCGTAATGTGCATCGGCATTCAGAACTGCTATGTCATTTTCGGAACTGATACAATTTTTGATTTGTCTGACAGAATTTTCATCAATCAGCTCTCTGCCGAAGATTGTAATATTCCCGGTTTTTTCAATTTTTAATTGTGGCTGTTTCATTTTTCAACCCCTGTGGCATCAAAGATTTCTCCTAAGCTGCGTCAATGATACAATATAATTAATAATTCCCCCTCTTCAAAATTACAGGCCGGTGATCTGATTTCTTCCCAGGGATCTTTGTTTTACATATTGATTGATTTTATTGCTTCTTTCAGTATTGCAGCGGATCCTGCCAGGGAGATTGCCTCATCATTTGCAAGCGGGCTCTCGATAATTCTGCTGACGCCCTTGTCTGATACCATTGACGGCACACTGAGGCAGACATCGTTTAATCCGAATTCCCCGCCGAGGATGGTTGATACGGTCATTACCCTGTTTTCTCCCCTGAGGATTGTTCCGGTGATTCTTACCATTGCAAGCCCCACGGCGAAATGTGTTGAGCCCTTATATGAGATTATATGATAAGCTGAATCACGAACCTGTTGTTCAATCTTTTCCCGTTCGGCCATCCAGTTATCGCATTTTCTGCAGATATGGCAATACTGATCAATATTTATTCCCCCGATATGGGTCATTGACCATGCGGCAAACTGATTATCACCATGTTCTCCAAGGATATAAGCATGGACGTTATGCACGTTCACATCACAGTGTTTGCTTAACAGGTGTCTGAAACGCGCGCTGTCGAGGACAGTTCCCGAGCCGATTACTCTTCCACTTTCCCATCCTGATCTTTTAATGGCCACCCAGGTCATTACGTCCACCGGATTGCTTACGATCAGCATTACCCCGTTTTTGTTACGTGCTGAAATATCTTCGGCAATACTGCCGACTATTTCCGCATTCCTTCGCAGCAGGTCAAGACGTGTTTCCCCCGGCTTTTGTGCTGAGCCGGCGGTGACGACAATCACTGCCGCGTCGTCATAGTCATTCCGGGAGCCTTCCCGGATATTTACTGTCGGGAAGAATGGCTGGCCGTGTATAAGATCGAGGACCTGTCCTTTTACCAGATCCTTATTATTGTCAATAAGAACGATTTCATCGGCCAGGCCACTTTGTGCCAGTGCATAGCTGTATGTTGCTCCGACGTTTCCGGCTCCGACAACAACCACTTTGCGATGCAGATATGGATTTGGCATAATTTTCTTTTATTAAACGGATGAATCAAATTTGTTAAATAACAGCGTACCGGCTTTCCGGATTAAATTCAGTCTCCTCCGGTGGTAAAACAATTTTATTCATAGATTGTTCCTCAAATTTGCCTGTTCTAATTGATCATAATTCCGCTATCTTTTTTATCTTGTGTAGAAATTTCCCTGTGGTCAGGAAAACGGAACCGATTATTCCGAATCCCGGGCGGAAAACATCATTGACGTGACTGACGGGGCTGATGCATAGCCTGAAGGAGGTTCGGAGTATTCAGTCAAGACTGAACAATGTCGTTAATTAAAGCAACAGACAGACTGTATTCTGAGTTCCGGAGGTCAGAATCTGCATTGAATTGACTTTACTTTTACCGCAAGCAGGAGATAAAACAAGCTGCCATGGGTACCACGATAAGGAGAATAATTTCCACGGAACAGTCATCACTGCCGGTAATAATATTTAAGCCGGCAGTCCATCAGAATCAGGAAGTCATTCTTATCAGATTTGATAAAGACTATCAGATAATCAACAGACTGAAAAACATCGAGGGCGTGTGGTGGAGCAATGGTCTGAGAAGCTGGTATATAGCAAGAGAATCATTTAATCCTGTCCTGTTCCGGGATCATTTAAAGAACCATGCCAGTCTTGATTATTCCGCCATTTCTGATTACCGGACGGTACGGAAAGCAGAAAAACAGGATCATTTGCTGTCTCCCGGGCATGCTGTTGCCCTGGAAACATACGGGAAATGGCTCCGGCACAGGCGGTATAGCGAGAGTACCATCAGAACTTATACCGGTATGATCAGGTTATTTCTGCAGGAGACAGGTGACCGTCTGGTCGGGGAGGTAAGCAATGATCATGTTGTGGATTATATCTACAGGCATGTGGTTGACAAGGGTTACAGTTTTGCCTATCAGAATCAGATGGTCAGCTCACTTAAGCTTTTTTTCAGGGTGATTGCCAATTCGGAGATTGACATAGAGGGGATCAGGCGTCCCCGGCCGGAGCACCGGCTGCCCAGTGTTCTGAGCAAGGAGGAGGTGAAGCAGATCATCACTGCCTCTTCCAATATAAAGCATCGTACAATGCTGAGTCTTATTTATGCCTGTGGCCTCCGGCGGAGTGAGCTTCTCAACCTGAAGCCCGGGGATATTGACAGCAAGCGCAGACTTCTTCTGGTCAGGCGGTCGAAGGGTTACAAGGACAGGCTCATACCGGTTTCTGAGAAGATCATAGAGATGCTGCGTGAATATTACCGGACATACCGGCCGGCTGTCTGGCTGTTTGAAGGCTGGCAGTCCGGGGATCAGTATTCCCCAGCCAGTCTGCAGAAAGTATTGAAGCAATCTGTCCGGAAGGCTGGCATACGCAAGCCTGTTACTTTACACTGGTTGAGGCACAGCTATGCCACTCATTTGCTGGAGAGCGGTACAGACCTGCGTTATATTCAGGAGCTGCTGGGTCACAAGAGTTCGAGGACCACCGAGATTTACACACATGTATCCGTCAGCAGCATTCAAAAGATAAGATCGCCCTTTGATGACCTCTGACTTCCCGGCCGTACAAAATATAAAATTCACCTCAGCTACACAATAACCACCCGAATCAGCAATTATTGTTTACCTTTGGTATACATATAAGTAAGTTGTGTGTAATTTTTCAAAAAGCTACTCACAGATTTTGCCCAGATACCAAGAATTGGTATCTTTGGAAAAAAATTTCAACTATGGCAAAGAATACATCAATTTTACTTGGCGAATATTTTGAAAACTATGTGAATGAAAA
>JAKPOU010000018.1 GCA_029547705.1 Bacteroidota bacterium | reverse complement strand
AGGTTTTAAAGTTTGGAGTTTTGAAGGACAATGAGGAAGGAGATGAAAAGGGACAAAAGAATACTGATTCCACGCGATGAGTTTGAGGAGGAGGCCGGGGAAGGCCTCGGGCAGCTCAGCTGTGAGGAGGCCGAGGCTGATCTCCGTGAGCTGAAGGCGCGGATGGGGCGGCGCATTGCCCGTCCACGTGCAATATGGCTATCGGCTGCAGCCGCAATGGTCATCCTGCTTGTCGGCTCAGCCCTGCTGGTGACCCTGTTAAGAAAGCGGCCGCTCTCTGACTCACAGCTGGCAGAGAGAGTACCCGGAAAGAAAGAAGCTGTCGTTGCAGACAAAGAACATGCGGCGCCGGCCGGGGAGGTTATCACCGACACAGCCCTGATTGCCATGGCCGAACCGATAGAGAAAAGGGGATATGAATCTGCCATGCCTGCAGGGAATATGAGTTATGCACATGCCAGGCCTGCGATTGCAGAGATAGCAGAGCACGAAATAGAGACAGATGCGGTGGATGAAATTTTTATTTTAGCCGGGGAAGTTAGTGAGGATTTAGAAGTGGCTGATGAACAGGTTGTTGTATTACCGGTTGCTGAGTACCAGAAGGTAGTGGAGGCTCTGCAGGAAGAAATTCCGCAGGCCGGGGCAGAAGCCATGAAAACAAGGGCAGTTGCGGAAGTCCGTGATCAGGCCAGGGCAGAAGCCGTGAAGACAAGAACGGTTGCGGGAGCCAGTGATAAGGCTAAGACAGAAGCCGGCAGGGCGGATACAATTACCAGCCTGGCACCCTCTCCTCTGGGTGGCTGGGAGAGATACAGGGAGTGGGTTGCCCGGAACCTGAAGTATCCCGAAGGAGTTTTACCTGTGGTTCGGCAGGAGGTTGTGGTTTCATTTACGGTTCAGGCAGACAGCACAATTACCGACCTGAAGGCCGTAAGTTCACCCGGTCAGGCATTCACATATGAGGTTTACAGGTTGCTGCTGGACGGACCGCAATGGGTGCCGGCCAGAAGCGAAGGGAAGAGAATGCCGGAGCCGGTAGTTTTGAAGATTGTGTTTAAATAAATATATCATTTTATAAAGCTTAAAGGCATTCAGCCAATTTTTTGACAGAGAATTGCGTTTACAATTCTGTAAGTTCTGCGAGCAGTTTTCATAAATTCGTGAAAAATTCAGATAAATGAACCTACTGAAGGAAAAACGTGTGCTGGTGACCGGCGGGGCCGGATTTATCGGATCATCAATCTGCCATGACCTGCTGGAGAGAGGCAACGAGGTAATCTGTCTCGACAATTTTGCCACGGGGAAAAGGGAAAACATCAGCGACCTCAGTGGCAATCCGAAGTTCAAACTGATTGATGGTGATATCCGTGACATTGAGACATGCCATAAGGCCGTGAAGGGTGTTGACGTGGTGCTGCATCAGGCAGCTCTCGGCAGCGTGCCCAGGAGCATTGCCGATCCGGCAACCACAAACGCGGTCAACATAAACGGTTTCCTGAACATGCTGATAGCCACCCGCGACGCGGGAATACAGCGCTTCGTATATGCCTCCAGCTCATCGGTTTACGGTGATTCGCCCGAGCTTCCCAAGGTGGAGGAACGTACAGGGAAGGTGCTTTCGCCCTATGCCATCACCAAAATGGTTAACGAAGAGTATGCGCGTGTGTTTGGCAGCCTCTACGGAATGGAGACAATAGGACTTCGATATTTCAACGTCTTCGGCCGGAGGCAGGACCCCAACGGTCCCTATGCAGCCGTCATCCCGAAGTTCACCATGGCCTTCATGAAGCATGAGTCGCCGGTAATCAACGGTGATGGCAGCAACTCGCGCGACTTTACCTACATAGACAATGTGGTGCTGGCCAACAACCTGGCAGCCACCACGGATAATCCTGCCGCCATGAATCAGGCATATAATGTAGCCTGTGGCGACTCGGTGAATCTCAATGAGATGACATCAATGCTCAGGAGCTATCTTGCAGAGAAAGATCCGGAGATTGCAGATGTGAATCCGCTGCACGGTCCCAACCGTCCGGGTGACATCCCACACAGCATGGCCAGCATTGGTAAGGCAGTGAGGCTGCTTGGTTACAATCCCGTTGTCCGTTTCAGTGAAGGATTGCAACGTGCTGTTGAGTGGTATGTTGATAACCTCTGAGTTTCTTAACAGGACCCGACGGATGTTCTTTCTTATATTTGTGCAGACGCGCACAAACGCACAGGCCGCTCATGGTCTACCATTCACGTATACAGTACGTTAGACACAGATACTGTGTGACTGACGAACCGGAGGATTATAAAATTCCAAGGGAGAGCATGTCACGCAATGGGGAGTGTTATATCACAATCAACACCAATTGGCCTCAAAAGGATTAAAGCAAAAGGCTGTCTCCGGAATGTTCTGGAGTTTTTCCGACAGTATGGCCACTCAGATTATACAATTTGTTGTCGGTCTGGTGTTGGCTCGCCTACTTACGCCTGAAGAGTTTGGTCTCGTAGGGATGATAACAGTTTTTATTGCTGTTACTCAAACTTTTGTTGACAGCGGATTCGGGCAGGCTCTAATAAGGAAAAAAGAAGTCAGTGAGATTGATTACTCCACAGTTTTCTATTTCAACCTTTTCTCTGGAGTAATTTTTTTTCTGATTCTATTCTTTTGTTCACCGGCCATAGCCCGATTCTATAATGAACCCAGGCTCATCGACATAACAAGGGTACTAGGTGTTCTTATCCTAGTATATGCTACAAGCATAACCAGGCGGACAAGCCTTATTCGTGAGGTCAGTTTCAAGCAGCTGATGAAAGTCAATTTCGCAGCTGCTCTGGTATCAGGAGTTATTGCAATAATATTAGCACTGAAAGGTTTTGGGGTATGGAGCCTTGTGTGGAGAAGCCTTACGGGCAGTATTGTTCAATCTATTATGTTATGGTTTTCCGGGAGCTGGTTTCCAAAGCCGGTTTTCTGCAAGGAATCTTTGCGAGGATTGTTTCCCTTTGGATCAAAGCTTTTGGTATCTGGCCTTCTTGATACTGTTTATAAAAACATTTACCTTCTTGTAATTGGTAAATTTTTCTCTGCAGTTGACCTTGGATATTATACCAGGGCTGAGTTATTCAGCAGGTTGGCTTCACAAAATCTTACAGGTACAGTTCAAAGAGTTAGCTATCCGGTACTTAGTCAGGTACAGGATGAAGACGAGCGTTTGAAAAAGGGTTACAAAAAACTTGTTCTTTCAACCATGTTCATTTCGTTTTTTATAATTCTTGGTATGTCTGCTTTTGCAGAGGCAATGATAGTGACTCTTATCGGTGAAAAATGGCTTCCTTCCGTCAAGTATCTGCAACTGCTTTGCTTCAGTGTCATGTTGTTCCCGCTTTATGCGATGAATCTGAATATTTTAAATGTTAAGGGAAGATCGGGCTTGTTGCTTAGGCTTGAGCTGACGAACAAACTGCTTGTTATACCGGTAATAATTATCGGAGTATTAACTAGCATCAAAACTCTGTTAATTGGGATGATCATTCATTCCTTTGTAACATATTATATAACCGGTCATTTTGCCGGGCGGCTCATAAATTATTCTGTAAGAGAACAAGTTTCTGACTTATTGCCAACATTCCTCCTGGCAATTTTCGTATCTGTTGTTGTTTTCTCCCTTAGTGTGATCCCAGGTATTTCATATTTACCAATGTTTGTAATGCAACTGCTTTTGCTTGTACTATTAACAGTTTTAACAGGTTGTATATTCAAACTTGAAGGGTATTACGAGATAAAAAGTATAATAGTCCAAAAATTTCCGAAGTTGAGTAGGATTCTATAATGAAAAGGGCATTTGATACCGAAGGTAAAATCTCGAAAAAAGAGCATAAGGTAAATAAGACCGGGAAAGTGATCAATCTGCTTTTTATATTGCCAGATTATACCATAGGCGGAGCAGAGAGGGTTGTGGAGATACTAATCAAAAATTCATTCCACACGACTTTATGACCATATCTGTAATCTTGGCAGTATATAATTCTGAAAGGACCATAACCCGGGCATTAGAGAGTCTTATCAGGCAGAGTCGACCTGCTGATGAAATCATTGCAGTGGATGATGGTTCAACCGATGGAACTGCTGAAATAATAAAGCGGTTTGCCGGAGTAAAGTATTTGTTCCAGCAGAATAAGGGTCCTGCAGTTGCACGCAATAACGGAGTAAAAATTGCACGCGGAGAGTACGTTTCTTTCCTTGACAGTGATGATTATTGGGAACCGGGCCATCTGAAAAACGTCGAATCAATACTTAAGGAAAATCCTGGCTTTAAATGGGCATCAACAGGATATCGTAAGAAAATGTTAAACGGAAAGTCAAGAATCATCTCACTTGATAGTAGGTATTACTATCCCGGGAACAGGGTGGATTATTTTTCAGCCACCCCCAATTTGCATTTTCTTTCAGTCATAAGTACAACAATAAGGCGCGATTTCTTCCTTTCAAGCGGAGGGTTTGCTGAGAGGTTTTTCAGAGGCGAAGATTTATCATTATGGCTTAGACTGGCATTGCAGGAGCCTATATTGGGTTACCAGCCCGAACCGACAGCAGTTTATGTCGCATCGCCGAAATCCCTTACAACAGAAAAAAGAAATCTCTCGGAACTGGCAGACCGAATAATTTGTGACTGGGGAAGCGTAAACAAATATCCATCTGAAATCAGGGAAAAGGCTTGGTCAGTTGTTCGTCCCTGGGTTTCAGGTTTGCTCGCTAAGTGCGTAAGGAGTAAAGACCGGAGCACCTTGATAAAAATTTCAGAAGTTTTTTTTGACAGGCTGACCCTTTGTCAAAAGACAGTAATTAGACTACGGTTAAGCAGAAAGAAGTTATGAGAAGGAAACCTCCATTCCGGCAATGGGAGTTCGACGTTTACATAAAGTACATGACTTACTTTAATGTTATCGTTCTGTCTTTTGTCAATTTGCTGAAAGAAAGTGTAAATCTTGGAGTTATCAGGGCTATAGTTCTGTTTATGGCAGCTTTCTGGTTCTTCTCTACCAAAAAGGTACGTTCAACAACATTTAAATATCTTTTGTTGTTTTCACTGTGGATTCTGATCATGGGAACAGTAACTTGGTATAGATATGAATTCTTTCCTGATAAAGTTCTAAAAGTCTTCCTTGCTTCAGTTTCTTTTGCATACGGCCTGTATTTCATAACTTCATTTCAAAGCTTTGTCGAGCTTAATAAAGTGTATATTGTCAGTATCCTTCTGATAATGATTACTATATTAGTAGCAAATCTTACCGGGGTGAGTTACAAATTATATACTGAGACTGGGTTTAGCCTTGGCGGTCAGGGGGTTAATATTGCGAAGAACCTTACCATTTTCGTGCTTCCATTTCCAATTTATCTGATCATTGTAAAAAAAAAATGGCAGAGTCTGGCTATGAAAGCACTGTATGTCGCTTGCCTGATGATTATAATTATTTCCCTGAAACGAGGAGCGATGCTGGGATTTATGCTTGGAATGACTGCTTACTTCCTTACCTCAGGCAGAAGAGGAAAGTTCTTACGAAATTCCCTGATAGTATTTGCTATATTGTTTTTTACTTTTCCGTTATATGAACCTGTTCTCCAACAAACACTTGCGGCAAGACAGCATAATTTTTCCCTTGATGAGAAAAATATTGAAGTTGAAGGTAGATTTAGGGAATATAAAATGACTATGCAGGATCTCAGGCAAAAATCTGTTTTAAGGGTACTTACAGGGGAAGGAGTACAGGCAGAAGGAAAGTATTTTAATATTATCAGGATGCACCATACTGATCTTTTTTCAATCTTGTTTGGGGCAGGACTGATAGGTCTTGTGCTTTATATAATGACATTTTCCGCCTCAATCACAGAGGCGAACTTCTTTCGACGCCTGGAAACCAGCAAACCTATTGTAAGAGAAATGAGGGCGGTTATCAATGCTCTGATTGCTGGCCTGATTGGTTTATCAATTTCCGGGGTTTACCATACAATTGATCTGAGAGCAGTAGCTTTCTTATATATAGGAGGCTGTATCGGTCTTATGAGATCTTATTTTTTCTCTGAGCAAGTAAAAAATAAACCTGGTGAAAAAAATAGTCTTCACTGGTGACATAGCCCTTTCGGGTATTATCAGCAACTTTAGTGAAGCTGACTCAGCAGAGAAACTAAGCATCAGCAAGTTCACAGATGGGGGTCTGGCTATAATCAACCTTGAAGCTCCGGTGGCAGAGGAGGACGCTATTTCCAATAAAAGAAATGGAGTAGTACTTCGTTCATCCCTCAATGCCATGGAGTCATTTCTCATACATAACAGGATTGCTGCCGTAACCCTGGCAAATAACCATTCACTTGATTATGGCTTTGAAGGGATTAAGGAAACAATCAGTATACTTGATTCATTCAATATCCCTCATACCGGGGCTGGTTATCTGAAAGAGCATCTTGAACCAGCCATTTTCAAGGTGGAAGACACCGGGTATGCCCTTCTTGGATACGTTCATCCGGATACAAATCCCTTTCTAGAAGAAGGCTTAAGCTTGAATGTCTATGAAAGAGAAAGGATCATAGATTCTGTCAGGCAATCGCGTAAGCTTGCTGACAGGGTAATAGTTTCATTGCACTGGGGCCGCGATTATTCCAAATTTCCACTCCCTTGGCAGATCGAGGATGCACACATCTTTATTGAGGCTGGTGCGGATCTTGTAGTTGGTCATCACCCTCATGTTATCCAACCCTTTGAGATTTACAGGGGTAGTTATATATTCTATAGCTTGGGCAGTACGGTTTTCGGGGATTTTTATCTCAGAAACAGGCTCAGAGCTCTGCCTGTGAAAACCAAGAGATCATTTGTTCCTCTGTTCACAGACCTGAAAGAGGAACCGGTTTTCGTTCCTTTAAGAGAGTTGAAGGGGAACAAACTGGTGGTAGAATCAGGTGACATAAGAAAATGGTCAGTTAGAATGATGAAATGGATGCGGCTAAAACACAGATGCCGTATTCTGAGTGTCATCATTGACTTCAAGGAAAAATGGGTTGACAAGATATGGGACGTTATTACAGGTTATTATCGCAACCCGTTCAAAGACCTATTTAGTCGCGAAGCATTGAAAAACGCGGGAAGAATAATGGTCGGTAAAGACAGAATGCGATGAGCTGGGTAATTACAAAAAGAAGAATAAATCCCTCTCAGGTACAATCTCCAGGTAGCAGCTTCTTCTATTCATATGATGCTTGTGAGACTCTGACGCAGGATGGCATTACGGTAATTGCAGAGGGGTATATTATACCTGTGCTTGATATTCAGGATCAGTATGACAGAATACGGGGACCCGAGTTGGTGATAACTCTGATGAAAGTGTTTGGTGATGCCTTCATCAGGAAGATCAAGGGCAATTTTTCGCTGGTTATTATAGATAATTCCGGTTTCAGAGTTTTTAATGACATTCATGGAATGGGCAGGTTTTTCTTATGGGAAGCCGGCCATGATTTCGTTATTGCCGACAGGATTAAACCTGTGCAGAAATATTTCCCTTCTGAACCTGATAATGAAAATATTGCCCTGTACTGCCTGACTGAGCATTTTATCCCTGGTATGACAGCTTTTAAGGGTATAATGCAATCAATGCCGGCATCAGCGATAACCTATGATGGAACGTTCAGAAATTCAGTTTACCGGGAACCAGGAGAACTGCTGGCAATTGGTCATGAAAAGCATACTATACCTTTTTATGCAGAAAGATGGAAGAATCTTATCAGGGGTTATGCTAACGAAGCAGAGAACGGAAATGTGACCCTGACCCTGACCGGAGGCAGTGACAGCAGGATGGTACTTGCAGGCTTGCTTGCCGCGGGTATTACTCCAAAAACTTTCACTTATGGTAATCCTGCCTCAGCCGATGCGGTCATTGCAGACAAGCTGGCTGTACGCCTGGGTATTGATCATGCCCTTCACTCCTTACCGGAGTTATCGGCCGAATGGCAGAAAGAGACCTTTATCAGTCTGGCTGGTTTTGGTGACACTCTTGTCAATCTTCACCGTGCTCACCGGTATCAGGCTGCACGTGATGAAAGAGAACGAAATCAGGATGCGGACATGCTTTTTACCGGTTTGATGGGGGGAGAATACCTGCGTGGGCCGCGATATGACGGCTATATTATATCAGAATACTTCAGAGAAGTAACATCCGGCAAGGAACGATTGAATGTTGCATTGAAAATGCTCACGGACAAATCGTTTGAAATCAATTGCCTGGATCTGCAACTTTTCAGTGACAAGCTGGAACAAATGGGTGAATTATTCAGGGGAGGCAAAAAGGAAAGAGAATTCAGGCTGGCACATTATATTTACGGGTGTTCACATCATTACCAGGACACCCGCATCTTTTCCAAGGTTTTCAAGAAAGTCGCCAGCCCGTTCATGGATCCGGATTTCCTGGAAATGATTGTCTCATCCGGCGATATCTGTTTCAGGAGATCAAGCATGTTAATCAATCTTTTCAGGCCGTCTTATTTTCAGGTAATGGTTACGCACAGACTTTTGCCGGAAGTTTCAGATATTTCTTATGGGAAGAGAGGTCTCTTTACCGCTGGTGACCTGGTTGATAAACCTTACCGATATATCGGAAAACGGTTCCGTTCGGTCATCCGACAAAAGAGATTTTCTCCATCATTCAGACATGGTGAATGGATGAAAGAGTTTGTAAATGGAGAGCTTCAGCAGCTTTCTCCGGAGATTTCATCTCTTTTCAATGTCAATGAAATTACCGGGCGCCTCCAGAATGTACCTGCAGAGATGAGCGAAAAGGGGTGGCACTATTTTACAAACCCGGTAAACCTGAGTCAAATATTCAAATAATGAAAAAACCCGAACTGGTAATTCTGGCAAATGAGGTAAAATCAGACCATGAATTGTGGGTCAGAGCTTGTGAAAAGCGATCGGACGAAATTAGCCATCGTATAGTGAATCTTACCACCAGCAACTGGTATGAAGATATTTTCAGACAGCCGGTTGATTATTTGCTGGCAAAGCCAGGAGGATTAACATCGCGTTTCAAGAAGCTTTATGATGAGCGGCTTTCAATTTTAGTACGGGAAAAACATTTGCGATCATTTCCTTCCCTGGATGAGGTGCTTATCCATGAAAATAAAGTGTTTCAGTCTTATTGGCTGAAGGCAGGAGACCTTCCCCACCCTGCCACTTATGTTTTTTATCACCTGGAGGAGGCTGAGGATTTTGCAGACAAGGCAGTACTCCCCCTGGTGACCAAGCTGAATATCGGTTCTTCCGGGAAGGGTGTGGGGATTTTAAGGACGAAGCCTGAGCTGGAGCAATATATCCGGGAGATATTTGCATACGGGCGGCGAAGCCGCAGTGGCCCAAATCTCAGCCGGGGCGGATACCTGAGAAGGGCAGCAACAGTCCTTTCAAAACGGGGCATGTTGCAGGAAAAACTGTCCAAGTACAGTGCAATACGGGATGAGGTACAGAAGGGTTATGTGCTTCTTCAGGAGTATATACCTCATGAATACGAATGGAGAGTTGTAAGAATTGGTGATTCTTTCTTCGCCCATAAGAAAATGAGGGTGGGAGATAAAGCAAGCGGATCACTGAAAAAAGAATACGGATGCCCTCCGGCAGAGTTGCTCGATTTTGTCAGAACCATAACTGACAGGTTCGGGTTCATGTCAATGTCGGCTGATCTCTTCGAGCCCGAATCGGGCAGGTATTTAATAAATGAGATGCAATGTATCTTTGGACAGTCAGATCCTCATCAGATGATGATAGATGGCAAACCTGGCCGTTATCTGTACCGGAACGGTGAATGGGTATTTGAGGAGGGCAACTTCAACACAAACCAGTGTTTTGACTTGAGGGTTGATTATGTAATAAATATGCTGAAGCAAGGGTGAGGGTTCTGTTCGTTTCCAGCGCCAACAGAAAAGGCGAAATTAATCCTGTTGTTCATAATCAGGGTTTGTCTCTCATTAAGGAAGGTGTTGACCTTCGTTTTTTTGGTGTCAGAGGTAAAGGTGTATCTGGTTATCTTCGTAACATAGGGTTATTGAGGAAGCAGATTAGGGACATCCAACCGGATATTATTCACGCGCACTACCTGCTATCAGGGGTGGTTGCCACTCTGGCAGGTGCCAAACCCCTGGTTGTCTCGCTGATGGGCAGTGATGTGCATGGCAGTCGTGGACAGAGGTTTTTTTCCTCATTGCTGGCAAAACACTGCTGGAAGGTATGTATAGTTAAGACTGTGAGGATGCAACAGGCGTTAGGAACTGCTGATTCCCTGGTTATCCCTAATGGTGTTGACATGGAGCTTTTCAGGCCTGGTGACAGGGAGGAGGCTTGCAGGAAGAACGGTTGGGATGGCAGCAGTGTAAATGTTCTCTTCACGTCAAATCCTGGAAGAGCCGAGAAGAATTATCTGCTTGCAGAAAAAGCAGTAGCCAGGGCAGGCGTCTCAAACATAAAGCTTCAGATTCTCAAGGATGTACCACGTGAAAGTGTGGTAAATTACCTTAATGCGGCAGATGTAGTTTTGCTAACCAGTTTATGGGAGGGCAGTCCTAATATAATCAAAGAGGCTATGGCCTGCAATATTCCTGTCGTATCAACTGATGTCGGTGATGTCAGGGAAATTATTGGTGAAACATCCGGATGCTTCATTACAGGCTATGATGTCGACGAGATAAGTGAAGCGCTTTTGAGGGCCATTGAATACCGGACAACAGACGGCCGGTGTCATATTGTACACCTTGACGCCGGCACGGTAGCCCAAAGCTTAATCAATGTTTACACGAGACTTGCAGGTTCATGATCAGGATAATAGACAGCTTCCACAATGCAGATGAGATTCTCTGGTCTGCGCTTAACGAAAGGGCATCGAACGGCTCCTTCTTTCAGACTCCTGCTTACTTCAGATTCCTGAAAAAAACAGTCGGACATGATCCTTTTGTTTTTATCGGTGCAAAGGAGGGCAGTTATTCGATCCTGATTATGGGAAGTGTGCAGTATTCCTCTTCACCGCTGGTGAAAAAATTCAGTAGGAGAGCCATTGTCAACGGAGGGTTGGTAACAGATCCGGAAGCTGACGCTGATGATATTACCGCTTTCCTCACATATCTGAGCAAAAGCCTCAGTAAAAGAGCAATGTATCTGGAGATCAGAAATCTGAATGATTATTCAGCGTTCAATCCTCTTTTTGATGCTGCAGGCTTCAGCCGTGTGGCTCATCTGAATTATCAGGTTTCAGTAAATTCTTCCGAGGATGCCTTCAGGCATCTGAGTCAGAGCAGGAGAAGGCAGGTCAGAAAAAGCCTGGACGGTGGTGCCAAGGTGGTTGTCAGCAATTCAGTAGAAGAAATCGAGGCATTTTATTCCATCCTGAGAGAGACATACAGAAGGAAGGTAAAAAGGCCGCTGCCTCCAAAGGATTTCTTCCTGAAATTCAGGGAGTCAGGTCTTGGTGTTTACATACTCGTCCGATACAAAGGGGGAATCATAGGTGGCATAATGTGCCCGGTGTACGGCCGAAAGGCGCTTTATGAATGGTATATCGCAGGAGAAGACGGGAAGTATCCGGGAATATATCCAAGCGTACTAGCGACATGGTCGGCAATCGAATATGCAGCTACAAACAATATCGGAATTTTTGACTTCATGGGCGCAGGCCGGCCTGATGAATCATACGGTGTGAGAGAGTTCAAGGCCAGGTTCGGAGGAACGGAGGTCGAGTATGGTCGTTATCTCAGGATATTCAATAAAATGGTGTACAAGGCCGGAACCGTTATTTTCAGGAGATAAAATTTGGATATGAAAATACATTTTGACATATCTCATGTTGCGCATCTGAACTTTTTCAGCAATGCAATTAAACAACTGAATGACGGGGGGCACAGGGTATTTTTAACAGTTCTAGACCGAGGTTCACTTATAAACATTGCACGGCGGGAGTTTCCTGAATATGAGATATACAAGTCTGGGCGGCACCGTGGTGGAGTATGGTCAATAATTGTCGAGGCGAACGTTATTAAATTCTTCCGGCTCCTTGTCTTTTACATGAGGAGAAAGCCGGATGTTACTCTTAGCTGCGGAGGGTTTGTAGCCGGGGCAGTCATGATGATAGCAGGAAGAAAAAACTATCAATTTGATGATGACCCGGAAAGGAAGAATAATGTCAGGCTGGAGAGGTTTACCTCAACCTTGCTGTATTTCCCGCGGGTGGTTAAACAGCAGGGAAATATCAGATTATACAACGGTGTCAAGGAATGGGCATATCTTTCACCGCAGTCATTCACTCCAGATGAGATAGCGCTCAGTGAATACAATCTTCTTCCCGGAAGCTATTTCTTTGTGAGGGAGGTTTCACGTAAAACTCTGAATTATATGAATCAGGAGAAGGATCAGGTAATTGAAGCCATCATTAACGCCACAAAGGGGATGCCAGTGCTATTCTCATTGGAAGTCAAAGCAGACCGCTATCTTTATCCAGATGATTGGGTGTTGTTGAAGGAACCTGTTTCTGATATTCATTCACTTATCTATTACAGCAGGGCGCTAATATCTTCCGGGGATAGTATGGCAAGGGAGGCCTGTGTACTTGGGGTGCCGGCCTACTATTGCGGTGGAAGAAGAATGACAGTGAATGATTTTCTCTCTTCAACCGGACTGTTTAATAATGTTGAACCACAGAAACTTGCCGAAAGCATAGATGCGAGAGATTATGACGAAAATTGGCGTAAATTATACAGGCAAAAACTGGTGTCAGAATGGGATGATATAACTGGCCTTATTGTTAGTCTGGCAACGGCACAGAATACCGGTGAATAATGAATCGGCTAGCAATTATAACGACAACATACAGAAACGACCTCGATTGGTGCCGTATCCTTTGCGAGAGCATTGACAGGTTTGTACCTGTCGACATCATGCACTATCTTTTTGTGGACAATCGGGATATCAGTCTTTTCAGAAGCCTGGAAAACAACCGCCGCAGAGTAATCTCTCAAAATGAGATTATACCATGGTGGCTGTTGAGATTGCCTTTCAGGGTAAGGGGACATAACTTCAGAATCAGTCCTGTTACTTTGCCTGTAAGGGGATGGATTGCTCAGCAGGTTGTAAAGCTGGGAGTGTTTGAGGTGCTTGATGAGGATGTTTTTTTGTGCCTTGATTCAGAGGCGTTTTTTTTCAGGCCATTTAACCCTGCTTCCCTTTTCAGGGGGGATAAGGTGATGATGGTGAGGCATGAGGAGCCATGGGACTGGCCCAATGCCCGGGTATACTACAGTGCTGCGCATAAGCTACTTGGGGTTAAGCACGACAGTAGCCCAATGAAAAGATACATGTCAGTTCAATTTATCTTCAGAAGGGAGGTACTTAAGAAACTGGCCGAAAATATCAGGTCAGACACTATTTTTGGAAGCTGGAAGATACCACTGTTTAATACCATTCGTTTCTCAGAGTATACCCTCTACGGCATATTTGTAGAGCGGATTCTGGGATTTGAAAGTAGCGGACATTTCCCGGCTGGAGAGTTCCTGATAAGGTATATTGGCCCGAAAAGCTATGGTCACAGACTGGAGAACCTGGAGAAACTTCTTGCCGGTTTTGAGCCTCTGCCAGGAGAGGTTGGCATTCTTCTGCAAAAGGGGAGAGCGAAGAAAAAAGGAATCAGTCCGGATGCAGTCCTGTATGAGGGAATGGTGCAAAGACTATGGGAACGTTTAAATAAATAAGAATGGATATTTCAATTTTTGGATTAGGTTATGTTGGATGTGTCACTGCCGGGTGCCTTGCGCGATATGGGCACAGAATGACGGGAGTCGATATTAATGAAGCAAAGGTTAAGATGATAGAATCGGGCATTCCGACCATTGTGGAAAGAGATATAAATGAGCTTATTGCTTCTGGTGTATCATCCGGAATGATTTCTGCTACAGTTGATGCAGAGGAGGCGGTGAAGAAATCAGACGTATCGATAATTTGTGTAGGAACCCCGTCCGGGCGGGAGGGGCATCTTGACCTGTCAGGGATATTCCAGACTGCACAAGAAATAGGGGCAGCGCTTAAGACTAAAGAGACATTTCATACAGTGCTGATAAGGAGCACTGTTCCTCCAGGAACGAATTACAAGACTGGCAAAATCATCGAGCAAGTTTCCGGCAAGACCAGGAATACTGATTTTGCCGTTGTGTCAAATCCTGAGTTTCTCAGGGAAGGAAGCGCGGTAAGTGATTTCATGAACCCTCCGTATACGGTGGCTGGAAGTGATTCGGAAAGAGGCATTGAGGCCTCCAGATTAGTCTATAGTGCCATTGAAGCACCGTTCCAGGTAGTTTCGATTGGTGCTGCAGAGATGATCAAATACGTTAATAATGCATTTCATGCACTAAAGATAACCTTTGCAAACGAGGTAGGAGAGATATGTAAAAGCATTGGTATTGATTCGTTGGAGCTGATGCAACTGTTTATCCGGGAGACACATCTTAATACTTCCGGAGCATACCTGATGCCAGGATTCGCCTACGGCGGTTCATGCCTCCCGAAAGATCTGCTTGCCCTGAAAACACTGGCGCATGACAGTTACCTTGAAACTCCTGTGATTGCTTCCATTGATAAGTCGAACCGAAACCATATCGACTATGCGTTGAACAAAATCCTGGAAAAGGGGTTAATAAATGTAGGCATTCTCGGATTAAGTTTCAAACCGGGAACCGATGACTTGAGAAATAGCCCCATGGTTACGTTTGCAGAGCAGCTGATAGGAAAGGGTTACCAGATACGTATCTATGATGGTAATATTAATGCATCAAGGCTTCTTGGAGCGAACCGTGAATATATATCCAACCATTTGCCTCATTTTGTAAGTCTGTTGCAAAATGATATCAACGATGTGGTCAGGATGTCAGACATTATTGTAATAAGTCACAGGGATAAAAAGTTCAGGGATGTCCTGTTTGGTAATCCGGAAAAAGAATTTTTTGACCTGGCCGGCATTATAGAAGGAGACAAGCCTGCCAATTACGAAGGATTATGTTGGTAAGGCGGCTTCTGAAGTTAACTGTACATATCACCACGGATGATCAATTCAGGGTTGAAAAAAGAAGAGTGGTATTAGAGCAAATGAGAAGATGATTACCGTATCTCTGAGAAAGGAGATTATCTCTCCAAGATTATTTTATTCATATGATACCCATAACAGGCTGAATGAGATGTATGCCCAATTCTGCCATGTTGGGAATTGGGAGAATGAATGGCGAAGGTTCTATGCTTACGACAGTAATGTTCGAATCCCACCTCTGAACTTTTCACAGTCAGGTCAGTTGATGGTTATACAATAATAGGAGGTAACGAGCTCGTGGCTATGGGAGGCGAGGTGGAACGGTCACTCATGTTTGACAATGTTCCTGAAGCTACAGTAAACATTGACGACTTAAACCCGGGAGATATTTTGTGGTAATCTAAGGTGACACAGACTGGTCATTAGCTATTATTGTAAGATAGATGACTCTCTTTCAAATACAGGGATATTTGACATTGTTGAAATAACTAATTTCTATGCACTCATTGTGAGAGATTTTACTCTTGATACTTACGGTCACCTTATCAGTGCCTTGGTCGAAACGGGTTACTCCTTTTGTACGTTCGAAGAGTTTATGGCCGGGCAACAATCGCGGGTCGTTATGCTGCGTCATGATGTTGACAGGCATTCTCAACGTGCTCTGGTCATGGCGGTTATGGAACATGAAAGAAAAATAAAGGCTAGTTATCATATCCGGGTCACTGCTGGTCGGGGAATACATGCCGAAATATCTGTTCTGGAAAAAATAATCGAAATGGGTCATGAGATTGCCTATCATTATGAAGATTTAAGCCGGGCACTTAATAAAACAGGGCATTCGAGGTTTTCCCGGATTAGCCAGGAAGATTTCAGGAGTGGGATTGAAATGGCAAAGGAATCCTTTAGACATAACCTTGACTTACTGAGACAATATTATCCCGTCAGGGTGATTTCAATGCACGGAGATCCGCTTTCTCCTCATGACAACAGAAGACTATGGGATTATGTAAACTATGCGGATTTTGGCATTATTTGTGAACCTTATCTCGACATTGACTACGACAGGGTCTTTTATTTTACTGATACCGGAAGGCGGTGGGATGCGTCTAATGCAAACAGGCGGGACAGAGTGCTACAAAATTCAGATACTAGAGGAATCAGGCTCAAAAGAAGCACCTGTGACTTTCATTCTACGTTTGATCTGATAAGATCAGTGTCTTCATGGGAAATGCCCGATAGAATAGTAATTAACACACATCCGCAAAGATGGAACAACGATATTGTGCCATGGCTTAAAGAATTGGTTGGTCAGAATGTCAAGAATGTTATTAAGTCAGCACTTTTTCGCTGAGAACAGGAGCTTTAGTCAGATCAAACCACACGAAAAAGGGGGAAAAATTAGCTATTATGGTTTTATTAGCTTGGGTTACATAATAATTATGCAACCTTTTTTGTTTTAAAATAGTTAACAATGGTAACCTGAACAGATTTATTCAGTTTAATAAGTATTGTGCAAAAGTTATACTTCCGGATATGAAAGCGTTTAAACTGTTCCCTGGCTTTATAAAATACATTGGCCATTATATTTTTTTGTCAGCAGTGCTGTTTTTTGCATTGAATCAGGCTGCTAACGGGCAGTTGGTTGGCAGCCCTGGAAGCAACCAGAGTGCAGTAGAGAGGTGCGTGCCGGCATCATACGTGGTTTCATATCAGTTTGTAGTAGACGCACCTGCAGGAAAGCCTGCAGGGTATACCCGGATAACGTTCAGATTGGATGACATGGCCGGGAATAATTATGAGATCGTTAACTACTATAGTGATGCCACTCGTGATGAAATTACCTTTCTAGATCCGACACACCCCTTTAATCTTTATGGTAAATGGATGATAATGCGGAACCATACATTTATGCTGCCTCCTGATGATGACTGCCAATACCGTGTGTCGATGATATTGCGTTATGACCCTGATGGCGCCGGTCCGCTGCCTTACTCAATTATTGACCTAACCCAAGAGCAGCCTCTGGCCAATTGGCATACAGATGATGACGGTAATGGGCAGATTGTAATCGATCCTGTAATACATGAGGTGTGTGAGCGGGAGCCGCTTGTTGATTTTCGTTTCAGGGATGCGAGTACATTTGCCTGTACTGAGGCTACTGTTCCACAATTATCTGACCCCAACGACATCGAACGGCATGTCCAGTTCGTGTACGGAACATCTCCTAGTACCACGCAGGGTATTCCCAACTTAAGCATTAATGTATATGGCACAACTGTACAGCTCACAGATGCTAATGGTAATAGCATGCCAAACTCGTGGACCGTCAATCCTCTTGACGGCAACATCGTTGCACCATATTCCACTGAGAGCGGCTTTTTTGAAGGGCCTGTAATATCCACTGGTCCTAACCCTATCGGCGGCTCACAACAAACCTTTCCGATTTCTTATCCGGCTAATGTAACAGTAACTGATGATTACTTCGAGGTCACTGTAAGAAACTGGAACTATTGCAATCCCTGGAATGGTAATCAGGGTAATCCCAATGCTTCAGATGCGAGGACTGCAACAGCCAGGATTATTGTTGTGGATGCACCGCCGGAACCGGTTGCCCCTAATGTTACAATATGCGAGGGAGAAGATAATACCCTTAGGGTTACAAGTACCCCAGTGGGAACATTATACTGGTATTCAGATGCTGCTCTGAACAATCAGGTTGCAAGCGGTGTTTCTTCTTATATACCCCCGGAGACGACACCCGGGGTTTATGATTATTATGTGCTTGACCGGTCTGTTACTGGTCTCCTCTGTATAGGCCCGGCTACTAGAATTGTCCTTACTATCAATGGTATTCCAAAGAAACCTGCAATCAACCGTACTGGATCTGATTTCTGTTTTGACGGTGTAAGTTCAATCACACTTACTGCCAATGCAAGCGTTCCTCCGTCCATATCGTCATGGCAGTGGTACAGGAACGGAACTGCTGTTTCCGGGGCAACGTCCAACACTTTAATTCTGTCACAAATAGCACATTCAGGAACGTATACAGTTCGGGCTTTTGGTGTTGCTCCGACTTATTGCCAGGGGCCTCTGTCAGATCCAATAAGTGTCACCATCGGCCAGCCTGCTACAGTGAATGCAGGTTCGGATCAGACTATATGCTCCAATACTCCGGCTTCATTGGCCGGAACAATAGGCGGCTCTGCTACTTCTGCTACATGGAGCACATCAGGTACAGGCAGCTTTGGCAATGCGGGTAACCTCACTACAACATATACTCCAGGTGCTGCTGATATTACAGCAGGGAGTGTAACTCTCACATTGACAACCAATGATCCGACCGGGCCTTGTCCGGCAGTCTCAGATTTTCTGGTATTAACAATCATCAGAGCACCTCAGGTAAATGCAGGAGCCGATGCTATAATCTGTCAGGGCAATTCTTATACTGTAAATGATGCGACAGCATCAAATTATGTTACCCTAACCTGGACGGAGGATGGTACAGGTTCGATTACTGCAGGCCAGGGGACACTCACACCAACATATACACCCGGTCCGGGTGAAGCTAATACTACGGTTACCCTCACCCTGACGGCAACGGGTAATTCGCCTTGCGCGTCTGTTACAGATACAAAAGCCCTTTTGATTGACCGTGAGCCCGTTGCCACCGTGGGTGCCATGCGGAATATCTGCAATAGTACAACTGCCTCTCTTTCTGGTAACTCACCTGCATCAGGAACATTTGGCGAATGGACATACATAAATAATCTGGTATGGCAGGAGACTTTTGCTGAGAGTCCAGAGTATGCCACTTCAGGAGCACAATGGTCAACTTCAGGTATCACTCCCGACAATGACACCTATTTCCGGGTTGAAAACCACAGAATGGTTGGAAGAGATCTTGATGCCGAAGCAGTATGGCAGTCAAATCTCATACCTATTTCCTCCGTGTCTCCAGTAAAGGTAAGTGTCTATCTCCGGACGGAAGGCCCATTGGGAGGCACTGACTATATAAGGGTATATTACAGCATCGACGGCGGAACAGAAACCCTCTTTACAACAAATGGCAATAACTCTGGAAGCTTTTCAAACAGAACTGCCTCTGTAACCAATCTCTCCGGTAACAATCTCAGGATAATTATCAGATGCAGAAATAATCGTTCAACCGAGTATCATTATTTTGATGATATTGTTGTAAGACAGGTCATGGCACAGGATGAACCGTCAGTCACAAACAAAGTCAGTCCGTCATCATCCGTGACAGGACTGTTGCAGGGTGACAATCAATTCAGATGGTCTGTCTTTTCAAACAATGGAGGATGCGATTCAGCATCTGCGGTATATACTATAAGGAGAGACATCTCCCCGGCAGCAGCATCTGCCGGACCGTCACAGACATTCTGCGAAACAAGCAGTACCGTGATGGCCGCCAATGCAGCTACAAATGGAGGTACAGGAACCTGGTCGCTCGTAAGCGGATCAGGTACCGTGGCAGAACCCAATAATCCCACATCTGCCGTTTCGGGCCTGGGCTACGGAACCAATACCTTCAGGTGGACCATATCCAGTGCTCTCGGAATATGTGCAAACACCACCAGCGACGTAACTATAACCCGTAACCGGAATCCCATTGATCTGAGCAGCAATGTGACAATATTAAAGAATCCGGTCTGCTACAATACGCCTGGTCAGTTACGGATTACCGGAACCGAGGCAGATGTAAAGTATTATCTCAGAACCGGAGGGGCAGACGGCTCATTTGTTCAGGGGAACGGGGGTACAATTACTCTTACCACATCAAACCTGACAGCAGCAACCACATACCAGATTCATGCAATAAAGGATGTCACCGGATGCGATATCATCTTCGGATCCTATACCATCAATGTAAACCCGGAGTTTTCACTTGCACAGCTAATGGAAACTCATAACATCTGTGCCGGAGCGACAACCACCATTTCGGTTGTCCTGACGGGCGGAACGGGTCCGTATACTATTGTATGGAATGACGGTTCTGATCACACTATTAATAATTATGTTAGCGGAGCTGCCATTACTGTAGGTCCGTATCCTACAGGCAGCACATCCATCACGCTGACCTCAGTCACGGATAACAACCTTTGTGTGCCTGCAAGCCTGGGAGACCCGATCTCGATTACAGTAGGTTCCACGCCGGTTTCTGCAACTCTTACCGGATCAGGTGATGCATGTGTCGGATCAACAAGCACACTCACATTCACGGTAACTGGCGGGGTGCCTCCTTATGATATAGTAATTAATGGTGTAACCTACCTCAACCTGGCTTCAGGGAGCAGCATTAATCTTGGACAGCTTCCTGTGGGGAATTATACCTATAATCTTACTTCTGTTGTTGATGATTGTGGTAATTCTGTTCCTTCAGGCGGCCTGCCACCGGCTTACTCATTCAGCATCAACGAGCTCCCCTCTGCGAGCGGTACAGTGAACAATGCTCCGGTGATATGCAGCAACGGGGTCACTGATATTACTCTTCAGTCATCTATTGCCGGCTCAACTTTTGCATGGACGGTATCCAACACGCCGGCCGTTACCTGGGTTGCTGGCAAGGCTCCTGCCGCCGGCACAGGTGTCATAGGAACGGTCATAGGGCAGAATCTGCAGCACACCGGGTCAGAACCTGTTACGGTGACCTATGCTATTATACC
>JAKPOU010000069.1 GCA_029547705.1 Bacteroidota bacterium | reverse complement strand
CATGTTCCGGGTGTGGCGGCAAAGGTGTTCAATCCCCTCGGGCGTAATGGCATAAATGTCAAAGCCATCTCACAGGGGAGCTCAGAGTTGAATATATCATTTGTCATCAGTGAAAGTGACCTCCGTAAAGGCCTCCGTATTCTGCATCAGGCACTCTTCAGCCGTGAAGTGCGCCGCCTTCATATATATATGGCCGGAACCGGCGCAATTGGTAGCCGGCTGATGGAGATGATCCACCACCAGCAGGATAGCCTCCTTTCACAAAAGATTGAACTGAAGATATGTGGACTTATAAATACAAGGAAGATGCTCCTAAGCGAAGATGGAATAGACCCCGGAATGTGGAAAACCTATTTTAATAACGCCGGCGTCAGGGCAAAATTAAGTGAGTTTGTCGGGGGATTACTGTCGCATAATTTTGAGAACAGTATATTTATTGATGCTACGGCAAGTGATGAGCCAGTGGTTTATTATGAAAAATTGCTTTCATCGAACGTTTCGATTGTTGCAGCAAATAAACGCGCCAATACCGGAAGGCAGAGCGAATATAACAGTTTAAAAATAAATGCCCGGAAACGTAATGTCTCGTTCAACTATGAAACCAATGTAGGCGCCGGGCTGCCGGTCATTAATGTCATCCGTAACCTGCAGGCAGGTGGTGATGAAATAATTAAAATCGAAGCAGTGCTATCCGGCACTGTCAACTGGCTTCTTTCGGAATATGACGGAAAGATAACCTTCAGCGAACTTGTACGCCTGGCAAGAGAAAAAGGTATCACTGAACCTTATCCGGGCGATGACCTTCTGGGACTTGACGTGGCAAGGAAATGCCTTATTCTTGCCAGGGAATGTGGGCTTCAGCTTGAGCCTGAAGAGGTAGATGTAGAACCCGTTCTTCCGGCACCTGTACCTTCAAAAGGAACTGTGGAAGAGCTACTCAGAGAGATTGAAAAACAGGAACATCTGATATTCAGTCGCTATATTCGCACCACTGAAGAAGGAAAGAAATTGCGGTATGTTGCTTTGATTGAAAACGGTGAAGCAAAAGTCAGAATAACCA
>JAKPOU010000053.1 GCA_029547705.1 Bacteroidota bacterium | reverse complement strand
AATCCCAACCGGCATCATTTGTTTCAATCCACGCACCCGCACGGGATGCGACTGGGCTGGTGCTGTGTGTGTTGTACCTGGTTGGTGGTTTCAATCCACGCACCCGCACGGGGTGCGACACCCATTGTGCAAAACTATCATCAATAGTATTCAGTGTTTCAATCCACGCACCCGCACGGGGTGCGACCATATTTGGGCTATGCCGCACAGATGGAAGAGAAGTTTCAATCCACGCACCCGCACGGGGTGCGACATAATCCCTTTCAGGGCCATGCACCTTGTCTGGTGTTTCAATCCACGCACCCGCACGGGGTGCGACTCATTCAACACTTTTAGATAATCCATTCCTTGCTGTTTCAATCCACGCACCCGCACGGGGTGCGACTTTATCCCGGCATCCGTTGCGGTCAATTTCCTTGTTTCAATCCACGCACCCGCACGGGGTGCGACTTTCACACGTACCATCATCTCTCACGAGATCATCAAGTTTCAATCCACGCACCCGCACGGGGTGCGACCACTTTTTCATTCGCAAATAGACTTCCATGACCCTGTTTCAATCCACGCACCCGCACGGGGTGCGACAACCTGAGTTTGAATATAATCAGGAGAAAGCTATTGTTTCAATCCACGCACCCGCACGGGGTGCGACAATACTCTGCTGGCGGTGCTGAAAGTTTATAAGTGTTTCAATCCACGCACCCGCACGGGGTGCGACTTCCGAATGGTTTCAAATCCTTCCTCAACTGTTTCGTTTCAATCCACGCACCCGCACGGGGTGCGACTACTCAATATTTTGAAATGGCAAACATTTTACTGTTTCAATCCACGCACCCGCACGGGGTGCGACTTAGGCAAACTTGGACTGGTATTCCATGTATTAGTATGTTTCAATCCACGCACCCGCACGGGGTGCGACTTATTGCAATAATTTTATTTTTGTTAACTTATTCGTTTCAATCCACGCACCCGCACGGGGTGCGACTTCAACTTGATCCGTCTTCTGACGCTATTGATGCTGGTTTCAATCCACGCACCCGCACGGGGTGCGACAATATTTGCAAAGTTCTTTGACACGGTTATTCTGGTTTCAATCCACGCACCCGCACGGGGTGCGACCCTCATCTGCATCTGCGGCATCGCAGAAGTCCATGTTTCAATCCACGCACCCGCACGGGGTGCGACTTACACAACATTAAAAAACATTATCATGAACACAGTTTCAATCCACGCACCCGCACGGGGTGCGACCAAGTCCATAATTCAACGGCAAAGTCCCACTGTGTTTCAATCCACGCACCCGCACGGGGTGCGACAAGGTATTTGGAGTTGTTACATTCCAGTCAAGTGTTTCAATCCACGCACCCGCACGGGGTGCGACACCATCCATCCCGGGGCCTCGGCCATTGATATGATGTTTCAATCCACGCACCCGCACGGGGTGCGACTTTCATCAATTATTTCGGTGTCTGCTCTATCAACGTTTCAATCCACGCACCCGCACGGGGTGCGACTATTGTCCAGGGGGCTTTTTCAAAAACATTGCAGGTTTCAATCCACGCACCCGCACGGGGTGCGACATAAAGGTTATTCCGTGGTAGGTTTAATAAGGGGTTTCAATCCACGCACCCGCACGGGGTGCGACTGTATAAATATAACCAATTCATTATATGGTCATTACAAGGACAAATCTGCGAACCAATCAATTAAAGTGCTTTTTATTGACAGAATTATATCATTCTTTAAATAAATAGTTGTAAATCAATAATTGCGGTTACTCCGCCAGTTTGATGTCCGCTTCAGGTTCGCAGATTAAATCAATAAAGTATCCTCTTCAAAGTTAATAGATGGCTTGGCTCCTATATGTTCAACTTTCCGATTCCAATTAGACCCGAGATTGTAAAATCGCAAGCTATCTTTCTTTTTGTCAATTACTGCTTCCAGCTTGAATTTCAAAGCTGTTAACATTGCTGGTTCAAGAATACATTCAAATGTTGAATGTTGAACCCGCTGTCCATGGTTTTCACATAGCTTTGCAACTCGTCTCAGTCTCTTATATCCATCGTCAGAAACTGTATTAACATCGTATGTTATCAGAACCATCATAATATTTCTACTTCATGATAAATACCGGGTAATTCTCAAGATCACCCCGCAAAAACCGGGCAAAAAGAAGGGCTTGTGCATAAGGTAAAAGACCTATCTGAATTTTTTCATTCAGAAAAGGATGTACAATTGTTTCTTGTTTTCTTTTCTGCCATGCCTGTATCACTTCTTTTCTTGTATTATCAGTCATAAGAACACCTGATGGTTCTCGATTTATAAATCCACTGTGATTAACCTGTTTTCGGTTTATAAGCGACAACACAAGACGATCAGCAAGATAAGGTCTGAATTCTTCCATTAAATCAAGAGCAAAACTTTGACGTCCAGGTCTGTCACGATGTAAAAAACCAACATACGGATCCAGTCCCACAGCTTCTAATGCAGTCGTTATTTCATGCATAAGGAGGACGTAAACAAATGACAATAATGCATTTACATTATCAAGAGGTGGCCTGCGTGATCGCTTCCTGAAAAAGAAATGTTCTTTCTGATGAAGGATCATCTGATCAAAAACAGAAAAATATAATGTTGCGCCATCACCTTCATATCCTCTGAGTTCATTTGGATTAATAGTCATTCTTACGCTTCGCAAATTTTTGTTGAGAAGGGAAACAACTTCTTCCATTGCCGTTATATTGACTACTTCAGAATGGTCACGAATAGCACGTTTCAGTACATTACGACAATTAGCCAGTTTACCTGAGACTATAATTTTTGCTATTCTTAAAGACTCATCTTCGTTATCTGCCATCCTGTATTGCTTTCTTCTAAGCAAAACATTACCATTAACCCTGCCTGTAAAACGCCCGAGGAACCAACCGCTTTCAGACGCAAATGAAAGACCAACATGATGCTCAGCGCATAAACTTACTAATGCAGGGCTGGCACCCATATAACCAAAGCATACAATACCTTCGATGTTATGAATAGGAATACGGAATTTCTCTTCGCTTTTTACAGATACAACAACGTTTTGTCCATCTTTTGAAAGATACGATTCAGGGGTTGTAACAAATAAAGTATTAAGTAATTTTCTCATTTAATTTCTTTAATATCAATCTTATGGAATATCCAGATTTCTTTCAATGTAAACATTGACATCCTGATAAGCTGATTTTATTCCCGGCAAACACAAATTAAATAAAGAGCATGTTTTACAGCTTCGTTTATAGACAGGAGCCGGTGTCATTCCCAGTTTAAACAATTCATGCATTCGTAATGCAAGTTCTTCTGTTTTTTGGCGTAATGGAACTGAGAAAATGACCTCATGTCTGTGCCGTGTTTCTCCATAATAAAGATAACCTCTGGAAATATGAATATTGTTTGCTTCTTCCAGAGCATAGTTTTGGGCGCAAAGCTGTACTTCATCACATTCATCTGGTTTTGGCCTGCCTCTTTTATATTCAACCGGGACAACATTCCACCAGCCCTTTTCAGATTCAAGTGATATTGAACATTCGGTTTTTTCTTCCTTAACCCGATACAACTCAACCACATCTGCTCTGCCACTTAAACCAAGTCGCCTGGTTACTAATGGAACCGACCTCATAATAAGTAAATCTCTTCTTGATTTATCAGCATAAGGATCATCACAATGCTCATGTAAATGATGACCTTCAACAGTTAAAACATTCTCATTCCATTGCTGTTCCAGATGTATCAAAGCCCATTGCCTTTCGCAAAAAGCAATGTGTTGTATTCCTGAAAGCATAAGAAGTGAATCATCATCAAACTCAGACATTGCATTATATTAATTTCGGTTTTCTATAAAATACCTTTCAGTTCTTTCATTAACTTCATTTTCTATCTCTTCAATGGAGGGTAAACTTGCCTTAATATCTTCCGGTATTATATCTGTTAATTTGAATTCACTGATACCTATTGGCTTATTGATATCACGTAGAGCATATTCAGCTTCTATTTTATTTTTTTTGCGACAAAGTAATATTCCTATGCTTGGATTGTCTTCAGCTTTTTTCAGTTGACTATCTACAGCTGAAAGATAAAAATTGAGCTTACCGGCATATTCAGGTTTAAATTTCCCTGCTTTTAATTCCACAACAATAAAGCATCTTAATTCCAGATGATAGAAAAGCATATCAATAAAATACTCATTACTGCCTATTTCTATCTTAAACTGCCGTCCGACAAAAGCAAAACCTTTCCCAAGTTCAATCAGGAATTCTGTAATATTATGAGTAAGTCTATACTCAATATCTCTTTCAACAGATTCATCATGCAAACCCAGAAAGTCAAAATTATACGGATCCTTAAAAGTCTGAGATACGATCTGCGATCTTTCGATTGGTAAGGTATTATTAAAATTATGGACTGATTTACCCGCTTTTTGGTATAATTTATTCTCAATCTGAATTTCAAGCACACCTCTTTCCCATCCAGTCTTAACAGTTTCAGAGGCATAGAACAATGCTTCTTCAATATTATGTATTTTACTTATAATAAGCCTATTATGCCCCCAGGGAATTTGTGCCACAGGTTGTGGCACAAATTCATAATGAGAAGAATAAAATTTATACCACTGTACTATGGCATAGAGATTACGTCTTGAAAATCCTTTCATTTCAGGAAATTCCCTATTTAGTTCAGAAGCGGTCCGTTCAATAAAATTGCTTCCCCATGAAGAAACTTTCTGTTTTTCAAAGATTTCTTTACCTAATTCCCAATAAAGTTCAATAAGCTGAGAATTTATTGAAAGAACAGCCTTCGTTCTGGCAGCTTTTATTTTAATCTTAAGTTCCTTAATCCATTGAATATATTCTTTTTGAATCCCAGATTCTTTCATGGATCACGCAGATATTTTTAGAGGAGTTTCATTAGATTCACTCCCTTAGGAAGGTTTGTATCATCAATTTTTACTGAATAGTCATCCCATGAACGGGGAAGATTATTATTTTTTGTTATTTGTACTTTTTCAAACAGTTCACCTGAGCGCGCAGAACCCAGATGGTTATCATGTTTAAAAATGATTAATCTTCTCGGATTCATTTCTCCACGTGCAGCTGCGCGGTCATGTTCAAAAGCATTTAATAATGCTTCCCATAATAAGTCCAGGTCACAATCCGAGAAGCCAGTCTTCTGTGCATCTACAGCTGAAATAAAACCATGCATGCGAAAGAGTGCATAAGGCACGGTTGATTTACGACCAAATGTTGATGCGTGTTCACGAGTTTCTTGCTTTTTAGCTTCTTCTTCAGTTGTTACACATAAACGAGTTATAGAATGTTCAGCTTGATAAACCCTGTCTGCTGAACGTGAAAATGTAAATTGAACCGGGCCACGGACTGTACCAGCACCACCTTCTTTGCCAACACTTAAAACACCTCCAAAGGTTCTAATATCGAAATATAACTCATTTAACTTCTTTTGTGCTCTGTCAACATTTTTATTCTGATCCTTTTTTATTTCGTCAATAATTTTCGCTAAAACATTACCTTGTCGTATAAAAATATCATAAGGCGATTTTAGCTCGTGTTTTAATTGTACATAGTTTCTCACTTTCCTTTTAATACATACATCAGTAACCAAACCTTCCTGATTTTCAGCGTCAACCCTCGGCAAATTGGCCTGATCGGGATCACCATTGGGATTTCCGTCTTTAACATCAAATAAAAACACAAAATCGTAACGATTATTTATTGCTTTGCTTTCCATGAATTATTCCTCCAAATTTTCTATTATTATTTGTAATTCTTTATTGCCTTTTGCATTATCATAATCCTGTTGTCTCTGATGGTAATAGCCAAGGGCAAATTGTCCTTGTTCCTCCAGTGAAAAAATTGAAGGGAATTCATTCAAAAGACTACATAATTCTTGCAACTGCCGGTCAAGAATTATTGCCAGACCAGGTTTATCATGTCTTAGTTTCGAAATATGGTTTTGTGATAATTTCATCAACCGGCCAAATGCAGGTGCTGGACTTGTTGATGCAAAAGAGAAAAAACGGTCACGTATCCCGGCATTCAGGTCTTTTCCCAGTGCCGCACGTTGAATACTCTCCATGACGGCAAAGATTTTACCACAAACAATGGCCGGTAGTCTGTTGTTTGAATCACTCTGTTCTTTAATCATATAACCTCCATTTTTATTGTTTCTGTTTAATATTAAACGAATCAAGGCAGCCCTCTCGGGTGTAATAGACTCCCTGGTTTTGCCATCTTCAGTAGTTTCAATAAATTTTATACGTTTTAATACAGCTGTCAGAATCCATAATGGAGGGCTTGAATTTCTTAAAGCCGCATTCCATAGATGGGCTGCAATTCTCGAATTTGTTGGATCATTTTTAGAATTGGTATTATGTCCGGATTTTGCCAAGGCAAACAAAGGTGTATATTTTATTTCACCATAAGCCTTGATGGCAATATCCTGAAACCATTTTACCAGATTCTGTCTGAATTCATCAAGGCTTACTTCAATCCAGTCACGAACTGAAATACGTGCTGCTGCACCCGACAAAGTACAGGAATAAAACTGGTTTGTTTTAATACCTAATCTAGATTTTTTATTTTCACTGTTCACAGATTTTATTAGTTGATCTATTTCGCCAACATCCGGACCATCGAGAAGATTGATATCATCTATAATTTCTTTTTCCCTTGTCCAGTAAATCATGGCTGTGTCTTTACCAAAATCCTTACGGTTTGAATACGTAAATTGAGTTTTGATTTTTCCTTTTCTATCTTCAATTAGTTTTGGAGTTCCATTGGATAACAACCAGTTTAAACCTTCAACATAATTTTTGGCACAGGCCGTGCATATTGAAGAGTTATTATTCCCTTTCAACCCGTATGACTCAAAGGCATTCTCATTATATGAAACTAAAGCACAACCTGCTTTTTGACCATCCGGAACCCGCTTTATCATGCCGTGTGGCTTATGTAAAACAGGAAAATCAGGATTCCCACAAACAGAGCATTTCTTTTGCTGTCCTTTAAGCTGCTTTGCCTGTAAATTCTCATATTGTTCAATAATGGCATTATATACTATCGCATGTTCATGAAGTCGTGTATCCTTTACCCTGAATGCAATATTCCCTTCTCTTTCTTTTTCTCCTACTAGTATTTCAAATTCCTTTAAAGCGACATTAATTCCTGATTCCTTTTTCTCATTATAAAAGAGAAAAACGGGTTTAAGTAATTCTAAATATTGATATTGTTGCAATTTTTCAATAAATAACCTGTGTTTGTGTTCGACTGATTTAGAAGCTTTGCCTAGATCCCCTCTAGCATTTATAATTTCCCTTGCAGACACATAGTTAAGCACTTCTTCAGCTTTGTCAAGAAGCAAACGTGCTTTTCCTTTTTTTGCAGTTATTGCTTCGGCGGGTCTGACGATTTTTTCTATTATAGAAAACGAATTAAATGAACCATCTTCATTTATTATTAGATCTATTGATATTGGTTCATCTTTCAAGGCATCATGTCCTGTTCTGATTCTCTTTCCAAATTCAGCTAATTCCCTGATCATATTTCATTCTTTTCCTCATATTTATTAAAATCATAAATTACAGATGATATTTCACTATTCAGCTCCGGTTGAATATGTGAAGAATGCATCATTTTTTCATTTTCCGAAGCAGGGCATTCCAAAATTCCATCTTTAACAGCAACATCATAAAAGAATAAGGGAGATGGTTTCCCATTTTTATCATAAAAAATATCGAATAGCATGCTGCCGATTGGAATTACGTCCTGAATTGGCTGTTCCGTACCGTCCGCTGCAAAAAACTCAGCTGCAAATTCCCTCGTTCCCAGATATGGCCTTCGCCAACATTGTCCTTTTCGTACCCTGCGTTTGAATATTTCAGCATATTTTTTGGGTGGGTTTTTGCGGTCTTCTGTTTTTTGATAAATTGATGCCTCAATAATATATTCGACATCTTTAAGAACGATGCTATTACGTTGAACTCTTTTATCTTCAATTATTATTGGCATCTTGCCTTGTTTTGCTTTAATTTCATTTCGTTTAACTGCGAAAAACTTAACCGGCTTAATGACGATAATCCGGTGTATCCACCATTGAAATTCAGGTTTCCAGAGAATAGAATCCAGAATGCCTCTTGCTGCGGACGGAGTCATGCAGGGATAGGTCATCCTTTCCACTTTCAGATCAGGTCGTGTAAAACAGGCAAATTCCCCGGTGATCTTTACACGTAAAATTTCGTTATCCATCATACAATTATCTGTTATATAATTAATTATAAAATCAGTACCGGACTATCAGTTGAAATGCCTGATTCATTATTATAATCACCAAACCATTTCCAATAACCCTGTTCTTCTTTACCAAGTTTATCAATATTTTCTTTCAGGAAATTATCATAAATCTGAACCGAATATTGCTGCATTTCACGATAATCTTCACGTGAGAGAACAGGTTTATATCTGATTCTTTCGTATAAGGTTTTGCTTGCTTCGCAATAAACAAAAACAGGTGTTGTGTTATTCTCGATTAACCGATAGGATTGTGCTACTGACTTAAAATTAAACACTTTTCTAGCATCTTCAATTTTCTTTTTATCGGCATCAATAAACAATTTTAATATTTTTCTGTAATAATCCTTATAAAAATCGTGATCAAAGAGAAGATGCTCTTTTCCTTTGTATAATGAGTTTGCAAATTCCGCCAAAGACCGGTATTGCTTGTCAGGTGCTCCGGAATCCATTAATGAAAAAATATATACTTTACCAGGATTGTTCATTTTCCCTTCACGATTACATCGCCCTGCCGACTGAATGATAGATTCTAATGGTGCTATTTCCCGATAAACGGTTGGAAAGTCGAAATCGACACCTGCTTCAATCAACTGAGTTGATGATACCAGTATTTTTACATTATTATTTAAACTAATCCTGATTTTCCTTATTACTTCTTTACGATGAGCGGGGAACATACCGGTAGATAAATGGTAGGTTTTATCTGTCGTCCTGTTTTTCAATGTATTAAAAAATAACAGAGTTTGTTTCTTTGTATTAAAAATACACAAAGCAGATTCATTCTGCTGCAGGACTTTATCGCATAACTTATCGATGGTCACCGGTTGATAATTTTCAATTGAAAAATATTCAACCCGCCTGGTGATATCATATACTTCCCTGGTGTTTTCAACCAGGGATTGAATATTTTCAATTCCATCAAATTCTTCGTATTTCTCGAACGCGGGTTGAGTTGCTGTACAAAAAAGAAATGTTGTTCCCATTACCTTCTGAACACTTTTCAACATGCTGAGTGTTGGCATGACCATCTCTTTTGGCAATGTTTGTATTTCATCAAATATTACAACAGATTTGGCTATATTGTGTACTTTCCGGCATTGCGTAGGTTTATTTCCAAATAACGATTCGAAAAATTGTACTGAAGTCGTCACAATAACAGGGAAATCCCAGTTTTCAATTGCTAATCGTTTTGTATAGTGAGCATCCTGAATGGTTTCATCAGCAATATTATTATCTGTTTCCTGGTTTACATTAAAGTTCGAATGATGTTCCAGAACCCATTCATCACCAAAAATTCGTTTTAGTTCCTGTGCTGTCTGATCTATAATACTAATAAATGGCAAAACTATAATGATTCTTTTCATGTCATTATATTGCGCATGCTGCAAAGCCCAACTGACAGAAGTCAGAGTCTTACCCATACCTGTCGGTAAAGCCATGGAAAAAAAACCCGGTTCAGTGCCTGCCTTGGACAGTGCATATTCTCTGACTTTATTTCTAAGCTGGTTTATTATACCATCTTTATTTTTGTTATTGATTTCCTGTGAAAGTTTTTCTATTAAAAAACTTGTATCGAGAGTTCTTCCATATCTTCTTTCTGAGACAGCAATGTTAAAATGACTTTCAGTATCTAACCAGTCAGCATCAGTTAATGCACTAAAAAGCAATCTTATAAACAGTTCCTTATCTGTACCTCTTAATCCTGTGTCTTTATAGCGAAGATCGGATTCGTCAAGATTTAGATCATTTAGAAATGTAGATTGTATGGAACTAAAAACTGAATGTGCATGATTTTCTATTTCACTCAGATCAGACTTCAACTCTCCTCTGTCAGGTAAACCTTTATGATGTCCGTCTATAGCAAAAGCAGCCTCAAAATGATTATACTTCGTACTTAACGTTGCTCCCCAGCTTGCATGAGGTACACTGCCTCTTCTTCCTCCCTCTTTAAGATATTTCTGAAAAGCAGGTTGATACTTTCCTACATCATGCAACAGTCCTGTAAAATAAAAGATACTTTCAAATCCGGTATTTACAGAAAAATCTCTCATTTTTTCAGCAACCCGCAAAAGATGTTCAGACAAACTATGGGTCGAACCTGCGCTATTTGCTGAGTGTGCAATCCAGGTCATTCGTTAAGATATTATTTACTTCGTAATCATCTTAAAATTGAGATATCTCAGGTTTTTTCTGGCCGTTAGAGAACTTACTAATATAGGTATAAATAGAAAAGGATGCAACCTCGAATGACTTGCACCCTTGCTTAAAATTTTTAATGACCTTATTTCAATTTTATACTCCTGTCATACAGCTCCTTCCAGTCCTGAACAGCTGCGCCGGAGTCTTTAATTTCCTTATCAGGACTTCTGCGCTCCAGCTTGCGGATGACAACGGACCTGTCTGCCGACCGTGCCCCCTTGCCGTTTCCTGTATAATCAACCCAGGCAACGAAGCGGTTGATCCTGTTTGGCATGATCTCCGGTGTGCGGATGAAATTGATATCCTCATCCTTCAACATGTAGTTGTTATGGTCTTTCTCCCAGACATCCACATAATGGATATAGGGACCGAGATGTGAGAATACCACAAAGCCCTGGGAATCCGTATAGCCTTCTGCCGTCATATTTTTTTCATCAATCCAGTCGGGCAGCGTCGGATAAAGCCTCACACTTGCACCCGGCACATAATATTCATCATAATATTCCACTACTTCGATTTCCAGGAGAGTTGGAATTTTAACCTTAATTGTTGCTGTGGCCTTGTCTGAAAGCCCTGAACCTGAATAAACAGTAAGGACGACGTCAAAAACACCGGTCCCGGTGAAGATGTGAACAGGATTAACTTCACCGGATGTGAATCCGTCACCAAAATCCCATTCATACTCCACTGCATTCCGGGATTTATTTTTGAAATGTACCTCCTGTCCTACTTCAGGTCCTGTTTTATCAACAGTAAAATATGCTTCTGGTGTTTTTTCGCAGGAGAAAAGAAACACCGGCAGGAATGAAAGCAGAAAAATTATTTTTTTCATTGTCTGATGATTTGGTATATGCGACATAAAAATCAAATTATGTGCCAGCTTTAATTTTCACAACAAACCTATAATTGTTTCCAACGCTTAACGGCCATACAATAGTAGTCTTTTAAATTATATACGGCACTGCCTGAAGCAAGGTTGCAAAGCCTCAAAATAAAAAAATAATAATTACCTTTGCACACTTCTTAAAAAGGCTACTCATTATGATCAAAATAACGTTTCCGGACGGAACTTCAAAGGAATACAGGGAAGGTATCACAAGCCTTGAAATAGCCGGAGAAATAAGTCCGCGACTGGCAAAAGCCGTATACTCAGCTACAGTGAATGGTGAAGTCCGCGATCTGACCATGCCACTCAGGAGTGATTCAACACTCAGGCTTAACAAATGGGAGGATGATGAGGGAAGGCATGCTTTCTGGCATTCCTCCGCACATCTGATGGCCGAAGCCCTGGAATCATTGTACCCGGGAATAAAATTCGGGATCGGTCCGGCCATCGAGAATGGTTTCTACTATGATGTGGATCCGGGTGATGGCGTATCCATAACCGATTCGGACCTGCCGGCCATCGAGAATAAAATGAAGGAACTGGCCGCAATGAATCTCACATACAAAAGGAAGGAAGTGAGCAAGGCTGAGGCCATGGAACTGTTCACCAGAAAGGGTGATGAATATAAAACCGAACTTATCGGCGAACTCGAAGACGGTACAATAACTCTTTATTCAAACGGAAATTTCACGGATCTCTGCCGCGGGCCCCATCTCCCGTCCACCGAACCGATTAAGGCCATAAAGCTGACAAGTGTTGCAGGTGCTTACTGGAGAGGTGATGAAAAACGCAAAATGCTGACAAGAATCTATGGCATCACATTCCCGGAACAGAAACAGCTTAAGGAATATCTTGACTTCCTTGAAGAAGCGAAAAAGAGAGATCACAGGCGCCTGGGAAAGGAACTTGAGCTTTTCACCTTTTCCCCGAAAGTCGGACTGGGCCTTCCCCTTTGGCTGCCAAGGGGCTCAGACGTAAGACAGAATCTGATAAACTACCTTACCTCACTGCTCAGGAAAAGAGGATATAAAATTGTTACCACTCCCCATATCGGAAATGTAAACCTGTATAAACTGTCAGGACATTTTGAGAAATACAGGACCAGTTCATTTCAGCCGATATCAACTCCCGAAGAGGGTGAGCAGTTCATGCTTAAACCAATGAATTGCCCGCATCATTGCGAAATCTATAATGCCACTCCCCACTCCTACAGGGAACTTCCTCTCAGAATGGCGGAATTCGGAACAGTTTACAGATACGAGCAAAGCGGTGAGCTTCACGGACTGACCAGAGTAAGAAGCTTTACCCAGGATGATGCGCATCATTTCTGCAGGCCCGACCAGCTGAGGGAAGAGTTTAAAAGCATCATCGACCTGGTGCTCTATGTCTTTAAAATTCTAAACTTCAATGATTTCACGGCACAGATCTCACTGCGGGACCCGGAAGACAAGGATAAGTACATCGGTTCTGATGAAAACTGGGAAAGGGCTGAACAGGACATAATTGAAGCCGCAAGGGAAAAGAATCTGAAAACGGTTGTCGTCCCCGGAGAGGCTGCCTTTTACGGCCCGAAACTGGATTTCATGGTGAAAGATGCCATAGGACGGAAATGGCAGCTGGGTACCATCCAGGTCGATTACAACCTTCCGGAAAGATTTGACCTGACCTATAATGGCAGCGATAACCAGAAACACCGCCCGGTGCTTATCCACCGGGCAATATTCGGGTCGCTCGAAAGGTTTGTGGCAGTTCTTATTGAAAACACTGCAGGAAAACTGCCCCTGTGGCTGTCTCCCGAAAAAGCCGTGATCCTCCCTATCAGCGAGAAATTCAACGATTATGCTTCAAATGTTTTGGAAATTCTAAATAATTCCGATATTTGCACACTGATTGACGACAGAAGCGAAAAGATCGGTAAGAAAATCAGGGATAATGAATTAAAGCGGATACCCTACCTTCTTGTAATAGGTGAAAAAGAAGCTGAAAGCGGAACAGTATCCGTCAGGAAGCAGGGCGAAGGAGACAAGGGAAGTATGAAAATCGGGGATTTTATCGCCTTCATCCGGTCGGAGATCAGTAAAGAACTGGCGGACTGAGAATAACAAAGAGGACTGAGAATAACAAAAAAGACTGAATAGAGCGGGGTGGATTTAGGAAAACGTAGGGAGAGCCGGAGAGTTCAGGAGAAAAGTGAGGAGAAAAGGAGAATTAAGGACTGGAGAACAGAGGAGAGTTGGGAAGAACAGAGGAGAGTTGTGAAAAACAGAGGAGAGACAGGGAGGAAAAAGGAAAACCGGAAAGAACTGATGAATATTGAAAATAACGGAATAAAACCCGGAAGTACCGGGAAGCGCGGAGGGAAGCAGGGAGCATAAGAGTACAGAAAAATGAGTATTAACTAAAGTCAGGAGGAAAGAGTTATAGCCATACCTGTTAAAAGATACCCCGGCAAGGTTTTACAGCCGGCTCACAGGATTAACAACAAGATCACTGCCAAAGTGGTCAGGGTTGTTGGTGATGAAATTGATGCAGAAATAATGAGTGTTCAGGATGCCCTGAAACTGGCAGACAGAATGGAACTGGATCTTGTTGAGATCTCCCCCAATGCTGATCCCCCGGTATGCAAAATCATTGATTATCAAAAATTTCTGTATCAACAAAAGAAGAAGCAGAAAGAAATCAAAGCCAAGGCTGCACGAGTAATCGTTAAAGAAATCAGATTTGGTCCCAATACCGATGATCATGATTACAATTTCAAGCTCAGGCACGCGATAAAATTTCTTGAGGAAGGTGCGAAAGTGAGAGCCTATGTTTTCTTCAAGGGAAGATCAATATTGTTCAAGGAACAGGGTGAATTACTGCTGCTTCGCTTTGCCAGCGACCTTGAAGAATATGGAAAGGTTGACCAGCTTCCAAAGCTCGAAGGCAAGAGGATGATCATCTCCTTTTCACCAAAAAAGAAAAAAAAGACATAAATATATATTTACAGAACAATGCCAAAAATGAAAACAAATCCGGGAGCCAAGAAGAGATTCTCATTTACCGGAACAGGGAAGATAAAGCGTAAACATGCATATAAAAGCCATATCCTTACAAAAAAATCAACCAAGAGGAAAAGAAATCTTACCTACTTCGGACAGGTAGATAAGGCAGATATGAACAATATCAAGCTTTTAATGGTTAAAAAATAAGCATTTTCACTTTATTTCCAGCAGACAGATTTATTATAAGAGTATATAGTATTAACCGATTGTTCAGCATTCAAGATTCCGTGAAAGACGGAACGCTGACCTTCTAAAAATTGAATTATGCCACGATCAGTAAATGCAGTAGCATCAAGAGCCAGAAGAAAAAAGATACTCAGGCAGACGAAAGGAAATTATCTTGGAAGAAAAAATCTGATAACCGTTGCCAAGGATACCCTGTACAAGGGTCTGGGTTACGCTTACCGCGACAGACGCAGGAAGAAAGGTGAATTTCGTTCACTGTGGATAAGAAGAATCAATGCAGGAGTCAGGCAGTACGACATGAGTTATTCCGAATTCATCGGCAAACTCGATAAAAAAGGTATCGCCCTCAACAGAAAGACCCTTGCCGACCTGGCAATGAACCATCCCGAGGCCTTCAGGGCCATAGTCGAAAAAGTAAAGGAATAATACACGGAAACTCCCGGAATATAAGGTTGATCCACCCGAAAAGTGTATCAACCTTATTTTATTTTCATAAACATACGGTTCAGGCGTATTTTCCTGAAACCCTTTCCTTCCTTATTCAGCGAAAGCCAGATAATCTTGGGTTTACCCACAATATGATCCTCCGGCACAAAGCCCCACCAGCGCGAATCAGCAGAATTATGGCGGTTATCACCCATCATGAAGTAATAATCCATTTTGAACGTATAACTGTCTGATTCAACCCCGTTAATGTATATCCTGCCATTTTCTGTCCTCAGGTCATTTTCTTCATAAACTTCAATAATACGTTCATAAAGGCAAATATTGGAAGTGTCAATTTTTACTTCCACACCCTTGCGCGGAATCCACAATGGTCCGAAATTGTCTTCATTCCAGGCACGAACGGGATCATAGGGAAAGATCTGCGGGGAATACTCCCCTTTCCTGGCATATACTGCCGTTGTACTGAGAACATTCGGAAATTTGGAAATTGCTTCGGCACTGCTTTTTGTAAGAGGAAGAATATAGGCTGTACCTGAAAGCATATTCACATCAGACCTGGAAATGCCAAGTCTTTCAAAGGCTTTCGGATTAATGGTTGTTCCATTGGTCGCTACTATGTATGTCGTCTGCTGGGTTTTGTTTTCCTCAACAGGCCTGCCGTCTATATAAACTTCCCCTGCACGTATTTCAAGAGTGTCGCCCGGCAATGCCATGCACCTTTTTACATAATTGTCCCTTCTGTCCGCCGGTCTGTAAATGACTTCATACCTGCTCCGTATCTCTTTCCGGGCTGCAGGCAGATAATATTCAAGAGCCTTCGGCTCCGGATTCCCGTAACTATCCCTGGCCTGCAACTCCCTTGCCGTTCGTCTCACTATTTCATAGTAGCTCGTTGCCTGTTCTTCAACAACCACAGTATCTCCTGCCGGGAAATTGAAGACAATGGGATCGTTTCGCTTTACATGACCCAGACCGGCAAGCCTCTTATAGGGCCAGTAAACAACGTCTGTCCATGATTTGCTTTTTGTAAGGGGAAGGGTATGCTGGGTAAAGGGAAATGCCAGCGGAGTATTTGGCATTCTGGGCCCGTATGCAAGTTTGCTTACAAAGAGATGATCCCCGACCAGAAGTGATTTTTCCATGGAAGGGGTCGGTATCCTGTAATTCTGAAAAAGAAATATGTTTATGAGTGTGACCGCAATAACTGCAAAAATTATTGCATCAAGCCATTCTATAAAAGCACTGTTATTGCGGTCCCTCCTTTTCCAGAATGTCCAGTTCACTTTCTTCGAAACATAAATATCGAATATCACCGGTAATCCCAGGAGAAGCCAGAAATTGCCGATCCAGACAACGACAAACAGAAATATCAATGCCGCTATCACAAACATTATATATTTCTTCTGAAGGAATTTATTCATTTCAAAAGTTTATTTAAGCGGGTAAAAGTATAAAATATATTCAGAATCCCAGAACATCCTTCATGGTAAACACACCTTTCCTGGTACTGATGAATTCGGCTGCCACAACAGCCCCGAGGGCAAGGCCCTTCCTGTTTTTTGCCTCATGCTTCAGACTGATGGTGTCAATATCCGAATCCCAGGTAATAATATGGGTTCCCGGAACAAGTCCTTCCCTGACAGATTTTACCGGTATCATACCCTCTTTTCTTTCCTGGTCGGGACACCATCCTGCCGCATATCCCGGATGACGGCCTGCTATCCCTTCCGCAAGGGCAATCGCTGTACCGCTGGGAGCATCAAGCTTCTTCACATGATGTATCTCTTCAATGGATACACTGTACTCACTGTAATGCTTCATATACTCAGCCAGTTCCGAACTGAGCCTGTAAAGCAGGCTGACACCTATGCTGAAATTGGATGAATGAAGAAAGGATGTCCCGTTTTCAATGCACAGCTCCCGGGCTCTGTCATAATCCTTAAGCCAGCCCGTGGTGCCTGACACAACAGGAACACCCATCTTCAGACAGGCGGAAATATTTCCGAATGCCGCTTCCGGCATGGTGAATTCAATCGCTACATCCGCTTCCTTCATATTCTCTTCATTCAGATCCTCCAGGTTGTCTGCATCAATTGCAAGAACGATTGTATGACCGCGTTTTACGGCTGCCTCTTCAATCTCATGACCCATCCGGCCATAGCCTATAAGTACAATATTCATATATTTGATTTTCCTGCGAAATTATTTATTTTCAGATATGTTCTGCGTTATTAATCTGACAAAATTCTTAAAATGAAGTAAAAAAAGACTATTGAATGATTATTTTAATATATTTCCGTCCAAAACCAGTTTACCTATGAATCGTATATTGCTCCTGTTATCTGTGACTGTCATGGTACTGACATTTTCCTGCGGACAGCCTGAGGCAGCCGACCTGGTTATCCTGAACGGCAAAATACTTACGATTGACAGCTCAAATCCGCTTTGTGAAGCTGTTGCAGTGAAGGAAGGAAAAATAAGTGCCACTGGAAAAACAAACAAAATCAGAAAATTCATAAATCCGGGAGAAACGAGGGTAATCGATGCCTCGGGCAGACTGGTTATTCCCGGATTCAATGACGCACACCTCCATTTCGGACCGCTTGACCCGGATTATATTGAGCTCCGCTATACCACCGATCCTGCCGTGATAACTGAAAAGGTAAAGGCTCGGGTCGCAGGGTCGAAGCCAGGGGAAATTATCAGAGGGGGCCACTGGGACCATGAAATGTTCACAACACGGGAATGGCCGTCAAAAGAGCTTATTGACAAGGTTTCGCCGGACAATCCTGTTATCCTTTCAAGGGCCGATGGCCATTCAGTACTGGTTAACAGCTATGTGCTGAGAAAATCGGGGATAACAAAAAACACACCCGACCCTTTCGGCGGTGAAATTCAGAAAGATCCCGTTACAGGCGAACCTACGGGAATACTTAAGGAAACAGCAATGGGCCTTGCAAAAACCGGAGAGGTAAAACAGGAGCTGACAGATGAAGAAATCGCACAGAAAACATGGCAGGGTTATCTTCTGGCAATGAAGCATGCCCGTGAACTGGGCGTGACAAGTGTCCAGAATGCAGGAAGCGCAGATTTTGAAGCTTACGAAAAACTTCAGGAAGCTGGTGAGCTTACCTGCAGGATAGATATAGGACGGACGCTTACCGCTGATCCGGATATTCTCAGAAGCTACAGGGAACTGGAAGAAAAATATCCCGATGAAGGCAACTGGATCAGGTTCGGGTTTCTCAAGGCCTTCATAGACGGTACAATGGGTTCCGGTACCGCACTGATGCATGAACCCTATGATGATGAACCGGGAACATCAGGACTGGCAATGTGGAAATACGATGAGTTTGAAGAAATGGTGCTTGCGGCCGACAAAATGGGTTTCCAGATAGCTGTCCATGCAATAGGTGACAAGGGAAACACCTGGGTCCTGGACGCATTTGAAAAGGCAACAGAGGTGAATGGCATGCGTGACAGCCGGCATCGTGACGAGCATGCCCAGACACTCACTCCGTCAGATATTCCCCGCTTTGCCCGCCTGGGGGTCATCCCGTCCATGCAGCCTACCCACTGTATTACCGACAAGAGATTCTGTGAAAAACGAATCGGTACTGAAAGATCTGCCGGCGCATACGCATGGAGGAGCCTGCTGGATGCAGGGGCCGTCCTTGCCTTCGGAACGGATTACCAGGTTGAGCCGCTCAATCCCATGGAAGGGCTGTATGCAGCCGTTACCCGCAAGGACCGGAAAGGAGAAGAAGGGGACGGATGGTTCCCTGAACAGAAACTCAGTATGGAAGAGGCAATAAAATACTATACCTGGGGATCTGCCTATGCTCAGTTCATGGAAGACAGGAAAGGCATGCTGAAACCCGGATACCTGGCCGATATGGTGATAGTCGACAGGGATCTCCTTACCATTCCGGAGAATGAAATTATGCAGACAAAGGTGGATTATACCATAGTCGACGGAAAGGTGGTCTATGAATCAGGAAAATGATGTAACGGAAAACCGGCGGAAAAACAGGTTTTCAGACCTCCAGTGAGGTCAGGATCCGTATCGCTTCTTCCCTGCTGTTACCGCAAAATTCAGGTTCTGCCCTGTAATTCAGGCATACCGGAGGTCTTGACGGATCCCCGTAAAGCGCACAGCGGTAGTCTTCAAGCAGATGTATACAAGGTACACCGGCAGGCTTGCCTTCAGACATTCCCGGAATGGGTGATGATATCGAAATTACTGTGCAGCAGGCTCCGCAACCCGGCCGGCATTCCATAACAGAAAACTAATTGGTCACTTACCGGCAAAAATAAATATATTTACACAAACATCCGCATGATGAGAATTGACATCCTTACGGTATCTCCGGAACTCCTGGAAAGCCCTTTGAATTTCTCCATCATCAAACGCGCCAGGGACAAGGGAGTTGCAGATATCAATGTTGTAAACCTCCATGACTTTGCAAAGGACAGATACAGAAGCGTTGATGATTACGCATTCGGAGGGGGTGCAGGAATGGTACTTATGATTGAACCGGTGTGGAAGGCCATCGAAAAACTCAGGAGTGAAAGGGATTATGATGAAATTATTTATGCATCTCCGGACGGAATGATGTTTGATCAGAAAATGGCAAACCGCCTGTCGCTTAAAAACAGCATAATGATCCTGGCAGGGCATTTCAAGGGCGTTGACCAGCGCATCAGGGATCATCTTGTAACAATGGAGATATCCATAGGAAATTACGTTCTTTCAGGCGGAGAATTACCGGCAGCTGTTATTACCGATGCAATAGTAAGATTGCTGCCCGGTGCCATTTCAGATGAACAGTCTGCCCTGTCCGATTCCTTCCAGGATGACCTTCTTGCACCTCCCGTATATACAAGACCGGCTGATTTCAGGGGCTGGAAGGTGCCGGATATCCTGCTTTCGGGAAATGCACGGGAAATAGATAAATGGAGACATGAACAGTCGGTCAGCAAAACAAAAAGATTAAGACCGGATCTTGCCGGCGATGAATAAAAATCATAACAGAACTTTTCATTGCTGCAGATTAAAATATTGTAACATTGAAGCCTTTTAAGCCCGAAACGCTGACCCACTGGACCGCTGTGAACATAAAACGCTGTAATCCCGAAGCCCTGTCATGCTGAAAACCTGTAATACCGGAACCATTTCATGCTGAACGGCTGTAAGATTCAGGTGTCTGACATTCATGCAGCACTTTTTTTGGATAAAATAAAAACCTTTAGTAAAATTACAGGTTCTTTTACAGAAAGATTAATCAATTAATATTCAACAAAATGAAGACACAGGATTACATCGAACGGGAAGAAAAATATGGTGCACACAACTATCACCCTCTCCCCGTTGTCCTTGAAAGAGGTGAAGGTCCCTACGTATGGGATGTTGAAGGGAAAAGATATTTTGATTTCCTGTCAGCTTATTCAGCTGTCAACCAGGGTCATTGTCACCCGGAAATCATTAAGGCGCTGAAAGACCAGGCAGACAGGCTTACTCTGACATCAAGGGCATTCTATAGTTCTGTGCTTGGTGAATATGAGGAATATATAACCAGGTATTTCGGATATGACAAGGTACTCCCCATGAATTCAGGAGCCGAAGCTGATGAAACAGCTATCAAGCTCTGCCGCAAATGGGCATACAAAAAGAAAGGCATTGAACAGAACAAAGCCAAAATCATTGCATGTGAAGGAAATTTCCATGGCAGGACCATCACAATAATCTCCATGTCGACCGACCCTGATTCCACCGGCGATTACGGACCCTTTACCCCGGGCTTCCTGATTATTCCTTACAATGATACGGATGCCCTTGAAGAAGCACTTCAGGATCCCGATGTGGCGGGATTTCTTGTTGAACCCATCCAGGGCGAGGCAGGCGTGGTGGTTCCCGATGAAGGGTATCTCAGGAAATCCTACGAACTGTGCAAAAAGCACAATGTTCTTTTTATCGCGGATGAAATTCAGACAGGCCTCTGCCGAACAGGAAAACTTCTTGCCTGTGACCATGAAGGAGTGAGACCCGACATACTGGTACTCGGAAAGGCATTGTCCGGCGGGGTCATGCCGATTTCCGCCGTTCTGGCCGATGATGACATCATGCTGACAATCAAACCGGGAGAACATGGCTCAACCTTCGGCGGAAATCCACTGGCAGGAAAAGTAGGTATTGCTGCGCTCGAGGTTCTGAAAAATGAAAAACTGTCGGAGAATGCTGTCCGCCTGGGCGAGATTTTCAGAAAAGAAATGAAGGCTGTTAAATCGGATATGATAGAAACAGTCCGGGGCAAAGGACTTCTGAATGCTGTTGTAATAAGGCCCAAGGGAGGCAAAACGGCATGGGATGTCTGCATTGCCATGAAAGACAAAGGCGTGATTGCCAAACCCACTCACGGACATATTATCAGATTCGCTCCTCCCCTCGTGATTAACGAGGAACAGATGGCGGAAGCTATTTCCCTTATAAAGGATGCTTTCAAACTTTTTGAATAGCATATTGTTTTATTGCTGTTATAAGGTTTTTTCAGACCGTTCTGAAAAATTAATTCCACTATGAACAAAAATAAAGCGGTCGTATTCACCGAAATACTGATGCTGCTCCTTGTGCTGTCGGGCGGATACTCATGCAGGCACCGTTCCGAGGTCACCGTCAGGGAACTGAAGGGTCATATCAAATACCTCTCCTCCGACCTGCTTGAAGGAAGACTTACCGGTTCAACAGGAGACAGCCTTGCTGCCGAATATATCATGAAAGAATTCAGGTCGTACGGACTGGTACCTCTTTCAGGAGACGGATTTCAGCGCTTCACTGTCACCGGTAGACTGGTTGCCGGATCAAATAATTCCCTGAAAATTAATGACGTAGAATATATTCCTGAAAAAGATTTCATGCCCTTTGCGTTCAGCTCGGGTTCCGCGGATGAATCGGAAATAATATTTGCAGGATATGGATTTTCAATTGATGAGGACAGTCTGAAATGGAATGATTACCGGAATATTGACGTTAGGGGAAAGTGGGTACTTTGTCTCAGGGCAGACCCGGAAACCGACAAAACATCCAGTCCGTTCATCCCATACGGAGATGACAGGGGAAAAGCACTCCTGGCAAAGGATATGGGAGCCTCAGGGATACTGCTTGTTTCCGGGGAGTCGTTTGACCCTATGGATACTTTCGAATCACTGAATCCGAATGACTTCCCCGTCGGAATTCCAGCACTCAGAATCACAAGGGAGACAGCCGACAGGATCCTGTCTTACCGGAACACATCCGTCAGCGAACTTGAAAATCAGCTGCAGGCATCCCGCAGTCCCCGAAGTTTCGGAACAGGAATAAATGCCAGTGCTTCCACAGAGATCATCAGGGAAATGAAGACTGCCAGGAATGTAGTGATGATGCTTCCGGGCGGGGATGAGACACTGAAGAATGAGTATGTGATCCTTGGCGCCCATTATGATCATCTGGGCAGGGGAGGAAAAGGATCTTCAAGCCTTGCCGGTGATACCTCTGCAATTCACCCGGGTGCCGATGACAATGCTTCCGGAGTGGCCATGATGCTCGAACTGGCTGAGAAATTCGCATTCGGTGAAAAGAAACCGGAAAGAACCATGATCTTCATAGCCTTTTCAGGAGAGGAACAGGGACTGCTTGGCTCAGGATATTTTACCGATAATCCCGGAATGGACCTGTCAGGAGTAAACATAATGATCAATATGGATATGGTGGGAAGATTATCCGGGTCAAAGGTGCTTCAGATCAGCGGTGTAGGTACTGCAGAAGGACTGAGGGATCTGGTTTCTGAACTGAATGACACAAGCCGGATCATTCCTGCATTCTCCGACGAAGGTTTCGGCCGTTCCGACCATTCTTCCTTTTACAGGAAGAATATCCCGGTGCTGTTCTTTTTCACGGGTGCCCATCCGGAGTATCATAAGCCCGGAGATACATGGGATCTTATCAACTACAAAGGGATGACAGAGCTTTCGGATCTGATTTTCAGTATTGCCGGCGAACTTGCCTCCTCCCCGGAAAGACTCAGCTTCACGGAATCCGGACCAAAGCCTGAAACGGCAAGAACAGTCAGGAAAAAAACCGTGACCCTGGGAATAATGCCCGATTTTGCCGGAAGTATAAAAAACGGACTGAGAGCCGATGAGGTATTCCCCGGACGTCCGGGTGCACTCGGCGGAATGAAAAAGGGCGATATCATTACCGCTATAAACGGGAAACAGGTGAATAACATCCAGGACTACATGTTCCGCATGGGACAAGTGAAGTATGGCCAGGAAATCACAGTTGACGTATTGCGCGACAATAACAGAATAACATTGCTGATCCAGCTTTAAACCGCATATATATATATATCTGATGAAAAAATTCCTTGTCTGGCTTCTTGCATTCATAATCACTGTGCTGGCAGCATACTACCAGAGAAAAACAGGACCTACCCATCCGCGCAGAATAGATGCCACGGTAAACAACAGGCATTATGAACTCAGGCTGGTGAGAAGCCTGGGGCTCGATGAACGGCCTGAAATTAAACTGGGGATCAGCGATACAAGCATAAAGGCCTCACTCTACTTTAAAAGGTTCCGCACAGATGATGAATACAGTAAAGTTCCGTTTATTTACAAAACATATCCTGTGAATTCTTTCGTAATGAACAGGATATTCAAAATGACCGAAGAAAGCGGTTTCTATGCAGATATTCCGGTGCAGCCGCCGGCAGGCAAGCTGCAGTACTATATCGAGATCACCGACAATTCCGGTGTTCATACAGTCCTGAAGGATCAACCCGTGGTTATCAGGTTCAAGGGAGGAGTACCGGCTTTTGTCCTCCTGCCCCACATCCTTCTTATGTTTATTGCCATGCTGTTTTCAACCGGAGCCGGACTGGCAGCCCTATTCAGAATGCCGGAATACAAGAAATACGGTTTGATAACACTCATTCTGCTTACAGCCGGGGGAATGATACTTGGACCGGTTGTGCAAAAATATGCTTTCGGGGCTTTCTGGACAGGTATTCCATTCGGCTGGGACCTGACAGACAACAAAACACTCATTGCCCTTCTTTTCTGGATTGCCGCTGTCCTGGCCAACAGAACCCGGAAAAGACCACTGCTCACCCTTCTGGCCTCCGTAGTGCTTTTACTTGTATATTCCATACCCCACAGCATGTTCGGATCTGAACTGGATTACAGCACAAACCGTGTTATCCAGGGAATTCTTTTTCTCTTTATCGCCAGGATCAATAAAAAATCCTGAAATAAGTGCAGCAATAAAGAAATAGCTCCGTCTTTTATCTGAAAACGATAAATGGTGGATGCAGCATCTCAGATAAAATCAAGTCTTTATGTAAAGATGTCCAACACGGAAGCGGCATTCAGGAATATACACCAGGACCTAATTGACGGGTGCAGGAACGGTGACCAGAAAGCACAGTTTCAGATTTATAAATTATACTATAAGGCCATGTATAACACCAGTCTGAGAATTGTGAACAACAGCATGGAAGCCGAAGATATCATGCAGGAATCCTTTCTGTCGGCCTTTGAAAAAATTGATAGTTATTCCGGTACTGTAAGCTTCGGCGCCTGGCTGAAAAGAATAGTGATAAATCGCTCGCTTGACGCCCTGGGAAAGAGAAAGGCAATATTTGAGGATATTGAATCATACGTGGGAATAATTGACGAGAGTCCGGAAGAAACAAGCATTAACGAAGAAATTGAGTCAAAGGCAGAAAAAATAAAAACGGCTATCAAAGAGCTTCCTGACGGATACAGAATAATACTTTCACTATATATCCTGGAAGGATACGATCATGATGAAATTTCTGAAATACTGAATATTTCAAGCAGTACATCGCGATCCCAGCTTTCCAGGGCAAAAAGCAGACTGCTGAAGGATCTGCAATATAACGGAAAATACAGGGAATGAAAATATTACAGAATGAAAACCATAGAAGACATAATCAGGGATAATGCTCATTTGTTTGAAAGTGCGGAACCGCCTGAAGGGCACTTCGAACGGTTCAGCATAAAACTGGAAATGAGAGGCCGGAAAGCCGGGATCAGGAAAAGCATTGTTCCCTATCTGCTCAGGGCAGCAGCCGTAACGCTCCTGGTAACCCTCTCGTCACTGTGGACATGGGAACATTTTCTCAGGCCATCCAGCTCGAGGATGACACTGGGAGATGTTTCACCACAATACAGGGAAGTGGAGAATTATTATATCCACCAGGTAAACCTTCTTGAAAACAAAATCAGATCAGCTGATATAGTATATGACGAAATGCATGCCAGGATGCTGACATCGGAAATAAAAAGCATGGACTCGGTGTATGTCCGGCTCCAGACAGAACTTAAGGCCAATCCGGGTGATGAAAGGATAATAAGTGCAATGATAGAGCATTACCAGACAAAACTGGAAGTAATGACATACATTGTCAATCAGTTGCAATCACTGAGCAGCGAAAATCAAAATGCGGGAAAAAATGAAAACACTGAAATTTAAATCAGCCAGCCTGTTACTGGCTTCAGTCATCCTGTCGGCGGCGCTGAACGGACAGACTGAACTCAAAAAGGAATACCACAGGGAATTCACGGTAACACCCTCAATGGTTCTGGATCTCAGCAACAAATACGGGGATATCGATATACAGACATCCGAAACCGGCCGGGTTATTATTGATGTAAGAGTTACTCTCAGATACCCTAACAGGGAAAAGGCTGAAAGGCTTTTCAGCTATATAGACGTGGAATTCAGCGAGGATCCGGACCGTATATCAGCCAGGACAGTTATCAGTTCAAAATTCAGTTATTCAGGTTGGAGCAGTGATTCAAGACGCTTCCGCATTGATTACAACGTAAAAATGCCTGAAGATATGGACCTCACACTGGTAAACAGATACGGAAACACCATACTTGACGATCTGTCCGGCCATGCCGCCCTGGATATAAAGTACGGAAATCTTACAGCAGGCAAACTGTTGCGGGAAAATGAGAAACCGCTTAACAGCATCATCCTGGCATACGGCAATGGTTCTGTAGAACAGGCCGGCTGGCTGGATGCAGTATTCAGGTATTGCAGCAATTTCAGGATTTCAAAAAGCCAGGCTCTGCTGATAGACAGCCGATACTCAAAAATCCAGCTTGGCACGGTAAGCTCCCTCGTGGGCGATTTAAAATATGATAATCTCAGAATAGACAAAATCAACAATCTTGTACTGAATTCCGGATATACTGTTACAAACATAGGAACACTCACCAGGAAGCTTGAATTTGACGTTTCCTACGGATCCTGCAGTATTGAAAGGGTTCCTGCAGAATTTGAATCAATAGACCTGAAGTCGCGCTATACGAGTGTAAGCATCGGAATAGACGATGATGCAAACTACAGACTGAACGGGACTGCTTCATATGGCGGACTGAAATTCAGGGAAAGCAAATACAGGAATGTAATGAGAAAGGCGGAAGGCAGCTCCACAACTGTTGATGGAATAATAGGAAACGAAGAATCTCCCGCATCCCGGGTAAAAATAGATGCGGCATACGGTTCAGTCAAACTTTTTTGAAAACTTTTTTGAAAACTGCCGGGATAACCCCGGAATAAAAGCTCCGTCTGCAACGGAGCTTTTTTATTTTTCATTCATTCTTACCTTTGCATTAAAATAAAAAGAATTGCAATGATACATGTTGAAAAAGCGACCGAGGAAAAACTCGCACGACTTAATGTGAGATCCTGGCCGGTATGGACCAAGGAAGTGTCCGAATTTCCCTGGAAGTATGATGAGGCTGAAACATGCTACATACTTGAGGGAGATGTGGAAGTAATACCGGCTGGCGGACAGGCCGTCAGAATCGGGAAAGGCGATTTTGTAGTGTTCAGCAGTGGACTTGAATGCATATGGAAAGTCCATTCTCCCGTAAGGAAGCATTATAAATTCGGATAAAGACCAATACTGTCATCCGGAATGCTTCCCTGTATTTTCCTGCCCGTAAGCAGCCAGACAAATATTCCTGCAGTGGTCTGCACACAGGTTTTTGCCTGCATTTATGATACTCATTAATGAACATTTACATGAAAACATCAAGCTTCATTTTGCGCCTGGTCTTTCTCGCCGCCCTTTCATTGCAGCTTGCCGGACAGGGAAATCAGGTACCCGGAGTAATAGTGAATCATATTCCGGCATCAGCGAAAACATATATCGGATCTCCGTCTGTCTGCATTCTTCCTAACGGGGATTATGTGGCTTCCCATGATCATTTCGGACCGGGAAGCACCGAACACGAAAGAGCTCTCACTGCTGTTTTCCGCTCAGCCGACAGAGGCCTGACATGGCAAAAGATCTCGGAAATAAACGGACAGTTCTGGTCCAATCTGTTCTTTTATGATAACGCTCTCTACATCATGGGGACATGGAAGCATCACGGCAATCTGATAATACGGCGCTCCGATGACAACGGTGAAACATGGACAGAACCCCTGGACAGCCGGACAGGCCTGATACGTGAGGGGGAATATCATACGGCACCCGTGCCTGTGATCATTCACAGAGGCCGTATCTGGAGGGCGGTTGAAAATGCAAAATCGTTTACCAGTGCCTGGGGGATCCGGTACAGCGCCACAGTCTTCTCGGCACCCCTCGGATCAGATCTTCTGGATGCATCAAACTGGACAGAAACAAACGGCCTTGTTCATGATTCGGCCTATCTTGAGGGCCGTTTCAGAGGCTGGCTCGAAGGTAATGCAGTGGCGGCTCCCGGAGGGAAAGTGCTGAACATACTGAGGGTGTCAACTACTGAACCCGGACGGGACATGGCAGCCATTGTGAATATCAGCGATGACGGACTGAATGCCGCATTTGATCCGGCAAACGGATTTATTGATTTTACGGGAGGTGCAAGGAAATTCTCAATCAGGTATGACCCGAAAAGCAAACGCTACTGGACAATATGCAATATTGTGACAAAGGAACACACAGACAGGAATGCTGGATCTGTCAGAAATACTCTTGTTGTTAAAAGCTCGCCCGATCTGAAGCACTGGACCGTTCATAAAGTGCTTCTTTACCATCCCGATGTCGAAAAACATGGATTCCAGTATGTTGACTGGCAGTTTGACGGAAAAGACATAATCTATCTGTCACGTACGGCCTACGATGATGAATACGGAGGTGCAAACAACTATCATGATGCCAATTATCTTACCTTCCACAGGATAAATAATTATAGGAAACTGATTAAAAAGGAAATCTCCGAATTATAGGATTTGATTCCGGGAATGGTTTTAAATCCTGCGAAGGCTAAAAATCCATTTCGACAAGGGTGACTCCCGCCCCTCCCATGTCAACATGCTCATCGCGGAATGATCCGACTATATCCACAGTGGCCAGGTACTGCCGTATTACCTGCCGGAGTATGCCGTTTCCCTTCCCGTGAAGTATTCTCAGGTTGCGGTGCTGTACCATAAGCGCATTGTCGAGCAGATCCTGCACCCGGAGAATAGCCTCCTCGGCCCTCATTCCCCGGATATCTATCTCAGGACTGAAATCCAGTCTGCGCTGCATCAGTTCAGGACTGCTTTCCCTGTATGACGGTCCCCGTTTCAGCATCTTTCTCAGTTCCGATCTACTTATTCTCTCGATTTTTTCAGCCGATACCACAAAGCTGAAGCTTCCGCTTTCCACACGGATCATATTGTCTTTTATTTCTGTTATTTCACCGGCTGCCATCGTTTCCGTCATCCTGACACTGTCACCCACCCGGAGGGGCTTTTCCTTTTCCGGAGTTCCGGGAATTTCAGGAGTTTCACGGGATCCTTTCCCGGGTTTCAGCCTTTTTGCCTTCCGGGCAAGGCCGGAAATCTTCTTTTCCCTGTCAGTCTCCGGAAGAAATGCTTCATCAGAAATCCTGGTCCTGAAATCCTCAAGCACCTTCCGCACATCCCTGGTTTTTTCTTTTTCAGCCTGCGATTCCTTTATCTGCCGTATGGTATTTTCAATCATCCTGTTGGCCTCTTTCAGCAGCTTTTCCGCTTCATCCCTGGCCCTTGTCATTATCTCTTTCCCGAGGCTTTTAGCTGCGGCCAGTTCTCTTTCATATTCATCAATGACTTCTTCCAGACGCTTTTCATGCTGCCTGATATTCCGGCGTTTTGTCTCCCAGTATCTCTTGTCGCGGGCTATATCCTTCAGATGCCTGTCGTAATTTATATTCTCAATCCCCGCCTTGCCCGAGGCCTCATTCAGTATTTCCTCGGGAAGACCGATCCGTCTGGCAATCTCAAAGGCAAAGGAGCTTCCCGGCTTTCCGGTATAAAGCTGGAAAAGAGGCTGCATAAGATGACTGTCAAAGGCCATTGCACCGTTAACTATTCCTTCCGTAACTGAAGCAAAATGCTTGAGATTCGTATAGTGTGTCGTCAGTACGCCGTAAACCCTCTTGCGGTTAAGCTCACCAAGAACTGCCTCTGCAATCGATCCGCCCAGCATGGGCTCGGTTCCGGTGCCGAATTCATCAATGAGTATAAGGCTTCTCTCAGAACCGTGCCGCAGGAAGAATTTCATGTTGATGAGGTGGGAACTGTATGTACTGAGATCATTTTCAATACTCTGTTCATCCCCGATATCAATGAGGATATCCCTGAAGATCCCGCATTCCGAATTCTCCCTGACAGGAATTGTTATACCGCACTGCAGCATATACTGAAGTAGTCCCACAGTCTTCAGGCAGACCGATTTGCCGCCGGCATTGGGGCCGGAGATAAGCAGTATCCGGTTCCTGTCGTCCAGTTCAATATCCAGGGGAATGACTTTTCTCTCGTCAGGAAGTCTTTTAAAAGCCAGAAAAAGAAGGGGATGAATGGCTCCTTTCCAGGAAATACCGGGATTATCCGAAATAACCGGCTTAACCGAATTGAACTGATTCCCAAAAACAGCTTTTGCCCTCAGGAAATCTATTTCGCCAAGAAATACAGACGATTCCAGCAGGTCATCAATATAGGGCCTGATATCATCGGCAAAACGGGTAAGGATTTTTACAATTTCCCTCTTTTCCTCATATTCAAGTTCAACAATATCATTGTTTATTTCAACTATTTCCTGGGGCTCTATATATATTGTCTTGCCGGAAGCCGACTGATCATGAATAAGGCCTTTCAGGCGCTTCTTCCCGGATACGCTGACCGGAATCACTCCCCTGCCGTTCCTGACGGTTACTGCAGTGTCAGGGTCGACAATTCCTTCAGCCTGGGCCTGTTTAAGCACTGCACTTAGCCTCCTTGAAACGAGGGCATTCTTTGACAGGATCTCTGATCTTATCTCCCTCAGGCGCGGGGATGCATTATCCTTTACTGAACCATGCCTGTCAATTATCCTGTCAATGGATTCAGTGACATAGGGATATGTCTTTACCGGGCGGCACAGCCTTTTTAGAGCAGGATACCTGGACTCTTCCCTTGTTCGGAAGAAGCTTAGTATTGATCTGACTGTTTCAAGCGACCTCCTCAGGTCAAAAATCTCCCTTATTTCAGGAAACGTTCCTTCAATACGGATTTTTTCAAGAGTGGCTGCAAAACTGTAATAATTGCCGGACGGAAAATTTTCCTCATAAACCAGAAGCTGTTGAAACTCATATGTTGCTGACAGTTTCTCCCTGATCCTGTCCGGATCGGTATCAAAACCCGTACTGTCGACTTTCTCAATACCCATGGAACTGAGGCACTTCTCCCTCAGGAGCTCTCTTATGCGGTCAAAACCTATCTTCTGCTCAAAATTATCCGGGTAAATCATCTGTCAAATAAAATACAAAATTATAAAAGAAACATCACAAATGCTGAATCTCAAACTTGTAGTTAATTGTTGTTAAATAAATCCGGATTAAAGCTAATTAACAGCTTTTTCTTTATTTTTAACACTGATTATAACAAAACCAAAACAGAATAATAACATGAAAAATTTTAAAGCCTGTATCAGTCTGGCACTGATGCTTATGATGCCGCTCTGGCTTTTGTCTCAGACGGAAAAGGTCGATCTCGGTATGATCTACAGGATCAAGCAGGAAGGCAGCAATAATTCGAAGATGGAGGAACTTGCTTTCGGACTCACTGATCTTACCGGATCAAGGCTGACCGGCTCAACGGGAGGCGACAAAGGGAACGAGTGGGCAAAGAAAAAGATGGAGGAATTTGGTTTTCAGAATGTGAGAATCGAGGAAGCAGGCGATTTCAGCCGCGGAGGCTGGGACAATCTGAAAGCATATGCTGCAATGACAGCTCCCTACTATGTAAATTTTGCCTGCCTTCCGGTTGCATGGACAGGAAGTACCAACGGACTTGTCAGGGCTGAAGTAATCCTTCTGGATATAAAAACGGAAAGTGATCTTGATAAATACAGGGGTAAGCTGAATGGAAAAATAATCCTTATGCCTTCAGCATCAGCCATGCCCCATGAAATCAGCTTTGAGCCGCTGGCATCAAGATATAGCGAAAAACAGCTTGAAGAGCTTACCCTGGAGAATCCCCCGTCTTCAGGAGGAAGAGCGGCCCAGCCTTTCGACATGGCTGCCATGATGGCACAGAGACAGCTCAGGGCGAAGATCACCGAAATGCTGAAAAACGAAGGTGTAAGTGTAATCCTCAACAATTCAGGAACATATAATATCCCGAGGGCTTCAGGGGCTTTTTACAGCGCGGGAGAAAGTGAACCGGTTGCAGAAATGAATATTCCGATGGAAGCTCACGGACGTATGGAAAGGCTGATCAGGAATAATGTGAAAGTGGAAATGGAAGTGGAGATTTTGAACAAATTCTTTCCCAGTCCGAAAATATACAATGTTATTGGTGAGATACCGGGAACGGATAAGGTCCTGAAAAATGAAGTGGTGCTGCTGGGTGCACATATCGATTCGTGGCATGGCGGAACGGGCGCAGCCGACAATGCGTCAGGCTGTATTGTAATGATGGAGGCCCTCCGCATACTGAAAAGCCTGAACGTGGCACCGCGCAGGACCATCAGGGTCGCTCTCTGGGGTGCCGAGGAACAGGGGCTCAACGGTTCAAGAGGATATGTTGAAAAATATCTGTATAACCCTGATACCGAAACCAACAGGCCGGATTATGACAGGTTTTCCGTATACTTCAATATGGATAACGGTACAGGCCGGTACCGGGGAATATATCTCCAGCAGAATGAAATGGCAAGACCCATATTTGAAGAATTGCTCAAGCCATTCGAATCACTGCAGGGCAATACAATAACAATCAGAAATACAGGTGGAACCGATCATCTTTCCTTTGACCGTATCGGTCTTCCGGGATTTCAGTTCATCCAGGATCCCATTGAATACGGGCGTGGCTACCATTCCTCAATGGATACCTATGAAAGGCTTATCATGTCGGATCTGAGGATAAATGCCATAATAACGGCATCACTGGCATATCATGCTGCAATGAGAGATGAAAAATTCCCAAGGAAGCCGGTAATGACCTTTCCGGGAAGATCACCCTTTGGATTCCCCCGGTGAGAATTTTTAACAGAGTCTGATCCCGGAATTGCCACGGGGAAAAATTACCTGGAACGGCAACCTTTTAGCTTCCAGGAAGAGAAACCTTTATTAAGGTTTCTCCAGCAGTTATCCGGATGATGACATAATACCATTGCTAAACCTTAGTATTACCCTCTGGATTTCCCCGGCGCCCTGATGTTGTTATTGAGTTTTTCCGGTGGTATCCTTCATTGAAAGCTGTATCCTTTTTCTTTCAGCATCAACGGCAATAACCTTTACCATTACATGCTGATGTATCTTCACCACTTCCGAAGGATCTTTAATATAGGATGTGCTCATATTTGAAATATGCACCAGGCCGTCCTGCTGTATTCCGATATCCACGAATGCCCCGAATTTCGTGATATTGGTAACGATTCCCGGAACAATCATTCCCGGAGTAAGATCTTCTATTTCGTGGATATCTGCAAAACGAAACTCCTTTATCCTTGATCTCGGGTCGCGCCCTGGTCTGGCAAGTTCATCCATGATGTCCCTGAGTGTTGGCAGTCCGGTTTGTGCTGTAACATAATCATCCAGCCTTATCTCTTTCCGTCTTGCTTCATTTTTCATAAGTTCATTTATGTCGCAGCCCAGATCCCCTGCCATTTTTTCGACAACCCGGTAGCTTTCAGGGTGAACCGCACTGCCGTCAAGCGGGTTTACGGCATTCCGGATACGAAGGAAACCTGCACTCTGTTCAAAGGTCCGGGTCCCCATCCTTTTTACTTTCAGGAACTCCTGCCGCGATCTGAAGGGCCCGTTTTCAGTCCTGTAATCAATAATGTTCTGTGCCAGCTGCGGACCGAGTCCGGACACATAGGCAAGAAGATGACTGCTAGCTGTATTGACTTCAACGCCCACTGCATTCACACAGCTTATAACCACTTCATCAAGAGCATCCTGCAATTTATTCTGATCAACATCATGCTGATACTGCCCCACTCCTATCGATTTCGGATCTATCTTGACCAGTTCTGCAAGCGGATCCATAAGACGCCGTCCAATGGAAACGGCTCCCCGGACAGTAACATCATAACCGGGAAATTCCTCCCTTGCAACCTTTGAGGCGGAATATACTGATGCACCGGCCTCATTCACAACAAATACCTGGATATCCTTTTCAAACCTGATAAACCTGATGAAATCTTCCGTTTCCCTGCTTGCCGTTCCGTTGCCGATGGCAATTGCTTCCGTTTTGTAGGCATTTACCAGTGACAGTATCTTTTTCACGGAAAGGGCGGTCTGGTTATGCGGAGGATGCGGATATATTGTTTCATTATGGAGGAGGTTTCCCTGGCGGTCAAGGCATACCAGCTTGCATCCTGTCCTGAATCCCGGATCAATGGCCAGTACATTCTTTTCGCCGAGGGGTGGTGCCAGAAGCAGCTGACGAAGATTCTCCGAAAAGACTTTTATGGCCTCATCATCCGCCTTTTCCTTGGATATATTCCTGAATTCAGTCTCCATTGACGGGGAAAGAAGCCGTTTCCAGCTGTCTTTGACGGCATTTTCAACAAGTTTTGATGATTCATTTCGCCCTTTTACAAAAAGAGAACTCAGCATCTCAAGGGCATTTTCTTCCCCCGGTTCAATTGATATCTTCAGAAAACCTTCCTCTTCTCCCCTTCTCATGGCAAGCAGCCGATGGGACGGACATTTCCTGAGAGGCTCCGACCAGTCATAATAATCACTGTACTTAATACCTTCCGTCTCCCTGCCTTTTACTGCCTTTGAGTAAATAACCGCCTCCTTTTCATAAAGACGCCTCAGTCTTTTCCTTGCTGTTTCATCTTCATTTATCCATTCGGCTATTATATCGGAGGCTCCGGAAAGTGCCTCCTCCGTGGTGCTTACTTCATCACTCAGGAACTCTTCGGCTTTCAAAGAGGGATTGGTTTCCTGCTGCCTGAAAAGCAACTCAGCAAGTGTTTCAAGACCTTTCTCCCTGGCCACCGTCGCCCTGGTCCTTCTTTTTGGTCTGAAAGGCAGGTAGATATCCTCCAGTTCGGCCATGGTCACTGCATTCTTAATCTTCTCCATCAGTTCAGGAGTCATTTTCTCCTGCTCTTCTATGGATCTGACAATACTTTCCCTTCGTGCATCCAGTTCCTGAAGCCTCCGGTATTCGTCACGGATATGGAGCAGTTTCAGCTCATCCAGACTGCCTGTCATTTCCTTGCGGTACCTGCTTATAAAGGGGATTGTTGCCCCGTCGCCAAGAAGACGGATTGTATTCTCAACCTGCCACTCATGAAGACCGAGTTTTAACGCAATTGTCGCAATGTGTTTATCTGTACCCATATTTTATAAACCAATTCATTTATCAAATCAAAACCTTCACCGCCTGCAATTCACCATATATAACTGTATTCCCGGATTTTCGCCGTTTATTCAAAGTATACTTCCCGTCCCTGAAGATACAGGCCAACCCTGAAGATACCGGCCGGGAAATCAATATATACATCAGGAACATCAGTTTCTCATTGTTCATTCCACATATAATACCAGTCCCTTCAGATACTCGCTTTCCGGATGATAAATATTCACCGGATGATCCGGCGGCTGCCCGGGCTGGTGAAGAATCCTTATCTTCCGGCCCGTATTTGCGGCAGCCGCAAACACTGATTTCCTGAAATTCTCCCTTGAGACAACCTGGGAACAGGAAAAGGTAAATATTATTCCTCCAGGCCTGATCTGTTCTATAGCTTTAAGGTTTAATCTTTTATATCCCTGAAGGGCATTTGCAAGCACATTGTTGTGTTTTGCAAACGCCGGCGGATCAAGTATTATGAGATCAAATTCGTCCTTAGTACCGGCAAGGTACGAGAATGCATCTGCCTTTACAGCCTCATGTCTTTTGTCATCCCCGAAATTAAGCCGTATATTTTCATCCGCCAGCCCGGTTGCTGAAGCGGAACTGTCAACGGAACGGACCATCCGGGCATTTTTCATTGCATACACGGAAAAGCCTCCTGTATAGGCAAACAGGTTTAGAACATTTCTTCCCTCAGAATATTCAGCAAGCATTTTCCTGTTTTCCCTCTGGTCAAGGAAGAATCCGGTTTTCTGTCCCGATTCAATATCAACCATAAACCGAAATCCGTTTTCAGTAATTTCCACAGGTCCTGAACTGCCGTAAAGGAATCCGTTTCTTGCCCCAATACCCGACAAGTACGGAACTGTTTCCCCGCTTTTATCATAGACAGCCCTTACCTTTTCCCCGAGTAAATCCTTCAGTATTTCCGTAAGCTCCTCTCTGAGTCTGTACATCCCCACGGAATGCATCTGCATAACCACCACCCCGTTGTAATAATCAACTATCAGGCCGGGAAGATTGTCTCCCTCCGCATGGACAAGCCTGAAAGCATTGGTTTCCCTGGTATTTTTCAGTACTGCAGATTCCCTGTAATTAATTGCATTTCTGATCCTTTCCCTGAAAAAATCAATTCCGGTTTCAGTGTTTTCGAAAGTCAGGATCCTCACGGCTATGGATCCGGGCTGATAATGGCCCCTGGCAAGAAATGTGTTCTTGTTGTCAAAAACATCCACAACATCCCCTTCCGACGGAGATCCGTAGATCTTCTTTATGGCTCCCGAAAATATCCATGGGTGAAATCTTTTTACGGATTGATCCTTGCCTGACTTTAATATGATTCTCGCTCTTTCCATCACCTGGATTATCTGTTAATAAGGGGAGTCATGTCTGATAATTTTCAACAACAAAATATATAAACTGTAAGATCTGGTATCTGTGTAACAGAAAATTCCGGTCTTCCTTTCTGAAAAATCTATCTGCCGTTCATTAGTTTGCTGTAGATTTCATAGCAGACCCAGGCATCTGTGGCCGCATATACTATCTGGGCTTCTGAAAGCTCACCTGCTTCCCAGTCTGTAATCTGCTGGGCCTTAGATATTCTGAAACCAAGAATGATTGCCGCGAGTTTCCTGAGTCCGGAGCTTTTTATCCCGAATTCCTTCACGAACTTCTGGAGATCAATAAATCCATCCGGGGTAAATTTCCTGATGCCTGTCAGAAAACGAAGATCATCATGAATCGCAACTCCTGCCTTAATGACTGAGGGATCGGAAAGTATGTCAGCAAGTTCATCCGGTATCCCTATCCTGTTTATTCTGAAAAGGCAGGCCAGGCTGCCGGTTGACAGCTGAATGAGAGATACCTTGTTCTTTCGTCCCTTGCGGAAAGAGGGGCGTGTCTCGGTATCAAAACCCAGAACCTTATGGCCGGCCAGTTCCGGAAATATTTTCCTGAATTTTGTGATATCATCCACTACCACTATCCTCCCTCTGAACCAGGCAAGATCATAATTTTTGATTTCTTCAGCAGTAATATTTTCAGGATAAGTGCTATTCATCATTTTTTCCGTATTCCCTCTGACGTTTAGAGATAAACCATTCAGAAGTATCTCTTTCCCCGTCATTTTCATTTTTAATATCTTTCTCAGGTTCATCTCCCGAGTAAATGAACATGTGAATTGCCCTCAATGAATTGACAAGTTTCTGTCCCCAGATATTTTCATAACTTATTTTACATTCCCAGACTGCATCGTTCATGATTTCCTCGGTTCCCGTCTGATACAGAAGCAGAAAATCCTTGATGTCCTGGTACATATCAGCAAGATTTTCTGAAAGACTGGACTGTACAATATTATCCGGGCCTTCCGGTCCCGCATCGTATATATCAAGATATTCATCGGTACTGCCAAACTGTTTTTTCAGTGAATCATGAATGGTATTCCAGTCTGATTCGGTGACGAATTTTTCATTCCCGTCTTCAAAAACCGGTTCCAGTGATGGCAGGAAGGATGCCCTGATATAAAGGTAGGGAAGCAGACGCTGAAGGATCCTGAGGAGCTCTCCTCCCTTAATCTCCGCGGAACGTTCGGCATATTTGCAGAATTCGTTTGCTGCAGCCACGAATTCCAGGACATTCCGGGAATATACAGGATCAGTCTTTTTTTCCATGTTTTTTATTTGACTGCAAAATTAGACAATTTTTGGAGAGCGCTTATAAAATCATTTTTCTGAAAAATATCAGGAGGGTTAAAACATAAAAATCAAGCAGAGAAAAGTTTTTCCGTTCCAGGGAGAAGTAACTATTTCCCGGAGAAGGGAAAATACAGTTTCCCGCAGGAGGGGAAAAAACAGCATTAATATATTATTATATTTACCCTGTTCATTTACGTAAAAGAATCATATCGATGAACACAGAAAACTTTTTATTCGCCCTGGGACTCACGGTTTTTGCCGGCCTTTCAACCGGCATTGGCAGTCTGATGGCATTTTTTTCAAAAAAATTCAGTCCGAAATTTCTGGCTCTTTCCCTTGGATTTTCAGCAGGTGTAATGATATATATTTCTCTTATAGAAATTTTTCCTGCGGCAAGGGAAACATTAAGTCTGTCCTTCGGACAAAAAGCAGGATACTGGTACACTGTCATTGCCTTTTTTACGGGTATCGGACTTATAGCACTGATCGACAGACTGATCCCCTCCTATGAAAATCCACATGAAATACATAAGCTCAATGGGAATAGTGATAAGTCCGAATATCAGAATCACAAATTATACCGCCTCGGTCTTTTTTCCGCAACCGCAATTGCCATTCACAATTTCCCGGAAGGACTGGCTACTTTTCTGGCTGCCCTGAATGACCAGACAATGGGTATCAGCATTGCCGTAGCAGTGGCAATACACAATATTCCGGAAGGTGTTGCCGTGTCTGTTCCTATTTATTTTGCCACAAGAAACAAAAGCAAGGCCTTCTGGCTTTCATTTACTTCAGGCCTGGCAGAACCTGTCGGAGCACTGGCCGGATATTTCATTCTAAAGACATTTCTCGGGGAAGGAGCCTTCGGTTTCATATTTGCGGCAGTTGCCGGAATAATGATTTATATCTCCCTGGACGAGCTTCTTCCGACAGCCGAGGAATACGGTGAACATCATCTGGCAATTGGCGGCCTGGTCGGCGGCATGATGGTTATGGCAGTAAGCCTGCTACTGTTTGCCTGAGGAAAATGAAAACAAACGATAGTCTGGCCTGCCAATTCAGCATTCTTCAACCTTTTATGAAATAAAAATCACAGTTACATTTTCTTTCACCTCTCGGTATATTGTTTAGTAAAATAAAAAGCAGGCAGTTGTTTATTTCCTGTTTAAAACTTTTGTAAAAGTTAAGCCGGCATGCCGGCCATTAAAAATCATAACGGGATACTTTTGAACAAAAAAACCATGGACTTAAACAAAATCAGACTCCGTTATAAAAATGTCTCCTATCTGAGAAAGCCTGAAGATCTGACCCTTGAAGAATGGCAATATGCTTTACGCAGGCAATATGCATGGACTCATCATTTTGCAGTAAAGAAACAGGGGAACCATCCGGTATTTTCAGATTATGAGGTACGTAATCCCGAAACCGGCTTAAGGTATAAAGTTGCGATAAGAAGTAAGGATAACAGTGCAAATTTCTGTGAATGTGGCGATTTCAAAACAAATGGTCTGGGCACCTGCAAGCATATCGAAGCCGTTTTCAGGTATATTGACACTGTTCTTAATAAAAGTCATCTTCTGAACAAAGAATACAATCCGGTTTATAGTTCCATATTCCTGGATTACAGGGGTGAACGGAAAATCAGAATAAGAACAGGAACAGAAAACAGTAAGGAACTGCAGATTCTGGCTGAAAAGTATTTCGATGAAAATAAAGTACTTCCCGAAAGTTCATATGATATCATAGATCAAATAATTCAGGAAGCCAAAACTATCAGTGAAAGTTTCAGATGTTATCCTGATGCGCTTTCCTACATCATTGAGAAGAGGGAAGATCATAAACGCAGTAAAATGGTTTTTGAAAAATATCGTCTGCAGATAAGTAACGGTGTTTTCAAATCCCTGGTTAATACCGAGCTGTTTCCCTACCAGAAGGAAGGTATTTGTTTTGCCGCCGAAAAGGGTCGTTGTATTATTGCTGATGATATGGGACTCGGAAAGACTGTTCAGGCAATTGCGGCAACTGAATTACTCAGGAAAGAAGCAGGTATTACATATGCACTGATCATTTGTCCGACATCGCTGAAATACCAGTGGAAATCGGAAATTGAAAAATTTACCGGTCAACAGGCCCGGGTGATTGAAGGATTGGTCGATAAAAGAATAGTGCAATATAAAAATGATTCTTTCTATAAAATTGTTTCATACAACACGGCGATAAATGATATTGAAGAGATCCGGCAGACATTGCCGGACATAATCATACTGGATGAAGCTCAGCGAATTAAAAACTTCAAGACAAAGATCTCCAGGAATATTAAAAAACTTCAGGCACCATATTCTTTTGTACTTACAGGTACACCACTCGAGAACAAATTGGAGGAATTATATTCGATTGTTCAGTTTACGAATCCATATACACTGGGGCCCTTTTACCGTTTCCTGCATGAACACCGGATAGCTGATCATAAAGGGAAAGTTATTGGTTATCAGAATTTAAACAGGATAGGGGAAATTTTATCCGACACCATGATACGCCGTCGTAAAAAAGATGTTTTACTGCAGCTGCCGGAAAGAATGGATAAGATCCTGTATGTTCCCATGACCGGGGCTCAAAGCAGAATTCACGAGGAATACCGGCAATATGTTGCCACACTTATTGCTAAATGGCACAGGCAGGGTTTCCTGAGTGAGAAAGACCGTCAGAATCTGATGATATTTCTTAACACAATGCGTATGGTTTGTGACAGTACTTATATTCTTGATCAAACCAGCCGTAATGATACCAAGATTGATGAACTGCTTGAGATTCTTGAAAAAGTATTTGCCGAAGGCGATGAAAAGATAGTTATTTTCAGTCAGTGGGAACGGATGACCCGTATCGTTTCGCAGGAACTTGATGCCCGGAATATTAAATTTCAATATCTGCACGGCGGTATTCCGGGATCCGCCCGTGGCAAACTTTTTGAAAACTTCAATAATGACCCGGATTGCAGGGTGTTCCTCTCAACAGATGCAGGAGGTGTGGGACTTAATCTTCAGGCGGCCTCACTGCTTATCAACCTGGATATCCCATGGAACCCTGCCGTAATTGAACAACGGATCGCCCGAATCTACAGGATCGGACAGAAAAGAAATGTTTCTGTGATAAATATGGTATCAACCGGTACCATTGAGCATAAGATGCTGAGTGTACTTAGTTTTAAAAAAGGATTGGCAGAAGGTATTCTTGACCAGGGTGATAATACAATTTTTCTGAATAACAGTAAATTCAAAGTGTTGATGAATTCGGTTGAGGAAATGATCTCCTCTGAGCCGGCCATAACAGATCAGCCCGAAGAGATTGAAGCTTCAACAGCAGATCAGGTTGCCGGAGAAAATGTTGATGAAATATTTATAGAAGAAAGTACCGCCACAGGAGATGTCACAAGAAACGCCACAGGAGATTTCACAGGAATTCCTGCTTTCCTCGGGGATGACGATATTGTGCAGAAAGAAGCAGAAAACAAAAAAGTTGCGGACAAACCCGTCGCTCCCGAAGATATTATTCAGACAGGTCTCGCCTTTCTTGGTAAACTGGGACAAACCCTTGCCAGTCCTGAAGCCACAAAACAATTTGTTTCATCCATAGTACAAAAAGATGCATCTGATGGCAAAACATACATTAAAATACCCGTTGAAAGTGAACAGGCGATTGAAAATGTACTCACCATGTTCGCAGGAATATTTAACCGTAAGGAATGATATTTTTCTCAAGCCATGTAAAAGGATGATGCGATTTTTCACGCTGCTTAGCGGTAGCGGTCTGGTATTCTATAAATTGACTTACAATCTAAAGCTGTCTCTTTCTCTTTTCTTTTCCTTGCCTCTTCAATTTTCCTGTTATACTCCTCGAAGATTATTATCTGTTTTGCATAAGATCGTTCTTTGATTTCTACTTCCGATACATCCTGGTTTTCAATAATACTTTTAACCGAGATCCATTTATCGCTGTACATTATTTGCAAATCCGGATTAAGGATGTAGCTTCCCCTCGATATTCTTTTAAATAATATTTTATATGATTATCCGTTAACATGCCAATATGATTATATTTGTGCAAAAATTTTTCAACATGAACTTGATTGATTTTGCCAGACAGCATCCTGATGAGGAAAGTTGTATACAGCATTTTCGGCTTGCCAAAGAGAAGAATGGGATTGTTTGCGCGAGATGCGGTAACACTACCCACTACTGGAATAAGGCTCATAAGTCACACGACTGCAAGGAGTGCGGGTAC
>JAKPOU010000042.1 GCA_029547705.1 Bacteroidota bacterium | reverse complement strand
ATTCTGCAAGTTCCAATATTTCCATAACCGACAGTGATCTTGGCCAGACACCCAACTGGACCGGTGCTGAAGTTGTCATAAGGAAAAATGACTGGTCGCTCGACAGATGCAGGATTACACGTCATTCCGGCGGTACTTTGTATTATACATCATTGGGTACAACCCAGGAAGCTTTGAGCAATCACGGGTATTTCATTCAAAATGATCTGAGAACTCTCAGCCAGTTTGGAGAATGGTACCACGATGTATCGAGCTGTCAAATATATATTTACTTAGGAACAACAGACCCATTAAGACTAAATATTGAAATTGCGACTTTAAAAAATCTTGTGCATAATGCCGGCAAAGACTTCATTACATTAGAACAGCTCCATTTCAGAGGTTCAATAGACAATATGATTGAATTTATTAATCCTGCCAACGATAATATTATTATACGTAATTGCCAATTTGCTTTTGCCGGTCAGGACTGTATCAATCTTTGGGGTAATCGGGGAAATATAAATAATAATATTATTTCATACTGCAACCAAACAGCGATCCAAATCATTGGAAATCAACACAATGTATTATTTAACCTAATAGAAAATGTAGGACTGACAACCGGACAGGCATTTTGCGGTAGCCAAACAATCGGCATAATTGTAAACGATAACGAATGTCTGGTTAAAAATAATATCATCCGCAATGTAGGTTATTCAGGGATAAAAACATCTTCAACTGCGAAAATAACTACTATTCAGAACAACTTCATTCATGATGTTTTATTAGGTCTTAATGATGGTGGTGGTATTTATACCGCGAAAGAAGGAACTTCCAGGAAAATTGATGGAAACATTATTTTAAGGGTCATCGGCAATACTGATGGAACACCTTATCCAGGAAGATATATTGCCAGAGGTATTTACCTCGATGTTAACTCTACAAATTCAATTATCATTAATAACACTGTTGCACATTGTAATGAAGCAGGTTATATGATCCACCGTGCACAAAATAACAGAATCGAAAACAATACTGCTTTTAACAATGTTTATGGCATGTATTTTCAAAATAGTTCTGGAAGTAGCATAAGAAGTAATCTTTTAAATCACAATTTATTTATCGCAAAGGCACCCACACAGCTTACTTTAAAATTCTATAGTGTTGCTGATGATATTAACATGTTTGGGAGCGCTGACAAAAATTACTATGCAAGACCTGCTGATGATGATAATTCTATTCAAACTTATTCGCCATCAACAGGCAACAAAAAAAGAACTCTTCCGGAATGGACAACCTTAACGAATCAGGATCATAATTCGAAAAAATCAGCTGTTATTGTCAATGATACATCCAAAATTAGTTTTTATTATAACGCTTCTAACACAAATAAGGTAATAAACCTGGAACAACCTATGGTTGACGTAACAGGGAAAAAATTTAATGGGTCACTTATACTATTTCCATATACATCAGTTGTTCTAATGCCAGATCCGGAACCAACTAAACCTACAGCACATCCAGATCATCAAGACCAATCTTTAGTGATTTCCATCACTTCTCCGACAAAAAACAATTCTTATACAGCTCCTGCCACATTGATAGTTGAGGTTTTAGTAAATGATCCTGATAACTCAGTACATTCAATCACTTTATATAACGGGAATATCTTACTGGGAGAAAGTAGTTTTTCTCCTTTTTTATTTACACTCAAGGATCTTGAAGAAGGAAATTATACATTATATGCAGTCGCAAACTATAAATCTAAAGCATCAGAAACATCAACACCTCTCAAGTTTCTCGTATCTTCTTCTATTGAAAAAAAGGATAGCCAATTAAAAGTTTATCCAAATCCTAACAATGGCCGGTTTTACTTTGACTATCTAGGTTCTGTTCCAAATGAACAATACAAAATAACTATAATAAACTTATCGGGAAAAACAGTATATGACGATATATTTTCCGGTGATCTGAATTCAACACTGTTTGATCTGTCTTATTTGAAACCGGGAACTTATATTGCAATAATTAAAAACAAACTAATTGTGACAACACAAAAATTCATAAAAACCTGAGAAAGTTTAATCTGATTATGCGCTAAAATTCACCTGATTTTTTATAGTTAACCTTCATTTAAAAGCCACATCTGATTTGTCCAAACATCCAGATTTTGAAATGCCAGTTCAATACCTGCGGAAGGTCAATGGCAGAATCACCCGAAGAATTAGGATTTCTCCACAAAGTATGATCACAGATCAATACTGATCCTTAAATTTCCGGTCAGCTTGTAACGTATTCCTTGAGCTCCTGATTGGAAATTGGCTGATAAACAACCATATAGTTCACAAAAGAGATATCATCAAAGAATTCCTTGTCCACGTTATTAGTTAAAACCGCTCGCCAGAAATAGTATATCCTGCACGTGTTACAAAAAAACGATGTAATTCATTATACCATACTCCATCAACGTTACCAGTCATCCAGTCGGGCTTAGCGTAGACAGACCAGGTTTCTCCGTAATCCAAAGAAACATATACATAGCCAACATTCATCAGACCTGCAAGAACTATATTATCGATGTTTACGAAAGAATAACATGCGGCAGGTAAAGGTTGCAACAATATATGTTTCGTCAGATCATTGATATCAGTCACTGCACATTTGTAGATGCCAAGGCCCTCATAGAATTTATCTCCGTAACGAAACCGACCATCTCCATCGGAACCCCAATACAGGTAGCCTCCGCGTTCAAATGCACCTAATGCCCTCATTCGTTGCCAGGTTACACTCTTCCCTTTCAGTAAATCATTAACAACCCAACTATCACTTGCTTTATTATATGAGCATTTCAGGATATGCATTTCTTCAAAAGCATCTCCCGTGCTTACATAAAAATTCCCATCACCACCAATGTTTACGGCATGGATGTGACGCGCTGTAAGTGGATTGTTCGGATCACCGAGCAAAGTTCCGCCAACACCTCCGCTCGGTGTACCATCATCTGTGGCAATTTTGTTTTGCCCAAAAGTATAAAAGACCTTCCAGGTTATTCCATCAATTGAATAATATAAATTGACTGGTGATGCTCCCCTAGTGGTATTAGTATAATTACCTAAAACCGAAATACCGTCATGCTCAATAAATCCACCCATAAAATAAAAATAAGCACCGGGATAATCACTGTTTACAGGTGTGTGTGGTAAATATTGACTGCCATCTTTGTCGAGTACGATGCAAGGTTTTATTGTCTCCAGATTATCATCAGAATAATAAATTTCATTAATGCCGAACAAAACAATATTTCCATTTACTAAAATACGAGCTTTTAAGGGGACAAAACCTGTAGTAACATTAACACCATTATTATATGTGACTCCATTATCACTACTGTATCTAACATATTTTTGTGCCCCCTGGCTTCCCAAAATAACTATTTTGTTGCCTAAACTATGAAGTAATGTAGCAACATCAAGCATTGGAGAAAACCAGACATCAGGCTGAGTAAGTCCCAGCTTAAATGAATATGTATTACCTTTACTTTGGTTATATAATTCTACAACCTCTGATAAAGTCAAGTCCCTGCTCCAAAGACCGACCTCATCAATAAGTCCATTGAAACTGGTTGAAGAGGTAAAACCATCTATATTACGACCGCCTCCAATGACAAAATTTGTGATCGCCGGAAGATCGCATGATCGTTTCCCCTTTGAAATCCCATCAACAAATAATTCTACTTTACCGGATTCCCCCTTTGCTGAGGTTACTAAGACTATGTGATGGTACAATGATAAGTCTGTCCACTCATTCCATGTAGCAATTTGAACTCCGCTATTGTTAACAAGACAAATATGATTGGAGGGGTCTATCCAAAGTCCGAAAGAGTTTTCTCCCAGTCCAATCAAGCAATCCCACCCTCCTCTTACAGATCTTTTTGCCCAGAAAGAAAATGTATTTATACCTAATGAAACTTCACCGCAATCTATATAGCTATTATTTGACTTCGAGAAATAATAAGCGGTGCCTACTTTACCAGTGAATCCTTGATTTACTGCATAATTAATACCATCATGTCCCCCAACGGCAGCTAATGCATCTCCTGACAAATCGTCTAGACGCCAATAACCTACAATTCCGGAAAGCAACCCATTTTCTGTTTGAATTTCATCTTTATGGCAACCACTAATAGATAATATGATTATTATTAAAATCCATAAATTAAAACGATAAATGCTTTCCATTGTTTTTTAAATTAAATGAGATTGTCTAATGATTCCGTTCAGTTAACTTATCGATAAGTTTATTATTACTTATTAAAGTTTTCCACATCTCAAATGGTTGATATTCAGTTATTAATTTTTTTAAAACAATGATACTTTTAACATAAAACACCACATTTGAATTAGTTATGATCAAAATAGCTAATCAAAAACAAATCCACTACTTACGTCATCAAACATAGGAAATTTAAGTGAAAATGAACTACCTTGTCAGCTCTGCTGCGAAGTAGTTCATTGCCAGAGTCTATATTTTTTCACAACAGCTGACCCTTTAACATTAAATATTAAGATTGCTGCTTTAAACAACCCTGTCTATAACGCCGGCAAGGATTGCTTTACACTCGAAAATATTCATTTCATGGGATCAATAAACAATATGATAGAATTTCATAAATCCTGTTAACGATTATATTAATAACCTGTATGTGCTATTCTTGTAAAAAACATCTTCAACTGTTAAAATAACTGCTATCCGGAATAATTATATTCATGATATTTTATTAATCTGCCTCAGAAGGCTGAAACATAATTATCCAGATAATCAACTCTGGCATCAAGCCAGTTCAATACCCGCTGAAGGTCAATGGCCGGATCACCGGAAGAATCACGATTCCCCCACAAAGCATGATCATCGGCCAATACCGGTCCGATAAGGTCAGACCAGCTTGTCACGTATGCCTTTAATTCCATATATTTATTGGTTCTGAACCAATTCCATCTCTCTTTAAACAGAGATTGAACCCGGGGATCCTCCATAAACCGGCTGAAAAATCTTTTTCCTGACGTTTCCGTTGCCCAAAACAAAGGTAACTCAGCAGTACTCATATCATAATGTTTATATTTTCCCTGAAAACCATAACCCCAGTCAAAATCCCATATTATTCCCATGCTGTATTTTCCTCCGGCCAATTTATTAATATAAGTACTTTTCGGATGATTGATCTCCTGATTAAGGGTCAGCTGATACACTATGATATAGTTTACAAATGAAAGAGCATCAAAATAATCCAGATAATTATTGTCAGGAAATTTCGGATCAAAAACCAAAGCTTCAAGGTTTTCAAAATCAGTTCTTATTTCATCAAGTTTTCCCTGGGTCATATCCTTTTCCTTCGGATACTGTATCATTACAGGTAATTCATATTTCTCGGATTTGAATTTCCAGGTTTCATCAAAATAGGTATCCAATTCTAAAAGCAAACCGTTTTTTCCTATATCTATACGGTGTTCTCCAACTTCTTTATGTTCCGTAAATGTGTAAACCCCCTGATATTCGCCATTAATGGTCAGTTCCACCGGAATCATATGATTCGTAAAGGGCATTCCCAGCATCCTGCCTGTCTTATAGGGAATGGAATTATATAACATTGTGCCGTCAAGATATTCTGCCAGCAATACCCATTCCTTGTATGCAGCCATTCCAAAAAGAGATGCTTTTGAATCAAGCTTGATTTTATAAGGTTTCTTAGCATAGCCCCAGCTGGTATTGCCTCGTCCCCGAATTCCCATTCGTCCGTTATAATCAGCATATTCTCCCTTGCCCTCAATCCTTATGCTTCCGTTAGTATATTCATCCTTTAGAATGACTGCTTCATCGTCATCAAGATCTATGTAAATGTGAGGAAGGGATGCTTTTAGTTCATCTTTCCATGTCGTTTTTATGGTGTAAGTTTTCTGAGTGCCATCGTCTGCCTGAATAATATATTTCAGAGGCCCGGAAAAATCATTGACAGAAACTCCCGATTCCTGTTTTTTAGAATTAACCAGAACAATATCCCCTTTATAGCTAAAGGTTGCAATCAGATTCTTTTTATCTGCCAGTTCGGGAATTGTCAGCCTTATTTCCGCATCAGTAATCTCTGCTGTAACTGTTTCGTCCAGACTGGGATTAAGATCTTTCTCAAGACTAAAATCAATAAATTCCTTCTCTGTGGAGAGTATAACGTCGTGTACTGACTCCTGACACCCAAAGAGTATCAGGCCAAAAATGAAAAATGCGATTTTAAAATGTCTCATAATCCTGTTTTTAAGTACAATTAATGATTATTTTTCTTTACGGTTTATAGATATAAAATTTCTTCCTCTTCCGCCGGTTGTTATTACTGGAAATTAATGTCTTAATCACTCTAAAGGCCGACCTTAATCCATGCTCCCGCCCCGTCACTTACATTAAGAACATACAATAATACTTTAACGTGCCAATAAGTCTTTTAATACCTGATCAGGCTTATTTTGCTTGCTATTGTATTTCCTTTATCCGACAAATGAACGCCCAAATATATATAAATATAGGATTGCATTAATCCGTTAATCACATTAGATATGTTGAAACATGTTCTTGTTTTCAACATTAAACAGTAATGTTGAAGTTAATTTAACGGATTATCTAAGGGAGGAAATAAATATTGAATTGAACAGAAGGAAAAGTAACGCCCTGACTGAAGAAAAATTAAAACATTTTCACTTACGGCCAACAACAATTAGTTTTCGGGTATACCTTCTTAGGTGATCCGACTCAAGAGTGACTTGATAAATTCCTGCCGGCAGGCTGCGGGGAATCTTAATGGAATTAACTCCCATATAAATTAAGTCAGTCAGTACTATCTTGCCACTTAAATCATAAAGTTTTATTGTATTATAATACCGGACTGAATCCCTGATGACTACATTAAACTCATCAACGGCCGGATTGGGATATAGTGTTAGCTCAGGCCCGGATAAATCATGGATTCTTGCACCTGCCTGCCAGATGCTACTTTGAAACGTTGTTTCAGGATCAGTGGTTCCCCATCTTGCCGAAACAGATAATCCGGCCTGAAAAAATGATCCCAGATTGATTCCGTAATCCAGCCGTTCCAGCGGAACAAATTTGTCAAAATCCTCAAAAACCGGATCCAGAACAACCGAATGTTTATCAAATCCCATGGCCTGCCATTCAGCAAATGTCAACTTCCTGCCGCCAATCTCAAAAAGAGGTTCTCCGGATTCGCACCAGAAAACATTGTAATCACTTTCAAAATCCCGTAAACATTCGGGTTCATAAATTTTAATATTAGGTATCTGATTTCTTGTATAAAAAATATTATTGAAGATCTTAGATCCGGTTGATACTGCATTTAATCCCCGGTCTGTATTGGAATGAATATCAATTAGTCCACGAGGAGTATGTGCAGACGTCTTGTCACTGTAGAAAGTATTATTGAATATTTTCACTCCGTTCATTCCCTTGACAACGATTCCTACTCTGGGATTTTTTATGATATTATATGCAATCACACCTGATTCATCCGTCATTCCGTTTGATTTCCGCTGAATACCGTTAGGTGTATTCAGTAAATAATTGTATTTAATAACCACATTCAGGTTATAACCTGTAAACAGGGCATGAGTCCAGCTGTCTGCATTGGTTCCGTTCCAGGTAAAGCTGTTACCGGTTATTAAACCACCATCAAGGTTATTGTTGGTTATCTGAGGAATTTCATCACCAGCCTGCAGCATATATCCGGCTGAATTGGCAGAACTGACTGAATTATTCCTGTAAGTAAAGAGTGTACGTTGTTCTCTTGGGATATTAATCCCGTTTGAAATACCGGTTGTTGTATCCACTACAACTGTTCCCTCTATAGTAAGAATGATCTGGGAAAATAAAAAAGACGGAAAAAATGAAAACAAAAAAAACAGAAATACTTTAAACATAACAGAACCATTAAAAAATGCCAGAGTAACTTTTTATTGCTGCCTGGCATCATGATTAATTAGTTTATCACATTCAGCTCGATTCGCCGGTTTAGTTTCCGGTCGGCTTCGCTGGTGCCCCTGCTGACCGGTTTGGTATTGCCAAAGCCGCGGGCAACAACCCTCCTGCCTTCAATCCCTCTGTTGACAAGATAATTAACCATCACCTGGGCACGGGTCTGGGACAGTTTTAAATTTGCTGCAGCAGTACCGGCATTATCGGTATGAACTCCTATTTCGAGCCGGAGAGAAGGATTCCGGTTTAAAAGCATAACAATCTGGTCCAGCATCAGATATGCATTTGCCCTCAGCCTGTTATAACTGTCGAAATAAAACTCATCCGATATTCCGTAGTTTTTAAGGAGACTGATGAGTTCCTTTCTTACCGGATCGGTAATAACCTGGATTATTACCCTGGCATCCCTGAAACCTGCACCATTTAATTCAGACCATGCAGGATAGGCTGACATCAGATCCAGGTGTTCGTCAGATACATAATAAAGCCATCCGCCCGTGGAAGGATTTGATTCTTCCCTGACTGTGTATTTGGAACTGATATTTTTGAAAACACTGCTTCCCGTACCTATCCTTTCAGAAGATGACAGAAGGTCGATCCGGTAAACTACATCTTTGGAGGACTCATTCTGGGCAGAATACAGGGTGTTTACACTCAGACCGCTGCTGAGCCTGAAATCCGTATATTCCGATTTGTCGGGAATTCTGGCCGCCATCCAGTTATTCCGTTCAGCCTGGCTGCCGAATACATGTACCTTTTTGGAAATACCGTCATTGTAAATACTGCCTTTCGGCTGCGATTTCAGCTTCAGTCCGAGTTTAACCGTATATTCACCGGGTTTATCGTACGAATGCTTTATACTTTCTCCTTCCCCCCTTGTTCCGTCTCCGAAATCCCAGGTCCAGTCCGCAATGTCAAAGCCGGGCAAATAGGATTTCAGAGCGTCAAATTCAACCGTCTCCCCGCTTGTGAGAGCATCGGGAGAAGTGATGTATGGTTGTTCAACATCCCTCAGATCGATTTCAAGCATCAGTTTTGTAAAAAAGAGATTCCCGTTTTTTTTGTCGGCAATATCCAGTCTGACATTATATTTGCCCGGGCCGGGGAAACAATGTCCGGCTTCGGCACCTTCAGCTTTTATTCCATCGCCGAAATCCCAAACATACTTGAGAAACAAGGTATCAATTTCTATTGTCCCCGGATCGCTGAAGGTAAAACAATACTGATTGTCTTTCTGCAGTCCGGCATAGAATATCTGGGATGAAACCGTACTGAACTCATATATATCCAGGGAATTATCCCTGTTCGTGGTAAAATATCCGCCCCTGCCCATCGGATCGGTTATCAGGGCAAAATCATCGTGCTGTGAGTTTACCGGAGGGTCAAGCCTGACAGGTGTCTGCCACCTGCCTTCCTTCATGGCTGAAAAGAAAATGTCCTTTCCACCCAGGCCCGGATGGCCGTCGGAGGAAAAATACAATTCTCCCTCGGCGGTGACGAAGGGATAGGATTCATTTCCTGCAGTGTTTATCACAGGTCCGAGATTTACGGGATCACTCCAGTATTCTCCCTTTCTCTCGCTGTAATAAATGTCCGTACCGCCGAATCCGTCCGGCTTGTCAGATGCAAAATACAATCTGTTGCCGTCAGGCGAAAGACACGGAGTGGAAATATTATACCATTCATTATTGAATCGCATCTCCCGTATTTTTGTCCACTTTTTACCCTCTCTCACGGCATAGAAGATACCCAGCTTGTTCCGCATCGATGAGATTTTCCTGAGATTCCCCTCTGTTATCAGATTGTTTGAGAAATAGACGGTATCACCACTGGCATTGAATGTAGCCGGTCCGTCGTTCAGTCGGGTCCTCAGGTATTTCGAAAACAGCCTGGGCCTGGTTTTCTTTCCGTCGGTATCAATAAAAAATATCTTGGTGAAATTTGCATCCTGGGATGTTGAGTAATCGGTCACTCCGGAGCTCCGGTTGGTGACAAAAACCAGTCCGTTCTGATAGAAAACCGGTGCAAATTCATCATAGAAATCCGAACTGAATACAGTCCGTTTTATGGTGTATGTATCGGTCTGGCCCACCGATATCTGATGAAACAGGACAGCCAGAAGGACAAGGATTAGTTGTTTGTTTTTCATGATTTCAGGCACTTAAAAAATCATCGGATTAACCGCATCCGCTCTGAACGTGAACTGATATCTGAGCATTACTTCATGCGATCCGTTGGAATATCTGCCCAGTTTGCCTATGTCGTAATCGTAAGTGTAGGCTACTTTGAGCTGCTCATTCACCGAGAACTGGAACAATCCTGCAACAGACCGGTCGTTACGGTAGGTTGCCCCCAGCCACATGCGGTCAGATATGTTTAAATGGGCATTTATATCATAGAGGAACTGGGTTCCCGGAGTCCAGCTTACAAGGACCGATGGCAGGAGCTTCACTTTTGGTGCCAGATTGAGGAGAAGGCCCATATTAAGCAGATAATCATAATTACCCGGATCAATGATAAGCGAATATTTGTTCCTGTTGAAATTAAAATTATAACCCAGAAGCCTTGGGATTGAGATCCCCGCGAAAAAATTCTGATTTGAGTAATAGGTTCCGAATGTAAAGCCGGGTACGACAAAAACTCTCGAATCAACAAGATAATGATCATCGCCCGGATCTAGCACCACAAGATCCGACCATGCCGTATTTGTTGTCATTAATCCCGCACCCAGGCCAAGTGACAGTATCCCCTGTCCCATGCTTATCTTGTATGCATATGACGACATGAACTGAGTTTCTTTTGTCACACCTATCTTATCATTCGTTATTGTCATTCCTATTCCCAGTTTTGAATCAAGGAAGGGAGCATCCACAGCCAGTGTCATTGTTTGCGGAGCACCCGTGATTCCGACCCATTGCCTGCGGTAGAATGATGCAACGTTCAGCGCTCCCCTGTTGCCCGCATAAGCCGGATTGATTGTCATCGGGTTCAGAATGTACTGATTGGTGACGGGTGTCAGTTGTGCCATAAGGCTTCCCGGCAAAAGAAGAAAAATTAAAATATGAATCAGATTTTTCATTGGAAGAAAATTAATTTGTTCAGGGTTCAAAATCTAAGGTTCAGGGTTTCTGTTCATTGAACCTTTGAATTCACTTCGCTTTAAAAATGAAATTATTAAGTATGTATTTTTATTTAAAATCATTGTCCGTTCAGTAATGATATCCGCAATGTCTATTTGTCTTTTTGTCTTTCTCGCCCTGGCTCAAGATATTAAATAACTTTTAATGACCGTCCGCGGGACGATACCGGTACATCTCACTGCTCTGCCTTTCACCGTGAAACAAAAAGGTCTTCACGATCCTATCTCCGTATAACAACAAATCCCTTCATATTCCTTCCGCTTGCTGTACGGATCTGATAAAAATAAGTATCCTCAGGAAGAGGCCTGCTGTCATAGTCAATTCCGTACCAGTCGTTATTGTAGTCCTGGTCCTTGTATACCTCTACCCCTCTCCTGTCGAATATTATGAGTTCCGTTTTCCCGAGGTTTTCCAGTCCCTGAATGATCAGAAAATCATTTATTCCGTCCATGTTTGGAGTAATGAGAGAGGGAATCGTAAGGTCATTAACCTGAATGACCATCCTGTCCGATGCCGGTGGACACACTCCGTTGGTTACTGTCCAGACAAATTCATTTCTTCCGAGTGACAGGCCCCTTACCTCTGTATTGGCATCGCTGACAGCCGTAAAGACACCTGTTCCGGAATCAACCGACCACATGCCGCTTCCTGACTCAGGCTGAAGGGCATTCATTACAGTTTTAAAAGTATAACCCAGAACCTGGTCGGGACCTGCATCTGCCACCGGCATTTCATCTGCCCTGACGTTAACCGGGGCAACGGTATAGAAATTCGCGGTTGTTCTGCCCTTGATATAATAGATCCCGGGAGGAACAGCTGTGGGATCTTGTACTCTTCGCACCGTGTCCGGATCCATCCAGTACGTGTAGATCAGTCCGGGATCAGAACCTTCGGTTATTTCAGGCCGTGTGATATCAGCAGTATGAATTGAACAAATTGTATCAGGATCGGTAATTATTACCGTTGGAGGTCCCGGCCGGGCATTTATAAGCACACTGGCTGAAGAGGCTGAGGTACAGCCAACTGCATTGGTTACAGTAAATGTGTATGTGCCCGGCTCAAGACCTGAAACGGTTCTGGAGGTTCCCGAACCTGTTATTGTTATCTCTCCCGGATAACGGGTCAGTCTCCATGTTCCGGAAGGCAATCCGGTAAGGACCACACTTCCTGTCGGAACTGTATATGTCGGATGTGTTATCGTTCCTATATTCGGCGGTGCCGGTGTTTCCGGCTGTCTGTTGATTGTTACGGGCAGGGAGACCGGCGAAGTGCATCCTGTTTCAGCCGTAACGGTAAAATTATATCTTCCGGGAAGGAGATCCGTTACAGTGGTGGTAGTGCCGGTTCCTGTCGTGGTGACTTCCCCTCCATAGCGTGTCAGTGTCCAGATACCTGTTGGGGGAAGTCCCACAAGCGAAACACTTCCGGCCGGTTCGGTACAGGTAGGATGTGTCACTGCACCAATAAGCGGCGCCTGAGGCAGGAGATGAACCGTAACAGTAACCGGATCCGAAGCTTCACTAATACAACCCTGCGTATTTCTTACCCTCACGGTATATTCCCCCGAAGTATTTACGGTAATGCTTCTGCCTGTGGCTCCGGTTGACCATAAATAGCCTGTTGCCTGGCTTGAAGTAAGTGTAACGCTTCCTCCGACACAGAATGTGACCGGGCCTGAAGCAGTTATTGAAGGTTTCGCAGGTAAAGCATTTACCGTGACTGCAACCTGTCCGTTAACGGTGTTGAATCCGTCACTGACCCTGACGCGGTAAACTGTGTTGGTCAGGGGATTTACGGAAGGCCGGGCAATATCCGATGTAAAGCCCTCAGGTTCTGACGTCCATCTGTAGGAATAAGTACCTGAACCTCCGCTTGCCCTTGCATCAAGCTGCACAGTATTTCCGGCACAGACCGTTCCGGGCGTTGCAACCGGATTCACGGTCAGTCCGCCTCCGGTTACCGTGACGGTCACGTTGTCACTGTTTGAACAGCCGGTGGAAGTGTTGGTGGCTGTAAAAGTAAATGTGGTTGTAGAAGTAAGATTAACAGTTGTCGGATTCTGAACCAGTGGATTGACAAGCAGTGAAGCCGGTGTCCAGCTGTACGAAAAAGGGCCTGTCCCGGTGACTGTCCCGTTGAGTGTAGTACTGGTACCATTCGGTATGCTAACATTGCTGCCCGCATCCACTCCGGGAAGAGGATTAACCGTTACAGTTACCGGAACTGACGGCGGGCTCTCGCATCCGTTGGCATTGGTTACCCTCACGGTATAAGTACCCGGCAATGAAACATTGATGCTCTGAACAGTGGCTCCGGTTGACCAGCGGTATGACACTCCGGTACTGGAAGTAAGTGTAACGCTTTCACCGTTGCAAAAAGTTGTTGGTCCTGAAGCACTGATCGCCGGTGCCGGGGGAAGGGGATTTACCGTAACTGTAAGAGGATCGGAAAGAGGACTTTCGCATCCCCCTGCATTTGTGACCATAACAGTATAGTCTCCCGGAGCGCTTACATTTATACTCTGCGTTGTTGCACCCGTTGACCACAGATAACTGCTTCCCGCACTTGAAACAAGGGTAACACTCCCTCCGGCACAAAAAGTAATGGGTCCGGTTGCTGTAATAACAGGCTGTGGCGGCTGGGGAAAAACATTCACGGATACCTGACGGCTTATAGTGTTAAATCCGTCACTCACCCTTACTGTGTATGTGGTACTGACTGCAGGAGTGGCCGACGGATTGGCAAGTGTGGAAGTAAAGCCTGCCGGAACGGAAGACCATGCATAAGTATAGGTTCCCGATCCACCTCCGGCATTTGCATTCAGCCGTACTGTCTCCCCGGCACAGATCGTTGCCGGAGTTGCCGCAGGCGATGCAGACAAGGCATCACCGGTAACGGTGACCGTAACATCATCAGAGGCTGAACAGCCCGTTGCAGCTATGGTGGCAGTAAAAATAAAGGTTGTGGTGCTCGTAAGATTGACTGTTACCGGATCTTCAACCAGGGGATTGACAAGCAATGAAGCCGGTGTCCAGCTGTATGAAAAGGGACCTGTCCCGGTAACGGTACCGTTAAGGGTAGTGCTTGTGCCATTCGGTATGCTGACATCGCTTCCCGCATTCACCCCCGGAAGGGGATTGACTGTTACAGTTACGGGAGCTGACAGGGGACTTTCGCAGCCGGCAGCATTTCTCACCCTCACTGTATAGTTGCCCGCTTGTGTAACAATTATATTTCTGGTGCTTGCCCCGGTCGACCATAAATATTCGGTTCCGGTACTTGAAGTAAGTGTGACGCTCCCGCCGGCACAAAAGGTTACGGGACCGGACGCTGTTATCACCGGAGCAGGAGGATTGGGAATTACGGTTACATTCACCGGATCAGAAGGAGGACTCTGGCAACCTGCCGCATTCGTCACCCTTACTGTATAGTTTCCTGATGCAGATACAGTTATACTTTGTGTAACAGCACCGTTGGACCAATGATAACTGCTTGCTGCCGCTGTGCTGAGGGTTACATTTCCACCCTCGCAGAAACTGAGCGGACCCGACGAGAGGATAACCGGTCTGGCCGGCAGGGCATTTACCCTCAGGGTAGCGGTATTAGATGCTGCTGTACTGTTACCGTTACAGTTTGTGACAAAGCAGCGGTAATCATAATTTCCCGCCGTGGCAATACCTTCCACTCTCATGCTTGCCGTGGCTGCTCCGCTGTACCGTGCTCCTGAAGGAATTCCTTCAGTCACGTTTGACCAGTCAGTACCATTGTAGTACTGCCACTGATAAACAAAGGGAGATGTGCCGCTGACGGAAACAGAGAAAACGGCATTGCCATCCTCCGCACACATGCTTGTTCCTGAAGGATGAGTACCTATTGAAACCGGATCACAGACAAATATGTTGAATACCAGGGGGGAAACAGCATTTCCCTCCACCATGTTGCTTATAAAAGGAATTGTCTCTATAATATCATGATAGCTATTGTCTGACGGATCAAACCATTTGAAGGCCAGAGTTTCTCCGCTTGCAAGGTTGCTGTATACCCTTATAGAGAAAACTGTCCGTCCTCCGGGAGTAACAATACCGTTATCATATCCCCGGCATGTTTCCCCCACAAATGCTCCGACAGTCCCTGTGGTAACCTCTTCCGTTCCAAGCATGACAACCGCCATGATATCACCATCATATTCATAATCATGCGGATTAAAAAACCATCCGTGGCCCTGGCCGGACAATATTCCTGCAGAGAGCAGGGCCAGCAACAGGACAGCAATTCCTTTTGGATATTTCATTTTGTGACAGTTAAATTTAGGACTGTATGCTTTCATCGTAGAATGACTTTCTGTATTATGTATCTGTGGTCTGCTTCAAATTTTATAAAATACAGGCCGGATGAAACGAGACCGGAGTTCCAGGTGAACTGGTAGCTTCCGGCTTTCTGCGCCTGGTCTGCAAGTGTCCGGATCACCCTTCCATGAACATCCAGGATTGTGATCCTGACATGTGATGATCCGGCCAGGTCATACCCTATATTCAGTTCATGGCTGAAGGGATTGGGATATATTTTAAGTTTCAGTTTCCCGGCAAAATTATCACTTATATCAGAACTTGAAAAATTCAGTTCAAGAGGCTTTAAGGCATCAGCAACTATCATATCGCTGCTGAAAATGATTGTCTGATCACAACCGTAATATTTATTGTTTTCCGAATCAAAATATTTGAACCCGACAGTTTCTCCTTCCTCAATATTGCTGTGAATCATAAGGGTATACAACCAGGAATCTGCAGGCTTAAAATATTTCCCGTTTGCTATTCCTCTTGTTTCATTTTTGACATAAGCATAGAGAAGATCATTTTCCGAATCTCTTTCAATACCATCCACAAGAACTTTTGCCGTCAGGGATCCACTGAATTCAAATTCATTGTGATTGAATCTGATTCCTTCATTCATGACGATGTTCTCGGCACCCTTTGATCCCGACCGGGGATAGAGGAGCGTTCCGGGATTCGTTAATCTTAACATATAACCTGAATACGGAGACATGTTGATAAGGTTTCCGAACCAGGTGTTAAAATTGGAATAATAAATGGATGAGTTTGTCTGGTCCTTGATATAATCACCATTTTCCGGCGAAAGTGATCCAAGGGCCATATTGACTGACATAGATTCCGTTGGAAGATAGCCTATCCAGTTCCATCCCGATGAAAGAGATATTGGAGTGGCAGTTACATCCACCGGTCTTCCGCTGAATCCGAAATCAGCAATATTATGGCTTCTTATTTTATAGAGCTTAGTGGGATCCAATGAATTAATTGTGCCGAACCAGCCATATAGTTCATAATATGTGGCCGAACCGGTCTGATCCTTGATATAATCCCCCGGAGCCGATACTGTGGATAAAATGAAATTCAGTGTCATATTATCAAGAATGGTATTGACTGAAAGCCATGTCCATCCAACCGGCAGATGCATTTCATAATCAACTCCTCTCCCCATTCTGAAAGGTGAACTCTGTGATCCCACAATCATTCCCGGTTCAAAATCCACCGACCTGTCCATGTTCTGAACATTTCCTCCGGCCGGATTAAAATGTCTGAACACCAATATATCACCATCACGTGTATTACTGTAGCAGGCAATCGTATAAATATGACTGCCCCCTGCCGCATAATAGACTGACCTAGCAATTCCCCTGCATTCATCACCGGCAAATGCAGCAAGGTAGCCAGGCTCTGACACTTCATTTTCCGGAAATACCGCTGCAGTGATCCGTCCTTCATAGTTGAAATTCGCGGGTATTACACTCCAGCCTGCCGGAAGCACATCAATTCCTGCAGAAACCGAGCAGCCTGTCGGCAGCCGGTAGGTTATCACCGTATTTCCCGGTGAAACTCCCCTTACCAGTCCGGTTGATGAATTAACTGTTGCAACCGCTGGTACGCTGCTGCTCCAGGTTCCGCCGGCAGGAGAACTTGCCAGACTCATTGTTGATCCGGCAGTAAGCATTGTAATACCTGTTATGGCTGACGGCAAGGGATTCAGGGTAACGGCAAGGACAGATGCTGAGCCGTCTCCGCAGGCATTGCGTCCCCGTACGGTAATATTGCCTGACAAGGCTGAAGTACTGTAATTAACAGTTATACTGTTGGTAGTGCTGGTACCACTTGCCCCTGCCGGGAGAGTCCAGACATAGGATGTGGCGTTTGGAATCGCAGGAACAGTATAGCTCACACCGGACTGGCCCTGGCACACGGCTGCCGCACCACTGATTGTTCCGGCGGTTCCGGGCAGGGGATTGACAGTAACGGCCATCGTTGATACTGTACCGTCTCCGCAGGCATTGCGACCTCGTACGGTAATATTGCCCGACAAGGCAGAAGTACTGTAATTAACAGTTATACTGTTGGTAATACTGGTGCCGCTTGCCCCTGTCGGGAGAGTCCAGACATAGGACGTGGCATTTGGAATCGCAGGAACAGTATAGCTCACACCGGACTGGCCCTGGCACACGGCATCCGTACCACTGATTGTTCCGGCAGCTCCGGGCAGGGGATTGACAGTAACGGCCATCGTTGATACTGTACCGTCTCCGCAGGCATTGCGACCTCGTACGGTAATATTGCCCGACAAGGCAGAAGTACTGTAATTAACAGTTATACTGTTGGTAGTGCTGGTACCACTTGCCCCTGTCGGGAGAGTCCAGACATAGGATGTGGCGTTTGGTATTGCAGGAACAGTATAGCTTACACCGGAGTGACCCTGGCACACGGCTGCCGCACCGCTGATTGTTCCGGCAGCTCCTGGCAGGGGATTGACAGTAACGGCCAGCGATGACATTATACCGTCTCCGCAGGCATTGCGGCCTCGTACGGTAATATTGCCCGACAAGGCTGAAGCACTGTAATTAACAGTTATACTATTGGTTGTACTGGTACCGCTTGCTCCTGCCGGGAGAGTCCAGACATAGGATGTGGCATTTGGAATCGCAGGAACAGTATAGCTTACTCCGGACTGGCCCTGGCACACGGCTGCCGTACCACTGATCGTTCCGGCGGCTCCTGGCAGGGGGTTGACTGTTACCGGGTAATTTGCTGAAGCAATCCCCGATCCGCATGCGTTGACACCCCTCACCGTCAGATTACCCGAGACAGCAGAGGGTCCGAAATCGATGGTGACTGATGGTCCGGTTCCGTTTATTGCCGCACCCGTACCGCTGTAGGACCAGGTGTAGGCTGTTGCATTTGCAATGGGAGGCACACTGTATTCCACGGCCTGTTGGCCCTGGCATACGTTTGCTGTACCCTGAATGCTTCCGGCTGCCGCAGGCAGCGGGTTTACTGTTACTGCAAAATTGGCCGAAACGGCTCCTGTTCCGCAGTTATTGACACCCCGGACGCTGAGATTGCCGGATGTTGCATTGGTGGCGAAGTCTATGGTTACCGTATTCCCCGTTCCGTTTATGGCAGCACCGGTACCGCTGTAGGACCAGTTGTAACTTGTTGCGTTTACGATCGCCGCAACTCTGTAAGTTACTGAGGTTTGCCCCTGGCACACGCTTGCTGTTCCTTCTATAGTACCTGCAGCTGCCGGCAGCGGATTGACGGTTATCGCAAAACCGGCCGAGACAGCTCCCTGTCCGCATGAGTTTAATCCCCTTACCGTAAGATTACCGGATGTGGCATTGGTAAGAAAATCTATTGTGACCGAATTGCCTGTTCCGGTTATCACGGCACCTGTACCGCTGTATGACCATACATAACTTGTTGCATTTGCAATTTCCGGAACATGGTAAGATACGGATGTCTGTCCCTGGCAGACAGTTGCCGGTCCGGTAACGGGGCCAGGTGCAGCAGGCAGGGGACTGACTGTAACAGACAGGACGGAAACTGAACCGTCACCACAGTCATTATGCCCTCTGACACTGATGTTGCCTGAAGTTGCACTAAGTCCGTAATTAACGGTAATACTGTTGGTTGTGCTGCTGCCTGTTGCTCCCGGCGGCAGGCTCCACACATAGGATGTTGCGTTTGTTATCACCGGAACAGTATAAGTTACTGCAGACTGACCCTGACAGACAGTTGTCAGTCCACTGATTGTCCCGGCCGCTCCCGGCAGGGGATCCACCGTGAGAGTGGCAGAATTTGAAGTGATACTGCTCCATTCATGACAATTGCTAATATGGCATCTGTATTGATACTGACCGGCAGATGTGATTCCCGAAACATTTAAAGTTGCCGTATTTGACCCGGAATAGACTGCACCGGCCGGTATGCCGTTGGTTGTGCTTACCCATTCCGTTCCTGTGTTATACTGCCACTGGTATGTATAGGGAGAAGTACCTCCTGCTGTCACTGAAAACGCTGTGCTTCCCGATACTGCACACATTCTGCCGTTAAGCGGTCCGCTTAACAATGCAACGGGGTCACAGCGATGAAACAGCAGAGGATTCCGGGCATTTCCCAGCTGGCCATCAGAAACAAATACCACTGTTTCGATGATATTGTAATATGATCCGCCGGCAGGATCGAAATATCTGAACGTGAAAGTTTCAGGATTCTCCGGTTCATTGCTGTAGCATCTCACGGAAAATATGGTCCTCCCGGTGCCCGGGAAAAATATTCCATCTGCAAAACCCCTGCATGTATTCCCCACAAATGCTCCCAGGGTGCCTGTTGTGACTTCATCTGAGCCCATAAATACAACCGCATTTACCTCACAATCAGATTCGTAATCCTGCGGATCTATGGTCCAGTTATGTGTTTGAGAGGATAGGGCAACTGATATCAGCAAAAGGCATGATACCAATACCGGCCTGTAAATGTGTCCCATAGTTATGTTTTTAAAAGTTTGGTCAATTTTGTCCCAGGAGAATGATTTTCCGTATTTTTTGTCTCTTCCCTCCATCAAGTTTTATAAAATAAACACCCCCGGCAGGCAGATCGGAATTCCATTCATATAAATAGCTGCCGGGTTGCTGTTTTTGATCAACCAGGGTTCTTACTGCCCGGCCAAATGAATCAAATACTGTAATCCTGACATCACCCGGTTCATTCAGGGTATATTCAATGTTAAGAAATTTTTCCGACGGGTTAGGATAGATCCTGAAATCCGGATCATTAATTATGTTTTCATGAACGGAGGTGGCATAGGCATGCATCAGCAGGGGATACTGCGCGGTACCAAGTCGCATATCGTCGGTAAATATCACGGTTTCACTACAGTTATAGATTTTCTTTGTATCTGAATTATAATATCTGAAAGTAACTGTTTCACCGGTTACAAGATTACTATATATCATCAGACTGAAATGGTACGTGCCGTCCAAAAATTCCATGCCGGCTGTAAGGCCTCTTAATTCATCACCCACATAGGCATACAATGTATCATTTTCCGAACCTTTGGGAATATCATCCAATATAACTCTCACAAAAACTTCGCCGCTAAATTCATATGGGTGGGGATTGAATGCACCGGTCTGTTCCGTTCCTGAAGACATCTGATTTCCTTTTCCTTCCGGTTCAGGATAAACAAGCGTTCCCGGATTTGTAACTCTCAGCATGTATCCCCTTTGGGGTTCCATGTCATCCATAGTACCATACCACAGGCTAAAGTCTGCATAGTAAGTTGAAGAACTTACCTGATCCTTGATATAATCCAGATCTGAAGGACTAAGGGATTGCAGGGCTGTGTTCACAGGCATGGCCTGACGCGGAAGATATCCAATCCAGTTCCAGCCGCTGGCAAGAGGAATATTGATTGCATTAATATCAACAGGCCTTCCGCTGAAATGAATCACACTGTTATTCTGCAGCCTTATCTTATATAATTCTCTGGAATCAAGCCGGTCAAGCGTGCCAAACCAACCCAGTCCCTCATAATATGTAGCTGATACTGTCTGGTTTTTAATATAATCACCCGGAGAATTCGCTGCCTCCAGTATAAACTGAGGTGTCATATTGTCAAGGGTTGTATTGAAAGAAAACCAGTTCCATCCGGCTGAAAGGGAGACAGAGTAATCCGTACCGATATTCATGGGAAATGGTGCCGAAGCCGATCCTGTATTCATCCCTGAAGAAAAGTCAACTGATCTGTCAAGATTATATTCCATGACTACTGCAGGATTGAAATATCTGAATACCAACACATCTCCCGTTTCAGTATTGCTAAAACAGTTAAGTTCAAAGATATAATTACCGGACTGAGGATTGTATACTGCCTCTGTTATTCCCCTGCACTCGTTTCCGGCAAATGCTGCAAGAAATCCCGATTCAGCTCCTGTTCCTTCAATGGTAACTGAGGAAGTTATACGGCCCTGATGAGTAAAATTCTCAGAATCAAACTCCCAGCCCGAAGGAAGAACATTGAATGTCATTGAAACTGCACAGCCGGTGGGCAGAGTGTATGTAATTAGGGCAGTTCCTGCAGTCATCCCCCTTACTTCCCCGCTGGAAGGGTTTATTTCAGCAACGGAAGGAACACTGCTGCTCCAGGAACCACCGGGTGAAGTATTGGATAAAGTTGTTGATGATCCTGCTGCGGTGTAATTATATCCGGTAATAGCAGAAGGTAAAGGATTGATTAAAACACTGGTGGTTCCGGCATTACTGGTACAGCCTGCAACTGTTACTGTAACAGAATAAGTACCCGATGCTGCAGTTGTGACATTCGCAATGCTGGGATTCTGCTGTGTAGATGTAAATCCGTCGGGACCTGTCCAGTTAAAGATACCGCCGGTTACATCCGAAGTAGTAAGGTTCAGTGTGCCGCCGGCACAAAGTGGACTGTTGTTTGAGGGTACGGGTGTAGCAGGAATAGCATTTATGACTACAGTGGTGGTTCCTGGTTCACTCGTACAGCCGTCAACTGTTACAGCTACAGAATAAGTACCCGATGCTGCGGTTGTGACATTGGGAATGACGGGATTCTGCAGGGTGGATGTAAATCCGTCGGGACCGCTCCAGTTGAAGATACCGCCGAGAACATCCCCAGTAGCAAGGTTCAGTGTGCTGCCGGCACAAAGTGGGCTGTTGTTTGAGGGTGCGGGCGTAGCAGGAATAGCATTTATAACTACAGTGGTGGTCCCTGGTTCACTGGTACAACCGGCAACTGTTACAGTTACAGAATAAATACCTGATGCTGCGGTTGTGACATTCGCAATGCTGGGATTCTGCTGGGTGGATGTAAATCCATTGGGACCTGTCCAGTAGAAGGAACCGCCGGGTACATCCGCAGTAGTAAAATTCAGCGTGCCGCCGGCACATAGTGGACTGTTGTTTGAGGGTGCGGGTGTATCAGGAATAGCATTTATAACTACACTGGTGGTTCCTGGTTCACTGGTACATCCGGCAACTGTTACAGTAACAGAATAAGTACCCGATGCCGCGGTTGTGACATTCGCAATGCTGGGATTCTGCTGGGTGGATGTAAATCCATTGGGACCTGTCCAGTAGAAGGAACCGCCGGGCACATCCGCATTGGTAAGGTTCAGCGTGCCGCCGGCACAAAGTGGGCTGTTGTTTGAGGGTGCGGGAGTATCAGGAATGGGATTTATAAGCACAGTGGTGGTTCCTGGTTCGCTGGTACATCCGTCAACTGTTACAGTTACAGAATAAGTACCCGATGCTGCGGTTGTGACATTGGGAATGACGGGATTCTGCAGAGTGGATGTAAATCCATTGGGGCCTGTCCAGTAAAAGGAGCCGCCGGGTACATCCGAAGCTGCAAGAAGAAGGGTTTCTCCTTCACATATGGGGCTGTTGTTCTTCACATCAGGCGGCTGAGGAATTGCATTTACCCTGACTTCAGTGGTTCCGGCATTACTGGTACAGCCGGCAACTGTTACTGTAACAGAATAAGTACCCGATGCTGCAGTTGTGACATTCGCAATGCTGGGATTCTGCTGGGTAGATGTAAATCCGTCGGGGCCGGTCCAGTTATATATTCCTTCTATTTCTGTGGAAGTGAAAAGATTCAGTGTTTCCCCTTCACAGAGAGGTCCGTTATTCGATGCCGAAGGTGTATCAGGAACAGTATTGACATGCAATAAAAAAACTGATGTAAGCACTTCACACTCCTGATCAGGATTATTTGCTGTCACGGTAATGGTTACAGTAGAACCCGCATCCGCTACGGCAGGGTTGTATGTAAATGAAAAAGGTGAAACATCAATTATTTCCTGATCCAAAGTACCAGAACCATTCGTGCTTATAGTAACGCTTATTGCACCGCCACCGAATTCATTATTTTCCACCGTCAGCGGATGTGTCCCGCAGGTGCTGCCGGATGCCGCGCCTAGTACCAGAACGGATGGATTATCACACTCCTGTCCGTAGAGTTCAGCATTGAGAAATAAAAACATACTCCCCAGAAACATTGCCAAACAAAATTTCTGTAATATTCTGACAGAACTGCCTGTGTTGCGGTAGAATTGTTTCATGGTATGATGTTTACGGTTAATGATAGAGGATTTAAGGAAGTAAAAACAAGAGAACCGGATATAATCCTGGATTCTTAATCCTATTTTCCGGATCCGGACATGCTATCGCCCCGTCAGTCACACCGGAATGTGCCGACAAGAGCATGGCCAACACTGCCTGAGGCCTGCAGAGCTTTACATAAAATCAGGATATTCAAATGATAAAAATATCTTTCCTTTCAGATTCCGGAAAGGTCGATGAAACGTATGTAATGCCCAGCCTCTTTTTAAAATCAACATCTAATTTATAGTATTTGAAGGAGAAATGTAATTTTATTTGACCAAGAGAAGAAAATATTGGATGAACTGGTTTTTTGCGTAAATGACACAGTTATGGGGCTTCGGCTGCAAGGCTGATGAACACAGGTCTGATCCGGAATACCGGATGGAGGAATATGACAAAGTATTGAAGTTTTTTTCTTTTCTTTAAAACTTGTTTGATAGTTTTTCCTAATATTGACCATGTAATGCCGTCCTGCCGGAATCCAGGAAAAAATACTGGCCGGCAGCTAAAATCAGGTCAAACCGTACACCTTGGAAACACACTGTATTTGCATATTATTTCCGGAAGAAAAACTTTGTAAGTCCTTAATTTTTAAAATTCAATACTGATGAAGAAAAATAAATCCATAACTGTTCTGGCTGTTATAGCCGCATTCATTATTGCAGCGGGAAGCAACACTTACGGACAATCGAAAAAAGAAACACCTTTCAATATCATTACCTACAACATCAGGCTTAACACTTCATCGGATGGTGAAAATGCCTGGCCGTTCCGTAAGGACAGGGTGGCCGGACTTCTGAAATTTCACAGGGCCGATATTTTCAATGTACAGGAAGCTTTGCCGGAACAGATGGATGATCTTGTTGCTGCTTTCCCGGATTTCGGTCATGTAGGAGTCGGACGCGATGACGGAAAAAGAGAGGGGGAACACATGTCAGTCTTTTACAGCAAAAAGAGATTCACCAAACTTGATGATGGTATGTTCTGGCTTAGCGAAACGCCCGAGAAACCGGGACTGGGCTGGGATGCCGCCTGCAACCGTACATGTACCTGGATAAAACTGAAGGATAATATTACCGGGAAAAAATTCCTCGTCTTTAACACGCATCTCGACCATCGGGGAAACAAGGCAAGGCAGGAGGGCGTCCGGCTGATTCTTGAAAGAATGGCCCTGATAAACAAGGAAAACCTGGCAGTGATTTTTACAGGCGATTTCAATCTTGCAAAAACAGCGGCACCCATTCAGTCTGTCCTGAAAGTGCTCGATGATGCCAGGGACAAATCACTTACACAGCACTACGGACCGGACGGAACCTTTACAGGCTTCCCTGTAAAAGCCAATCTGACGGGAGCCATTGACTTTATTTTCATAAACAATAAAGTTAAGGTACTTCGCCACGGGACACTGACCGATTCCTTCAACCTCTATCACCCTTCCGATCATCTTCCGGTGCTAGCTGAGGTACAGATCGACTGATTTCACGAAGGAATCCCCTGTCCTGCTCCGGGCGGGAGATTAAAACCGCGGTTCAGCAGTGTTCAGCTCTTTATCCTGTCCATAATTTCATTGAAAAGTGTCAGCTGCTCCCTCATGACAGCTACGGGATCAGTATAGGGTGTAGTGGCCTCGACAAGTATCCACCCCCTGTAATTTATTCCGTGAAGAAGCCTGAACAGTTCCTCATAGGGATAATCACTGATCTTTATTCCTCTTATATGAGTTGTATCACCGATCCATTGCCTGACCGAATTGAAATTGGCTTCCAGTCCGGGAGGATTCAGATCAACATCATTGCTGTTCCAGCACATTTTAACATTCTTCTCGGTCACCTGATCAAAAATCGCTTTCATGTTCGGTATTTCCTGGGTAACGGGCCCGTGGCATTCAACCCTGATGATCTGGCCATAATCCCTGGCAAATTTACCCAGTTCATTCAGGGACCTGGCAATCTGGGCTATTGTCTTTTCCCTCTCCACTTCTTTTGGAAGTGTATTTGGCTTCACCTTCAGCCCGGTGGCACCAATATCCTTACAAAGCTTTACATATTCCTTTGCCCCTTCTATATTTTCACGGAGCCTGGCAGGATCAGGACTGTGAAACTCATAATTTGACCCGTAACCAACGCATGTCACGGGAGAGTCTGCAAAACGTTTCTTTACTTCCTTGCGCTGGGCAGGAGTGAGATCAATCTCCACCTTGTGTGCATGCTGTGTACGGAGCTCGACTCCGAGAAGACCTGACTTCTCACAGTTGGAAATCAGGGTCGGGAGGTCCCATTTGGCTCCCCACATATATGTAACCAGTCCCATCTGAAGACCTTTAGGTCTTTTTCTGTCCATTGCCGCAGCGGGAAGAGCATTAAGGGCAGCCAGAGCCACACCTGCACCCAGGGTTCTCTGAATAAACTGACGGCGTGATAATTCGTTTTTCATGGTTTGTGTTTTATTTCATTATACCTATCAATTGCATATGTATTCTTCTGTCATGTTTCATGCTCCACGTTCCGGACCTTGCCGCAGATATCCCTGAGCCGGCTTTCCATGTTTTTCTTTCCGCATCAGTTATTTATATCTGCCAGCAAATTCATCTGCCAGTTTGTTGATTTCCGCATCTGTCAGATGTATTCCCGAACTGATTATAACCCTGTATCTGAAAGTGATTTCCTCCCCGGGCCGGATGGAAAAATCCAGCCTTTCCCTTCCGCCTGTGAAATCAGCCCATCCCAGAGGATTTGCGGCAAAAAGACCATACCCGCGGGCATGCCAGTAAGTGGGATAGCCGGGATTATCCGGATGATCACAGACAACCAGCGAGATCTTTTCTTCACCGATATTGCCGTACAGATTCATCCATTTCGCACGTGTCCCCCAGACATCGTCGCCGCTTTTTCCCTCGCTGCTCCTGTAATTGCCGGTAGCGACATCCCCTGCCCTGACTTTCTCCGGCAAAGGCTTTCCGTCCGGTCCGAGAACAGTCACCATATCGTCATATGGCAGCTCCAGCTGACGGGCAACCCTTATCCCGAACATTCCTTCCTTTGTATCGTCAAAATTTACAGCAAATGAACCGGCTTTCAAAGTTGTCAGCCTGTCAATTATTCTGAGAGATTCCTCTGCGAGAAAATGATATTCCGTATTCTCCGCAAGAAGCTCAACACCGTCAGGATCAACCCAGCTTTCCTTTGTAAGAAGAATGGCCTCCCCGTTTTTTTCTTCCATTTTTTCAATGGAAAGATGCTTTATTTCACCGCCGCCCGGCTCCTTCATCCCCCTGTGGCCGTTACCCCAGAAATCAAGACCGTTAACCTTCCCGTAATTCAGCCATATTCCGACCTGGTGAATGTGGTCATTCCGCTCCCCTTCCCTGGGAACAAGCGGAAAACCCCTGGTAACCTCCGTTCCTGCAGCCGTTTTAACAGGATAAAGGATGGGTTTATAAACATTTTCTGGCCAGCAGAAGGAGGTGAAATGATCCTTGCCAATGAATACATCCACTTTCCGTTCTGTCTCATTCCTTACGAAAAATATCTTTGAACTGTCGTTCCGTGCAGACCTTTTCGTATTGCAGCTCAGGGAAACGAGAAGAATTAAAACAGGCATCGAAGCTCTTACTGCTGTATTTTTCATTTTTCCGGTTTTTATTATGTTAATTTATACTTAGTTAACAAATTTGGTTTCGTGTTCTGTCATCCATCACTGTAAACAGTACAAATCAGGGAAAAGTACAGCAGGAGGACAGATTCCGAAATAAAATGTATAAAACTTTCCGAAAATATTCGGAAAAGCACATGGCTTATCAATCCGGTCTCAAAGCCCCTGAACTGCTGCCTGTATTTACTGTCTGGAACAGCTGCCGGCTGGTACTGACTGCAGCGGCAGATCCGGTAAAACCGGATGATCAGACAACTGCCGGAACAACGTAGGGTTTCCTGTATTCCCTTGTCAGCATTTTATCAGCTTCCTTATCCTTCACGAACTGCTCCTTGGTTCCGTCGAATGTAAGTTCTCTTCCAAGGCGATAGGAAATATTTGCAAGGCTGGGCAGGCAGGAGGACATATAGCCTTCAAGGATGTCGCAGTGAAGCGGGCCATTATTCCCTGCACGGATAGCCTCAAGGAAGTTTACATAGTGGCTTCCGCCGCCCGGCGCCTTCATCAGATCGACAGGCCTTTCCCCTATATCCGATCCTGCAAAGGGTTGCCTTTCACGCTGACGGTAGGCTTTCCACTCGCTTCCGTTTATCTCGACGTATCCCTCCGTTCCCAGAAACATGTTGCCTATCTGTATGCCAAGGCCTGATTCGGCATTTGTAAAACGGCCCCTGGTTTCAAATTCCAGAATTGTCCCATCGGCATATTTAAATACCGAAGCCTGTGTATTGGGAGTCTCCTGTGCACATTCCTTCGGATCAATCCCGTAAATACCGCCGGCGGAATATATCTTCACCGGATGCTCATTCTTGTTGAGTCCCCAGCGTGCTATGTCAAACTGATGCGGGCCCTGGTTACCCGTGTCGCCGTTGCCTGTATCCCAGAACCAGTGCCAGTTGTAATGACCCCGTTTTTCATTGTAGGGTCTCCACTGTGCCGGTCCGAGCCATATGTCATAATGAAGCGAAGCCGGCGGTTGACTGTCAGGAGCAATTCCGAACGAATCACGGGGCTTGTAGCAAAGTCCTCTTGCAAGGTACACTTTTCCAATTCCTCCGTTGTGCATGAACCTGATGGCTTCCATGACGTTGGGGATTGAACGGTTCTGGAACCCTACCTGTACACGGACATTGTATTTCCTGGCAGCTTCAACCATCTTGCGGCCTTCCCACACATTATGTGATGCAGGTTTTTCAACATAAACATGCTTTCCTGCCTGACAGGCCCATACAGTACCCAGGGCATGCCAGTGGTTCGGGGTTGCGAATGAAACAGCATCAATATCCTTGTCATCAAACACTTTTCTCATATCCCATTCCGTCCGCGGGGCCTCTCCGGTAATTTTCTGAGCTGCCTGGACCTTTTCTGCAAAAACTTCCTCATCAGCATCGCAGATCGTCTTAAGGCGTACATTCTGGCTGTCTTTCATACGACACCATGTGTTGATATGTCCGCCTCCCTGTCCGCGTATGCCTATAACGGCAACAGTGATACGCTCATTGGCACCCCTGATGGAACCGTAGGATTTTGCACTGAATCCGGCACTGCCAATAGCTATGGCAGCAGTTCCCATTGCGCTCTTTTTAATGAAATCTCTTCGTTTTGTCATTTCCTGATTCGCTTTAAAATTAAAATCTGATTATTCTGTTGGTAAACTGGTTTATTTAAAATTAATTTTCGCAGCCTTCTTCCTGGCTTTCTCAATTACTTTTTCCATCTGAACAGGAGCGCCTCCCTTCTGCCTGCTCTCCTCAGCTGCTGTCATAAAGGCAAAGATCTCAAGTGTTTCCTCCGGCCTGACCGGCAAAACACCCGTGGTGAAGAATCTCACTATCTCTATCAGCAGGGGATCATAGCCGGCATAGCTTCCCAGGGTTCTGATTTCCTTTTCCCCGTATACCACGCCTCCGTACCCCGATCTGCCTGTCCTTATTCCTCTCATGGTACCAATCCTGCCATCCTCCCATATTCCCGTCACCAGGTCGGTACCCGGGGTAAATGCCCTGGATACGGTTTTACAGCCGGTTCCCATAATGGTAAAGAGTGTTTCAACCCCATGGACTCCGTACCAGTAAAGATCAGGATGGGTCTTTTCGAGAGTTGCCGGACTATAGACCTCAGCACCAATCACCTTCCCGATGGCTCCCTCCGCAATTTCTTTGGCTCCGGCAATATATCTCAGGGACGAAGCGGAAAAAAGCGGGGTCTTATAATATTCCGCTGCATTGAAGATCGCAATGGTATCATCCAGGGACGCAGCAACAGGCTTGTCAATAAACATTCTCTTACCTGCCTTCATCACAGGTATGGCCTGTTCCAGATGAAGCCTGCCGTCATTGGTTTCAAGAAGAACAAAATCAACCTTCCGGAGAAGTTCGTCTATGGATTCCACAATCTCAACTCCCATTTTTTTCACGTCCTCCGTGTAACCGGGGATCCGTTCCACACTTGACTGTATATCCCTGCTGCCTCTCGGATAAGCCGCAACAACTTTATAGCCCTGAAACTGCGGACCGGCTGAAGGATCATTCAGTGTCTTGGTGAACGCAGTGCTGTGAGATGTGTCAAGGCCGATTATCCCGATGCGCTTTGAGCCCTGTGGACGGGAACCTGCTGCAGGAAAAGATCTTCCTGCAAGTCCAAGTGCCATGGCACCCGCGCCGGCTGCCCTGATAAATTCACGTCTGTTAAATTGATTTCCCATATTTTTAGAATTGAAATTTATAATCGGGGTAAATAAAATCAGTCGTATGTTCTGTTAAAATTAATTTCTTTTAGCTCATCACATTCATTCCATACAGGATTTTATTTGTTAAAAGAAGTTAATTATTCTATCCATGAATCGAGGGCTGAGAGATCTGCTTCGATCCTGATTCTGTCAGCTGCATTCCGCAATGAATAAACATTCCGGATAATACTGATATCATCCTGAACATCTGTTACGGTACCGTTTCCATCAGTCATCCCGGCAATAAAAAGCTTACGGGGAGCAAGTGCCGCGGCAAGGTCAGGCAGGTCATAGGCAGTGAGTCCGGCAGGAATCGTACTGAGAATGAGATTTGTATCATAGGATTTATTCATTACCACCGACCTGAATGAGGAATAGGGCTCAGCCAGAATCACTGATGAAATGTTCCTGTCGATAATTGCGGTGTGGAGAAGCACGGGGGCCATTTCTTTTCTGGCAAAGCCGATAATCTCGGCATAGGGGCATTCCTTCCTTAACACTCTTATCAGCTTGACCACATCTCCCGTATGTATCCCGGTAATGCTTCTCCCTGCAAGCAATGAAGCATACCACAGATTGTGGGATGAACCGTCAAAGTAAGCATCGCCGCGGAATGATCCCGGGCCGTTTTCTCCGCATCCGGCCATATCGGGCGCCATAACAGCGAATCCCTGCCTCAGGAATCTTTCAATATCGCCTCCCGGCCCGGCCCCGGCTGATTTACCGGCAGGATTGAGATAAAACACACCCCGGTTATTCCATAATACAGGCCGGAACAATAAGTAAGGAATGACATAATCGCCCTCCCCCTTTATAAAATACTTTTCAATATTGTAGTAATCCCTGGCAATACGGCCGGTAAACACCGGCAGATCATCAAGGGAAGGTTCACGGAATCCCGACATTCTTTTCGCCGGTTCTGCAATGCCGGCATAAAAATTTTCAGGATTGCGTCGTGCTTCATTCAGCTCATTCAGCCGTATTCCGGCCTCCTTCCTGTTAAGGCTGAAAACAGTTTCTCCTCCCAGCGATGTTGATACCTGTCCTGTCTGAGTTACCCTGAGTTCCTCTGCCGTGAGCGGACTGATCCTTTCATCTTCAATACTTCCGGGATTGTTAAGATGCTGACGGAAAAAAGCATACATGGCTTCACGATTCTTTTTTGTTGAGGCATGGCCGTCATCATCTTCAATCCTTGAAAAATTTTCTGTTTCACCGTACAACCTGTACAACCCTGCAACCTCCTTTTCGGTTTCCATTGCACCCTGAATGCTGAATATATCACGGGTTGTGGTGATCATCAATGCCGGCTTCGGGGCTCTTACCAGAAGAAGGTCAGGATGATCAAGCCCCCGGTAAAGAAAATGGAACATATTCTGCTCGGCATCCTGGGGACCTATCGACTGAAGAAGCCTTCTGTAGTTCGTCAGATAGTTTTCAGGAGCTGCCGCAAGAATGCGGTTATCGAATGCTGCAATATATGCCGATTGCGTGCCGCCTCCCGACCTGCCGGTAATACCAATCCTTGCAGGATCAACCTCCCTGCGCGAAAGAAGATAATCAACCGCCCTGATACCGTCCCAGATCATATACCGCGCCTGTGAGCTTCCGGTAATGAAAGCCTGTGCTCCTGGATATGAATGTTCCTTGGTGGGTCCACCGACAGATGATTTTCCTGTGGCAGGATCGTAATATTCCAGGCGCTCTCCCTGTCCGACAGGATCAAAGGCAAAAACGATGAAACCCTTGGTTACCAGGTTCAGAATTACGTGCTGATAGGTCGCGCTCCGGTAACCCTCTTCAGTATGTCCGCTGCAGTAGATAATTGCCGGCGCCTTATCCCGCCGCCTTAATCCTGAAGGGATATATAATGAGGAGGTGACATAAAATCCCGGAAGGGATTCATAGATCACATGCTCCACCCTGAAAGACCCCTTATCAATGGTTTTTACCGTTCTGGCATTGAGTGGTGTTTTTTCAGGGAAAGGTCCAACTATATCCATCAGGGTTTCCCTGATGAATTTCTGTCTTTCCTGCCAGTCTGCCAGAGAATTCAGCCCGGAAATGGCCTTTTCCCTTTTATCAATAAGATCATAGCACTGATCTGCCAGGTGGTGGTACAGTGAATTGGATGCGTCGCTGTGTTCCATCCATGAGTTTCTGATCACGTCAAGATCGTTCTGGGCATTCACTGTTCCTGTAATAAAGATTATCAGCAACAGTACTGCGATCGGAAGAAGAAATGCATCAAATGGTTTCCGGCTGACCGGGACCTTACTAACCGGACTTTTGCCGGAAGGATTTTTTTCCTGCATGGTAAGAGAGTTATTCAGTTTTACGGTTTAATGATATTACACAAAAATAATTATTTTAATATATTAGTTTTGTATTTAATCAATGCTGAACAGAACTGAGTTCAGCCAGCCGCGGCCTGATGAAAAACAAGAAAGCAAAAAAAGAATCCCGGATATTAAGGCACAAAGACTTACTGATAACAGCCTCTGCCGGAATCCTTGTTTTTATGTTTTTTTCTTTTTTCTATGCAAACCACCTTCGCTTTGCGGAACAGCTGCAGCTCTTCCTTTGTACAGGCAATTATTTTACTGAAAAACTACTGCTCCCCGGGGGTCTCAATGGCTGGACAGGCTCATTCCTTACACAGTTTTACAATATTCCCGCAGCCGGGGCATTCATCATCAGCATTCTGTTTATCTCAATACAGCTGCTCACCCGGGCACTTATCCGGGAATTCAATGACGGAAGAAAAAACACTTATCTTCTCTCATTCCTGCCTGCCCTTGCCGCCGGCCTGATGCTCTGCAATGAATTATACCCGCTTTCAGCAGTAACAGGATTCACCGCCTCCCTTGCCGCAGCATGGGTTTATACAGGGATAAAAAATGAAAAACGGAGATTTGCTGCCGGCGTTATTCTTATTCCGCTGATTTATTATATTCTGGGAGGAGCATTTTTGTCCATGGTGCTGATAATGACAGCATATGAAATTATCCTGTTAAAGAATGCCGCTCTGGCGCACGGCATGAATAAAGAAAGAATTAATAAGGCTGGAACAGGAACAGGAACAGGAAGAACAGGAACAGAAACAGCAGGAAAGGGAAGATCATGGGCAAAAAGATCAAAGCTGTGCCCGATCTTGCTTTACATATTCCTGTCAGCAGCCGTACCTCTTCTTGTCAGATATTTTTTTGTGTTTCAGCCTGCCGGACAGGCCTTTTTCACAGAATTTTATTATAACATAGCCGGCAGGATTCCGCCCTTCATACCGGTTCTCCTTATATTGCCCCTCCCCGTTGTTTTATTTTATTCACTCATTCCGGAAAGACATCTGGAAAAAACATCCTTCCTGATTATTCAGCTTATAGTAATTCCGGCTATGGCCTTAACCGGATTTTTTAAAATGGTGAATTTCGACGCGGAACGAACAATGACTTACGATCAGCTCGTCAGGAACCGGAAATGGGAAAAGGTAATCGCATTTGCGGGGAAAAAGCCTCCGGGGAATTATCTGTCGCTTGCCATGCTCAACCTGTCACTTGCCAAAACGGGTATCATGGCTGAGGAAATGTTCAGTTTCAGTCAGCATGGCAGAGAAGGTCTTTTCCTGAGATTTGAGGATGAATTTATCAGTCCCATGATGGGAAATGAGATCCTTTATCACATCGGACTGGTAAATGCATCACAGCTCTATGCCTTTGAGAGCATGGAAGTGATGCCCCACATGGAAAAAAGCGTGAGGGCCGTAAAGAGACTGGCGGAAACCAATCTGATAAACGGCCGGTACGAGGTGGCAGGTAAATATCTGAAGCTGCTTGAGAAGACACTATTTTACAGAAAATGGGCCTTAAATACCGGGAAATATCTTTACAATGAGGAGATGATCAATAATCATCCCGACTGGGGTGAAAAAAGAAAAATGGCAGTCAGGAAGGATTTCTTTTTTCATATTGATGATATTGAAGCCATTCTTATCAGAATGCTGAGTGAGAATCCCGGAAACCGGATTGCATTTGAATATCTTGCAGCATGGTATCTGCTCGGAAGAGAACTTGACAAGTTCGCCGGACTGGTTCCTCTGATGCAACAGCTCGGTTACAGGGAAATGCCACGGTCCTGCCAGGAAGCAATGCTGTTCTATATCAGTCTTACCAACACGGATCCCCTCGCAGGAAGTCCCTACAGAATAAGTCCGGATGTGATACAGAGGATGAATTCCTATGCAAGGATCTATCTTAACAATCCTGATGCCCGGCATCTCCTGGCACCGGCTTACTCAGACACATACTGGTATTATTTTCACTACGCCGAATAACAGGAGTCAGTCCTTGCCGCTTATACGCGTTATCACTATCACTCCGTTGGATCCGCGTGTGCCGTAAACAGTGGCATCCGGTCCTTTAAGAACCTCTATTGATCTGACGGTCTGGGGTGATATGTTATCGATGGAATTAACAATGACTCCATCAACAACAAAGAGAGGTTCCGTACTCACGTGAAAAGAAGAGGATCCCATGATTCTTATATTGTTTCCGCTCACTTCCACGCCCGGAAACCTCCCCCGGATCATGTCATAGATGCTCTGATAGCTCGAATGCCTGGCATCTTTGGGATCAAAAACAAGGCGGCCTTCCTCTTTGTCTTTTTCCCTGTTCCTGTCTCCGGCTGCCATGGCATCTTTATTACCGGAATCATTCCCGGGCACATCACGGGTTTCGCCGGTAAGAATAAAGTCTATTACAGTTCTTCCGTCAATATTCTGTGAGGATACTCCGCTGAAAAGAGAAAAGACGAGAATTTCGGAGGCAGCAGGACTTACCCTTATCCTGTACTTACCCTGATCGTCTGTGACAACATCGGTCTTGACCTTGTCAATAAAGATCACTGCACCCTTAACAGGCTGACTGTCCTTATCGGCCACCCTGCCGCTGAGGGTGATCTTCCTGCTGCTTTTCTGCCCTTGAAGAGTCAGCGGTGCAAGAGTGAAAACAAGCAGGAAAAGAAATATATATGATCTCATTTACATGATATTTGAATTCAGGGCAGGAACGGCAGCCCTCCGCCTTTCCCCGGAAAAGCTGCCGTTACATGTATGTCAGCAAATGCTTACTCGAGGATGTTCCTCATGTATTCGATGCATTTCGCAACTTCCCGGGCAGCATCGGAATCATCGGGTATCTGGTATTCAAGTTCAATATCAACCTGTATCGGCCATTTCTCTTTCTTAAGGAGCAGGAGTATGTCGGCTATGGGTGTCTCACCCTGGCCGAAGGGCATGTTTGCACCTGCAGGAGTGCTGTCCGGACCGGTCTTGTCCTTTATATGGATACTGCGCATCCTGTCGTGATACTTTATAATCACTTCATTCGGATGAAGGCCTGTTGCTCCGAAATAGTGTCCTGCATCCAGGTTGAGATAGTTGGCAGGTGATGCAGCAAATATAGGATCAAATGAGAATCCTGGTTCTGCCGGCTGGCCATGGGTATGAAACATTGCCAGGCTGCCATGTTTTTCTGCGAATTTGCCCAGGCGGTGGATGGCCGTTTCGCTGTACTCATCCGTAATACCGATTGAACCGAGGGTTTTGGCTGCCGTGTAGGCATAATCAATCTCTTCATCCGACCATGAAGATGGAGCAAATTTCGATATGTACACATCTATTCCGGCATTATTGAACTTTTTGCGCATATCCTCATATCTCGACATTGGGAGTGAAAGGCGCCACTGGCGCTGAGCTTCCCTTACCTCTTCCATCTGTCTCGCAAACTCAGCCCTCAGTTCGTCGGTCATTTCCTGAACCCTCGGCCTCTGGGGCATGGCCGGTATACCAAGATCCTCCTCGGCTACCAGTCTGAGTTCAATTGAATTGATCCCGGCAAAGAGAAGGTATTCAATAACATCATCCACCTTATGCGGCATGCTCCGGTAGCTGTAGGTCGTACAGCCAAGCTGCACCCCTCCTACCTTTGAATTTGGTTTTTTCTGACCCGGGCCTGATGAACATGAACTGATCACAGGTATGGCAGTGAAAGCAGCTGCAGCCGTGGCAGCAGTTCCAAGGAAGCGTCGCCTGCTGATTGTTTTTTTCTTCATACTGTTAATTCTTTTTTAGGGTTATTAAGGTATTGTCATTCTTATTCGCTAATTGATAAAATTAAGAATTCTGACCGTGTATTCAAACACTATTAATTCATTTAACAATTATTAGTATTTGACGGCCTCCGGAATCGTTACTGCCTGCAGGGATCTTTACCGGGATAACGTGCGGTGCAGATTATCACCGGGTTCTGTGCAGGGCAAATCTTCACCAGGGGTACCAAACAGCACAAACTACCTCTGGGATACTGAGCGGTACAAATCATCCCCGGAATACAGAGCGGTACAAATCATCAGTGGGCAAAGCAGCTTTGCCCACTGATATTAATTTTTATACCGGTAAGGGTGTGACTATTTCGGATATCCCGGATTCTGCCCGGTTGCCGCGTCAATGTTCAGGTCGATCTGCGACAGGGGTATCGGCCACAGTACATGGTGATCCTGAATATGAAGGCCCGGATTCTTGGGGTTATTGTTGTACTGCCTGACCCGTTCAACAAGCTTCCCGACCCGGCGCAAAACAATATGTCTCCATTCCTCCCCGTACAGTTCCCTGGCACGTTCATCGAGTATATACTCAATATTCACATCCGCTTCGTCCACCGGCGGTGCCTGTGCCCTGCTCCTTATCCTGTTGATATCGGCAGCTGCAAGATCCTTTTTTCCAAGACCGAGATAGCCTTCCGCACGGTTCAGTATCGTTTCTGCAACACGCATGGCATAAACGTCCTGGTGAGTATATCCGCCTCCCGACTGGCCCGGGTTGTCAAAATGGTTGCAGGGATCAGCGAATTTCATGAAATACGGATAAATATACTGACAGGAATCTCTTATTGCATCCCTCTTGTTACCGGCATATTCAGCATTGAAGAGAGCAAACTTCAATTCCTGGCCATGAAATGCTGATTCGGGATTATCAAAATAGAATTTCCTCTTGATACTGTGCTTTGCATTCCGGATATCTTCATTCCAGCCGCTTCTGCGCCATATGGTATAGGCTGCATAATCAGTGGGTCTCACCCATGATACCGGTCTGCCGAGGGTGTCGGAATAACCTGTGTACTTTCCGTTAACAAACTCTCCCCTGAAAGCAGCTTTCCCGTCAGGAGCATTGCCCCATCTGAAATATGCGGGACCGAATCCCCTTTCACCGCTCCATGAGGCACCTCCCGTAATCAGGGGCTCGAACTGAATGGCCCAGATAGTTTCCTTGTTTTCGGAAAGGTTCTGGTTGCCATATCTGAAAAGGTCATAATAAACGTCACCGGATCCGAAAACATCATGCTGTGCCCCGAAACGCTCGGTCATAAGTCCGTATTCACCTCCGTCAATCACTTCTGAGGCAGCATCAACAGCAAGCTGATACTTGCCCTGATTGAGGTAAACCTCAGAAAGCAGATGCCAGGCAGCAGCCTGTGTGATCCGGCCGGGAGCCTCCTCTTTTCCGCGCCCGGGCAAATTGGCCGCAGCATATTTCAGATCATCTTCAATCTGCTTGTAAACATCGGCAACCGGTGTTCTTGTAAAATCTGCCTTGGCCGACTTAATGGCTTCCGTCACCAGCGGAACGTCTCCAAAATATGACACAAGGATACGGTATGCATAGGCCCTGAAAAACATGGCCTCGGCCTTGAAGGCATTTCTCTGGGCTTCACCTGACCATATCTGAGCGTCTGATGCCTCCACTTTCTCAATAAGCACGTTGGCTCTCTGTATAAGTTCATAGTTCCTGGTCCAGTACTGTAATACATATGCTGATCCGGGAATCAGATAGTTGACATAGTTGCACAGGAACCTTGTGCTGTTGGGATCTTCACCGTGAAATGCAACATCGGTTCCGACACCCCTCCACATGCTGCCCTGGTCCTGATCACCCCAGAACCAGTAATTGCGGAATGTGTAATGCAGACCGGAAATACCCTGGCGTATTCCGGAAACAGTGGAATATGCATTTTCAGGTGCGAGGAAATCCTTCGGAACCTCCTTCAGTATTTCCTTGTCGTTACAGGATGACAGCATCAGCAGTAAAATACCTGCAAGCAATGTACACTTACTGCTTATTATAACGATATATCTTTTCATCATTTTATAATTTTCTGGTTTCATAATAAAAGGCTGAATTAAAATGTAACATTGAAACCTGCAGTTATATTTCTCATCAGGGGATTATTGCTGGTGCCCGTTTCAGGATCCCAGCCCGACCATTTCGTCCACACATAGGGATTCTTGCTGGCAATGTAGAATGTGCACGACTGGAGCTTGAGCGTATTAAGAAGCTGTGAGCTGAAATTGTAGGACAATGAAACATCCTGTAATCTCACAAAGCTTCTGCTTTCATAGATACCGCTTGAAACAGCAGGTGAATTATAAACACCTGTTGCATTGTTGACCCCGTTGTCAGGTGTCCAGTACGGCCTTACGGCTGAGGCATTTATTCTGAGGACATCATCTGAACGCCAGGCAACATTGACAACAGAAGCATTGTCAAGCATATAGTACTTCTTCCCGCCCTGTATTGAATTGATAAAGAAAGAAAGGGTGAAATTTTTGTAATTCAGGGTATTATTTATGCTGAAACGGTAGCTTGGGGATTTGTATCCTACAATCTTCCTGTCGTTGGTTGGTTCAATCACACCATTTTTATCCTGATCAACATATTTATACTGCCCGGGATACCAGTTATTCAGAATATTTCCGCTGTAGAGGTCTGCTTCCGTCCAGAGTCCGCCCGCCATTTCATAATCATAGATTGCCTGGATGGGTTCTCCTACAAACCATGCGTTGCCAATATCCTTGTCGTTCTTGTCTCCGTAAAGCTTGCTTATCTTGTCTCTGTTGAGCGAGAATACAAAATCCGTTCTCCATCCTACGCGCCCCTGAAGATTTACCGAACTTATTTCAAGTTCAATTCCCTTATTTGCAATGGCACCTATGTTTGTCCAGATATTCGGATATCCCGTTGTTGGCGGAAGTGCCCTTTTAACCAGAACATCGGTTGTTTCTGCGGTATACACTTCTATGGATCCCGATATTCTCCTGTTGAACAGTCCGTAATCCAGCCCGAGGTTCAGGGAGGAAGTGGCTTCCCATCCGAGGTTCGCATTTCCAAGGGTGCTGGGCCATATGCCGATTGCTGTACTGGCTCCGTACACATAGGCTGCGGTGGACATTGTGGAGAAGCTGGAATAACGGCCGATTCCCTGGTTGCCGTTCTTGCCGTAGGATGTTCTGAGTTTCAGGTAAAGCCATTTCAGATCCTGCATGAAGGCTTCTTCTGAAAGCACCCAGGCCAGGGATACAGAGGGGAAGGTGGCAAATTTCTTCTGCTCGGTAAAGCCGGAGAAACCGTCCCTGCGGACAGTACCGGTGATCATGTAGCGGTTTCTGAACATGTAGTTCGCACGTGCCATGTAGGAAATACTGTTCTCCTCCCATGCTGTTGATGCCGCTGTTACAATTGTTCCGAGCCCGAGATTATCATAACCGAGAACATCATTGTCAAAACCCTCCACCGTTGTTGTTGTTGTATGGGCATTGCGGTTCTCGCGGCTGTAAAGAAGGGTGGCGTTAACCTGATGTTCACCGAATGATCTTACATAGGAGACAATATTGTTGAAGATCCAGTTTCTTTCTTCCTCGGGCTTTTTTATAGCTCTGCCCTTGTTGGTTCTTCCGTCGGGAGTGGTAACCGGATGAAATGTATTTTCATTCCTGGTGTAGTAAGTGTTCGAATAGTTGAAATCATAGGTCAGTCCCTTAACCCATGGAATGCTGATCTTTGCATTTCCGACCATAAACAGGTTGTTCCTGACATCCTTGTTCTTTATGTATTCATAAACAAGAGGATAGGTCATGTATGCCTCCCCGGTGAGGAACATGTCATAATCCGGACGGCCTATCTTGTTGTTTGCCAAAGGGCTGCAGCTTCTGGCATCGCCCAGGCTGGCATTGATACCGGAATAATCGCGGTAGGAATATGATGAAATCAGCCCTACTGTAAGCCAGTCGGTGATTTTGCTTTCAACATTGCTGTGCAGGGTGATTCTGTTGAACTGGTCATTTCTCAGAATCCCTTTCTCGTCGGAATAGGAGGCAGACAGGAAGTAATTGGATTTATCGCTCTTTCCCGAGAGGCTGAGATTATAATTCTGAATGGGTGCCGTACGCATAACCTCCTTCACCCAGTCAATTTCATTGCCTGCAATATAGTTGTCCCTTTCCTCCGCGGTTCTCAGCTTGGCGGCCACCAGTTCGCGGTTGGTGATATCGGGCCTTACAGGCTTGCCCTCTGAGCTCGTCGGCTTGGTTTTGTACCAGGTATAAAGATCCTGCTGGTAATAGTAGTCAACCAGCCGGATGGCATACTCCTCGGCATTCATCACCCTCATGGGATTATTTGACATATTCTGGTAGCCGTAATACATGTTGAAGCCAATGAGGGGTTTCTCCGATTTTCCTCTTTTGGTAGTGATCAGGATCACACCGTTGGCCGACCTCGATCCGTAAACAGCCGCGGCACTGGCGTCTTTCAGGATATCCACTGCCTCAACGTCGTTAACATTGATATCCGAGATTGAACCGTTGAAAATGATACCGTCCAGAACAATAAGCGGCCTGTCGCTTGCTGACAAAGAGGTCTGTCCCCTGATGTCAAGGCTTGGTTCGGCTCCTGCCAGTCCGGAACCCTGCTGGATGTTGACACCTGCGGTGGAACCGGACATAGCCTGTGACAGGTTCAGGTTCGCCAGCGTTGCCTTGTCATCAAAAGTAACCCTGGATACCGAACCCGTCAGATCGCTTTTCTTCTGGGTTCCGTATCCGATCACAATTACTTCATCAAGAGCTTCCGTGGCGGGTTCAAGTGCTACATTGATCACTGTCCTTCCCGCAACAGCCTGTTCCTGCGTGATGAATCCTATAAAGGAAAAAACCAGAACTGCATCCCTGCCGGGTACATTCAGACTGTATCTGCCGCTGAGATCAGTCAGTGCACCCAGAGTGGTTCCGCTTACAAGTACGTTTACTCCCGGCATGGGTTCCCTGGTGGAAGCATCGGTGACTGTCCCGGTAACAGTGATCTGCTGCATATCTGCTGCATTGATGTCACCATTTCCCGGCACAGCACTGCCGGCTGAGGCAATACCCCAGGAAGCCAGGAAAAGGAACAACAGTGCCATAATCCTGAGCTTCTTCATGAATTCTTTGAGACACAGTGAATGTGTCTTACAGACATAAGAATTTTTCATAAAATTAAGTTAAGTGAAATTAAGGTTGTTAAAAGTGAATATTCCGGTACTCTTTCTCTCTGAATGAACAGAGAGAATGAATGATCAGATAAATGAATAAACAAACGGATGAACAAATGACAGGCATTTCATTTCTCATAGGCACGGCGGTTTTTAGTTAAGGCTGTAAAATAGAAAAAGAAATACTGAAAAAAAAGAAATCCGTACAGTAATTTATCAGCTTATCCTGTTTTCTGATTCTGTAACATTAGCCCGGATGATATTACAGTCCCGGCCTTGCGATGTGTATTGTCACCTGCGATGCCGTATAATTCCTGAAGTTGTATTATTGTTCCTGAGTTAATATTATTATTCCTGATAAACCAGTTTTCCCTTTACCCAGGTCTTTTTAATAATCATTTCATCATTTTCGATACGGAATAAAATGATATCTGCCCTCTTGCCCCTGGCTATCTCACCCCGGTCGTTCAGTCCGTATAACTTTGCAGGGTTTAAAGCTGCCATCCGGAATGCCTCTTCGAGGGAACATCCCGTGTATTTCATTACGTTTACAAGTCCTTTTTTCACAGGTGAAGCCGAGCCGTACAGCACATCCTGTGCCGGATACTTCAGCATGCCTTCCGGTGTCAGTTCAATCGCCTCTCCTTCATCTGTCAGATATCTTCCCGGTTCAAGTGAAGCATAGCTGGTGACATCCGAAGTGATTATTGTTTTATCCGGTCCCTTCACCTTGTAAAAAACCCTTATTTCTTCCGGATTGAGATGAAATCCGTCTCCTATTATACTGATCATCAGCCGGTCGTCAGAAAGCTGGGGCCACAGGGGATTCAGATGCCTGTTGATCATGTTTGCACAGCCGTTCCCCAGATGGGTTGCTATAATGGCTCCCCGGTCAATGGCCTCGGTAATTTCTTTTGCAGATCCGTTATGGTGGCCAAGTGCAACCACTATGCCCTCTGCCCTGCATTTGTCGATAAAATCCATGGCGCCTTCAACTTCCGGTGCAATGGTGACATGAATAATTTTGTTCCCTGCTGCTTTTCTGTATTGAAGAAACTCCTGCCAGTCAGGCTTTCTGACATGATCAAGTGGATGGGCCCCCCTGTAGCCGTCCACCGGTGATATATACGGTCCTTCAAGATGAAAACCCGGTATTGATCCCAGCAGGGCCGCATCCCCGGCAATACTGCCGAGAACGGCGAAATTCTTCATAAGGACATCATGACTGTTGGTGGTAAGTGTGGGCAGATATGTGGTAACACCTGTCTTCCAGATAGCTTCAGTCGCTTTTATTACACCATCCCGGGTAAGTTCTCCTCCGCCAAAAGTGAAAGAGACACCGGCAAATCCGTTTATCTGATTGTCTATCAGACCGGGACCTATTATCAGTCCTTCACTTCCGGAAGGAAGCTTTTTGATTTTCCGGACTTCAGTTATTACTCCGTCCCTGAAAGTGACAGAGACAGGTTTATTGTCGGAATATAAAAGTCCGTAAACAGTTTCCTGACCAAAAATGATTCCGGGAAGAAATATGAAAAATAAAATCAAAAGTATTCCCGGGAAATTTCCCGATGCATTTTTTACAGCTGTTTCTGTCTTAATCATGATTCAGGTTTTTATTTTTTTCAGTTCCTTGAAAATGTCTTCTGCAACAATCCCGTTCAGGTATTCCTTGCCATTTCCCATAATATGCAGTCATACTCCTGACACTCAGTCCTATACCACTATCCTGCAATCCGGAGTCATACCCCTGATACCCGGCTTAATGTCCCTATTCCACCATACGGAGCCATGCTTCTGCCATCAGGGACGCCCCTGCAAGTGAGGCATGAACCCCGTCGCCGGTCCAGTAGGCAGCCGGTGCCCTGAGCTGAGCCTCATCATAAACAGCCTGATAGGGAATAAACTGTGCTCCAAACTGTGAGGCTATCTCTTTTGCCGCTTTCTGGTATTCATAAAACTCCGGATACCAGCTGTCGTCGACAGCTTTCACCCCGCGCACCCCGAAGGGCTCACCGATAATAAGCTTAACAGCAGGCAGGGCTTTTTTCGTTCTCTCAATCAGGGCAATATAGTCCCTCCGGTATATTTCCACAGTCCCGTTGTAATTTCCGCCGAGCTTATGCCAGATGTCATTTACCCCTATTAATATGCTGACCACGTCAGGTTTTATGTCAATACAATCCTCATCCCACCTTTCAGCAAGCTGAAATACCTTATTCCCCGATATTCCCCTGTTGTAAATCTTAAGGTCGAGGCCGGCATGGCTGAGAAGAAGCCGGGCAGCGGCCAGCATTGGATATCCGGATCCCAGGGCTCCGGCATTATTGAAGCCCGTTTCCTTCCTGCTCCTGCCGGCATCGGTAATGGAATCACCCTGAAAAAGGATGGTCTGTCCTTTGAGAAGTTTTATCCCGTTTCTTTCCTGCGGCAGAGCCGCGGAAACTATTTCAGGGATGCTTATTGCCGCAAGGCTTCCGAATGCAGCTTTCCGTAAAAATCCGCGTCGTGAATTATCAGTTTCCATAGATGCTTATTTATTGTATGTCTTTTGTAGCAGATGCTTTTTAACATATGCTTTTCCCGGCACATGCCTTTTTTTATAAAGTGCTTATAAATATAAACAATATTCTGTTTTTCTTCCTCCGCTTTTTATCCGCTTCTGCTTATCCGAAACCCGGAGCAGTTTTTTCGATTTTCTGTTTATAAACGAGGAAAACCGTCAGAACTATGACAGCGGCAATAATTCCCGCCGTATGGGATATGGCTCCGGGAAGGGAAAAACCTTCGGGTGCAAAAAGGATATAGCTTACACAAACCGCCGTCATGAAAAATGCAGGAATGAGAGTTACCATATAGAGCCTGCCCGTCTGAAGGAGATATACTGTTATTGTCCACAGCACAACCATTGCCAGGGTCTGGTTTGACCAGGCGAAATAGCGCCATATGACCGCGAAGTCCATTCTGGTAATAAGAAACCCCACAAGGAAAAGCGGCACGCTGATATACAGGCGGTTTAAAAGAGGACCCTGCCTGATTTTCAGGAAATCCGCCACAATGAGCCGGGCGCTGCGGAATGCGGTATCGCCTGAAGTGATCGGGGCTGCAACCACTCCGAGAATTGCAAGTAATCCTCCGAATCTCCCTAACAGGGAATTGGATATTTCATTCACCAGATAGGCGGCGTTTCCTTTCTGTGCGGTCATCATTTCATTCAGAGCCCCCACTCCCCCGTAAAAACTCATTCCTATTGCAGCCCATATCAGTGCAATAATACCTTCAGATACCATTGCCCCGTAAAAAACCCTCCGGCCAAGCATTTCATTTGTAATGCACCTGGCCATTAGAGGCGACTGGGTGGAATGAAATCCCGAAATGGCACCGCAGGCAATAGAGATGAACATCATAGGGAAAACCGGGAATTTATCCGGGTTTACATGAAAATTCCTGAAATTTGAAAGAGTGAGCTCCGGAATATGATATCCCTTTACAAACAGTGCGGTGATCAGGCCGGCTGCCATGAACAGAAGTGCAAAACCAAATACAGGATATAATCTCCCTATGATCTTGTCGATGGGCAGAAGGGTTGCAATGATATAATATCCGAAAACAACCCAAACCCAGAATGTCATCGTCATATGTGCAGGAGTCAGTCCTGCAAGTATTCCGGCCGGTCCCATAATAAAAACAGCCCCGACCAGTACCATCAGCAAAACGGTAAAGGCCCTCATGAACTGCTTCACTCCCTTCCCCAGGAACATTCCGGTTATTTCAGTAATACTCAATCCGTTATAGCGCATCGACAGCATTCCTGAGAAGTAGTCATGAACACCACCTGCAAAGATCGTTCCCAGCACTATCCAGAGAAAGGCTACGGGTCCCCACATGGCACCCGCAATAGCACCGAAGATCGGTCCCAGTCCGGCAATATTAAGCAGCTGAATCAGAAAAGTCTTCCAGCACGGAAGCGGCACATAATCCACACCGTCTTTCATTTTAAAGGCGGGGGTTTCGCGGTCCGGATCGGCTCCTTCAATTTTCTCCAGAAATTTCGAATACAGGAAATATCCCAGCAAAAGGGCCGTAACTGAAATGACAAACGTGATCAACTGTAGAAACTATTTATTTCAGGATATCAGTATTTTATATTTTCAGTTTATACCATCTTACGGCATTTTCACGGTACAGCTTGTCTATCACTTTTTTCGGAAGCTGCAAACCTGTAAATCCGCCTTCAAACAAGGGGGAGGTCATTTCCGAGCCGGTGGCAAAATACTTCCAGTCGTCAATCCATGTATCATGCACCCGTGTCTTGAAGGCCTCCGGATTGCCACCTCCCATATAACCTATATCAGTTCCGTAAAGCAGCCTGTCCTGGTATTTTATGCAGAAATCACGAACCCGTTCCCTGTCGCGGGCAGACTGATACTGCAGATGGCATGTCCTGGCGGATATGTCTACAGCCATGTTGGGATACCTGTCGAGCCTGAGGGCAAGGGAATCAACGTTCCATTCCAGGCTTCCGAGATGGCAGCCGATAAAGGGAAGGTCAGGATGTCTCTCCAGGAAATTATCACGGGCATTTATCTGATCTTCATAGGACGGGTATTCCGGGTGAAGGTACATATGGTACCGGGGGTGCTGGGCAAAATAGTTTCTGTCGTTTCTGACAGTCATTTCCTCAAGGGGAAGCCAGCAGTTGAGAGGTTCTCCGAGATGCCCGGTTACCGGAATATTCCTGCTTTTTATGAGATTTATAACAGGATCCAGTCGGGGATCATCAACCATAATGAATTTTCCTGATCTGTCACGGACTGTCATGCCGATATTTTTCCAGATCTTGACGGTAATGACGCCTGCTGAAATATCAGAATCAAGCTGATCAACTACCTTCCTGCTCCAGGTTTCAGTACCCCAGCCAGCCGTGTCGAAGAAAAATGTGGGTCCGAAAAAGACTCTGCCGGGATGCTTTTGTGCAGAAAGAACTGCATAGTTGAACTGATCCCTGATGTCAGACAGGTTACCGTTGTCAACATTAAGTGTTATCAGAATGAAATTGTCATCCGCAGCCTGTTCTTCAAAAACACCATCACCGCTATTAATATGGATATGGGAATCGATTTTGAGTACCGACCGGAAATCGTCCTCAGTATAATATCTTTCCTGACAACCGTAAATCACTGCTGCCAGCATCAGGAACAAAATTGCTTTCAGTTTCATTTTCTGTCTGGTTTTTGTTGATATGACCATAATTTATAATATGATTTCCCGCCCCGGTCCGGATGATTACATTCACAGGGGCTGAAAAATCGCAGTTAATTTAAAAAGAATTATTTTAAATTTTCCCCATAAACCGGGATTTAAACCGGTCTGCCGTCATAATCATTCCGGTTTTCCGGATAAAGCGGCCATTTCACAGGTCTGCCGTCCCGGGCCGAGCGGTAAATGGCAGTAAAAATCTCAACCGTTACCCTGCCTTCCCTTCCCGTAACAAGCGGTTCGCGTCCCTCTTTTATGGCTGCCAGAAAATCCTCTATCTGCCTCTCATGGAAATACTCCACCGGATTTTTCAGTGAAAGAAAAAATTCCGAATCTTCCCTTACATAATTTTCAAGCAGGTTTTCTTCCCCGGGAACGGTCCAGAGATCATTAACCGGAGGCTCGAGGATGTCTGACATTCCCGCGACGAACATTGCACCTCCGTCGGTCTGCACTCCGACAGATGCCCCGTTCTGCCCGTGGACATGCACCTTCCCGTAAATTCCGGGTTTCATTGAATTTGATACGACAATATTGCCGATGGCCCCGTTTCTGAACCTGATAATCGCCAGGGCCGTATCTTCAACTTCTATGTATGGATGGTTCAGATTTGACCAGATACCGTAAAGTTCATCTATCCCGCCCATGAACCATTGCAGAAGGTCGAGCTGGTGGGGAGCCTGGTTCACGAGGACGCCGCCTCCCTCACCCTTCCATGAGCCCCTCCAGGGATCACTCTGATAATACTTTTCATCCCGCCAGCCAAGCATGTTGACAGTCCCGAAAACAGGTTTTCCTATCTTTCCCGAATCAATCGCCTCCTTCACCCTTTGAACCGGCCTGTACCAGCGCCGCTGACTTATGACTCCGGTCTGTCTGTCATATCTTTCAGCTGCAGAGAGCATTGCATCACAATCTTCCAGGGATGAAGCGAATGGCTTTTCAACCAGAACATGGGCCCCCGCCTCCATGGCAGCAACAGCCGGAGCCCTGTGGACCGGATGGGGAGTACATATTACCACCACATCAATCTTTTCCCTGTGAACCATTTCCGCCACATCGGTATAACCCTTTATCCTGTGGGCCGAAGCAAAGTCCTCTGCCTTTTTCCTGTCTGTACTGCACACGGCAGCAAAACGTGAACCGGGAAGGTTTGCGAGTGCCCGGGCATGAATAGCTGTCACTTTTCCGATACCCACAACGGCAGTATTCAGTTTTTCCTTCATTCTTAAGCCATACATTTGAAGTTTAAATTGAAATTCAGGATCCAACGGTTTCGTCAGGCTCCCGTCAGACAAAGATAATCACCCGCCGGCAGTACTTCCGGGTTACGGACACACAGGTTTCAGGTTCGGGTTCCTGTTCCTCATGATCAGGGATGAAGAACCACTTTCAACAGTCCCGGTTCTCTGGCATAAAGTCTCCTGAACCACTCTGCACCCTCGGAAAGCGGGGCTTCTGCGGAGATAAGAGGATCAGTATTTATTTCTCCCCGGGCCATCATGTCAAGAACTGCGGGAAACTCCCCGCAGATGGCACAGCTTCCCTGAAGCCTTATCTGTCGGGTCACCACATTTTGCAGGGGAATAATTGCCTCAGGGGATAAATTCCCGACAAGGACAACGGTTCCGCCTTTACGTACGGAAGCGACTGCGGTTGACAAAGTTTCACCCGTCCCCACTGCCTCAAAAACCAGATCCGCTCCCCGGCCTGCAGTCAGTTCAGTAATACTGTCACTGACAGGTGCCTCCCGTGGGTCAAAGGCCTGATCCGCGCCAAGCCGCAGAGCCAGTCCAAGCTTAAACGGATCAGTGTCAACGGCAAAAATCTTTCCGCATCCCATTGATCTCAGTACCTGGATAAGTGATAATCCTATCATGCCGCTGCCGATCACGGCAACGGAATCATTCCACGAGGGAGAAGCGAGCCCGGCTGCATGGGCAGCAACGGCAAGGGGTTCAACCATGGCAGCCTGTGTATATGAGACATCATCGGGCAGCCGGTACAGGATATGCTCCGGCACATTCAGGTATTCCGCAAATGCACCATGCCTTCTGTATTCTTCCGTGGAGACACCCAGCACCATCCTGTTGTCGCTGAGATTGTACAGGCCTTTCAGGGAATACCAGTCAGCGGGGGAATAGATGGTTGAATCGAAGGTTACCCTGTCACCCTTCTTCATATTCCTGACCTCACTTCCTGTCTCCTCGATGATTCCGGAAGCTTCATGCCCCATTATGACCGGAGGAATTCTCCTGCCCGTACTTCCGTCCATTCCATGGACATCACTGCCACAGATGGCGGCAGCCCTGATTCTTACAAGAACCTCGTTGTCTGCGATCTCCGGATCGGGCCAGTCACGGTAAACCAGTCTGTTATATTCCTCAAGGACAAGAGCTTTCATTCTCGGGTATATTTTTTATTTCCTGACCGGACTCATGACGAACTCCAGGGTGCTTCCGTCCATTATTTCCTGGTGGGTGATATATGTCCGGTCCAGTTCCCTGCCATTCAGAAGCACCTTATGGATATACTTGTTATCCACTGAGGCAGCCGGGGCCTTCACCGTGAAATATTTTCCCGGAGCCACTTCTATTTTTGCATTATTGACAAGGGGTGATCCGAACTGGTATTTCAGGTCGGCAGGATTCACCGGGTAAAATCCCAGGGCGCTGAATACATACCATGCCGACATCTGGCCGCAATCCTCATTTCCGCATAATCCGTCCGGTGCATTGGTATACATCGTGGTCTGTATCTGACGGTTCAGTTCCTGAGTCCTCCAGGGTCTTCCGGCATAGTTGAAGAGGAAACTGGTATGGTGCCCCGGTTCATTTCCATGTGCATAAGCTCCTATCAGTCCTGAGATGTCGGGAGAAGCTTCCTTTCCGCTTACACCCTCCTCAACCATGAAAAGCTTCTCAAGCTTGTCCGCAAAGGCATCACTGCCGCCAAGAAGCCCGATCAGTCCTTCAACATTCTGCGGAACAAGCCACAGGTACTGCCAGGCATTGCCTTCTGTATAATCGCTTCCCTCATGCTGTGAATATACCGGATCGAAAGGTGTTGTCCATTCACCGCTGCTCAGTTTTCCGCGCATAAAACCGGTTTCCGGATCAAAATAATTCCTGTAGTTTTCCGAGCGTTTGAAGAAATAGTCTGCATCTTCGGTTTTCCCGAGTTTACGGGCCACTGCAGCCACTGCCCAGTCATCTATCGCGATTTCCATGCCCTTTGCCACACTCTGTTCTATCCTGTCGGCCGGAATATAGCCGAGCCTGTCATAATATCCCATGCCGTCACGGTCATAAAGCGAGGAAGCTTTCAATGCCTCACAGGCAAGCTCGCGGTCAAAATCACCGATATCCTTGAGAATTGCTTCAGCAATCACGGATATCGCATGGTTCCCCACCATGCAGAAGGTCTCATTGCCGTGAAGCTCCCAGACCGGAAGGAGTTTATCCTGCCGGTAGTGGTCCAGCATCGATTTCACCATATCGTTTACACGATCCTGCTGGAAAAGGGTATAGAGCGGGTGAAGTGCCCTGTAGGTATCCCACAATGAAAAAACAGTATATCTTTTGTATCCCTCCGCGGTCATGGTGTTGCCCCTGGTACCCTTGAATTCACCGTTTGTGTCGGAAAAGAGCGCCGGAGCTACCATTGTGTGATAAAGAGCCGTGTAAAAGACTGTTTTAAGGTCATCATCCGGTGAAGTGATGAGTATTTTCGAAAGTTCCTTTTCCCAGGCATCTGATGCTTCCTGCTTCACCCTGTCAAATTCCCATCCGGGCAGGGATGAGTCAAGGTTGGCAATCGCATTCCGGACACTTACGGAAGAGATACCGACTTTAACCAGCAAGTCCCTGCTTCTGAACCTGAAATATCCGGCAGTTCTCCCTTTGCCGCCCGGAGTACCTGTTTCAGAGAAGACAAGCGGTTCCGAGAACCTGGCAGCAAACCAGACATGCTGGTCCCTTGCCCATCCCCTTGACAGTCTCATTCCTGTAACCAGGGTACTGTCAACAACGGTCAGGGATGTTTCATAGGGTTCATCCCAGTTAATGGCAAAGCCCAGGTTGATGATCAGACCCGGTTCAGCATCCGCGGGAAAAGTATAGCGGTGAAAGCCTGCCCTTTCCGTAACGGTGAACTCGGCCTTGATTCCGCTTTCCATGGTAACGGAATAATATCCTGGTCTGGCAGATTCGTTTTCGTGCCTGAACTTCCCGGCATAGCGCGCCACAAAATCCTTGTTCCCTTCATTTTCCCGGAAGACAACTTCAGTACCGACAGGCAGGAAGGATATATCCGCCAGATCCCCTATCCCCGTACCGCTCAGATGAAGATGGCTGAATCCGGCAATGACCGAATCGGAATAATGATATCCCGAACACCAGTCCCATCCCTCGGTGCCGTTATCCGGACTCAGCTGTATTTGTCCGTGGGGCCAGGCAGCCCCCGGGTATGTATGTCCGTGATAATCAGTTCCTATAAAGGGATTCACAAAATCAGTGAGTCTTTCCTCCCCGGTTTTTTCTGCTGGCGGACCGCCACAGGAGGCCATAACTATCATGGCCATCAGTATGGATGAATATCTAAGCATAACTGACAGGGAAAAATTTTTACTGCGGCATCACCACATAATCGGCCTCATTCAGGAAATCAAGGCTCTTTTTGCAGCTTGTAAACTGATCGAAATTATAGTGTTCTACCTCCACGATGCCGTATTTCATTCCCGAGATATCCTTTCCGGCCCATATGGATTTGAAATCCATCATTCCGCTTGCGCCGATTTCTTCCTTGTCCTTGATATGCCACAGTTCAAAACGTCCGGGATATTTGTTGAAATAATCCACCGGGTTTTTCCCTCCGACCACACACCAGTACAGGTCGATCTGGAACATTACCTTCGCAGGATCGGTATTCTGAAGCATGAAGTCGTAAATTATCGTATCCCCATGGGTAGTTGAAAACTCCCTGTCGTGATTGTGGTATCCGAAACGGATTCCCTTTTCGTTACATTTCGCGCCTATCTCATTGAAATAGTCACACCATTCCCTGAGGCCGGCAATGCTTTCGTAGGCTGACCGTCCCATAGAGGGCTGAACGATGAATTTTGCACCGGCCTTAACATGTGCATCTATGCACTGATCCCACCATTCCATGGTTTCTGCATAGTTATCCTCACCGGGAAGCTGACGGCCGGAGTGTGAACTGAGCAGGTAGAGTCCGTTCTTTTCACAAAGAGCCCTGAATTCGGCTGGTTCCAGACCGTAGAATTTACCGTCGCCGTAACCGGCAGCCTCAACAAAGGTGTAGCCCATTTTCCCCACTTTTTCAACAGCTCCCGGAACGTCATTCCTTATTGAGTCGCGGACGGAGTAAAGCTGCAGGCCTATATTCTTACCAGCCTTCTTACTGCAGGAAGTGAATGTGGTTGACAGGGAGCCAGCCACGGCAAACATGATTAAAATGGCAATCAGGTTAATTTTTTTCATTTCTGTTAATTTTAAGTTTGCTGAAAGATACTAATTAATTTTAAGCTGACATGCCGGCAAGCCTGATCATTTGACTTCTGCCGTTCAGCAGGCAGTTGTATTTATAGTTTTAATACCATATATTCGGTTCATCAAACAAAATTAATTAATAAATTCATGATGCAGTCAAGAAGAACTTTTATAAAAAACTCTTTGTCAGCAGGTGCGGGGATTCTGGCAGTTTCCCATTTGTCATGCGGCAGGAATGAAAAATCTTCCTTCCTTAACGAAATAGGTATATGTACAGGCGTTTCAAACTACCAGATCCTGAAAAATGCGGGTTATTCATATATTGAAGACTCGGTAACAGGTTTTCTTGTCCCGCTTGAAGAAGAATCCGTCTTCAATGAGAAACTGGATATTCTCAGGTCATCCGGCCTGCCCATGCCAGCCCTTAATTCCTTCATTCCCGGAAAACTGAGGAGTGTTGGACCGGAAGCTGCTCACGATGAAATACTTGAATATGTCGAAACTGCCTTCCGCAGGGCCGGGATAAGCGGAGTAAAGCATATTGTTTTCGGAAGCAGCGGATCGAGAAAAGTTCCGGAAGGTTTCTCAAGGGATGAGGCTCTGGACCAGTTTACCGCACTCTGCAGGAAAATGGGTCCTGTTGCAGAAAAATATGATGTGGTGGTTGTTCTTGAACCTCTTAACAAAGGAGAATGCAATCTCTTGAATTCCGTTGCCCACGGTGGTGAAATAGTAAAGGCTGTCAGCCACAAGAACATAATGCTGCTGGCCGATGTATATCATATGCTTAGAGAGAATGAAAGCCCGGAAAGCATAATCAGATACGGCGATTACATACGCCATGCCCATATTGCGGAGAACAGGGAAAGAGCCGCTCCCGGAACATATAATGAAGATTTCCGGCCCTACCTCAGAGCCCTGAAGGAAATAGACTATAAAGGCCGTATGTCAATCGAATGCAACTGGAAAAACCTTGAGGAACAGGCTGGTCCCGCACTGGAAGTTTTACGGAAACAGATTGAATCCATATAACAGTCAGCTTTCCCGTAAGCACTTGTAGTTTGTATATACTTAGAGCAGCCGGATTTGCAGCAGCTTTTACTTAAGAGACCTGAATACCTCCTTTATCCTGTCCAGTCCCTTGAGTGCATGGGCAGGCTGTTTCCCTTCCCTGCCGAAAACCAGGAGAGCTTCATATTTTTCGATAGTCACCTTTGATTCATCTATATTGCCCTGCCTGTCCCTGACCGCCTTAAGGTCCAGTCCGAGATGGCGGGCCATGAAATCATACATCGGCATTCTTTTCGAAACACCATAATCATGACCTTCATCGGGCAGATGAACGTTTTCAACATTTCCCTCCTTGCCGTAAAGCCCGTACACTTTTTGCAGATAGGGAAACTCTATTTCCGGATTATGAGCCGTCCAGTCCTGTCCGTCCGAAATAAGCATAAGGGGACGTGGTGAAGCCATTGCCGCTATTTCAACGTTGTTGGTCATCAGATCGGTGCATGAATGAACCGGCAATCCGCTTTCACATGCACATCCTCCCTGGAAATAGCTTGACACCATTACCACAGGAACGCTTACAGTCACCCTGTCGTCAAGGGCCGTAAGAAGGAATGTCTGTGTGCCTCCCCCGGATTCCCCGGTAACACCTATCCTTCCGGCATCAACATATGGAAGTGACGTGAGGAAATCCAGCACTCTGATGGAATTATATGTCTGCATGCTTGATGAAAAAGATGTTCTGTGGTCTTCGGGACCAATCTGTAACAGGGATTCCCCGTAGCCAAACATCTCATAGCTGAATACCACTGCTCCCATTCTGGCAAGCATTGCACATCTTATCTGCTGTTCGGGCCGGTAGCGGCCGTTCTCGTTAAGGTCCTTGCTGCTGAAATGTCCGTGTGGTGACAATACTGCCGGAAACGGTCCCTTTCCTTTTGCAGGACGGTAGAGGGATCCGCAGAGCCAGAACCCGGGAATGGTTTCAATACCTACATTCTCCACAGTATAGCCGTCAAATTTCCGTTTCGCTGTATATATGGGATTGAGGGGCTTCTTTCCGGGCATGGGAGAAAGACCGAGCTGTTCAAGAATACATTTTCTGAGTTCAGCCTTGCGGGCCTCCCAGTTCTGCAGTCCGGGATAGCTTGACAGAAGCCTGTCAAGATGTTTCCTGCCTTCTTCCGGGCTTCTCTGATAGTAGGAAAACCTGCTGATCTGATAAGTTTTGTCAGCTGTTTTCTGATAAACCAGATCAAGCGGAAGGAGAATATTGGCAAGAGTCTCCTCCGGATCCATTCTGTAACGCCAGGTGGCATAGCTGACTTCCAGGTCCTTTACAAGATTTTCACTGTACAGAAGTTTTAAATCATATCTTCTTTCAACATCAGTCAGAACTTCCTTAAGTGGTTTGCGGAAAACGTCCTCCGGCATCTGGGCATTAATCACATTAAATGAAAACATGGCAAGAAGCAGAACAGATAATTTTATTTTCATGATTTACAGTTTTTTATTTGTGTTTCATCCTCTTCCGGTATAAAAGTCCGTACAGCCTTAAGTCCGCTTGTTACCGGCATGATCCCGGCCGCAGGTTTTTTATCTTTATTCGGAGATAAATTTAAGAAAAGGAATCAATACTGGCACTGATTCTCCGGCAGTATATTTGAAATTCCCTGCCTTACTGCTATCCTGTTGACTGCCGCCCTCTCCCTTATTTAAATATGGATTCATTTTGGCAATGAAAACAAGGGCGCGTTCTTTTGCCTCGCGGCTGTATTTTCTGAAAACGGGGTGAACAGCCGCTATCATTTCAGCAAGATCGCCTGTTGCAGTGATTACAGTTCCTTTGGGCCACAGGTGATGCCCGGCTTTCTGACGGACGGCAACAGTTCCCCCTGACGGAATCCAGTTGAGCCAGTTCATTTCGTCAATGGCGTTTTTCCTGTACCCCTTTGTAATCATTTCCTCCGCATAATATCTTTTCAGCCAGTCCTTGTACAGCTGCGGTAGCTTCAAGGGATTTACATAACCGGTGATGACCCTGCAATTATTATAATGACCAATATTGTAATTGTAATCGTATGCGCTGAGTATCCCCCCGTTTTTCTCAAGATGGGCTGCAAGGAGGGAAACAAGGGTACGGTATTCTATGGAGGCTGAATCGGCCGGGGGATTGTTTTCTGAAATGATCCGGCCTATCTCCCTGCGGTATTCAGACAGCTTTTTCCTGCCCAGGTCAATATCCTTATATATAATATCCAGTTCCAGTCCTGATTCAGAAGAAAAGACGGAAGCCTGTTCCGGAACAAATACCCTTTTTCTGCCCACATCACTGAGAACCGGTTCATCAACCACGGTGTTATCCGGTTGTCCGGCAAGCGCCTCAATGGTCACCGAACCGGATGCAAGTCCCGGTGAAGAAACAGTGACTGTGATGATTCCGGCATTGCCGTCTGATCTTATTATATTTGAACCGTCGTCCGGAACATAAACAGGACAGCCTGCCAGTGTTGCCGGTCCGCTCACATTCCAGGTGAACACCCTGTCTGTTCCCTTTACGGGATTCCCTTCCCTGTCGGCAATATCCGCGAAAATAACAACAACAGAGCCTTTGTCCGCCTCCGTTCTGAGGTGACTGCCTTTAACAACGATTTTAACCGGCTCTCCGGCACTAACGGCCCCTCTGGTACCAGTACCGGTTTCTTTGTTATCAGCTGCGGTATCTTTGCTGCCAGCCCCGGTGTCTTTGTTACCAGCCCCGGTGTCTTTATTGCCAGTTCCTGCCTCTTTGCTGTCAGCCACGGCATCTCTGCTGCCAGCCATGGTTTCAACAGCTGCCTGGGCCGTTGAAAATTCCTCATCAATAATAATGATACCGTACCTGTCGGCCAGCTCATATAAAAACCTGTCGGCAGGAACGATTCCCGTCACCAGATAGTTATATCCGAGGTTCTCAGCCATGTTCCTGATTTCCGCTTCCCTCATCCACCGGGGAATTGCAATGCCCAGCCAGGGATGAACAGGGTTCAGGCGGCCTCCCCTGAGAACAATTTTTTCATCATTCAGCAAGAGGCTTCTGTCATCGGAATTCCATTCGAACCTTTTAAATGCCAGGGTGCTGTTATAAACATCTGTAACTTTCCCCCCGCTTGTCACTTCCGTTCTCACACCATACAGAGCGGGTGATCCGGGAGACCACAGTTGTGGTCCTGCAATGGGCCGGGACAGCTGTTCAAAGCCGTACAGCCGGCCCGGAGCGATACTCACCCTTGACTTCAGCACCTGCACATTCCTTCCGGATCTGTCGGTTATACAGGTTTTGACAATGCATTTCCGGGTATCCGGATAATCATTCCTGACCGATGCCCGGATGCTTACAACTCCGTCCCTTTCACTTATTGCCGGTGTGCCTGTTATTATACCCTTCTCAGGGGAAGCCGCCTCCTTCAGTGTTATATACAGACGGTCCGTGATAATCAGCCGGACATCACGGTATATACCGCCAAACATATGAAATCTGTTTTCTTCAGCCGCAGAACCGGCAGCCTGATTCCTGCCGGAATTGCTGACAGCTACTGCCAGGACATTATCCTTTCCTGTTACTGTATGCTCAGTTATATCGAAAACAAATGATGTGTGGAATCCGTCGTGATCACCAAGGTATTTTCCGTTCAGCCACAGTTTACAGTATTTCTGAACCCCGTCAAACTCAATGAAGATCTTTTTTCCTGCTGCCGCCGGGTTGATGATGAAATGTTTCCGGTACCAGCCCCGGCCCTCACGCCACCGCGGGTTATCAGTTCCGCCGGTATTCCCCTCCGCGGAAGAATGCAGTTCAAAGGTTGTTTCGTAGCTGTTCCATGTATGGGGAATGCTTATTGCCGGCCAGTTCGAATCGTCATACAGGGGAGATTCATATCCGCTGCCTTCCGTTGCATCAGGAAAATAGTTGAAAGTCCAGTGTGAGTTTATGGTCTTTACATAATGCGGCGGAAGGACGGGCTCAGTCATTTTCCGCTGGGCATGACAAAATGAAAATATCAGTGATACAATCAGAACCGTGACACCTCGTTTCATATTGCAGACTTTCGGAGTGATAAAGTTAATAATTGTTGGATAAACTGCAACATCACCCGTATGTTAATAAACGGAAAGAAATCAACTATTTTATTTCAGATGTTGCTGCTGCTTACCGCAAAAGTTAATTTATTGATTTACTGTACGTTTTTTTAAAGTTTTGCTGAGAAGCGGGACAGGGAATATAAAATTTTCAAGAAAAAATACTTTTTTCTTTGATATATTGAAATAATAAGTACTTTTGTCAGTCTCATAAAAACGAAACCATGAGAACCGGATTAATACATATTATCGCCCTCATTCTTATTCTCGTGCGCTGCGCATGATCCGGGAATAATATGTATTAACACAAGAATATACAGAAGCTTTCCGGATCAGTCCGGGAAGCTTTTTTTTGTCAAAAATTATCTGAAATGAGAAATAAACTCAGAAGTTCAACAACGATGACCGGCCGCACGATGGCCGGTGCCCGGAGCCTCTGGCGTGCAAACGGGATGAAGGAAAGCCAGTTCGGCAAACCGGTAATAGCCATAGTGAACTCATTCACACAGTTTGTGCCGGGACATGTTCACCTGCACGGAGCCGGTCAGATGGTGAAAGAGGAAATTGAAAAACATGGCTATTTTGGTGCCGAATTCAACACCATCGCCATTGACGACGGCATAGCAATGGGCCATACCGGAATGCTCTACTCCCTTCCGTCGAGGGAACTGATTGCCGACAGTGTTGAGTACATGTGCAATGCGCATTGTGCGGACGCAATGATCTGCATAAGCAATTGTGACAAAATAACTCCCGGCATGATGATGGCCGCAATGAGGCTAAACATCCCGGTGGTATTCGTTTCAGGCGGACCCATGGAAGCAGGAGTTTACAAAGACAGGCAGATCGACCTCATCGATGCAATGATTGACGGCGGTGATGAGAATGTGAGTGATGAAGAACTCCTGGAAATTGAAAGGTCAGCCTGCCCCACCTGCGGATCCTGCTCGGGAATGTTCACTGCCAATTCAATGAATTGCCTGAATGAAGCCCTTGGCCTTGCCCTTCCGGGAAACGGAACGGTTCTGGCTACTCATGCCAACCGGCTGAGACTCATCAAAAAGGCTGCGAATCTGATCGTTTCGCTTGCAGACAGATACTATTTTGAAGGTGACGGTTCAGTGCTTCCGCGTTCAATAGCGACACGGGAAGCCTTCATGAATGCCATGGCGCTCGACATAGCCATGGGAGGCTCCACGAACACCGTTCTGCATCTGCTGGCAATAGCCCGGGAAGCAGAAGTGGACTTCACAATGAAAGATATAGATGAACTTTCACGCCGTATCCCCAACATATGCAAAGTTGCCCCCAGCTCAAGCTACCATGTCCAGGATGTTAACAGGGCCGGCGGAATCATGGCAATAATGGGTGAACTCAGCAGGAATAACCTGATTGATACTTCAGTAAAGCGGGTTGATTATCCCACACTCAGACAGGCACTTGACGACTGGGACATAAGCGGTGGCAGTGCCGGTCCCGGGGCAGAGGATCTGTACAGGAGCGCACCGTCGATGAAAAGAAATATAGTTTTGGGATCCGGTGAAAGTATGTACAAATCACTTGACACCGACAGGGAAAAGGGATGTATAAGGAGTGTGGCCAATGCCTACAGTATTGACGGCGGTCTGGCAGTTTTATACGGGAATATAGCTGAGGACGGCTGTATTGTCAAAACAGCGGGTGTCGATACGGAACTTCTCAGATTCAGAGGACCTGCCATTGTTTTTGAATCCCAGGAGGATGCCGTTGAAGGGATTCTGAACGGAACGGTAAAATCAGGAGATGCCGTGGTGATCAGGTATGAAGGTCCGAAAGGCGGACCGGGAATGCAGGAAATGCTGTATCCCACTTCTTTCCTCAAGTCAAGGGGACTGGGCAGGGAATGTGCGCTGATTACCGACGGAAGGTTTTCGGGAGGCACCTCGGGCCTTTCGGTGGGACATACATCTCCCGAGGCGGCAGCCGGAGGCGCAATTGCCATAATAGAAAACGGGGATATAATAGCAATAGACATCCCCGGAAGGAAAATCAATGTTGAACTTACAGTAAAGGAAATAGAATCGAGACTGCAAAAAGAGTGTTCGAGAAAAGATGCAGCCTTCATGCCCCGGAACAGAGAAAGGAAGATATCCGCCTCACTGAGGGCTTATGCTTCAATAGTGAGCTCAGCGGATAAGGGAGCAGTGAGAATTGTCTGAAAACATACCGGAGCCCGAAAGCTGGAAAAAGCTAAAGTTAGAAAGTAAAATATTTTTCGTTTTAAAAGGACAAAACTATGATGACTGATAAGGAAGTCCAGGAGACAATGGAAAGAATAAACGGAACCGAGGAAATTACCGGAGCAGAGGCTCTGCTGAGATGCCTCATCGAAGAGGGTGTTGACACCATTTTCGGATATCCGGGGGGAGCTATCATGCCGGTATATGACAAGCTGATGGATTACGACCACAAGCTTAAGCATATCCTCACAAGGCATGAACAGGGCTCTGCTCATGCTGCACAGGCATATGCCATGGTTACAGGCAAGCCCGGAGTCTGCTTTTCAACATCGGGACCCGGAGCCACAAATCTTGTTACCGGAATAGCAAACGCCTTCCTTGATTCCGTCCCGATGATCCTTGTCACCGCACAGGTGGTGTCGGGGCTGATAGGAACCGATGCTTTTCAGGAAACCGACATACTGGGTGTATCCATGCCCATAACAAAATGGAACTGCCAGATAAAAAACGCACAGGACATACCCGGAGTCCTGGCGAAAGCATTCTATATCGCCACCACGGGCAGACCCGGGCCGGTACTGATCGATATTGCCAAGGACGCACAGATTAACAAGCTTCAGTTCAGATACGAGAAATGTACCTATCTGAGAAGCTATAATCCCAATGTTCCGGTTAACATGAAAGCGATAGAATCGGCAGCGATAATGATAAACCATGCTCAAAAACCCCTGATTCTTGCAGGTCATGGAGTGCTTCTCGCGAGGGCGGAAAATGAACTTCTCCGTTTTGCGGAAAAAACAGGGATACCGGTTGCGGTAACCCTGCTGGGCCTGTCGGCTTTTCCCTCCGGACACAGGCAATACGCGGGATTCCTGGGCATGCACGGCAACTATGCCCCCAACCTGCTGACAAATGAAGCTGATCTGATTATTGCCATTGGAATGCGTTTCGCTGACCGTGTTACGGGAAACCTGAATGACTATGCAAAGAAAGCCAGGGTGATCCATATAGAAATCGACCAGGCTGAAATAAACAAGAATATCCAGGTTGATATCGAAATACACAGTGACGCAAAAATAGCCCTGCAGAATCTTACCGCCATGGTAAGGGAAAACAGTTATGAATCATGGATCAGGGAATTCAGGATACTGGACAATATTGAATATGACCGTGTTATTAAAGAGGAAACAAAACCGGCTTCCGGCCGCATGAGAATGGGCGAGGTAGTAAAACTTGTTTCCGACATGACAAACGGAGATGCCATAATAGTAACCGACGTGGGCCAGAACCAGATGTCGGCAGCAAGGTATTACAGGTTCAGCAATCCCAATTCCTTTGTTACCTCGGGAGGCATGGGAACAATGGGTTTCGGACTGCCGGCCGCCATAGGTGCGAAAATCGGCGCCCCGGACAAGGAGGTTATTGCATTCCTGGGCGACGGGGGCTTCCAGATGACAATACAGGAACTGGGAACCATACTTCAGTATAAAGTGCCTGTCAAACTGGTCGTTCTCAATAATGAATTCCTCGGAATGGTAAGGCAGTGGCAGGATATGTTTTTCGAAAAAAGATACGCTGCCACCGAACTGGTCAATCCCGATTTTATCGGAATTGCCGCGGCATACGGCATACCGGCGAAAAAGATCACCGAAAGAGAGGACCTGGAAGAGTCCCTGAAAGAAATGCTCGAGGCAGAAGGCCCCTTCATCCTGGAAACCTTCATTGAAAAGGAAGGAAACGTTCTGCCGATGATTGAACCCGGAGCCTCAGTCTCGCAGGTAACACTTAATTATAAAGGATAAAAATCTGACCAATAAAGGGAGAGAAACTTCGGTACTGCATGCAGCCCATGACATCAGGGTGATTACCTGAGTAAGGGCAGGGCAGCCGAGGGAAACCCCGGAAAAAATATGAAACAGTAAAATTTATGAAACAGGAATTTACCATTTCAATCTTCAGTGAGAACCATATAGGTATTCTCAACCAGATAACAATTATCCTGACACGGAGACAGGTGAACATAGAAAGCCTGACTGCTTCGGAATCGGCCGTAAAAGGCGTTCACCTCCTTACCCTGGTGGTTGAGGTAACACCCGACATGGTCCGCAAGATTTCACGGCAGATAGAAAAGCTGGTTGAGGTGCTGAAAGTGTTTGTACACACGTCCGATCAGATAATTTACCAGGAAATCGCCCTGTTCAAGGTATCGGCCAAAAGCATTATGACAGGCGATATTCTGGAAAGGATGGTTAAACACTATAACGCCAGAATACTGGTTGTTTCCCCGGAATATATAGTGATTGAAAAGACAGGCCACAAGAGCGAGATAAACGAGCTGCTCGAAAAACTGGAGACATACGGGGTTCTGCAGTTTGCACGGTCGGGAAGGGTGGCAATAACAAAGCAGGTAAAGGAACTGACCCATTACCTGAAGGAACTTGACGAGGCAAGCCGGAAAACACCCGGTGAGCCGGTCCTTAATTAACTGATAAAATAACTCTTCTGTCCCCCCCGGGAACGGAAAGGGTTACTGCATAATTTAAAATATTAATTAAAAAATCTTGAAAAATGGCAAAAATTGATTTTGGAGGAGTTATTGAGAATGTAGTTACAAGAGAAGAATTCCCTTTGTCCAAAGCACGCGAAATTCTTAAAGATGAAATTGTTGCAGTCATCGGATACGGTGTTCAGGGTCCGGCTCAGGCATTGAACATGAGAGATAATGGTATAAACGTGATCATAGGCCAGGCACCTGAATTCAAGGCTGACTGGGACAAGGCAGTAAAAGATGGATTTGTTCCGGGAAAAACTTTGTTTCCGGTTGAGGAAGCAGCGGAAAAAGGCACCATCATCCAGTATCTTGTATCGGATGCCGCCCAGCGTATATTATGGCCAAAGATCAAGCCCTGCCTGAAAAAAGGTGATGCCCTCTACTTTTCACACGGATTCTCCGTTACGTACAAGGACCATACCGGAGTTGTTCCTCCGGAAAATGTTGACGTGATAATGGTTGCGCCAAAAGGCTCAGGCAGAAGCGTACGCCTGAATTATCTTGCAGGAACCGGTATCAACTCAAGCTATTCTGTTTTCCAGGACTTTACGGGAAAGGCTGAAGAGCGTACAATTGCCCTGGGAATAGCCATAGGTTCAGGATATCTTTTCCCCACAACCTTTGAAAATGAAGTATACAGCGATCTTGCAGGTGAACGCGGCGTGCTTATGGGAGCTCTCGCGGGAATAATGGAAGCCCAGTATGAAGTATTCAGGGAAAACGGACACAGTCCCTCCGAAGCTTTCAACGAAACCGTGGAAGAACTGACCCAGAGCCTTATACGACTGGTGGACGAGAACGGTATGGACTGGATGTATTCAAACTGCAGTGCCACAGCCCAGAGAGGAGCTCTTGACTGGAAGCCCCGGTTCAGGGAAATCACCCTTCCGCTTTTCAGGGAACTGTATGAAAAAGTGAAATCCGGCGAGGAATGTGAAAGAGTACTGAAATCGACAGGAGTTCCCAATTACAAGGAAATACTGGATGGCGAACTCAGGGAGATGGCTGATTCGGAATTATGGAAGGCAGGAGCAGCCGTGAGGAAATTACGGCCGGAAACAAAATAAACAAACCAACATTTTATTAAATATATGACTGAAAAAGTAATCATTTTCGACACAACCCTGAGGGACGGAGAGCAGGTGCCGGGTTGCCAGCTGAACACCATTGAGAAGATACAGGTAGCCAAAGCCCTCGAGGAACTCGGGGTTGATGTGCTTGAAGCCGGTTTTCCGATCTCCAGTCCGGGAGATTTCAATTCGGTGGTTGAGATATCCAAAGCTGTATCAAATCCTGTTATCTGCGCTCTCACAAGGGCAGTAAAAAAGGATATTGAAGTGGCAGCAGAATCTCTTCAGTTTGCTAAGAAGAAGAGGATCCATACCGGGATAGGTGTTTCAGACTACCATATGCGCTACAAGATCAAGGCAACTCCGGAGGAGATACTCAGAAGGGCTGCCGATGCCGTGAAGTACGCGAAGAAATTTGTTGAGGATGTGGAATTCTATGCTGAAGATGCGGGCCGCAGTGAAAATGAGTTTCTGGCAAGAGTCATTGAAGCCGTCATTGATGCCGGGGCAACAGTGGTGAATATTCCCGATACAACCGGCTATTGCATGCCACTGGAATACGGCAGCAAAATAAGATATCTGAAGGAGAATGTAAGGAACATTGACAAGGCAATCATATCCACCCATTGTCACAACGATCTCGGAATGGCCACGGCCAATACCATGATGGGAGTCCTTAACGGGGCCAGACAGGTTGAGGTAACCATTAACGGCATAGGGGAAAGAGCGGGAAACACCTCACTGGAAGAAGTGGCAATGATCATAAAGAGCCACCACGACCTGAACCTGGAAACCAGCATCAATTCCACACTTATCTACAAAACCAGCAGGCTGGTATCAAATCTGATGAGCATGCCCGTCCAGGCAAACAAGGCCATAGTGGGAAGAAACGCCTTTGCCCATTCCTCAGGGATACATCAGGACGGAGTGCTGAAAAAACGCGAGAACTATGAGATCATCGATCCCGTGTCAGTGGGCGTGAGGGAATCTTCAATCATTCTTACCGCACGCAGCGGAAGGGCCGCCCTGAACCACCGCCTGGAAATGCTCGGTTTCAGTTATGGCAAGGAGGAACTCGATGATATCTACCACCGCTTCCTTCTTCTTGCAGATAAGAAAAAGGAAATCAACGACGAGGATATCAGGATACTGACAGGGCAGGTTTTCCAGGGTGATAAATCCGTTAAACTGGAACATCTCCAGGTCATCTGTGGCAAATCAGCCATCCCGGTGGCAACCGTGGGTCTGAATATAAACGGGGAAATCCACACTGCCACATCCGTCGGAAACGGCCCGGTGGATGCAGCATTCACTGCAGTGAAACAGCTTATTTCCAAAACAGTTCACCTGGAGGAATTCCTTATACAGGCAATCACCCAGGGCAGCGATGATCTCGGAAAAGTACATGTACAGCTTGAACACGACGAGAAAATCTATTACGGCTTCGGCACCAGCACGGATATTGTAACTGCCTCAGTGGAAGCATTTATCGATGCAATAACAAAAATCAAGTAAGTATCCGGAATCTGTTTGGCCCGCCGGATGACAGGCACACTGAGTTTTAAGGAAAAACAGACTGCTTAGATAATAAAAATGAAACCAGAAACACTTTTCGACAAGATATGGGACAGCCATGTTGTCAGATCCATCGAAGGAGGACCGGATGTCCTGTACATCGACCAGCATTTCATACATGAGGTTACCAGTCCGCAGGCGTTTGACGGACTGAGAGCCAGGGGCATAGACGTGTTCCGCCCTTCCATGACGCTGGCAACTGCCGATCATAATATTCCGACAGTGAACCAGAATATGCCCATCAGGGATGAACTGTCGCGCAGGCAGGTAGAGACCCTCACAAGGAACTGCAATGAGTTCGGGATAACCTGCTATGGCCTTAATGATCCGCATAACGGAATTGTGCATGTCATTGGTCCGGAACTGGGCTATACCCTTCCCGGCATGACAATAGTGTGCGGCGACAGCCATACATCCACACACGGGGCTTTTGGAACGGTTGCATTCGGAATCGGCACCAGCGAAGTGGAAATGGTACTGGCCACACAGTGTATCCTGCAGCCCAAACCGAAAAAAATGAGAATACGCGTTGAGGGCGAACTGGGCAGGGGCATTACTGCAAAGGATCTTATACTCTATATCATATCACAGCTGTCAACAAGCGGTGCCACCGGATATTTCGTGGAATATGCCGGTTCTGCCGTCGAAAGCCTCAGCATGGAAGGCAGGATGACGGTGTGCAACATGAGTATAGAGATGGGAGCCAGAGGAGGCCTGATTGCCCCTGATGATACAACTTTCGAATATCTCAGGAAGATACCCGCACTGAGCAACCGTCCTGACTTCTATGCGCTTGTCAAAAAATGGTCGCGCCTGAGAAGCGATCCGGATGCCGTTTTTGACCGTGAACTGACCTTCGATGCAGGAAAAATAAAACCCATGATAACATACGGCACGAATCCGGGAATGGGTATTTCCATTGATGAATCAATTCCTGCCCTTGAGGAAATCAGTGATGAAACAAAGGCATCATTCATCAAATCGCTTAATTATATGGGATTTACTCCCGGAATGAAACTGGCCGGACAGCCCGTCGACTATGTGTTCCTGGGCAGCTGCACCAACGGGAGGATTGAGGATCTCAGAGCTTTTGCAGGCTTTGTCAGGGGAAGGAAAAAAGCCCCCGGAGTTACCGTACTCATTGTTCCGGGCTCAAAGAAAGTTGAAAAGCAGGCAATTGACGAAGGGCTGGCAGATATCCTGAAGGATGCCGGATTCGTGTTGAGACAGCCGGGCTGCTCATCATGCCTGGCCATGAATGAAGATAAGATACCGCCGGGAAAATATGCCGTGTCAACATCCAACAGAAATTTTGAAGGCAGACAGGGACCGGGGGCGAGAACACTGCTTGCAAGTCCGCTTACTGCCGCAGCCGCTGCTGTAACAGGGAGAATAACCGATCCCGGGGAACTGATGCAGGATTAACCATACACAGATACGGGAACCTATAAAACAAATCAGATACCTATAATAATAATTGCCATGCCAAAAGAGAAATTTGATATTCTGGAATCAACTTGCATACCTCTGCCTATCGAAAACATTGATACCGATCAGATTATTCCTGCACGGTTTCTGAGCCTCACCTCAAGGGAAGGCTTTGGCGAATATCTTTTCCGCGACTGGAGATTTGACAAATCAGGCAATAAAATTGAAGACTGTGTTTTTAATAATCCACGTTATTCGGGCCGGATACTGGTAACCGGGAAAAATTTCGGAAGCGGATCAAGCCGTGAACATGCCGTATGGGCAATAGCAGGATACGGATTCCGGGCAGTGGTATCAAGCTTCTTTGCGGATATATTCCGGAACAACTGCCTGAACAACGGAATCCTGCCGGTGGTGGTAAAGGAGGATTATCTGCAGAACCTGCTGAAAACAATCAGGGACAATCCCTCCACCATGGCAAGGATAGACCTTGACAAACAGCTTTTCACCGTTCTGCCCGACGGCGAAGGCATAAGCTTTGAAATAAACCCGTATAAAAAGGAATGCCTTCTCAATGGCCTCGATGACATTGACTACCTGTTAAGCATACAGGATGCCATCAAAGCATATGAATTACGAAAAACTCTTGGAAAATGAGAATAGAAATAATGGACACCACCCTCAGGGACGGGGAACAGACCCAGGGTGTTTCCTATTCACCCTTCGAAAAACTTCATCTCGCAAAATTCCTTCTGAAGGATCTCAGAATTGACCGCATCGAGGTTGCTTCAGCCCGTGTTTCAAAAGGGGAATTTGAAGCCATCAGGCAGATAACCGAATGGGCTGCCCGGAATGATTTTCACAACAAAGTGGAAGTTCTCGGATTCATTGATGGCGAAACTTCCCTTAACTGGATACGGGATGCGGGAGCCAGGGTCATAAACCTCCTTTGCAAGGGCTCACTGAGACATCTGGAAAAGCAGCTCAGAAAAACCCCTGAAACACATGCTGCCGACATCAGGGATATCATCAGAAAAACCGTGGATTCGGGAATGGAAATAAATATCTACCTGGAAGACTGGTCCAACGGGATGATCCATTCGGAAGACTATGTATTCTTCATGATTGATTCAATCAGGGATGAACCCGTAAAAAGAATAATGCTCCCCGATACGCTGGGAATTCTGAATCCCGATCAGACTTATTCATTCTGTAAAAAAATCGTTGACACCTATCCCGGGATACATTTCGACTTTCATCCCCATAACGATTATGACCTGGCAGTGGCAAATGTCTTTTCTGCCGTTAAAGCCGGGATCAGGGGAGTTCACACCACCATTAACGGAATGGGCGAAAGGGCGGGGAATGCGCCCCTGTCAAGCGTTATCGGAGTCCTTCACGACCAGCTGGAAGCGGAGACAGGGATAAATGAAATGGAAATAACCATGGCAAGCCGTATTGTCGAAACATTCAGCGGAATACGGGTGCCGCCGAACAAGCCGGTCATAGGGGAAAACGTGTTTACCCAGACTTCGGGTGTTCATGCCGACGGTGACAGCAAGGACAATCTCTATTTCAACAACCTTCTGCCCGAGAGATTCGGAAGAAAGAGAAAATATGCCCTGGGCAAACAGTCGGGCAAGGCCACGATAAGAAAGAACCTGGAGGAATTCGGACTGGCTCTCAGTGCCGAATCAATCGATAAGATAACCCAGAGAGTAATTGAACTGGGCGATAAGAAGGAAAGTGTGACAACTGAGGATCTTCCGTTCATTATATCCGATATCCTGGGAACCGAACAGATAGTCTACAGAATATTAATAAAGAATTATGCCCTTTCCACCAGTTACGGACTAAAACCCTTTGCCTCCGTAAAGATGGAAATTGACGGTCAGATCCATGAAGGCACATCAGCCGGCGACGGACAGTATGACGCTTTCATGAGAGCCGTAAGAATGATCTACGAGAAGGTTGGCAAGGAACTGCCCCATCTGACGGACTACCAGGTTTCAATACCGCCAGGGGGAAAGACGGATGCGCTCGTTGAAACCATAATAAGCTGGAAGCATCACGATAAGGAATTCCGTACCAAAGGACTGGATGTGGATCAGACAGGTTCGGCAATAAAGGCTACCGAAAAAATGCTGAACCTGATAGAAAGCCTTAACAACGGAACGGAAATAAAAACAATGCCCGTCTGAATCCGCAGCAGAATTATTCAATCAATAAATTATATCAACCTCATGAACAAAAATTACAATATTGCCGTCATTCCCGGTGACGGAACAGGTCCTGAAGTAGTAAGGGAAGGTAAAAAAGTGCTCCTGGCCGCAGCATCCAGATTCGGATTCAGCATCGGTTTCGGGGAATATGACTTCGGCGGGGACAGATACCTGAGAACAGGGGAAATATTGCCGGATTCCGCTGTTGAGGAGCTGAAAAAATACGATTCAATATTCCTAGGAGCCATCGGTCATCCCGGTGTCAGGCCGGGAATCCTTGAAAAAGGAATTCTCCTCCGCCTCCGCTTCGAACTAGACCAGTACATAAACCTTCGCCCGGTAAAGCTTTACCCCGGGGTGGATACCCCGCTGAAAGACAAGGGACCCGAACATATCGACTATGTGGTGATAAGGGAAAACAGCGGCGACGTCTATACCGGTTCGGGCGGCGTGACAATGAAGGGAACAGCACACGAAATTGCCATTCAGAACATGGTGTATTCACGAATGCAGGTAGACAGATGCCTTGAATATGCCTTTGAATATACAAGGAAAAGAAACAGAAAGAAGACTCTTGCGCTTTGCGGAAAAACCAATGTCCTTACATATGTTTTCGACCTGTGGGAAAGGGCATTTCATGAAATAGGAGAAGCAAAATACCCCGATATCAAAAGAGAATATTACCATGTTGATGCCATCAGCATGTGGATGATAAAAAATCCGGAATGGTTTGATGTTGTTGTAACAAGCAACATGTTCGGGGATATCATCACCGACCTCGGGGCCATCACCCAGGGAGGAATGGGAGTGGCAGCCGGAGGAAATATAAACCCGGAAGGAGTGTCAATGTTTGAACCGATCGGCGGATCAGCACCAAAATACACAGGACTGAATGTGATCAATCCCATTGCAGCAATCTCCTGCGGGGCTATGATGCTCGACCACCTTGGGGAGGGAAAGGCAGCAAATGCCATTGAGAATGCCATTATGGACGTCACCGCAAACAAACTGAAGGATATGGGCGCCGGCCGTATGGGCTACTCCACCAGCGAAGTCGGAGACCTTGTGGCAGAAAGGATCTGAGTCGTCTGAAAATGTTTACGGCAGACCAGGTCTTCAAACTGCATGATTGCTGCAATAATTTAATTGTTACTGCACACTCTGCGTTTATAATAATTTGATTTTTTTGAAATATTTGGATTTTATCAAATAATTATTACTTTTACGCTACAATTTTCAACCATGTATACCTCCAAATTGCATCATCACCATTTTCTTTCCTGATCTCAGGCGAGGAATGATGATTTTTGTAATCAGGATATAATTAACCCGTCTGAGAATACCAGGCGGGTTTTATTTTTTAACGGATATGAACAGACTAAAGATTGCAATTCAGAAAAGCGGACGATTAAATGAAAAATCCCGCAGCCTGCTGGCAGAATGCGGAATAAAATTTCCCAACGGAACAGGGCTTCTTAAAACATCGGCAAGAAATTTTCCCGTGGATATTTTGTTTCTCAGGGATGACGACATTCCCCAGTATGTGGAACAGCAGGTGGCTGATATCGGAATCCTGGGCGAAAATGTCGTCTATGAGAAAAACAGGAACGTAAGCACTCTGGAGAAGCTTGGTTTTGCAAACTGCCGGCTCAGCCTTGCCATTCCCGGAGAGGATAGATTTACAGGTCCGGAATATTTCAACAACAAGAGAATCGCAACAAGCCATCCGCGGCTCCTGTCAGAATATCTTTCAGCGAACAGTATTTCTGCCCGTATTGAGGAAATAAGCGGCAGCGTTGAAATAGCCCCGGGAATAGGCCTCGCGGATGCAATATGCGATATTGTGAGTTCAGGAAGCACCCTGGACACGAACGGGCTTCGCGAGGTGATAACAATACTCGACAGTCAGGCTGTGATAATCGGCAACAAGGACCTTGATGACGAAAAAAAAGCCATTCTCGCAAAGCTCCTTTTCAGAATCAGGGCCGTGAAAAGATCAAATGAAAACAAGTATATTCTCCTGAATGCCCCGGAATCTGCAGTCGGGGAGATATGCCGCATCCTCCCGGGAATAAAGAGTCCGACAATTCTTCCCCTTGCAGAAAAAGGCTGGTGCTCACTCCATTCCGTTGTACGGGAGGATGATTTCTGGGAAAGGATTGATCAGCTCAGAAAAGCCGGTGCCGAGGGAATACTCGTGATACCAATTGAAAAAATGATACTCTGATGAGAATCTTTAAAAACCCGCCCAGGGAAACATGGGAAGACCTTTGCAGAAGACCTCTTGCTGACCCGGCAGAATTGGATTCGGAGGTGAAAGCCATTCTCGGAAAGGTGAAAAAACAGGGCGACAGTGCACTGAGATATTATTCCGCAGAGTTTGACCACATCAGCATCATCGATTTCAAAATCACTGAAAGGGAACTGGATGAAGCAGAAAAATTCGTAAGCGATGATCTGAAAAATGCAATCAGGATCGCCTCCGGAAACATATACAGGTTTCACAAGTCACAGCTCAGGGATGAAGAAACCGTTGAAACAATGCCGGGTGTGAAATGCTGGCGCAGGAATGTGGCAATCGATAAGGTTGGATTATATATTCCGGGGGGCAGCGCTCCGCTCTTTTCAAGCGTGCTGATGCTCGGAATACCTGCAAAAATCGCCGGCTGCAGACGGGTAATAATATGCACTCCCCCCGGCAGGCAGGGAAAAATAAATCCCCTGATACTCTATGCCGCAAAAATCACGGGTATAAGTGAAATATTCAGGATCGGGGGCGCACAGGCCATAGCAGCAATGGCCTACGGAACGGAAACGATACCACGCGTCGACAAGATATTCGGTCCAGGCAACCAGTATGTCACAAAAGCCAAGGAAATAGCAGCCTCGGAAGGAACAGCCGTTGACATGCCCGCCGGCCCGAGTGAGGTTCTTGTCATTGCCGGCCCGCAGGCCGATCCGACATTCATAGCCGCCGACCTCATCTCACAGGCGGAACACGGACCCGACAGCCAGGTTGTACTGCTGACCGACTGCGAAAAACTGCTGTCGGAAGTCAGCAATGAGCTGTCCGTACAGCTTGAAAGACTCCCCAGAAAGGATATCGCCGCCCTGTCGCTGGACAAGAGCATGGCAATACTCCTGAAAGACCCGTATGAATGCATTGATTTCAGCAATGAATATGCTCCCGAGCATCTTATTATCAATACGGATGATCCTCATGAACTCGCCGGGAAAGTGATCAGCGCCGGCTCGGTCTTCCTGGGAAAATACAGCTGTGAAAGCGCGGGAGACTATGCTTCGGGAACCAATCACACTCTCCCAACCAACCGGGCGGCAAAGAGTTACAGCGGGATTTCAACCGATAGTTTTTTGAAGAAAATCACCTTCCAGGAGTTAAGCCGGGAAGGAATAGAGAAACTGGGTCCGGTGATAGAGGTCATGGCCGGGGCAGAAAACCTTGCCGGTCATGCGGAAGCCGTAACCATCAGGCTCAACAGCTTAAGACAATAATCCATGAAAGTTCTGTTTTATGTTCAATCTTGATGACCTTGTAAGGCCGAATGTAAAAAGGCTCAGTCCCTATTCCTGTGCACGGGATGATTTTCACGGCAGGGCGGGCGTATTTCTTGATGCCAACGAAAATCCCTACGGAACGCTGAACAGGTACCCCGACCCGTATCAGCGTGAACTGAAAGACCGGATAAGCCGACTGAAATCCGTTCCGGTGGAAAATATTTTCCTGGGAAACGGCAGTGATGAGGTGATAGATCTGTGTTTCAGAATCTTCTGTAATCCCGGACAGGACAAGGTTCTTACCCTCTACCCCTCTTACGGCATGTACGAGGTATCAGCCTCGGTGAATGATGTGGAGATAATCAGGTCTGAACTCACCCCTGAATTCGGAATCAGCTACAGCGATGTGAAAAAACATTTCAGCGACAGGAACCTCAGGCTTATAATACTGTGCTCCCCCAATAATCCCACCGGAAACTGCCTGGACAATGAGACGGTCGAAAGGATCATTTCGGAATTCAGGGGAATTGTGCTGCTTGACGAGGCCTACATCGATTTTGCCGCTCAGCCTTCAATGAAGGATAAAATCAGCCAGTATCCCAATCTCATCGTGATGCAGACATTCAGCAAGGCATTCGGCCTTGCATCCGTCAGAATAGGAATGGCCTTCACCAATGCGGAAATTGCAGGCTATCTCAACAAGATCAAACCTCCCTACAATATAAGCTCCCTGAACCAGAGAGCGGTCCTCAGACGGCTGGAAAAAAAGGAAAGCCACAGATCGCAGGTAACCAGAATCAGGGAAGAAAGAACCAGACTTTCAGGGGAAATTGCTAAATTGTCCTGCGTTGTGGAAGTCTATCCCTCAGATGCAAATTTTATTCTGACAAGGATGAAGGATGCCGCGAAAATATATGAATATCTTGTAAACAAGGGTATTATAGTACGAAACAGGAGCAGTCTGATCAATAACTGCCTCAGGATCACAGTTGGTTCCGCGACAGAGAACAACAAACTTTTAAGAGCTCTAAAAAATTATAAATGAAAAAGGTGCTTTTTATAGACAGGGACGGAACCATCATTGTGGAACCGGAGGATGAACAGATTGATTCCCTGGAAAAATTAAGATTCCTTCCCGGGGCCATAAGCAGTCTTTCAGCAATAGCAAAGACTACTGATTACGAGCTGGTTATGGTGACAAACCAGGATGGTCTGGGCACTTCTTCATTTCCTGAAGATACTTTCTGGCCTGCACACAACAAGATGCTTCAGATACTCGGGGACGAGGGTGTCTGCTTTTCGGAAATCTTCATCGACAGGACCTTTCCCGAAGAAAACGCACCGACAAGGAAGCCTGGCACAGCTATGCTGACCAGGTATCTCGCCCGGGGCATCGACCCGGAAAATTCCTATGTGATAGGCGACAGGCTGACCGATCTCCAGCTTGCGGAAAATATCGGCTGCGGGGCAATCCTCATCCGTAAGCCTTCCGGTCCTGACCCGGCTTCAGGCAAAGTATTTTCCACCGGCGACTGGAATGAGATCTTCAGATATCTCACATCAAAACCACGGACTGCCTCCTTTTCCAGAAAAACGAAGGAAACCGATATCAGCCTTCACCTTAATATCGACGGTTCCGGTAAAAGCAGCATTAGCACCGGAATAGGCTTTTTTGATCACATGCTTGATCAGATAGCCCGGCACGCGGGGTTTGACCTTTCCGTACGGGCAAAAGGAGATCTTGAAGTGGACGCTCATCATCTTGTTGAGGATACGGCAATCTGCCTTGGGGAAACATTTAACAATGCCCTGGGCAGCAAGAAGGGAATTGCCAGGTACAGCTTCGTTCTGCCCATGGATGACTGTCTGGCACAGGTCGCAGCTGATCTTGGCGGCAGGCCATGGCTGGTGTGGGATGTGCAATTCCGGGGCAGCCATATAGGTGAAATGCCCTCGGAGATGGTTTTTCATTTTTTTAAATCATTCAGCGACAGCGCGAAATGTAATCTCAATATAAAAGCTGAAGGAACAAATGATCATCACAAGGCAGAAGCCGTATTCAAGGCATTTGCCAGGACACTCGGATCAGCCGCAGGGAAAACCGGAAATCATGACCTGCCTTCCACCAAGGGTACATTATGATCGCCATAGTAAAATATAATACCGGCAACAACCTTTCACTCAGTAATGCACTGACAAGGCTGGGATATGACAACATCATAACAGACAACGGGGAAGAGATCATAAATGCATCCAAAGTCATCCTGCCCGCCGGGGGTGAAGCTGCTCCGGCAATGAAACATCTCAGGGAAAGGGAACTGGACAAACTCATCCCTCCCCTCAGGCAACCCGTACTGGGTATATGCCTCGGGTTTCAGCTGATGTGCAGATATACGGAAGAAGCAAAAATAAACGGACTTGAGATTTTTAATTGCAGCGTCAGAATGTTTCCGAAATATGACAGGCTCCCCCATATGGGATGGAATGATTTTATTTCTGTATGGGGCGACATTTTCAGGGGAATTTCCCGGAAGGATGATGTGTATTATGCTCACAGCCACTATGCGGGCATCTGTTCCAACACAACGGCAATATGCGACTATATCCTTCCCTTCAGCGCTGCAATGAAAAAAGACAATTTCTACGGTGTGCAGTTTCTCCCCGAAAAATCTGCAGCCACAGGCGAAACGATATTGAGAAATTTTCTGGAATTATGAGAATAATTATTGCCATAGACATCATTGACGGTAAATGTGTAAGACTGACCAGGGGGGATTTCGACACAAAAAAGGTGTACAATGAAGATCCCCTTGAGATTGCCCGGATGCTTGAAGACAACGGGATAAAATATATTCACCTTGTTGACCTCGACGGGGCAAGGGAGAAAAAGATCATTAACCACAGGACACTGGAGAAGATAGCAGGCAGGACTGGACTCATCATTGATTTCGGAGGAGGAATAAGATCGGATGATGACGTCAGGGCTGCCTTCGATTCCGGGGCAAGGCAGGTGACAGCCGGAAGTATTGCGGCCACGGACAGGGATTTGTTCATCCGCTGGCTGCTCCATTACGGGAATGACAGTATCATACTGGGAGCTGATTTCAGGGAAAGGAAGATTTCTGTAAGCGGCTGGACAGAGACCCTGAATATTGACATAACAGACTATATATCCGACTATTATGAAAAAGGGGTGAAATATACGATATGCACTGATGCGGAAAGGGACGGGATGCTGGAAGGACCGGCAACGGATGTATACAGGGAGATCCTGGAAAAGACAGGCATCAGCCTTATTGCCAGCGGGGGTGTCTCTGAATTGAAGGATCTGGATGAATTGAGGGATATTGGATGTGAAGCTGCAATAATAGGAAAGGCTGTTTATGAAGGAAGAATTAACTTAAAGGATCTGAGGAACCTATGCTGAAGAAAAGAATAATACCCTGCCTCGATATACGCGACGGCAGAACTGTAAAGGGTGTACGGTTCGTTGACATCAGGGATGCGGGAGATCCCCTTGAACTGGCAGTCAGGCATGCTTCGGGGGGAGCTGATGAACTGGTGCTTCTGAATATAAGTCCGGCAGGTGAAAACCGCAAAACCTTTGCAAAGTGTGTTGAAAGAGTCGCGGAGAATATAAACATTCCTTTCACGGCCGGCGGCGGTATTGACAGCATCGGGGATGCTGAGCTTCTTCTGAAAGCCGGGGCTGACAGGATATCGGTGAATTCCTCTGCCGTAAGGAATCCCGGACTGATAAACGAACTGGCTGACAGGTTCGGAAGCCGGTGCATTGTCGTGGCCATAGACACAAACAGGATTGGAGATGACTGGATAGTGTTTACCGGCGGAGGACGGGTGTCGTCAGGGCTGAAAACGGTGGAATGGGCCGTGGAGGCAGCCAGACGGGGAGCCGGCGAGATACTGCTCACATCAATGATGAACGACGGTACCAGGTCGGGATACTCCATTGATATAACGGCAGATGTGAGCAGAAATGTTGACATCCCGGTAATAGCTTCCGGAGGAGCAGGTAAAAAGGAACATTTCAAAAGCGTTTTCCTCAATACCGATTGCAGCGCTGCGCTGGCAGCAAGCATTTTCCATTACGGGGAAATTAAGATCAGGAAACTCAAGGAATATCTCTACAGGGAACATATACCGGTAAGATTGTAATAATATATCTGGCTCGTTTCAGGGGATATGAAGGATCCTGAAAAACAACAGGAATACTTTCCGGCAGGCGGAAAACCTTACGGTATCCGGAAAAAAGGAAATCCGGAAAACAACCGGAAAAACCTTCTGACATCAGGAAAAGACGGCAAGTCCTTCTGATATCCGTAAAAGACAGGGAAGAGCAAAAGAGAACTTATAGGAGATTAAATATGAAAAACATGGATTTTGAAAAGCATATGGGCCTGATTCCTGTCGTGATACAGGACAATACCACACTTCAGGTACTGATGGTAGGATTCATGAATGAGGAAGCTCTGGCCAGAACCCTGAATGAAGGAAAAGTTACTTTCTTCAGCAGGAGCAAAAAGCGTTTGTGGACAAAGGGAGAGACATCAGGCAATTTTCTGTATGTAAAAGAGATGCATCCCGACTGCGACAGTGATTCCCTGCTGATAAGGGTTGACCCCGCCGGACCTGTTTGCCACACGGGAAACACATCCTGCTTCAGCAATGATTCTTCCAGGGGATTCCTGTACAGGCTGGAAAAAATTGTCGGGGACAGAATCGATGAAGACGCAAAGGATTCATATACAAACCGCATATTCAGGGAGGGAATCAACAAGGCTGCACAGAAGGTCGGGGAAGAAGCGGTTGAACTGATCATTGAAGCCAAGGATAACAACAATGAACTGTTTATCAATGAAGCCGCCGACCTCCTGTACCATCTTCTGATACTTTTCAGGGCAAAGGGAATTTCGGTCCGGGATGTGGAAGACTGCCTCGCTTCACGGCATTCCGCTTCCCGCTGAATTACTCCTCCTGCAATCCGGCCTTTACCGGGATCCAGCGTTATATGGGACCTTTCCCCGTGCCGGACCTTTTTTAATTTTTCTTGCTTTTTTCTTGTAATTGTAAAAAATAGTTTAATTTTGTCAGCAGAAATGCGACTTGATGAATAATACACAAAACTATAACACCTCCTATTTTTTCTTCTTTTACTTTTTGAAAGAATAAGGGGATTTTTGTGTAAAAATGAAATAAATACCAATGAAGCAAAGTCCCCGGAAACCGGGGACTTTTTTTTATAAATATGCATAAGACATGAAAACAGCAATCCAGGGAGAAAAGGGATCCTTCCACGAAGTGGCAGCCAGACAGTATTTCAGAAACGAAAGCATTGAAATAGTGCCCTGCACGACATTTGACCTCACACTTATTGCAGTCAGGGAAGGACTGGCGGATTTTGCAATGATTGCCATAGAAAATGCGAGGTCCGGAAGCATTTTGTCAAACTATACCCTGATACGTGAATCGGGCATGAAAATACTCGGGGAACACAATCTGAGAATAGTGCAGAACCTGATGGCACTGCCGGGCCAGTCTCTCGAAACAATCAGGGAAATACGCTCACATCCAATTGCCTTTAACCAGTGCATGTCATATCTCAACCATTTGAAAAATGTTACCCTGATTGAAGCTGACGACACTGCGGGAAGCGCCAGGTATATCAGTGAAAACAGACTGATGGGGGTTGCTGCTATCTCTTCAGCAATATCTGCACAGATATATGGCCTGGAAATCATCGCTCCCGGAATCGAGACCTATAAAAAGAATTACACCAGATTCCTGCTGGTAGGCGAAAAAGACAAGGCAGGCAGAGAAGGGAACAAGATTTCCGTAAGCTTCTGTACGGGCCACAGGCCGGGATCACTGGCAGCCGTACTGGTCCGCCTTGCGGAACTTGACATCAACCTGTCAAAGATACAGTCGGTGCCCCGGCTGAATGGCGACTGGGAGTATATGTTCTATGCGGATCTTGAACTGAATCCGGATCATGATATCAACCAGATAAAAAATGTTCTGCAGGAATATGCCACGGAACTGGAAATCCTGGGAATCTATAACAAGGGAGATAAATTATATGAGAGTTAATCCGGCAATACGTACAGAGAGCGTCAGGGAGTATTATTTCTCGCAGAAGCTGAGGCAGATAGACCAGATGCGGAAAGAGGGCGCAGATATCATTAACCTTGGTATCGGAAGCCCTGATCAGCCTCCATCGCAAAACACAATTGCCCGACTTGCCGGGGAGGCCATGAAGCCTTCCTCACACGGTTACCAAAGCTACAACGGCATACCTGCCCTCAGGAAAGCTTTTGCCGACTGGTACAGGAAATATTTCGGAATTGAACTTGATCCGGATTCGGAAATCCTTCCGCTGATGGGCAGCAAGGAGGGTATAATGCATATAAGCATGGCATTCGTGAATCCCGGCGATGAGGTCCTGGTGCCAAACCCGGGATATCCCACCTATTCATCCGTAACAAATCTTACCGGGGGCAAGGTTAGATACTATGACCTTACCGGAGAGAATGGATGGCATCCCGATTTTGAAAGGCTCGAGGACAGTGATCTTGAAAAGGTAAAGCTCATGTGGATCAATTATCCTCACATGCCCACGGGTGCGAAAGGTTCAGCCAGGCTTTTTGACAGGCTGACGGAGTTCGGATTAAAACACGGTATTCTTCTCTGCAATGACAATCCCTACAGCTTCATCCTGAACAATGATTACCTGAGCCTGCTCGGAGCTGACGGGGCAAAGGAGATTGCCCTTGAACTCAATTCGCTCAGCAAATCCCATAACATGGCCGGATGGAGGATAGGACTCGTGGCGGGTCACCGTGATTATATAAACACCATCCTTAAGGTTAAAAGCAACATGGATTCGGGAATGTTCCGTGCACTGCAGGAAGCTGCCGCCGAAGCACTGGGAAACCCCGATTCATGGTACGAAGGCCTAAACAGTGTCTATAGCTCCAGGCGGCTGATCGTTGAAGAATTAATGAATATCCTGAATTGCAGATTCGACCCGGAGCAGACAGGCATGTTTGTATGGGGACGCATTCCTGACAACACGGAGAGCTGTGAAAAATTCGTGGATGACATCCTTCACAGGCACCATGTATTCATTACTCCGGGATTCATTTTCGGATCAGGAGGCGACAGATACATACGCATATCGCTGTGCGCGGATGAAAAAACACTGAATGAAGCAAAAAGAAGATTAACATCTGAACAATGACAATTGCAGTAATAGGTACGGGTCTAATCGGAGGATCACTGATCCTCAGCCTGCGGAAAAGAGAATTTGCCGACAGGATAATAGGAGTTGAAAACAACATCCAGCACAGGAATATTGCCCTGCTCAGCGGTATGATAGATGAAGCCGATACCCTGGAGAATGCAGTGGACAAAAGCGATCTGATAATCCTTTGCGCACCGGTTGACGTTAATTGTGCCCTTCTGCCACGGATACTTGACCGCATTGAAGGCACTTCAAAAATAGTGACCGACATGGGTTCAACCAAGGCAGATATGGCCGAAGCAGCGAAAAACCATCCGGCAAGGGGAAGATATGTGGCCGTCCATCCGATGGCAGGAACGGAATATTCTGGTCCGCTGGCAGCCATCGGAAGGCTGTTTGACTATAAAATAGTGATTATCTGCGACGCCGGGCTGAGCGATCCCGATGCGCTGGAAACCACGGAAAGAATGCTGACAAGCCTCAATATGCGGATCACCTACATGGATTCAGCAATGCATGACGTTCATGTGGCATACATATCCCATATTTCCCATATAACCTCCTTTTCACTGGCCCTGTGCGTGCTTGAAAAGGAACAGGAGGAAGAAAACATAATGACACTCGCCGGGGGAGGATTTGAAAGTACCGTCCGCCTTGCAAAAAGCAACGGTGAAACCTGGGCTCCGATCTTTACGGAAAACGCAGAATATATTCTTGAAGTAATAGACACATACATTGAAAAAATGAATCTTTTCAGATCCCTCATCTCCCGCAGGGATAAGGAAGGACTGAAACAGCTTATGGAGGAAGCAAATAAAATACAGAAAATCCTGAATTAGCAGGCCGGATGAAAGCCTGCCTGATAATCCGCGGAATCATCAGGATTAGAGGGGAACAGTGCAGTCCGGACAGATCAGGATAAATGAAATTCAGACAGAACGGAAAGATCAGGATAAATGAAATTCAGACAGTGCGACAGATCAGGACAAATGAATTCAGACAGACGAACAGATAAGAATAATAAATTTCAGTCACTTATATTTTAAAACCATGGTAATCAAACTGGAAACAATTCCCGTCACAGAATGGAAAGGCTACAGCAAAAGGCCCTTCCTCATATCGGGTCCCTGCAGCGCGGAGACCGAGGAACAGGTTATGGAAACAGCCAGGCAGCTTGCAAAAATCGAACAGGTAAGTCTTTTCAGGGCAGGTATATGGAAACCCCGGACCAGGCCCGATTCATTTGAGGGTATAGGTACCCCGGCACTGAAATGGCTCAGGAACGTAAAGGAGGAAACAGGACTGCTTGTCGGCTGTGAGGTGGCAAACGAGAGGCATGTGTATGAAACTCTCAAGTATGGTATAGACATGCTGTGGATAGGAGCCCGTACATCCGTCAATCCCTTTACCGTACAGGAAATAGCCAATGCCCTGAACGGAGTTGACGTGATGGTAATGATCAAGAACCCCATCAACCCGGACATAGACCTGTGGATAGGTGCAATCGAAAGGATAGCCAGGGCAGGAATAAAACGGATAGGTGCCATACACCGCGGATTTTCATCCTACGAAAAAACATCTTACAGGAATCAGCCCAACTGGCAGCTGCCCATTGAACTGAGAAGAAAAATGCCGGACATTCCGATAATCTGTGATCCCAGCCATATTGCCGGAGCCCGGCAGTACCTGCATGAGATTTCACAAAAAGCGCTCGACCTCAACTTCGACGGTTTAATGCTGGAATCACACATCCAGCCTGAAAAGGCGCTTAGCGATTCAGCCCAGCAGATTACTCCCGGTGAGCTTCACGAGCTCCTCAGCAGGCTGATACTCCGCAATCCCTCAACATCCGATCCGAAGCTGCTTGATATCCTCGGGGAATTACGGCAGCAGATCGATGTTTTTGATGACCATCTCATTGATCTTATCGAACGTAGGATGGAGGTGGCGGAAAAGATCGGCCACTACAAGAAGGAGAATAATATCACTATCCTTCAGAGCGCACGCTGGGATGAAATAGTGAAAAGGGCCATGACGAAGGGCCTGTCTAAAGGATTGAGCAGGGAGATGATAGATTCCATATTCAAGGCCATCCATCAGGAATCCATCAATAAACAGATGAAAATCATGAATAATGGCATTGACATAAACATAGCGGATAAAAATATCTGAGCTGATGGATTACTTTGTTGTTCCCTCGGAAATAAGCGGATCCGTAACCGCCCCTCCTTCGAAAAGCATGACCCAGCGTGCCATTGCAGCCGCCCTCCTGGCAAAGGGAGAAAGCATTATAACGAATCCTTCGGATTGTGACGATTCACTTGCAGCAATAAATATTGCCAGGGCACTGGGTGCGGATGTGACCCGGGAACCCGGTATACTCAGGATCAGTGGAGCCGGAAAGATCAGGGAACAACTGCTGAACTGCGGGGAATCGGGACTTGCCATAAGGATGTTTTCCCCGGTTGCGGCCCTGAATGTGGAGGAAATAATTATGACAGGCACAGGTTCCCTCGTGAAAAGGCCGATGTCAATAATTGAAGACGCACTCAGACAGTTCGGGGTGAAATGTAAAAGTGAGGGAGGCTTCCTTCCTCTCACCATCCAGGGACCCCTGAGGGGCGGACACTGTGAAATAGACGGATCCCTGAGTTCCCAGCTGCTCACGGGACTGCTGATGGCTCTCCCGGTAACTGAAAAGGATTCAATAATAATTGTAAACAACCTTAAAAGCAAACCCTATATTGACATGACCCTGCAGGTTCTGAAAAGCTTCGGGATCAATATACTGAAAACGGGCTACAGCCGTTTTGAGATACCAGGGAATCAGAAATACAAGGCAGGAAAATTCGAGGTTGAAGGTGACTGGAGCGGAGGTGCATTTCTACTGGTGGCCGGGGCAATAAACGGCGATATAAGGATTGAGGGTCTCAGGGCCGACAGCCTGCAGAGCGATAAGGCAATACTGAATGTCCTCGACAGTGCCGGAGTAAGGACAACAATACTGGAGAATTCAATAACAGTAAGAAAATCACCACTCAAAGCCTTCTTTTTTGATGCAACCGAATCACCCGACCTCTTCCCTCCCCTTGTAACCCTGGCAGCATTCTGCAGGGGCAAATCGACAATAAAGGGCGTGTCCCGCCTGATTCACAAGGAAAGTAACCGGGCCGAGGCCCTGATTACCGAATTCGGCAGAATCGGCATCAGGATTGAAACCAGTGACGACAATATGATAGTTAGCGGAGGCTCCGTAAAGGGCGGTGAAGTCAGTTCACACGGCGATCACCGGATTGCAATGGCGGCTGCAGTTGCAGCACTGGGAAGTTCGGGGAAAATCCTGATAAAAAATTCCGGATGTGTCGCAAAATCCTGGCCCCTGTTCTTTGAACAACTGCGGAGGCTCGGAACAATGATCTGGGAATGATTCCGGACGGCAGACGGATACAGTAATAAAATTTTTATGCTTTTTGTACGCTGAATTAATAATTTTATATAGATTTGCAGGGATGAGAAAAGGAAATTTATATAACTGGTGGTGGTGCAGCTTCTGAACTGATGCTGTGAATCACGCTGTTATATAAATACAAAAGATATAATTGAAAAGCACGCTGATCACAGCGTGCTTTTTGTTTTAAAAAACCTTTATAATACTTAATTAATAATCGAAGAAATGAAAAAAAACACAAAGATTCTTTTAAGCGAAAGAGAGATGCCCCGGCAATGGTATAACATTGTGGCAGACATGCCAAACAAGCCGGCGCCCCCGCTAAATCCGGCAACTCGCGAACCCATTGATCCCGCAGCTCTGGCAGCAGTGTTTCCGATGGAGCTTATCAGGCAGGAAATGTCAGCGGAAAGGTATATTGACATACCCGACGAGGTCCTGAACCTTTATAAAATCTACCGCCCTTCCCCTCTTCACCGGGCTCTTAATCTTGAGAAAGCCCTCGGGACAAAAAGCAGGATCTATTACAAGTATGAGGGTGGCAACTATTCCGGTTCGCACAAGGCCAACACCGCAATTGCCCAGGCATATTACAACAAGAAGGAAGGTATAAGGAGAATCACTACCGAAACCGGAGCGGGCCAGTGGGGAAGTGCAATGAGCTTTGCATGCAACCATTTCGGTCTTGAGCTGCTGGTCTTCATGGTCAGTGTAAGTTTTCACCAGAAACCCGGCCGGAAAATCATGATGAACACCTATAATGCCAAGGTGGTTCCTTCGCCCTCAACCATGACCGCCGTTGGGAGGCAGATCCTTGAAAAGGATCCGGATTCCCCGGGAAGCCTGGGAATAGCCATCTCTGAAGCCATGGAAATAGCCGTTCAGGATCCTTATACAAAATATTCCCTCGGCAGTGTACTGAACCATGTTTCACTGCATCAGACCATAATTGGCCAGGAAGCAATGATTCAGATGGAAAAGGCCGGTGACTACCCCGATGTGGTAATAGGATGCTTCGGAGGCGGATCTAATTTCTCGGGCATCGCCTTCCCCTTTATCCGTGAAAATATTGTCAGTGGCAGAAAGACCAGATTCGTTGCAGTGGAACCTTCTTCATGCCCGAAACTGACCAAGGGAAGATTCTTATACGATTTCGGTGATTCTGCCGGAATGACCCCGCTTCTTCCAATGTACACCCTGGGACATAATTTTATTCCGGAAAAAATACATGCCGGGGGCCTGCGTTATCATGGAGCAGGAGTTCTTGTAAGCCAGCTTCTTAAAGACGGATTTGTTGAGGCAAAGGCCAAAATGCAGAGGGAATGCTTCGAAGCAGGAGTATTTTTTGCCAGAAATGAAGGCATTCTCCCCGCTCCGGAATCCAACTATGCGATTGCAGCCGCACTCGATGAAGCCAGACAATCCGACATCGAAGGGACAAGCAGGGTAATTCTGTTCAATCTCAGCGGACACGGCCACATGGATGTCTCATCCTACCAGAAATTCTTCGAGGATAATCTTCCCGACCATGAAATGACACAGGAAGAAGTTGATAAATTTATTGCCGCATCCGGTCTGGAGGGCTGACTTTTACAAGAAACCCCCGGAGGAAATCCGGGGGTTAAATATCATTTAAAAATCGGAACAGGATAGCGGATACAGGAGGTACTGCGTGTTTCTGGAAACAGTATTCCTGTATTCTTCCTTATCGCGCATCCTTATCCAGTCGGGATCGTTTCTGAATTCCTCCCATTTTTCATCGTGGGTCTTCATATTCTGAAACGTGGTCATGTACATCAGGTTGGGCATGTGGCTCCCTGCCAGGACCTGGCCGTAAAAGACAGCATTGAATCCCAGTTTTTCGAAAAGGGCGATTTCCTCATTGTTGAACATGTCGATCTTTTTTCCGGCCTTGTATTCCGTGGCACTCTCATAGCTTCTCAGCTCATACACCCTTTCTGACCGGTCAGTGGCGAATGAAGGGGTGCTGAAACGGGGCATCCCGGCGAAGGCTTTAAGCAAAATGCTTTCATACCTCTGAAAAGGCGGATTATCATGCGGCGCATTTAAAAAGTCACTGCCTCTTTTCTGATAATCAGCATCTTTTTCAAGCACGACCTTCATGCTGAAATATTTGTCCGCAGTTTCATAGGGAATGAACACATAAATATATTTCCCGGAAGCAGCAGTGTCGGATTCAAGTGGCTTGAACACCCCGACTCCTTCTATGCCGGATCTGCGAAGGACGGGCTTGAGAGCTCCGGAAATATATCTTTCGGTTCTCTCTGCCTGGCCGGGTCCGGAGACATCATAAATTTTTATCTCATAGAGCATCTGTGGTATTTGTTCCCTGCAGCCGCCTGCCGGAAAGAGCAGGACTGCCACAAATACCATGGAAAACAAGGTTCTGATGGCCTTTGTCATAAACACAAGCATTTAAAATTTGCAATCAGTCATCCTGCATCTGTACTAATACAATGCCGAGAATTCCCTGAAGATACTGTTGGCCTGTCCGGCGGTAATTTCCTTGCCCGACTGTATGTAAAACCTGTGACGCAGTGTTACAGATTCACCTTTTCCGAGGGTAAGGACTATCTTTTCGTCATCCTTGTTATAGGCCTGGGAACCCAGGTTATTGGTTGAAAAGAGACCATAGCCGCGCGCATGTGAGTGCCCCGGATAACCAATGTTTTTGGGATGATCCCAGAAACCGAAAGATGTCAGTACATTATTTTTCGTTCCTGAAAGAATTACCCAGTCATTCCTTGTACTCCATACATCATCTCCGCGTTTCCCGGAACTTGATGTATACATTCCCGTTACGCCTTCGTTATCAGTTGCCCTGACAGTGGTCGGATTTCCCTGCGAATCAGTATAGACTGCCGGCTGATTCGTGGGCATTTCAAAGGCCCTGTCAACCCTTATGGCAAACATTCCTTCCTTGTTGTCGGTAATGGTTACCGGACCTTCAGCAGCCGTCAGGGTGGAGATATGGTCAATGGTATAAGAAACCTTGGTACCCGAGAAAATATACTGTGTGTTTTCCGTAAGCAGAGTATTTCCCTTGTTATCCTTCCAGTCGGATATCACCTCAAGAACGGCTTTTTTCCCGTTTTTGACCTTCACGATTTCCCTGACTGCAATATGTCCGTAAGCATCTTTTTTCTCCGCCGGAATTGCCGAGGAGTTATTCCAGAAATCCAGTCCGTTCACATCCCCGTGATTGAACCATATTCCGATATGATGCGGATGATCAACCCTTTCCCTGGGCCGGGGTTCCAGGGGAAACCCCCTTGTAACCACCGAACCGTCCGGCGCATTGACAGGCCAGAGATACGGTTTTTCCATATTGGACGGATACTGATAGGAAGTAAACAGCTTTCCCCCTATCATCACATCCACCTTCTGGCCGCCTTTGATAAGCTTCACCTTTTCTGTCTGTCCGGCAAGCATGCCCGGGTGCCCGAACAATAAAACCAGTACAAGTAACAGTCCTGCTGCCTTTTCAATTAAGTTATTCATCATGATTTATAATTCAACTCCTTATAATATTAATACTGAAAAACCTTTCCGCCTGCAAGAACCTCCTGGCTTGCCTCATCGAAAGAGGCTTTTTCCCCGGTCCTGAGAGCAGCAGTACACATAATGCAGGCAATCGAATGATTGTATCCTGCCACCACATCGGCATTCGGAGTCTTCCTGTCGCGAACGCACTGCATCCAGTTTTTCATATGAGCCGTTGTCATAGGATCACCGCCCGTGTCAGCAGCTGTTTCAATCCTCAGGCCCGGCAGCTCGAACGGTTCCAGCAAATTGGCATTCATTCCCATTGCCCTGGCTTCCCTTTCAGTCATTCCTCCCTCGGAAGATATTTTGTTGGTGTCGAGGTTGAGCATTCCGCCATTTGAATAGTAAAGTTCCTTTACGCCACCGGCGGAGTTGGTGAACCTTGAGGAATAAACCACCTGAAATGCATTATCAGGATTTACGGGATCAACATACTCCATCACCGCAGTCATGGTGTCGAAATTGGAGCGCCCGTCCTTCCACAGATAGATTCCGCCGTTTGCGGCAACCGTGCGCGGATGGGATATATTTGTGAACCAGTGGACTGTATCGATCTGATGAGCCATCCACTGACCCGGAATGCCGGAGGAGTATGGCCAGAACAGCCTGAATTCCAGATATTTTCTGGGATCAAAATCAGCAGCGGGCCTGTTCATCTGGTATCTTTTCCAGTCGGTATCGGAAGCCTTCAGCAGGGGAACAACATTCGGCCTTCTCCATCTTCCGGGCTGATTTACGTTCCATGTCATTTCAACCATAACTATCCTGCCGAACTTTCCTGATTTGATATATTCATTTGCAGCAATGTAATTTCCTGCGGAGCGGCGCTGTGAACCTATCTGGACTATCTTGCCCGTTTCCTCAACTGCCTTTCTGGCAACACGGGCATCTGCCATAGTTTCGGCAAAGGGCTTTTCAACATAGGCATCACATCCGGCTTCAACAGCTTCTTTGGTATGCAGTGCATGCTGGAAATCTGCTGTGCTGATTATTACCGCATCCACATCCTTGCCGTTGTACAGTTCCTCATTATTACGGGCAAGCCTGATGTTGATCCCCAGTTTTTTATAGAAGCGCGCAGCATCCTCTCTTCTTAATCTCCATATATCTGAAAGAGCTGTGAATTCAAAATTCATTTCCTTTGCAAGACTCATAAAGCATGGATGCAACGAACCCCTGAAACGGTCGGAATAACCGACTATACCTACTCTTACCCTGTCGTTTGCACCAATCACACGTGAATAGCTTCTTGCGCCAAGGGTAAGTCCCGCAGCGCCCAGGGCAGCTTTCTGAAAAAATTCTCTTCTGGTTGTCATAATTTTTTATTTAAAGTTCATGGAATAGCATGCTCAAGAAAGTAAAAATAATTTAATTCACAATCATTAGGTAATAATGCAACTGCTTTTTTTAATTTTATTCCATTCAATTCACAATAGTTGTTATGAAACGCATCCTTGTTGATATGGACGGAGTGCTTGCCGATGTATATTCCAGGTTCTTTGACCTGCATGAACAGGCGACGGGCAGCAGGCTTTCCCCGTCGGATGTTGCAGGCATGCCTGAATCCGAAGCTTTTCCGGAACAGGTAAGCTGGGTCTCGGCACCCGGGTTTTTCAGACATCTTCCGGTTATGCCCGGAAGTATTGAAGGAATGAAGAAACTTAATTCAGTATTTGATATTGTGGTAATCTCACTGGCGACGGAATTTCCTCAGAGTCTTACCGACAAGCAGCTGTGGATGCATGACCATTTCCCCTTCATATCATGGAAACAGCTGGTTTTTTGCGGGAACAAAAACCTTCTCCATGCTGATATAATGATAGATGATCACCCCAAAAATCTTGATCATTTTCCCGGTGAAACCATCATTTTCACACAGCCTCACAATATTAACATCCATGACACACGGCACATAAGAATCTCTTCATGGCTGGAAGCAGAAAAACTTCTTTTTAAGAAAGTTTGATTTTACCAGTCAGAATATTTCTTTAAATGTTTATTGTCCCTCCATATCTCCATGAGTGAATCCCGTGTCCCGGCAATTAAGGGAATAAAATTCATCAAACCGTCCGGAACACTTTACTTCAGCATTAAAAGCATCAGGCCTCAGTTGTTCTGTTAAGATGTTCTTTCCACGAGAAAGATAACCAGAAATTTTAAGGTATTTGAATCTCTGCCAGAACCGGTTTATGATCAGAAGGATAAAACATGCCGAATGAATCTGACAAAACCCCGTGCCTGAGTATTTTGATTTTGTCATTTATGAAAATGAAATCAATTGTCCTGCCCCTGTCACTGACGGCGAATCCTCCGCTTGTAGCATCAGGCCCATAGGATGCTGTCAATGATTTATCACGGCTGTCACTCAGGGTTGTCAATATTGAACTGACAGGGTTTGATTCTTTCACCAGATTAAAATCGCCGGTCAGTATCAGAGGAAGATTCTCCCTGTTTATTTCTGTTATCCGATTGAGTATCAGCGCAACTCCTTCTTCACGTGCTTTCGTCCCCCTGTGATCGAGATGGGTATTAAATACAAAGAATATCTTTTTCGTGATCTTATCCCTGAGTTTCAGCCATGTGCATGTACGATTACAGGCTGCATCCCAACCCATCCCGGGTTTATCGGGTGTTTCACTCAGCCAGAATGTTCCTTCTGCCAGTTTTTCAAATCTGGATTTCCTGAAAAAAACCGACATGTGTTCCCCTGCTTCTTTACCGTCGTCCCGGCCGAGTCCGTAGTAGTCAAAATCGGGAAAGCTGATTTTCAGATCATTGACCTGTTCGATCAGAGCTTCCTGAACATTAAAGATATCTGCCTTATGAAATCTTAGCAGGCCCGCGACCTTGTCTTTTCTTGCAGGCCAAGCATTTACGCCATCGCCGGGATTGTTATACCTTATATTATAAGTTATTAATGTGAAGGGTGTTTCTTTTTTTGATTGGCCATATGCCTGATTTGAAAGCAAAAACGAGGTCAGAATTAGTGTCAGAAATGATAATGATGATTTTATGTGTTTCATAGTAATAAGTTTTATAAAATTAATCGCGATGAACCGGTTCATCGCGATTAATTTTAATTACAAACAATATTTTCTATTGCCAGCCCGGGTTTTGTTTCAGATTCGGATTCTGCAGTATATCATTTAGGGGAATAGGATAATAATAATGCTTATCCTCCCATGCTCTTACCAGATTATTCATCCAGGTGAGTTCTCCGTAAGTATTATTTTTAAGCCTTTGTGAATTCTGATTTGTTCCGATCATCGCTGAAACATCTACATATTCCACACCTTTAAATGAGGGAGATGGCTTTGTTCCCTGAAAAAATGCAACATCAAGAATTCCGTCTTCATTCAGATCCATTGGTGTTACAAGCTCCGGTACATAGAATCCGTTCCATTCCATCTTCATCAGTTCACCTCTCTTCCATCTCAGTATATCAGGGAAACGGACTCCCTCCAGGCTCAGTTCAATACCTCTTTCTCTCCTTATTTCAAGAATTACCGGATCGCTGATGTCCGGGAAATAGGTTGACTGGAGATAAGGATCGACTTCAGTGGGTTTTGCAGAAAGGCCTCCTGTAATGCCGGCTCTTGAACGGAGTACTCCTATTGTCGAAGCCCAATCCGCATCTGACAGGGTACCCAGTTCCGCCCTGGCTTCCGCATAATTAAGAAGCATCTCCGCGTATCTCATCAGGGATATGGAGTTTATGTTAAGGTCTCTGGTATCATAATACATATCATCGAGAGTCCATTTGATAGGCTGATACCCGGTAAAGGTATAGGAAAACACAGGAGGGCCCGGAATCTGAACACCATCACTTATTCTTTTATAATCACCCATTCGAATAGTCTGTTGCAGCCTGTGATCTCTTCCTTTAACTTCATCTTTAAAAAGCATGGTCTGCCACCCGGGTGTATTTGTAAAAGGAGTGCCGTCCTCCATCAGGTAAGTATTTATAAAGCTGCGGATAAAACTGGCTTTGCTCCCGTACGTACCGCTGGTCCACCACCAGTTGGCATCATGAAGCCGGTTTAGTGTGAGATCCATTACAGCAGCCAGCATGACTTCGGATGCAACCGGTGCAGAGCTCGTGAACAGAGTCCGGTAAGCTTTTGTCGTTCCTCCTGAAGTATAGATGGAATAGGTACCGGCATCCATTACGGTCTTGGCAGCAGATGCAGCATCATTAAGCCAGGTATTTGCCGTGGACTCAAGGCCCAATTCAGTGTGATATTTTCTGAAAGTTCCTTCAAACAGGCATATTCTTGATTTCAGCCCGTATGCAACATATTTTGTTATCAAACTCCTGGAAGCATCGACAGTTGATGTAATATTAGCACAGGCATAATTTATATCTGCAAGAACGGAATCCATGATCAGGGTCCGCGAATTACGCGGCCCATATAACATAATGGTATCTGACACGTCAAGAGGTATATTTATCCAGGGAACATCACCGAAGCGTTTTACTTTCTCGAAATAAAACAGTGCCCTGAAGAATTTTGCTATACCATTATAATTTTTCCGGACTTCCTCGGGGACCCTGGAATCGGTATTATATTTCAGGAAATAATTAATATTTCTTAGATCACCCCAGTCCCACCCTGAACTGTTTGTTGCAGAAAATGCCGGCTGAAGAAAATTCGGGATTGTTTTCACTGCAAGATAATCAGTCATCGCATCAAGTGTTGTAGACCCGGGAAGCATATTATAAAATGAATTGGCATACAGATCAAGTCCCTGGGCACTGCTGAATACAGCAGCACGTGATGTCGTAGATTCGGGATATTGCTCCAGTTCACACCCGGCAATCAGAAGACTTGCAAGTATAAACCACAAATATATTTTTTTCATGATCAATTATTTTAAAAGTTAAAATACAACTGATATTCCAAAAGTCATACTTTTCAGCATGGGATAATTATACCCGTCTCCGGATGTTCCTCCTGATAATATGCGGTCAGAACCTGAAGTATTTTCAGGGTCTATGTGCTTTACAATCCTGTACAATGGCGACCACGACCAGAGGTTCTCACCTGAAACATATATTTTAAACGCGCTGGCTCTGATCTTTGAAGTAATACTAGATGGCAGGTTGTAACCCATCTGAATATTTTTCAATCTTACATAGGCAATATTCTGCAGATACCTTGTCTGGGCAACACCAAGTGTCCTGCTCGTGGAGCTCGATGCCGCACGCGACATGGTCCTGGGCAGATACGCGTTGGGATTTTCTGGTGTCCACATATTACCAAGATGGAATTTTGGGATATTGTTGTATGGCCGGTTATACTGACCCCAGAAGAATTCAGCTTCAGTACTCGGATACCAGTCCTGCTTCCCTACTCCCTGGAAAAAGGTTGAGAAGAAAATATTATTCCAGTCAGCATCAAGATTGACTCCGTAGGTAAAGCGGGGCCTGTTATTTCCAATTATTATTCTGTCGCCGGGGTTTGATACCCTGTTAGTTCCCCTGTTAATAAAACCATCATTATTGAGATCCTTGAACTTTATATCTCCTGGATACCATAAATTGGTAGGTGAGGCTCTCATTTCAGGACTTTGCTTTGCATGGCTTGCAACATCTTCATCATCAATAAAGAATCCCTCGGTAACATAGCCCCATATTTCACCGATAACCTGCCCTTCATAATAATCAGTAAGCAGTTTATCAGGATTATTATATTTCTTTATAACAGCTTTACTGTCTGCAAGTGTTAAACGTAATCTGTAGTTAAGTGGTTTTCCCCCTGTTTTGAACATATCTTTCCATGATAAGGTCATTTCCCATCCTTTTGTCTGCAGGTCAGCATAGTTGCCTTTTGGTGATGTGGCGCCAAATACAGCCGGCAATGTAAGACCTATGGTGAACATATCAGTTGTGTTACGGATATAATAATCACCTACAAACCTCAGTCTGTCAGATAACATTGCAAAATCAAGTCCAAAATCGAGTGTCGTGGATGTTTCCCATGTAAGCCCGTCCGGAATAACACTTGGGCGGCTGGTATACTGTGGTCTCACTCCGTTCAGTACCATGCTTGATTGTGAAATTGAGAAAGGTTCAAGGTAAACATACGATCCAATATTGCCGTTGCCAAGAGATCCATAGGAAGCTCTTACTTTCAGGTCGTTCAGTATCTTAGGATTTACACTGAAAAATGGTTCTTTAGATATTCTCCATCCCCCGGATACAGAAGGAAAGAATGCAAATCGCTGATTTTCCGGAAATTTAGAGGAACCATCATAACGAGCGTTTATTTCAATGAGATATCTGTCGCGGAACACATAATTAAGTCTTGAGAACCCTCCTAATATCAGCCATTTTTCGTACCCGCCGGTTGTTGTAATTGCCTGTCCGAGTGTCAGATTTATATCATTGGCGTCATCATAAATGATACCGTTTCGCTGAACAGACAAGCGGTTATATGTTGACTGCTCGTAGTTATAACCGATCAGGAATTTCAGATAATGAGCATCCCTGATTGTATTTTCATATTCCGTGTATATGTTGGTCGCGATATACTGTGTTATACGATTGTCAAATGTCAGGTCATTGGTTTTTGTTCCCACATAGGCAACTGATCCGGGCTTATTACTGTATGGTATTTGAACTCTTTTCCTGAACTGATTATTATCCGTATTCTGAAATGTAAAATCACCTTTTATCCTTAGTTTATCGTTCAGGAAGGTTGTTCCGATTCCGACAGTATTTTTTAAAATGCGTCTTTTGGTATCAATCCCGTTTTTGCCATACCAGTAATCTCCAACGGTATACACTGATGACATGGAAAGAGTACCGTCAGGATTGAACATGACCGAACTCGGGTGACCTTCATCACCAATGTTTCTCCATATACCGCTTCCTTCACCCACATTCATCGGAATATGATATGCCATTTCCGAATAGTCGGTATTATTGGTTATTTCCATCCATGGGAAAACCTGGATTGAACCTTTAGCTCTGACATTTTTCATATTATAATCATCAGTATTATATCTGAAAAGGCCGTTTTGTGACATGTACCTGCCAGAGATCAGATAAGATGTTCTTTCACCGCTTCCGGTTATTGTAAGATTATTTTCCGTTGCAAGAGTTGATTTTTTGTATAAAAGATCATACCAGTCAGTATTTCCGTAATATACATATTCGCCGGTAACAGGATCGATCTCAACTTCGTCATAGGGCTGGCCTGATTCAACTTTTGCCTTGAAAGCATCAAGATAAGCCTGTGATACTTTCTGCGTCTTATTTATATTCTGAGGGAAAGATCCATCCCCATTTAAAAATGCGGCAACAAACATTGAAACCCAGGTGTACCCGTCAGTAACAAATTCTGGAAGATGTATCGGTTTCTTCGTTGATAAATTTGAGGTGTAATTTACCATTGTTTTGCCTTTTTCAGGATTCCTGGTGGTAATCATTACAACGCCAAATGCTCCTCTTGCACCGTAAATAGATGCAGAAGCAGCATCTTTCAATACTGACACACTGGCTATATCATTGGGATTCAACATGCTGGGATCTCCCTCAACACCATCGATAAGTATCAGCGCGCTTCCTCCCTGACCAATCGAGGTTATACCTCTGATATTATAACTTGGAGCCTGATTGGGCCTGCCATCAAGAAGATTTATATTAAGGTTGGGCAGAACTCCCTGAAGACCCTGAGTCAGATTAGGTACGGACCTGTTTTCTAAAGCTTCATTTGTAACCTGATCTACAGCAGCTGTCAGATTCAGTTTTTTCTGTGTACTGTATCCGACAACAACCACTTCTTCAAGGCCGAGAAGCTCTTCCCGCAAAGTTGTATTTATTACCGTCTGGTTCAGGACCTGAGCTTCTCTTTGAACATAACCGACAAACGAGAAAACCAGAATCGAATTTGAACCGGGAACCTCAAGTGAATAATTACCATTTGAATCGGTAATAGTCCCAAAATTAGTGCCTTTTACCTGAACAGTAGCACCTGGCAGGGGAGCACCCTGCTGATCCGACACTGTTCCGGTAACTGTTATCCGCTGTGCATGAACAACTGTAAATGCAAAAAATAACAACAACATCAGGAATAGTTTTTTCATAAAAAAATCTGATTAGTTGAAAATAAAGGTTATCATTAAAAGTCTATCGAGAAGAAATTTACAAAAACAATAAACAAAAAGCAAAAACTAATTATGGTTTGTTTACTATATGATATAAATATTAGATCCTGAGTGTTTTAAAGAAGCTTTCAGCCACTGCATTGTCCCTGTAATCTCCGTTACGGCTCATGCTTCATTCCAGCAGTTTACAGGAAACCGGCAGGTTTATAAATTCCCTGCACGCATATTGTATACTTCTGCATTATAACAATCAGATCATCATTTGTGTGTGAAAACTCAACAACTATTTATTTGAACTTAACTTATTATCCGGATGAATTAAGCTATTCCCGAAACAAATGCCTTCAATAACACTAATAGGCTACCTCTATTTCAGCCCACACGGGCAGATGATCTGAAGCAACAGGCTCATCCTCAACCACTGTTTTATTGGTTACAAAGGTTCTGCCATCACTTTTCAGGCCCAGAATGTAGTCAATGCATTTTGAAGGCTTATCCGAGGGAATAGTAGGCACTGAAGTATTTGTAAGAATATTCCAGTAACTTTCAAACCTCTTCATAACCTCCGATTCAGGTACAGCATTCAGGTCGCCTGCAAGAAAGACAGGTTTGTCATAACCGCTAAATGAACTGCTCACTATGCCCGCTGATGCCAGCCTGTCTTCCTGGTTCAGGGAGAAATGGGTACAGCCCAGAACCAGATCCTTCAGTTCGACTATCAGAAGGCTCCTGGCTTCCTCCCTGCCCGGAAGAGGTATGCGCTTCCAGCTCACCGGTTTTTCCTTTGTAAGAATGCCTATTCCGTATTTCCCTCCCTGGTAATCAATCGATGCTCCGAATGTCTGATACATTCCTGTCAGCCTTGCAAGTTCATCCAGCACGACAACACCTCCGCTTCTTTGTGTTGCACTGTCCAGTTCCTGCAATGCAACCACTTCAGCGTCAATACGCCTGATTACATCAGCCACTCTTTGATAATCAACAACCTCATCCATGCCCCGGCAATTCCTTACATTATAACTCAGGATTTTAACTGTAAGTGTTGATTTCTGTTTGTTCGCGTCACAACCACCTGCAGAAACAATAAGCACCGTAATGGCAGACAGTAATATCAACAGCAGATTTCTCATTTTCTGTAAATTTTGGTTTAAATATTGATAAATAATCTGAACCGCCGGATCGCAGAGACAGCGGGGCTCTCCTCCCTTTTGCCCTGCGCTTTCCGCATACTCTCTGCGATCCCCGCGGTCAGAATAAATTATTTCTCTGCATATCAGCCTTTTACCATCCCGGATTTTGTCCCAGATTCGGATTGGTGATCAGATCTGTGGCCGGAATGGGATAATAATACATCTTATCCTCCCATTTCCTTTTAATATTGTTCATCCAGGTGAGTTCACCGCTTGTGCCGTTTTTCAGCAGCTGCGGATTGGTTTTCCCGCCAATGGTGGGAGACACATCAACATATGTCACTCCTGATACTTCCGGAGAGGGTTTCGTACCCTGGTAGAATGCAACATCCGGAATGCCATCCTCATTGAGATCCATGGGAATATTGAGTTCGGGGACATAGAATCCGTTCCATTCCATTTCCATGAGCTCGCCCCTCTTCCACCTGAGGATATCGGCAAACCTGAATCCTTCAAGACAGAGTTCAATTCCTCTTTCCCTTCTGATTTCCAGGATAACCGGATCACTTATACCGGGAAAATAATTTGCTGTCAGATAGGGATCGGCCACAGTGGGCTTTGAATCAAGTCCGCCAGTTATTCCTGCTCTTGCCCTGAGAGCTCCGACAGTTGCGGCCCAGTCGGCATCAGTAAGGGTGCCGAGCTCAGCTTTTGCCTCAGCATAATTCAGCAGTACCTCTGCAAAACGGAAAATGGAAATGGAATTTGTATTAAGCCTTTCCGAATCATAGTACATATCATCCAGGGCCCATTTAATCGGCTGGTAACCAGTAAATGTATAGGAAAATACCGGCGGCCCGGGTATCTGGGTGCCACCCACAATCCGTTTATAATCTCCCATGCGGATGGTTTGCTGTAGTCTCATATCCCTTCCTTTCACCTCATCCCTGAACAGCATCTCAGGCCAGTCGGGATTATTGGTAAAGGGAGTTCCGTCAATATTGAGGTAAGTGTTTATGAATGTCCGGATAAAGCTTGCCTTGTCTCCGTATGTACCGCTTGTCCAGTACCAGTTTGCATCATTGAGTATCTTGAGCGATATATCCGATATGGCCGAAAGCATCACTTCACTGGCAACAGGATCATCACTGGTAAACAGTGCACGGTATGCTTTTGAAGGTCCTCCTGCCGTATAAACCGAAAAGCCGCCTTCATCCATCACCTTTTTTGCAGCAGTCTCGGCAGCGGACAGCCAGGCAGCGGCCGTTGACTGCAGATTGAGTTCCGTGTGATATTTTCTGAACGTGCCTTCAAACAGGCATATTCTCGACTTCAGGGCATAGGCAAGATATTTGGTTATGGTGCTGCGTGTAGGATCAGTAGTCAGCCTGATATTCTCACATGCATAGTTAATATCAGCCAGAACGGAATCCATCACAAGCGTGCGGCTGTCCCGCCCCCCGTAAAGAATATCCGTGTCGGATACATCCAGGGGTTTGCCGACCCAGGGAACATCACCGAACCTTTTTATTTTCTCGAAATAGAAGTATGCCCTGAAAAATTTCGCAATGCCCAGATAATTCTTCCTTACATCAATATCAACAGCCGGATCCTTACAGTTGACGATGAAATAATTAAGATTCCTCAAATCGGTCCAGGTCCACTCTGAACTGAGTGTGGCCGCGAATGCACCTTCCTGAATGAATATCGGCACTGTTCTCACCGCCAGATAATCCGACATTGCATCAAGATTTGTTTTCCTTCCCGGAAGGATAGTATAAAATGAGTTCACATACATTTCCAGTCCGTGCTGACTTCCGAAAACCGCAGCTTTCGAAGCTGTTGACAGTGGGATTTGTTCAAGTTCCTTTTCACAGGAAGAAGCTATTACCATGGAAAACAGGAGAACAAACCATAAATATTGTTTTTTCATAATGATCACACTTTAAAAATTAAATACCTATCGATAAACCAAACGTAAAGCTTTTCATTATCGGATAATTAAATCCGTCAGCTCCTGCTCCCGGCCTGATCACCTGGTCTCTCGGACCAATGTTCCCGACATCCAGATGGCCCTTTCCGACAATCTTGTAGAGTGGTGACCACGACCATATGTCTTCACCCGAGATATAAACCCGCAGGTTATTTATACCAAACCTGGAGATCATATTCTTAGGCAGATCATATCCCAGCTGTATATTCTTCAGCCTTATATAGGCAACGTTCTGCAGATATTTTGTCTGAGGCACGCCAAGTTCCCTTGTCGTGGCATTTGAGGCAGCCCTTGACATTATACGCGGCAGATATGCGTTAGGATTATCGGGAGTCCACATATTCCCCAGATGCCAGAGCGGTATGTTATTATAGGGCCTGTTATACACACCCCAGAAATATTCGGCTTCCGTACTTGGATACCAGTCCTGTTTCCCCACTCCCTCAAAGAAGGTTGACAGGAAGAAATTGTTCCAGTCGGCTCCCAGATTGATTCCATAGGTATATCTCGGGGATTTGTTGCCTATTATCCTTCTGTCACCCGGATCGGAAACCCTGTTGGTACCAATGTTAATGTATCCGTCATTGTTAAGATCCCTGAACTTGATATCACCCGCATACCAGATACCTGTCGGGGATGCCCTCATCTGGGGGCTCTGCTTTGCATGATTGGCAACATCTTCATCATCAACAAAAAAGCCGATGGTTTCATAACCCCAGATCTCACCAATAACCTGGCCAACGTAATAATCCGTAAGCAGTTTGTCAGGATTATTGTATTTTTTTATCACCGACTTGTTATCGGCCATGGTGAAGCGCACATTATAATTCAAAGGTTTCGAAGCGACATCAAAATGATCCCTCCAGCTCAGGGATGCTTCCCATCCCTTTGTCTGCAGGTCGGCATAGTTGCCCTTTGGTGCCGTGGCACCATAAAGTGCGGGAAGAGTAACACCGATGGTGAACATATCCGTTGTATTTCTTATATAGGTATCGCCGACAAATCTCAGACGGTCGGAAAGCATTGAAAAATCAAGACCGAAATTGGTTGTCGTGGATGTTTCCCATGTAATTCCGTCAGGAAGAACCGCAGGGTTTCTTGTTATCTGGGGAAGCTGTCCTGCCAGGATGTTGGCGGACTGGGAAATGGAAAACTGTTCCTGATAGATATATGAACTCACGTTGCCATTCCCGAGTGATCCGTAAGAGGCCCTGATTTTCAGGTCCGAAATGATTTTCGGTGATACATTCCAGAACGATTCCTTGGATATACGCCATCCTGCGGATATTGAAGGGAAGAATGCAAATCTCTGATTTGAGGGAAATTTTGATGACCCGTCATACCTTGCATTCACCTCTATCAGATATCTGTCTGCAAAAGCATAGTTAAGCCTGGAAAATCCGCCTATGATTGCCCATTTTTCATATCCTCCTCCTGTTGTTATTGCCTGGCCCAGAGCAAGATTAAGATCAACGGCATCTGGATAGATGAGTCCGTTGCGTGTTATCAGTATCCTGTTCCAGGTTGATTCCTCATAGTTATAACCGGCCATAACCTTGAGATAGTGGTTGCTGTTGAAGGTATTTTCATATTCACCGTAAATGTTGGTTGACAGATACTGAGTCTTTGCCCAGTCATTCTTCAGGTCGTTGGTGGCTGTTCCTACATACAGCAATACTCCGGGTTTGCTGCTGTACGGAACAGGTACCCGCTTTGTCACATTTTCATTATCGTCCTTCCTGACGGTAAAATCTCCCCTCAGGCGGAACTTCTTATCGAAAAAGCTTGCCGTGAATCCGCTGGTATTCTTGAAAACAGCTTTTTTCATGGTTATACCGTTTTTCCCGTACCAGAAATCACCCACGCTGTACACGGCACCGGTAGTCAGGGTTCCGTCGGGGTTGAACATCGGGGAATGCGGGTGGGTATCAACTGCAATGATATTCCAGATATCCACAGCACCTTCGCCAACCGAAAATGGATTGTAATATTTCATTGTGGAGAAATCGGTGTTGTTTTCAAGCATCAGCCAGGGCAGCACCTGTATGGATCCTTTCGCCCTCAGGTTTATCATGGAATAGTCATCCGAACTGTAACGGAATATTCCGGGCTGATCCATTATTCTCCCGGAAACCAGATACGCAGCTTTTTCCCCGCTTCCCGATATTGTTATGTTATTATCGGCCGCGGTGGTGAAATCCTTGTAAAGCAATGCATACCAGTCTGTATTCCCGTAATACACATACTCACCCGTAACAGGATCGATTTCCACTTCATTATAAGGCTGGCCCGATTCCGCTCTTCTTTTAAATTCATCCAGATAAGCCTGTGAAAACCTGGTTTCCTTATTGACATTCTGAGGAAATGAACCATCACCATTGATGAATGATTCTGCAAACAATTTCAGAAAGGTATAACCGTCGGTCACGAAATCAGGTACAGTTGGTTTTTTAATCGAATAATTACTTGAATATGTTATACTCGTTTTCCCTTTCTCCGGATTCTTGGTTGTAATAAGCACGACGCCAAAAGCTCCCCTGGCGCCGTAGATTGCTGCCGAAGCAGCGTCCTTGAGCACTGAAACGCTTGCTATATCGTTGGGATTAAGCAGGCTGGGATCGCCCTCCACCCCGTCAATAAGAATGAGGGCACTTCCCCCCTGGCCTATCGATGTGGCACCCCTGATGTTGTAACTGGGTGCCTGAATGGGTTTACCGTCCAGCAGATTGATGTTCAGGTTGGGTAAAACTCCCTTGAGCCCCTGGGTAAGGTTCGGAACAGACCTGTTTTCAAGAGTTTCATTGGTCACCTGGTCAACAGCGGCGGTAAGATTCAGTTTTTTCTGTGTGCCATAACCGACTACCACAACTTCTTCAAGACCGAGCATGCTTTCGGTAAGCCTGATATTAAAAGTGGTCTGATTGCCCACAGGCACTTCCGCCACGTCATATCCGACAAAGGATATAACCAGTACGGATCCCGGACCAGAAACATCGATGGAAAATTTCCCTCCCGCATCAGTGAGGGCCCCCACATTTGTTCCCCTGATCTGAACCGTCGCTCCCGGGAGCGGGACACCCTGGGAATCCGTTACAGTTCCTGATACTGTTACCTGTTGTCCGTACAATACTGATGACATTAACAGTAACAGCATTAACAAAATATTTTTCATAGGCTTAAGTTTAGGATTAATATTAAATTTTCACGTTTGAAAGGTATTAAAAAATATATGAAATGCCGCATCATCCAAACTAAAATAAAACATATGGCCTGAGCTTGTTCAACAAGTATTATATTTACGTTCTTCATTTCTTAAATTAATTTCAACACTTATATTTCACAACCTGATAATATGGAAAACAAAACAAAAACTGCTTCGAAAAGGCTTTATTCACTTGACGCTCTCCGCGGATTCGACATGTTCTGGATTATGGGCGGGGAAGGTATTTTTATTTCCCTGGCTGCCATAACCGGCTGGCCCGTTTTTAACTGGTGCGCAAACCAGCTCGAACATGTGCCCTGGCACGGCTTTGTGTTTTACGACATGATCTTTCCCCTCTTCCTCTTTATTGCCGGAATATCCTTTCCCTTTTCCTATGCAAAGAGGACAGCAAACAATGAAAGCAGAAAATCAATCTACAGGCATGTCTTCTACAGGGGCCTGATCCTGGTACTTCTGGGAATTCTGTATAATAACGGACTCAGATTCAATTTCCCGGAACTCCGTTACGGAAGTGTTCTCGGAAGAATAGGGCTGGCATGGATGTTTGCGGCACTTATCTTTATGAATACCAGGCTGACGGCCCGTATCATATGGTGCAGCGGAATACTGATCGCGTACTGGCTGCTTCTGCTCCTCTTTCCGGCACATGACCTCGGATCAAACGATCCCTTTTCACAGGAAGGCAACCTTGCAAGCTATATAGACCGTCTTATAATGCCCGGTAAACTATATCGCGGCAATCATGATCCAGAGGGAATATTCAGCACCCTGCCCGCAATTTCGACAGCATTGCTCGGCATGTTCACCGGGGAGTTTCTCTTGTCGGAAAAATACAGAGACCGGCCGTACCGGAAAGTTCTGTATATGTTTATAGCTGCAGTAGTTTTGATGATAATCGGAAAACTGTGGGACCTGGTCTTCCCCATCAATAAAAATTTATGGTCCAGCTCTTTCGTTTGCTATGTGGGGGGACTGAGCCTTCTTCTCTTTGTGATCTTCTATCTTGTCATTGATGTCTGGAATATCAGGAAATGGGCCTTTTTCTTTGTAGTCATAGGAGTCAATCCGATTACTATTTATCTGGCCGGAAGAATCATTAATTTTCAGGCAGCAACCAGATTCTTTTTCGGCGGATTTGCAGCCCTGGTCCCTGAAGCCTGGGTACCGTTTGTAAATGCTGTAGGACTGACAACCATAGGATGGCTGTTCCTGTATTTCCTTTACAGGAAAAAGATTTTCCTTAGAGTCTGATAATCAGAATGAAATATAATATCCGGAACAGAACACTCTGCACCGGCGGGAAAAGAAGCTATATTACAATCAGCCCATGACATCAAGAGACAGATTATTATTATCTCTCAGTCACCGGGAGCCCGACAGGATACCGGTTGATCTTGGCAGTTCAACGGTTACGGGGATATCAGGAATTGCCTGGAACAATCTCAGGAAGTATCTGAACATCAGTGGCCGCACAAGGATTTTTGATGTGGTTCAGCAGCTGGCCATGGTAGAGATGGATATAATCGATCTTTTCGGCGTTGATGTCCTTGATGCAAACCGTGTATCCATTGAGAATACCGGATGGTACGAAGTATCTCTCGCAGACGGCAGTCCGGCTGAATATCCGTCATGGTTCCGTCCGCAGAAAAATGAAGACGGTTCCTGGCACACATATGACCGTGACGGAACAGTTATCGCAAAGATGGCAGCCGGGGCCACTTTCTTCGATCAGATGCACTATCCCTATGAAGATGCTTATCCGGAGAACTTTAACGGACTGAAGGATGCCCTGAAGAAGATTTCATGGATCGTTCATTCCCATGCTTCGAACCTGGACGTAAGCGAGCTCAGAAGCAGACTGACCGGCCTCAGGGAAGAAACAGGCAAGGCTCTTGTAATGTCCGGAGGGGTAAAGCTCCTTGAACTTGGCTTTTTCATCAGAAGAATGGATAATTTCCTGATGGATCTCATTGTTGACGGGGACAAGGTGTCGGAACTTCTCGATATTCTTGTTGAGATGCATCTCGCGTCGCTGGAGAAAAAGTGCAGTGCCCTGGGCGATATTGTGGACGTGATCCGCTTTGGCGACGATCTGGGGATGACGACAGCTCCCTTCATGGACCTTGAAACATTCAGAAAACTGTTTAAACCCAGATACAAAATCCTCTGTGATTACGTAAAGAAAAACAGCAACATGAAGATTTTCCTGCATTCATGCGGCAGCATAAGGCAATATATTCCGGATCTGATAGATGCGGGATTTGACATCATCAACCCCGTTCAGACCAACTGCCATGACATGGATCCTGTTGAACTGAAGAAGGAATACGGCAGGGATATTGTGTTCTGGGGAGGAGGGGTTGATACTGTTTCAGTTCTCAACCTCGGCAGTCCGGAAGATGTACGTCGGGATGTCCTCAGGCGCTGTGAAATATTTTCCCGTGACGGCGGCTTTGTCTTTGCCCCCATTCATAATATATTGTCAGAGGTTCCCCCGCAGAATATAGTTGCAGCCTACAAGGCAGTAAATGAATTCAACGGATCGCCTCAAACATTGCCATGATATTCTCCGGAGGCACATCGGGCAGAATGTTATGGACAGTATTGAAAACAAATCCTCCGCCTTTTGAAAATATCTCCACGTTATGCCGTACATGGTCCCTTACCTCCTGCGGTGAAGCTCTGTTAAGTATATTTTGTGAGTTGGCACCCCCGCCCCAGAATGTAATATCCCTGCCAAACTCTTTTTTCAGCCTTTCAGGTTCCATCATGTAAGCATTTATCTGTACAGGATTGAGAATTTCAAAACCTGCGCGGATCAGTCCGGGTATAAGTTCATATATCCCTCCGCAGCAATGAAGCATGGTATGGGCTGAAGAGTGCTTTTTTACATAATCACACATCATCCTGTGCCGTGGCAGGAAGAACTTCTCATAAATCTCCGGAGGCATAAGCGGTCCTGTGTTCGAGCCCAGATCATCCCCGAATTTTATAACCTCAACAATATCCCCCACCGCGTCACAGATCCTCGAAAGAAATTCCATATGCATTTCCAGAAGTTTGTCAAGCAACCTGCTTACGTTTACAGGATCCATGTACAGATCCATAAGGAAATTATCTATCCTGCGCAGGAAAGTACCCCATTCAAACAAGTTGCATCCCACACCTATCAGTAAGGCCCTGTCGGTTTTTTCCCTTTCCCTGATGATTGTCTGCCTGAGCATTTTCCAGAAATCTTTTTCATTCATCCTGTCATAGGGAGGAAATCCGAATCCGCCCCACGACACTCTGGACATGTCGTAAGCAATATTCTTATAGTCATCAGGATAACCATCCAGATAGGGAAATATGGTCTGATCAAAAAATGTGGCATCTGCTGGCATCTTTGCAATATATTCGCCTGCAGGCCCGGCAGCAAGCCAGCTGCCATCGGGTTGTTTCACGGGATTAAACCAGCGGGGATAAAGGCCGGGGATACCCTCTATCAGTTCAAGTTCATGCCAGTACTCCGGAAAGTTGTTAAAGAATCTTCCTATATCCAGGATATCGACTTTAAACAGTTCCAGAATTTCCATTTCAGGCTGGGTTACTTCCTGGATCACATCATATACATGGTTTTTCAGGTCAAGTCCCAAATATTTTACCAGATTGTGCCAGGCGACTGCCGAGATTCCGGAACTGGGCGTTGCACCCAGATCGACGGGTATCCTGTCGGGTTCCTTATGATTTATTGCTGAAATAAGTCTCTCCCTTGAATTCATGGATTTATGTTTTTAAGAGTCAGTACAATATCCCGTGAAGGCCTTTTCTTTTCCCTGACAATCACTGAAGAATCTGTAATCTCAATTTTATCCGTTCCCTGGTAATCGTCCGGGATCCGCGCAAGGAACACCGTATAGGATTTCAGGATCACCTCACCGGCATCGATGAAGTCATAAAGATTACGATTGAATATTTTTCCCTTTTTTGCCACAACAGGGAAAGGTTCGTGTAATCCGGTAGTTCCGAATTCCATTCCGAAAGCAAGCGGGATGTCATTTTCCATAGAGCGCCAGAAATTGATCCAGGGATAATCTTCTGTTTTCCAGATATATCCAAGAAGAAGATTTTTACCCGGATTACTGGCTGATGTCCATCCATATTTGTCCCCGGGGCTGTAAACAAAGGAAGAAACAAGCGGCCACGGGTCGTGAAAATGCCGCAGGCTTACCTTTTTGCCATTATGAACTGTCCGGGGCCATCTTAATACGGGTTCTTCCTGATCCGGGCTTCCGTCTCCTTTATTTTCAAAACCCTTCTCGGTATTATTGTCAAAAAGTGTTGTTTTGTCAAGAAAAGGAGGTCCCAGGGTTACATGCTGGACAATATTGAACATGCGGCCGTATTTATTCAGGTTTTTTATTTCTTCCCTTACAAAAGCCACGGTCCCGTCCACAGGCATTTCAATCCTCCTCGTCAGCTCCAGTCCGCCCATGGGCAGGGTACACGTCATGGAACAGCTTATCTTTCCGTCATTGATACGGGGTTCGGAAAGAACCTTCCAGGTAATGGTGTTTACTTCTCCGTGATGCTGAAATCCATTTAATTTTTCACCTTCAGAAGGGGGGCCCCATCTGTCAAAACAAAGAAAATGTCCCATAAACGGAGGCATGGTGGTATCTTTATTCCGCCAGGAAAGAGGATTCACAGGCAAATCTTTCAGGTGAAAATCAGATATTGACCCGCCATTCAGATTAATCTCGAGAACAGTCTGGTTGTTTTCAATCTTCATAACAGTGTTTGCAAAAGTTGTATTTTGAACGCCGGCATATTTTTTTGCCTGGGAATCAGAAGATATCCCGCTGTTTTTTATCTGACCCGAAAAGAGTAATAAAAGAAATAAAAACAGTATCGTCATCATTTTTCTTTTCATAAATAACATATAGGTTATCAAAGCGTTATATAAAATATACTATTATTATTCTCTCAGGCCGGGATAAATCCCTGTGTTTAATAAAAATAAATGTTTTCCGGAAAGTATCCAACGGTCAGACTGATTATATTTGTGTATATTCCGGGTATATCTCATTGTTGTTTCTATTATTTTACAGCCATGTACAGAAAACTATTTGTCTTTAAGGGCGGCATGCTATTCACCTTATTGTCAACCCTTCTGATAGCCTTTGCCGGATGCCGCAGCACCCAGACCGGTCCTGCCGCTTATGTCAATCCCCTGATTGATACAAAAAGTCCGAGATGGTTGTTTTTTTCATCGGCATGCAGGCCCTTCGGACTCGTAAGCCTCAGTCCCGACACATGGGTGTACGGTACATGGAATTCGGGCTATCTGTATGATACGACCACCATCCGTTGTTTCAGCCACATACACTGCTGGCAGTTGTCCGGCATCCCGGTCATGCCGGTAACAGGCGAAATGAAGGGTCACCTGGGCTTTGAGGCCTGCAAATCACGATTTTCACACGACAATGAAATTGTAAAACCCGGATATCACAAGGTAATACTTGAGGATCACAATATAAGCGTTGAACTCACTTCCACGTGCAGGGTCGGGTTTCACAGATACTCTTTCCCGGAAGGCAGGGCAGGGCATGTATTATTTGATATCGGGGCCGAACTGGGACACGGGAAAATGGATTCCGCCTCAATCCGCAGGATTGGTGACAGTGAACTTGCCGGTTATACTATCATGTCGCCAACCCACAGGAGGAAAAAACCCTGCAAAGTATATTTCATTGCACAGTTCAACAAGCCGTTTTCATCATTCGGAGGATGGAAAAGGCCGCTCAGCGGCCCTGATGCTGCAAGGGAATTGTATCATGACACAGATGATATACATGGAATTGAATGCGGAGGCTATGTCACCTATAATGATCCGGGAGGGAAAGCTTTACTGATGAAAGTTGCCCTGTCGTATGTAAGTGAAGATCAGGCCCGCATGAATCTCAATGCTGAACTGCCTCATTGGGACTTTGACAGGATAGTAAAAGAATCGTATGATGAATGGAATAACGAGCTTGGTAAAATTGAAATAGAGGGAGGAACTCATGAACAGCGGGTTAAATTCTATACAGACCTGTGGCATGTTCTGCTTGGACGTCATATTTACAGTGATTACAACGGAATGTATACTGACAATACAGGTCCTGAACCGCGCATTCGGCAGATTCCTTCCGACAGGAACGGCAATCCGGTTTTCAACATGCATAATTCCGACAGCTTCTGGGGAACCGAATTTAATCTGAACATCCTCTGGTCGCTGGTTTATCCGCAGGTGATGAACAACATGGCAGCGACCCTGATTGAGTATTACAAGAACGGAGGCATGATTGCACGGGGGCCAAGCGGAGGAAATTATACCTTTGTAATGAACGGCGATCAGGCAACTCCCCTTATTGCTGCAGCATACAACAAGGGTATCCGCAATTTTGATATTGACGCGGCTTTTGCCGGCTGCCTCAGGAATTCGGAGCCCGGCGGGATACGCTCACACAGCGGCTATGAGGTAAATCCGAACAAATACATGGATTATTACGTCGAGAGGGGCTATGTGCCTGAAGGTATTCCGGGTGAAGGATGGCACAGGACCGGATGTTCCCTCACCCTTTATTTTGCCTACCAGGACTGGTGCATGGCCCAGTTTGCAAAGGGGCTGGGAAAAACAGATATCTATGAGCATTACCTGAAGCGTTCTTTCAACTACCGGAATGTTTTTGACGCGGAAACAGGATGGATGCGGCCGAGGGAGATGGACGGATCATGGTATGAGGATTTCAGTCCCGTTGTGGAGGAAGGTTCTGCAAGAGGCTTTACCGAAGGAAACTCTGCCATATTCACCTATTACGTGCCGCATAATATTCCGGATCTGATCAGGATGATCGGAGGCAACAAAGCCTTTACCGACAAACTGAACAATCAGTTTGAACTGGCAGCGCCCGACAGGTTTATCACACCTCACGGACTGCATGCCCGGAACTGGGTTGACTATGAGAACCAGCCCGGATTTCATATGGCACATCTTTTCAGCCATGCCGGTGCCCCCTGGCTTACACAGTACTGGCTCAGAAGGCTGAAGGATGAAATCTTCAGCGACATTACTCCCTACGGAGGCTATAACGGGGATGAGGATCAGGGGCAGATCGGAGGTTTCGGGGTACTGACCTCAATCGGTCTTTTTGACGTAACAGGCGGTGCTTCAACCGATCCCTGCTACGAGATAACCAGTCCCGTATTTGATAAAATCACAATTCACCTCGACAGAAATTATTACCCGGGGAAGAAATTTGTGATCAGGACAATCAACAACAGTCCGGAGAACATATACATTGAGTCGGCCAGGCTGAACGGGAAAACACTGAACAGTTTCCGCGTTCCTCACAGGGTGATCACCGGGGGAGGATCCCTTGAAATAGTATTGTCAGACAAACCATCGGAATGGGGTATTGAAAACGTAGCTTCAGAATGAGCCGTAGCTGAGAACCCTTGCTTTCAATCAGCAGGAACAAATCCTCAGATACGGAATCCCGGCAAAATATTTCATTAGTACCCGGGGTCACTTATACAACACCCGTGACGATTTTTGCAGGAGTATGCCAACAATAAAATAAGAGTATCAATGAAAACCAGAACATTCACATCTTTACCGCATCAGGGCAGGCGGAACTTCCTGAAATCAAACTTTTTCCTTGGACTGGCTGCCCTGAGCCCGGGACTGATTCTTTCCGGTTCCTGTACATCCGGGCGAAAAGCTGAGGAAACTGAAGATCTGACAGAAAATGAACTGCTTGAAAAATATCTGGAATGCCTGGGAGGACCGTTCCCGGAAGCACCGCCCCTGAATCCCGTATTGCGGGAAACAATCCGGAAGGATGGTTACCGTATTGAGTCGGTCACCTATGAAGGAATGCCAGGAGAAAGGATTCCGGCATTCATTCTCATTCCTGACGGCATTGATTCCTCTAATCCGGCCCCGGGAATCGCAGTCTGGCATCAGCACAACGGAGAATATCACCTGGGTAAATCTGAACCTGCGGGTCTGGCGGGCAACCCGATGCATCACACCGGAGTTGCCCTTGTACGCGAGGGTTATGTTGTGCTCTGCCCGGATTCCCTGTGTTTTGAAGAACGCCAGGATCCGACCGGAATACTTAAGGGAGGAAACTATGAACGCTTTGAGTTCCTGCGTGAAGTAGTAAGGGGAAGATGCCTGGCCTGGAAGGATGTCTTCGACATGAAGCAATCAGTCTCGATGCTGTGTGATAGACCTGAGGTCAGAAAAGATTATTTAGGCTGCTACGGGCACTCTATGGGATCAACACATGCCTGGCTTGTCGGTCCCCTGGAACCAAGGCTGAAGTGTGTGATCGGCAATTGCTGCCTGCCTACCTATGAAGCCATAGAAGAGGAACACCTCCTCCACTGTTTTCCGAATTTCGTCCCGGGATGGAAAAAATACGGCGATACTCCTGAAATAGCGGCACTGATTGCACCCAGGGCCCTGCATCTCAATCTCGGCGAAGAAGATGACGGAAGTCCCATTGAATCTGCAAGAAGGGGGATAGAACGGATTGCCGGAGTATATGAAAAGGCAGGCGTGCCTGAAAATTTCACATATTTTATTGAAGCAGGAGCCGGACATGTCCTCTCAGAGGCAATGTGGGATCACGTAAGGAAATGTTTTGCCAGGCATCTGGGCGGGAATGCCTGATAATGGTTTTACCCTGCGGCAAGGTACTCCTTAAGCTGCTTTATAACTGCACTGTCTCCGGGCAGATCGAGCCCCAGGATGTTTAGCATTGCTGTTCCGGGATTTTCCTGAACAGCCTTCCGGAAATCAATGTCAGGCTGATAGCTGTTTCCTGCTTCATCCTTTGCGCTGAAGAAAAATCCGAACGACATTGCCTTTATAATTTTGTCGCAGGGCATGCCAAAGCGGGCAGCAAGATGAACTGCTCCCATAAAACGGTCATCTGCAGCAAGTTTCCGGGGGAGATCCCTGCCTACCCTGAAAATTGTGTCTCCCAAAGCCTTGTTCCTGAAGCGAAGTATCAGATCGTCCGTATGGTCCACAAGATCCTGAAGGGTGAATTCATCCGGGTATGTGGCTTTGATAATATCTGCCGACTGAAGCATCACTTCCCTCGTGAATTTTCTCACTTCCTGATGATCAAGGACTTCATGCATGTATACCGCTTCAGGGAATAAATAATTTCCAAAATATGCAGCAGTGGCATGTCCGAGATTGTGAATAAATGCCTTGCGGTCAACCCAGGCCCTGATATTGTTCACCGGGGCCAGTCCGGCCACCCCGGGAACAGGATTTTTAAAGGCTGCTGCATCGAGTATCAGTGTATTGTACGGTTCGGCAAATATGAGCAGGGGATCTTTCTCCAGTTCCGAAACCGGCATGATCGGCACCATCTTTCCAATACTCGTTTCGATCAGGCCTGTATAGGTATCCACAGGAAAATCCGGAGGCAGATGCTTCCTGAGCCCATCCCTGACAAAGCCGGCAGCAGATCTCATGTTCTCTGCCAGAATGATATCAAGAGGTGCCCGGGGGTTTAAACGGTGACGGAGATCAATTCCTGCGGCAACAGACGGAACCACCTTTTCAATTGCATTCATGCCGACCGACACTGCAAGAATTCCTGCTGAAGATACTGCACCGGCAGCATGAACAGTGTCAGCAGCATGTATTGCCTCCAGGTTGGATACAACTATCTCTTCTTCCTTCTCTCCCTTCATTATAACCCTGTAGCATCCTGCCGCATTCAGTCTTCCGACAAGCACAGGATCTGCATCTATGAAAACCAGTCTGTATCCGCTCCTGCCGAACAGCTGACCGATGAAGGAACGTCCTATCCTGCCGGCACCGAATATGACGATACTGTGATCATCAATGCCCGGTCTGTTCCCTGTAGGATTCATAGTAGGGTCTGATTCTTTCAAGTTTTTCTCCTGCCCTTTCTTCAAACCAGGTTCCCCCCATATAAAAGCAGGTATATCCTCCCGAAACAATTCCCCAGGAACATGCTTCCCTGAGGTCGGGATGCCGTATGCCGTCATGCATCTGTTCAACGACCGATGCAATTATTCCTCCGGCAAAATTATCCCCGCATCCGGTTGTGTCGCCTTCCCGAACATCTTTTATCTCCAAGATAATTCTTTGTGATACAGGCATCTCTGCCATTTCAGATGGCCTGAAGAAGCGACCGTCAGAATAAAGGGTAATATTTCCCGACCCGTTGGTTATAATAAATGACGAAACCTTTTTCTTTATAAAAAACTCCGCTGCAGATTCTATATCGTGCTTTCCGCTGAGACGCAGAGCTTCTTCCATATCCGTGATCAGAACATCTGTATGGCTGTAGCTTTCATCACTCTCACCCAGCGGCCACCTGCCTGAGGGGTCTCTTTTCTCGTTCCTGAAATCAAATACAGTGTTCACAACCGTAACAGCTCCTGCTGATTTTGCTTTTTTCAGAAGACCGGCCAGCCTGTCGTGTATTTTCGGCATAAGAGCTGTACCGCCGAAAACAACAATATCGGAACCGAAAAATTCACTGTCCAGATCATCCGGTCCGTAATCCCATGCTGCCCCTATTGAATTAATAAACATCCTCTCACCATGCCCCCTGTCGTACTGCGGATCTGAAAGCACTACAGTCGACGGCGTCCGCCTTTCCGTAATCCTGTAATCCTTCAGAACCACAGGGGTCCTTTTCAGGGCTGTCAGCAGATATTCACCAATATCATCCTTCCCCCGGCTGCCATGGAACCTGACCTCACATTTTTCACGTCCTGTCACCTGGGCAAGATGTATAAGCGATACAATTGAAGGCCCCCCGATATTGATCTTATCCGGTTTTCTCCCGCCGGTGAGGGTATCCAGTACCGAAACAAGGGGTTTTCCGCTGAACTTCTCGAATTCTTCCTGGAATACCAGCTTCCCCGGCGACAGTCCGCCATCACCCCTCTCCTTCGAAAGGAAGTCCAGGATCTGATCACTGCTGAAATCAATATTATTGAAAAGCAGATCCACCAGGCAGCAGCCTGTACCGGATACGATAATTTTTCTCTTCACAACAGTATCTGACTTATATTGTTTTTTTGTCTGCTGTCAGAGGTATTTTTCATAATCGTTCACCAGGAGGCGGTGCGGACTGACGTCTTCATCAATCTCCGGAAACCTTCCTATCTCCTCATGGAACTTATTGTCTTTGGCATCATCATTTACAAGGCTGACTTCTCCGATGAGGACTTTGCCCCTGCCCTTTTCCCCGTAAAACCTGTGGTAGAGTTTTGACTTGAGCGAGATGCTCTGACCGGGTTTAAGTATGAGGGGTCTGCCTGCCTCTACGGTTGTCAGCACACCGTCAATGCTTACTGTAACCGGATCTTCAGACAATCTGTCATCATCTGTTGCATAATAAAGCTCCATCACCAGATTTCCGCCGCCACGGTTGATTATATCTTCCGTCTTGGCCCAGTGATAATGCATGGGAGTTTCCTGTTCCTCATCAGCCATCATTATCTTTTCACAATACATCTTGTCTTTCTTGTCCCAGTTGCCGTTGCGTATCGTAAAAAGTGACAGTCCAGTCTTTTTGAAATCACCGCTGCCAAAATCGGTGATATCCCAGCCAAGCTTATTATCAACGATCTCGGAGCAGATATCATATTTCCCCTTCCATTCCTCCGGTTTCCAGTATGCCCACACGGGCAGGTAAAACTTATGTTCGGCAAGAAACCTTTCAAAATCCATAATGATTTTGTTTACTTCACTTCTTCTCATAGCCTTTTACTTTAATTAATTGTTTTGCGCCTGATATATGCAATCGCTTAAAATTCTTTAACCCTTTACCGGCAGGGTTTGTAAAACATTTATTGTCAGATCTGTAAATTATTATTACAAATTCCTGAACCGTTCTGACCGGGTTCTTTTATAAAATATGTCTTTCAAAAATATAAAACATTCTGATGAACTGCTACCGGAAAAGCGTTGTATCCGGTTCGGATCCCATTTCAAGCATCAGTGAACCTCCCTTCAGCAATTCAGCTGCAGGAATAAGGAATGATTCAAGCTCAGTGCCATTGAGGATTGCCTTCCTGATATACATGTTTTTCCTTGAACTGTTTTCTGCTTCTATTATGAATTTTTCTCCCCTGCCGTATCTGTTTCCCAGGTCGATTTCAATCCTTTTAAAAACGGGACTGGCCAGTTCATAAACGGGACTGACCCTGCATCCGCCGTCTGTCTGGAACAGCCCCATTGATGCCATCAGGAACCAGGCACTCATCTGGCCCTGGTCCTCATCCCCGAGATAGGCATTGGCTGTTCCCGTTCCGTAATACCTGTCTATAATGGATCTGGTCCATTTCTGGGTCAGCCATGGTTTTCCCGACCAGTTGAACAGAAAGGAAAAATGCATTGACTGCTGGTTTCCCTGTACAACAGGATAATTCCAGTACTGGTCATTCGGAGCGTTGTATCTCCATTTCTCACTCTGTTCAAAGCCCCATTGCAGCCTTTCATTGAAGCGGTCCTTTCCTATGGCGTCAACAAGGGCGGGCACATCCTGCGGTACAAAAAACGTCATCTGCCATGCATTGGCCTCAACATAGTGCCTGTTGGCACCTGAGAGGAAGGGATCGAAATCCTTCAGCCATGTGCCATCACTGTGTCTCATGTGACAATAGCCATTTTCCGGATTTATCGCATTGCGCCACCAGTAGCCCCGTTCATTGAATTTCCGGTATAGCTCCTCATTTCCCAGTGCCCTGGCCAGCTGACCAACGGTCCAGTCATCAAATGAATATTCCATGCTGTTGGAAAATCTTCCCTTGTCATACGGAACATATTTATAACGGAGCCAGGGAATCAGATCCCTGTTACCGGCAAAACCATTAAATACTTTCTGTGCAGGGGTGGTCTGCATCTTAACAGCAGCCTCCAGTGCCTTGTCTGCATCGAAATTGCCGGCTCCCATCTGGTATGCACTTACAATAAGCGGTATTTCATGTTCAGCCACCATTACCGGGATGTAGTTCATCCCCGCGGGTCCCTTTGCCAGCCATCCGTTGGCATCATACATTGCAAGCTGTGAGTTAACCCATCTTTCGGACCACTCCGGGGTTACCAGGTTCCAGAACTGGTTCAGGTTCCAGAAGGTGTTCCAGAATGCATCACATCCCAGGGCAACATGATCCGGATTTTCAAATTTCCTTGTCAAACCGTCGGTGGAGATCCATTCTCCGTTTACATCGGAAAAAATGTTCCTGCTGCACAAAGCCCTGTAAAAGTTATTATAGAAGCGTACTTTCTCCAGCCTGTCGCTGGTTTTTATCAGAACCCGCCCAAAAATATCATTCCATGTATTTACATTATTGTTCCTGACGGCATCAAAATCCCAGCCGAAAGGCCCGGAGATCTCTGTTTCAAGATTCTCCGATGCATTCGGGATGCTGACATAGGAAATACCCGATCTAAGCTGTACCGCACGCTGCTTCCGGGTATCAAATTCCAGGAATATCCCTGCATCCTCTGCCTCTTTCGCATAAAGGGAATCGGAATAAATTATTTTCCCGTTCAGCCAGCTTCCCATACTTTTGAAAGGCCTGTCCGTTTCAAGCACGAAATGCACAGTATAGTCCTGCTGTGCATCATTGCTCCAGACCCTCGGGGCAAACTGGCGGCAAAAACCCTCAATCCGGTTTTTTCCTGTCGCCTTTATATTTATCTCTTTCAGTTCATAGCTGTATTCAGCCGGCACTTTTAAATCAACAAGTATTCTTGAGCTGTCCCTGCCCGAAGGAAAGGTGAATCTCAGGAAACCGCAGCGGGTGGTAGCTGTAAGCTCTGCCTTTATGCCGTACCTGGTGAGATCGGCCCTGTAATAACCCAAAGGGGCTTCCTCGGTCCTTTTATTGATTCCGGAACGGTATCCTTCCTCATCCAGAAGTTCATCCCCTATCTTTGTGATAAGCCTGCCATTTGAAGCGAAAATACCAAGTCCGCCGAGAGTCCATTCATGAATATGGCTGAAAGTACCTATACTCTCAAAGGAAGGTTCATAGCCGGCCTGCCATCCCGGATTCTGATTATCCGGACTGAGTTTTACCATGCTGAAAGGCATCCAGGGACCGGGTGCAATCATCCATCTTGAATGTGCCGTTCCGGTTCTTGTGTCAACATAATCTGCAAGCGTTCCGGCTTTCTGAGGTGAACGTATAACAGTTCCTTCCTCAAGCAGAACATTCCCTGAATATATTTTATATCCCGATTTGATTCTTTTGTCAGTTGCCGGCATCGGCACCTCAAACTGACAGATACCTGCCTCAGTTCTTTCCCTGAAAATCTCCTTCCCGTCCAGTTCCACACTTATTTCCGGTGATCCGTCAAGATGTACCGCGGTCACCAGGAGCGGCTGAATCCTGTCTTCCCCCTGATCAAGTTCATATGAGGAAGCTTTCACTTCCCGGATAAAAACCTCTTCCGGCACAATAAGGGATACATTTCCCGGAGCCTCAAGGTGAAGCTCATCGAACATAATCCATGAGCCTTCCAGAATTGTCAGTGTAATGCAGTTGCCTCCGCGTTTGATGATTCCCGGATCAACAGGTATTTCAATCTTCCGGGGGTGAATATCCTTCAGATCGCCTGAAATGGATGCCGTATCGGTGACAGCCGCGGTCATTCCGGGATGAACCTGATCAGCCGGCTGATACTCACCGGCAAACAGCCTGATTTTCCGGTCATATTCATTTATGCTTGCCTTCAGCAATGGCGGGAATCTCCCTGAAAAATCAAGAAGGCTGATAACCAGTTTCCACTTGCCATGCATGCTCTTTCCCTGCATTTCCCGGATCCCGAAAAAAATATTTATCTGATGTGTCCTCCAGCCCGCGGTGGACCATGTTCCTCCCCAGGTATCGGCCGGGCCCGGAAGAACATAGGGAAAAGACTCCCTGTCCACCGAATGGCCAATAAGAAAATACTTATCCTCAAAACCAAAATCCCGGCTCAGGAAATCCCTGAATCCGTCCGGACCCAGTGCAAGATCTGCCGAAGATCCGTCCTCACTGCCTATGCTCCATACAATTTTTGTATCCCTGCTGCATGATAAAAGGCTGAACGATATAAACAGCAGGGCTAAGATAAATCTGGTCATTGCCTGGAAATATATTATTTATGAATTCAGTTATCAGCTGTCAGCTGCTCAAGCACTGCCGGATCATTTCCCCATTCCCTGTTGGGGCGATCACCCATCACAAACTCAAGTGTGCCTCCCCCGGTGATCTCGGAATGTCTGATCCATGCCCGGTCAAAGGGTTTTCCGTTGAGTTTTGCCGACTGAATATATTTATTCTTTTTTGATATATTCCGGGCTTTTATTGTAAATATTTTCCCGTCAGGCAGATTAATGCTGACTTTTTTAAAAAACGGTGTTCCGATTGCATACAATCCGTTCCCGGGAGTGACCGGGTAGAATCCCATTGCCGATAATACATACCAGGCGCATAAGGCTCCTCCGTCTTCATCACCGGGGAGGCCAAGCGGATCATCATCGAACCACAGTTCCATCACTTCCTTTATCCTTCTCTGGGTTTTCCATGGTTTCCCGGCGTAATTGTAAAGGTAGGGGACATGGAATGAAGGTTCATTGCCTGCAGGGAACATACCGTTCAATCCGGAAGCATCCGGGAACTGACCCATGAACTGCCATTTGGCAATACCTGTCGGTTCATTGAAAAGCCTGTCAAGCCGGTCCGTAAATGTTTCCGCACCCCCAATCAGTTCAATCAGGGAGGGAATATCGTGCATCACGCTGAAATTCCAGATCCAGGCATTATTTTCCGCAAAATACATTCTGGAACCGATTCCGCCAGACAGGGTGGGATCAAAGGGTTCCACCCAGTTTCCGTCGGCCATCTTCGGAGCCATAAAACCGGTTTCGGGGTTATAAACATTCCTGTAATTCTGAGCTCTCCTGCTGAAATATTCATAATCCTCATTCTTCCCCAGGGCTTTTGCCAGCTGCGCCAGGCACCAGTCATCATAACTGTGTTCCAGTGTTACAGCTACAGCCTGCCGTTTTTCAAAGCCGTCAACCAGGGGCTCTGTTTCCTCAGCTCCTTCCGGAAGGGCGGGAAACCAGCCGTTCTGAATATAGAAACTGTCAAGTCCGCACATAGGACCGGACCTCCATGGCACCAGGGTCCCCTTCATGGCATTCTTGATAAAACCTTCATAAGCTTTTTCAACATCAAAATCCCTTCCCCCCTTCTGATATATATCCCATACAAGCGCAGTGGAATGAAATCCTATCATCGCCGAAAAATCGCCGTAAAACTGGGGAAATGTCGGCATCCAGCCGCTTTGCTCATACATTCTGACATAAGACTGTGCCATATCAAGCTGTTTGTCAGGCTCTATAATATAGAGCAGGGGATGCTGGCTCCGGAATGTATCCCATAACCAGTCGTCAACATAAAAAGGTTTTCCTTCATCATTGTGCACCTTCCTGTCGTAACCGCTGTAATACCTGCCATATTCGGAAATATTCACCATTCTCTCAAAACATCTGTACAGTGAGGTATAGAAAATCCTCATCTGTCTCTCAGTACCACCCTCAGCGTATATTTTACCAAGTGCATCTTTCCAGATCCTGTAACTTTCATCACAGATTTTCTCAAACGTTTTACCCTTCATTTCACGCTCCAGATTTTCTCTTGCCTGATCCTCATCAATGTAGGATATACCTATCCTTACCTCCAGCGGTTGTCCCGGAGCAAAAAAGGATATACAGGCACCTGTTCCCCTGCCGTCTGCCTCATCACTTCCGGGAATAATCTCCGATCCGTTAAATGTTCCGCGGGAATCAAAGGGAAGAGAAAACTCGGCATGGAAGTATTGCTTTGTATTCCTGAATTCTTCCCATCCCCGGATTGTATTATTCCCCCTGATCCTGAAAGAAGCCTGTCCGGCGGATCTGAAAATCACATTTGCCGGAACATCCTTCCGGAACACAAAACGGTATACAACAGCTCTTTCGCTTGTTGTCCATTCCGCAACTATATCATGATCTTCCAGAAAAACTGTATGCTTCCAGGGGTGCACATCTTCAAGATCATGATCATAGGATGATGCTGTTGCATCAGGATCAAATGAGAGTTCTCCCGGTACCGGCATAATACTGGTAACATGGCCCATCCTGTAGGCCGGCATGTTAAGTCCGAATCCGTATATCCTGTCCGAAAGATACCGGTCACTCAGCCCTGGTTTTGTAACGGGAAAAACCCTGACCATGCTGTGAGGCCTGTGGACGGTGGGACATTTTGTTGTGAGAAGGGGAGCCACGCCCCCTATGTTCGGATCCACAAAGCGTGTTACATCATTGTTGCCGCATGCCATGGGGACAAGCAGAAAAACAAGGAATAATCTTACTTTCGACATTTACTTACAGGATTTAATGGTTTTCAGAATTCCAGCTCAACGAATTTGACTTCATAGGGTTTCAGAGGGATTACAGATGACAGCCGGGCAGCCGGCTTGCCGAAAGAATTGACTTCAGTCATTTTCCTTATCATCTGTCCGGGAGCAGCACTTGAAATTTCCACCTCGCCCGGCAGGCCTTCAAGTTCTCTTAAATGCAGGAGGATGGTTCTTTCGCGGTTAAAGACGGGACGGCTGTTTACCGGCAATACGTTTCCGGTTCCTGATAACTTCAGAGTCTGAAAGGAAGGAATTTTCAGTTCGCCTGTTCCGGCCGGGAATGTTCTTGTCAGAAAAGGATTTCTTTCTCCCCATGCCCAGTGAGTTGCGAATGTATTGGAAGTATCCCCGGACGATGTCAGCTGATAGCCCCAGCTGAAAGCACCTTCCTGATAAGCCCTGAAATTGGTGAACCAGTAATTATTCATCACCCATGAATAGAGCCAGGGTTTGCCCTTTACCGGATAGCGTTCAAACTTACCCATGTTGAAATCGCTGAAATGCCATAAGGGCACCTCATTGCTGACAATAATCACCTGTCCGCTTTTTCCGCGTACAGCCACGAAATTCTGGGCAACGTTCCAGTCGGAAGAAGATCCCGGAAGCTGTTCTCCCTGGGTCAGAATACCACCTATTGTTTCAAAAACGATTCTGGAGTCTTTCAGTGCAAAGGGAAATGCAACATACAGGGCTTCAGGGTCAGTAAGTATAAGTTTGTTGGCCGTGTATCTGAATTCAATTTTCCGGACATTCCTGTATAATCTTATTTCCGTTTGTATGCCTCCCGGCTTGCCCGGGCTGCCTTTCTCAAAGCCGTCCAGATCATAGCTTATTCTTACGCTTTCCCATACATCACCATTAATACCCTTATCCACCCTGACATTGGCAACTGATGTACGGATGAAAGGAGGCACATCCCGTCTTTCGGATGTTTCCCGTACCGGCTGGCCAAGATGATACTGATTTTCCGGATCCACCAGATCCTGGTCAAGCGCCTTGTCAAAGAGAGAGCTTACCGATCCGCTTGTCTTATCTATTACCAGTCTGTAGTATTGGTTTTCAAGAATTTCTGTTTTTTCTGATTCAGCCTGGATTGTTGCGGGCTCAGGTATAATCTCAACTTTCAGAGCTTTGTACCCCATTGCGGGAACATTATTTACCTCAATGATCCACCAGGAGCCTTCACGACGTCTTGTTTTCACCTGTGCGGGTACTTTCCTTCCTGTTGAAATATCTATTATATTAACTTTGTTCTCAACCGGAACAACCTCATTGTCAACAAATAATTCTATATTGCCTGATCTGTCCCAGCCCATCGGATTGATCACATAAATAACCGGAAATGATGCTTTGGAAAGAAATGGCTGGAATCTTGCCAGTGCTTCCTCATTAAGGAGGGTGACTCTTTTCAGTGCCTCCCAGGCGTAAGCTCCTTTCTGAAGCCACTGTTTTGTGGAATTTTCGGAATAGGGATGACTGATACTTTCATCCGCACCGCATGTATGTTCATCAAAGAAGATGGCATTCTCATTTATATGATTGAGTTTTCCTTCAATTGCATTGTTCATTTCACCGCCCATAATTGTCACCATCGCCAGGAGTCCTTCATCAACCTGCTTTATATTCTGTGTTTTCCTTATTTCAGCTGTTTCCCGTGAAGTTGATCCGTAACCATCCGTCCACCAGTCAAGCCATGCATTGCGGTAAACCGGAAGCTTGCCGGAATAATTCCTGTCAACATATTCCATGAACTCACCTGCCACTGCCAGTCTGATTTTGGGATATTCATATTTCGCATTCCATTGTTTAACCAGTTCACATGCCGCTGTTGAAGGAGGGGCATTATCGGTCCGGTAACCGGAAAACTGTATCCCTATCCTGTCAAAGGGATAACCCCTGTCGTCCAGATCGGCAATATGCCAGAGCATATTCTCCGCTTTCAGCTCCCTGCTCTCGATCCCGAAATTGTTTCCCGTCATATAGTGATCGGCCCTGAATGCAAGCAGTCTGGCTCCTGATGGCGATTCCCACCAGAAAGCAGTCGGTTTGTCGAAAGGCAGTATGGATCTGGTCATGTTTATGCCCATTATCAGATACCGGACACCGGTATTTTTAAAATAATCGGGCATGCACCAGGCTATTCCGTTGACATCATTCTGCATGGCTGTTTCAACATTTATGCCGTGACTGCTGATTTCCTTCACAGGCTGAAGGAAATCGTACATTACATTCTCATCGGCAATTTCAGCCATATTGGAAAACATTCCTGTAACTTCTACACGTTTTTCGGTAACTCTTTCCTTCAGCCTCCGGATCTGTTCCGATGGCCTGGATCTTAAATACTCCCTGGTAACCCAGGCCGATTCACATGTCCACCTGAATTTTGCATCGTCAGGCAGATTATCGGTCTGATCACAATAATCAAGCGCATAGTCTATATAGCGCATATGTTCCGCAAGAATTTCCGATTGAGGACGGGTATAGCCTATATCGGTGTGTGAATGCTGAACAAAATAGATCTTCCATTTTTTTGGCGGAACTATTGTAAAAGGGCATTTTTCAGCCGGTCCGTTGCCGATACGGGCTGTCAGTGTAATTTTCCCGGGTCTGCTGACTGCAGGAAGGGTTAAAAGGAATCTGTTAACCCCTTTCGTAAGGTTCGCATTCAGCAATTCCTTCCCTGAAGATGTTATTACCAGTTTTTCCGGATTGACGGCCCGATAATTCACCAATATCTGCTGAAAGGATTTTCCTCCTTCCTTAAAAAGAACCGGAGCATTCTTAAATTCAATTCCGGAAGGGGATATGGTCTGACAATCAGCAATGATGACGGAAATCATCAAACCGGCCAGGATCATAATAAAACGCACATGGATTTTTTTCATGATCTTAAAATCAAAAATTTAAATATAAGATAACACAGAGATCAGAAAGATACTCAATTTCTGATTACCTCATCCCTTCCCTTATTCCGGAGGATCAGGCATAAGAGGCAACTCATCGGTATCTGAATTTAAAGAGGGTGCTCCTTTTCTGAAACACCCTCTTTGCAAGTATCGTTTACGATATTACCGCCAGATGAGCATACAGGTTTCCTATCCTGTATTCAAAGGTAACCGAAACACCGGGGATTACCGATGTTACTTTTATCATGCCGTAAATGACATTTTCAGGATCAGGCCCGTTTACTATTTTAAAGATAAAAATACCCTCACCTGCTATGGGATCCGCCGTTTCAGACGGAGTTCCGGCACTGAATGCAGCTATTGATGCCGTGGTGCTGTTTGTACTGTACAAAGCTGCAGTGGCGGGTACGAATTCTATTGAATTGCCGGCTGCCAGCCATGCTGATCCTCCCTTGAGTATAAGTGATCCTGAAACAGCTATTGTGGCATTGGCATTATCCTCCGCCACGGCGGCATTTCTTAAAAGGTTCCTGCCTGCGGATGATCCGCCCAGATTAAGTGTAACACCGGTTTTTTTCAGGTAGAAATAAGGATCGCGCACCACCACGGAATATTCTATAATATCCGTATATGATCCGGATGTTGCCATAAAAACATAGTACATGGTATCTTTGTCAGGAGCAAAATCATTTCCCGAAATCGGAACCAGAAATGGCTGGGTCCCGGAGAAGGGGGATCCCGGCACATCAGTCAGAACATCGTTAATACCGTTCTTCCTCTTTGCTGTGAGAGTATCTGTAAAAGTACCAATTTTGGGAACAACACTTACATTAAAAAATGCTGTTTCATCAGTGCGTGCAACATCAACATCCTTTCCTGCAACCCTGGGTTTTGTTGTCGTTGTTGCAGGAACCATGTCAACCCTCTGTTTGGCGGATTCGGTTTCTCCGCCGAATGTCACAACAACATAATCACCGGCCTTATTAAGTTTGGCTTCGGTCCTTGTAAAAGTAATGGTTGCTTTAAGATCCGAACCGACTGTTGCTGTTTTCTGTGTTCCCGGCAGTGGTAACAGTTGAGTGGTCGTGGCACCTGCCGGCACCTGAAGTTGCAGACATTCAACATTCATGATGTCTCCTGATTTTGCATTGGGAAGATATGCAGTAACAGAAAACTGATCATCAAGTGTACTGATACCTGTTGTGGCTGTGCTCGATATATCTGTCAATATGGCTTTCCCGCCGGCATCCCTTGGAATATCGTACAGTTCGTCCTGACAACTGACAAAAAGCATCATTATTAACGTGAAGAATATGAGTTTTTTCATTTTCATACAATTAAAAATTTACATAGATCTTTTCATTATTGTCCAATCTGAACAGGTAACCAACCATAATTCTGCAGAACTTTCACATTATTGGCGATTTCATTTACTGACATCGGCGACAGAAGGTGTTTGGCAGAGAACTTATAGTTGAAACTTGTCGGCTGATGTCCGACCAGGTTTTCAATACGGATAAATGAACCTGCGCCGTCAACAAGGGCTTTGCGTGTACGCCTCATATCCCACAGCATTTTGTTCTCCATTATCAGTTCGTAGGCACGTTCACTCATTATATCCTTCAGGGTAAGGTCGCCCGCACTTGCAAATGTTGACAGTCCTGCCCTTTCCCTGACTTCATTGATCCCCTTCACAACATCGGCTGACGGAACGGATACACCAAGCTGGGTCAGCGCCCAGTTCACTTCAGTGAGCATTAAAAGAATGTCAGCATATCTGTAAAGATTGAAATTCAGGCCTGATTCACCTTTTACCTTCATGCATTCATAGTCATAGTATTTATAAAGGAAAGGCAGGGGGAATTTTCCGGCAGGCCCTTCATTTACATCATATTTGGCTGCGTAGGTATCACTGTAGTAAAAATAATTCCTGTCCACGATACGCTTGTCTGCCGGATCATATGAATTAAAGTATGCAAGGCTGGGGATTATTGTCCCCGTCTCGATGCTGAGAACTGTGGTATGGCTTGAAAGAGGTACGAAACAGGGAATACACCCGTTCCCGCTTGTCCCGACCAGATACTGTACCTGGAAGATCGCACCACCCTTGTTATCCATGGCCGGATTGTTCAGGTCAGTGAATGCGCCTATAGGGTATTTCCCGTACAGGAAATCGAGCTGCACTTTTGCTTTCTGCAGAAGTTCCTTTGCACCGGGAGTGTTGACAGGATATTCCGTCATGGCCCAGAGACCTCCGACGCACCATGATTTTGTGGTATCAGTTTTGGCTTCCTGGTAGGGATATCCGGCCATCGTAAGGTAAACATCGGCAAGAATGGCTCTGGCCACATGTTTTGTCACACGGCCCGTTGACCTTTCATCAGCAAGCTTGCTTTCATTAACCGCAAATTCAAGATCAGGAACAATGATTTTGTCATAAATATTCACCAGTGAGGTGCGGGGCCGCTGCACATCTGCAAGATTGGTTATCACTGAGGTATTGAAAACAACATCACCGTAATACCGTACCAGGCAGAAATAGTAAAACGCCCTCAGCGTACGCACTTCACCCATGTATTTTGATTTTTCATCGGATGACAAACCTGTAATTTCAGGTATCTTCTTCAGGGCAAGGTTACAGTCTCTGACACCCATGTACCATCTTTGCCAGGGATATGTAAAATAATCCTCTTCTCCGTTTTCCACATCAGTTTCATACTTCCAGAGCTTTGCACCCATGTATTGTGAATAGGCTTTGCCTGTGAAGTATTCATATCCGCCGACAAGGTTTCCTCCCCATTCACTCACACCGTCCGTCCAGGTTCTGAGCGCCCTGTAACCGCCTGTTGCAAGTGCAACACCCGCGGCATTGCTTGTAAGAGGTGATTCGGTTGTAAGAGTTCCCGTAGGTGTTTCTTCCAGAAATTTCCCGCATGAGCCCAGTATCAGACTAAGCGCAAGAATTATATATAATGTCTTTTTCATCTTGTTCATTATTTAAAATTAGAAAATAACATTAACACCAAATGTATATTCAGTAGGACGCGGATACATGTAGAAATCCATACCGGGTACAAGGGAATCACCCATGTTATCATTGTCACTTCCTTCAGGATCATATCCTGAATATTTGGTCAGCACAAAGAAGTTCTTGGCATTGGCATACACCCTCAGCCTGTTGATACCCAGAACTTTCTTCGAGAAGGTATATCCGATGGTTGCACCTTCTCCCCTGATGAATGAAGCATCCTCCACCCACCAGGTATCAGGATAGGTCTGGTAGTAGGAACCACCCATGCCCGGACGTACCTGGCCGATCATTGTATTCTGATGATCAGGACGCCATGCATCAAGAACCCTGTTCTTGCTGTTGTCCATCACCTGGCGGTCTTCTCCTGAATGGTTTGTACGGTTCTCTTTCTTTGCACCGTATGAAACCCTGAGAGAGATACTTGCATCAAAACTTCTGTAGTCAAAGGTATTCGTGAAATCCATGTCCCACTTGGGCAAAGTGCAGCCAAGAATATCCCCGTCGGTATAAAAACTGATCATACCGTCATTGTCCCTGTCTTCATATTTGACATCACCCGGCGAAAAACCATATCTTGCAGCCAGTGAGACTTCCTGTGTGCTGTATGTTCCAAGGCGGTTTAGGCCGAATATACAGCCGATGGGTTCACCTTCCCTCAAAATGGTGTTGTAACCTCCAACCCAGCTGTTACGGCGTATATCTGCACCTGTCGGCCCCAGTTTCTCAATCCTGTTCTTGTTGGCACTCCAGGTTAAGTCGGTATACCAGTTAAAATGATCTCTTTGTATGGTATGTGTTGATAATGACACTTCAAGACCCCGGTTGGAAACACTTCCGTAATTGTCCTGAACGCTTCCGACGGTTGTTGAATATGGCAGGGGTACGCTCAGAAGCATATCGGTGGTTAATTTGTAATATGCATCAATTGAAAATCTGATACGGTCCCTGTACACGCCCACGTCCACTCCTGTATTGTACTGGGTTGTCTTCTCCCATTTGAGGTCAGGGTTGGCCATCGAGCTGGGATACAGACCAGTATATACCGATTCACCCAGGGCAATATTGGCGGAGCTGAGGAAGGCCTGTGTAACATAACTTCCTATTTCCTGGTTACCTGTCTGGCCTACACTTACACGGAATTTAAGATTTGACAGGGTTGTTATGTTCTTTGCAAAATCTTCCTCTGTAATATTCCATGCAAAGGAACCAGAGGGGAAGAAACCATATTTTGAATTGGGTCCGAATTTCGAGGAACCGTCTATACGTCCCGTAATGGTGAACAGGTATTTTCCCTTATAACCATAGTTTGCACGGGCGAAATACGAATTCAGGGTATTCATACCGTCTCCGCTCGACACGCTGGGTTTTGCGTATGTCCCCACGGCTATATTATGCCATCCGTAGAAATCATCAAAGAACCATCTGTTGTTCATATTATCATTTTCCCACTTGTATTGTGACCACGAGAGTCCCAGGAGTCCGGTAAATGAATGATCCCCAAAGGATTTAATATAGGTGAAATAGTTCTCGTTCTGCCAGTAGAATGATTTCGCAGTATTGATCACTGCCATTCCCTGGGTTGCCCTGGAGACCCTGATTCCCTGATATTGATTGTATTTGCTCGTATTGTCGTCAATTGCAAAGTTCGATTTAAATGACAGGTCAGGGGTGATTTTGAAATTGAGGGTAATATCGCCTGTGAACTGGGAGCGAAGAGTAAGCGTCTCCACTGTATTACTGACCTGCCATGGCGACTGGCAGTCGGCTTCTCCTACCGGGAAATCGGTATTTTCACCATATCTGCCGGCATAGGCACCGTAAACAGATACATCATCGGGATAATTCTTCGGGATCACAGGGAAGGATTCGCTTGCAGCACGGGAAATACCACCGCTGAAGAATGACTGGTCATTTGTACGGTTTCTGTTTTTGCTCACTCCGATCTGGGTGCTGACATCCAGCCATTTTGTAAGTTTAAAGTCGCCGGTGATTTTCCCGGAAAAACGGTTGAAATATGAATTCAGCAGCAATCCGTCATTCAGGGTATAGCCGAAAAAGGCACCGAGCCTGGCTGCATCACTCCCTCCCCGGATACTGATATTGTGATTGGTTGAATTTGAGGGGGGAAATGTAACATCTTCCCAGTTGGTGTCAAACCTCGGCCTGTAATAGTTGCCGTCCCGTCCCTGAAGGGGAAGGGAATAGGAACCCGCCGGCACTTTTTCAAAGAGATGCGGAAAATCGGAATAGGTTGTGTTTGATGAATAACCTGCAGGAAGAAGTGTTGCATTGGGACACATTGACCATGACTGCGAAGTGGAATACTTTTTAATGTTCCGCCATGACTGTTCCAGCACATACAAGAACTGTTCGGCATTATTATAGACAAAATCCTTTTGTCTGTGGCCTCTGGTATAGTTGCCGTTGTATTCCACCTGCATAGCCCCTGCAAGGCCGCGCTTGGTGGTAATTATTATAACACCGTTTGATCCGCGGGCACCATAAATTGCTGTTGCAGATGCATCCTTAAGAACATCTATCGACTGTATGTCATTGGGATTCAGGATCTGCAGGGCATTTGCCACACCGACGATGCCATCAACAACAAACAGGGGATTATTATTGGTACTGATGGAATTGGTACCCCGTACACGGATATATACACTGCCACCTCCGGGCTGACCACCTGCCGTGATTATCTTCACACCGGCAATCTTGCCTGATATGGCTTCTGCAACGTTGAATGCCGGTTTATCCAGGAGTCTCTCGGCATTTACACTGGTTATAGAACCGGTCAGGTCCTTTCTTGCCTGGGTTCCGTAACCGACAACCACTACTTCACTCAGCTGGGATAATTCAGTTTGCATAACCACACTTATGGTGGTTCTTCCGCCAAGCGGAACAGTCTGGGAAACATAACCGATGAATGACAGATGCAGAGTGACGCTGGCATTCGGTACTTCCAGCGTGAAAGCACCTGATGCATCAGTTATCGTTCCTGTTGTTGTTCCCGTAACCACAACGTTCACCCCGGCCATCGGATCGCCGGTAGTGCCGTCGGTTACGGTTCCTCTTACAGTAACCTGCTGGAGGTCATTAATTATATTATTCCCCCCTACGGCTGTAAGATTCAAAATGAAAGAAAGTACAAGTGTCATTGCAAAGTTCAGACACAATAAAGCTTTGTCTCCCTTCCGGAAGGAAGAAATAAAACAAAATTTTACTTTCATAATAAATTTAATTGTTGGTTTAAGCTGTTTGTTTAAAAATAAGCCTGCTCGGTGCAGACCCTTCTATCACATGACTTACGGTTCTCTGGTAACTGCAGATAGTTTTAAGGTTATCCCGGGTTTTTCCATAGGCAAAGAGATTAAAGGATTAATCTGAAAATAGTTTAAATACCGCTCCTTGGGAAGGATAGTTGAAAGATCAGTTGTAGTCGCTATAGCAACTCCAAATTACGAAAAAAAACTGTCTGGAGCCAGAAAAATCCCGGTTTTTTTGGCGTTAATGTTGAAAATTCTCAGTTACGGAAAAAGGGAATTTATAATGAAGTTTTATTTCCCGGTTCTGAAAGTTGCTTTTTGAGCTTTCATTCCCGCATGCTTCGACAGGATCCGGGGGTTTAAGCCAGACTTTGCAGTAATAAATTCAGGTCTGTTATAGGATCTGAAGAAAGAATCATAATGCCGGGGATCTGACATCAGAGGCAACTCATCGGTATCTGAAGCTGCAGACATTCAACATTCATTACATCACCTGATTTTGCATTTGGAAGATTTGCAGTAACCGAAAACTGATCATCAAGTGTACTGATACCTGTTGTGGTTGTGCCCGATATATCTGTCAATATCGCTTTTCCACCGGCATCCCTTGGAATATCGTACAGTTCGTCCTGACAACTGACAAAAAGCATCATTATTAACGTGAAGAATATGAGTTTTTTCATTATTGTCCAATCTGAACAGGTAATCAACCATCTGATTAACACTATATTACAAACACTACTTATTAGTATTATTAATAGTTAAATTGAAATTAAATTTCTATCTTTACTAGTGACCTTTGTAGACTTGACTCATCAATTTCTTTTTTTTAACTTAAAATTAACTCGTATGAAAAAAATGCGTAATTACTTTTGGCCCATAAGGCCAGATGTGAATTTTCACAAGTTACTTCGAACTCCGAAACTTGTGACTATTCTTCTCTTTTGTGGATTGGTGCTTCCCATCTTTTCACTTAGTGCAGAGAACTCTTCCAGTAATGATCTTTCCGGATCAGTTGTTGATCAGCAGCAAATCAAAATATCCGGAACTGTCACAAATGCTTCTACTGGTGAAACTTTAGCAGGTGTAAACGTTGTTGTTACCGGAACAACTGTGGGAACGATTACCGATATTGCCGGGAAATACAACATTGAAGTTCCTCAGGGATCAAAAAGTCTGACATTCTCATTTATCGGGATGGAACCACAAGAAATCATTATTGGTACATTAACCCAGATCAACGTAGCTATGACTGAGTCTGCATTTGGTCTTGAGGAGGTTATAGTTGTTGGTTATGGCACAATGAAAAAAAGTGATCTTACCGGTGCCGTATCGAGTGTAACACCTGAAAAACTGGTTGACAGGCCAGTTACAAACGTTGGAGAAGCACTACAGAACAAAGTTCCAGGTGTTCAGGTAATCAGGCAAGCTGCCGGTGATCCGGGCGGTAGGCCTCAAATTCGAATCAGGGGTACAAACTCCATTAATACCAGTTCTGATCCTCTGTTTGTAGTGGATGGAATTGTTGGTGTGCTCAATGCCTTGGAAAACCTCGATCCTGCAGATATTGCATCTATCGACATTTTAAAAGATGCATCATCAACAGCTATTTATGGTGCACGTGGAGCAAACGGGGTCATCATGATAACTACCAAGCGTGGGGTTGCAGGCGAGGTAAGAGTCAATTACGATGGTTCAGTCTCAGTTGGTATCAAGACAAGAAGAAACGACGCAGTAAATGCCGACCAGTTTATGTACCTTTATGAACAGGCATTTAACAATACGCCTAAGTATGGAAACCTGGTATCAACAAAGGATTTTCGTGGCCCACATGCAGCAGGTTTATCATGGAATGATATGCCATATTTGTTTGAACAGGTACCAAAAGACTCGTATTTACCTGGTCTTAATTTTATAGGTAACGATGGAAACTATTATAAACCAAGATTTAACACTTTGTTGGAAGATGTAGTTTTCAGAAATGCTATATCAAATAAACAACATATTCAATTGAGCGGCGGAACGGAAAAAGGAAAATACTCTTTAACTGTAGGTAGTGACAACACGCAATCGCTTTTGAAAGAATCATACAACAACCGGTTGAATGCCAGAGTAACTCTGGACAATGATCTTACTAAATGGCTCAAATTGAGCGCCAACATAGCATATGCAAAAAGTAAAAGAGACCGAATGAGTAGTGATTTGATGAGAAATACCTCGGAATATTTTGCTATTTTGCCAGCATATCAGTATCCTAATGATCCTGCAATATATGGAGCTTTTGCAGGAACATGGCCTACTGCCAGGGACTTTAATGTTGGTGAGAACCGGCCAGGTGCAACTTTTATGCTGAATCAAGACGAAGGCTATTACAAACAAGACGAATTTACCGGAGCATTTGAACTAACTGCACAAATTACACCAGACTTGACTTTTAGAACAAACCTCTCTGTTGATAACAGGAATCAAACGAGTAGATGGTTTAGTGGAGATTACCAGGGCAGACGTAACTCAGATGCAAATGCTCAACATTGGTTATGGCAATATTGGCAATCCGAAAACTATTTCAACTATTCGAAAACAATAGCTGATCATCAAATAACCGGTTTGGTTGGGCTTTCATGGTCTGAAAATAAATATGACTATGTTACTGCATCGGCATCCAAATTCTCTTCTACTTTTTACCAATGGAACAATTTAGGTGCAGGTAGCAATCCACCTACAGTAGGCTCCAGCAATACCAGGGGTTCGTTAAACTCTTATTTTGCCCGTGCTACTTATAGCTACCAGGGCAAATATATGTTAACAGCAACCGGGCGTATTGACGGTTCATCAAAATTCGGGAGCAACTCTAAATATGGTTTCTTTCCATCGGTTGGTGTTGCATGGAGAATCTCTCAAGAGGGTTTTATGGCCGACATCAAAACAATATCTAACCTTAAACTGCGTATAAGTGCCGGACAAACCGGTAACCAGGAAATTGGTAATTTTATAACACAAACGTATATTAGTAACGCCAATGTTTTATTGGCAAATGGCTACAATGCAGGCCTTTATCCAGGCTCTACAGGTAACGATAACCTGAAATGGGAAACAACAACACAATACGATATTGGTTTAGATCTTGGCCTGATAAAAGGTAGGATCAGCTTAACTGTGGATGTGTATGATAAATTGACGACCGACATGTTGTTTAATCTTCCATTACCTCAATCAACTACAACAGGTAGTGCTTACGTAAACTATGGTTCGGTTAAAAACACCGGCATCGAGTTCTCATTGAACACGGTCAATTTCCAAAGGAAAAACTTTTCATGGGAAACTCTCTTTACAATAGCATCCAATAAAAATGAGATTATGGAACTCGGCCCTACTGGTGCCGACATTTACACGGATACCGGAGCAGGTAACGGAACCAGCGTTTATAGAGTTGGAGAACCAATCGGGACATTCTTTGGATTGAACCGCATGGGAACCTGGGGCACTATGGAAGCAGTGGAAGCAGCGCGTTATGGCAGACTACCGGGAGATTTGAAATTTGAAGATGTGAACAATGATGGAAAAATTGAGCTGCTGACCGACGGCGATGTTATTGGTCACTCATATCCAAAATTCTATGGTGGCCTTAACAACACATTTACTTATAGAAACTTTGATGCAAGTATTAACATTATGTTTGTAGGCGGAGTTGACAAAGCTATTGTGCATGAGTCTGCAGAAGACCGCCAGTTTGTAAATGGTATGATGAATACAGTTTTGGATGGATGGCGTCCTGATCATCAGAATACAATGATTGCTCAGGTTCGTGCCGGTAATGCCGGTGCACGCTATGACTCATACCCTGACACCCATATGATTTGGAACGCTGCATACATTAGGGGGCAGGCGGCTTCACTAGGTTATACTATCCGTGGAAACCTTGGTGGTATTGATAGATTGAGAGTTTATGCCACTGCAGATAATTTCTTTTTGTTGACCGCAGTTGAACTTCCAGGTTATGATCCTGAAGGTAGTGCTATACAGAAAATTAATGTCAGGGTACCAAATATTGATAAATATCAGCATCCGGTTCCTACAACCTTCAGCCTGGGTGTTAATATCAGTTTCTAATTTTAAAATTTTCATATTATGAAATACATATTAAAAAACAACATAGCATTAAGATTCACTATACTTTTGGTGATATTCCTGATGGCTCTTAGTGGTTGCGAGGACTTTCTGAAAGAAGTGCCTACAAATCAACTTACTACTGCAGCAGATCTAACCAGTTTACAATATAAAGAACCTTTTACAGTTGGACCTTACCGACGTTTGCAGGACTGGACTAGTGGAGCAGGAGACTGGGGAAATAATATTCCATCTACAATTGAGTATCCAACTGGCGGTGCATACACAGATGAGCCGCACGTTCTGTTCAATAAATTTGCGACCAATCAGGTAACAGGCAGTTTACTCGACGATTACAATAATCCCTGGTTTTATTGGTATTCAGGTATACAAGACTGTAATCTCTCTATCCAACAACTTCCTTTGATTAAGATGAGTGAGACAGAACTTAATAAAGCTTTGGGAGAAGTACGTACCTTAAGGGCATTCTATTATTTTTGTATTGTTCGCTACTGGGGTGATGCTGTTCTTATAACAAAACCAATAACAGATGTGTGGGCAACAGAGTTGCCTCGTACCAGTCTGAAAACAATTTATGATGAAATAATTATTCCAGACCTGGAATTCGCAGTTGCCAATCTTCCGGCAGGCAGATCCACGATTGGTCGCGTAACACAGGATGTAGCCCGGGCAATACTGGCAGATGTGTATATGACCGTTGCCGGTTATCCTTATCAGGAAGTAGCCAGCAATCCGTCTAAAGACTGGTGCGGTACAGCAGCTTGGGCAGAGCAGACCTATCCGGTTGCAAGTGGTCTTGAATTCTTAAAAAAGGCACAAACACAACTTAACGCGTTGTATAATAGTGTATATACATTGGGGACCTATGATGATTTGCACGATCCGGCTATGAACAATAAGGGGGAAGCAATATTTCAGGTGCAATATAACGCGACACTCAGGGGTAATGGTGTTTTACAACCATCTCTTCCTTTGCTAAGTGCGATTTCCCCAAAAGAAGAAAACGGCACATTTACTCCATGGGTAGGATATTACAATTCCTATTCTGATAATGACTTGCGGAAAAAGGAACGTCAGTTTTTCTTCACATGGGATACTAAATATTCCAATGTAAATGATACTGTTCGTTTTGATGTTCCATTTCTCTATAAGCAATACGTTAAAGCGGCTGTTAAAGGGACAGATGGTTCCGGTCTGAACTGGACGCATTACCGTTATGGAGAAATACTGTTGAATCTTACTGAAGTAAACTGGGCGTTAAGACAATTAGGCCAGTCGGTATCTGACGACGACATCGTAAAAGGAATTAACGAAATCAGGAAAAGGGCATTACTTCCTACTTATACAGCAGATCAAGTTGGTCTGAAAGAAATCTTAGCTGAAAGAGCATATGAGCTGATATTCGAAAATAAAATGCTCTGGGATCAACGTCGCACAAGAAAATGCGTTGTATATGGCAATGGCGAAATTTCATCTATTCAGAATTTCATTGGTCATCAGCCTGCAATTTTCAACTTTGCTTTTGCTCCAATGCATTTATTATCACCTATTCCTGGTAATGAAATTGCCAGAAACGGGTTAGCGACACAGAATAGTGGGTATTTGCCTGTACAAACTAAACAAAATTAAGTATTGCATTTTTATTATTTAACTAAAAAATATGAAAGCGAAAATTATTATAACACTTTCATTCATTGCTGCAATAGCGATAATGACAGGTTGTACGAAACAACCTTATTACGACATCCCTTATGATGAGAACGGTAATGTTTATATTACCAAAATATCAATAATAACTTCTACCGGAGTTACAACTGCTGATGATTCATTTACAATTAACTGCTATTTTCCAAATGCAAAATCCGGAGATGTTATGAAGGCTACTGTTTTACAACAGCAGGTACCCAGTTGGAATCCAACTGGTGCCAAACAACTTCTGCCGGTAGCCGGTAGCGAAAAAAGTATTACGGTTGGGGCTGATCTTAAAACATCAGTAACTTATACCAGAACGGAAGCACATTTGTTAAATGTTGGTGATGCTGTAACCGTTGTATTTTCCGGAGCAACAGATTCAGGCATAATATCAATTGTGCTTAAAGCAGCCCCATAATGTACTTTCTTTTTCACAAATAGTTTTTAAAGAGGCTGTCTTTAGGGGCAGTCTCTTTAAACTTTAAATCGAATGAATATCCGCCATTATACCTAAGAAGAACCTGAGCCGGCCTGGACAGGCAGAATATATCAGACCATATTTGTTGAAAGATCTTAAGATTGTCAGGCCTAATCAGGAATAGGCTATTAATATAAGTGCGCCAGGAAACGATCATCTCAATAATGAGAAATCGTCGCCGTTTTTTGAACCGGCAGTTGAAATACTGCACCATTATACAAGGGAAGTATGGTGGAAGGGGGTTGTGAAGTTTCATTATGTGCTGAGTATGAAACGAAATAAGCAGAACAACCTTAAATGTACCGGAGGCAAGCCATTTACTGCCGGTCGGGCTACCATAGAATCTATACCAAGAGTTATGGAACTGGGTAACAGATATCCGTAATGGAATAAACGCGGCAATAGAGTCACGCAGTCGTGACCGACGATCTGGAAGAACAGTTTTCCTGTTTTCTCCGGGCTGTATTACCGTACACAATCTCCGGGCAGCATCCTCGTGAATCTGCAAACCACGGCCTGTATAAATTCTGAGGAAATACGGCAGCTGTGATTCAGTCGTCCAGTGCCTGGTAGACCATTGCCTTGAATTTATTTTCAATATCACTGTGGCTGATCGGAACCTGCTGCATGTACAGCTGACCGACGAGCCTTTCCTTCGGATCAGCCCAGTAAATGGTTCCGTAATAACCTCCCCATGAAAAGGAGCCTTCAGTTATACCAAGCTGTGCCTGACCTTCTTCCGTCATTATTTCAAAACCCAGTCCGAACTTGTTACGGCCTATGCTCAGATCACCTATCTGGTTTGAGGTAATAAGTTCAACGGTTCTCCTTGCCAGGAGCCTTTTGCCATTGTATACGCCCCTGTTCAGCAGCATCTGGAGGAATATGGCATAGTCGCCCGTGGTGGAACTCAGACCTGCCCCTCCCGAAAAATACTTTCCTCCTGCAAGCAGCGGATAATCAGCAAGGTTCTGAGGCATTGACACTGCCTTCCCTTCCCTGTTTTCAGTGCTCACCTTCACCAGTCTGCCATGCCTGTCAGGGGGCAGGTAAAACCAGGTGTCATTCATTCCCAGGGGCCCGAAAAGCCGTTTCTTCAGCCAGATATCAAGTTTTTCACCCGACAGTATTTCGATCAGATAACCTATCACATCCACGTTCAGGCCATAGGTGAATTTTTCTCCGGGATGATGGACAAGCGGCATTTTTCCCAGACGTACCATATCATCCCCTATAGTGACTTCATCGCCTCCGAATCCGCCTCTTATTCCCCCCTTTGTATATATCTTCCTCATCACATCCGAACCGATGCCGGCATAATCAATGCCCGAGGTATGCGTGAAAAGATCTCTTATTGTAATCTCCCGTCTTGCAGGCAGGGTGGTATAGCTTGTATCCCTTTCACTGAACTTGTCCAGTACCGCCGGGTTTTTGAATTCGGGAATATATTTTGAGACCGGATCATCAAGCAGGAATTTTCCCTCCTCGTACAACATCATCATACCGACACTGACTATGGCTTTTGTCTGGGAAGCTATCCTGAAAATATTATCTGTCCGCATGGGAGTATTGTTTTCAATATCGCTTACTCCAAAGGCTTTGTGATAGATTATTTTGCCGTTGCGGGAAATAAATCCGACTGCGCCTGCTATCCACCCGCTGTCAATATATTCCTTCAGCACAGTGTCAATACGGGCCAGGCGGCCGGCAGAAACCCCTGCCGATTCCGGGGAACCCGGATGAAGGCCGGGAACAGTGACATTATTGCAGGAAACAAGGACAAGAAAAGTGACTGCAAGTACAATAATAATCGATTGTTTCATTTTATGATATTTTAAAAAATGTGATTAACCTGTATTGTTGCCGGACAGCTGACTGACTTCACCTCAGTCCATCCAAGCACTCTTTTTATTCCCGTGCCTTTTTACCCGTCTTCTCCAGCAGGAGATCCGTAAGATTCTTTGCCGCTTTCAGGTTCTCAAAGCTTTCCGGAAGAAGGGCATGGTCAATATATTCATTGTAGAGCCAGGGATCTCCGACGGCAAATACATACCCCTTTCCGAAATCGTTTTCCGCCATCAGCACTCTTCCGCCAGCTGTCAGGACCGGTCTGGCCTGCCTTTTAAGCTTCATATCCGAAATTTCCTTGAGATAGATCTTTGACACTCCCCTGAAAAGCGGATGATCGGGCAGGTTGGTTATTGCTCCCATTTCCCAGTCGTTGTTAGTGACAGGATAGAGTGAAACATGATTGAATCTGATTCCGAATTTTGACGCAAGTTTATTGAGATGCGTGAATTCACAGTTCGGCCCGTCATTGGCAAAGATGGCAAGAACTCCCCCCTTCCTGACCCACCTCTTTATCACACGTATATCCTCGGGAAGTATGTAATTCGGTGATGCTGACTCGGTTGTCGTATCAGGATCAACAATTATATAGACATCTGCATCGTTAAGTACTGAACGGAGCGGTTTCTCAATGGTTGTTATCACGGCGCCGCGGGCTTTAAATATTCTGCCCCATTCGGAATATCCGCTGAATTCTGTATCGGTCCACAGATAATGATAGGGAATGCCGGTTCTGGGATGTATTTCCCGGTTGAACCAGTTATCCAGGGCAACTACCGGCTGGCTGCAGGCATTCCGGGGAAAAAACAATGCTGATAACAGTACAAACAGGATCAAAGTCCCGCCCTTATTTTTCACTGTGCTTTTCATATTTCTTATTTTTCATATAACATCCTGGCAACCTGCATTGTCAAATAAAAAACAGCAACATCATGCAACATTCATACCGGTCAGTGTTTTCAGAGCCGTTGAATTTTATGCTTCTTGCTGATTGTTAATTCAAAAATAGAAAAGAAATGTGATGATTGAAATTTCCACAGGGATATATTTTCGCCCTGCCTTATCCGCGATTGTAAATTCCCGGTAACAGGAAATGACAATACTGCCATGAAATTCGTAATTTTGCAATCAGAGACAGGGCCATGATACTTTGTTGGAGACCTTTCATGTAAACCTGGCATGATTGTATTAAAAATTGAATCATAATGAGAAGAACTATTTGCCTATCTTTCATCGCAATTGCCCTGCTGCTGACGGCATGCAGCAAGGAAAAGGAATCTGAACGCTTCAGGCTTCTGACGACACCCGTGTGGGTCAGCGAATCCATTCTTGTAAACGGTGTAAAGCCTGAGGGAGACTGGGACTTTCTGAATGACTTCACCGGAGATGCAAAATTCCATAAGGACGGAACAGGATATTTCGGAAGTTTTACCGGAGAGTGGAAATTCAATGATGCTGAAACGGAAATCATCATAACCACAACAACAGTGCCCATTCCGATAGTAACGGAAATAATTGAACTGACTTCCGTGACCCTGAAAATATCCACTACCATTCTCAATCCGCAGAATCCTGCAGAATCAGCTGATGTAATCATGATCTTCAAAGCAAGATGATACGCCATTTCCTCACTGTCATTCTCTGTATTCTGTGTTGCTGTTCACTGGCTTCAGGTGCGGAAGGCAACATAAAGGGAAGAGTGATTGACAGCGAACATGGTGAACCTCTTGCAGGTGTTTATGTTATTTACGGAAGCAACCGCGGAACAACCACCAATGATTCAGGCTATTACTTCATTGCAGATGTTTCGGGCAGGGTCAGGGTGGTATTCCAGTTTGTGGGCTATGCCACGGTTACAAGGGATGTCACGGTGAGAGCGGATGAGACGGTGGAACTTGACATCAGCCTTGAAACACTGGTCAGTGAGATTGACCAGGTTGTTGTGAGCGCTAACAGAACTGAGCAGAAAGTTGCAGAGCTCAGTGTTTCAATGTCTGTTATAAAAAACTCCTTTCTTTCTGACAACCATATAAGCGACGCAAGGGAACTGATAGGCAAGAATCCCGGAATTGACGTGATGGACGGCCAGGCGTCGGTAAGGGGAGGAAGCGGATTCAGTTACGGGGCGGGAAGCCGTGTTCTTGCACTTATCGACGGACTGCCCTTCAATTCCGCTGACGCCGGAAACATTAAATGGCAGTTCCTGCCGCTCGAAAACCTTTCCCGTATCGAGGTGATCAAGGGAGCATCCTCTGTATTATACGGTTCTTCAGCTCTTAACGGAATCATAAATTTCAGAAGTGCTGACGCCAGCAATACCCCTGTGACAAAATTCCATACCGAGGCGGGAATATTTGGCAGGCCCCGTAACCGCGAATGGAAATGGTGGAATACTCCCAGGTTCTTTACAAACACCTCCCTTTCACACCTTCAGAAGTTCGGAAAAACCGACATAGGCATGAGTGCGTATTTCATGACGGACGAAGGATACAGGAGGCTGAACGGGGAGAACCTGGGCAGGATAAGTCTCAGGCTGAAACACTTCAGCACAAAGGTGGAAGGACTTAATTACGGGTTGAACATAAGTGCGGGAAGCACCCACAAGACAGATTTCGTATTATGGGAGAATGCCCGGACAGGGGCCCTCAGGCAATCGGAAGCAACCGCTGCGGAGTTCCGGGGAAATTTCATTACAATCGACCCCTTCATTTCCCTGAGAAAGAATGAAAGGACAAGACATGACCTGAAAATCAGGTTCCGTTCCGACAGGAACAGGCTTCCCAGGAATGAAAAGAACAACAGTGATGCCGTGAATCTTTATTCAGAGTATCAGCTGTGGTGCAGAATAACAGATTTCCTTGATATAACTTCCGGCCTGACAGAAAATTACAGTCTGGTAAATTCAGAGTTTTTCGGGGATCATCACGGACTTAATCTTGCCGGTTTTTCACAGGTTGAAATAAGGCCCGTAAACCGTCTCAAGGCTGTTGCCGGACTGAGGCTTGAGCATTTCTCACTTGACGGGGTCAGTGACAGGCTTACTCCCATCCTGAGGGCGGGTATCAATTTCCAAGCCGCGGAATACACATACCTGAGAGCCTCATTCGGCCAGGGCTACCGCTACCCTTCCATTGCCGAGAAATATGCATCAACCACCCTGGGGTCCGTGAAGATAATTCCAAATCCGGGAATCCTGGCTGAAAAGGGATGGAGTACCGAACTGGGGGTCAAGCAGGCGTTTCTACTGGGAAAAACTGCGGGCCAGGCCGACCTGTCATTCTTTCTCATGCAGAATTCAAACCTGATCGAATTCCTGTTTGCCAGCTATCACGGTGAAGGTGTCGGTTTCAGGGCAGACAACCTGGAACAGGCCAGGATCTACGGCAGTGAGTTTGAATTTGCTTTTGAAACACGCCTTAACAGGGTGAATATCTCATCCACCGGAGGCTATGCCTACACCTTTCCGAGGGATATCAGCAACAGGTACAGCGATAAGATAGTCTTCCTGAAATACAGAAGGAAGCATTCAGTCAAGCTGTATGTAAACTCAAGCTGGAAGTCCTTCACCCTGGGTTCGGGTCTGAATATACGCTCAAAAATTCTGAACATTGACAATGTGTTTCTCGAGCCCCTCACACGTGAACTCTTTCTGCCGGGCTTTTATGAATACTGGAACAGGAATAACAGGGGCCATGCCGTACTTGATGTCTCTGCCGGATATATCATCAGTCCGCGGCTCAACCTGTCATTTGTGGTTAAAAACTTTACAAACACCGAATATATGGGCAGGCCTGGCGACATTCAGCCACACAGGAATTTCAGTATCCGCCTGTCAGGGAATTTATAATAATACACGGACCTGTTCATGTTTTTATTCATTTGGGATTTTTCAGCTTTGGATTTGGAAATTAATAGTTTTATCTTTAAACGATGATCCGGCCTGCCTCATGCAGGATCACGCGACGCTAAATGTGCCATCAACTCCAGATGAATATGCCTTCAACAGTGCTTAACAACAATCGGTCATTCAGTTCCGGGATGCTGCTTTTCCTTTCTGCCGAGATGCTCTTTTTCGGACTGTTGTTTATCGTTTACCTGGCATACCGTATCAGCTATGCCCAGGCATTTCATTTTGCCTCCGGCGGATTATCCCTGGCAAGAGGTACGGTGAGCACAGTCATCCTGCTGATCAGCAGTGCCACCCTTGCAAAATCGTTTGATGCAATCCGTCAGGACAACAAAAGGCTTGCACAGCAGCTTACCGGCATAACCATCCTGCTCGGAATCCTGTTCCTGCTTACAGGCTGTTTTGAATGGCAGCAGCATATAAGGGCCGGGATCTATCCTGCCTCTTCCGTGCTCGCTCTCCGCGGCCCGGGGGATGTTCTTTTTTATGGCCTGTACTTTTTCATAACAGGACTGCATGCACTGCATGTTATTATTGGCCTTGCAGTGATTGGATTCCTTATGCGCGGCATAATCAGGGGAAAAACAGATTCAGGGAATTATGACTCCGCCCGCAGGAAGGGTTTATACTGGTATCTGGTTGTCATTATATGGGTCTTTATCTTTCCCCTCTTCTACCTGATAACATAACAACCTGAGGTTCTGAGAAATCAGAACTTATGCTTCATGCTCTCTTCCAGATACGGATGATTGGGTCCTATGATCCGGGCCTTGCTGAGGGCCGTTGCCACCACCAGGGCAAACAGGCCGGCATAGCCGAGGAACAGTCCCGCTTCAGTCAGTCCGAACCTGAGCATTCCGGTTGTTCCCGGGATGACCTGTACGAAAAGGTCAACATATTGTCCGATAATAAGAAATATTATTACCACGGTAATAACTGTCATGTTCCTGCTGGTTTTGACGGGAAGCAGGAGCATGAAGGGGACTGCCCAGTTCAGACCGATCTCCAGGAAAAATAATGTTTCCCAGCCCTTCTGCCAGCGCAGGTAATAGTAAACTGTTTCTTCAGGGATATTGCCATACCAGATCAGCATGAACTGTGCAAACCAGAAATATCCCCACATGATGGAGAGCATGAATATGTAGCGGGCAAAATCGTGCAGATGATACTGGTTGAGGAAACTGAAATATCCCCGTTTATGCAGGATGAATATGATGAGAACCATAACCGACACACCATGAAGGAATGCGGCAATCAGGTTTTTAAATGCAAAAATCGTACTGTACCAGTGCACATCAATGGACATTATCAGGTCGAAGGCAGAAAGTGAAAAGGTGATTATCAGTATGAAAATAAATATTTTTGAATACAGCTCACTTTTACTGAAAAGGGCCATAATGCCATCCTGGTCAGCCGGATCAAGGCTGTCTTCCCTGAGCGACAGAATTCTTAATATACGTATGAAAATGACCCACAGGGCAAAGCATATAAATATCCTGAGGTAGAAAAACGGGACATTCAGGTATGCCGTTCTGTTCTGAAGCAGTTCGTCACCGGCAATAACTTCCGGCAGTGACCACCGGTAAATGTGGCTGGTTCCAAAATAAAGAAGCAGGAAAAAAACTGCCGCAAAAGGCATGTATGCCATCATGGCTTCGGGAACACGCTTAAACGCGGAGGACCATCCCGACTGGGTAATATTCTGAATGACATAAAAGAAAACCCCTCCCATCGAAAGCGAAAAGAAATAATAATTGGTGACAAGATAGGCAGCCCAGGCAGTTTCCCGGTCTGAAAACAATCCGGCAGCAAAGGTGCCTGCACCTGCAGCTGCCAGGATCAGGCATACTGTTTTGAATCTTGTTGATACCTGTAGTTGCTCCTTCATTATTTTTACTGTATTATGCAATGATATTAGGCAAATTCTGGTTCCTATCTCTGAGGTCCGCTGCCGGCCGGCCCCGGAAGCCTGTCCTGAAGCTCCCTTATATAAAGGATCATCTTCCACCGGTCGTCAGGCAGTACCTGTGATCCGTGTGCACCCATAAAACCCAGGCCCAGTGTGATTGTGTGAAAGATCTCACCGTCCTTCAGGCTGAGCGCAATACTGTCAGTCAGGGATTTTGGCTGAAGCGAATAAAGGCCGGCAGTAAAAAGCTCTCCGTCCCCGTTTCCACGGATACCGTGACATCCTGCACAGAATATGGTATAAACCTCCCTTCCCCTGTCCAGCACAGCGGCAGCCGGCGAAAACGGATTTGCCAGTTCGTTTCCTGCTCTTGCCCTCGATTCCGCATCGGCAGTATATCCGAAAGGAACAAAATCACGCGGTACCGTACCCGGCACCGGTTCCCTCATAGTCATTCCGTCAGTGAAGTTCGGATTCTCCGAAAATGTTTCATAGGCCGTGGAATAAAACATATCAGGGAAATAATCCCATCCGGGATGATTCCTGTCTCTGTTGCAGGAGAACTGAACCAATGAAAACAGTACAAGAAAGGCTGTTCCGTAAATTTTCATTCTCAGGCTATTATACATCATGTATTTACGTTTTCAATTTCTTTGTCAATAATCTCAATTGCACCCTCCGCCTTCATTATGTCTGCGGCCCTGCCTGACATAGGCTGGTTCAGGATTTCAGTATCCATGACAATTATAAACTTATTGTCGGTAGCCCTGCTGTCAAATACCGTGTTCTCACGGCCGGGGTAAAGTTTTGATCTTCCGGAAAACACGGCAAGGCTTAAAATAGTTACTACCAGTATGGTTAATACAATGGTAACCACGATGAAGGAGGGAAAGGAGTTGAATGGCTTGCCCCCGTATACAATGGGCCAGCTGATTACAGAGGTGTAATAGAGAAAAGCCAGGGTGGCAATAATACCAGCCAGACCAAAGAAATAAGCTGCAGTCGGCAGCCTTGTATTCCGCTTTAACAGATGAAACACTTCATTTACAGGATAAGGAGTATAAACCTCATGGATAGGATACTGCTGCTCCTGCAGTGTCCTGACCGAGGAAATGAACTTCTCCTCATCATCGAATATCCCTATTTTAAAAGTTCTGGCCATAACTTAGAAAATTAATCCTCGTCCTTCTTTCCTATATGTAAAACACCTTTCAGTTCACTGATTGCCATCATGGGAATATACCTCATGAACAGCAATACCCCTATGGCAAACAGGCCTATTGTCCCGGCAAACACGCCTATATCAATTACAGTGGGCGTATATGTAACCCAGCTGGAAGGCAGAAAATCCTTACTCAGCGGAGTAACCACTATATTGTATCTCTCCAGCCACATCCCGAGGTTAATGACCAGGGAGATCAGCAGAAGGGCCAGCCAGTTTCTTCTGATCTTCCTGAACCAGAAGAGCTGGGGTATAAGAGCGTTGCAGACTATCATCCCCCAGAACTGAAGGGCGTAATCACCCGTGACCCTGTTTCCTATGATTGCATGCATCTCATATTCATTGCCTGAATACCATGCAATAAAAAGCTCAATAAGATAGGATACAGCCATGATCAGAGAGATGAATATGAGTATTCTGGCTATGGCATCCATATGATTATCAGTAATATAATCAGTGAGCTTGTAAATCTTTCTGATGATTACCATAAGTGTCATCACCATGGCAAAACCTGAAAAGATTGCTCCCACAACAAAAAACGGCGGGAAAATCGTTGAATGCCAGCCCGGTACTATTCCTGCAGCGAAGTCCGTGGCAACAATTGAATGAACAGACACCACCAGAACGGCAGCAAGGCCTCCGAAAACAAAACTGAGTGATTCGAAACGTATCCACTGACGGCTGGATCCTGTCCACCCGAGACTGAAAAAGCCGTAAACAGCTTTTCTGATTCTAGAGCCTGCCCTGTCGCGGATTGTTCCGAAATCGGGCAGCATTCCCAGGTACCAGAATGAAACTGAGATCAGGAGATAGGCAGTTATTGCGGTAAAATCCCAGAACAGCGGTGAGTTGAAATTGACCCACAGGGGGCCCCGGGTGTTGGGATACGGAATAATGTAGAAGGCCAGCCATATACGGCCCATGTGTATCAGGGGAAACAGGGCGGCACATGCGACAGCCAGCACTGTCATTGCTTCAGCCGAACGGTTGATGGATGTTCTCCACCTTTGTCTGAGAACAAGAAGGAAAATTGAAAAGGCCGTTCCTGCATGACCTATTCCTATCCACCAGATAAAGTTGATAATGTCCCATCCCCAGGCCACGGAGTTATTCAGTCCCCAGGTACCGATTCCCCTGGTTACCGTGATGTACATGGCATAAACCCCGTAAACAGCTGCAGCCGAGGAGACGGCCAAAGCAATATACCACCACAGTCCGGGCCTGGTTTCCAGGGGTGCAACAACCTCCTTCGTTATCTGGCCGAAAGTCTTGTTCCCTTCAATGAGCGGACCTCTGATTTTTCTGTTATACATCGCTTGCCCTGTATTATTTATGATTTTATATCCTCGTCATTCCACACCTTTGTCAGAAAGCCCACCGAGGGCAGTGTGTGCAGTTCCTCAAGCAGGAAATACTGCCTGGGATCACTGAACAGGCGCGAAACCCTGCTGTTTTTGTCATTCAGGTTGCCAAACACGATTGCCCCTGAAGGACAGGCCTGCATACATGCTGTCTTTATCTCACCGTCATTCAGCGTTCTGTTTTCCAGCTTTGCCCTCAGCTTTTTTTCCTGAATACGCTGAACACAGAAAGAACATTTCTCCACCACCCCTCTCTCCCTTACTGTCACATCGGGGTTTAAAACCATTTTCCCCAGATCCGATGCCGTATTGAAATCAAACGACCTGTTGTCGGTATACCTGTACCAGTTGAATCTCCTAACTTTATAGGGACAGTTATTAAGGCAGTACTTCGTTCCGACGCAACGGTTGTATGTCATCTGGTTCAGGCCTTCACTGCTGTGGTTGGTAGCTGATACCGGACATACGTTTTCACAGGGGGCATTATCACAATGCTGACACATGAGGGGCTGGAAATAAACCCTGGGATTGTCGGATGATTCGGAATAATAACGGTCTATTCTGATCCAGTGCATGATTCTCCGCAGCCTGACCTCATCCTTTCCCACAACGGGAATATTGTTTTCGGCCTGGCAGGCAATCACACATGCATTGCATCCGACACATGCATTGAGGTCTATTGCTATTCCCCAGTGAAATCCGTCATACTTCACTTCGGGATAAAGAGTCTTGTCATGCAGATCAGATGCCCCGTGAAGATTATTCCCCGAAGCCGGGTTTTCCCTGTACCTGCTCAGAAAAGTTTCTTTTACAATCGGCCTTCCTTCCATGGAGGAATGTGTTTGCGTGAGGGCCAGGGGACTTTCCCTTAATGTATTCTCCACACGGCTGACAGTAAATCCGTAACTCCGGCTGCCTCCCTTGATTTTTGCAAAGGGATAGAGGTTCACTCCTTTCCCGTCCGCCACGGGTCCGGAACCGGTATGTCCGTAACCGGCAGCCACGGAAATTGTTCCTTCAGCCTGTCCCGGCTGGATAAATGCCGGAAGAAGAAGTCCGTCGCCGATTTTCAGTAAATGTCCGTTCACGACTCCGAGCCCTGCAGCATCGGATGGTGAAAGACAGGCCACATTTTCCCAGCAGTGGCGGGTGAGCGGATCAGGCAATTCCATCAGCCACGGATTGTTGGCATATATTCCCGTACCCATGCCTATGCTTTCATAAATAATGACCTCATAGTTATCCGGAGAAGGAAGGTCCCTGCTTTCCGAAACCTTCCGGAAGGCTGTCCGGTCAAAGGGAGGCATGTTTTCCGCCTTAACGGGACAGGTATGGACACCCTTGCCCAGGGATGTGTTCCAGAAATTCCTGAATGAGGACTGACCTGATCCGGGGAAATATTCCCTCTCCCAGTAAGAACGCATGTAGTCATGCCATGTCACGGGATTTCCTGACCATTTCAGAAGGGATTCCTGGAATGAGCGTGTGCTGAAAAGCGGATGAATCGCAGGCTGGCAAAGGCTTACCTGTCCGGGAATGATCTCGGCATCGTTCCATGACTCAAGGTAATGATGAACCGGACACTCATATTTTGCCCTGCCGGCTGTCTCATTGAGAGCAACTGCCATATTGATGGTCAGTTCCGTTCTGCTCAGTCCGTTCAGGAACTTATCCGCTTCGGGATAATCATAAACAGGATTGACATTGTACATTAGCAGGGCCCTGATTTTGCCGTCATTCATATCATTTACCAGAGCCTCGGTCTTACTGTCAATGCCGGCAGCAATTGCTAAATGCCTCCCGGGGTCGATACAATCAGGATAATTGCCAAGCAGGTGGTTAATCCCGTTTACAATGATCTGTATCTCAACTTTATTAGTTCCTGATACCACTATGGATCTTCCCCTGCATGCCATCAGGCTTTCCGCCAGCCCCGACAGATCCTCGCGGAATGCCGGTCCCGGAAGTGTTTCAGCACCAGAGTTTACGGCAATCCTGTTGTAAAGGTCAGTAAGCATGATCTTTTCCTCGGACGGTCTTAATTTCCTTCTCAGGTCGGCATTGCTTCCCGTGATGCTCATACCCGCCTCATAATGAATGTGGCGGAGCATGCTCCTCTCACCATTGTTCAGTTTCCTGCGTGCAATATATTTGGGAATGAAATGAACCGGAGCCACCCATGTCCCCAGGAAATCCGCATTTACTGAAAGCACCAGGTCTGTCCTGTCAAAATTATAATCCGGGATCACTCTTTTCCCGAAACAAAGGGAATTGGCTTCAAGAACAGCTGAATATGAAATCGCATCATACTGCACCCATCTGAAATTCCTGAATCCGGCCCCGAACTCATTGATAAGCCTGATAGTGGAGGGAGAAATGATGGTTGAAGTAAGGAGGACGATTTCACCGCCTTCAGAATTGATGCGGGCAAGATCAGCGATGATCCTTTCATCAACTGCTTCCCATGAAACATTCTCCCTGTCCAGGGCCGGGGATTTAAGCCGCGCATCATCGTAGAGATTCAGAACAGAGGCCTGTACTCTTGCCGTGGTACCTTCCCCGTTAAATCCGGAAAGAGGATTCCCTTCAAGTTTTACCGGGCGCCCGTCCCTTGTTTTAACCAGTATGTCGGAATATTCATGCCCGTCATAAAAACTTGTTGCATAATACACGGATTCACCCGGACTGAATTCCGGCGGCTGATTGACATAGGGCACAGCTTTCCTGACAGGTATTTTGCATCCCGCAATCAGTGCAGCTGAAGCAAAGCTGAATCCGAAAGCCTTGAGAAAATCTCTCCTGGAACTGCTCAGCCTTAAGAAATCCTCTCCGGGCAATTCCGGAACATGATTATTATCTTCCTCACTGTTTCTGCCTCCACCTGCTGCAGGATCAATAAATTCTTCCATAATATCGCCGGAGTTCTTCATATTACTTGTCTTTATTGAAATTCATCCATCAGTAATGGCATTTCATGCACTCGGTACCACCCACTCTTTCCGGAGTGATGCTGTCTGTTACGCCTTTCCGCAGTTTATCTGATAGTTCATGGTATTGCGAATAGAAATTATTGCCGCTGAAATTGACTTTCCGTGTACGGTGACATTTAATACACCAGCCCATCGACAGATCAGATACCTGCCTGATCCTGACCATCTTTGCAACATCCCCGTGGCATTCCGCGCAATCAATTCCTCCTGCGCCAACGTGCTGGGCATGACTGAAAAACACATGATCCGGAACATTGTGTACCCTGATCCATTCAATCGGCCTTTTCTCCTCATAGCTTCCTGTAACCTTTGCTATTTCAAACATGCCCGACCTGGTTCCGCTGCGCACCAGAAGATGACAGTTCATACAGATATTCTGGGCCGGGATTCCCGCTGACTTGCTGTAAGGAGCATAATTGTGGCAATAAATGCAGTCTGTTCCGTTTTGCTCCGCATGAATCTGATGGGAAAACTTTACCGGCTGATCAGGTGAATAGCCCGGAGAACGCCCGAGATCAATAGCATTGACAACAAGAGACCAGGTAATATATACTGTTGCAATAGAGAGAACAACAGGATTAATCCAGCGTTTTTTTATCTTTTTGGTGATTATCAGGTCGACTGCTGAAACAAAAAACAGGAAAAAGGCTGTGATGAACAGAACCAGGTTTGTGACAGGAGGCTTCCTTTGCGTCAGGCCGGTACCGGCAAGCTCATCCATATAACCCTTTATCAGCATAATCTCCTCAGGGGTAAAACGGAAATCCCGGTGCACCTGTGCCATCTTCTTTCCGGTGGGACTGAGCAGGATTTCCGTGAGATCATCAACACTTTTGTTTTTATATTTCCCCGATATCTCCACCGCATCAGGATTCCAGTTCAGGGTGTCGGTTACGGCTGTATTGTGACAGGCAGCACAATTCATCGCTTTATTATCCGGATAAACCAGTCCGTAAAAAAGTCTCTGCCCCCTGATCAGTTCTTCTGAAGCCTGTATTACTGACCCGGATATGCTTTTCACTGAATCTTCTGACTGCAATTCCTGTTTGCCGGGAGCATCAGGCGGCAGGTCAGCGGAAGCAGGATGCGAAAAACCAGCGGAAAAAATAAAAACAAGTGATGAAAATGTCAGGGCGGATAAGCCCGGGGAATATTTCCGGCTGCAGGACTTCCTCATGGCATGGAATTTATGATAATGTATCAATTGTCATTTCGTGTTTCAGCTTTTTACTGTTCAGGCACTTTCCCTTTTGTTCCAGATCACTATCTGATAGCGGCGCCAGAAATACACAAAGGGGTAAACCAAAAAATGCATGAATCTTGTATAGGGGATCATTCCGACAAGAACAAAGGCCGAGGCAATATGAATCTTCACCATAACGGGAAGGGCAGTAACTGCTGCGACATCGGGCCTGAAGGCAAAGACAGATTTAAGATAGGGAGTCAGCACCGTGGCAAACCAGGATGATCCCCATCTGAAAAACAATGCTGTATACAAGCCTGTTACAATCTGGACTGCCAGTATCAGAAACACGAAAACATCCATTCTGCTTGTAACGAGCCGGATCCTTTTGACCCTCAATCGTCTGTAAACCAATATTAAAAATCCTATCAAAGTCATGAATCCAAAGGACAGGGCAGCCACTTCAAGTATGTACAGCCGGACCGGTTTTTCGTTCCACGCCAGTACCGACGCCGGGATCAGAAAAGCGATAAGGTGGCCGAAGAACAACAGGATGATTCCCCAGTGAAACGGCCTGCTTCCGAAAAACAACAGTTTATTCTCAAGGAGCTGGCTGGAGAGGGAGGATACCCTGAATCCATGTACCCTGTATTTATATATGCTTGCAGGAAGCAGGGAAAAAAGAGCCAGGTAAGGCAGTAAAACAAAAAAGAAAAACCCGTTCATTTCCATCCTGTTTGATTTTTATTTATTATAATTTCATTTTCCCGTCCGCCAAAGGTGAATCTTTCAAAAGTTGAAAAGGGAAAATCTGCTTCCATGATTCCTGCCAGAATCTCAAGCAAGCCTTTATAAAGATTCGACATGTCCCTGAATTCCGCAATCATCCTGTGTATTGCAGGAATAAGCATGGAACAGATCAGTTCCTCAGCCAGTTCAGGATCAGCCATCCTGGGCAGGAGGGTCAGAATATTCGGCAGATGATCGGGCAATTCGCTCCCGCAGTCATTTTTTGCCTTTATCTGTTCCTTTTTAATATTCACCAGGAATATACCCCGCCTGTAATCCTCACCGTATAAAACATAGCCTACATCCAGGAAACACAGGGCCTGCACATCAAAGGTGCCGACGTAGTATTCCTGCTGAAAGGCCAGCGGCTTTCCCCTTACATGAGCAGTAAAACGGTCCAGCCGTGACATCAGGGATGCATCATAACGGGAAACAATGTCGTTCCACTTCTCCGGATAATTCTTCAGATCATCCGTGGGGTACCGGAACATCTCCGCCAGCAGACCGTAATGCGTTAAATCTTTCATGTCAAAGTCCCCTTTCCGGTTTCTCCCTGAATCCGAATCCCGCGTTCTCCTTACGTATAAATGTATTTTCAATGGCTTCAACAGCTTCTTCGCGGTGAGCAGGAGGAATAACAAACCTGTCGCCATAGTCTGCGAGGGATGTCATTCTGAATATTTCATCAGCCGTTCCGGCCGACAGACCGGAATCCTGCAGAACGCGGGAAGCCTCCTTTTCAGTTATATCCCCCACTGTTACAGAACGGCGGTGAATCCTGACAGCCAGCATCTTTTTCAGGATATTCCTGACCAGTTCCGTATCACCGGCACTGAACAGGTTTGCCAGATATTTCATGGGCAGCCGTGAGTCATCCACATTGTTCCATAATGAACTGCCTGTAGAACTGTAGAAATTGTTTTCCATGGTTGCCATGGCCGGCAGGAGAGGCAGGGCATAAAACAGGCCGGGCAGGGTCCGGAATTCCGGATGAAGAGGCAGGGCCAGCCCCCATTCCTTAACGTATTTCCATACGGGTGATTTCCTGGCAGCCTCCATTGTGGAGTCGGGAATACCGGACTTTTTTGCCTGACTGATCACCACAGGGTCGTTCGGGTCGAGAAAAAGATCCAGCTGACTCCCCACAATATCCCTGTCCTCAGCAGATGCAGCTTCCCTGATCCGGTCAGCATCATAGAGCATTACCCCCAGGTACCTGATACGCCCGACACAGGAGTGCATACAGGCCGGAATCTGCATGGTTTCGATACGGGGATAGCAAAGGATGCATTTCTCCGATTTACCCGTATTCCAGTTAAAATATACCTTTTTATACGGACATGCAGTGACACACAATCTCCAGGCCCTGCATTTCTTCTGGTTTATCAGGACTATGCCGTCTTCTCCCCGTTTGTATATGGCACCTGAGGGACAGGCGGCAACACAGGCCGGATTGAGGCAATGGTTGCAGATTCTGGGAAGATAGAACATAACCATCCTTTCCAGCTGAAACAGAGCCTCCTTCTCTGTTTCTGTCAGATCCGACAGATTTGTATCATTCCTGGCATAGATGGGAGATCCCCCGAGGTCGTCATCCCAGTTGGGCCCTGATTTCGGAGTTATCCTGTCTCCAGTTATAAGGGATACAGGCTCTGCCGTCGGCTGATCATCCCCGGCCGGTGCATCCAGAAGCTTTTCGTAGCGGTAGGTCCATGGTTCATAATAGTTATCCAGGGCAGGCAGATTCGGGTTTTGAAATATAACACCCGTTCCCTTTATTTTTCCGGCTCCTTTCAGTCTTACCCTGCTGCCGTCCTTTTCCCATCCCCCCCTGTATAAATCCTGTTCTTCCCATCTGCGGGGATAACCGGTACCCGGTTTGGTCTCAACATTGTTCCACCACATATACTCTGCACCCTTCCTGTCGGTCCATGCGTTCTTACATGCAATGGAACAGGTGTGGCATCCGATGCACTTGTCAAGATGAAAAACGATGGAAATCTGAGATTTGATATTCATGGTATGCCTGATTCATAAAATTAAAAAGTCACATTATCAAGTTTCCGTATAAGGGCAAATGTATCCCTGTTCACCCCCACCGGTCCCCAGTAATTCATTCCGAAAGTAAACTGTCCGTATCCGCCAACCAGCAGGTTTGGCTTCAGATGTACCCTGATCAGACTGTTGTGACTTCCCGCCCTTTTGTTGCCGCTGCGTTTCGATTTCGGCACCGAATAGGTTCGTTCGGGAGCATGGTAAATGATGCATGTTCCCGGAGGTATCCGCGAACTGACACATGCACGGGTACAGTAATTTCCGTTGTCATTGAATACTTCCACCCAGTCATTGTCCCTGATCCCGAGCCTTTCAGCATCTTTTTCGCTCAGCCAGCAGGGTTCCATGCCCCTCGACAGGGTAAGCATCCTTAAAGTGTCGCCGTAGGTGGAATGGATATGCCATTTCCCGTGCGGGGTAAGGACATTGAGAAGAAGAGCATCCCCTTCCGGGATTGTTTTGCGGAGGTCCCCGTATGATTCAGGTCTTGGCGAAGGCTTGTAGGTGGGCAGGTTTTCACCGAAACGGATATAGCCTTCATGGTCAAGATACATGTGCTGACGGCCTGTAAGGGTCCGCCAGGGAATCAGCTGCTCAATGTTCAGTGTGAAGGCTGAATAGGCCCTGCCGTTTGTCATCAGGCCCGACCATATAGGAGAATTCAGCAGTCTCCTTGGCTGCGCCTGCAGATCATTGAAACAGACAGTGATATCATTGTTAACGGGATTAACCTCACTCAGGTCAATTCCGGTATTTTTTTCCAGCGAAGAGAAGGCCCTTCCGCTTAGAGTACCGTTTGTAACCGATGAAAGGAGAAGGATCGCATTAATGACTTCCGTATCATCCCCGATGGAGGGAAATGTTTCACCGTCTATCCGGTTTACATGACTCTTGTCACTGAGCAGGCGTTCATAGAAATCCTCGCAGGGAATGGTTATATTATGGGCTTCAAGTCCCTTGCGAACGTTGCTTCCCAGACTTATGAACTTATCATATATTCTGGTATAATCTCTTTCAACACTTACGATATTGTGCATTGATTTACCCGGGACGGGGTCGCATTCTCCCGTATACCAGTCCTTTATTGAAGGCTGGGAAATTTCTCCCCTTGTATCATGACCGATGGGCACATTAACAATATCGAGCACCGGGCCGGGAAAATGTTTTTTAGCTATCTCACTCGTTGTTCTGGCAATTTCGCGGAATATTGCCCAGTCGCTTTTCGCTTCCCACACGGGAGGAATTGCCGGAGCCAGCGGATTGATGAAAGAATGCATGTCGGTGGTGTTCAGATCGGCTTTTTCATACCATGATGCTGCCGGAAGAACAATATCGGAATAAAGGGCCGTGGTGTCCATTCTGAAATTCAGATCCACCACCAGGTCCATCTTTCCTTCAGGAGCATTTTCTTTCCATTCAATCTCCCTTACCAGCTCTTTTGCCACCTCGTCGGCTATTTCATTGTGATGGGTCCCGAGGTAGTGCTTCAGGAAATATTCATGACCTTTTGCACTGGCCATTAGGGCATTGCCCCTCCATATGAACCACACTCTCGGGAAATTCTCCTCTGAATCAGGATCTGAAACAGAATAGTTTAATTCTCCCTTCTTAAGCCGGCTGATCACATAATCCTGAATGCCCTTGTCGTCCATGGCACCTGCCTCTTTTGCATCTGATGCTATTTCAAAGTTGTTCCTGTCATACTGAGGAAAAAATGGCATCCAGCCGTTTCTCACCGCCTTTACTATCAAATCGGCTGAATGGCGGGAAGAAAAATCATTTTCCGGGACGGTGTTGTAATCAGCCTGATTACCGTCATAGCGCCACTGATCGGAATGAATGTAATGCCATATGGGCGACTGCTGAAACCTGGCCGGAATGTTCCAGTCCTTTCCCGACATGATTGCACCCCATGAATCAAACGGTGCAAGCTTCTCCTGGCCCACATAGTGATTCAGACCGCCGCCGTTGACTCCCGGGCAGCCGGTAAGCAGCAAAGCCATTGTTGCTGCACGGTAGATAAGGTTGCTGTGATACCAGTGATTCACTCCTGCCCCTATTATAACCATGCACCTGCCCCGGGTGGCCTCTGCAGTCCGGTACCATTCCCGGGCAAACCGGATTACAGTGGCTGAACTTATTCCGGTATAGATCTCCTGCCATGCCGGGGTATAAGCAGAATCAGCATCATCATAGGATGAAGGGCTGTCACCGCCAAGGCCCCGGTCAACCCCGTACTGTCCCATAATGAGGTCATAAACAGTAGTGAACGCCGTCTCTCCTTCCCTTGTCTTCAGGTATTTCACAGGGACACCCCGCCTGGATCTTGCATCCCGGGCAAAATCGGCAAACTCAACTTCAAGTATTGCATCTTTTCTGTCAATCAGCGAAAGTACCGGATTATATTCTGATCCTGTTTCACCGTCACGGTATTTCAGGTTCCATTGTCCCGTGCCGTTTTGCCATCTGTGGCCTGAACTGCCGGAAGGGCAGATAAAATCACCCGTGTTCTCATCAAGATTCAGAAATTTCCAGTCTCCGTTCTCCGTATTACGGTATTTCTCCAGTAGGCTTGCCCTTAACAATCTCCCTGGAAGCCACCGGTCATCCTCCTTTACCAATTCCACAAGAAAAGGCGCATCGGTATATTTTTTTGTGTATTCAATAAAATAGCCTGTCTGTTTTTCAGCATGAGCCTCTTTCAGTATAACGTGGGTCACAGCCATCCAGAAGGCACCATCCTGGCCTGCATGAACCGGTATCCACTGATCGGCATATTTTGAAACCATGCTGAAATCGGGTGAGAAAACCACGGTTTTGGTTCCGTTATGACGGGCTTCGGAAAAGAAATGGACATCGGGAGTACGCGTCATGCCCAGGTTTGCGCCCATCACGGCAATGAACCTGGCATTGTACCAGTCGGCACTCTCCCCGACATCCGTCTGTTCACCCCACACCTCCGGAAAGGAACTGGGCAGATCGCAGTACCAGTCATAAAAACTTAGATGCACACCGCCAAACAACTGAAGAAATCTCGATCCTGCGGCAAAGCTAATCATCGACATGGCGGGAATGGGAGAAAACCCGACTACCCTGTCAGCACCGTATTTTTTGGCCGTGTAAATGTTTGCAGCCCCGATCAGCTCCATTACCTCCGTCCATGCAACTCTCCTGAAACCGCCCTTGCCGCGGGCCTTCTGGTATTTTCTCCTTTTTTCAGGATCATTCTGAATGTTTTGCCAGGCCAGAAGAGGATCTCCCGTCTTTTTCCTTTCTTCATTGAACAAATCAAGAAGGGCGCCTCTGATCATGGGATATTTAACCCGAACGGGACTGTAGAGGTACCAGGAGAATGATATCCCTCTCTGGCAGCCTCTCGGTTCATATGGCGGAAGAGAATTCTCAAGCCGGGGATAATCAAGGGCCTGGAGTTCCCATACCACTATTCCCTCCTTGACATGAACATTCCAGCCGCAGCCTCCGGTACAGTTCACCCCGTGAGTACTGCGTACCACCTTGTCATACTGCCAGCGATTACGATAAAACTCTTCCCATTCCCGGGTCTGGGGTGATATCATATCTTTTATCCAACTCATGATTCCTGTTTTTTAATCAGCATAACTTTTCCCGGATGCCGCCATCCGGACTTATTTTTAAAACTCACGGAATTCTTCTCCCGTCATAAAAAATATAGAGATGGGCAATCAGTATCAGTGCCACTATCAGACCCAGACTGAAAAAGATCAGTCCCGGCTGCCTCGTGCGGTATGTCTGTTCCCCGGCTGCTTTCAGGAGAGAGATCAGGGCCTGGATTTCATCATCGTTGATGTCATGACCGCTGAGGGCAGTTTTCATAGCGGGGAAGGGTGAGTTTCTGACAATGGCAGTGATTCCGGCCGCGCCCAGGTTGCCATAGGAGGCGGTCAGATCGCGGGCCATTCTTCCCCCTCCCAGAAAGGACTGATCACTGATATTGTGACAGGAAAGGCATGGGGCGGCACCGTTGGCAAAAGCGCTGTGACCATAAAAGAGTGCCCTGCCTGCAGCTGCATATTCAGTACTGTAGATAACGGCCAGACTGTCTTCCGGGATTTCAGGAACGGCGCCGGCAGCCTGAACATCGGAATCTGAAGCTTTAATATAGTCAATTACACCGAGTATCTGTGCATCACTAAGCCGGTTGTCAGGCATCGGGACCCTGTTGTATTCCTCATAAATCGCAACTGCCGCACTGTCGCCCGATTTGATCAGCTGCTGCGATGAACGTATAAAGCTTATCAGCCATTCATTGTTCCTTATCCGGTAAACACCGCTTAAATCTGGGCCCACCAGCCTCCCTCCGCCAATGGTATGGCACGCGGAACAGTTCGATTCAAAAATTTTCTCACCGCCGTCCTGAGCCCGCAGAACGGGGCTCACTGAGTAAAGAAAAAGGCATAGGGCAAACAGGGAGATCTTTGTCAAATCCGTTTGCATGAAATGGTTAATTATAGGTTATTTACTGAAAAGTCCGGTCATCATGATCCTCCTTTATCTGAGCAGGAGCCTGGGTTAATACGCTAAAAAAACTACTTTTCGGGTTATCAGTATTTTGCCTTATTTTTAGCAAAATTATAAGGCATCCTCACAAAGATATTTGTTTTTTTAAACCGGCAAATGATAAAACCTTAAATATTTCAGGCTTTCCGGAAATATCTTATGCCTGAAAGAAAAAGCGCCAGACCGATTCCCAGGTAAACCACCGAGAGATACTGCCTGGGAACGGGGGAATGACGCAGCCCGATTCCCATGGAAACCATGATGGCTATGATGAGATAGCTTTTGCCGGAGATGAAGGAAAAGACACAAGGCCTGTCCGGCAGATGCGAGATACGGTCAAGATTCCTGTCCGCCATTTTCATGAAGCCGAAATGATGAATAAGCAGTGAGGCTGCAAGTCCCGGTATTGCAAAAAGCCAAACATTCCCCTGGTAATCCCTGAGCCATCCGACTGCCCTCAGTGTAAGCATTATTCCTACACCGGCCCACATCGTACCGGCTATCAGCGATAAAGCTTTCCTGGATGCATGTGGCCTGAACCTCTCAAAAAATCCCGGCATGGCAAAGACTGAATGATGAAGCAGACAATTTTACAAATTGTTTGAATCAAAACAAACTCAAAAACAATCCCGGCATGGACAAAGTGTGGTTTTCGAACCTGATTCAAAAAACTGTACAAATAATTAGATATCAGCCGGCTATTTTAGAATAATTTGTTTGAATCAAATTATTTCATACTTTTGGCCCGTAATACTGAATGAAATGCAGCTTAAACCCGCATTCCAGACTGAACATAAACAGGAATCCCCTGTTTAGAGGATTAATTAAAATTAATATTTAAACTCGTTCCCATGAGAAAATTATTTACAATCATTGCAGCGGTATGTACAGCCGGATCAGTTTTCGCCGGAGGACTGGTTACAAACACCAATCAAAGCAGTCTTTACACCCGCTTACAAAGCCGTAACGCATCCACACTCATCGATGCCGTTTATTACAATCCCGCCGGAGTGACCAGGCTTGGCAGCGGAATTTTTCTTTCCCTGAACAATCAGTCGGTATGGCAGACAACAACCGTACTGAATGATTACACATACCTGGCCGGCAAGCCCAGGGAATATACCGGCAAGGTAAAGGCTCCCCTGTTTCCCGGAATTTACGCGGCCGCCAACCTGGGTAAACTTTCCGTATCTGCAGGTGTCAACCCGATCGGTGGCGGGGGCGGTGCTAAATATGAAACCGGACTGCCGTCCTTTGAAATGCCCATCTCCGACCTGGTTCCCCTGCTTGCTTCCCAGAAAATACCCGCAACACAATACGCTGCCGACATATATTTTGAAGGAACATCGGTTTACATGGGCTACCAGGTGAACGTAGCCTATAAACTGAATGACATTATTTCAGCAGGTGTCGGCCTGAGGGTGGTCAGCGCAAAAAACACCTACAAGGGCAATCTGCTTAATATCAGCATAAACCCCAACTTCGAGAAATTCGGGGAGGAATTTAAGGGATCAATGGTAAAGGCCAGAACCTTTTTCACTGCCGGTGAAACATTTTTTAATTCTAATTCGGCACTGTTCACAGGAACTGCTTCAAAATTGCAGCCAATTATTACTGGGGGAGGCGGGTCATTACCTCTGGCACAGGGCGCCAATGTAGGAATGAAACCAGAGGATATCCAGGGGATCCAGGCCCTTCTGGCTGCCATAGGTCTGCCTGCTGACGAGATAGCCGCTATAGACATTCAGTCTGCACAGGGATATCTCAATACTGCCGGAGAAGATTTTCTTGAAAAGGCTGGTGCCATGAGAGAATATGCCGGCGCAACGGCAGACCGTTACGTTGATGCAGCACAGACAGGAACCGGTTATTCACCCATCCTCAGTTTAAACATTTCTCCGGTCAGCAATCTCAACATCGGAATTAAATACGAATTCAAAACAAAACTCAACCTGCTGACAAAAGTATATGACGGAAAGGGCGGAGGTGTTTTTACCGACAGGGATACAACAATAGCGGATATGCCGGCAATGCTTGCTGCAGGGTTTGAGTTCCGGCCAATCGAAACATTCATGGTTACAGGAAGTGCAAATATCTATTTCGACAAGAAAGTGGATTATGACGGAAGCAAGACGAAGGATATAAAAATGATCGACAAAAATTTCACCGAATATGCACTGGGAGTTGAACTCGGTCTTACTCCCTGGCTGAAAGTAAGCGGAGGATGGCTCGGCACTTTCACCGGGGTTAATTCAGACTATCAGAACGATCAGAGATTCAGCCTCAACACAAATTCAGTGGGAGCCGGTCTGGGAATAAAGCTGGCCCCGATGGTAAGCCTCAATGTGGGAGGTCAGTATACCACATACAAGGAAGGATCAAAAAATTTCAATCATATGCTTGGCCAGATACCTGTACCCGTGACGGAAAAATATAACAAAAACACAATGGTCATAGGCGCAGGACTCGATTTCCACTTCGGCCTGAAATAAAAAACTCCATAACAGGAAAATTAAAAAGACTGATCTTTTTGGATCAGTCTTTTTTTTTTGCAACATTTAAAGAATTAATCCTGACCGGAATAATATTCTCCTGAATTCAGAAGTCCCGGCCTCCGGCTTCCGCAGGAACAGTGTTGTGATTCAGAACGATACAAGCTTGCTTATCATGAATCAGGACCAGATTAAACCGGCCGGACAGAATGGACTAAAACAAGAAAATGTTCCAAAAATTTCCTGAAATGGTAAGATACAATACTCTTTTTACCCTGGTATTCCTCCTGTTTTCCGCGGGATGCAGGAATGCCGGCAATTATTCAGCCTCTGAAGAGCCGGCAGTAAACATCATTACAGAAAGGGCCGGGTTCTCGGAAACTGCTGAAGAAATAAAACTAAGCGGCAATATCGAGGGCTTTAAAACCGTCAGGCTGGGTTTCATGGTAGCCGGGAAAGTCAGCTATATTTCCGCAAACGAGGGTGAATACATAAGGAAGGGAAGCCTGATCTCGTACCTCGATCCGGCAAGCTATGAAATTGCAAAGGAACTTGCAGATATCCAGTTTAACCAGGTACAGGATGAATACAACAGGCTCAAACTGATGTATGACAATAACAGTCTGAGTGAGAGTGATTTTCAAAAGATAACATTCGGACTGCAGCAGGCCCGGGCCCAGCAGAAACTTCATACCCGGAACCTGGAGGAAACCAGGCTTTATTCTCCGATAGAAGGAGTACTCCTGAAAAAGCTTTGTGAAACCGGGGAAATAATCGGCACAGGAATGCCCCTCTTCGTTGTATCAGATATACGGAAAGTAAAGATCAGCGCCTTTATTCCGGGTGAGGAACTGCATAAGGCAGGAACAGGGCAGAAAGCTGTGATTGAGGTGGCCTCCGTGAATAAAACATTTGAAGGTGTGATAGCCGAGGTGGGGTCTGCAGCCGATCCCTCTTCAAGGTCTTTTTCACTGAAAATTGAAGCAGAGAATCCCGGGATGCTGATGCGCCCGGGAATGACAGCCTCAGTAAGGATCGAATCTCCGGAGGCCGGCAGAGCCATCACCCTTCCGCCGCAGGCTGTATTGCACGACGCCAGCAAACAGAGCTATGTCTATTTTGTGGATACCCTTTCCGGAAAGGCTTTCAGGAGGAATGTCGGCACAGGACGTATCATCCGTGATAAAATAGAAATAACATACGGCCTGTCGGGAAATGAAATAATCGTAACCGGCGGCCAGCACAGGCTGACAGAAGGAAGCTCCGTTACCATAAGTAAATAACCCCGTCATGAATTTTGTAAAAGCTTCCATTAAACACCGGCAGGTAACATTCACTATATTATTCCTGCTTTTTGCCTTCGGATTAAATTCACTGATCAACATGCCCCGGCGTGAAGATCCCAGGATGACCATTCCTGCCGGACTTGTGATTGCCTATCTCCCGGGAGCCAATGTTTACCAGGTTGAAGACCAGCTTACATCCAGGCTCGAGGATTTTATATTCCGCTTTGAGGAAGTCCGGAAGGAAAAAACATATTCTGTAACATCCGACGGAATGGTAACGATCTACGTCTGGCTCCACGACAACGTAAAGAAACCTGAAATGTTCTGGAACAAGCTGAGGCATCAGTGGAACGTTGTGAAAGTGACCGACCTCCCGGAAGGAGTAATAGGTCCTGTGGTAAATTCAGATTTCGGCGATACCGAATCCATGATTATAGCACTGGAAAGTGATGATGAAGACTTTACCGGCATGAAGCATTATATGAACGGCCTTGCGGACCGGCTCAGACAAATCCCTGCAATATCGAAACTGGAACTGACAGGAACCCGGGGGGAACAGATTACAGTCACTTTAAGTTCAGAAAAGCTGACACAGTACGGAATCAGCCTGCAGCAGGTGGTGAAACTTATTCAATCCCGCAATACAATCAGTTCTTCAGGCAGTATCAGGACCGGGATTCTCGCCACACCGCTCCATACATCCGGCTATTACATCTCGGAAGCCGACATAAGGGAGCAGATCGCGGGAGCATCGGAAACAGGTGCGCTGATCAGGCTGTCAGATATTTCTGATATCCGGAGGGATTATGCGGAGGCGGAAAGCTCCGTTAGGGTAAACGGGAAAAATGCTCTCCTGCTTGCCGTGCAGATGCATGAAGGAAAGAATATTGTAAAAACCGGGAAAGAGGTGGAAAAGATTGTGGCAGAGTTCTCGGAACAGCTGCCGTCGGGGAAAAGCCTTACCACCATTGTGAATCAGCCGATGATAGTCGGAGAGAATATCCTGAAGTTCATGAAGGAATTCCTCATGGCAATTACTGCCGTCATACTGATAGTTTTCCTTCTCCTGCCCTTCAGGATTGCACTTGTGTCGGCATCTGCAATTCCGATGACGGTTTCCATAACCTTCGCCCTGATGCATGTGCTGGGAATCGAACTGCACCAGGTATCCCTGGCTTCCCTGATAGCTGTACTGGGCCTCGTTGTTGACGATGCGATAATTATTGCCGATAATTATGTTGAACTTCTTGACAGGGGACATGACCGGTGGACAGCAGCATGGAGAAGTGCCAGCGACCTTGTTGTTCCCGTGTTTACTGCAACAGCCACCATCATAGCAGCATTCCTCCCGCTTATCATCCTGAAAGGCGTGATAGGGGAATTCATCCGTGCACTGCCGCTTACAGTAACCATCTCCCTGTCGGCTTCCTTCCTCGTGGCAATGCTGATGACTCCCGTGACGTGCTTTCTTTTCATAGGCCGCGGACTGCATGGCAAACAGGATGCGGCAGGAAAAAGCAGAAGGACCTTCCTGGATCTCCTTCAGAACTCATACAACAGGGCCATAGACTGGTGCATGAGGAACCGTACAGTCACAATCGGGGGCAGCCTGATCACCGTTGCACTGGCTGCCCTGCTTTTCATAACTGCTGTCAGGCATAAATTCTTCCCGGAAGCCGAAAGAAACCAGTTTATCATCGAACTATGGATGCCCGCCGGCACAAAGCTGGAAAAAACGGAAGAAGCAATAGACAGGATGGGGAAACTTGTTGAAGGGGATGAGAGAGTCAGGTCGTTTGCCGTATTCTCTGGCAGAAGCGCTCCCAGGTTCTACTATAACTATTCGCCTGAAATACCTTCCCCGGAATATGCACAGATACTGATAAACACGGTGAACAAAAAGGCCACCATGTCACTGTACAACGAGCTGAGGGAGAAAGCCGGATCCATCATACCCGAAGGAAGGCCCGCAGTGAAGCTCATGCAGCAGGGACAGCCCCTTACGGCACAGGTGGAAATCAGAATATCTGGAAATGATATTTCCGATCTGAAAAACACCGGGGAGGTGATAAAAGGCATTCTGAGAAAATCAGGGGGAAGTTCAAAAATCAGGGATGATTTCAGGGAGGATGTTTACGGGATAAGGATTGAACAGAAAGAGGAATCAGAGCACCTGGGATTCACTACCGGTGCCATTTCACAGATGATCCATGTCTTCTTCTCGGGTTATCCTGTTTCAACTCTCTACGAAGGAGACAATCCGGTCAGAATAGTTCTGCGGCTTGATGAACATCTCCGCTCTGATCCGGATGATCTCCGCAATACCTATCTCCAGTCTCCTGTCAGCGGTTCATTCGTGCCCCTGCGCCAGATAGCGGATCTCAGTCCTGAATGGAATACCGGGAGAATCATCAGGAGAAATGGTATCAGAACCCTGACGGTTCTGAGCGATACCAGGGATAATGTTCTCCCTTCGGAACTGCTCGCATCGGTACGGCCGGAATTAGCCAGGATCAGTCTGCCTCAGGACTGCAGGATATGGTTCGGCGGGGAGCACGCAAACAAGATTGAGACCTATAACTATATGGCCCTGGCCTTTATTATCAGCCTCATTTCCATATTCATCATTCTGCTGCTTCAGTTCCGCAACCTGAAGGAGGCAGGACTTGTAATGCTTACAATACCCCTTAGCCTTTTCGGGGCTGCCGCCGGACTGATTATTACCGGAAACGATTTCGGATTCACTGCATTCTGCGGAATAATCAGCCTTTCAGGCATTGTGGTAAGGAATGCCATCATACTTATTGACCATACCAATGAACTGAGGGCATCAGGCATGGATATCCCGTCTGCTGCATACGAGGCGGGGAAAAGAAGGCTGAGACCCATATTCCTTACGGCAATGGCCGCAGCAATCGGAGTTTTTCCGATGATAGTGTCAGGATCCCCCCTGTGGAGCCCGCTGGCAAGCGTTATTGCCTTCGGGGTCATCTGGGGAATGCTGATATCAACCCTAGTAATACCCGTGCTTTATGCAGTAAGCATAAAAGCAGGCAGTAAAAAGTTCAAACCAGTAATCAATCCTGAGCAAAGTGGAAATTAATGTTTTATTGAAGAAATCAGTGGCGGGAATTATTTTACCCTTTCTTCTCATTGCAGAATCCGTATCCCAGGATATATCTGTGCTGAGCCTGGACAAGGCAGTTGAGATAGCACTTCAAAACAATCGTCTTTTAAATATCAAAAAGCTGCAGGTCAACGAAAAAGAACAAAAAGTCACTGAAAGCAGGATCAAATATCTGCCCGTTGTCGGATTGGGCGGCAGTTACCAGTATAATACCAGTCTGCCGAGTATTTCCATTGAAAAAGGCAGATTCGGACAGCTTCCCCTTGGCGGCATGATCATTCCCCTGCCTGCCATAGATGAGATTATTGAGGTGGGAAGCCACAATGTTTACAATGCAGGGGTAAGTCTTTATCAGCCGGTGAGCCAGCTCGGAAAGATAAATGCCGGGGTCAGGATAACGGAAACTGAACTTGAGATTGCAAAAAACGAATATGACAAGGCAGCCCTTCAGATAAGGCAGGGAGTTGAAAAACTCTATTTCGGACTTCTCATATCGGAAAAGAAGATAGAAGAGGCAGAATTAAAATTATTGCTGGCAGAAACCAGACTGGCCGACGCGGAAATTGCCGTGAAAGCGGGAAAGGCAACTGAATCCGGCATGTTCGGATTATCGGCTGCAGCAGCGGATGAAGAGCAGAACCTTCTTAAGCTGCAGATTGAACATGAGGATCTGACTGCCGGCCTGCTGCATCTCACAGGATTAAATCCGGATACCCGCCTGACACTTCTCCCCCCCGAGGAAGATTATTTACTGGCGGATCCCTTCCCGGCCGGCAGTTCTGCAATCCCTGATATTGAAAACAACAAGGATCTGAAAAATGCCGGACTGACCCGTTTAATGGCCGATTATGCCATTAAAGCCGCAAAATTCAGCTATCTCCCCGACATAGGCCTCCTGGGCGGCTACACCTATCAGGAAGGAACTGATATTTACCCGAGAAACAATGCTTTTATCGGGGCCTCAGTCCAGTGGAACCTTCAGGACGTACTGACCAACAGGACTGTTCAGAGACAGAGGTCGCTCAGCAGGCTGCAGGCTGAGGAAAACCTGATCAATACACGGGAGCAGGTGAACAGGGATATTGCCGCGGCAATGCGCAGGATCAGGCAGGCAGAGGAACTGATAAAGGTTGCCGCAAAAGTGTGTGATTACCGCAGCGCAGATCTCAGGATACATACTGATAAACGCAGGTCGGGCCTGAACCTGGAGGCCGATCTTTTATCTGCCAGGGCAGCAATGGCAAGGGCGGAAGCAGATCTGTTTGCGGCACGCATGAATCACCGGATCGCCCTGACTGAACTGGAAATACTGACCGGGAATTACCGGGAGCAGGCTGCTCATCTGCCTGCAGGCCACAGCAGAATGGCACCTGCCGTTCAGCCCTGAATCCCACTGTATATTCAGAATATTGCCTCGAAGAAATAATACATCAGGGCACCGATAAGGGCTGATACGGGTATGGTAAATATCCAGGCAAGAAATATCTTCCCGGTGACACCCCATTTAACGGCCGACAGACCCTTGATCGCACCGACACCGATAATGGATCCGGTGATGGTGTGGGTTGTGCTGACCGGTATGCCGAAATGGGTTGCTCCAAACAGAGTGAGGGCCCCGGCTGTTTCTGCACAAAAGCCTTCAAAGGATCTGAGCTTGGTAATCTTCTGACCCATGGTCTTCACTATTCTCCAGCCTCCGAAAAGGGTTCCGAGAGCTATGGCTGCCTGACACGAAATAATTACCCAGAAATCCGGCCTGCTGTCTTCAATAGAAGATAACCCCATGGTTATCAAAGCTATCCAGATAATACCCATTGATTTCTGTGCATCGTTCCCGCCATGTCCCAGACTGAATGCGGCAGCCGACAAAATCTGAAGCCTTTTGAAGTGTTTGTCAATAACCGAAGGGGAAAAATTTCTGATCAGGTTCATTACAATTACGGATATGACAAATGATATAATCATACCCAGCAGCGGAGCTATCACGATGAATGCAGCTATTTTGAGCACTCCCCCGGAAATGACCGAACCCGGTCCTGAACCGGCAATTGAAGCACCCACCAGTCCGCCCACAAGTGTATGGGACGAGGTTGAGGGAAGTCCCCACCACCAGGTGAGCAGATTCCAGGTGATGGCTGCAACCAGCGCACCTGCTATAACTGTCAGTGTGACAGCTCCCGGATCAATAATTCCCTTACCCATGGTGGCTGCAACCTTCAGCGGGAATACGGTGAATGCTATAAAATTGAATAAAGCCGCCATCAGAACGGCATTGAATGGTGACAGAACCTTGGTTGAAACGATAGTGGCTATCGAATTGGCAGAATCATGAAAGCCGTTAATGAAATCAAATATCAGAACCAGCCCTATGATTATATATAGAAATGTCATTCAGGACGGGATTAGCATTTGTTTGATTTTTGTTGCAATTTTACGAAATAATTCATTACTCAAAATATATTTCCTCTTTTATGAAATATAAATGGCTTGACTGGGTCATCCAGATCCAGTCAATAGCTCAGGCAGGTCTGGCTTTTGCGGAAAATCAGTATGATGCCGACAGGTACCGGATGCTGAGGGATCTTTCGGTTGAGATAATGCATCATTACACTGAGGTGAGCCACGAGAAGCTGAGGGATCTTTTTGCGGGAGAGACCGGCTATCAGACTCCGAAGGTTGATGTAAGGGCGTCCGTGATCAGCGATGACAGGATCCTTCTGGTGAGGGAAAAAATCGACGGGAAATGGGCCCTTCCCGGAGGCTGGGCAGATGTCAATTCCTCGGTGAGTGAATCCGTTGAAAGGGAATGCCTTGAAGAAGCGGGCGTGTCGGTCATACCTGAAAGGATAATCGCACTTCAGCTTGCCGGCAGGCATAATGACCATCCCTACCCCTATACAATTTATAAAGTTTTTGTTGAATGTAAAATGGTGAGCGGCAGCTTCAGGGACAACACAGAAACATTTGCCGCAGGATTCTTTTCCCGGAACGACCTTCCGGGGCTTTCAACGGAACGGACAACCAGGAAACAAATTGACATGTGCTTCGAAGCTCACGGACACACACTGTGGGAACCCGTATTCGATTAATTTTCCTTTCCGTCCGGAATGATTCCTGCCAGTTTTCCAAGAATTGCCCTTCCCCTGGCAACTATCCCTTCCCGGCTTTCTCCGCTGAGCATGTTTATGGAAGCCGAAAGCTCATTGGCCAGCTCGGGATAGATCAGGGTAAGGCGGTAAATTATTTCCATTGAATAGGATTTGATGGCAACAGCCGAAAGTTTGGAATTCAGGGCTCTGAAACAATGGTCAGCCAGGATCCCGTGATGTTTAAGGCTCAATAGCGTGATATTTCTCAGGGAAATGATCCTCAGGAAGGACCGGCGGGTGCTTTCATTAACGGTCTCATCAAGCCTTTCAATCATTCCCGGTATGTGCGGAATTATGATTTCAGGATTTTTATCGGATATTTTTGTCAGGGTCCATGAAGCACGGAACGACAATTTCCTGTCATCGCTGTATGAATATTCCAGTAATTTCAGAATGAGTTCCGGGTTATCCGGTGCACCGGCAGCCAGCCAGTCCGCTTCCCTGGTACTGATCATCGAATTGATCATTCCCTTTATCTCTTTTTCCGTACCCGCATCGATACCCCCGAGGGGTTCAGCGGCTGCCGGGGAAGATGATCCGCATATATCGCCCGTGTACTGTTTCAGAACATGCAGGTCGGCTCCGGAAAAGTCAATCGTCCCCAGTTCTTCCTCCATGCACCACCTGAAATCAATATGTTCCGTAAGAACCGGCAGTTCATCAAGGGTATCACAGACAAAGGGAAAAAGCCTTATTTTCTTGTGTCCGTAATCATAAACAACAGGATCAAGGCTGCCGCAGATAACTATATCCATGAACAGTTCCTCCCTTATTTCCCTTATTATGCATTCCTCCCCGCTTTCACCCTTCTTTCTCTTTCCCCCAGGGAATTCCCACTTGAAGGCATGATCGTCCTGTTCCCCGTTCTGTACCACAAGGATTTCATTTTCCACATTCCTGATAATTGCACAACAGACATCAATCATTGAATCAGATCTGTAAGTTCTTCATAAAGGGGTATGACGTTCAGATATACAGGTCTGGCAGATCCGGCTCCCAGCCTGCATGCATAGTGGTGCATACCGTTCGTTACCACAAGGAAGGGAACATTGTACTTCATATTGTAGGTTGCAATCTGCTCAAAAACAGCATCATCCAGGGAAAGGTCATATGATTTGCATTCAACTATCATAAGCGGTCTGCCGCTGCGGTCATGAACAAGAACATCCACTCTCTTTTTCAGCCTGTTGAAGGGAGCCGGCACTTCAATTCCAATAAGTCCGGAAGGATAATGCCCCTCCTGAATCAGGTATTGTACAAAATTCTGTCTTACCCACTCTTCAGGAGTCAGCCTCACATACTTTCTCCTGAGGACATCGAGAATCATCCTCTTGCCGTCCCTTTCAATGATCCTGAACGAATATTCCGGCAGATTTAACTCTTTCAACTTTGTTTTGTACTTTTGAACGCAAATATATTGATATAATCAATACAGGTCTGCAACAATGAAAACCAAAGAAGACATTGTCAACAACTGGCTTCCGAGATATACCGGGAAAAGCATAGAATCGTTCGGCAAATATTTTCTCCTGACGAATTTTATCAGTTATGTTGAGCTTTTTGCAAAACTGAACAATGTAAAAACAGAGGGTCTTGACAAGAATATGCCCAGCGCCACCTCCGAGGATGGAATCACCATTATCAATTTCGGAATGGGCAGTCCCAATGCCGCAACGGTGATGGATCTCCTCAGTGCAGTATCGCCCAGCGCGGTATTGTTCCTGGGCAAGTGCGGAGGCCTGAAGAAAAGGAACAACCTGGGTGACCTTATTCTTCCCATTGCCGCCATCAGGAGTGACGGAACCTCCAATGACTACCTGCCCGTGGAGGTGCCTGCACTGCCGGCTTTCCAGCTGCAGAGCGCCATATCCGCGTCAATAATCCGGCATAACAAGGAATACTGGACGGGAACGGTCTATACTACAAACCGCAGGGTGTGGGAATATGATGCCAGGTTTAAAAAATATCTGGTAAAAACAAGGGCCATGGCCATTGATATGGAAACTGCTACTATATTTACGGTGGGATTCGCGAATGAAATTTCCACGGGAGCATTGCTTCTTGTTTCAGATCAGCCCATGATATCAGCAGGCATCAAGACGGAAGAAAGTGACAGGAAGGTAAGCGATAAATTTACAGAAATACATCTGAAGATCGGAATAGATGCCCTGCGTGAAATAAAGAACAACGGAATCTCGGTAAAACATCTCAGGTTCTGAAATGGTAACAAGCTACGAAGAAATTATTTCCGGACTGAGGAAAAGAATCTTCAAACCTGTTTATTTCCTCGCAGGAGAAGAGCCGTATTATATTGACCTCATAACCGACCATATTGAGCAGAACGTGCTGCCCGAGGCAGACAGGCCGTTCAACCAGATGGTATTGTACGGAGAGGATACTTCTGTCAACGACATTATTGAAGTATCCAGGCGCTATCCCATGATGGCCACACATCAGGTCGTGATTGTCAAGGAGGCACAATCAGTAAGAAATATCGAGAATCTGTCAATCTATATTGAAAGGCCCCTGCCATCAACCATTCTGGTAATCAATTATAAATACAAGGTTCTGGATAGAAGGACCAGGCTGTACAGACTCCTTGGAAACCACGGTATTTATTTCGTCTCCAACAAGCTGAGGGATTACCAGATCCCTGGCTGGATCGAAAGGTTTCTGATGGAGGAAGGTATAAAAAGCGAGCCCGACGTCAGCGTAATGCTGGGTGAGTATCTTGGCAATGACCTTCATAAGATTGCCAATGAGCTGAATAAGCTGATAATCACGCTGTCCCCCGGCAATTCCGTAATAAGTGCCGGACTGGTTGAAAAAAACATCGGAATCAGCAAGGATTACAACAATTTCGAACTGCAAAAAGCTGTCGGCGAAAGGAACATACTAAAGGCCAATATGATAGTCAGTCACTTCGCCTCCAATCCCCGGGATAATCCCCTGACTCTCACAATAGCCTCCCTCTTCAGCTACTTCAACAAACTGCTGGCATACCATTATCTCACTGACAAGTCCAAAAACAGCGTGGCGGCGGCACTTAATATCCATCCCTTCTTTGTAAGGGACTATGAAACTGCTGCCATGACCTACAGTGTTACAAAGATAATTCAGATAATCAGTCTGCTGAGAATTTTTGACATGAAATCAAAAGGAGTCGGGGATCTGGGAAGCGAAGAAGGCGACCTGCTCAGGGAACTGGTATATAAAATATTACACCTGTAGAAAAAGTGGCAGTTGATACTGCCTGACTAACGTAATACCTGACTAAGCTGTCTGGTATTAGATATCCGGTTTTAAATATACGGAGGACACTAATTCATATCAGGTGATTCGGGAAAATCGGCCCAGATCCGGTATTTATTCTTTAATCCCCTGAGAACCCGTTTCCAGCTCATGGTAATCCGGTCGTCCAGGACAACATCTGCAGGAACTCTTGCAATAACCCACGAGTTTTCCCTGAGCTCACGCTCCAGCTGTCCGGCTGACCAGCCCGAATATCCCAGAAAGAACCTGATCTGCGAAGTGGGAAGACTGTGGTTTATCGCCATCTCCCTGAGGATATCAATATCCCCGCCCCACCAGATACCTTCATCAATCTTCACGCTCCGTGTTATCCGGTCGCCCAGTCCGTGCAGGTAGTGAAGGGTGTCAGGTGCAACAGGACCTCCCATGTTCAGATATCCCTCCCAGCCCTCAAAGCCTGAAATTGCATCACTTACCTTTATATCAAGCTTCTTGTTCAGTATAAATCCCACGGAACCTTCGGAATTATGCTCGGTAAGATATACTATGGTCCTGTTGAAAAAGGTATCGGGAAGGAAAGGTTCTGAAATAAGAATCTTGCCCTTTCCCGGTATCTTGTCTTCAGGCATGATTGTAAACAAATCCATCTCCTCTTTCATATCGCAATATTGACAGGACAATTTACATATTTTTATTATACTGACCATGGATATGCGCCTTTAAGAATGCAAAATCCTCCTGGTCCGTCAATTTCATCAGAATCACAGGATATAAAATAATTCTGCCGGAGTTTTCTCTTTCTGTCATCAGAATTTTGACGGGACTGCTTCTTTCATCATTCCATAGACGGCATCAAAAACATCCTCTGCACTGGGCTTTGAAAAATAATCCCCGTCGGTGGTATATGCCGGACGGTGTTCCTTTCCCGTAAGGGTCCTGGGAGCTGAATCAAGATAATTCCATCCGCCCTGCTTCTCCAGGATCTCCTGCATCATATACGCTGTTGTGCCACCGGGAACGTCCTCGTCCAGTAAAAGCAGCCTGTTTGTTTTTTTCAGGGATTCAAGTATTACGGCATTCAGATCAAAGGGAACAAGTGTCTGTGCATCAATAAGCTCAACCGAAATGTCGTGCAGTGCCAGCTGCCTGACAGCCTCTGCAGCTATTCTGACCGTGGATCCGTATGTCACAAGGGTCACGTCCTTACCCTCGCTCAGGATTTCGGGTACACCCAGGGGTATTCTGAATTCTCCCAGGTTATCGGGCATCCTCTCCCTTAGCCTGTATCCGTTCAGGGGCTCAATGACTATGGCAGGATCATCACCCTGCAGAAGTGTATTATAGAAACCGGCAGCCCTTGTCATATCCCTCGGACTGCAGACATATACCCCTCTCACGGAGTTTATAAGCATGCTCATGGGCGAACCGGAGTGCCAGATGCCTTCCAGGCGGTGACCCCTGGTCGAAATTATCAGAGGAGCAACCATTCTGCCGGCAGTACGGTAATGGGTTGTTGCCAGATCATCGCTGAGTATCTGAAGAGCATACATCAGGTAGTCCAGGTACTGGATTTCGGCAATCGGCCGCATGCCCCTGAGAGCCAGCCCTATACCCTGGCCAAGAATTGTGGCCTCCCTAATCCCCGTATCCGTGATACGGAGTTCGCCGTATTTTTTCTGCAGACCTTCAAGCGACTGGTTGACCCCCCCTATATAACCCGTATCTTCTCCGAATGTTACCAGCAGCGGGTATTTCGCAAACAGCCTGTCATAGTTATCCCTCAGTATCTGGCGGCCGGGAACTTCCGGCGAGTTTTCGGAGAAAACAGGAGGTATGGGCTTTACCTTCAGGACTGAGGTCGGCATATCATTGTAAAGGAAGGTGTCATAGCTTAATTCAGCGTCCTGATAATTTCTTTTAAGCCATGCATGAAGTTCCTCATTCAGATTATCGGAAAGATAGCATGTTTCACAAACGTTCCTGAGTATCTTCCTGGCTGCCATGAAATTATCTTTACGGATAGGATGAAGGATCTTTGCCAGCTCAGCCGTTACCACTTCCACCGAAGCCTCCTTTGCCTCCTCGCTGCATCTGCATGTACGCTCATTTATTATCCTTACCAGGGCATCACGCTCCACCCTGATCGGATTCTGGAACATTTCCCATCCCTTTTTCCTTGATTCCCTGGCTTCATTTTCCGCTTCTGCTGCAATTGAATCGAGTTCCTCAGGACCTGCAATCTTCTGTTCAATTATCCATTCCCGCATTTTGCGTATGGGATCGAAATCATCTTCCCATTTAAGCCTTTCAGGACTTTTATACCTTTCGTGGGAACCGGATGTGGAATGACCAAGGGGCTGGGTGACATCCTCAATGTGGAATACCACGGGAATATGATCGCGCCTGCATATTTCCACTCCCTCCCTGTACATCCTGATCAGTCCGGGATAATCCCAGCCCTTCCCCCTGTATATTTTTATTCCGGGTTTGCCCGGTTCGTCTTCAAAGCCTCTCAGGATATCGGAAATGCTCCCTTTTGCAGTCTGGTATTTCTTGGGAACGGAAATACCGTATCCGTCATCATATACCGACAGGGCAACGGGAACCTGCAGGACTGCCGCAGCATTTATCGTTTCCCAGAAATGTCCCTCCGAAGTGCTTGCATCACCTATTGACCCGAAGGCAACTTCGTTTCCCTTATTGGAAAGGCTGGTATATCCGTGGAGTTCTTTGTTCTGCCTGAACAGCTTTGATGCATAAGCAAGTCCAAGCAGTCTCGGCATCTGTCCCGCTGTCGGGGAAATATCGGAGGATGAATTTTTCTGCTTCATGAGGTTGCGCCAGCTTCCGTCAGAATTGATGTTCGGAACCGAAAAATGGTTGTTGAACACCCGTCCGCCGTTGCCGGGATTAAGATCCCTGTCGGTATTGCCGTAAAGCTGATGGAAGAACTGAACGGCATCATATAGTTTCATTGCCATCATCCACGTCTGGTCCCGGTAATATCCCGACCTCCAGTCGCCTTCCCTGAACTGCCTGGCAAGGGCAAGCTGGACTATTTCCTTGCCATCACCAAAAATTCCGAATTTGGCCTTGCCCGATAACACTTCACGGCGTCCGATAACACTCAGATTACGGCTCAGGTTGGCCAGCCGGAAATCTGCAAGAACCTCTTCCCTGCTGATGCCAATCTCTCTTAATATATTGCTTTGTTTTTTTAGTGTATCGTTATGATTCATTTTTAAACATATTTATTAATCCAACGCTGAATTCACACATAAAACAAAAAATTCATGCGCTTGTTTAATACATAAAGAGAAAAAGATGATTATCTTTGCGCCATGTTTTTAAAACTGCTTGCCATAAGTATAGTATTCGTGGGTTTGGCGCTTTCCGGACTGGGTCTGGGCATTCTTCTTAAACCGGGCGGAAAGTTTCCCGAGACACATGTCGGAAGGAACAAGGAAATGCGCAAACTGGGAATAAAGTGTTCAAGGCATGTGGACACAGGCTGCGTGCCCTGCGGCAACGGGAGGATATGCAGCTCCTGCTGACAGTTACCCTACCTGGATTGATCTATATACTGAATAAGTTTTTCTGATATCCAGGTCCTGTAGTTTCCCTGATCATCAGAATAAATAAGAAAGGCATCAAATTCAGGATTGCGTTCAATGAACTCAATCGCTCTTTCCTTGCCCATCACCATGCAGGCTGTGGCTATCCCGTCGGCTGTCATGCAGTCGGAAGCAAGGATGGTTGCGCTTAGAAGCCGGTTCTTCGAAGGGTAACCGGTTTTCGGATCAATGGTATGGGAGTATTTTACACCATCTTCCATATAAAACCTCCTGTAATTGCCGGAAGTGGCAAGAGATCTGTCCTTCATGCTGATTATCGCCTGAAGGTCCTGTCCCGGAACCACATTGCTGTCGGCAGGCTTGTCAATACCGATTTTCCAGAATACTCCTCCCCTGTCGCCCCTGGCTCTTATCTCCCCTCCTATTTCAACCAGATAGCTTTTTATTCCCTTGCGGTCAAAAAACCGGCTTATCACATCTACTGAATAGCCCTTGGCAATTGCATTGAAATCCAGGGATATTCTCGGATCAGCCTTGAGAATCCTGCCATTGCGGATATCTACCTTTTCAATCCCCACAAGCTGCATCAGGCTGTCCCTGTCTGTTTCCCTGAAATTTTTATGGGCATCAGGCCCGAAACCCCATGCCCTTACAAGCGGCCCGACTGTTACGTCAAATGCACCTCCCGTCAATGCAGATATTTCCTTCGACCTTCTGAAAACCTCGGTGAAATATTCATCCGGAATATCAGTTTCATTGCGGTTGATACGGCAAAGAACGGAAGAATCCACATAGAGGGAAAGTGACAGGTCAAATCCGGTCAGTATCTGTTCCACCTCATCCTGAATTGCTGCCACATTGAAGCGGCGCGGATTTTCAAATATCATACTGTAGGTGGTACCCTGTGCAAAACCGCTGAACTTCGAATATTCCGTCTTCTCTCTGCAGGATGAATCGAAACACAGAATGCCTGTAAGCAGGATTATCAGCCTTAAACTATTCATCTTAATCCGTTTTTTCCCTTGCGGGTGTTAGTGTGTAAGTGTACCCCTGTTTTAAATCCCGAAGTCGTCAAAAGAGATGTTTTCAGACGGCACACCAAGATTGTCCAGCATGTTCAGTACTGCATCATTCATCACCGGCGGCCCGCAGAAATAATATTCAATATCTTCGGGCTCATCGTGCATTTTAAGATAGTTATCCAGGAGTACCTGATGGATATTGCCGGTGAGTCCCGTCCAGTTGTCTTCCGGCAGGGGTGCCGAAAGGGCCAGGTGGAATCTGAAATTAGGGAACCTCCTTTCAATTTCCCGGAATTCCTCTTCATAGAAAACTTCCCTGAGTGATCTGGCTCCATACCAGTATGAAACCTTCCTGTTTGTTTTCAGGGTATGGAAGAGGTGGAAGATATGTGAGCGCAGCGGAGCCATTCCTGCCCCGCCACCTATATAAACCATTTCATTATCAGTGTCCTTGATATGGAATTCGCCGTAGGGTCCTGAAATCATGACCTTGTCTCCCGGCTTCAGTGAGAATATATAGGATGAACAGATCCCCGGAGGAACGTTCAGATATTGTTTCCTGACATTATCCCAGGGGGGGGTGGCTATTCTGATATTAAGCTTGATCAGGTTCTTTTCAGCGGGATAATTGGCCATGGAATAAGCCCTGAATGTTTCTTCCGTATTTCTGATACTGAAATCCCACACCTTAAAATTATCCCAGTCGGCATGGAACTCTTCCTCTATGGCAAAATCCCTGTAATCTGCCGAATATTTCGGGACATCTATCTGGATATAGCCTCCCGGATCAAAGTTCAGTTCCTCTCCGTCGGGCAGCCTGACTACAAACTCCTTGATAAATGTTGCGACATTTTTGTTCGATACCACTTCGCACTGCCATTTCCTGATCCCGAGAACCGATTCGGGGACTTCGATTTTCAGCGGCTCCCTTATCTTGACCTGGCAGCTGAGACGCCAGTTGTTAAGCTGCTCCTTTCTTGTAAAAAAGCCTGTTTCGGTTGCCAGGATGGATCCGCCGCCTTCAAGGATACGGCACTTGCACATTCCGCATGTACCCATTCCCCCGCAGGCTGAAGGCAGGAAAATCCCGTTCGACGAGAGTGTCGTAAGAAGATTTGAACCCGGAGATACAGTCATTTCCCTGTCATTGACCAGAAGCTGAACATCACCCTTCGGCATCAGTCTGTCCCTCGCAATGAGAAGCATTGCAACCAGCAGGAGAATAATGATCATGAAGACAATCAGTGCAAAAAGGAGAGTCTGGATAGTTGAAACAGCTAAAATCATATTCTGAAAATTTCAATTATAAAGTGATTCCCATGAATCCCATGAAGGCAATTGCCATTAATCCGGTGATAATAAATGTTATTCCAAGACCTTTCAGGGGATCCGGCACATTGCTGTAATGCAGTTTCTCCCTTATGGCTGCTATTCCTACTATGGCAAGAAGCCAGCCAACCCCTGATCCGGCCCCGAAGGCTGTTGCCTCGGCAATATTTGCATATTCCCTTTCCTGCATGAAAAGTGAAGCACCAAGTATTGCACAGTTCACGGCAATCAGAGGGAGAAAGATACCCAGAGAATTATAGAGTGCAGGACTGAATTTCTCTATTACCATCTCAACAAGCTGAACTATGGCGGCAATAACGGCAATGAACACTATAAAGCTGAGAAAGCTGAGATCGACATCTGCAAACCCTTTTCCCAGCCATGCCAGGGCTCCCTTCTTCAGGATGTAATTTTCAATCAGGAAGTTTACGGGAACGGTTATCACCAGTACAAAAACCACTGCTATTCCCAGGCCGAATGATGTTTTCAGGGTCTTTGACACAGCAAGGTACGAACACATGCCCAGGAAAAAGGCAAAAATCATGTTTTCAACAAAGATGCCTTTTATAAATATATTAAGCAGATTTTCCATAAATACTAGCTTTGTTTTTCTTCAATCAGACTTCTGTCCTTGCTTCTCTGGGCCCAGATTATCAGTCCCACCAGAATCAGGGCCATGGGCGGAAGTATAAACATTCCGTTATTTTCATAGCCGGTGGTGTATATTCCGATTTTCTCCATTACGGGATATCCGAATATTGTACCTGATCCCAGCAATTCCCTGAAGAATGCTACAATAACAAGGATCAGTCCGTAGCCGGCGCCATTGCCCAGGCCGTCGAGAAAAGAGGGCCAGGGCCTGTTCGCCATTGCAAAGGCTTCAAGCCTGCCCATCAGGATACAGTTTGTGATAATCAGTCCCACGAAAACAGACAGCTGCTTGCTTACATCAAAAGCATATGCCTTCAGTATCTGGTCGACCATTATCACCAGGGTCGCTATTACAACCAGCTGAACAATTATTCTTATCCTGTCGGGAATGTAGCTGCGCAATGCGGCTATCACCACATTGGATATTGCAACGACTATTGTAACAGACAATGCCATGACAAGGGCCGGCTTAAGCTTCACTGTAATGGCAAGTGCCGAACAGATTCCCAGAACCTGTATGGTAATCGGATTGTCCTTGTGCAGCGGTGCCGTGAGCAGTTTAATGTTTCGTGCCGAAAACAAAGGCTCTTTTTCCTGGTTGTTCATCCGAAAATATTATTTATGTGTTGTTAAATATCAATTTCTGTTTTTCAGAAGGTAATCATTATACTTTTCCAGACAGTCGAAAAGCATATTTTCAAGCCCCCTGCTGGTTATCGTCCCCCCCGAGACTGCATCCACACCGTGAACATCATCTTTCCGGGCTCCTCCCTTGACCACCTTCACCGATACGAATGTCTGATCTTCATAGAGCTTCTTGTCGCGGAACATGTTTTCAAAACCCGGAGTGTTTATTTCAGCTCCCAGTCCGGGCGTTTCACCCTTGTGATCAAATGTCACCCCGTATACCGTATTCATATCCCGTCTCAGAGAAATATAGCCATTAATGGGCCCCCACAGCCCCTTGCCCTCCAGGGGAAGAATTATTACCTGCTCGCCTTCGTCCGTCACGGCCCTGAAAACGGGCAGGGACTGCTGTTCGGCAGGTTTCCTCTGTTCATTCCTGAGGGCCACGTTGAAAGCATCAATACCCTCCAGGACTTCCCCCCTGGTATTGATTACAAAACTTTCCCGTATATACTTGTCGTACAATTCAACAGCATTCTGGCGGCTTGCCGGTATGCGTATCGATTCAAGCATGCTCTTCTTTTTCTCGATTTCCTGATTCCTTTCCTGGGCAGGCTGAAGCAGTGTAGCTGCAAGCGAAAGTAATACAGCGACAATCACAACCATCACAGTTGAGAAAACAAAAATATACCTGTTACTGAATTGCCTCATATTTTTTGGATTATTGATTTACCGCCTGAAGACGCCTGATTCTTCTCTTTATATTGGATTGTATTACGAAATAATCGATCAGCGGGGCAAAAAGGTTCATCAGCAGGATTGCAAGCATTACCCCTTCAGGATAGGCAGGGTTAAGCACTCTGAAAAGTATTGAAAGAATTCCTGCCATAAAGCCGTAGATCCACTTCCCTTTTTCCGTCTGTGATGCTGTTACCGGATCGGTAGCCATAAAAACTGCCCCGAAGGCAAAGCCTCCCATTACAAAATGATAGTAAAAAGGCAGCTGCATAAACTCATTGGTTCCAAGGGCATTAAGAAGAAGGGCCATGGTAAGTCCTCCTCCGAACATGCTGAGCATGATCTTCCAGCTTCCGATACCTGTAACTATCAGTATCAGTGCTCCTATCAATATTGCGGGAACAGAGGTTTCACCCACTGAACCCGGAATTGTTCCGATAAACATTTCCATAAAGGAAGGCAGGTCGGCAGTATGTCCCTGTGCACACAGCCCCAGCGGGGTTGCCCCGGAATATCCGTCAATCACATTGGCTCCGGACACCAGTCCTTTTGTCCAGACCTTGTCGCCTGTCATCCATGCCGGATAACTGAAGAAAATGAATGCCCGTGCAAGAAGGGCGGGATTAAATATATTCATTCCGGTGCCGCCGAAAACTTCCTTTCCCAGAATGACTGAGAAAGCTGTTGCAAGGGCAAGCATCCAGAGCGGAACATCAATAGGCATTATCAGCGGTATGAGAATACCCGTTACAAGGAATCCTTCATTGATCTCATGACCTCTGATCTGTGCCGCTGCGAATTCAATGCCAAGTCCTGTTATGTAGCTTACTATGATCAGGGGCAGAAACCTGAGGAAGCCGTACCAGAACAGTTGCAGAACGGAAGCATCCGTGCCTGTAGATCTGAAATGCTGAAGGCCGGTGTTGTAACAGCCAAAAAGAATAGCAGGGACCAGGGCGATGATGACCACCGTCATCGTCCGTTTCAGGTCCATGTTGTCGCGGATATGGGATCCTTTAAAAGTAACCTTGTCCGGAACAAACAGAAAGGTTTCAAAGCCCTCAAATACCGAATGCAACTTCTGAAACCTGCCTCCTTCAGAGAAGTGAGGCCTGAGCTTATCCAGCTGTTTTCTAAGGGAATTCATTTTATAATTAACAGTTTTATTAACTCATTTCCTTTATCATGAGTTCCAGCCCTTTCCTGACGATAGACTGGATCTCTATTTTTGAAGGGCAGATAAATTCACAGAGGGCAACATCTTCCTCGGCTATTTCATATATACCGAGATTCTCCATCAGTTCAATATCTTCCGCAAGGATTGCCTTGAACAGCTGCATGGGGTAAATATCCATCGGCAGCACCTTTTCATATTTCCCGGTAACTACAAATGCCCTTTCCCCTCCGTGAAGATTTGTATCAATATTGTATGATCTTGAAGGAAGCAGGTTTGACAGGAAGGCGCGGTGAAAGCTGTATTTCCTTAATCCGGGCGCAGCCCAGCCAAGCAGTTCAAAATAATCGCCCTCGGGAATCACCGTTATCTGTGAATCATAATAACCCAGGAAACCTTTTTCAGATATTTTCATGCCGGTAAGGACATTTCCGCTTATATACCTGGCTTTCCCGGGATTTATATTGTCCTTTATGATATTTTCCACCGAACTGCCGGATAGCATCCTGTAGTATTGAGGCTTAATAACTTCCGAACCGGTAAGTGCCACAATTCTTTCCGGATGATACCTGCCTCCGGTAAATAGCCTGCCTATGGAAATCACATCCTGAAGATTGACGAACCAAACCACTTCGCCCTTATTTACCGGATCGAGATGATGAATATGAATTCCCACGTTCCCGGCAGGATGGGGTCCTGAAAAATATGACACTTCCACTCCGGGGCATTCCTCAAGCAGGGCCGGGGCTTTTCTCTTTCCGTCAAGCACAAGGTGAACCTTCCCCTCTGTCAGTCGGGAAACCGCCCTGATACCTGTGAGGAACAGTGAACTTTCCGAATTTTCAATTATGAAATAGTTATCCGGAGCCAGAGGTGCCGTATCAAATCCTGAAATAAAAACTGCCCTGGGCCTGTCTGCCGGATCTGCCACCACCTGATAGGGCCTCTGCCGTATTGCGGGCCAGAGGCCCGAAGCAAGAAGTCTCTCCTTTATCTTCTCTGCAGAAAGGGATTCCGGATCTGCCTTACCGAAATCAACATAATCATCACCGCTCTTCTCCACAACCACTTCCAGCATCTTCCGGCGGTCGCCCCTTTCAATGGATCTTACAGTACCGCTTACGGGAGATGTGTAAAGTATCCCGGGCCTGAGCTTGTCATGAAAAAGCGGGGAACCGGCCTTTACACTGTCACCGGGCCTGACATCCAGCTTGGGAACAAGTCCCGGAAAATCAACCGGCTTAACAGCGAAAAATGCAGGGGAAGCAACAACCGATACAGTTTTTTCAGCTTTCCCGGGCAGAGGAATATCCAAGCCTTTCTTCAATCTTATTTTTCTGGTCATTTTTTAATTTAATTCCATGTTAGCAGAATAAAACGGAAACCGGGATTTGTTAATAAAATAACATTGGTTGCAAATGTATAAATAGCTCTTTAAAAATTGCCAAAAATGCTGAATATGATTGTAATTTTTTTCCTTTATGTTTGCATATTTCCAACTGCAGTCTATAAAATGAAAAGAATACTGATATTTATCATCTTTTCCGCTTTCCTGCAGCCGGTTATCAGGGGAAGAGCCTATGACCCGGATTTTTACACCGACAGCATTTTTGACAAAAGGATTAAAACGGTGCAGCTCTTCAGGGAGGAATGGAATCTCTCATATCCCCTGATAAGGCTTAACAGTCCGGACAGGCTTGCATTTCATTTCGATCTCCTTGATGAGCATCCTGAAACATATTACTACACCCTTATTCACTGCAACAAGGACTGGCAGAGGTCTGAGCTCTTCACAGGCGATTATTTGGAAGGCTTCACCTATGATGAGATAAGCAAATACAGACCTTCCTTCAATACCACCGTCTCCTATTTTCATTACAGTCTGATCTTCCCGGAGGAAAGGCTGAAACCCATGCTTTCAGGCAACTACATACTGTATGTTTATTCCGGTGATGATCCGGACAGGCCTGTAATCACCAGGCGCTTCATGATAACCGAGGATGCTGCCGGAATTGATATAAGCGTTCACCTTCCACGGACGGAAGACAGCAGGAACGAAAAGCAGCAGGTGGATTTCAGCATAAATATTGCCGGACTCGGAATTATTGATCCTTTCAGGAATATTTACGCCTTCATCCTGCAGAACGGCAGATGGAACACTTCCAGGAAAAACCTCAAACCTGACGTTTACGGAAGCAATGAACTGAAATATACATCACTCTCCGACAGAAATATTTTCAGGGGAGGGAATGAATACAGGTTTTTCGACATTAAAAGCATAAAACGTCCCGGCGTGAATGTGGAAAGGATTGATTTCCGTGCCCCTGATTATCACGTTTTGCTTCTGCCGTCGGACAACCGCGAATTCAAGCCGTATTTTTACTCGCAGGACATTAACGGAAAGTACATCATTGCCCGGCAGGAAGGCCGCGACCCGGATACCGATGCAGATTATCTGTACGTCTATTTCACGCTGCCTTCATACGAAAAACCTGATGCAGGAGAGCTGTATGTTTCGGGCCTGCTGGCAGACTGGACCTTCGGCGGGGACAACAGGATGCTGTACAATCCCGGCATGAAACAGTATGAATGCACCATGCTGCTCAAGCAGGGCTGGTATAATTATGAGTACGTGTACATAAGCCGGGATGTGAAGGACGGAACCTCATCAAGGTTTGAAGGCAGCCATTCCGAAACGGAGAACGATTACCACATACTGGTTTATTACAGGAATCCCAGGGATCGCTATGACCGCCTTCTTGCAAGCGGCAGCATAAACACCCTCAACCGGATGACTCACTGACCCGGCTGTTTCCCGGGCAGTGCGGCAGAAAATTAACCTGTCACGTCAGAATACCGGCCGGGTGTTAGATGAAAAAAAATTCATAGCTTTGCACTGAGATGGCAAGGTTCAGTTTACCAGACAGGATACCGGCTTTTCTCAGGAACAAATATGTTCTTACCATACTTCTGTTCCTGATATGGATACTTTTTCTTGATTCCAACAATCTGATCTCGAGGTACAGGGAAATGCGCGAACTGAAAAAGCTGAGAAATCAAAGGGATTATTACATCAACAGGATTGAGGAAGAAAGCAGAAAGCTCCGGGAACTGAAAACCGGAAATGACAATCTCGAGAAATTCGCACGGGAACAATACAGGATGAAGAAGCCTGACGAGGATCTCTACATTGTTCTCACTCCCCGTGAAGACAGGAAAAACTCAAAACAGAATCACTGACTCTCCCTGTCGAGCTGCCTGTAATATTTCAGCAGCTGCAGGGCATCATCCGGAATCAGATCATGCCCTGTGTGACGGAGAAGATCACATGCTGCCCGCACAACGGGCCTGCGTTCATGGATCCCGTCATGAACCGAATTCATGAACCTGACAATTCTGAACATATTGAACCACCCGAAGAATCTTTTACAGAATGACTCATAACCGGCTGTATTTGATCTGATTTCTTCCAGTTTCACAAGCCATTCATCCCTGTCTGTAAAATATCTCAAACCCGGTGGAAATTTATCATACATTCTTTCTGCTTCCCTTTTGCCGGAGCTGAACAGATCTTCCTTCAGGCTGAACAACCACTGCAGTTCCCTGAATGCATCCAGATTATAGGTATAGTACTGCTGTTCAGCATCTCCTGCCAGTTTGCCCATTGTTGCCCCTGTCCCGAAGGGTACTCTGTGCGATTGCCTGGGGGAAGGATACACAGTGGTTGAATTAAGGGAGAAATATCTGCCCGACGGAACCAGTTTCTGTATAAAGTAAAAATCCTCTCCGGCCTCCCTGCGGTTCATTCCCCCCGCCCTCATATACTCTCTTGCCCTTACTGCCATTGCCGAACCGACGGTATGAAATGCATATGGATACTGTACGGCTCTCAGTGCACCGACATAGTAACGCAGATGCAGTTCATACAGTATTATGCCATAAAAGGCGGAAACAGATGCGGGATCATCCTCCACGGGATGTTCAAAATAAAGGGAACAGGCCCCGGCCTTCCTGCGGTTCAGAAATTCCTTTTCAATTGCCGTGAAATAATTCTCCTTTACCGTACAGTCAGCATCGAGACACACAATTATACCGTCCGGATTACCGGCCGCATCAAACCTTCTCAGTGCCTCATCCATTCCTGTCTTCCTGGCAAGGCCGACGCCCCAGTTCTTTACAGCCGGAGAACCGGCATCGTAATGAAAAAGGCGGAAAAAGCAGGAAGCATTCTTTTTCTTCCAGTCTTCTATGTTTTCAATGCTTTTCCTGTGGTTCAGGATTGCCTGCCTGCCGGCATCCTTCCTGAGATTCACTATTATAATGACTTCCGCACTGCATCCTGGCCGGCTGCATGAGGCGAGCGAATCCAGGACAGTTGCTATATCCGGTTCATCATATGCAGGTATCACAACGATGATACCCGTATTGTCACATGGCTTGTCCCTGAATAATTCCGGAAAAAGAGCTTTTTCCGAAAGCCACCTGGTGGCAAAACCCATGGTCCCTATTTTTTGGATTTTTCCGACCTGTATTTCGAGTTGATGGCTTCACTAACCCTTCTGGTGATATCAAGGGCTTCATCACCATAAAGTACAACGCTTCCGAATGATTTGCCCAGGACGTACTGGTAGTTGAACTCCGATTTGTTCTGTTCCAGGCAGGTGGTTATATAATCAATTATCTGCCTGTTCATGACCTGTTCCTCTTCCATCAGGTTTGTCTGAAGGTCATCCCTCAGGGTGATAAGATCCTGCTGCTGCTGGAGGAGACTCTTTTCCATTTCTGCCGCAGTAGCCCTGGTGACCAGGCCTTTGGTAACTTTTTCCTGAAAATCCCTTGCATCCCTTTCATACCTGCTTCCCTTTGAGGTGAGTTCAGCCTCAGCCTTCCTCTGCTTCTCCATCAGTTCATTCCTGCGGTCAAAAAACATATCAAAATTCATTATTACCGAATCAATGTTGACAAATGCGATTCCCTCCGAACGGACTTCCACGGGACTGCTCACGGACTCACGTACGGTTTCCTTTTTCCTTCCGGTGAAATGAAGTATGTAGAGAACGGTAATTGCAAGAAACAGGACGGAAAACAGGGCAATGGAAAGATTCTTCATCACAGATTGAATATTGGTTAAACATTAGTCCGCAAATATAAAAACAAATAAATAAACGGAACTAATTTAAAGAAGTTAATTACACTGCCTTAAAACTCGGGACATGGAATCGCCCTCATCTTTCGCTTGGGTGAATTGATTGAAAACGAGGTGAATTCGTATATCAGTGACAGTTCATGCGCACCGGCGGTTGAACTGATAAGGTTGGATATGGTAAAGTCATAGCTGTACCCCAGATGGAACGGACCGGTCTTTACCCCGAGAAGCCCGATAATGGCATCGCCGGCCTGACTTGTGACAAAGGGGATTCCCCGGTACCACAGGCCGAAAATAAGAGGATCGCGGTAGTAATAAACACCTGCATCGGTCTGGTAAAATTTTGCCTGTTTCTGGAAATTGAAAGCAACGGAAAGCACCTCCTGGAGTTTGACCTTCAGCCGGGTCTTCCTCAGTATCTGAGTACCCCCGAAAAGATTGAATTTTACAGGTACATGCCCCTCTTCGCCGTAAAAGGAAGTCTTGGGCACCAGCAGGTGGTCAAGTGTAAAGCCTGCCCAGATCCTGTCATTGTAAACCAGTGCCGAAGTGGCAAAATCCACATCAGCAACATTTTCGAAAGGGGGAGGATAAACCGAAGGAGTTGTTCCGCTTCCGGTCAGCTGGCTGTTGAACACCAGCTTGTAGATATTGAGTCCGAGGTAATAGAACTTGAATTCCACACCCGGCCTGATATGCCAGTCCTGGCTGATATGGAAATCATAGGAATACAATAACCCTATGTTTGTGGTGCTCAGGTCACCGGATCCGGCCACATCATAGGTTGCCAGCACACCTATCCCCGAATTGAAATTGTGAAGAAACTTATCAAATGAAATGCTGTAGGTGTGAAAAACACCCGGCACAGCAGGCCACTGGTTTCTGTAATTCATCCCAAAGCGGTAATCCTCGGTAGCTCCGGCAAATGACGGAGCCAGATACAGGGGATTCGCATAAAACTGCGAAAATGTCGGATCCTGACTCTGACTCTTAACAAAAAGGACGAATGACAGTATAACTATATAACTGATCCTTTTATGCAAACCTGTAAACTTAACTTTCCAATTGCTAAATTAACTAAATCTCTTAATGCAAGATTTCTCCGTTGTACGGAATTTATCACCAAAAGTTAAAGTTATCAACAGAATTTTTTTTGACGTATGGCGGATCTGTCTGAAACGGCCGGAAATACCGGTCACATCCTGTCAGTGTTTTTCAGAAGTGTCAGATCCCCCATCCTGGTAAAGGTCTCCCCGTTAATGTATGTCCCGCGCACTTTCCAGATGTATACCCCGGCCTGACACAGGCGGCCCTTGTAATAACCGTCCCAGCCTATATTTATATCATTGCTCTCAAAAATAAGCAGCCCGAGCTTACTGAATATTTTCAGCTGATAGTTAGTCACTCCTGAGGAAACAGGATGAAAGACGGTAGCGGCATCATCACTGGAGGCTGAATAGAACCCCCCGGTGGGACCATTCTGTCCGGGCAGGAAGGCATTGGGAAATTCAATATAATTCTCCGGTTTGTCAGGCAGCCTTGACACAATGATTGTATCAGTACAGCCCTCTTCCGAAAATGCCGTCAGTTTAACGCTGTGATCGCGGCCTTCGCGGTAAACATGAACCGGTTCATACAGGCCTGAAATATGGCCGTCTCCGAAATCCCATGTGAACCTGACCGCATTTACTGAATAATTGATCAGCCTTATCCTGTTTTCAGACAACTCCCCGTTTTCAGGAATTATTTCAAAGCGTGCAAGTGGCCTGGGGAATACTCTTATTACACGTGATCCGACAGCCTGAAGCTCATCTGACTTATAGGCATGCAGTGTTACGGTGTATTCACCCTCCATATCGAAAATCCAGTCGGGACCGGCCTCTTCAGATACTCCGCCGTCACCGAAAGTCCATCTGTATCTGTTAAAATCCCCGGACCGTGCCCGGAAAGATACTTTCAGGGGGCTGCAGCCCCTCTCCTGCGATACCATAATCAGATCAGAATGCTGCAGGGGACTTCTCAGCCTTTCACTTCCGCCATCTGTTTTCTGAAAAATATTTTGTCCGTTTATGGCATTTTTTATTTCAGTGCCTGGAGGGATGAGGGGAGCCTGCCCGCCATCAACATCACTGCCCAGTCTGCCGTAACGTTGACTTCCGGGAGGTTCTTCCACGGCGGAATCTTCAGAAATGTCCTTTCCTTCCTGTTCCGTCTCCCACGGATTGATGCGCGGGGGCAATGACTCTTCCGTCTCCCGTATCAGTCCTGCGGCCGGCCTGCCGCTTTCCGGCAACACTGCATCTGCTTCATTGTCACTGCTGCCGTTCAGGTAAAAAATCAGGCCGAGGGCTGCGGCTGTTATGATCACACCGGCATACCAGGCATTGAAGCGTAAAGGATCAAAGCGAAGAAATTCCTTTCTGCCCAGTTTCCGGAAGAATTCAGCTTCGAAAGACGGGGAGGAATGAACTTCAGCCTTTTCAAGCTTCTGCCTGAAAAGATCCCTGAGCATCTTGTCTTCCTTTTTTCTCTTCACCTGATTACAACCAAATTTTCAACGGCCGCCAGCCGGATAATTAGCTTTCAATGTCCTTAACTTCTCCAGTTTGTTCCTTATGACTGCTTTTGCCCTGCAATACTGCGATTTTGAAGTATTTGTATCAATCTTCAGTATTTTTGCTATTTCCCTGTGCTTATAACCTTCGATTGCATACAAATTGAAAACCATTCTGTAACCGGCGGGAAGCTCATTGAGAACCCTGAAAAGCTCATCGGATGTAAAAAAATCCTCCTCAAAGCTCGAAACACCGGTTTCTGTCGAAACATACTCCTCAATATCAACACTATATCTGAATTTCAGATTCCTGTGATAATGAGTGATGGCAGTATTAACCGCAATTTTTCTCAGCCAGCCTGTAAAAGAACCTGATCCGGTAAAATCATCTATGCCGAAGTATATCTTCAGCAGACTGTCCTGAAGTATATCCTCTGCCTCTGCCCTGTCGGAAGCATATCTCAGACAGATACCCAGCAGGAAACCGGAATACTTGTCATAGAGCATTTTCTGCGCCCTGCGCTCATGCCTGACACAGCCGCTGATTATCTCCTGGTCGCTCATCATAAGCAGAGGACAAGTTTAAGACAAGCTAAAAGGAAAAATGGTTGCATTGACTTTCCGATAATAAATATTGAAAAATTGACTTTCCTTTGTATCAGTTTCCGATGACAAAGGTCATCAAAAATTAAATGGATACAAGCTTAATTAGCAGCGAGAAATTAACAATTATCAACATTTGTCCGGCCATGTTCAATAAACTCATAGCATCAATGCTGCCATACCTTCCGAAAAAACTGGTATGGATATTCTCAAAATCCTATATTTCGGGAGAATCGGTCGGTGATGCAATCAGAGTATCAAAAGAGCTTAACGCCAGAAACATAAAGGTCACTATAGACGTTCTGGGTGAATACATTGAAAGCCTTCACGAAGCCGAAACCAATAAGCTAGAGTATCTTAACCTCATTGATACTGCCCACCGCCATGGCATAGACGGGAATTTCTCTGCCAAGCCCACAAGTTTCGGACTGCTTATTGATGAAGAGGCATGCTTCAGCCACATGAGGGAAATAGTTGCAAGGGCAGCATCATACAACGGGTTTGTCAGGATTGACATGGAAGATTCACCGTGTACCACGAAGGAAATTGAACTTTTCAGGAAGCTGAAAAAGGAATATCCTGCAAATGTCGGAATCGTTCTGCAGGCCTACCTGAAAAGGACAATGGATGACCTGAAAAGCCTGAGCGATCTCAATTCCGGAGAAACACCCCTGAGCATCAGGCTGTGCAAAGGCATATACATTGAGCCCGAAGCCATTTCATATAAGAAATATGATGAGATAAACAGGCATTTTACCGAAGATCTGGAATACATGTTCAAAAACAGGATACATGTCGGAATTGCCACACATGATAAAATCCTGATTGAGAATGCATACCGGCTTATATCGGAATACAGCGTCCCGGAACACCTGTATGAGTTCCAGATGCTCTACGGCGTATGCCCGAACCTGAGACAAAGCATTGTGGACAAGGGTCATACCATGAGAGTGTATGTGCCTTTCGGGGAAAAATGGTTTGGCTATTCAACCCGGCGGCTGAAAGAAAATCCAAAGATGGCTAGTCATATTATCAGGGCCATCTTCATAAAGGGGTGAGAGATGAGACAAGGTGTAAAACGACGCAGTTTCGCGAAGCGGAAGTTGAGTGATGAATAATGAGCGGGGAGTGTGGAGTGTGGTGTGGGGAATAGGGAGCGGGGAGCAGATTTATTTTTTTCCGTAGGTTTCCAGGTATTTTTTATAAATCATGTTCAGTTCATAGTCAGAGAGGTGTGGTTTAATTGAGGGCGGTTTTCCGGGGAATCCATTCATGAGAAGATAAACTGCAGGAACGACCATGAAAGGACTTAATCCGATTATCCTGTCGGAAGGGATCTGACCTTTTGAATAAACTTCTGCCCGGTACTTCTGTTGCAGATATTTATAATTCATATCCGGGTCCCCTAGTTTACTCTGGGTGATCTTTCCCTGATATGCTGATACTTCCAGATTGTACCTTGCATTTTCCAATTCAGGATCTGGTTTACCGGCTGGTCTCAGCAGATCCGATTTCAGGGTTCTTAATCCGGGCATTATCACTATTTCATCGATCGACAGAGTATCGGTATTCATATAGATCCCTGCAATGAATTCATAACCCTGAAGTGTATCACTTATATGCAGGATCGTGGATTTATAACCCAGCATACTGAATTTGACGGTATCCAGTCTGTTAACATAAAATGCAAATTTACCTTCAGTGTCACTTATAGATGCAAAAGCCCTGTTAATCATTATCTGTGTTCCTGAAAGGGGCATTTTTGTTTCTGCACTCATTACAATACCGCGAAAAAGCATAGCCTGTATCCCCTGCTTTGCCTCCTGTCCGGTCAAAACATGGATAAGCATCAGAATATGCAATAAAACAGATAAATACCTTTTCATACCAGATTTAATGAACAAACCTGATTATCAACTCGTTCAAGGGCCTTTTCGGAACATGATGGTTATTTTGCAGATCCCTCCAGTACTTCACATCTCCGTTCTTAATCTCATCAATGATTACATTTTCCACAGGTTTGCCCAGAGCCAGTACAAGCAATATTTCAAATCGTTCCGGAATGTTCAGATTCTTTCTGAGAAGCTCTTTTTTTACTGATGCTATCATACAACCCCCAAAGCCGGCCTCGGTAGCTCCAAGCATAATGCTCTGCGCAGCAATGCCGTGATCCACTCCGAATGTTTCGGCAATTGACCTGTCGCCCAGAATGATAATATACGCCGAAGGCCTTTCGCCCGGTGCGGGACCTTCCCAATCCTTCAGGTAACCAGCCCATGCCAGGGATGGAAATACCTTTGAACATTCATCCGGCGAACTGATGAGAATGAACTTCAGAGGCTGCCTGTTGGCCGCGGATGCCGAAAGCCTTGCCAGTCCGGCCAGTTTCTCAAGGATATCACGGCCTATTCTGACGGATTCGTCAAAACGCCTGAAAGAACGGGTCCTGAATACGAGATCTTCAAATTTCATGTTAAGGAAAAATATTAATTTCTGAAATTTAAAAGCAAAATTAAGAAAATAAACCGGGGCATCCATTCACCAGGAAATATTCTGGTTCTGGATTCCGGAAACATGCCCGTTCAGGCTTCCGGAAACAATCCTCTTCTGGATTCCGGAAACATTCCTGCTCTGAACTACGGAAACATTCCTTTTCAGGCTTCTAGAAATATCTTTTCCGGCATTTCCGGAACAACACCCTTCTCACGTCCTTTTCCATACAGTGTGCATATTGCCTTCCTGCCGGTCTGGCCCAGACCGGCAGTGAATTCATTCACATATAATCTTATATGACTTTCAATCACTGATTTTTCCATTTCCCGGGCATTCTCTTCAATGAATCCGCTGATTGCATCTGAACGCCTGCCGGCATATTCCAGACTTCTTCTGATAACCCGGTTTACTTTTTGTGCAATTTCAAAGGGAATTCTCCTGTGAACCGCTATCAGGCCCAGCGGAATGGGCAGGCCTGTCAGCTCTTCCCAGAACTGCCCCATATCAGCCAGTTTTATCAGTCCCTTTTCCTGATAGGTAAACCTGGTTTCATGAATTATCAGTCCGGCATCAGCTCTTCCGTCCAGCACAGCATCAACAATGCCGGAAAAGAGATATTCGGTTTTATTGACCGCATCAGGCCATGCAAGACTGAAGAGAAGATTGGCCGTGGTATACTTGCCCGGAATTGCTATGCGTGAGACTGATATTTCCTCATCAGTCATTTTCCTTCTGGCTGTCAGCAGGGGACCGTTTTTATATCCCAGGGCACTTCCCGAATCCAGAATGAGATAATTACCAGCAGCAAATGAATAAGCGTGGCAGCTCATCTTTGTAATATCCGTCAGTCCCCTGAAAGCCTGCTGGTTAAGCTCCTCCACGTCGGCCATGAAGTAATCGAACTCAAGTCCTTCAGTATCAATCAGGCCATGTACCATGGCTTCAAAAATATAGGTATCATTCGGGCAGGGCGAAAAGCCCAGTGTCAGTTTCATCTTTTCAGCAGAGTTTTTTTAAGAAGATCTTCAAATAGCAGGGCAAGGTTTTCCAGTGCAAGCGGGATGTTCCAGCCTGCACGGTCACGTACGCCGACTCTGTTGGAAACGGCTCTCAGTGCAATGAAGGGAATCCCCTCCCGGCTGCATACATAAAAGAAGGCTGCTCCTTCCATCGTTTCAATATCCGGATCGTATTTCCGCATGAGCCTGCCGGCAGTTTCCGCGGTACCGGTAACGGTATTTACCGTCAGGGCCCTGACAGGCCGGACATTTGCTGCCGCCAGCCTGAGAAAGCTGTCAGGTTCAAGGGTCCTTTCACCGCGGTTGACAGAAGGACCCGGATACTGAAAACCTGCAGGGCAGCTGTATGCATTAATCCGGCCTCCGGTGAAGGGATGGCTGTCCGGATCCTGAAGACCGGCTTCTGAAAGAGTAAGGAATCCTTCAGCACTTTCAACACCTGCATCCGCAAAGCAATCCGTAAGGGGCATCACCACATCCCCTGTCCTGATGGAATCCCTGAAACTTCCTGCAATCCCGGCATTTATGACAAGATCCGGTCGGGGACCGGAACAGAGCCGCCTGGTGAGAGCCCAGGCTGTGGCAACACTTCCGATTCCCGTGACCATTACGCTGAGGTTAAAATTTCCGGGAAGATCAGGACTACCCGCAGAACCACCCCTGGCGCTACGCTCCGGACATTCAGCGGGAGCATACCTGCCAGAAAGCCCGGGGCTGTCAGGGGAAGCATTCCGGAGGGAATCATTGACAGCATACTTTCTGAATACAGCTGCTTCAGTCTCAGTGGCGGTAACCAGTAAAACGTTCACGGTCTTCGATCAAATAGCATCAGTTCAACAATATTGAGCTTAAATATATTTAAAAAGATCAACTTTAATGGTTAATATTGCAGCTTAAATAACTGAATGATGATCTATCTCACCCGCCGCGAAAGATTCAGTGCAGCACACCGGATGTTCAGGCAGGACTGGACGGATGAAAAGAACATGGAAGTGTTTGGCAAATGTTCAAATCCCAGGTGGCACGGACATAATTACGAGTTGTTTGTAACGGTAAAAGGTGAAATTTCAGAAGAAACCGGATTTATCATGAATGTGGGCAGGCTGAAGGAAATCATCCGGGCCAGGATTATTGACAGGATAGATCACAGGAACATCAATCTTGAAGTTGACTTTATGAAGGGAAAGACAGCCACAACCGAAAACCTTGCCATTTCCATCTGGGATGAACTGAGGCCCTTCATAGAACAAGAGGGTGCTAAGCTCCATTGTGTGAGAATCTGTGAAACTGAAAACAATTCAATCGAATATTATGGCTGAGAAAAATGAAAGCGGAAAAATCAGTGAGCTGAATGTGCATAATGGCTATAACAGGATAGAGTCATGGGACGAGGAGAGCATCAGGGAACTTTCCGGCATGTATTACAGGGTATTGAAGCTGCTTGGGGAAGATCCTGACCGCGAAGGACTGAGGAAAACTCCCGAAAGGGTGGCAAAAGCCCTTCATTTCCTGATGATGGGATACTCCATGGATCCCTGTGAGATAATCAATTCCGCCAAGTTCAGGGAAGATTACAAGCAAATGGTTATAGTAAAAAATATTGACATTTATTCCATGTGTGAGCATCACATGCTTCCCTTCTTCGGACAGGCGCATGTTGCCTATATTCCCGACGGCTATATCACCGGACTGAGCAAGATAGCACGGGTGGTGGAGGCATACAGCCGGCGCCTGCAGGTACAGGAAAGACTGACGGTACAGATACGCAACACTCTGCAGGACTGCCTCAGGCCGCTCGGAGTGGCAGTGGTCATCGAGGCACAGCACATGTGCATGCAGATCAGAGGTGTTCAGAAACAGAATTCCGTCACCACCACATCTGCCTTTACGGGAATCTTTCTTTCAAATCAAAACACACGTGAGGAGTTTATTCACCTCATTGGTTCCGGACTTCACTGAAACGAAACATGAAAGCATATGTATTTCCCGGACAGGGAGCCCAGTTTCCGGGTATGGGAAAGGATCTGTATGAAGGATCCGCCCTGGCAAAAGAAATGTTTGAAAAGGCAGACAGGCTCCTGGGGTTCAGGATAAGCGAGCTCATGTTCACGGGCAGCGAAGAGGACCTCAGGCAGACAAGGGTTACCCAGCCGGCAATATTCCTTCATTCGGTCATCCTTGCCACGGTAATGGGAGACGGATTCAGGCCGGATATGGTTGCCGGCCATTCCCTCGGGGAATTTTCTGCCCTGGTGGCATCCGGGGCGCTGTCATTCGGGGATGGTCTCCTTCTCGTTTCACACAGGGCCTCGGCCATGCAGAAGGCATGTGAGCTGCATCCTTCCTCAATGGCTGCAATAATCGGACTTGACGACAGAACAGTTGAGGAAGCCTGTGCCGCTGTTGATGATATCGTGGTTCCAGCCAATTACAACAGTCCGGGCCAGATCGTAATATCAGGCACGGATGAAGGAATAGCGCGGGCAATTGAAATACTGAAGCCGAAAGGTGCCAAACTGGCCGTGAAACTCCAGGTGGGCGGGGCCTTCCACTCGCCTCTGATGGAACCTGCAAGGGCCGAACTTGAAAAGGCCATCAGCAGTACGCCATTCAGCATACCCCGCTGTCCTGTATATCAGAATTGTGATGCAAGGCCATCCGCCGATCCCGGTATTATAAAAACAAGGCTGGTTTCCCAGCTGACCTCTCCCGTAAGATGGACACTGAGCATTGAAAACATGATCTCGGATGGTGCAACAGATTTTATTGAGGTTGGTCCGGGAAATGTCCTGCAGGGACTGATCAGGAAGATCAGCAGGGATGTCAGGACAGAAGGAGCCCGGTTCTGAATCCCTATTCAGGCTTCATTATCACACCCTTGTTTGTACGGCCGTCAATCCTTATGTCGATGGCTTTTTCAAACCTGACATGCCTCAGGGCATCGTCTTCATAAACAGGCCTCAGACTATTCAGATAATCAACATCATAATATCCCTCGTCAATAAAGGGATTGATGTTGAAATAGCCCACTCCGAAGGAGGTAAGATTCTGAAAGAAATGGGTTCCCTGGCTCGGATCAATCCTGTAGTTTTCCAGACCCGATTCAACAATCAGTCTTACAGCAGAAATCTGCGCCCATTTCACCGGGATCCCGAGCCAGGGATCGGTTGAACCCCAGCGGCCGGGCCCTATCAGCACATAACCCTTACCCTGCCCGGCCAGGGTGGAATTAAGATTCTCAATTATCACTGAAAGACCCCTGTTTCTCGACGGATTGAAGGATTCGGGCTTTACATAGACCAGGTCGGATATATCCCGGAATATACCGTGCCCCAGTGCCGATTCCGAATAGATTATGGTGTCTTCCGGCTTCACATCCTCCAGGCTGATGGTGCTTGATTCCTCCGAATGGACCACCGGGCGTATCTGCAGGAGATTGAAAATCCTGGGAGTCCGCGGAGGAGTTTCAAGGTCACAGGCAAATTCAATCTCAATGGAATTGTTCATTTCCTTTTTCCCGAATTCCAGAATAGTGTTGGTAATATCTGCCAGGGGAAAGAGATTGTGCTGCAGTATGCCGGCAAAGGTAATGACCCGCCTTCCGGGATACAGTATGCCGTCTCTCAGAATATTGTTTTCATAATCATAGGTTGAGGCGAGATATCTCATCGCCGCATCGTTGTCTGCATCCCTGATATCCAGGGCAGGCAGGTTCTCCCCGTCATAGGTTGAGGGTACAAAACCGGTCATGTTAAGATCCAGTGCCCGGAAAGTTTTCTGAGTGTCACGCAGCGCTGACTCCGGGGATGAAAGCTGGATGATTTTCTTCGGCAGCCTGGGACAGAAACGAAGGGACAATCCACCTTCAACAATCAGCTTCCCAAGACCGAAAGCCACATTTACAACCCCGTCTTCCACTTTTTCCGCACCTATCGGATAATAGTTCAGTGACCTTGCAAAACCCGAAAAAGTAGGATAAAAGATATTGCCGTGACTGCGTCCGCATATCTCCTGAAGGACAATACCCATCTTTTCCTCATCAATCACATTGCTCGTGGCAGTCATGTATGTCTTGCTGGTTTTGTAAAACACCGAGGCATACACTGCCTTTATTGCCTCCGCCATGGTTCTTACCATGCGCTGGTCTTCACTCTGCCTCGGAATCATATAGGTTGAATAAATACCTGCAAAAGGCTGATAGTGTGAATCCTCGAGCTTGCTTGACGACCGTATTGCAATGGGCTTGCTGCGTGAGACAGCAAGGAAAGCGAACAGATCCTGGATAACATGTCCGGGCAGCCTGGCATTCAGGAATTTATTCAGGATTTCACTGTCCGGAAGATCGGAGAGGGCTACAGGGTACAGATTATTATGATCCATGAACTCATCAAAGGCATCCGTACTCAGAACAACTGTCCGGGGTATTGTTATCAGGACGCCGGGAAACCTGTTGTAAAGCTTGTTCGTCTTCAGCATCCTGTTGATGAATGCCAGCCCCCTTGCCTTGCCTCCTATGGATCCTTCGCCCATGCGTGAGAATACCTGGTATTCATCAAAGCCGGCCTTGTCGAATTTTGCAATTACGCCTCTCCCCCTGCCCAGCCGGAAACTAGATACGGCAACGTGAAGAAAGCGCCTCATCTCCTCAATGCTGGGAAAATCCTCCTTGCCTATGTATTTGAACATCTGGGCAAGCGGAAAGAGAGCCCTGGCATTCAGCCATTTTGAGAAATGATTCCTGGTAGCGTGATATTCAAGGACATTGTCCGGAATTGTAAGAAGCTTCTGTTGCAGGCTTTGCAGATCAGTGGCAATGGCTATCGGCTCCAGTGTTTCAGGATTCCTGAAAACAAAAGGGCCGAAGGCCAGGTTCTGAATCAGGAAATTGCGCAGTTCCAGGGACAGGGTCTTGGAATACTTATAAATGAACCCGGCACCCATTTCCTCGGCTTTCTTCCTGTGTTTCAAACTGGAAGACTGCAGGAGAAAAGGAACCTTGTCATCATCGGCCATAACCATCCTGCACAGTTCTATGCCGGCATTCTCATCCTGCACATTGTCCCTCTTGTAACTGATGTCGGAAATAACACCCAGTACATTGTACTTATATTTCCTGTAAAGATCTACCGCATCATTGAAATTATTGGCGAACAGAAGCTTGGGCCGCCCCCTCTTTTTGAGCATGCGCTGATGCTCATTAAGGGCTTCCTTCTGGAAATCCAGGGACTGTAAAAGCAGTATCCTGTAAATGTTCGGGAGGTAGGACGAGAGGTACCTGACGGAGTTTTCAACCAGTATTATTGCCTGAACGCCGATAACCTCAATATCGTGTTCGGCATTCATCTTATCCTCGATAAGCTTGATTATTGCAAGTATCACCGAAGCATCCCCCAGCCAGCAGAACACATAGTCTATGGCACTCATGTCCTCGCCCTTGAGACGCAGGGTTACCTCCCTTGACAGATAGGTCAGAACAACAATGGGAATATCCGGATATTCATTCTTTATTCTTTTTGCCAGTGCAAAAACATCCGTCCCCTTCAGGCTTTCCATTGAAATGACCAGGTCAATGCTTTCTTCCCTGAGTATTCTGAGTGCATCTTCCGCGTTGTCTGTCTGTACAAAAACCGGGGGATGGCGCAGGCTCAGCGACACGTACTCATTAAAAATCTGCTCATCAATCCTCCCGTCCTCCTCCAGCATGTAATTGTCATAATTACTGCATATTATCAACACCCTGTGTATTCTCTTCTGCATCAGCAGATCAAAGGAGGTATCGCTGAAGTCATATTTTCCAAGCTCGTCTATATTGTCTATCATTGTCATGGGCTTAATATACTGATTAATGCCCTGTTTCCCATACCGGCCCGCTGTTGAGCAGATCGTCCGCCGATTTTATTTCCGCTCCTTTCCTGATGTCCGTGATCTGCTCCTCCAGCCCGTCTTCATAGGTTTTCCCTTCCACGGATCTGATTACCCCCAGGGCTACCGGATATTCAGGATATCTCATGGCTGCCAGCAGGTAATGGATGGCGGGATCCGCTTCCTTCTTATCATGAACCAGTATATCACCGGCAGAAATGCCATTCTCACCTATTTTCACAACCTTCAGCCTGTAACCATCAAGCACCAGCCCCTTGTCACCTTCCTTACCGAAAATCATAGGTTGCCCGTGCCTGAGCACTATCGTTCTCTCATCCCTGACTTCCCTGCCTGTCACCACGTCATGAATGCCGTCGTTGAAGATCACACAGTTCTGAAGCACTTCCACAACCGACGTTCCCCTGTGCCTGGCAGCCTCAACATAAATCCCCGTTGAAAGGCTCATGTTGTAATCTGCCGTTCTGGCAAAAAAAGTGCCCTGCCCGCCCATCACAAGCTCCCCGACGGAAAAAGGTTTTTCAATGGTACCGAAGGGTGAGGTCCGGGTAACCAGGCCCTTTTCGGAAGTGGGCGAATACTGCCCCTTGGTCATGCCATAAATCTGATTGTTGAACAATAGTATGTTCATATTGATATTCCTGCGGATCACGTGAATAAAATGATTGCCGCCGATTGCAAGTGCGTCGCCGTCACCCGTGATCTGCCATACCGACAGGCCGGGATTTGCTATGCAGATTCCTGAGGCAATGGCAGCCGCACGGCCGTGTATCCCGTGAAACCCGTAGGTATTCATGTAATAGGGGAACCTGGAAGAACAGCCTATGCCGGAAACAAAAACATATTGTTCCCTTGGCATGCCCAGCTCGATGAGGGCTTTCCGGACTGCATTCAGGACGGCATGGTTACCGCATCCCGGGCACCATCTGACTTCCTGGGGACTTTTCAGATCCTCCGCTGTATACTGATATGAATCCAATGCTGCCATTATCTAAATATCCTCCAGTATTTTAAGACATTTTTCCCTGATTTCCTTAGTGGTGAACGGCAATCCCTGAACCTTGTTTATCTGTTCATAGCCGAATCCCCCGCATTGCGACCTCAGCCAGGCTGCAAACTGTCCTGTATTCAGCTCTGCCACCGCAATTTTCCGGAATCTGCTGAAAACCTCCCTTACATTTCCCGGAAGGGGATTTATGTAATTGAAATTGGCAAAGCTGACGCTGAAGCCTTCTGACTGCAGCTCCTTTACTGCCGAAACTATGTATCCCCCCGATCCGCCCCAGCCTGCAAGAAGGAGATCTCCCGAATCCTCGCCGTATACCTGCAGATCAGGTACTTTCTCCAGAACCCGGGCAATTTTGCCCGCCCTTAGTCTTACCATTGATTCATGGTTTTCCGGTGAATAGGATACTATCCCTTCAGGAGTCTTTTCCAGACCGCCGATACGGTGTTCCAGTCCGGCTGTACCCGGAACGGCCCAGGAACGGACCAGGGTGGAACTGTTCCGCCGGTATGGCATGAAAGGCTGTTCATCCTGTGAGGCAAAAGGCGGCTGTATTGGCGGAAGATCCTTCATCTCAGGTATTTTCCAGGGTTCCGAGCCATTTGCCAGGTAACCGTCGGTGAGGAGTATTACAGGTGTCATGTGCTCCAGGGCAATTCTTGCAGCCTCATAGGCAAACCGGAAGCAGTCGGAGGGACTGCCTGCAGCCAGGACAACCACCGGGCTCTCACCGTTTCTTCCGTACAGGGCCTGCATCAGGTCAGCCTGTTCGGTCTTGGTAGGCAGGCCGGTGGAGGGGCCTCCTCTTTGTACATTGACAATGACCACCGGCAATTCTGCCATTACTGCCAGTCCGATGGCTTCGGATTTAAGAGCCAGGCCGGGGCCCGATGTGGAAGTTACTGCAAGGCTTCCGGCAAAAGCGGCACCAAGGGCTGCACACATGCCGGCAATTTCATCCTCAGCCTGAAAGGTTCTGACACCAAGGTCCCTGCGTGCGGCAAACTCCTCTAGTATTCCCGTAGCAGGAGTAATAGGGTATGAACCTACGAAAAGGTCAAGCCCGGCTTTTTCTGCAGCTGCCATAAACCCCCATGCAGTTGCGGTGTTCCCGTTTATGTTCCGGTACCTGCCGGGAGGCAGGCCGGCCGGCGCTATACTGATCACCGGGGCAAGCTCCTCAAGGCTTCCTGCATAGTCATAACCGGCCCTGAGCACGGTCTTGTTTGCCTTTGCAATCTCAGGTCTGTCAGCAAATTTTGTATCGAAAAACTCTTCCGTGAAATTCAGCTTCCTGTCGAACAGCCAGTATACCATTCCCAGTACAAACATATTCTTTGTCCTGAGTACCAGCCTTGAATCCAGACCTGAATCCTGCAGTGCCTCCTTCACCATTGAACTGACAGGCACGGCAATGACCTTGCAGTTTTCAAGTTTTTCCTCGGCAACGGGATCAGCCGTATAGCCTGCTTTTTCAATATTCCTTGAAGTAAAATTATCCCTGTCATATATTACGATGGCTCCGGCTTTCACCCGTGAGGCATTTGCCCTTATTGCTGCCGGATTCATTGCCACCAGCACATCTGCAGAATCCCCGGGCGAATCGATTACTGAATTTCCCAGATGAATCTGAAAGCCCGAAACACCGCCAACAGTCCCCTGGGGTGCCCGTATTTCTGCAGGATAATCAGGAAAGGTAATCAGGTCATTTCCGTAATGAGCCGCAGAATCCGAGAACAGGGTGCCCGTCAGCTGCATTCCGTCACCGGAATCCCCTGAAAAAAGAATGACTGCTTTTTCTTTTGAAACAACTTTCACGCTCTTTGCCATGGTAAGCCTCTGTTTTATTGCAAGACCCGGAACCGGTAAAATAAGTCATTAATATATAAAAAATTAGCAATAAAATTATCCCGGAAACCCGAATAAATATCAACAGCAGTCAGTCTGTCATTTCCAGATGTCGGCCTTTTTCAGGTTGATATCCCCGTCAAAAAACATCCTGGCCACCTTTTCAAAATATGGTGTGTAATCCGACACGAAGAACCTGTCATCACTCTTCCCCGAATCATTTAAGAGATGATTAGCCTCGAGGTATTCCTTCAGTATGGCGGAAACAGGTTTTCCTGAATCAATGATTTCAATTCCGAAATCAAATATCTTGCTTATCTGGTTTTTTATTATGGGATAATGGGTGCAGGCAAGTATAAGTGCCTGAATATCCGAAAAGGAAGCATGCGAAAGATATGAACGGATAATGGCATTGCTGATGTCATCGAAAACGAATCCTTCCTCTATCATCGGAACCAGCAGGGGTGTTGCGAGTGAAACCACCTCCGTCCCGGGGGATTTCACCTTTATCTTGTTCTCATAGCTTCCCGATTCAATGGTCCGCTTTGTACCAATGATTCCAACCCTGGAATAATTCCGGGTGCCCAGGTAATCAACCACCGGATCTATCACATCAATCAATGCCGTCCTGTCCCTGAATTCTTCCTTCAGGACATCAAAGGCAGAGGCGGAGGCGGAATTGCATGCAATCAGGATAACCTTGGCCCCGTGGTCAAGGAGAAATCCGGTGATTTTCCGGGAATAGTACTGAATTGCACCGGCAGACTTGTCGCCGTAGGGAAGGTGGGCAGTATCACCAAAATAAACCAGACTTTCCCCTGGCAGTACCTGCTTGACCGACTGTGCGACCGTAAGGCCTCCCACACCCGAATCAAAAATACCTATAGGCTGATTTTTCACACTGGCTGTATATTACAAAAAGGCCATCCGGATTTTCCGGATGGCCGTATCGGTATTCCGTAACTTTATTTCACACCCAGTTTGGTCTTTACCAATGCAAGGACATTGGTGCTCTTGCTTTCATCAAAATACAGCAGGGAACCCTTTGCAACATCAAAGATGTAAAGGAATCCGTTTTCCTTCCCCACATCACTGATTACCTTCTCCACCCTGGCGTATATCGGCTGAAACAATTCAACCTGTTTGTTCTGAAGCTGCTCCTGGGCATTTACCTGGAATTCCTGAATCCTCCTGTTCAGGTCGATCAGTTCCTGTTCCTTTGTCTGCCTCACCAGTTCCGTCAGGTTCTTGCTTTCCTTGTTGTAGGCGTCACTTTTATTGTTAAGCTCAACCGACATTATCTCAAGGTTATTGATAAGCTCCTGGCGGAGTTTCTCAAGCTGGGCATTGGCAGTATCGAATTCCGGAAGGGTCCTTATCAGTTCATCACTGTTTATATGGCCGAACTTGAAATTCTGTGCCTGACCGGCAGAAATCATTAAAACAACAAGAGCTGCTATTCCTATATACCTTTTCATTATACTACTGTGTATTAAATTTTAACCTCTGCAAAAGTAATTATTTAATTCTTATAACCTAATTTTTCTAGAACCTGATCGCTGATATCAAATTTGGGGTTCGCAAAAAGAATATTGCCTCCCGAAGCCGAATCAAAAATGACTGCATAGCTCCCTTCAACGGCTATATCCCTGATGGCCTTAAGTATTTCATCCTGAATTGGCTTCACCAGCTCTTCCCTCTTTTTAAACAATTCCCCCTCCATGCCGAAGTATCTGTTCTGAAGCTCCTTCATTTCCTTTTCCTTGTTAACAATTGCCTCTTCCCTCTTTATTTTCATGTCATTTGACAGAAGCGGGGCCTCATTCTGATATGACTTATACATTTGCTCAACCACGGAATAACCGTCGGCAATCTCCTTCTCCCAGCGCCTTGAAAGGTTGTCCAGCTGCTCCTGGGCGGTTGTGAATGCGGGTATGTTCTTCCTAATATATTCGGTATCGACAAATGCATATTTCTGGGCCACGGCCGTGGCTGAAGCCAGAATCAGTATTGTTGCTATGACGCTGATTTTTTTCATGACTGTAATTTTTTTCATTCAATTAAAACTGCTGACCTATGACAAAATGGAACTGCGATTTATTTGCATTGGAGAATCTTGAAGGATCGGGCACCTGATCGAAGCCGTAGCCCCAGTCAATTCCAAGCAGCCCGAACATCGGAAGGTTGGCTCTCAGTCCGATTCCGGCCGCCCTGTTCATCCTGAACGGGTTATACTCTTTCAGCCTGTTCCATGCCCTTCCCGATTCCAGGAAGGCCAGACCGTATATTGTCGCCTGCTGGTTAAGGGATATGGGATATCTTACCTCAAAAGTTATTTTGGAATAGACATTTCCGACCGGGGCCCCGTTGGCTGCAGTTGGTGTAAGCGACTGATTGGTATAACCCCGCAGGGCAATTATTTCGCGGCCGTAGAAGCTGTATCCAGTCATTCCGTCTCCTCCCACACTGAACGACTCAAAGGGAGAAGGTCCTATGTTTCTGTTGTAGTGTCCAAGATATCCGAATGCGAAACGTGAACTGAGAACAAGCTTGTCATTCCTTGTAAGGGGAAAATAGTTCTCCGTCTTGAAAACCCATTTGTGAAATTCTATCCACCTGTATTTTTCCTCATCAGGAACCCCCAGCATGGATTTTCCGGCGATATAGCTGTAGGGCGGGGTGACCTGAAGTGATATGGAGTAGGAGGAACCGCTTCTGGGATAAATAATGTTCGGACCCACCGAAAATCTCTGAAGCCTTGCGGTAAGGCTGAAAAGGTTGGATTCCCCGTTCTCGAACAGGAACTGGTAGTAATTGTAGTTGTTGAGATTGTATTTCTGATAGCTCAGTTCACCATATATGGAGAAATAGTCATCAGGCCATTCCAGTCTTTTTCCCAGACCTACAGATGCTCCGTCAATTATCATTGACTGGCGTCCGTCCTCTCCCTTCTTCTTGCCATTGGTCATCAGCGACCTGTAGAGTGAAACGGAGAAGGAGTTTGCCCTTTTCCCGCCCAGCCACGGCTCCATGAAGGAAACTGAATAGGACTGGTATATCCGGCCGTTTGACTGTGCCCTGATGCTGAGCGACTGTCCGTCACCCGAGGGATAAGGCCGCCATTCTCTGAGCTTGAAGAAATTCCTCATTGCCACGTTGTTGAATCTCACTCCCACGGTACCCACCAGCATTCCGGCTCCCCATCCGCCGGATATTTCAAACTGATCATTGGCTTTCTCCTCGAGCTTGTACAGCAGATCCACCGTCCCGTTGACAGGATCAGGCATGGGTGTCGGATTTATTTTTTCCGGGTCGAAATGTCCGAGAACACCAAGCTGGCGGATTGAACGAAGTATCTTGTCCTTGCTGAAAAGATCCCCCGGAAGCGTGTACAGCTCACGCCGGGCAACATGTTCATTGGTCCGGGAGTTGCCGGAAATTATCACATTGTTGACATAGGCCTGATCACCCTCGTATATTCTTACTTCAAGATCTATGGAATCCCCGACCACCTTCGCCTCAACAGGCGTCAGCTGTGAAAACAGATATCCGTAATCAAGGTACAGATTGCTCACGGCATTCTCGGATCCGCTCAGTCCCTTGAGCCTGTCAAGGATGAGCGACTGGTTGTAAACAGCCCCCTTCTCAATGTTGAAGACCCTTGCCAGTTCTTCCTTGCTGTAAACGCTGTTCCCCACCCAGTCAACATTCCTGAGGTAATACTGCTGGCCTTCGTCCACTTTGATCTGCAGCCCTATCCTGTCGTCGGATATATCGTAAAGGGAGTCGGAAATGATTTCAAAATCCCTGAATCCGTTATCATTGTAAAATTTGATCAGCTTCTCCTTGTCATCTTCAAATTTCTGGGCAATGTATTTGGATGGCTTGAAGAAATTCAGGTTCTTCTTCTTTGTGTCCTTCATCTGCCGCCTGAGCTTCCTGTCATCAAAGCTGTCATTCCCGTCAAAGGTGATGTCCCCTATCCTTACCCTCGACTTCTTGTCGACATTTATTGACAGTATGATATTGTTCGGCTGATCGGGATCATCCTTCTGGACAAAATCCACGGTTGTATTGAAAAAGCCCTTTTCAATAAAATGATCCCTGATAATTTTCCTGGTGTTGTCAAGAATATAGGATGTGATCTGTGAACCGACAGGGAGGTTGATTTTCTTTGTAATATCCGTGGATTCGGACTGTCTTATCCCATTGAACTTGATAGATGATATCCTCGGGCGCTCCTGCAGCAGTATATCCAGAAAAACCGTATCCGACTTCATTGATTCGATTGTTATTCTCACATCCGAGAAAAGGCCCTGTGTCCATAATCTCTGAACTGCATTTTTTGTAGCATCACCGGGAATGCTGATCCGCTGATTCATTCTTAATCCCGAAATGCCCACTATGGCGTTGACGTCAAGATACCTGACTCCTGAAACGGAAATTCCGCCTATTACATATTCATCTTCCCTGGAATAATCATAAATCTCCTGTTTTTCCTGCGCATATGCCGGAATATTGCCCAATGCCATAAACAGTACCAATAAGATACAGTTAAGCTCCCTGAATATCATCCTTCTACTATTTTTCCAAAATCTGTTCACTCGTTTTTCCAAATCTTCTTTCCCTGTTCTGGAATTCAACTATGGCCTCATAAAAATCTTCCTTGCCAAAATCAGGCCAAAGTGTTTCAGTAAAATAAAATTCTGAATAGGCCATCTGCCATAACAGGAAATTGCTTATCCTAAGTTCCCCGCTTGTCCTTATCATCAGATCGGGATCAGGCGTCCCGTATGTGATAAGCCGTTTTTCCATTTCCTTTTCACTGACTGTTTCCACCGTGAGCAATCCTTTTCCGATGTCGGCAGCCAGCTTTTTTGCCGCCCGGGTTATTTCCCATCTTGAACTGTAGCTGAGGGCAAGTATCAGATTGAGACCTGTTGAAGCCGAGGTCAGATCGATGGTCTCAGACAGTTTCATCCTGACATCCTGTCCAAGCCTTTCAAAATCACCGATGGCGGAAAGCTTTACATTATTCTTCAGAAGATTGGCACCTTCCTGGTTAAGAGACTGAACCATAATTCTCATCAGGGCCGATACTTCATCATCAGGCCTGTCCCAGTTTTCCGTGGAAAAGGCATAGAGAGTGAGATATTTTATTCCAAGGCCCCCTGCAGCCTCAACAACCTGCCGGACTGATTCAACTCCCTGTTCGTGTCCGAAAATCCTTTCCCTCCTGTGCTGTACGGCCCATCTTCCGTTTCCGTCCATGATTATGGCAATATGGACCGGAAGCTTGTTCATGTTTATCTTTTCCCTGAACGACATTTCTTAATCTTTGGTTTTTTGTCGACATCATCGTATGCCGGACAACCAGCCAGTCTGCTGTAAATTTTCCACGTCAGTACAATACCGGTAAATGAATACCAGTCGTTATTATGGATCAGACTTTGATCCTCCGGAGAAACCATATTTTTTACGCCGTCTAAGTTATCATAAAAAGTTTTACGAAATCCATATTCGGCCTCCAGTCCCATATTTTTCCAGATATTGACCTTGAATCCAAAGGAGAGCGGAATGACGGGCTGAATGGACGAAATATGTGTATTGGCTGCTGTTGTGGTATTTAAGTATGCCACAGCTGCGCCTGCGGAAAAATAAGGAGAAAAATTCAGATGCCTGCCCTGGGTTGAAAAAGGAAGAAAGTTAAATTCAAACTGAACCGCCAGTTCACCTGCACCTGCAGAAAACGACGAATCTCTTGCTGCCTGGAAACTATTTGAAAAATCCCTGTCTGACCCCCTCATCATGCCGTAAAGCAGACTGCCCCTCAGGGCATGCCGGGGATGGAAATTATACCTGTATAGGACTCCTGCAGCCGGACCGGGAGCATAAAGAAGTCTTCCGGGATTGATATCACCTATGTAGGAAGATACACCCCCGAATATTCCATAGTCAGAATTACGCTGGCCATGGGAGGAAATAAAAAAGCTAAAAAAAAGAATTACCCAGGGTACTCGCTTCATTAAAAAAGATTCCGCTTATTATTATCTGAATGAGGGCAACCCGCGTGGCCCTGTTTTCATTTTGTATGAAATTGTAAAGTTCAAAAAATAATAAACGTCATTTGCCTTGGAATATTGTTCTTTATGATAGGCGTCAAGCCAGTCGGTGAAAGCATAGCGCCCGCCCAGCTCCAGGCCAAAATTGATATTTGGGGTATATACAAGCGTTGTTGCAATTCCTGCCGGAATGACAAGGGCAACTCCGCTGTCCTTCATGCCGTGCAAGGCCATTTCCTGCCTCTGGGCCTCATTGGGATTTGCATCGAAATAAGCAGCACCTGCTCCTGCAAATCCATAGAAATCAAGCGATCTCAGAAGGGACCACAAAAACCTGCCCCTCCTCTTCTGAAAAAGATAACTGCTTTCAGCCCTGTTTTTTATAAAATAATATTCAGCGGTAAGGGCCGGTTCAAAAATCTGCGTGGAAACCTCAAAGGGCCTCCCCTCATTCGAGCCTCTCTCATCGGTGGCATGAAGCCGGGCATATGACATTCCAAGCCTCAGGTTCGTCACACGGTTCAACCGGTATTTCAGACTGGCATTGAAGTTGTATCTTGTCTGAAGATAGGTGATATCCCGCAGCCCGAGAAAATTCTCACTCCGGCTGTAGCCCCCTATGTCCCCGAAGAAAAAAGACGGTCCGGCTCCGGCAACTGCCTCCCATCTCCTCATTTTCCATAACTGGGCACTGGAAAAGGGTACAGCAAGCCAAAAGATCAGTAGAACCAAAATGTATCGCTTCATAATGATTGACAATAGTTGCAAATACAAATATAGCAATCTAAATTTCAGGAAGTATAAAAATCAGTTATAATATTAACATATACACATGAATATATCAACCGTGCAATGTTGAAAAGCATAAATGACAGCCGATGGTAAAATTTCAGTTTCTTGTGTCAGCACCCCACATCAGCCTGTTCCTCAGGGTACTGTAAAAATCTCTTCCCTTCAGCATAACCGTTCCGAGCCTGGATTTGCTCTTAACTATGATTATTTCCTCACTTATCGGTATCTTTCTGAATCTGAAATCACAGGTAAGAAGGCATTCCTCCGTTCTTCCTTCCATAACCATCCTCAGCCTGCTGCTCCCGGAAAGGACTATAGGCCTGATTGTAAGATTATGCGGCGACATCGGTGAAATAATGATGCTCTCATCACCGGGCGACAGTATTGGTCCTCCCGCACTCAGATTATATGCCGTGGAGCCGGTAGCCGTGGATACAATCAGACCATCTGCCCAGTAGGTATTCAGGAATACATCATCCACATATACATGGATTATGATCATACTGAGCAGCAGTTTCTGAATGGTGATCTCATTCAGTACAGTGGATGATTCCCCGTTGAAAAGGCCCGGCGGACTGGTTATTTCAAGCATTGACCTTTCAATTATCTGATAGTCGCCGGAACAGAGATGGTCAACCGAATTACCCAGTTCCTCATTCGGTATGTTCGCGAGAAAGCCCATTCTGCCGGTATTGACTCCTGCAACAGGGATACCGGAATCCTTGACCTTAAGGACTGTTTCAAGAAAGGTTCCGTCGCCGCCGACACTGAGGATCATGTCAGGCCTTGCCGGAAGCATGGCAAGACTGGTAAAGGGAGTAACCTCTTCCCTGCTGAAACTGAATCTTGTATCACCGGCTTTCTGATAGAGATTTACCTCTATGTCCCTTTTAAGAAATTCACTTACAAGTTTCTGAACAGCCTCCCGTGTCCGGTCATTGCTGTCCTTGCTGTAAATTGCAACTCTTTTCAGCATATATGTCACATGTTCAGGTATTTCATTAACAGATCAAACCTCTCGGAATAAAAGCGGTCAAGCGAGTCATTGCCGGTAATCCAGGTTTTGACATCATAATTATAGCGCTCAAAGGTACGTATTACGGGAAGGAGATCCGTTTCATTGACTTTCAGGGTAACCTCAAGCTTTGTGGAATCAGCCGGAGAGGTGATATACATACTCAGTACCTTTATATTATTGCTTTCTATGATCTGTGCGATCTGGGACAGGGAATAATCCCTGTCAGTCATCTCAAGCACGATAATTCCGCCGGGCTGTTCGAGTGAGGATAATGAGGCCACATGCCTGATCAGGTCGCTGCTGGTTATGACGCCCAGATAGTGATCGTTCCCGTCAAGCACGGGTATAACCGTAAGTTTCAGCCTGGCAGCAATACCGATAACCTCAAACAGGTGCTGGTCATCCCTTACATAGGGTTTTAAAAGTGTCAGCTCATGGTTTCCGATCGCCTCCTCGGGCTGATTCATATCATAAATATCACTGTCGGAAATAAGTCCGAGAAAATCGAGATTATTCACTATAGGCAGATGGGAGATCCTGAATATTTCCATCCAGTTAAGGGCAACCTGCCCTGTATCAGATGTTTTAAGGGCCGGAATATTGTCGGATATGAGATCGGCGGCAACCATGCACTTAATTTTTATGTAAAGTAATGAAAAAAAAAGCCAGTTGTATTACTTTTGTGACATGTTAACAATACGTAAACAGCTAAATTTTATTATATGACAAGGCTCAGTGTTAATATCAACAAGATTGCCACCATCCGTAATGCAAGGGGCGGGAATATTCCGAATGTGATAAACGCCGCCATCAACTGCCAGCTCTTTGGAGCTGACGGTATAACCGTTCACCCCAGACCGGACGAGAGACATATCAGATACAGGGATGTAATTGAGCTCAGGCCCGTTATAAAGACCGAATTCAATATTGAAGGCAATCCGACCGACAGTTTCATCAATCTTGTGCTCTCGGTAAGGCCTGAACAGGTGACTCTTGTCCCCGACAAGCATGATGCCATTACATCAAATGAGGGCTGGGATACGCTGAAAAACCGCAGTTTTCTCAGCAATATCATAAAAATATTCAGGAAGGAAGGCATCAGGACATCCCTTTTTGTTGATACAGACCCGGTGAATATAGAGAATGCCGCCCTTGCCGGAACCGACAGGATAGAGCTGTACACCGAACCTTATGCTTCCGGGTTTTCAGCAAATGCGGCAGAGGCTGTCAGACCATTCGTTCAGGCTGCGGAACTGGCCAGGGAACTGGGCCTGGAAATAAATGCCGGCCATGACCTGAATCTGGATAACCTCAACTACCTACACAGGAATATCCCCTGGCTGAAGGAGGTTTCCATCGGCCATGCACTGATTTCGGACGCCCTCTATCTCGGACTCGAGAACACTATACAGATGTATAAAAAGCAGCTGGAAGACTGACGGCCATGAAGCTTTACTGCCGCAAATCCGGGAAGGGACCTCCGCTTATTATTCTCCATGCCCTGTACGGTTCATCCGACAACTGGATGTCAGTGGCCAGGGCCATCAGTTCAGAATATACGGTTTATCTGCCCGACCTCAGGAATCATGGCCTTTCCCCCCATAGCGATATTCATGACTACAATGCCCTGAGTGATGATATTGATGAACTGGCCCGGGAACTGAACCTGGAAAAGTTCTTCCTTGCCGGCCACAGCATGGGAGGCAAGACTGCACTGTTCTATGCCAGGAAATGGCCGGAAAAACTGGAAGGACTGCTGATAGCCGACATTTCCCCGTTTCCTGCCAAAGGCAGAAGATCAAGGGAATACAGGCTGCACCTTGAAATCCTCAGGACAATCAACGAAACCGGTTTGTCGGAAATTTCTTCCCGCAGTGATGTGGAAAATCTCATTTCCGGGAAGATCTCCTCCGGAAGGATAAGAGGATTCATATTGAAAAATCTTCAGAGGATGCCCGACGGAAAGTTCAGGTGGAAAATCAATGCCCCTGCCCTCCTGCGGAATCTGGACAATATAATGGACGGTCTGCCAAGGCCGGATGGCAGCAGTGAACCCGTCACCGGATTCCCCGTGATTTTCCTGAAAGGGGAACACTCAGACTATCTGCCCGATGATGACCGAAGTGACATTCTCAGGATCTTCCCCTCTGCCGGGTTTGAAACCATCAGAAATGCAGGCCACTGGCTGAATGCTGACAATCCGGAAGCAGTCATTTCAGCTTTTTCGGCACTCCGTGATCACTGATGAATTACTTCTGAATGTTATTCCGGGCTTACCGCCTCCTGACCATCACCGATCAAGGACCGCTGGCATATCATTCAATTCTTCCCGTATCATTTTTCACCGTTTTCACCTTTTTCAGCAAGATGTTTTTCAATAATGGAAACAAGCACCCTGATGCCAACCTCATTCTCTCCACCGCCTGGAATAATTATGTCGGCATAGCGCTTGGAAGGCTCAATAAACTGAAGATGTGATGGTTTTACCGTATCGTGATATCTCTCCAGCACCATGAGCACCGATCTCCCGCGTTCAATGATATCCCTCTGAATAACACGCCCGAGCCTGTCATCCGCATCGGCATCCACAAAAACCTTGATATCAAACATGTCTCTCAACTCAGAATCGGTAAGGATCAGGATCCCCTCCACCACTATTACCTTTGCCGGCTTAACAGGAATGGTCTCCTTCGACCTCAGGCATGTAAGATAGGAATAAACCGGCATTTCAACCGCTCTTCCCTCCTTCAGCTCCCTGAGATGCCTGATGAGGAGAGAAAACTCAAGCGAGTCGGGATGGTCGAAATTTATTTTCTGCCTGTCTTCAGGGGGAATATGGCTGTTATCCCTGTAATAGGCATCCTGGGGAATCACCACAATCTCTCCGTTGGGAAATTCCTTCTTCAGTTTGTTTACTACCGTTGTTTTTCCTGAACCGGTACCTCCTGCTATACCAACAATCAGCATTTATTCGTAAATTAGCATCGCTCAATCCAGCCAAAGTTAATAAAAAGTGACTGAAATGAGACGAAGCTGAAACTTAAACCAATATTCAAAATGTCAGAACTATATCCCCTAAAGTTTGAACCGATTCTGAAAGAGACCATCTGGGGCGGCAATTCACTGGTAAACCGTTACAATAAAAAGGGAGATCCTGAAAAAACATACGGGGAGAGCTGGGAAATTTCTGCGGTTCAGGACAATCTGTCGGTGGTGAGCAATGGTTTCCTTGCCGGGAATAATATTGAAGATCTCATAGAAGTGTACATGGGAGATATTACCGGTGATTCCGTGTTTGAAAAGTTCGGAAACGAGTTCCCGCTGCTCATCAAGCTGATTGAAGCAAGGAAGGATCTTTCCATACAGGTTCATCCGGGCAATGAACTTGCAAAAAAGAGACACAGGGCCTACGGAAAAACAGAAATGTGGTACATACTGGAAAGTGCCCGGGATGCCAGGATCTATTCGGGATTCAGGGAAAGCCTCAGCCGGGAAGAATACATCAGCAAGCTTGAAAACGGAAAACTGGCAGAAGTGCTGAACGCAGACATATCATCGCCGGGGGACGTGTTTTTTACGCCTGCCGGAAGAATACATGCCATCGGTGCGGGCAATCTGCTGGTTGAGATACAGCAGACTTCGGATATCACCTACAGGATATTCGACTGGAACAGAACGGGACCGGACGGAAAACCAAGGGAGCTTCATACCGGCCTGGCACTGGATGCCATAGACTTCAATGCTGCAGGAAGCAATAAATCATCAGCAAAACCGCAGCTCAACAAAACGGAGAATCTTGTAAACTGCGAGTTTTTTACCACAAACATTATCAGTTTCAATGAATCTGTAAAAAAGGAATACAGCCTCCTTGATTCCTTCGTGATTTATATCTGCACCGAAGGCGGATTCCTCATCAGGCAGAACGGAAATGCGGAAGAGGTAATAAAAGGAGAAAGCGTTCTCCTCCCGGCAATGATTAACGAAGTAATACTGGAGCCGCTTCCCGGAGCCACTCTTCTGGAGATTTTCATACAGTAAAATACACTTACCCAAATATCGCATAAAATGAAAGCCGAGACAATATCAGCAGCATTGGCAGTAATTATCCTGGCAATGGCAGGATGCAGGGGCGGAGGAGCGGGAAAAGAAGCATCCGCCGCCAGTGACACAATCAGCATCCCGGATACGGGATACACGGGAATTAAACAGTATATGGGCGGAAACCGGATCATCAAGGAAGTTACCTTCAGGAATGGTGTCCGGCACGGATTAACGAAAACATATTATCCGGGAGGTCAGCTTTACCAGACTTTCTGGTATGAGAACGGCCTGAGACAGGACTCCGGACGTTATTATTACGTTGAAGGACAGCTGTTCAGAACAACCCCGTACAAAAATGACACTATTAACGGGATTCAGAAGCAGTACTACAGAACCGGGAAACTGAAGGCCATGATAGGATATGACATGGGTATGCGCACTCCCTTCTTTGAGGAATATGACAACAAAGGCAGGCTGATACGGGATTATCCCGAAATTGTCGCAGCTGTAAGTGATGAATACAATACCCGGAGCCTGTACAGGATATCCCTGGAACTGTCAGACAAGGGCACAAGGGTAAAATTCAACAGGGGCGAGTTCACCAACGAACGCTTTGACACCGCATATATCACACCGCTAAACACCAGGGACGGAAAGGCTGTGATCAGCCTGAAGAAAAGCGGACAGGCGGGGAAAAATTACCTGGGCGTTATTGCAGAAATAACCACGCCCTTCGGAAACAGGCTGCTTGCTTATAAAAGGATTGATCTGCCCTATAATGATCTTAACTAGGCTGCTGAAATGATAATCCGTTCAGCCCGATATATCAGCAGCAGTTTAACACCAGACGGGTTTCCGTCTTCACATCTTCCCGAAATAGCGTTTATAGGGCGCTCAAATGTCGGCAAATCCTCGCTTATTAATATGCTTACAGGATACGGAAAACTGGCAAAGACCTCGGGTGAACCCGGCAAAACCAGGACCATCAATCACTTTCTCATTAATGACAGCTGGTATCTCGTTGACCTGCCCGGCTATGGCTACGCCAGGGCAGCGGCTGCCCAAAGACGGGACTGGATGAAGATCACGACCGGTTATATCCTCAGCAGGGAAAACCTTTTATGCCTGTTCGTACTGATTGATCCGAGACACAAACCCCAGAAAAGCGATACCGGTTTCATGGAGTTTCTCGGAATCAACCGCATTCCCTTTGCCAGGGTCTTTACAAAGGGAGACAAAATGAGCAGGGCCAGCCTGAAGAAGTCCATAGAGGAATATGATACCCAAATGCTTGAAAAATGGGAGGAGCTCCCCGTGACTTTTGTAACTTCAAAAATCACAAAATCGGGAAGAAGCGAAATTCTTGCCTTTATTGAAGAATCTTTGAACAATTTTTCAAAACCAGATTCTTTTTAGAAGGAATGGTTATTTTTGCAGGCAGTTGATCCAACCTTTCAATACGCAAAACGATGTATGGTCATGCACGTATGAAGCTGTTTTCCTGCAGAGCCTCACGCCAGCTTGCAGAAAAGATTGCCGGGGAGCTTGGCATTGAACTGGGTAAAAGCTCGGTCACCAAATTCAGTGACGGCGAGTTCCAGCCATGTTTCGATGAATCCGTAAGAGGCGATATGGTCTTTATCGTACAGTCTACCAATCCCCCTGCCGAGAATCTGCTTGAGCTGCTTCTGATGATCGACGCAGCCAAGAGAGCTTCAGCATATAAGGTGATTGCGGTGATACCATATTACGGTTTTGCACGCCAGGACAGAAAGGACCGCCCGAGAGTGTCGATAGGCTCAAAGCTCTCGGCCGACCTGCTGAGTGCTGCAGGTGTCGACAGGATAATAACAATGGATCTTCACGCCGACCAGATACAGGGATTCTTCAATGTTCCCGTGGACCATCTCTTCGGTTCCGCAATTTTTGCGCCCTATATCCAGAATCTGAATCTGGAAAACCTGACAGTGTCGGCTCCCGACATGGGAGGATCAAAAAGGGCAAATGCATATTCCCGGCATCTCCACTCAGAAATGGTACTGTGCTACAAACTCAGGAAGAAAGCAAACCTGGTGGAGGAGATATCCGTTATCGGCGAGGTGGAAGGCAGAAACATTGTAATTATCGATGATATGGTCGATACCGCGGGAACTATCGTCCTTGCAGCCAATATGATGAAGGAAAGAGGTGCAAAAAGCATAAGGGCAGTTGCAACACATCCCATACTGTCGGGAAATGCCGTGGAACGGATAAACAATTCCTCACTGGAGGAACTCGTTGTAAGCGATTCAGTACCTTTTGCCGTCAGATCCGACAAAATCAAAGTGCTCTCAATAGCCGCTTTATTCGCCGGCACAATCCGTGCAGTAAACACAAATCAGTCGATCAGTACAAGTTTTGTATTCTGAATGCTTTGTAATATATTTGCAGGCCGATTTTTGAAAAAGTCCAATGTGCGATGGGGAGCTGCCACGAAGGCGGCTTTTAGCAGCACAAAAATATATTAACAGATGAAGACAATTGAAATAAAGGGGACACTGAGAAATGAACTCGGGAAAAAACATGCCAGGCAGGTAAGGAAGGCCGGCAATGTGCCATGTATTATTTACGGGAAAGAAAAGAATATCAATTTCAGCGCCCAGGAGAACAGTATCAAAAAACTGGTCTTTACGCCTGATGCACATCTGGTGCATCTGAATCTCGACGGAGAGGTAACCAGGGCCATCCTTCATGAAATCCAGTTTCACCCTGTCACTGACAGGATCCTGCATGCCGACTTTGTTCAGGTCTTTGCCGACAAACCAGTAACAATGAATATCCCCGTTGCAATAACGGGCGATTCGGTTGGCGTCAAGGCCGGAGGCAGATTAAGTGTAAGGAAAAGGAATCTGAAAATACGGGCACTGGCAGAAAACCTGCCCGATAATATCGAGATAAATGTAAGCAGCCTGAAAATCAATGATTCAATAAAGGTTGGCAATCTGAAAAAGGACAAGATTGAGTTTCTCGATTCAAAAATTGCAACGGTTGTGATGGTGTCATCATCGCGTGTCGCCATCAAGGCTGAAGGGGAAGCAGAAGAAGAAGTTACTTCAGGCGAAGGTACTGAAGGTACGGAAACTCCGGCAGGAGAATCCGCCGACAGGGAATGACGGGAAGCCGTTGATCCGGCCCCTCCGGTACAAAGACCGGGCCGGGAAAAGATACGACTGAAACGGGGTGGAAATAACTTAAGACTTAAAATAATCCGGCATTTTGAAATATCTTGTGGCAGGCCTGGGGAACGTAGGTGATGAGTATGCCGGCACAAGGCATAATATAGGATTCATGGTCCTGGATGCAATGGCAAGGGCATCCGGTTCACTTTTTTCCGACTGCCGCTACGGATTTATAAGCCCCGTGAAATACAAGGGACGCCAGCTGATCCTGCTCAAGCCGTCAACCTACATGAATCTCAGCGGAAATGCGGTAAGATACTGGCTCAAAAGGGAGAAAATTGAACTGGAAAACCTCCTGGTAATCGTTGATGACATAGCACTTCCGCTTGGAAGCATAAGGATGAGACCCAAAGGCAGTGATGGCGGACATAACGGCCTTGCACACATAAGTTCCGTTCTCGGAACAAATGAATATGCCCGTATCAGAGTGGGTATAGGAAACGGATTCCGGAAGGGGTCCCAGGTACACCATGTCCTGGGCCGATGGAAACCCGGGGAGGAAGAGTTCCTGAAGGAAAGAATTGATATAGTCATTGAAATGATTAAGTCATTTGCCGTTGCAGGAACTGAACTGACAATGACTGCATACAACAAGATGGGAAAGATGCCCGGAAAGGAGGCTGACGGGAATAAAACAGCATTATTGTGACAGAAAGCAAATCCGTCCGGACAGACAAGTTCCTGTGGGCCGTCCGGCTCTTTAAGACCCGTACCCAGGCAGCAAATGCCTGCAGGATGGGAAGAGTGCTTATTGACAATAATAAGGTCAAGCCTTCAAAATATCTTGAGGGAAATGAAATTATTGTTCTCCGCAGACCTCCGGTTACATTCACTTACAGGATAACAGGCCTCACGGAAAACCGTGTGGGTGCCAAGCTTGTGGACAATTACCTCGAGGATCTGACACCTGCCGGTGAAAAGATCAAGCTTGAAATGAAGAGGATGGAAATGCCGGACGGACGGAGAAAAGGTTCAGGAAGACCAACTAAAAAAGAGAGAAGGGTCATTGACAGGTGGAAAGAATTCTTTTTTTTATAACTTGCAACTTTGCATATTTTGATATCAGCAGGCCTGACGGCCTGAATCATTTTTTTCATCGGGAATGGGAAGAGACAACATAGAGGAATATTCTCGGGGATACGCCTTACTGAAGGCAATTGCGGGATTCTGGCATAATAATATCTTTTACAGGAAAGTAATAGTTGTCGGCCGGGAAAATATCAATCCGGATCATCATCTGATCTTTGCCCCCAATCATCAGAATGCCCTGATGGATGCCCTGGCTGTCCTCTTCACACACCGGGGCCAGCCGGTATTTCTGGCCAGGGCCGATATCTTCAGAAATAAAACCATTGCAGAAATCCTCTATTTCCTGAAAATTCTGCCGGTTTACAGGATAAGGGACGGCTTCAGCAGCCTGAAGGAAAATGATGAAATATTTAAAAAAACAGTAGATGTTCTGCGAAACAAAAACGGACTGGTAATCCTTCCCGAAGGGGACCACGCCGGCTACCGCAGGCTCCGCCAGCTGAAGAAAGGCATTTGCAGAATAGCTTTCCAGGCAGATGAGGCTTCCGGTTTTGAGATGAAAATCAAGATTATACCCGTCGGACTGGAATTTACAAACTACCAGAGATTCCGGCAGGTACTCACGGTAGTGTACGGCAAAGCGGTGGAAGTTGATGAATATCATGAACTTTACAGGAAAAATCCCGAAGTGGCCCATAACCAGCTCAGGGAACGGCTTTCCGGAGAAATGAAAATGCTGATGGTCCATATAGACAGTAAGGAAGACTATGAGGCAATAGATGAACTGAGAAGCCTGGTAAACGGACCTTACAGCGATGATGTCAGATTTCCCAAACTGTTCAGGGACAGGATGCTGATCGACAAGCTCAATAACCTGAAAATCACAAATACCGAACTCTACAGGAAAATATGCTCACTGAGCCTTAATGTCAAACAAAAAGCCGGGGAGCTGAAGATTGATTATCCCCTCCTCAGAAAAAACAGGCACCCGCTTGGCTGGCTCATAGCCGGTATCTTCGGACTTATTGCCAGTCTGCCGGTATTTATCTACGGAACCATATTCACCCTGGTCTTCCTGGGAATTCCAAATTCACAAATTCCGAAAATACGCGATAAACAGTTTCATTCCTCAATAAAATACGGCATATCGGTCGGACTTGCACTCGTGTTCATTCCTGTTTTCCTGATAGCCTTTCTGCTGATATTCTCGCCCTTCTGGCTGGGACTGATCCTCTTCCTTGCACTGCCTGTTTCCGGCCTTTTTGCAGTGAATTACATTCATTACCTGAAAAGAATAACAGGCGGATTCCGGATAAGGAAATACCTGAGGAGAAATGATTCTGAATACATGAAACTGAAATCAGATCATGATGAATTGATTAAACAGATTGGAAAACTTGCCTGATGGGAAACTCTGAAATTTTTTCCGGCAAAACAGCATGGATCACAGGCGCATCATCCGGTATCGGAAAAGGCCTTGTTCATGCCTTCCTCGAAAGGGGAGCATCACTGGTAATTTCCTCAAATGATGCTGAGGGACTTGAAAAAGTAAAATCTGAATACGCGGGAATATCACAGGATATTTTGTCTGCCCCCTTCGATCTGTCCGATACTGACGGTATTGAATCCCTGGTTGAGAATGTTGTGAAAAAAACCGGAAGAATCGATTATCTTCTGAATATAGGCGGAGTGAGCCAGAGGGCATCAGTTGCAGATACTCCCCTGTGGCTCGACAGAAAAATATTTGAAATCAATTATTTCGGCACAATTGCACTTACAAAGGCGGTTCTTCCCTACATGATCAGACAGGGATCAGGCCATATTGCCGCAACAAGCAGCATATCCGGAAGATTCGGATTCCCCCTGCGTTCAGCTTATTCCGCATCCAAACAGGCCCTGCACGGTTTCTTTGAAACCCTATTCCTCGAAAACAAGAAAAACAATATCAGGACATCCGTGATAATACCCGGGAGGGTGAGGACGTCCATATCCCTCCATGCTCTTGACCATGAAGGAAGGGAACACGGAAGAATGGACGAGGGACAGGCAAAGGGTATCAGTCCTGAAAAGGCCGCAAGGATAATTATAAGGGGAATACTCAGGAACAAAAGAGAAATAACAGTGGGCGGAAGCGAGCTCCTCTTGCTGTACGTAAGAAGATACTTTCCCCGGCTCTTTTTCAGGATAGGTGATAAAATAAGTGCAACATAAAACAATAAGTAAATGAATGATTATTCAATCTGCGGGATACAGCAGGCAGGCATAGGAGTCAGGAACCTGAAGGAATCCTGGAACTGGTATATCGGTACGTTTGGAATGGACTGCAAAATTTTCGAGGAAGAAGCTGAAGCTAAAATCATGCTGCCCTATACCGGCAACCAGGCAAGAAAGCGGCATGCGGTGCTGGCTGTGAACCTTCAGGGGGGCGGCGGTTTTGAAGTATGGCAGTACAAAGAAAGAGAACCTGTCCCGCTGAAGGGAGAAATCAGTCTCATTGACATAGGTATACTGGCCTGCAAGATGAAAGTAAAGGATATCGGAAAGGCATATTCATTCTTCAGGAACACGGGCGCCGTGATCCTTAATGAACCAACTGCTGATCCTTCCGGCAGGAAAACTTTCTATATGAAGGACCCTTCCGGGAATCTGTTCCATATCAATGAAGGTGACGGCTGGTTCATGGATACAGGCCATATATCCGGAGGAACCTGCGGGGCGGTAATCGGCGTTACGGATATTGAAAAGGCCAGAGGCCTTTATACGGACGTTCTTGGTTATGACCAGGTTATCTATGACATAACCGGTACCTTTCCCGATCTGGCCAACATTCCGGGTGACAATGAACCTGTAAGAAGAGTGCTTCTGGCGAACTCAAAATCATTCACCGGACCTTTCAGTAAGATTTTCGGACAGAGCATGATGGAACTCATCTGCAGTATTGGCAGAAAGGGAAAGAAAATTTATGAGGGAAGATACTGGGGGGATCCCGGCTTTATTCATATATGCTTCGATATCAAAGGATTTGACCATCTGAAAATCAGATGCAGCGAAAAGGGATTTCCCTTCACCGTCAACAGCAAGGAAAGCTTCAAGGGACAGGGTTTCGACATGGGTGAAGCCGGCGGACATTTCGCCTATGTGGAGGATCCCGACGGCACTCTGATTGAGTTCGTGGAAACCCTTAAGCTGCCGCTTGTCAAAAAGCTGGGATGGTATCTTGACCTTTCAAAGCGCAAAGCTGAACCACTGCCCGGCTGGATGCTGAAAATGCTGAAATTCTCCCGGGTAAAGGCCGTAAAATAATAGTCTGCCGGTTAATAGGATTTTGCCGGGAGCCGGATCGCAATAAACAAAACAATGCCGTGGTTAAACTGATGCTGATTCCTGAACTTCACGCAGCACCCGCATGATATTCCCGCCCCAGATCTTCTTTATGTCCTTGTTCGAATAACCGCGGCGCAGCATTTCGATGGTGATGTTCTTCATCTGATCAACTGTTATGCAGCCTTCAACACCGCCTCCGCCGTCAAAATCGGTACCTATGCCCACATGATCCACCCCGATAACCTGGACTACATGGTCAATATGGTCCAGTACATCAGCAACAGTAGCAAGTTTCCTGTACTTGTCGAAAATCTCCCTCATCTCCTTCCTGTATGATTTTTTCTGATCTTCGCCGAGCTTCCCGAACTCTCCGTATTTCGATCTCAGTTCCTCGAATCTGGCATCCATCTCCGGATTCGGTTCAGGAGTCTTTATATAGCTGCTGAGAATGCAGATCTGTACCACTCCCCCGTTTGACTTAAGTGAATGCAGCATATCGTCGGTAAGGTTCCGCGGGCTTGAGCACAATGCCCTGCAGGAAGAATGGGAAGCAATGACGGGAGCCTTTGACACTCTGATTACATCGTAAAAAGCCTCATCGGAAATATGCGAGACATCCACCATCATGCCTGTCCTGTTCATTTCCTTCACCACCTCCCTGCCAAACTCCGAAAGCCCGTTATGTTCAGGTCCCCGCGGATCGGTTGAGGAATCACATATATCATTGTTGCTTGAATGACAAAGAGTCATGTACCGGGCACCAAGATCATAATACTCCCTTATCCTGTCTGTTTCCATGCCAATGGCATAGCCGTTCTCAACACCTATGAATACCGAGATCCTGTTTTCCTTTTTCAGCCGGCATGCATCATCGGGTGTCAGTGCCAGTTCCGCCAGCCGGGAATTCTTTCTCAGATTACTGTGTATTGAATCAAAAATCTCAAGTGTTTTCTGATGTACAATATTGTAGGCCTCCCCGTTCCGGGGGCCCTGGGCCAGGTAAACCGCAAAGAATTCAGCATCAAGACCACCTTCCTTCATTCTTGGAAAATCGACACAGGCTTCCTCATGCCTTTCGCCAAGATCATAATCACTGCTTACAAGAAGTATCGGCGTGTCACAATGTGTGTCAACAGTAAGAAAGCACTTATGCAGTCTGTCTGCCCTGCGTGCAAGATTCCTGTCGTTGCTGCATGAAATAAGAATTGCAGGTATCAGAAATACCAGTGATAATTTCTTCATAAATATGGTAACTATATTAAATGCAAGATAATAATTCCCCTCAGGCCTGATTTCTTAAACAAAGTTATTTAACAAATATTAACATTGAAAAAAGTCCCGTCAGCCTGCAGGTTGACGGGACAGCCATGAAAAGAATGAAAAATTGCTTTTCAGATAATAAAAAGCTTCCTTTAAAGTTTTGACACTTTATATCTTACAAAATTTTCAGCATGCACTTTCAAGATGCAAACATATATCAATCCGCTTTATAAAACAATATCTGAGCACTTTTTTAAACAGAAGCCGTGAAAACGGGATGTTTTTTGTAAGTTCACCCTCTTTACCGCCACCGGGGAAAATGAGGAGGTATTCACTTATTGCACTGTCTGCTGCCGGAGGAATGCTTTCCGGACTGGCCTGGTCGGAATTCTGTCCGGGACTGATACTGCTGGTATCTTTCGTGCCCTGGCTTTTGATTGAGGATCACCTTTACCTCAACCCGGGGAAATACAATCTGAATTCATGTTTCATCCTTCTCCTTCCCGGTTTTGTCCTGTTCAACACAATTGTCCTTTCCTGGATAAGAATTGCCAGCATTCCTGCCGCAATTGCGGTAATAACGGAGATGTCATTCCTTATGACCCTTGTATTCTGTCTGGCGCATTCCGTGAGAAAAAAGGCAGGAAGAACAGCCGGATATGCCGCACTTACAATATTCTGGCTGGCTTTTGAGAATCTGTCCCTTCATTCGTCTTTTCTTACTCCCTGGATAAACCTGGGAAACGGCCTTGCCAAAAATATTCTGTTCATCCAATGGTATGATATAACAGGAGTTGCCGGAGGAAGCCTCTGGATACTGATTTCAAACATCTTTCTCACACTCTTCCTGCTTAACCGCTCCCGGAAAAAGCGGGCAGCACTGACATATGCCTCGCTCTGGCTGATGATCACAGCCGTTCCCGCGGCATTCTCGGTATCGGAATACAGCAGACCGGAAGAATCAAAGGAAGGCCAGGGAAGCGAGATTGTCATCGTTCAGCCCAATTTTGACCCTTATACTGAAAAATTCAGTATTCCCTTTGAACAACAGCTTGATACTGCCCTGAAAATTGCTGAAGGCATGCTGACAGACAGTAGCCGCTGGCTCATTTTTCCGGAGACAATGATTGATGATCCGGTAAATGAGGCTGATGCCGGCAACAACAAATATATCCTCACCCTGAGGGATTTTGCAGCCGGATATAATGATCTCAATATCATTGCAGGTCTTGTCAGCTACAGGATATACCCCGGTTCCGAAAAAGCCCCGACACGATCGGCAAGGCTGACAAATCTGTCGGAACACTACGCAGACCATTACAATTCCGCATTCAGAATCGACGCCATCAACTATCCCTCCATCTATCACAAGTCCAGGCTTGTTCCGGGGATTGAGATGCATTATTCCCCCTTCCTGGAAAAAGTAACCGAATGGATACTGCCGGATATGGGAGGAACCATGTGGGGATACGGAACGCAGGACAGCAGAACCTGTTTTATTCATTCCGCGACAGGCCACAGAATAGCCCCGGTAATCTGTTATGAATCGGTATTCGGTGATTTTGTTGCCGGGTCTGTAAGGGAAGGGGCAGAAGCCTTGGCAGTAATAACGAATGATGGCTGGTGGAAGAACACAAAAGGTTATTACCAGCATCTCGGATATTCATCCCTCAGGGCCATTGAAACAGGAAGGCCCGTGGTCCGCTGTGCCAATACAGGCATTTCGTGCATCACGGATAAACGCGGGAAAAGGCTGCAGGAAACAGAGTGGTGGACTGCAGGCAGTCTGAAAGGTATAATAGTTCCGGAAACAGAAATCACCTTCTACGTCAGGGCCGGTGATTACATATTCAATGCCGCATCTGTTGCCTGCCCTGTTATACTGATCTATATTTTCGGCCCAGAAATGATTCGGAGGATGCGCAGGGCTTTTCCTCCGAAAAAGCCGGACAGGAACTGACCGCCGGCCTGGCTCCGGAACACCGGGAGTATGACAGGAAAATATTAAGACTTTATGAAAGGGCAGCCCGGATTATCAGATTTTCTGTTTAAACAGCTGCAGTCCCTCATCCAGCCACTTCCTGTATTCATCAACATTCAGATTCGTGGTCATCGGAGCGTTTAGCGGATTGCCCTTGTGATCCGTTATCACATAAAGGGGCATTGCATTTGTCCTGAACCTGGAGATTTCAAGATCTTCATTCACCTTTCCGATTGTTTTCTTTGTCTTACCGTCCACCTGCGACACTATCCACTCGTTTTCCGGAAGCTGCGTCCTGTCATCAAGATAGAGGGCTATGATCACAAAATCTTCTCTCAGCCGCCTCTGCACCTCAGGGTCGGACCATACCCTTGCTTCCATCATCCTGCAGTTGGCACATGCGTGCCCCTTGAAGTCCAGAAGAGCAGGCTTCCCAAGTTCTTTCGCACATTCAAGACCCTGCCTGTAATCGAAATAGCCCCTGAGCCCGTAGGGCAGCCTGAACCTGTCCCCGTATTTTGGTTCCTGACATTGCAGGTTTTTCGCAAGCGGACTGAATGTTGCGAATGCCGGCTCCTGCTGCTGAGGCAGTGTTGCCCTTTCGGCCTGACTGAACCAGGATGTCTCCTGTGAGGGAAGAAGGGAAGCAATCCCCTTCAGGGGATTACCGAAAAGGCCTGTAGTGAGGTATACCACAAAGGTAAAAACTATGACCACCAGAAAGAATCTGAAAACCCCCGTGTGAGTCACTTCACTGTCGTGGGCGAAGCGAATTTTCCCGAGAAGGTAAAATCCCAGCAGTGAAAAAAGAACTATCCAGATTATCAGGAAAACATCCCTGGAGATTAATCCGATATTATAGACACTGTCTACCACAGACAGGAACTTGAAGCTGAATGCCAGCATAATAAAGCCAAGGACGACCTTGACGGAATTCAGCCAGCCTCCTGATTTCGGCATCTTTTTCAGAACGGAGGGGAAGAGGGCAAAAAGCGTAAAGGGCATTGCAAATGCCAGGCCGAATCCGAACATGCCGATGGCCGGCCTGAGAACATCGCCGGTAGCTGCTTCCACAAGAAGTGCTCCTACTATTGGACCGGTACAGGAAAATGATACAATAACCGTTGTAAGGCCCATGAAGAATGAGGCAAGAACACCTCCCCTGTCAACCCGTGAATCCGCTCCCGTGACCCAGGTGTTCGGCAGGGTAATCTCAAAGGCTCCGAGAAAGGAAATTGCGAAAATCACGAACAATGAAAAGAACAGGATATTGGGAATCCAGTGCGTGCTCAGTGTATTTGCAAAACCTGCCCCCGCACTGCTCAGGGATACAATCAGTCCCAGGGCCGTGTAAATAAGTATTATCGACAATCCGAAAATTATTGCGTTCATGGCCGACCTGCCTCTGGTTTCCGACCCCCGCGAGAAAAAGGCAACGGTCATGGGAATCATCGGGAAAACGCAAGGTGTGAGTATTCCGGCAAATCCTGCCAGCATTGAAATAAGAAGAAAGCCCGCGAGTCCCCTGCCTGTGGTTTTCCCTTCAGCAGGCTGCATTCCGCCGCCTTCCGCTGCGGAACTGCCTCTCCTGATGTTTATTTCGAATTCCACATCCTTGGGCGGGGAGCATGTAACATTATTGCAGGCCATGTAATTAACCGCACCGCTGACCGTAAAAGCCGGAGCATTGCCGCTTATCTTCTGCCTGAATTCGGCCTTGCTGCTGAATGATTTGATTTTCATGCCGAATGCTTCATCAAATATTTCCTCGGGGCTTATCGCCTCATAGCTGTCTCCCTCCGGGGTCCATAAGGATGAACTGTCGAAACGGATTAATGTGGGTATGGGCCCTCCCTCGGGAATATCCATGGAATAAATATGAGAGCCCTCTTCAATTGTTGCACTGATAACAATCTCATAAACATTGTTGCCCTTATCCTCATATCCGAAATTCCATACTGCGGGATCAAATATCTGTGACCGGGCAGAAATGGTGATCAGCATAAAAATCAAAAACAGAAACCTGGTCTTATTCATGACTTAAAATGATAATAATTACAAATTCAGTAATACAATAACAGTGAAGGGCCGGAAAGGTTGAATGCTGTTTTAAGCTTCCCGGGATCAGATAAGGTCAATCTCGTTATTATGCCTGTCAAGATAATGATATTCAAGATACTGAGCAGACACAACCGCCTGAACCCTCAGCAGGATCCTGTACTTCAGGCTCCACTTCAGGTATATGGGAAACAGGCCTTTCTTCAGATATGCGGCAATAAAAGGATGTACATTAAGGTAAATGATGCGGGTTTTAATCTTGTCCACGATGAATTCAAGGTTCTTTTCCAGTTCATCGGTAAAAAGAATACTTGGTTTTATTTCGCCTGTCCCGCTGCAGGCAGGGCATTTTTCATTTGTAACGATATGCATTTCGGGCCTTACCCGCTGCCGTGTTATCTGCATGAGCCCGAATTTTGTGAGAGGAAGGATGTTATGCTTTGTCCGGTCGGTCTGCATGAGTTCCTTCACCTTTTCATACAGTATCTGTTTGTTTTCTCCCGACTGCATATCAATGAAATCGATAACAATGATCCCTCCCAGGTCTCTCAGCCGCAGCTGCCGGGCTATTTCAGCAGCAGCTTCCAGATTAACCTCCAGTGCATTCGATTCCTGATCATTTCCGGTACGTGACCTGTTTCCGCTGTTTACATCAATCACGTGAAGAGCTTCGGTATGTTCAATAATGAGATATGCACCATGCCTGAACGACACCGTTCTGCCGAACAGGGCCTTGATCTGCCTGTTAACGCCGAAATGATCAAAGATGGGAACCCTTCCCTGATAAATCTTTACAATCTTTGCTTTTTCAGGAGCAATCTCATTGATATAGGTGCGTATTTCCCCGGCAATTACACTGTCGTTGACATGAATGCTGCTGAATGCAACATTGAGCAGATCCCGGAGTATAGTGGTTGTCCGGTTCATTTCACCGATAAAGAGCTTCGGTGCCTTTATATCCTTCTTAACGGAGCTGAAAGTGGATTCCCATTTCTTTACGAGTTCCCTGAGCTCAGCATCCAGAACCGCAACCTTCTTTCCTTCGGCAGCCGTCCGCACAATGATCCCGTAATTTTTCGGCTTGATACTCTGAAGAAGTGATTTAAGACGGTTCTTCTCCTCAGGATTTTCAATTTTAGCTGATATTGATACTTTATCGGAAAAGGGAATAAGAACGAGGTTTCTTCCTGCTATTGAAATTTCCGAGGAAAGCCTCGGCCCCTTGGTGGAAATAGGCTCCTTTGTAATCTGGACAATCACAGTCTGGCCAACTGTCAGTACGTCCTTGATCTTGCCGTTCTTGTCAATATCCGGGTCAGGCTTGAACCTGTGAACCGGCCCGGGCCTCCCCTGCCTCTGAAGCGCTGCAATATAGTATTTGTTCTGAGTCCGGAACTGTGGTCCCAGATCCAGGTAATGAAGAAATGCATCTCTTTCATAACCAACATTTATGAAAGCTGCATTGAGTCCGGGCATTATCTTCTTTACCTTACCCAGATAAATATCCCCGACAGAAAAACGGACAGTCCGCTTTTCCCTGTCCAATTCTGTAAGCTGCCTGTTCTCCAGTAATGCAATGGAAACTTCAGAATCACTTGCATCAATGATCAGATCCTTGTTACCCACTTAAAAATCACATCTAATGTATCTGTCTTCACAATCACCCTCACTTATAGATACAACAAACCTAAAGATCGTCAGACCTTTAGGTTTAGTATATCAAATCAACGACCACCCGGCGATCTTCTACTTCTTCTTGTGCCTGTTCTTCCTCAAACGCTTTTTACGCTTGTGAGTGGCCATCTTATGTCTTTTTCTCTTTTTTCCGCTTGGCATACAAGGAATTATTACTTAACGTTGGCTTTTACTTTGTTAACAAATGCTTTTGCCGGTTTGAATGCAGGAATATTATGCGCCGGTATAATAATAGTAGTGTTCTTTGAAATATTCCTGGCTGTTTTTTGAGCTCTCTTTTTTACAATAAAGCTACCGAAACCCCTCAAATATACATTATTACCATCAATCATTGAGTCCTTAATAGTCTCCATCAAGGCTTCAACTGTTTTTTGTACAGTTACCTTCTCTATACCAGTGTTCTTGGCAATTTCATTAACAATGTCTGCTTTAGTCATTTTTCGTGATGTTTAAATTCAACAAATTATTTTGAGTATTCGATTTTTTCAACCCTGCAAATATAAAAATATTATTTATTTAAAACCAAAGAGTTAAATAATAATTTTTTCCTTCTCATTTTTCTTAATACCTTAAAAACAATGAAATAGATTAATGCAGGGGTGCAGGAACAGCATATAATAGTTTCAAAGGGCCGTTCAGGGATTTGATCTGATACCCGGTCGGCTGTACGGTTAAAAATCAGCTAAAAGTACGGGCGGAACATGTCCCGGGATTTAGCCACAAAGCTGTTTTCCGCCATGGCTTCAGATGCTGAAATAACTGATTATTTCCATTTTAAAGTAACAGACTTGTTATAAGAGGTTTTTTTCTTAAATTTACAGTCCTGTGCCCGTATTTTATATTAATCAGCTAAGGAAATGGCAATCAACAAAGTAATACTGGTGGGAAATGTCGGGAGGGATCCTGTCGTGCGATATTTTGACAAAGGCGTGGTAAAAGCAACATTCCCCCTGGCTACAAGTGAAACATATACAAACCAGCAGGGTGAAACAATAACCTCAACCGAATGGCATAACATAGTACTCTGGCGTTCACTTGCCGAAGTTGCCGAAAAAACGGTAAAAAAGGGTACTCAGCTTTATATCGTCGGAAAAATCAAGACACGCTCCTATGTTGACAAGGAGGGGATTAACAAGTATATAACGGAAATCCTGGCAGATACTATGCTTGTCCTGGATAAAAAACAACCCGGAACATGGCAGTCACAGGCAGGACCGGGGACTGGTGCAAGTGAAAGAAAAACAGAGGAATCCGGCTTAAGGGAACCCGATGTTCCCTATACGGTACCGGGAGGCTATTCCGACAGCAGGGAGGCCGGAAACGTCAGCGGACCCGAACCGGACGGCTCACCCTTCGATGACCAGCCTTCAGGCCAGGAAGAGGATGACCTGCCTTTCTAGATCGTTTTACAAAAAGTGATAAAATTGGAACCCGCATTTGCGTTGGAGATCGTCGCGCCCCATACCGGGCTTAAACTCATCATTGGTTTTACAAGTCTGCTACTGCTGCTCTTAGTTTCTGCCATGCTTTCAACGGCAGGACGGGGATATGCCCTGCTCAGTCCGGAAATAATAGAGCGACTGAGAACCAGCAGCCGGAAAAATTCAAAAATGATACTGCGTCTGTACAATTCTCCCGAAAGAATACCCGGAACAGTATGCATCGCCTCAGGTCTGCTGAATATCATTACCGCAATGCTTGCCTTGCACACAGCTTCGCTGATCATTGACATATCTGCCTGCAATGCAGCCTGCTGTATTCTGACAGGAATCATAATTCTGCTGCCCGTAGTGTTTTTCAGCTACATCCTGCCGGGACTGCTCAGCACGGAAATGAGCATATCAACCGCATTGTTCATGGCCTGGCCGGTATTCCTTCTCGACATCCTTCTCAGACCGCTTTCCTCCGCAAGGATATTCTCCGCCCCGGAATCCAGGAAATGGCCGGGAACATTCCGCACAGGCAGGGGTTACGATGAGATGTCAGATTCCTTCGAACAGGCGGCAGATTCCATGAACGAAGACGAAAAGATACTTGAAGGAATAGTGAACTTCGGAAACATAAATGTCAGCACCATTATGTGCCCGAGGATCGATGTCACCGCATTAGATATCAAAACAGCCTTCAGCCAGGTTATCCAGGTCATTATCAGTACCGGTTTTTCAAGAATACCGGTATATTCCGAAACATTTGACAATGTGAAGGGCATACTCTATGCCAAGGATATTCTCCCCTATATGAGCAACCCGGGAGATTTCAGATGGCAGTCCCTGCTCAGGGAACCATATTTCGTTCCCGAGGCAAAAAGAATCAAGGACCTGCTCAAGGAATTCCAGATTAAAAAGATCCACATGGCGGTTGTGATCGATGAATACGGAGGAACATCAGGCATCATCACCCTCGAGGATATACTCGAGGAGATTGTCGGGGAAATAACAGACGAGAGTGACGAGGATGAAGTGCCCTACCGGAAGATTGACGAGAGGACCTATGTGTTTGAAGGCAGGATACTGCTGAATGAAATGATTAAAATACTTGAACTGAACAGCGATCCCTTTGCAGATGCGAGAGGTGAAGCGGAAACACTGGCAGGACTGATTCTTGAGATAACCGGTGAGATACCGGAACAGGGCCAGGTAATCCGTTTCAGGAATTTTGAGTTCAGGATTGAATCAGCCGACAAAAGGAGAATCAGGGAAATAAGGGCGGAAATAATTACGGATGACAACAGGGATGAAGGGAAATAATATTGCTGGAATCATTTTGCTTGTGGCCCTCACCTGCAGCTGCAGGGATGTCAGTGTGCCTAAGCCCAGGGGCTATTTCAGGATAGACCTTCCGGAGCATGGTTACATGCTGTTTGACGACAGTCTGTCAGTAGCCGGCAAAATAAACGCCACATTCGAATTCCCCGTATACGGGAAAATATCATTTGAAGATGACAGGGGACTTGCCGAACCGGGCTGGTTCAATATCAGCTTTCCCCCGTACAGGGCACGAATACACCTCACTTACATGAATATCCGGAATGATCTTGAGGAATTGATGGAACAGACCTACAGGCTGAACGTAAAAAACCACATCATAAAGGCCGATGCAATAAACGAACAGATTATCAATGATCCGGAAAGGAAGATCTATGGCATCCTGTATGATCTGAAGGGGAATACTGCAACTGCAGTTCAGTTTTTCGCCACCGACAGTGTCAGCCACTACCTCAGGGGATCACTTTATTTTTCATCGGCTCCCAATTCAGATTCACTGGCACCGGTGATCAGGTTTTTCAGGGAAGATATCATTCACCTGATAGAAACCCTTGAATGGAATGATAAATAATTCTGAATTTTCTGATGGCTTGCATTACAAAACATTATCTGAATGAATCTACAATACTGGGTGTCTGGAAGATTGAAGAAAGCATCCAGACCCTCCGGAGAATGGTGGAAATGGATAATGAGGACAGGAAGAAGTACAGGATTTTTAAAAGTACTTCCAGAAAGCTGGAATTCCTCAGTGTCAGAGCTCTTCTGGCGGAACTTCTCGGGAAGGATTCAAGAATCGTTTACAACAAGAATAACAAGCCTTTCCTGAAGGATGGTTCAAGATTCATCAGCATCACACATTCCCACAAACTCACGGCTATCATCTGCAGCACCAATGAAAGGGTGGGAATAGACCTTGAATACATGAGTGCAAATATCAATTCCATTGCATTCAAGTTCCTGAACCGCAGGGAAAAGGTAACCAGCGACCCGGATCAGAGGAGATACCACCTCTATATCCACTGGTGTGCCAAGGAATCGCTTTACAAGATCTGTGACAAGGAAGGCATAAACTTCAGAAACAATATCACGATTCACCCGTTTGAAGTGAAGGAGTCGGGAGAGATCACCGGGGAGGTCCGTACAAGAAGAATAAATGAATCATTCGATCTCAACTACACCAGGTATGACAATTATGCTATAGTGTGGACAAAAAAATACTATGACAACAATGGAATTTCCGGGAAAAACCAGTCTTGCTTTGCTGCTCGACCCCGACAAAACACATGATGATGAACTTGAAAACATCCTCGGTCTGGCAGAAAGGCACAGGGTGGATTATATCATGACAGGCGGCAGTATCACATTCAGAAGTATTGACAAACTTATTAATTCAATAAAGGAAAAATGCAGTATCCCGGTCGTCCTGTTTCCGGGGAATCTGCTTCAGCTCAGCAGCAATGCCGACAGAATACTTCTTCTTTCACTGATTTCGGGAAGGAATCCGGAACTTCTCATCGGGAATCATGTAATTGCGGCCCCATACCTGAGAACCCAGAAAGAGAAGCTGGTTTCAACAGGATATATTCTCATCGGATGCGGATCGAAAACATCCGTTGAATACATCAGCCAGACGGAAGCAATACCCTTCAACAAGCCTGATATAGCGGTGGCAACGGCAATGGCCGGTGAAATGCTGGGTCTGAGAATGATCTACCTTGAAGCCGGAAGCGGTGCCCGTACCACGGTACCCGTTCCGCTTATAAGGGCAGTAAGGGAAAATATTTCCGTTCCGCTTGCCGTGGGGGGCGGAATACGGAGCGGCAGGGAAATCACTGACATTTACAGATCGGGTGCAGACCTGATTGTTCTTGGAAACGGATGCGAAAAGGACCCGGACCTGCTGGCTGAAGCCTGTGCAGCAAGAGATAAGGCCAGAAAGCTACCTGAATAGCTCAAACATGGGCTCGCCCGTACTTGCATTGGGATAGGGAATACGGCAGAGAGAAGATAAAGTGACAGCTATGTCGGTCATGTTCACCTTCCGGGTGACCGTCTGCCTGTTGACCGTCCACCCGTACCATATCAGCGGAACATGGGAATCATAGTCATAGGGCGATGAATGATCCGTGACGTGGTCATCATGTTTTTCCACCCATCCCGGACTGAGGGTGATAAGAATATCACCCGACCTCTGCGGACTGTAGTTATTGATAATCTTCCCGAAGCTGCCGTTTCCGAAGTCATTCGGCGCAAATGCCGAATAGGGATGAGCCGTTGCAACACCGCTGAACTGTACAATGAACCTGGCCACCTTCTTCTGGACATCCTCAAGAGGGATCCTTGCATCCTCAATCAGTGACCTGTTAAGGTAGAACTGCTTTTCCACGTATCCCCTCACCCAGTCACCCTCGCCATAAAGGGCATTCATATAACTGCGCAGAAGCTGCAATGCCTGATTCTGCCTGAAATAGCCCGAGGGTATCCTGCTTTTTTCCAGAACCGCGGGTATCTCGGCAACACCATGCGCCGAAGTGAAATAGATAAGAATATTTCTCTTTCCCAGTTTGTCATTCAGATACTTCATCAGGTTCTCAATCTCCCTGTCGAGCCTCAGAATGGCATCTGCCATCTCATATGATGAAGGGCCGAACCTGTGACCTATATAATCGGTGGCAGAGTAGCAAATGGCAAGGAAATCCGTAACGTCATCCGATCCCAGATTCTCCTCCGTTATCAGCTTCAGTGCAAAATCTGTGGTCAGGGAATTGCCGAAAGGTGTTTCCATCAGAAGCGACATATCCCTGACGTTGGCATTCTTTCCGGCGGTACTCAGTTTCTTAAGGTCGTAGGGGAAATAATTGACCGACCTGAATCCTGCTTCATAATTATTCGAATCCGGCATACAGTCAGCATAATCCGCAAGAGGCCTGAGCAGTTTCCATTCAGTATTCAGATAGCTGGCAGCATGGTTTGCCGCGTTGAAATCACTGACCCAGCCCGGCAGACTGCGGCAGTAATAGGTGCTGGACATCCATGTCCCGGAGTTCCTGTCATACCAGTATGCACCATCGGCTGAATGACCTGCGGATAATATGACAGAACTTTCCTTCAGTCCCACTGAAAAAACCCTGGCCTTTCTGTTGGTAGCCATTTTCAGTTCGTCACTGAAGGTGGAAGAATTAAGACTGGCCGGGGAGTGAAGCCCTGATTCATAACTTCCGCCAACGGGATCGACGGATATATCCTTTGTACAGTATAAAAGCTCATCCCTCAGGGGAAGATACCAGTTGTCAGATGTTATTCCGTGCCGTGAAGGTTCGGTGCCGGTTGCTATGGTGGCATGGCCGGGGCCCGAGCGGGTAATCACATATTCAAATGACGCATTCTGATAATATGTGCCCTCATTCAGAAGTCTTCTGATACCGTTCTCCCCCAGCCTGTTCCGGAACTTCTCAAGCTGATCATACCTCAGCTGCTCAACAACTATACCTACAATAAGCCTGGGTTTGTCAGGAGGCAGATATGCACCCTGGGAAAAAATATCAAAAAACCGTGTAAATCCGAAAATTATCAGAAACAGACTTTTAAATATGCCCTTAACACTCATATGACGAATCGAGAATAAATTGAATTCACAAAAGTAACTTTTTTAAAGATAGAATCAAGAGCCTGATGTTTCAGGCGGAACAGGCCGCTATCTTTTTCCTGCCACAACAAACCTTATCCGGTCAGTCATTCCCGACTTCCTGTTTCTCAACTGAAGAATGTAAACACCGTCCTTCAGTCCGGAAACATCTATACTGAGAGGAATACCTTCATGACCTTCAGTGAAATAATCCGCCATTTTCAGTCCCGATGCATTAAGGATCATGACATTGATCCTGCCGTATTGCCTCGGTGGAAGTATTACTGAAATCAAGTCGGTCGAGGGATTGGGGAAAACGGTCAGGCCACCGGAATCTGCCGTGTCAGCCGGGCTGACAAAGCGTACCATTACGACACTCAGACCGGTTCTGGTACCTTCTTCAACAAGCACTGATTTAATCTCCTTTTCCGCATAGCCGTTTGCCCTGAAACTCAGGTTATAGATACCCGGATCCAGCATCCTGACAAAACTTCCGGTAAGTGTATCGGAATAAACATGAGAGCTGTCCCTGTCATATCCCTTTATAAACACCCTGGCAGCCACGGGCTTACCGGTTTCACTGTCACTCACGCTTCCGTGTATCCCGTAAAGCGCATTCTCCGCAAAGGCAAGAAGGGACCTGTAATTGTACTGCCACAGCAGATTCAGCTGGGATTCGGGTGTAATGTATCTGTCATGAAGCTCAACAGTCACCTCGCGCCCCTGAAGCTCCCGGGTCACAAAATCCTGCCTGCCCCCGTTTATGGAATACCAGTCGTAACCGTTGGTTACACCATTGTTGAAATCACGCATGTAATAGGCAGGGGAATAGCGGTGGACCGTATCGGCATATTTCCTGCCAACGGAGTAAAACCAGCTGTCATCGGCATGACGCTGCCTCCGGCTGTCCCACGGATAGTTCACTACCTCGGCACCCGAGTGGAAATTTGCCGAAAGGACAAATTTCTGCTTCCGGAGGAAGCTGACCATGTCGGCAGTCTCTTTCTGCCTTACTGTATGAGGAGTTGCCGGATCGGGGAAATTACGGTTCAGGTCATAGCCGTTTGCATTGAACCTGACCGGTGAAAGAATGGTGTCTCCCGGCCTGTAGGTTCCGTCGGGATTTGAAAGGGGATTGATCCATATCTCCAGGTTGTCGAGGATGTTCCCTACCCGCTCATCGCTGTCGTAATTCCTGAGAAGGTAGTCGGCAAGGCGGAGCATCAGGATAAATCCTCCTGTTTCATCACCATGTATTGTTGAAGTGAAAAAGACACGCGGCCTGTTTTCTGCTGACAGCAAATCCGTTGAGATCTTCAGTGCCAGAACCAGCCTGCCCCTGATGCTCGTCCCTATGGTGTCGACAATGCATAAACCGGGATAGAGTACAGGAAAGGAATGCATCATTGAATCGTACTGCGGATATGTCGGATAGCTTTCCCATTCCGCTGCCTGTTGTCCGGTAGCGGAAGAGGTCAGGAAAGACCTGGCTTCAGGAACCCTCAGAATTTCATAAGCGGTTTTCTGTGAAATGAACCATTCCAGGGTAAGGGGGGAGATTACGATCTCCATCCTTCCTCCCTTTACCGAACTGACAGACATGTTGCGGGAGTAGTACTGAATCTCCTCCCGGCCGGAAAAGGGGACCAGCACCCTTGCCTGGCCATAGCCGGCAACTATTTCACGTAATAGGGAATCCTGCGGGGTATTCTGCGGGATATTCTGCTGGAATATATCCCGGGAAAAACAATCAGCCGGCCATATAAGCAACAGGAGCAGGATATATTTCAGATGCTTTGTCATAGATGATATCAGACATTGAATCTGACATGAATAATATCTCCGTCTTCTACAATATAATTCCTGCCTTCAACCAGCAGTTTTCCCGCTTCCCTGCAGGCATGCTCCGAGCCCAGGGTGACGAAATCAGTGTATTTCATCACCTCGGCCCTGATGAATCCTCTTTCTAGATCGCTGTGTATGACACCTGCCGCCTGGGATGCAGTCATACCCCTTCTGATTGTCCAGGCCCGGATTTCCTTGGGCCCTGCGGTGAAAAAAGTCCGGAGATCAAGCAGCTTATAGGCGGCCCTCACGAGCCTGTCAACACCCGGTTCCGGCAGACCTATGTCTTTCAGGAAGGCATTGCGGTCAGCGGCATTCTCCAGTTCGGAAATCTCGGCTTCAATGGCACCGGCAATAATGAGAATCTCTGCGTCCTGACCCGTCAGATGCTTTCTCACCCTGTCAACATAGGCATTTCCTGAAAGCGCGGATTTTTCATCAACATTGCATACATACAGCACAGGCTTCATCGTAAGAAGTGAAAGGTCGGCGATATACCTGCCCGCGTCACTTCCGGCATCCAGTGTCCGTGCATCATTGAATTCCCCGAGATGTGCCATGTATCGTTCCAGTACCTCCATCCCCCTTATCGCATCCTTGTCTCCCGATTTTGCCGTTTTCCTCAGTTTCTCGGTTTTTTTCCCCAGCGATTCATGATCCCTTACCTGGAGCTCAAGGTTTACCGTTTCCATGTCCCTGACCGGATCAACTGATCCTTCAACATGTGGAAGCATCTCATCATCAAAGCATCTCAGCACATGGATCAGTGCATCGGTATTTCGGATGTCGCCAAGGAACCTGTTTCCCGTTCCCTCAGCACCGGCAGGGCTTCCCGACAAACCGGGTATATCCACTATCTCCACGGTGGTTGGTGTGATCTTTTCCGATGGCTGAAGCTTTTCCAGTTCATAGAGCCTCGGGTCGGGCACCCGTACCATCCCGATATTGGTTTTTGCACCTCCCGGAACATTCATTCCCGTAGCTGCTTTGGTATTTGATATACAGTTGAATATTGTTGTCTTGCCAACACCGGCAATTCCTGTTATCCCGCAACGCAGAGCCATGATATGCCTAAGCTGTTATATGTGATCCGATATCTTCAAGCGCCAGTCTTTTCTGCTCACCTGTTTCCATCACCTTGAGGGTGCATTCTCCTTTTCCGATCTCTTCCTCACCGGCAATAATGACATAGGGTATCCCCCGTGAACCGGCATATGTAAACTGCTTCCCAAGTCTGACAGGATCAGGATAAAGTTCCGTACTTATTCCGGAATTCCTGAGCCTGTTAGCAATCTCCAGGGCGTAGGGCTGTTCCTTTTCACCGAAGTTTATCACCAGAACCCGGGTTGAGGCAGGAATTCTCTTTTCAAAGAGGCCTAGCTGCAGCATGACATCATAAATCCTGTCGGCACCGAAGGAAATACCCACCCCCGACACCCCTTCAAGTCCGAAAATACCCGTCAGATTATCATATCTCCCGCCGCCGCATATGCTGCCCATTGCCATATCTTCCGATTTCACTTCAATGATTGTGCCGGTATAGTAATTAAGTCCCCTGGCAAGGCTGAGATCAAATACAATCCTGCTTCGGAGTCCCGATCCTTCAATCATTGAGAACAGTGTTTTCATTTCGGCAATGCCCTGCATTCCGGAATCCGAACCGGCAAGCAGTATTTCCAGCTCATTCAGTTTCCTGACGGTATCTCCCTGCAGCCTGAGAACAGGTTTCAGCTTGTTTATGGCCTCCGCCGATATGCCCTTTTCCCTCAGCTCGGCATATACTGCATCATAACCCGTCTTTTCAAGCTTGTCGATTGCCACTGTAATATCCGTCAGCCGGTCTTCCTCACCGATATATTCTGCAAATCCGGATAGTATTTTGCGGTTGTTTATATTGACTGCAACCTTCAGATCAAGCCTGGAAAAAACATCTTCAACGATTCTTACCAGTTCGTATTCATTAAGTAATGAGTCGCTTCCTATAACATCAGCATCACACTGGAAAAATTCCCGGTATCTTCCCTTCTGGGGCCGGTCAGCTCTCCACACAGGCTGTATCTGGTATCTCCTGAAGGGAAAAACCAGTTTATTCCGGTGCTGCACTACAAAGCGTGCAAAGGGAACCGTCAGATCATACCTCAGTCCTTTTTCACAGATTTTCGAAGAAAGTCTTCCGGGCTCACGCTCAAGCAGTTCCCTGTCACTTACCCCTGAAAGAAAATCTCCCGAATTAAGTATCCTGAAAATAAGCCTGTCCCCTTCCTCACCATATTTCCCCAGAAGGGTTGAAAGATGTTCCATTGCAGGCGTTTCAATGGGCTGATATCCGTACAGTCTGAATACCGACCTGATGGTTTCAAAGATGAACTCCCTCCTGAGCATTTCATCTGCCTGGAAATCCCGTGTCCCTTTGGGAATTGATGGTTTTGACATAAATGAAAAAGCAAATTATTCAAGTGAAAGCACAAAAGTAAGAAAGATATGCGATATCAGGGAATTTTCCGGAAACGACATCCTACTGAATGAACGGGATGGAGAGCGGATACCTGTACCTTTCGCCCTTTGCGGCCCTGACGGATGCTATGATCACACAGATCAGTTCAAGTGCGGCCAGGAACATCAGGATGGGTATTCCTACAATTATAAGGCAGAGCGGAAGCGCAAGCACCATGTACAGAAGAATAGATATCTGGAAGTTCAGGGATGCCCTGCCGTTTTCATACACCCACGGCGACTCGTCCTTTTTGGACAACCAGCAGATAAGCGGTCCTATAATACCTCCAAAGGGGAAAAAATAACCTGCAAAGGATGACAGATGGCACATCATGGCCCAGTTTCTTTCAGATTCCGGCGGAACTCCAAATTCTTCCATTTCAAATACTGTTTATGTAAAAGACGGATAAATTCTTCCTGTGATGCATCACCTGAATCTGGCAAGCCGTTTAAGGTCTGAAGGAAGTAATCCGTCGGGATTCTGCCCGTCAATCCTGTGGGAATTATAATAATACATCACTGCGTCATCCGTCCCGATAAGCATTTTGAAACAGTATCCTCCGTCTGCATCGCCAGAAGGCCCCACCTTGTGAAGCACAACGGTTTCCGGGCTTTTCTCCTCAATGGCCTTCACCATTTCCTCTTCTGTCACAATCTCAACCTTCCCCGGATATATGGCCCTTATATCATCAGGGTCTGAAATCGCGGGGGAAAGATCTTCCTGCCTGACAAGAATTGTTTTGCCGGACATCCGGGGAATATTTTCATTATAGAAACTGAGGTACTTCCTTCCGGTTTTTGAAGGCTCTGCAACGATAAGGGCCGCATGTTTCTGCATAAACAGCAGAATGGCCCCGAGTTTATATCCGTAATCCAGCCCGTCGTCTCCGGCAGGTGCAAGTGGAACAGCACATATTTCGGGCATTTTCCCGATATCCGCCACATTCTTGCCCTGAACCAGGTTGATGAAACTAAATACCGACCCCGACTTATCCTTGTCAAAAGTTGTTTCAGTGAGCATTATGAACGAATAGTCCGGATTATTCCTTCTCCTGCCGAATTCTTCCTGGTCAATGAATTCGAACGGAGTCAGGGTCCAGTATTCCTGCACGGCATCCCTGATATAGGAATTGAAAAGGGAAAAGGCATCATCTTCCAGTACAACGCATGTTGTTGAAACCGGGAATTGGGCTGTTTCATTTCTTGTGGGAAAGGGAGCCTGAGCGGCCAGCAGTACGGAAAGCAGCAGCAAAGGCAGGACGGCAATGGTTCTTTTCATATTTGTCATTCATTAACAGGGAGGTAGAGAGGATTCTTTTCGTTAAACTTCCGGATATAGACGAACATCAGCTCTTTTTTCTTCTTTCTCGGAAGCTGAACGAATTCCTCATACAGCTGGGCATCCTTCATCAGAAGCAGCTGGGTGTTTTCCAGATCAAAGTCAAGTACCTTCCCGGTATCAAAATCGACGATGAACTGCTTTATTTCACTTCTTGCCAGATTCCTTGAATAGGGGGAGTAATATGATCCGTATGGATAGTAATAGTTTCCGTAGTAGCTGTAGGGCGAATAATAAGGATAGCGGTAGTAGTACGGGTCATAATAACCTCCATAGCCATAAGGGTTGTAATACCTTGAGTCGTAAGTCATGATATCCGCCACGAAATGGCTTATGCTGCCCACAAATGTGATCCTGTTGAAATTGCCCTGTACCTGAATGTATAAGATTCCGTTTCTTGAATATCCCCAGATATTGCCCTTGTCAACCTCCTGCCTAATTCCGAGATTGTCGTAAAAATAGATTTTATCGGATGCCAGAAGGTCCTTGAAAAATTCCTTGTCGTTATAGTCAGCTGATGTAAGGATTTTTGCCTTTGGTATCGGGTCATTGTTCCTTACCTGTTCAAAATTAAGATAAATACCGTCCTTGAATTTGAAGCCGGGCTCATACTCGGTCATCCCTTCCCGTTCCTGCGCAATTGATCCTGTAAAAGGCAGAACAGAAAGAAAAAAAGCTGCAAAACCAAATTTCCTGAACATACTCTTCATCACAATAACCTTTATTTTATCTGTTCAAATATCATACCGCAATTGCAAATTTAACCATTTACCCGTAAGCATTGAAATTTCAGCGAGTGTATATTTCTCATATATTTTATTAAATTTGCATTGATGTCGATAAAAGGAATTTGTGTTTAGTCAATAAGCTCTCGCCATGCCAAAAGAAAAAGGGGTTGTTTACGATGCTGATCCGGGTCAGCTGCCCGGGGAATTTTATGAAAATCACAGAAGGAAACTGGAAAAATTCTTTTATGTCAGCATATCCCTGCTGATACTGGCAGTCATCTTCCTGATGCTCAACCTGGCACTTCCTGCAGGCATTCTTATAATACTGACCATAATAACAGCACTGTTCCTGACAAGACAGGTTGCGGGAATTTTTTACTCCGTCAGGGCCCTTCTCAGGGATATTTCATCAGCCAACGAAAGCAAGGATAATGTAATCACCGATTTCAGCCATAAGATAAGGGAACCCCTGAACAATCTTGTTTTCATAACTGACATGCTGATGGGATCGGAACTCGGCCAGAAGGAGAAGGATCTCCTGGAGACATTCGTGGCATCCACCAAAAACATGGTTACCTCGGTCAATGAACTGACCATGCAGTCTGCCCAGAGCATCAGTTTTGAATCGAGGAAACATATTAAATTCAACCTGCTGTCAACGATACAGAACACCATAGAACTGTATGACCTGAAGGACAGGACAAATATCAGGTTCACGCTGAACAGGAAAGAACATTTTGATTTTGACTGTTCAGGCGATCCCATCATTCTCAAACAGATTCTGCTGGATATTTTCAACAATATTGAAAATCAGGTTCAGGATCAGACTGTAAAAGTTGCCATTGATATCAGGAAAATCAGGGAGACGGGAAGTGAGGTCTTTGTCGGACTGAGGATAAGAACAGACAGCAGGATCTCCCTCATCAATGAAAAAGAACTGCAGCACAGCCTGGCTGCCAGACTGATAACAAACCGGCGAGGACTGTTCAGCCAGGAGCTCGGACAGGATCATTCAGTTCTCAATATAAGTCTGCCCTTTACCATTGCCTTGTCTGAACACAGACTGAAAGTCGTGACTCCCGAAACGGCCGAAAGCGAAAAAAAAACAAAGGAACGCCGCGAACTGAAAGACATCGACATACTCCTTGTAGAAGACAATCTCATCAACCAGAAAATAACAATGCTTACCCTTCAGCCGCTGGTAAAAAACATTGACACGGCGTCGAACGGAATGGAAGCAATAGAAAAGGTAAGTTCCGGCAATTATGATATTATCCTGATGGATATACAGATGCCCGTGATGAGCGGACTTGTCGCAGCAGAAAGGATCAGGGCCATGGAAGCCGGAACCGATTCACATATTCCCATCATTGCAATAACGGCGAATGCAATGCTCGGCGACAAGGAAAAATGCATCTCCGCAGGAATAGACGACTATATCAGCAAGCCATTCCAGCCATCCATGCTGATAGAAAAAATCAGGAAATATATTTAAGAGCTTTCCGGCCAGGTGATCCTGATTATGCGAATATTTTTGAAAAAACGGAGAAAGAAGATGAAGTTTCAGCGGACCGGTGTTTCAGGACAGTTGTGCTGAGTTATTCTTTGTCCTTTCCCCCTTTAGTTATCTCCCGCGGGTTCACCTCCGCCCCTTCGCCAAAATTCATTCCTGAGTTTTTCTCCGACGGAGAATGGATGAAAGGCCCCAGCCCGAGTTTGTCCCACTTCATATCAACCGACCTTATCGTGCTTTCCGATGAACATACAATATTCGGCCATTTACGCTTAAACGCACGTTTGCCGAAAATTTTTGCCGTGCCGTCAGCTAGTATGCTGTTATCCGAGAGAAAGATAATATCCCGGCCGGGGTCAGTGTTTCCCAGCATCTGCCATACTATTGTAAACCAATCCTTCACATCAAGCCTGTCGTCAACAACCAGCACCAGTCTGAAAACACTTTTCATATCCGGTTCCGAAAAAACTTCCTTCAGCTTCTTCAGGGCATCAGGATCATCATATTGTCCTGTTCCTGCAACCAGAACCGGATATCCTTCAAGCAAGGCGAAAGATGAGCAGGCATTACGGCACTTCCTGAGGACTTCATCCCTGATGTGTTGATAACTGACCTGCGGACTGCTTCCGGAGCTGTTTCCCGCATTGGCCTGCCGGTTGTTTCCTTTGCCGTCCGGGATATTGTACTGTGACAGGAATTCATCAGAAGGATCTGTCGTCAATTCCTCCCCGGTTTTCACTGTGGCATCAATTCCCAGTTTTCCTCCGAGCAGGGGCAGGTCTGAAGCATGGTCAAGCACATCGAGGGGACCCTGGCTGAAAAGGAGATCCCGCCTGAAAACCGTATTGTCCAGAACATGCCCCAGCAGTTGCGTATAATTCCTTATGTCCACATCTCCGCTGACCACTGCAAGATACTTGGTAAACATCATCTGCCCCGCCCCGAGGAGCGCACTGATGACCTTCTTTCCCTGTCCGGGATATGTTTTTCTTATTTTTACAATTGCAAGGTTGTGGGCAACTCCTGCATCAGGCATATGAAAATCCTCGATCTCTGGCTGAATGGCAAACTTCAGGGGTGCAAGAAAAATTTTCTCGCTTGCCTTTGTGAGCCATGCATCTTCCTGGGGCGGGATGCCCACTATTGTTGCAGGATATACCGCATCCTTCCTGTGTGTGATGCAGCTGACGCGGAATACGGGATACCAGTCTGCCAGGGAATAAAAACCCGTATGGTCCCCGAAAGGACCTTCCCACACGGGATCCTCCGACGGGTCAATCCAGCCTTCAATCACAATGTCCGCATCTGCCGGCACGTACAGGTCATTGGTAATACATTTTACAAGCCTTGTTTTTTTCCCCCTCAGGAAGGAAGCCAGTATGAATTCATCAATGTTTTCCGGAAGGGGAGCCGTGGCTGCGTATGTATATACCGGGTCTCCCCCCAGACTTACCGCAACAGGCATTTTCCTTCCTGTCTTTTTCCATTCCTCAAAATGGGAAGCTCCCGTTTTGTGCCTCTGCCAGTGCATGGCAGTACTGTTTTTATCAAGTACCTGCATCCGGTACATACCTGCATTGGTTTTCCCTGTCAGTGGATGAACGGTGTGGACCACCGGAAGTGTGAGGAAGCGTCCGCCGTCACAGGGCCAGCATTTCAGTACAGGCAGCATTCCAAGGTCGGGGTCCCGGTGAATAACCTGCTGACACAAGCCCCTGCCCCTTGCCCGCGAAGGCATATATGCCTGCAGTTTCAATAAAAGCGGCAGGGATTTTATTTTTTCCCGGAAGGATGATCTGCTTCGGGTCAGTTCACTGAACAGACGGCCTGTTTCATCAGCAGCATCATCCAGGCTTTTCCTGCCCATAGCCATTGCCATTCTCCTGTCTGAGCCAAAGGCATTGATAAGCAAAGGAAAATCCGTTCCGTTATTTTCAAACAGGAGGGCTTTCCCTCCGGATTTGACAATACGGTCGGCAATTTCAGCGATCTCCAGAACGGGATCGGCAAAAGCCCTGATTCTTATTAATTCATTCTCTCTTTCAAGAGAAGTGACAAATTCTGATAATCCTGAATACATGGGAATTTAAAATGGGATAAAGATACGGGAATTATAGCTGATCCCTTAAAAACAGTAATGGGAACTATTCACGTGGATTAGTTCCCATTCACCGTTTGTGACCGTGGCCACCTACGGCGCCGGATTACTGTTATTATGGCCGGCTGCATGGCAGGTCTTGCGATCTGTGTCTGCAACCCGTGGCTTTCGGGTTTTGCTTTTTACGGCAGAACCTTCCGGCTGTCCCTTTGTTCCTGTCTTCCGGCAGGACTTTCCGGGACGGTGCGTCATTCAGGCCCCGGTGATGTTCCCGGAGGAACGGTACCGGTTTCAGCTGGCTATGGCCGGAGCCATATCTTCACTTCAGCCCTGTGACCCAATCGTTGAATGAACGTTTCCGTTTTTCAGCGATCTGCCGGGACACCCGGAACTTTCGTCCCTTCGCCCGGACCCCGGCTCTCCTGATGTGCAGGCCCGGAAGCCTGACCGACCCGGATCCGGCTTCAGTTAAGAAACCATTTCCGGCTCCACATCTTTTGAGCAGCCTTTTATCGCTCATCCGATAGTGTAAATATAATACGGAAACCGTAAAAATACAGCAGGAAAAGCTTGTTGTTGTAAACCCGATATCAACAAGCGTTATCAACAATTGTTGATAACTTATTTTTTGTAGCCGTAAACTGCCAGGTCGCCAAGCATTTCCTCAATCCTCAGCAACTGGTTGTACTTGCAGATCCTGTCGGTCCTGCTGCATGATCCGGTCTTGATCTGTCCGGAATTAACTGCAACGGCAACATCGGCAATGGTTGAATCCTCTGTTTCTCCCGAACGATGGGAAATAACCGTGGTATAGCCTGCCCTGTGAGCCATGTCGATCGCATCAAGGGTTTCGGTAAGGGTTCCTATCTGGTTCAGTTTGATCAGGATGGAATTGGCACAACCTGTTTCAATCCCTTTTCTGAGATACTCAACATTTGTAACAAAGAGGTCATCGCCGACAATCTGGCATCTGTTTCCTATCCTGTCAGTCAGCAGCTTCCATCCGTCCCAGTCTCCTTCCGACATTCCGTCCTCAATGGAATCAATGGGATACTTGTCTATAAGCTGTTCCAGATAGTCAACCTGTTCCTTTGAAGTCCGTTTTGCACCCCCGGGTCCTTCAAACTTCGAATAATCATATATGCCCCTGTCCTTATCATAGAATTCGGATGCAGCGCAGTCCAGTGCTATCCTGATATCCTGGCCGGGCTTGTATCCTGCATCAGCAACAGCCTTCAGAATCGTCTCAAGGGCATCCTCCGTCCCGTCAAGAGTGGGTGCAAATCCTCCCTCATCACCCACGGCAGTGCTTAAGCCGCGGTCCCTGAGTACTTTTTTAAGCGAATGGAATATTTCGGCTCCCATTCTTAGCCCTTCTCTGAAATCCGCTGCACCGACCGGTCTGATCATGAATTCCTGGAAAGCGATGGGTGCGTCGGAATGGGATCCTCCGTTAATGATATTCATCATGGGAACGGGGATAATCACTGCATTTGTCCCTCCTATGTACCGCGAAAGAGGCAGCCCGTGAACTGCAGCACCCGCTTTCGCCACTGCCAGTGATACACCCAGGATGGCATTTGCTCCCAGGTTGCTCTTTGTTTTTGTACCGTCAAGCTCTATCATTTTCCTGTCAATGGCAGCCTGATCAGTCACCTCCATACCGATTATTTTCTCGGCGATAATATTATTCACGTTGTGAACCGCTTTCAGCACACCTTTTCCAAGATATCTGGACTTGTCTCCGTCACGCAGCTCAAGTGCTTCATTCTCACCTGTAGAGGCACCGGACGGAACTGCAGCACGGCCAAAGTAGCCACTTTCTGTTGTTACTTCAACTTCAATTGTAGGATTGCCACGGGAATCCAGAATTTCACGTGCATGCACACTAACTATCTGACTCATAATAGATTTTTTATTTTTTGGTTTATTCTTTTATCCGGTCTGTCTTTCTCATTCAGTCGGGGAATCACTTTCTGCATCAGCATCGGATCCGCTTTCTCTTTCAGCATCAGGCTCTGCAGCGGCAGTTCCGGCATCAGTTGCGGCACCGGTTCCGGCAGAAGCTTCAGTTTCAGCGATGGATTCCGGCATGTTATCCTCAGCTTCCCGGACCTCCTTCAGTTCATCTTTCACAGGCTTGCGGGCCTTTGTTTCCCTGGTTTTTGTTCCTGTCAGCTCTTCAGCCTTTTTCTTTGAAGACCTTCTTCTTCTTGTGCCTCTTGCTTTGCCTGTCTGGGTTTTTTCAAGCATCAGCTCATTGAAGTCAACCAGTTCAATAATACACATCTCCGCATTATCACCCAGCCTGTTTCCGGTTTTCAGTATCCGGGTATACCCTCCCGGCCTGTCAGCTATCCTTGGTGAGATTTCACGAAACAATTCCGTTACGGCGTCCTTGTCCTGGAGATAGCTGAACACCACTCTCCTGGAATGGGTTGAATCCTCTTTCGCCTTTGTGATAAGAGGTTCGACATATTTTCTGAGCGCCCTGGCCTTGGCTGTTGTTGTGGTGATCCGCTTGTGAATTATAAGTGAGGTGGCCATGTTCGAAAGCATTGCCTTCCTGTGGGAACTGGTCCTCCCTAAATGGTTTATGGTTTTTAAATGTCGCATTTTATCTTCTCGGTGTTTTCAGATTATTCTCTTTCCAGCCTGTATCTCGTCACGTCCATTCCAAAGGAAAGACCCATTGAATTAAGCAGTTCTTCAAGTTCGGTAAGCGATTTCTTTCCGAAATTCCTGAATTTCAGAAGATCATTCTTGTTAAAGGTAACCAGCTCCCCGAGGTTGTCAACCTCTGCCGCCTTAAGGCAGTTAAGGGCCCTTACTGACAGATCCAGATCTATAAGCTTGGTCTTGAGCAGCTGTCTCATATGAAGTATTTCCTCATCAAATTCCTCGTCGTTCAGCTTGTCTTCGGAATCAAGAGTTATTTTTTCATCCGAAAACAGCATGAAGTGGTATATAAGTATCTTTGCTGCTTCCTTCAGTGCATCCTTCGGATGTATTGACCCGTCTGTCTGGATCTCTATCAGCAGTTTTTCATAGTCGGTTTTCTGTTCAACACGGAAATTCTCCACTGAATATTTTACGTTACGGATGGGTGTGAAGATGGCATCAATGGCAATCAGTCCGAATTCAGCCTCCTCGGGCTGATTCTCTTCAGCAGGCAGATATCCCCTGCCCTTTTCTATGGTCAGTTCCATCTGCAGCTTGACCTCGGGTTCCATTCTCATTATGACCAGATCGGGATTAAGGACCTCGAAGCTGCTGAGAGACTGATTCAGGTCTCCTGCCTTAAAAACATCCTTATTATGGATCTTTACCGATATTTTCTCATTGTCTATCTCGTCAACTATGCGTTTAAGCCGTATTTGCTTCAGGTTAAGAATGATTTCGGTCACATCCTCCATTACTCCGGCAATGGTTGAGAATTCATGATCGACACCATCAATTTTTACAGTTGTTATGGCATAACCCTCGAGAGAAGAAAGCAGAATCCTTCTCAGGGCATTTCCAACGGTGATGCCATAACCGGGCTCGAGAGGACGGAATTCGAATCTGCCGAACTTGTCATCCGATTCCAGCATTAATACTTTGTCGGGCTTCTGGAATGATAATATGGCCATAAAATTTATCTTATATGTTATTTTGAATACAATTCCACAATGAGTTGTTCATTAATTTCTTCCGGAATGTCGGAGCGCTGGGGCAGGCTCATGAACTTGCCGGCCATCTGGGTTTCATCCCATTCAAGCCAGGGAAGCCTGGGGCCTCTGCCGGAATCAAGGGAATTCCTGATTGATTCAAGGGATTTTGATTTTTCGCGTACCCCTATTATATCTCCGGCTTTCAGCATATAGGAAGGAATATTCACCACTTCCCCGTTAACGGTAATGTGACGGTGTGAAACAAGCTGGCGGGCCGATGCACGGGTCGGAGCTATACCGAGGCGGTAAACCACATTATCAAGCCTTGATTCCAGGAACTGAAGCAGTACCTCACCGGTAACTCCCTTGGCCCGTGATGCCTTTTCAAAGGTATTCCGGAACTGACGTTCCAGGATGCCATAGGTGTATTTAACTTTTTGCTTTTCCCTTAGCTGAATCCCGTATTCCGAAATTTTCTTTCTTCTCTTGTTTATTCCATGCTGCCCGGGAGGAAAATTCTTTCTATCCAGATATTTATCGGGACCATAAACAGGCTCTCCGAATTTTCTTGCAATTTTTGATTTTGGGCCTATGTATCTTGCCATCTTACAATTAAATATTATTCATATAAATAACTAAACCTCAGTCTGCTACACTCTTCTCCTGCCCGGAGGGCGGCATCCGTTGTGAGGCATCGGGGTAATATCAACAATCTCTGTCACTTCAATACCTGCATTGGCTATTGCCCTGATTGCTGATTCACGTCCTGAACCGGGACCCTTTACAAAAACCTTTACCTTCCTCAGTCCAAGGTCGTAAGCCACCCTGCTGCATTCTTCAGATGCCATCTGTGCCGCATAGGGAGTATTTTTCTTCGAGCCCTTGAAGCCCATTTTGCCGGCTGAAGACCATGATATCACCTGTCCGGAATTATTTGCAAGGGTCACAATAATATTGTTGAATGATGAATGAATATGTGCCTGGCCTGAAGGTTCAACCTTAACGATCCTCTTTTTTTGAACTCCTGTTTTCTTTGCCATGTTATTATATTATATTCTATTTGGTAGCTTTTTTCTTGTTTGCGACAGTCTTCTTCCTGCCCTTCCTTGTCCTGGCATTGTTTTTTGTGCTCTGCCCCCTGACCGGAAGGCCAAGACGGTGACGTACACCACGATAGCAGCCAATATCCATCAGGCGCTTGATGTTCATCTGTGTTTCAGACCGAAGTTCACCCTCGAGCTTGTAATTCTCATTGAGAATACGACGGATTGAATTAATCTGGTCATCAGTCCACTCCGCGACCTTCACGTTCCGGTCAACCCCGGCTTCATCAAGCACTTTCTGAGCGGTACTGCGGCCCACTCCGTAAATATAGGTCAGCCCCACTTCGCCTCTTTTGTTTCTTGGTAAATCAACTCCGACTATACGTGCCATATATTTTCCTGTTAATTATAAAATAGCTTGCAAAATTAAACAAATTATCCCTGCCTCTGTTTAAACTTGGGATTTTTCTTATTTATCACATACAGCTTCCCCTTTCTTCTTACTATCTTGCAGGTGGAGCTGCGCTTCTTTACAGATGCTCTTACTTTCATTTTTCTGGTGTTGTTATTTATTTATATCTGAATGTAATCCTTCCCTTTGTCAGATCATAGGGCGACATTTCAACCTTTACCTTGTCACCGGGCAGGATTTTGATATAGTGCATTCTCATCTTACCGGAGATGTGCGCGGTAATAACATGCCCGTTTTCAAGTTCTACCCTGAACATTGCGTTTGATAAAGCTTCAATTATCGTACCGTCCTGTTCAATAGATGGTTGTTTAGCCATATTATCACATTTTATTTAAAACGTCTTCAATAAACTGAAATGTTGTCAAAACATCCGCTCTGCCCTTATCAACCGCGACCGCATATTCAAAATGTGCTGAAGGCCTGCCGTCTGCAGTCCGGATGGTCCAGCCGTCATTCAGCCTTACCGTTTCCTTCCTGCCAAGATTAATCATGGGTTCAATACAAATGACCAGTCCTTTTTTCATTTTCGGGCCGCTTCCCCTTTTTCCGAAATTCGGAACTTCCGGTGCTTCATGCAGTTTCTTCCCGAGTCCGTGGCCCACCAGTTCCCTGACAACCGAATAGCCTCCGCTTTCGGCCATGGTCTGGACTGCTGATGAAATATCCCCTATACGGTTGCCGGCAACTGCCGCCCTGACTCCTTCTTCAAGGGATGCCCTGGTGTATTCAAGAAGTCTTTTAAGCTCATCACTTATTCTGCCCACCGCAAAGGTATAGGCCCCGTCACCGTACCAGCCATTCAATACCACTCCGCAGTCAATGGAAATGATATCTCCCTCCTTCAGCACGTAATCCGAAGGGATCCCGTGAACCACTTCTGCATTTACGGATGTACAGAGACTGTTGGGGAAACCACCGTAACCCTTGAATGCCGGTATGGCATTGTTGTCACGGATGAATGTTTCGGCGATACTGTCAAGATACAGGGTTGTAACCCCCGGCCTTATATGCCCGGCCACTTCGGCAAGTGCTCTGGACACCAGCAAATTGCTCTTCCTCAACAATCCAACCTCTTCATCAGTTTTATAATGCAACATCAAAGAACGATATACAGTTTTATATGGACGTTACCGCACCGGAGCGCCCTTTTACTCTTCCGGATTTCATCAGGCCATCATAATGCCTCATCAGAAGATGGCTTTCAATCTGCTGAAGGGTATCCAGAATAACACCCACCAGAATAAGCAGGGAGGTTCCCCCGTAAAACTGTGCAAACTGGGGTGTTATTCCCACCTGTACCGCGATGGCCGGGAGGATTGCAATAATCGCCAGGAAAATGGATCCCGGCAATGTTATCCTCGACATTATTGTATCAAAGAATTCAACCGTTTTCCTGCCGGGCTTGATACCCGGGATAAAGCCTCCGTTTTTCTTCATGTCTTCAGCCATCTGAACAGGATTTATGGTAACGGCCGTATAGAAATATGTAAAGAGAATAATCAGTATTGCAGTCACCAGGTTATACCAGAAACCGTACATGTTGGAGAATGCAACCACAAAACCGGAAGTCGGATTGGATGAATATCCGGCAATGATTATCGGCAGCATCATGATCGCCTGGGCAAAGATAATCGGCATCACTCCCGCTGCATTCACCTTGAGGGGTATGTACTGCCTTACTCCGCCGTACTGCTTGTTTCCCACTATCCTTCTTGCATACTGAACCGGAACACGTCTAGTTCCCTGTACAAGAAGCACTGTTCCGAGTATTACCACGAACAGGACCACCATTTCCACCACCAGGGCCACGGCACCGCCTGCACCGTTCATTCTTGCACCGGCTTCAAACACGAAATTTGCAGGCATCCTTGCAACAATGCCAATCATGATTATGAGCGAAATTCCGTTGCCTATCCCCTTGTCGGTGATCCTTTCCCCGAGCCACATGACGAACATTGTTCCGGCAGTCAGAATGATCACTGACGATACCTGGAAGAACACGCCTGTCATAATAAATGCCGAGGCCGGAAGCTGTGCATGCAGGTTGACAAGATAGGTGGGAGCCTGAAGAACCAGGATGAACACGGTCAGTATCCTGGTGAACTGATTCATTTTACGCCTGCCGCTCTCGCCCTCCTTCTGCAGTTTCTGAAAATAGGGAAACACGATCCCGAGAAGCTGGACAACGATAGAGGCTGATATATACGGCATTATTCCCAGGGCAAATATTGAAGCCTGGGAGAATGCACCACCCGAAAACATATCAAGCAACCCCATTATTCCGGATGAGGTCTGATGCCTCAGCCCTTCAAGCTGTGAGGGATCAATACCCGGCAGGGTAATATATTTGCCAAACCTGTAAAGAAGTATGATGCCGAAGGTGTAAATCAGTCTGGCACGCAGGTCTTCTATCTTGAATATGTTCCTTATGGTCTGAATCAGTCTCATGAAATCAAAGTTTTACAACAGTTCCGTTATTGGCCTCAATCGCCTGTACAGCCGATTTGCTGAAGGCATTGGCATGTACTTCAAGCTTCCTGCTAAGGTTACCGTTGCCAAGTATCTTAACAAGGTCATTGCTGGAAATCAGTCCTGCCGAGATCAGAACTTCCCTGTCAATCTTTTCAAGGTTATCTCTTTCTGAAAGGGTCTGAAGCATTCCTATGTTAATACCCTTGTATTCCCTGCGATTTATATTTGTAAAACCATATTTCGGAACGCGTCTCTGCAACGGCATCTGTCCGCCTTCAAAGCCGATTCTCTTTGAATATCCGGACCTCGATTTCGCACCCTTATGGCCCCTGGTGGATGTTCCTCCCCTTCCCGAACCCTGGCCTCTTCCCAGGCGCCTGCCCTTTCTGACCGATCCTTCAGCCGGTTTCAAATTGCTTAAATCCATCACTTTATTATCTTTATTTTTCAACATCATATATTTTCCACCCTGACAAGGTGTTTTATCTTATTGACCATTCCCAGAATCTGGGGTGTAGCCTCATGTTCAACACTGTGATTCAGTTTACGGATACCGAGAGCATCAAGTGTCCTTTTCTGATTTTCGGGTTTTCCGATTCTGCTTTTAACCTGGGTAATACGGATTTTTGCCATTTCAATTAATTTATCATCAGCCGTTAAACACTCTCTGAACCGGTATGCCCCTGTGACCGGCAACCGAATAGGCATCCCTCATTTCCAGCAGGGCTGCAATAGTAGCTTTCACAAGGTTGTGGGGGTTTGAAGATCCCTTCGACTTGGCAAGCACATCCTTGATACCGACACTTTCCAGAACGGCCCTCATGGCACCTCCGGCCTTGACACCGGTACCTTCCGATGCAGGCTTAATGAAAACCCTTGCCCCCCCGTACTTGGCTTCCTGTTCATGGGGTACGGTTCCTTTTATAACCGGAACCTTGATCAGGTTCTTCTTTGCATCCTCAATGCCTTTCGCTATTGCGGTGGTAACCTCGCCGGCCTTCCCGAGGCCATGGCCTACTATGCCTGCTTCATTTCCCACAACCACAATGGCCGAGAAGCTGAATGTACGCCCGCCCTTTGTGACTTTTGTAACCCTTTGAATGCTTACCAGCCTGTCCTTCAGTTCAAGATCACTGGTTTTTACTTTTCTTATACTGTCTGCCATAATAATAACTTAGAATTTTAGTCCGCCTTCCCGGGCTGCATCTGCAAGCGATTTGACCCTTCCGTGATATTTATACCCGCTTCTGTCGAATACAACTTGTTCAATGCCCTTGTCCCTGCATTTTTCTGCCAGAAGCTTTCCGACCAGTTTTGCCTGCTCTGTCTTTTTTATTCCTGTTTCCGAAGCAATCTCTTTCTCCTTCGAGGAGGCAGAAAGAAGGGTAACATGATTCTGATCATCAATCAACTGACAATATATCTGCTTGTTACTGCGAAATACCGCCACTCTAGGCATCTCTGCAGTACCGTTTATCTTTTTCCGGATCCTCATCCTGATCCTTTTTCTTCTGTCCAACTTACTTAAAGCCATCTTATTAACTTTTCCTGATTATCAACATATTAAACACTGGCGGATTTTCCGGCTTTCCTCCTCAGTTCCTCGCCTACGAACTTTATTCCCTTTCCTTTGAAGGGCTCGGGCGGGCGAAGTGATCTGATTTTTGCAGCAACATGACCGATAAGCTGCTTGTCGGCGGATGTGAGTGTTATAATGGGATTGCTCCTTCTTTCAGTTTTCGTTTCCACCTTTACCTCATCGGGCAGCCTGAAAATAATATCATGGGAATAACCAAGGCTCAGTTCAAGATCCTGGCCTCTGGCTTCGGCACGGTAGCCGACACCCACCAGTTCAAGTTCCTTTTTGAATCCCTCAGAAACACCTGTTACCATATTGGCAATAAGTGCCCTGTAAAGGCCATGAAGCGATTTGTGATGCTTCGACTCGGACGGCCTCTTTACCTGTATCTCATTGTCAGAAACCTCAATTTCAATATCGCTGTCAACGGGCTTGCTCAGCTGACCCAGCGGCCCCTTAACAGTAATCACATTATTGCCGCTGATTTCCACACTGACTCCTGCCGGCAGGCTAACGGGCATTTTTCCTATTCTTGACATAAGCTTCCCTCCTGATTAATATACATAACATAATACCTCACCGCCAATATTCTCTTTCCTTGCTTCCTTGTCGGTCATCAGTCCCCTTGAAGTCGAGATAATTGCAATTCCAAGCCCGTTGAGCACACGCGGCATCTTATCGGCAGCAGCATAATGCCTCAGACCGGGACGGCTGACTCTCTGCAGGCTCTTAATTGCAGGCTGTTTGCTTTTCGGATTATATTTAAGGGCTATCTTAAGGCTTCCCTGGGTATTCACCCCGTCCACCACCCTGTAACTCAGAATATATCCCTTTTCATAGAGTATCCTCGCTATCTCTTTCTTCAGATTGGATGCCGGTGCTTCGACAACCTTGTGACCAGCCTGGATGGCATTTCTGATTCTGGTCAATAAATCTGCAATCGGATCAGTCATCTTCTGTTATTTTGTAAAGTTTTTATTCAATTTATATTACCAGCTTGCTTTCTTTACACCCGGTATCAAACCCTTGGAAGCCATTTCCCTGAAAGTTATCCTGCTGATTCCGAACTGCCTCATATATCCCCTGGTACGGCCTGTGATTTTACAGCGGTTGCGCTGCCTGTTGGGATTTGAGTTTCTGGGCAGACGACTCAGTGCCACATAATTGCCTTCAGCCTTGAGTCTTTTTCTCTTTTCAGCATATTTCCGGGCCATTCTTTCACGCTTTACCTCACGGGCAACCATTGATTCCTTAGCCATATAATCAGTTTTTTGAAGTTTTAAACGGTAATCCGAAATTCCTGAGAAGGGCCAGTGCCTCTTCATCTGTGTTGGCCGAGGTCACGAAAGTGACCTGCAAACCCATTATCTTGCTCACCTTATCCAGATCAATCTCGGGGAAGATGATTTGTTCCGTAATTCCCAGGGTATAGTTCCCCCTTCCGTCAAGTCTGGCATTAATTCCCTTGAAGTCACGTATACGCGGCAGGGCAACCGAGATAAGGCGTTCGAGGAATTCGTACATCCGTTCGCTTCTGAGGGTAACCATTACCCCGATAGGCATGTTCTTCCTCAGTTTGAAGTTTGAAACGTCCTTTGTGGAGTATGTCAGGACTGCTTTCTGACCGGCTATGTCTGTCAGTTCCTTTACTCCTGATTCCAGCAGTTTCTTGTCTGCAATGGCCTGGCCGATACCCTGGTTAATAACGATTTTCCGGAGTTTCGGAACCTGCATCACGGTTTTGTAACCGAATTCCTTCACAAGTGCCGGAACGATCTCCTTGTTATATTTCGTTTTTAAAGCTGGTATATACATTATTTAATCTCCTCTCCTGATTTTTTTGAATAACGTACCAATTTATCTTTCTTGTTCAGTCTCTTTCCTGTACGGGTTGGTTTTCCCGATGCGGGATCAATAAGCATCAGATTTGAAATATGTATCGGGGCTTCCTTCCTGATAATGCCTCCCTGGGGAGCTTTTGAATGCGGCTTGGTATGCTTTGATATCAGGTTCAGGCCTTCCACGATAGCCCTGTCCTTTTTTCTGTCGACTCCTAGGACGCGGCCCTTCTGACCTTTCGACTCACCGGTTATCACCATAACCACATCACCTTTTCTTACATGTAATTTCTTATGCATTGCTGTTTGTTTACAGGTCCTACAATACTTCAGGCGCCAGTGATACTATTTTCATGTACTTATCACGCAGCTCGCGTGCAACAGGTCCGAAAATACGGGTACCTCTCACCTCATCCTGGTTTGTAAGAAGAACCACTGCATTGTCGTCAAATCGTATATATGATCCGTCCGGGCGGCGTATTTCCTTTTTGGTCCTGACAACGACTGCCCTGCTTACTGTTCCTTTTTTAGCCTCACCCGACGCAAGCGCGGATTTAACAGTTACCACTATCTTGTCGCCCACAGTGGCATATCTTTTTCTGCTTCCGCCAAGCACCCTTATGCAAAGCACCTCCTTGGCCCCCGAGTTATCGGCTACTGTCAGTCTTGATTCCTGCTGTATCATGATTACTTCGCCCTTTCAATTATTTCTACCAGTCTCCAGGTCTTTTTTCTGCTCAGAGGCCTGGTCTCTGAAATGCGTACCGTATCACCGATATTGCATGCATTTTCCTCATCATGCGCCATCAGTTTGGTTGTTTTGTTGATAAACTTCCCGTACATCGGATGTTTTACTTTCCTTTTAATGGCAACCACAATGGATTTTTCCATTTTGTTGCTCACAACCACTCCGATACGTTCTTTTCTTAAATTCCTTTCCATTGCTCTTATCCGGCTATTTTGATTTTTCCTTTAATTCCCTTGACCGAAGTTCCGTCATCAGACGGGCAATTGTCTGCCTGGCCTGCCTGATCTTCTGAGGATTGTCGAGAGGCGTGATGGCATGGTTGAGTTTCATCCGCACAAGCATGGTTTTTTCCGTGTCAATGCGCTCTATAAGATCAGATGTGCTGAGTTCCCTTATCTCTGATGTTTTCATCTCTGGTATTCTTGTTTATTCTTCATAATCATGTCTGACAACAAAGCGGGTCGGGATCGGAAATTTCTGGGCTCCCAGGCGCAACGCCTCCCTTGCCACTTCAATCGGGACCCCGTCAGCTTCAATCAGAATTCTTCCCGGTGTTACGGGAACCACGAATCCTTCCGGAGAACCCTTGCCCTTGCCCATTCTGACTTCCGCCGGCTTCTTGGTTATGGGTTTATCGGGAAAAACCCGTATCCAGAGCTGCCCCTCACGTTTCATGTAACGTGTAACAGCCTGACGTGCTGCCTCCAGTTGTCTTCCCGTTATCCAGGCCTCCTCAAGGGCCTTGATGCCGAATGAGCCGAAAGCAAGCTGCGCACCTCTCTGGGCATTGCCTTTCATTCTCCCCTTCTGTGCTCTCCTGTATTTTGACCTTTTTGGCTGTAACATGGATTATATGATTAAAAATTGTTCAACTATGATTTCCTATTTTTTTGCCTTTCTCCTCAGACTCTTGGCTTTGCCGCTCCTTGCGCCGATATTCGGGCTGAGATCCCTTTTGCCGTAGATCTCGCCGTTGCATATCCAGACCTTTATACCGATAAGTCCCACTTTTGTGTGGGCTTCAGCCAGGGCATAGTCAATATCTGCACGGAATGTATGAAGGGGTATCCGGCCTTCCTTGTAGGTTTCGGTACGGGCCATTTCTGCACCGCCGAGCCTTCCTGAAATGACCACCTTGATCCCTTCGGCTCCCATGCGCATGGTGGATGCTATGGCCATTTTGATTGCACGCCTGTAGGATATTTTTCCCTCAATCTGCCTTGCTATATTGTTGCCTACAATATTTGCATCCAGTTCGGGACGCTTGATCTCAAAAATATTGATCTGCACCTCCTTTTTGGTAATATTTCTGAGCTCTTCTCTCAGTTTGTCAACCTCCTGGCCGCCTTTGCCGATTATTATTCCGGGCCTGGCAGTATTTACAGTAACAGTTATAAGCTTAAGAGTCCTTTCAATGATTATTTTCGAGATACTTGCCTTGGCAAGCCTGGCATTGAGGTATTCCCTTATTTTGGCATCTTCAATCAGCTTCCCGGAAAAATCATTTCCGCCATACCAGTTGGAATCCCAGCCTTTTATTATGCCTAACCTGTTACTGGTCGGATTTACTTTCTGTCCCATATTCTATTATTCAGTTTTTTCAGTTTCCTTGTCAAAAGTATCAAGCACAAGGGTTACATGATTTGATCTTTTTCTTATTCTGTGAGCCCTTCCCTGGGGAGCCGGCCGCAATCTTTTCAGTGTACGTCCGCCGTCAACATGAATGGTTTTAACATACAGATTGCTTTCTTCTATCCTCACTCCCTCATTTTTGGCCTGCCAGTTGGCAATGGCTGAAAGAAGCAGCTTTTCCAGCCTGCGTGAAGATTCCTTTGAGCTGTACTTCAATGTGTCAAGTGCCTTATTCACTTCCATGCCCCTGATGAGATCAGTAGCCAGCCTCATCTTCCTTGGTGAAGTGGGACAGTTTTTCAGCACAGCCTGGCTTCTTGCCAGAGAGGCCTCTTTTCTCCTTTCAGCTGAAATCCTTTTTCTTGCACCCATCTTATTATGTTTTCAATGTTTACTAATGTGTTTATTTCTTGCCCGCATGAGACCTGAAAGTCCGTGTTGGGGCAAATTCCCCCAGCTTATGTCCCACCATGTTTTCAGTAATATACACGGGTATGAACTTGTTCCCGTTATGAACCGCTATGGTATGTCCGACGAAGTCAGGGGATATCACTGATCTTCTTGACCAGGTCTTAATCACTGATTTTTTCCCGGTTTCATTCATTTCCAGGACACGCTTGTCAAGTTTAAAATCAATGAAAGGACCTTTTTTAATCGATCTGCTCATAGTACATATATATTATTTCTTCTTTCTTTCCAAAATATACTTTGAGGAATATTTTCTGGGGTTCCTCGTTTTGTATCCCTTCGCCCACAGTCCCTTGCGTGATCTGGGATGTCCTCCGGATGCTTTCCCTTCACCGCCCCCCATGGGATGGTCCACAGGATTCATTGCAACTCCCCTTGTTCTCGGACGGATTCCTTTCCAGCGGGAACGGCCGGCCTTGCCTGACCTTTCAAGAATGTGGTCGGGATTTGATACTGCACCTATTGTTGCCCTGCAGGTTGTAAGTACAAGCCTGGTTTCTCCCGAGGGAAGCTTAACTGTTGCATACTTGCCTTCACGGGCGGATACCTGTGCAAAGGTTCCCGCGCTTCTTGCCAGGGCAGCTCCCCTTCCGGGCTTGAGTTCAATGTTATGAATTATGGTTCCCAGAGGTATATCACTGAGAAACATTGTATTGCCGGGCTCCGGAGTAGCTTCCCTGCCGGAAATGATCCTGTCGCCGGTCTTGAGGCCTGCCGGAGCCAGGATATAACGCTTCTCCCCGTCCTCATACACAACAAGAGCTATTCTCGCCGATCTGTTGGGATCATATTCAATTGACCTGACTGTGGCATGAATGCCATCCTTGTTCCTGTGAAAGTCTATCAGCCTGTACATCCTCTTGTGTCCGCCTCCCATGTATCTCATTGTCATCTTTCCGCTGACATTCCTTCCGCCTGTTCTTTTAAGCGGACGAATAAGGGATTTCTCCGGCTTCGTGCTGGTAATAGTATTAAAAGCACTGATAATCTTGTTTCTCTGACCTGGTGTTACAGGTTTTATCTTCCTGACTGCCATTTTATTTTTATATATTGCTGTAGAAATCTATTTTGCTGCCTTCGGCAAGGGTAATGATCGCCTTTTTTGTTGCTGCCGTCCTGCCAACCAGAAGGCCCGACCTGGTATTCCTTGTTTTTTTCTTGCCTCCGTAGTTTATGGTATTGACATCTTCAACCGTAACACCGTAAAGTTCCTCAACAGCTTTCTTTATCTGTATCTTGTTTGCATTCTTTGCAACGATGAAGCCATAGCGATTGAACTTATCACCCTGTTCTGTCATCTTTTCCGTTACTATCGGTTTTAGTAAAATATTCATCTCTTAAATTTTACTGGTTTTTACAAAGCTGACTGCAAAACGTCAACCGCACTCTCCACAAGTACCAGGGTTGAAGCCTTCATTATTTTGTATGTGTTTATTTCTCTGGCTGTTATAACCTCAACCCCTTGCACATTTCGGGATGACAAATATATATTTTTATTTTGTTCCGGTAAAACAAACAGTGAATTTTTGTTGCTCAGATTCAGGCTGTCACCTATTTTGATGAATTCCTTTGTCTTTGGGGCTTCGATTGTAAAATCTTCCAGAACAATGATATTGTTTGATAAAGCCTTGTAGGACAGAGCTGATTTTCTTGCAAGGTCCTTTACCTTTTTATTCAGCTTGAATCCGTAATCTCTCGGTTTCGGTCCGAATACACGTCCGCCTCCCCTGAAGAGCGGGTTTTTGATACTGCCAGCACGGGCCGTTCCTGTTCCCTTCTGCCTTTTTATCTTTCTGCTGCTTCCTGCAATCTCCCCGCGTTCTTTGGCTTTATGGGTGCCCTGACGCTGGTTTGCGAGGAACTGCCTGGTATCCAGATAAATTGCATGATCATTTGGTTCTATGCCGAAAACTGAATCATTCAGCAAGACTTTTCTTCCCGTTTCCTTACCCTGAATATTAAGAACAGCTAATTCCATTATTTCAAAATTATTACATAAGCACCATTCGGACCTGGAACAGATCCTTTTACTATCATAATATTTTCTTCTTCCATCAGTTTCATTATCCTAAGGCTTTCCGACATCACTTTTCTGCTGCCTGTCTGTCCTGCCATTTTCATTCCCCGGAACACTCTTGACGGTGTGGAAGAACCTCCGAGCGAACCCGGTGATCTTTGCCTGTTATGCTGACCATGCGATGTGTCTCCCACACCACTGAAGCCATGGCGCTTCATAACACCCTGGAATCCTTTTCCCTTGGACCAGCCACGTACATCAACCCACATGTCGGAGCGGAATATTTCTGCCGTAAGGACTTCTCCTTCCTTTATCCCGTCTGTTTCAAAACCCGTGAATTCTGCAACCTTCCTCTTGGGTGTGGTACTGGCCTTTTTAAAATGTCCGATTTCTGCTTTCGTTGCATGTTTTTCCTTCTTGTCTTCAAAACCGAGCTGGATGGCAGAATATCCGTCCTTTTCCCTTGTCTTTACCTGTGTAACAACACAAGGCCCGGCCTGCAGGACAGTGCATGCGACATTTTTTCCCTCCTCATCGAAAAGGGAGGTCATTCCGATTTTCTTACCAATTAATCCCTGCATTTCTATAAATCTTTACTGCTTTCATACTTTTATTTCTACTTCAACACCACTCGGCAGCTCAAGTTTCATAAGAGCATCAATGGTCTTGGGAGTGGAGCTGTAAATATCCAGCAGCCTTTTGTATGAAGAAAGCTGGAACTGCTCCCTGGCCTTTTTGTTAACAAAGGGTGACCGCAGGACCGTGTATATCTTCTTGTGCGTGGGCAGCGGGATTGGTCCGCTCACCACAGCACCGGTTGACTTTACGGTTTTTACGATCTTTTCTGCTGATTTATCGACCAGGTTATGATCGTAGGATTTCAGTTTGATACGAATTTTCTGACTCATCTTTAAAGAATTTTTCCTTTAATATTTTCCACAATTCTGTTTGCTATTTCTGCAGGCACTTCCTCATAGTGTGAAAACTCCATTGTTGAAGTCGCCCTCCCGGAGGTGAGGGTCCGGAGAACGGTGACATAGCCGAATTTTTCGGCAAGCGGCACCTTTGCCCTTACAACCCTTGATCCTGCCTTTGATTCCATTCCTTCCACCCTGCCCCTCCGCTTGTTGAAGTCGCTTATGACATCACCGACATATTCCTCGGGAGTAACCACTTCCGTTGACATTACCGGTTCCAGAAGCACCGGATGGCATTTGCCTGAATATTTTCTGAATGCCTGTTTTGCCGCTATTTCGAAAGACAGGTCATCGGAATCAACCGGATGAAAAGATCCGTCCTTCAGTATTATTTTAAGGCTTTCCAGAGGGAAGCCGGCCAGTGGTCCGTTAGACATCGCCTCACGGAATCCTTTTTCAACGGAAGGGATGTATTCCTTCGGTATATTCCCGCCCCTGACCTCATTCAGGAACTGAAGCCCTCTTATTCCATTATCCGCGGGCATCATCTCAACGGTAATATCCGCATATTTGCCCTTGCCTCCTGTCTGTCTCTTGAATATTTCCCGGAATTCCGCCGAAGTGGTGATGGCCTCCTTATAGGCCACCTGGGGCTGACCCTGGTTGCATTCAACATTGAACTCCCTCTTCAGCCGGTTTATGAGAACCTCCAGATGAAGCTCCCCCATTCCGCTGATTATTGTCTGACCGCTGTCCTCATCGGTTTTTACCTTGAAAGTCGGATCCTCTTCCGCCAGTTTAGCGAGAGCCAATGAAAGCCTGTCAACATCCGCCTGGGTTCTGGGTTCAACGGCTATTCCGAGAACCGGTTCGGGAAAATCCATTGATTCAAGAAGAATGGGCTTGTGAATGGCACAAAGCGTGTCACCCGTCCTGAGATCCTTGAAGCCCACCGCGGCACAGATATCACCGGCTGATATTGCATCGGCCTGATCCTGCTTGTTGGCATGCATCCTGAAAAGGCGGTTTATCCTTTCACGCTTCCCCGTACGTACGTTGAGAACAGTATCTCCTGCCCTCAGCACTCCGGAATATACCCTCAGAAATACCAGCCGTCCGGCAAAGGGATCATTTGCGATTTTGAAGGCAAGAGCTGAAAAGGGTGCATTTTCATCAGGATCGCGGGTTATCTCATCATTGTTTCTCGGATCTGTTCCCCTTACAGCACCTATATCAACAGGCGACGGAAGAAACGCGGCTATTGCGTCGAGAAGACTCTGAATACCCTTGTTCCGGAAGGAAGCTCCGCAAAGAACCGGGACTGTGCTCCCGTCAATCACCGATTTCCTGAGAGCCGCAAGAATTTCCCCTGTTGTTATTGACCCGGGATCGTCAACATATCTTTCCAGAAATGTTTCATCCGTTTCTGCCAGGGCCTCAACCATCCTTCCCCTCCATTCCTCAGCCTCTTCCAGCAGACCGGCAGGTATGCTTTCGGTTCTGAAACCGGATTCGGGTGACGCATCATCACTGTACATCCTTGCCTCCATCCGGATCAGGTCAACAAGTCCCCTGAAGTTCTCTTCCGATCCAACAGGAATCTGTATGGGAACGGGATGTGCATTCAGTTTCTCCCTGATCTGACTTACGACGCTGAAAAAGTCTGCTCCGGTACGATCCATCTTATTGACAAATGCCAGTCTCGGCACATGGTATTTATCTGCCTGGCGCCATACTGTCTCAGACTGTGGCTCAACGCCCCCCACTGCACAGAATACTGCAACGGCACCGTCGAGAACCCTCAGCGATCTTTCCACTTCAACCGTAAAGTCAACATGCCCCGGCGTGTCGATTATATTGATCCTGTAGTCTTCATTATTGTATTTCCAGTATGTGGTTGTGGCGGCAGAAGTAATTGTTATTCCCCTTTCCTGTTCCTGAACCATCCAGTCCATCTGGGCATTTCCGTCATGGACTTCTCCCATGCGATGGGTACGACCGGTATAATACAGAATGCGTTCCGTAGTGGTGGTCTTACCGGCATCTATGTGAGCCATGATCCCGATGTTTCTGGTATATTTCAGATTTTTGTTCATCAATCTGTCCGCCCGGCTTTTATATTAAAACCTGAAATGGGCAAAAGCCTTGTTTGCTTCAGCCATTCTGTGAGTGTCTTCCTTTTTCTTGTATGCCCCGCCCTCTAGTTTGTAAGCTGCCATGAGCTCGGCTGCAAGTCTTTCTGCCATGGAACGGCCTGTCCTTTTTCGTGCAAAAAGGATCATATTCTTCATGCTTATGCTCACCTTGCGGTCGGGACGGATTTCCATCGGGACCTGGAAAGTGGCACCTCCGACACGGCGTGCCTTGACTTCAACCTGTGGTGTAACATTTTCCAGAGCCTGCTTGAAAATTTCAAGAGGCGTTTTTCCTTCTTCCTTCAATTTGTCACCAATGATGTCGAGTGAGTCGTAAAAAATCTTATATGCAGTGTTTTTCTTGCCATTGAACATAAGATTATTTACAAACCTAGTTACAAACGGATCATTGAACCTCGGATCCGGTAACAGAATTCTCTTCTTTGGTTTAACTTTTCTCATTACTATATTCTGTTTATGTTACTTCTTTGGCCTTTTGGTGCCATATTTTGACCTTCTCTGAGTACGGCCGTCAACTCCTGAAGTATCAAGGGCTCCTCTTATCAGATGATATCTGACACCGGGAAGATCCTTCACCCTGCCTCCCCTTATCAGCACGATGGAGTGCTCCTGAAGATTGTGCCCTTCACCCGGTATATAGGCGTTCACTTCCTTCTGATTGGTAAGCCTGACCCTGGCAACTTTCCTCATCGCTGAATTTGGTTTCTTGGGAGTGGTGGTGTAAACACGCACACATACACCCCTCTTCTGAGGACATGAATCCAGGGCAGGAGCTTTACTTTTCTCCTTCAGCTTTATCCTGCCTTTTCTTACTAGCTGTTGAATAGTCGGCATATTCTCTTTTGTTTTATATTAATTTTTCACTTAAAAAATTGGTCCGCAAAGGTATTCAATTTATTAATAAAACAACAGACCCGGTCTGAATTTTTCCGCCACAGCATGGATCACCTCAGCATTCCCCCCTGCAGATGATCCTTCAGGCACATCTGAACCTTTATTCCGCTTCTGTCTGTATAAACTTGTCTGTAAGCCTTAAACAGGTTACTTCCCGATCTTTCCCGGAGAAATCTCTTTTGTAAACTTACTGTTGAGGGAAATACCGGTACTCCTGCATTTCAAAAAACTGGTGCAAAGAAAATAAAATTTTTGTAATTATGCCTTACCTGACAGGCAGTTTTTAAAAAATTGTTAATTTTGTCAGCCCAAAACAGGGAATGTTTAATTAATTACCTACTAAACAATTTATTATAATCATGAAGACATACCAGACTGACCAGATAAAAAACATTGTGCTTCTGGGCAACTCCGGATCAGGTAAAACTATCCTGGCAGAAACAATGCTTTTTAACAGTGGTTCAATTGAAAGAAGAGGGACAATTGAGGGGAGAAACACTGTATCTGACTACCGGCCGATAGAACAGGAAAACGGAAATTCGATCTTTTCAACAGTGCTTTTCACGGAATATCTCAATAAGAAAATAAATATAATTGACACTCCCGGGCTTGACGATTTCAGCGGTGGTGTCGTTTCCTCACTTTTTGCAGCCGACCTGGCAGTAATGGTAATAAATGTTCAGAACGGGGTTGAAGTAGGTACCGAGATTCATTTCCGGCATGCCGCCGCGGTTCAGAAACCAATGATAATGGTGATCAACGGTCTGGATCATGAAAAGGCCAACTTCGAAAAATCCATCGAAATGATGAAGGAAAGACTGAGTACTGATGTCATGCTTGTACAATACCCTTTGAATGAAGGAACAGGTTTCAACACGGTGATCGATGTTGTCAGGATGAAAATGCTCCGTTACGGAAAGGACGGCGGCAAGGCCGAGATCCTTGACATTCCCGGGAGCGAGGCCGGCAGGGCTGCCGAGCTTCACTATGCACTGGTTGAAAGAGCGGCGGAAAGTGATGAGGGACTGATGGAACAGTTCTTCGCCAACGATACCCTCACTGAAGAGGAAATAAGAAAAGGCATTGCTAAGGGAATCGTTTCGAGAAGCCTGTTCCCGGTTTTCTGTATATCGGCGAAAAACAATACCGGAATAGACTCCCTGATGGATTTCATTGTAAATGAAGCCCCCTCCATCACCGACATGCCCGGACAGAAAAACAGCAGGGGAGAGACGGTGCAGGCGGATCCGAACGGCCCCGCTTCCCTCTATATTTTCAAATCCTCCATTGAGGAACATATCGGGGAAATAAATTACTTCAGGGTCTTTTCCGGAAAAGTCAGCGAGAATCTCGACGTCATAAACACCAGCAACGGAACAAGGGAAAGGCTGGCTCAGCTCTATGTCTGCGCGGGGAAGAACAGGACCAAGGTTCCTGTTATTAATACAGGAGACATAGGGGCCCTTGTAAAACTGAAAAATACCAGGATGGGCCATACCCTGAATGTGCCGGGCAACGACTGGACCTACGAAGGAATAATATTTCCCGAACCTAAATACAGAACGGCAATTAAGGCTCTGAGCGAGAGTGATGATGAAAAGCTCGGGGAAGCCCTCAGCAAGATACATCTGGAAGATCCAACCATTCTTGTTGAATATTCGAAGGAACTCAAGCAGATACTGGTTCATGGCCAGGGTGAATACCACCTGAATATCATGAAATGGCATCTTGACAACATCTACAGGATACCTGCCAGCTTCAATACCCCGCGTATACCCTACCGTGAAACCATAACAAGGGCTGCACAGGCCGATTACAGGCATAAGAAGCAGTCGGGAGGCGCCGGTCAGTTCGGTGAGGTTCATATGATAATTGAACCTTATGTTGAAGGTATCCCTGAGCTTTCGCTGCAGAAATTCGGCGGGAAGGAAATCAAGCTTTCCGTACGGAGCAAGGAGGAGATTGATCTTGAATGGGGAGGGAAGCTTGTTTATGTCAACTGCATAGTTGGAGGAACAATTGACGCCCGCTTCATGCCTGCCATACTGAAAGGCATTATGGAGAAAATGGAGGAAGGGCCCCTCACCGGTTCCTACGCACGGGATATAAGGGTGTATGTTTACGACGGGAAGATGCATCCTGTTGATTCCAATGAAATATCTTTCAGGCTTGCCGGCCGCAACGCATTCAACATTGCATTCAAGAATGCCGGTCCGAAAATACTTGAACCAATATATGATGTTGAGATAATGGTTCCATCCGACAGGATGGGCGATGTTATCAGTGATCTCCAGGGCCGCCGCGGCATGGTGCTTGGAATGAGCAGCCGGGACAGGTTTGAGGTAATAAAGGCAAGAGTCCCGCTGGCGGAAATGAACAAGTATTCGACTGCACTCAGTTCAATAACCGGGGGCCGTGCAATATATACAATGAAATTTTCGGAGTATGCACAGGTTCCGGGAGACGTACAGGAGGCTGTCATCAAGGCATATGCCGGGGAAGAGGAAGAGGAATAGCCGGTCCGGATACATAAATGAAAAAGAGGCTGTCTTTCGGAAGGCAGCCTCTTTTTTCATATTGTTTTCAATCAATCATACAACGGATTCTGCTCGATTTGCGGAGCTTTCTTGATTTCAGTACGCGGTATCGGGAACCAGTACTGTTTTTCACTCATCACGTTTTTGGCATGTGCCTCAATCCATTTCCAGGTAGTGACAATGGACCCGTCAGTATTTTTAACTTCAAGAATGTCAATGCCGCCCAGAGGAGGAGTCATAACATCTATCATGATCTTCCATCTTCTTATGTCATAGAACCTGCTCTCCTCACCATAAAGTTCAACCTTCCTCTCATGACGCAGTGCCTCTTTTATATCACCCGTAAAATCCGGAAGACCGGCCCTGTTCCGTATCATATTTATATATTTTGCAGCTTCTACTGTCTCTCCCAGTTCAAGACATGCTTCTGCATAATTGAAAAGGACCTCGGCATAACGCATATAAATCCATACATTCTGGTTGTTCTGGACATCACCGTCGCTGGTATGGTCCATGAATTTCTTGGTAAGGTATCCTCCGTAGCAGCCGTTGCCGGGCGACAGGGGGCCTTTCCTGGTATCCAGGCCGAAGATATCCTCATAGGAACCATCTGCCTTCATCGTCCTGTGAGTGCGCCTTTCATAGATGCCCAGCGGATCACGCGGCTGAAGATTGACAGGGCGCTGCTGCCATAAGGCACTGTCATACAAAAAAGTGGCATAGAACCTTGGTTCGCGGTTATAGTAGGGGTTTTCGTGTTTGAAAACAGCCGATTTATTCTTATACAGTTTGTCGGAATTTATTTCGAAATGATCAAAGAATTTTGATCCGTCGCTCATTTCATAAGAGTCCACCATCTGCTGCAAAGGACCGTTTCTGCCGAAATTATTTACCCCGTTGGGACCGTTTGTCTGGTTTATGCGGTGAGTCCGCCCAAGGTTGAGAATATACATTTTCCCCCATATAATCTCATCATTGGCCAGGGTATAGGATCTGAACAGTTCATAGTAATTCTTTGCCACGGCGGCCTGGTCGGGTGCCCCGAAATCAGCAAGCCGGGCAGTTCCCAGGTCCATGACGTCTTTCGCGGCATTTTTTGCCTTTGTCCATAAAGCCTGTCTGTTTGTTCCGGACTTATAGCCAACCAGCTCATTTGCAGCATTGCCGTCGGCAGTCAGATCACTGGCCGCAAACAGCAGTATCCTCGATTTCAGTGTCAGGGCTGCTTCTTTCGTTGGCTTGCCCATTTCCTGATCAGCTTTCAGGGGGAGCAATGCGGCAGCATCATCACAATCCTTTACAATGAAATTAACTGTCTCCTCAAAGCTGGCTCTCTTAAGCTGACCGAAATCATCATCAAGCTTGTTGGCCGTGCTCATCAGGGGAACACCACCATAAAAACGGCAGAAATTATGGTAAACAAATGCTCTCAGAAACAATGCCTCCCCTTTCAGTATGTCCGTAGTGGCTTTGACAGCCGCCTGCTCCGAAGCAGGATAATTATCCTTTATCTGATCTATATTATCAAGGAACAAATTGATTCTTTGGATATTGCGCCAGTTGTCGGTATTCCAGTTCAGCCATGAAAAGAGATTGGTTCCGACATCCGGGGTCTGGGTTCCAAGGTTGTATGCCTGGGAACTGCTTCCTCTTCCGACAGGCATTTCATCACATGCTGATCCTAGCATAACTCCTTGGAATGGCTGGTTCAGAGCATAATAGCAATAGTTGAGATAGGCGCTGGCAAGGTTCGCATCTGACCACAGGGTTGCATCAGAATATGAATCGAGTGGGGTTTTGTCAAGAAGTGAGGATTGACAAGCCGGGAGTAAAAGCACCAGTATCAGTGATTGAAATATATTAATTATTTTTTTCATGATATAATAGTTTTAAATGTTTATATCAGAACGCGACTTTTATGCCCAGTGCAAATACCCTGTGGAGAGGATAGCTCGTGACGTTCGATATTTCAGGATCGTGTTTATAGGCAAATGCATTATAAAGCAATGCAATATTCTGCCCCGACACATAAACTTTCATGTCCTTCAGATACACACTCTGAATTAATTTATGGGGTAAGGTATAGGAAATTTCAAGGTTTTTCCATCTGCAGAAGGCATGATTATAATAATCGAAGCTGGTAGGATAGGCAGATCTCCAGTAATCTTCCTCCCTTTCAAAAGTCCGGGGCTTGGATGCCGTTTTATTATCCGGGGTCCATCTGTCTTCGGCATAATACTGCCAGTAGTTGCCCCAGGTTCCCATTATGGGAAAATCAGCCCTGTACCAGGTATTTCCGACACCCTGGAAAAGAGTGGTGAGAGCGAAATTTTTATAGTTCAGTCCTAAACTGATGCCATATGTAATCTCGGGAATTTGGGTAAAGTCAAAAATAATGCGGTCATCAGCATTTATTTTTCCGTCTTTATTGTAATCCTCTATTATAATTCCTCCCCCGCCTCCGGAATTGGCAGCATAAGGATCCGCTACGCGCGGATAGCCGGGCATGTCATCAGCATCCTTAAAAACTCCGATGGCTTTATACTGAAGAACAGCCCCTATGGGATGGCCGGTGAACCTTTGCCAGTCGACTGCCCTTGCCGGTTCGTCATATTCCACGATTTTATTCCTGGCAAATGCAAAGTTGCCGTTTATTGAATAGCCGAAATTTCCCGTCCTTTCGGAATAGCCGAGAACCGATTCAAATCCCTTGCTGTCAACAACACCAAAGTTTTCATCCGGGAGGGTGATCCCCGTGAAATCCGGGACTGATGCATCTTTTTTCCAGAGTATATTTGAACGCCTCTGATAAAACAGGTCAACATCCCACCTGACTTTTCCGCCAAAGAATTGTGATTCAAATCCTGCATTGTAAATATTTGCCACTTCCCAGGTAATATTCGGATTAGGCACGCTTGACTGAACCAGGCTTGAAGAATATGCTTTGGAAGGCTTGGTAATTAAACCAGTACTGAATCCGTAAAGAGTAAGATACTGGAATGCGTTTACTGCATCATTACCCATCTGGCCCCAGGAAGCCTTAAGTTTCAGATAGTTTATGAATCCCACATTATTTCTCCAGAAATCCTCACTCGAGATTCTCCATCCCAGAAGCACACTCGGGAACGTGCCCCAGCGGCCCACATCCTTTGAAAACCTGAGTGAACCGTCATGCCGCAGGGTGAATTCAAAGAGATATTTTTCGGAATAGTTATAGGTAAATCTTCCGAAATAGTTCAGCCTTGCATCTATCGATACGGCTGAAGCGTTGTTCATTTCATCCGTTCCGCCAGCATTCAGATATGGAAGCTGGTCGGAAATGAAATAGCGACGATATCCCTGTATCCCCTTGTACAGGTAATCCATGCTTTCCATTGCAACAAATGCGCCGATTGTATGAACCCCGAACGATCTGTCATAATTGAGTTTCAGACTGTTGGTAACTCTCCTTGTGTCATAGTAATAGTCTGTCAGCCTGGGTTCTGCAAATCTTGCCCTGGGTATGCCTGTCAGGAAAGCTGATCCGTCTTCCTTGCCGGTATTCCCTGCAGCCAGGTAACCGGCCTGATCGAAGAAATACAGGGTAATGGGTTTCTCAAAGAATTTCCTCACCCGGAAATACATATCATAAGCGTAGTTGCCCGAGAGTGTAAGTCCCTCCACCCATGGTATCCTGATGGTTGCAACAAGCATCGGATTGATCCTGTAATGCTTGTCATCGTCAAATCCGCCGTCAAACGTTGATATTGCCAGAGGCTGGTCACCATATTCAATATCCGGTCCGTAAAGTCCGTTTGGCCAGAGAGCTGGAGAATTCGGGAAATTCCTGATCAGTCCTGCAAATATGTTTGATGTGGATCTCGTCGGGAAGGTCTTATCCTCCTCTGAAGCATTCACATCAAAATTCAGGGTGATATACTTGTTCAGCTCTGCATCAAGGTTGGTTTTGAAATTGTATCTTTTATAAGTTGTCGCACTCTTTTTATAAGTTCCCGCATCAGACTGGGCACCGAATGAGGCAAAATATTTGAAAGTCTTTGACCCGCCCGTCACACGGAATGTATGATGACCGGTATTTGTCCAGGTCCTGAAGGTCTCCTTCATCCAGTCGGTATTGGGATGAGTCCACGGATATTCTCCTGATTTATATTTTTCTATATCCTCTGCCGTGTAGGTCGGGGCCTCTTTCCGGTACATTTTCACCTCATTGATCATCTGGGCATAGGTGGCTGCATCTGTCATCTTCGGCAGAACAGTCGGCTGTTCCCATCCATGGTAAAAATCGTATTCAAAGCGGGCCGCACCCTCAGTACCTCTTTTTGTAGTGATCAGGATAACTCCGTTTGCAGCTCTCGATCCGTAGATCCCGGCAGAGGCATCCTTAAGAACAGTAAGACTTTCAATGTCGCCGGGTTCTATTGAATTCATATCACGTTCGGGGATACCATCCACAACAACGAGTATGGAGTTATTACCCAGAGTGTTCTGCCCCCTGATCAGGAGGTCGGCATTGTCGCGCCCCGGTTCTCCGGTCATCTGCTTGACGACCAGTCCCGGCATACGGCCCCCGAGAGACTGGGAAACAGTGTTGGTGGGTGAAGCCGTTATTTCTGCGGTTGAGATACTGGTCACTGAACCGATTACGTTCACTTTCTTCTGTGTTCCATAGCCCACAACAACAACTTCCTCAAGTGAAAGAGCTTCGGAATTAAGTGTAATATCAACAACATTACGGCTCCCCGGTACTATTTCCTGAGTTACAAAGCCGATAAAGGAAGCAACAATAACTGCATTCCGGTCAGGCAGCGTCAATGAATACCTGCCTTCAATATCCGTTGTTGTACCTGTTGTTGTGCCCTTGACAACGACATTTACCCCGGGGAGAGGAGCTCCGTCTTCGTCCACAACCGTTCCGGTAATTTGCACCTGCTGAAAATCAGCAGCATAGAGATCCGCCCAGGAAAAACTCAGGCTTACGAGTACAATGAGAATAAAAAACAATCTCATCATACCGGATTTTTTTCTTTTGCATTTAATCCAAAAGCATTTTTGCAAAATAATGTTAATGACATTCATACTAAAAGTTTTAATGAAAAATTATTTGTCAGAGTCCGGAAATATGAATCTGTGAACAGATATGAACTACCAGACTAAAAAAGATAAGAATCTGGGAATCATACGGCTTAATTTATCTTCATAGGCAAAAAATTATCAGGTTAGAATTCGGGATCATGCCTCAAATATAGTGATTATTTAGAAACAGGAACATTTTCTCATATTATTTTTATCATAATATTATTTGCCGGTTGAGATTATCAGATATATATCCCGGTATGTAATAAATTATTAAAATAATACATAACACGGTCAGCCGTTTCCGCAATGAAAAGCTGAATGCTGTTTCAGGGTAGGTATTCAGCCGGGGAATTTGAACCAGAATGGTTCATTCTATGACCTTGGCTACTACGGTGACCGGAGGAGTGCTACGGAGTTCAATGGGGCGAACGCATGGTACCATAACATGACCTCCCAATCCGGCGCTGTGAACTGGAACTACTACAATAAGGAGGTTGGGTTTTCTGTTCGTTGCGTAAAGGATTGATGAACACCGTACACGCAATCCGTTAACAATGATACTCACACCGTTTTAAGAACATCCCACACGAATGCACGGATGCCCACTTCCTCGTTGACCGCATCAATCCTTTTTACATTTTCAAGAAGATTATCCACCAGACCGTCATCAACAACTGTCAGGGCACACTTGTTGATTTCCGGCCAGGTATGGGTTCCCAGATGGGGCACGCCTGTATTGCTGCCCCTTCCGAAAATATTCTCCCATATTGTATAGCCCTTTATGCCCATTCTGTCAAACAGGAACTCTACCTTTTCGGTATGGGCCTGGTTATATATGATCATCACAGCTTTCATGACTAATATTTTCTATTCATTACTATCATCGTTTCCGTTCAGGAAATCAAAATCGGAGTATAAAGCCGTCCTCTTGTCCCTTTCACCCCGCTTTGCAAATACTGCATAAACAACAGGTACAAGTACCATGGTCACAAGTGTCGAAAAGAGCAGTCCTCCAATAACTGCAATACCCATCGGGCTCCAGAGCTCTGATCCCGAACCGCTGCTCAGGGAAAGAGGAAGCATGCCCAGGATGGTGGTCGCCGAGGTCATGATAACGGGCCTGAGCCTTGACCTGCCGGATATGGCTATTGCTTCATACAGTTCATTTCCCCTGTCTCTCATCAGGTTGATAAAGTCAACCAGCACAACCGCGTTCTTTACCACTATCCCTATAAGCATTACCGCACCGATAGCCGATATGACGCTCAGGGTTGTGCCTGTGACGAAAAGTGCTATTGCCACACCCGAAAATGCAAACGGAATGGAGAACATTATGATGAACGGCATCTTCAGGGATTCAAACTGCGATGCCATAACCAGGTAAACCAGGATGAGGCTCACCACGATGAGAAACCCGATATCCTTGAACGATTCTTTCTGATCTTCAATGGCTCCGGAGATCTGGACCATCACATCGGAAGGAATGCTGATTTCGCCGATGGCCTTGTTAATTTCCCTCTGCAAATCGGTTAATGATCTCTTATAAGGGGTGAACGAGACGGTAACTATCCTTTCCCTCCTTTTGCGTTCAATGCTCGGAGGTGACCAGTATTCCTTTATTTCCGATATCTCACCAAGCCGTATCATCTGGCCGGCAGGATTGGTAATACCAATGTTTTCGATATCGGTAAGCGTACTCCTCGACTTTTCATTGAAACGGACAATCACATCATATTCCTCTCCCGACTGTCTCAGGCGGGTTGCCGTCATTCCTCCCACCCTGTTTCTTACCATGGCTGATACAGTAGCAGTATTGAGGCCATTGGCAATCATTTTTTCCTGGTCGAGTATTATCTGGAGTTCCGGCTTTGACTTGTCGCGGCTGATGGTTACATCCTTTGCGCCCCTCATATTCCTTATCCTCTCCGCCAGTTCCTCGGCAACAAGGTTCGTGGCGGCTATGTTGTAACCGTAAACCTCAACATCTATCTTGTTTCCGCCAAAGCTTCCCATCCCTTCCTGAAGGTCCACCTTAAAATCAATTATCTCGGGAATCTTCGCAAGTTCCAGCCTGAATGCCTCAGCAATCTCCGAGGCTTTCCTTAGTCTCTCCTCAACCGGCACAAGTGATATTGTATAGCTTATCACATGGGTTCCGCCTGCTCCGAAAAGGGATGAAAATCCGGCCTCATCATCCACTCCCGTTGATGATGACAGCATTCTGACCTCGGGAATCGTCGAGGCAATAATTTCATCAATCTTATCGGTTGTTTTGAGGGTCTCATCCACTCTTGTCCCCGTCTGCAGTTCAACTGTCACCCTGAGTGACGACTGGTCGGCCTCGGGAAAGAATTCGGTATCAATAAGGAGGAAAAGGGACATTGATCCCGCGAAGACGAGGAATGCAATCAGTATCACAACCCTTTTATGATAAAGTGCCCATCTGAGTGTTTTCTCATAAAAGCGGTCAAACCTGTCGAGCCCCTTTCTGATACTGCCGTCATAGGTATACCATGGCGCTTCCTTTCTTATCGGATACCATTTGAGCAGAAGGGCACTCATGGTCGGTGTAAGGGTGATGGCTGCAGCCACCGATGTGATGATAGTGATCGTCACGAGCATGCCCAGCTGTTTGAACAAGACGCCGGTAAGCCCTGATACGAAGGTGAGCGGAAAGAATACCGCAACAACGGTAAGGGTTGTGACAATAACTGCAAGCCATACCTCATTGGTTGCATAAATTGCAGCCTCCCTGGGCCTGCTCCCCCTTTCAACATGCCTTGTTATATTCTCCAGCACCACAATCGCGTCGTCGACCACCATCCCGATCGCAATGGACAGGGATGTAAGCGATATGATGTTTATCGACTCGCCGGTTACAAACAGATAAATGAAGGCCACAACCAGGGATATCGGGATCGTTATTATTATTATAAGGGTTGCCCTCCATCTTCCGAGGAAAAAGAGAACGACAAGGATCACGAAAATGGCGGCATAAAGGAGTGTCTCGGCAAGATTGTTGATCGAGTCCTTGATGAATGTCGCACTGTCAAACAGTTTTTCAATCTTTACGTCGGCAGGAAGGTTCTTCTTAAGGCTTTCGAGAGTCTTTTCCACCTCCCTGGTAATTTTCACCGTATTGGCTCCCGACTGTTTCTGAATGAAAAGAATCATTCCCGGCAGGCCGTTGATCCTGGTGTCCATCCTTGTCTCGCGTATGGTATCCCGGACTTCGGCAACATCCTTCAGATATATATTGCTCCCATCGTAGCTGCTGACCACAATGTTTCTGATAATATCACTCTCGGGGAATTCACCCTGTATCCTGAGGGGATAGTCAGTCTGGCCCATCTCAATATAACCTGCAGGCATGTTCAGGTTCTCCGCCCTCAGTATGTTTCCGATCTGCTCTATGGTAAGGTTATATGCTTCCATTTTCCGCGGATCAACGTCAACGTAAACCTTTCGCCCCGGTACACCCCTGAGGTTCACGGAACCCACTCCCTCAATCCTGTTGAGCGGATTTACGATCTTTTCATCCAGTATCTTTTCAAGTCCCCGGTAACTCTCCTCGGCAGTGATGGCAAAAAAGACAATGGGCATCATACTGGAATTGAATTTCATGATTACAGGCCTCTCTGCATCGTCAGGGAGATAATTTTCGACAAAGCTCAGATTGCTTCGGATGTCATTGGATGCCTCATCGAGATTGGTACCGTATTCGAAATTCATGAATATCACCGACAGTCCGTCACTTGAGGAGGAAGTTATTTCCTTCAGATTGCTGACGGAATTGAGTACATCCTCAAGCGGCCTGGTAAGATTGGTTTCAATGTCTGATGCACTGGCTCCCTGATAGCTGGTGACGACTCCCACAAAGGGAAGCTCCACTTCGGGATAGAGATCCACGGGAAGCTGTATAAGTGAATAGAGACCTATCACGATAAGGGCCACAAACACCAGTATCGTGGTTACCGGTCTGCTTATTGATTTGCTGTATATACTCATATTGGAATTATTTATCGGATGCCCTGTCCTGACCTACATAACAATCCTGTCCTAAATAACAACTTCAATCCTGTCATTATTCATCAGCTTTGACTGGCCATCCGTTACCAGATGATCCCCTTCGCTGAGATTATCCGAGATAATTTCCAGCTGGTCGTCAAACCTCTTGCCCAGTACTACCTCAAGCCTTCTGGCAATGCCATTCTCCTCGATGAAGACGTAGCGTATGTTGGTTCCTTCCTGCAGCAATACGGCAGCGGCAGGAACAACAAAAGTTGCAACTTCCCCCATATCCATCGACACCCTCACAAACATACCGGGTTTAAGCATGTCATTTCTGTTGGGAAGCTCTATTTCGGCAATGAATGATCTTGTTACCGGATTAACAGTGGGAGCCTTCCTGAACACCCTTCCGGTAAATACCTCACCGGGATATACATCGGCAGTGACTGAGGCTTTCATCCCATTAATAATCAGAGGATAGTACTGTTCCGAAACGGACACATTCACCTTCAGGGGGTTAACCTGCATGATGGTGACAATTGCCGACCTGCCCGACTGTGTGGTCGGAGTTCCTGAATACATTTCCCCGTTCTCAAAATACTTACCTGTTATGACACCATTGAAGGGAGCCCTGAGCAGGGTGTTTTCCTCCATAAAATCAACATTTGTCTTCAGCACGTCATATTGTGTCTTCATCTGATCATACTGCTGCTGTGTGGCGCTGCCGGTCCGCAAAAGCGTATCAAGCCTCGAAAGGTCCTTCTGAACACTGCTCAGCTGAACCCTCTGCTGATACAGCTGCGTGCGGTCCATAAGAAAGAGTTCCTGCCCCTTTGTCACCCTGTCACCCGTTTCAACATATATCCTGTCAATCCTCCCGGGTGTGGAGGGTGCCATGTTGACTTCCTCGTAAGGCATAATAGTTGCCGTATAATCAATTGTTCTTGCTATTTTCGTCCTTTCAAGAGCCAGTACCCTCACCGGAATGACTGCCCTCTCGCCGGATACATTGCCCGGGGCCTTATCTGATTTCTTTGCAGAACAGCCTGAAAAAATCAGAACTGCCGTCATAACAAGCGGAATTGTCTTTAAGTATTTCATCGTATTTGTTTTTGTATTTCCAGGTAATTAAAGATTGTTAAGAAGTTTTTCCAGGGCAACCCTGGTCTGAAGAAGGTTCATAAGCGCTGTCACATAATTGTTTTCAGCCTGAAGATACTGGCTGTTGGCCTGTGTGAGCTCCAGACTGGATGCAGTTCCCTGTTTGTATTTATTCTCCACGCTTGTATAAATCCTTTTCGACACCTCAACATTGTCGAGCTGGTTTTTGTACTGAAGATTGGCATTTACAAGATTGTACCTCAGCTGTTTTTCCTGTATCAGAAGCTGTTCAGCCACCATATCCTTTGTGGTTTTTGCCTTCTCAAGACTGATTCTTGCCTTGCTGATGCGCGCATACCTCTGGCCACTGGCAAAAATTGGGAGTGATACCTGCAGCCCTACCATGGAATTCGGAAACCATGACAGATCGTTTAGCTTGTCACCCATACCGTTTGTGCCGTAATTATAGAAGCCGGCAAGTGTGGGAAGTACCGAAGCTTTCTGCGATTTGAGCGCAAGGGAGGATATCATTTCCTGGCCCTCCACAAGCCTGTAATCTACATTCCTGGTGTGATCAAATTCCTGTGACAGAAGAGCTTCAACATCCATCTCTGCTGTAAGGCTTTCCAGTGTTTCGGTCAGTACTATGGAGGTTGACGGGGAAACGCCCAGCTGAAACCTGAGAAGGTTATAATTCAGTTCGATGGTGCGTTCCAGTGTGCTGCGGTTGTTTTCAACCATTGTTACGTTTGAAATCATCTGGTCAACATCCGTTGCCTCCGCCATTCCCACCTCATACATGGCCCGGGTCGATTTAAGCGTTTCTCTCAGGTTATCAATATTGCTGTTGAGCAGTTCAAGGGATTTTTCCGAAATGAGAATCAGGAAATAAGCAGAGCTTACCGATTCTTTTGTGTCCAGCTCTGATTTCAGGAGGTTCTCCTGGCTCAGCCTGTTGGCCAGCCTGCTGGTTTCTATGCCAATGTATAAAGGTGCATTGAAAAGCAGGAGACTGGCTTCTATGGCTCCGCTGGAATTGAACTGCGATCCGAAAGTGACAGGGATCTTTTCACCGGGCCGTCCGAAAAAATCACCCGGCAGAAGGGTTGTCATAAGTTTCAGATTGTCCATTATTGCCGCATTTGCACTCACCTGAGGAAGAGCTGCCGATATCGTTTCCCATACGGCCGCTCTTGAAGCCTGAACATCCGATCTGGCAGCAAGAACCATCTTGTTGTTCATCAGGGCATAATCCTGTGCCTCCCTGACCGAAAGCTTCAGCTCGTCAGTATTTTCCAGGGCACTGAAGAGTGACCCCCCGATTAGCAGAAATGCCGTAAGCGTAAATAGAATCCGTTTCATATTAATTATTTTTCTTTATGCTGTTGTTCTGATTTTCTATTCCCTGCTTCCTATTGTAAAAATCAATCAGATCAAGACCTTCAGGCGTGGAAATTCCTCTCAGGTAATTAATGTAGAAATCCCTGAAAATATGCTTCCTGTCCGGATCACTATCCCCTTCGCCGTCCTTGTCGAGCAGTATCCGCAACATTTCAAAAAAGCACTTGTTGGTGATTGTAACGTCAATGTCACTGCGAAAGACACCCTCTTCAATCCCCCTCTCTATCATCGCGGCATTGTCGCTGTACAGGGGAAGCTCATCCGTTTCCCTGAGCCTGCGGATTATGTCATGATGATAATTCTTCATGTCAAGTCTGAAAGCGGGACTCATACGGCTGTAATGTTCATCCATCAGCTCGAAAAAACTGAATATGGCTTCGATGACATTCTCCGAACCGGAAAAAATCCTTGAAACAAGTTCCTTCTGCTTTTCTCCCATCCGCCGGAGAACAGCCGCAAGAAGCTCATCCTTGTCGTGAAAAATCTCGTAAATGGTTCTTTTTGATATCCTCAGACGGCTGGCAAGCATGTCCATCGTTACGGCCCTTATGCCATACATGCTGAACATGAGGGCTGCTTCTTCCGTTATCCTCTGCCTGTGTTTCATTGCCTGTCCGTAAAAACGCGGCAAAAATGAAAAAACTTTTTTAGTTTACAAAGTTTTCATGCGTAAATATTGGAAATTTACCTGTGAATTGAGGAATTATGAGGGCGAATGCCCGGCTGTTTATCTGTACAGATATACAAATCCCCGGTATTCCTTGCTGTCATATCTTATATCATCCCATCCGTACGCCCGTATTATATAGAAATACAATCCCGGGGCAGCTTTGACCGATGAATTATTTATATTGCCGTCCCAGCCGGTCCATTCCTTCAGCCTTTCACCCTCCCCGGAGAAGCTGTATACCTTCCTTCCGGAGCGGCTGAAAACATCCATGGTCAGATATCTCAGCGACCTGGAATCAACCATGAACCTGTCATTGTATCCGTCCCCGTCGGGACTGAAAACATTTGGAATGGCAAGAGCTGACGGTTCCACGATGATTTTTGCCGAACGTACCGAATCAATGCAGTGGCGTTCGCTTTCAACCCTGAGACGGATGGTATATTCCCCGGGCTTATAGTAGGTGTGTATCAGCGGGTCGTTAAGCGTTGAAATGGTATCATCGCCAAAGTCCCATTCGTAAACATGTGCCCTGACGGACTTATCCGTTATTGCCACTTCCAGTGGTGCTTCTCCCTTCAGCGGATCGAGGGTGAAATCCGCCTTTACATGAATCGACTTATAGTCAATCGTGTCGGAACTGCTGCACCCCAGCGTGTTTACCCGCAGAGTGTAAACAACATCAACCAGCGGCGGTGTGAATATTTTCGGATCAAGTTCGAGAGAGGGATAGGGGATTGATGATTCCGGCTCCGACGACCAGAGAAAGCTCACTTCATTTTTCAGGCTCAGGGCACGGCCGTCAAGGGGGTCGAAATATCCGAAGGAGCTCACAGCGGCACCGGCAGTACCGTCGAGGGCAACATAATTGCAATGCTTCATAGGATTCATGAGCTTTGCCGAAACAAACGGAGTTTCGTCAAATACTATCCATGCCGTCATGATTGTGTCATGGCCGCCTGATATGATCACCCTGTAGCCTCCCGGATCAAGATTGGCAAGCGATGAACTCCGTACAGCCGTTTCGGTTTTTACAGCTATGCTGAAACTGCTGGCTGAAGTGTTCCAGCGGTACCAGGCAAAATCAGAGGGGGCTTTATTTTCCGGAATCCGGGCACTGAGACTTCCTTTCTGCGAACCTGAAGAATTGCAGTAGATGAAAATCTGATCCCTGGTTCCGGGTGCAGAAGGATAGGAAGTATATCTCGTGGAAACTGCATCCGGCGAAACCAGCTGGGCCAACAGGCAATAATGTACAAACAGCAGGAATATTGAAATACCGAAACGCACAGGCAGTAAAGGATTTTTCTAATAAACGGTTACATTGACCCTATTTGTATAACACTCTGCAATATTAATAAAAATATGTTTTAAATCCACAGTTTCCCGGTATGATGCTATTCCCCGTCATGATGCGATTCCCCGGATACAGTGACTTCCCTGAATAAGGCGGTATCCGCGGGGGACTGGGTCCGGCCGCATGACTGACAAAGAATTCACATAAGGGAAGCATTATTCTTTTGTTGAAAAATATATGATATAAACAGACCGCTTTCTCTTCCGCTGAAATTGATTTCATTAAATTTGCCATCCCGGCAATCTGTAATACCAGCTAACTCATGACCCGTGATTATCTTGTCGAACTTAATGAATCCCAGCGGGAAGCGGTCATCAACACCGAGGGGCCGGCACTGGTCATTGCCGGAGCAGGCGCCGGAAAAACCCGTGTCCTTACTTACAGGATAGCACACCTTCTGCAGAAGGGTGTGCACGCCAGCCAGATACTGGCCCTTACCTTTACCAACAAGGCTGCCGGTGAGATGAAGGACAGGATTGCCCGGATCGCCGGTTACGAAACTGCAAGGTATCTGTGGATGGGAACCTTTCATTCAATCTTCGCAAGGATACTCAGGAAGGAAGGCGACAGGCTGGGATACCAGCCGAACTACACCATCTATGATACATCTGACTCTAAAAGCCTTATCCGGACAATCATCAGGGAACTCAGCCTGGATGACAACATTTACAAACCCGGGGTGATTGCAGCCCGGATCTCAGGTGCCAAGAATAATCTCATAACATCCGGAATGTATGCCGCCGACAATTCCCTGCATGAATATGACAAATCGTGCAGAATGCCGTTTATGGCCGATATATATAAAACCTATTCGGCCAGGTGCTTCAGGGCAAATGCAATGGACTTCGATGACCTCCTTCTCAATACAAACATACTGCTTAAGGATTTTCCGGAAGTTCTTTCATCATACCAGGAAAAGTTCAGGTACATTCTGGTTGATGAATACCAGGATACAAATTTCGCCCAGTATCTGATAATAAAACAACTGGCAGCCCGGCACGAAAATATATGTGTTGTAGGGGATGATGCACAGAGTATTTACTCCTTCAGGGGAGCCCGGATTGAAAACATTCTGAAATTCAGGGATGATTACCCCTCTTCCCGCCTTTTCAAGCTGGAACAGAACTACAGATCCACCCGAATCATTGTAAATGCTGCAAACGACATAATTGCCAATAACGAGGGCCAGATTCACAAAACTGTTTTCTCGGAAAATGAAGAGGGCGACAGGATAATGATCATGCAGGCGGTGACAGATATGGAAGAGGGATTCAATATTGCATCGGATATCTTTGACAAAAGGCTTACTCACCGGCTGAAATGGGAGGATTTTGCCATCCTTTACAGGACAAATGCCCAGAGCCGTATTTTTGAAGAAACACTGAGAAGAAAGAATATACCTTACAAAATATACGGGGGCCTTTCATTCTATGAACGTAAGGAGATAAAGGACATTCTGGCCTATTTCAGGATGGTCATCAACCCGGATGATGAGGAAGCCTTCAGAAGATCGGTGAATTATCCGAAAAGAGGCATTGGGGACGTTACGATTCAAAAAATCCTGGATCTGGCAACAGATATGAATGTTACTGCCTGGAGCATCATCAATGATGCTGAAATATTACCATCATATTTCAATGCAGGAACTATCAGAAAGATTTCATCCTATACCTCCCTCATCAACTCATTTGTAGCCGGCAGGGAAAAAGCGGATGCCTATTCCCTGGCCAGGGACATTGCATCTGGCTCGGGAATCATGAAAGAGCTGAGGGACGGAAAAATGCCGGATGAGATAAGCCGCTACGAAAACCTGGAAGAACTTCTGAATGGTATCAAGGCATTTACCGAAGCCGCTGAAACCAATGGTGAACCTGCGGGACTTGACGCATACCTTGCCAACGTTGCCCTGCTCACCGATCAGGATAATGAAAAGGAAGAAGATAGTGAAAAGCTCACCCTGATGACGATGCATTCTGCCAAAGGACTGGAGTTCAATTATGTATATATAGTAGGAATGGAAGATACCCTTTTCCCGTCCCCGATGTCTTCAGGAAGTCTAAAGGAACTGGAGGAAGAAAGGCGGCTCTTCTATGTGGCTGTTACAAGGGCAAAGAAACAAGTCATCCTGAGCTATGCACTCAACAGGTACAGGTGGGGAAATCTTGAAAGAAGCAATCCCAGCAGGTTCCTGCAGGAAATCGACAAAAAATATATCCATTATCCACAGACCGGGGGAAAACCATTCCGCAGCGGAAGGCCGGCAACTGACAAGGTTTCCTTCTTAAGTGAAAAACCGGCCGGCAGTATTCCTTCGGCCGGCAGTATTCCCTCCGCCCGCCTGAGAAGGATCCGCACAGCTGACAGGACAACTGCCCTGCATCAGCCGTCATCCGGACCGGCAGGGACTCAGCAGTTCAATGAGGGTGACAGGGTGCTTCATGAAAGATTCGGACAGGGTATCATTGTTTCTCTTGAAGGAGAAGCACCTGACAATACGGCATCAGTTGAATTTGAAAACAGCGGCAGAAAAAAACTGCTGCTGAGATTTGCCCGGCTCCGGAAAATCTGAATAATTCAAGTCTTTGTTTTTTATGCCAAAAGTTCTTCAACAGCAGGTTTTTCCTCTGCAAGCAGTACAGACTGATACAATGATGCAAATGAACTTTTCACCCACATTACAGCCGGAAAAATACCGATAATAAAAAGGGCAAAACCAAAAATATAAATGAAAAACGCTACAAATCCCATCAGGAATATTGTCCAGCCCCGGCCTCGTGTCAGCTTCCAGCTCAGCTCAACCGATTCAATCGGATCAAGCTTTTTATCCATTACTATATAAGGTACAAAAGCCAGCCGGCATGCCACTATTATTCCGGGTACAATCAGTGCGAACAAAGCTATCATGATCAGTGCAAAAACCAGCAGATTGGCCAGAATGATTTTAAGGTAACCTGTCCAGAATCCTCTGATAAGCCATTCAAAATCCGGTTTGACCTTCCTTACTGATTCCAGAAAGATCATTTTCGCTCCATATTTTACCACAGGCAGGGCCAGAAGTGCATAGGCCAGAGCCAGTAATCCCAGGAATAATGCAAATGCCCCTAGGGATGCCATTCCGAAAAACTGCTCCAGGCTGCCGTCCCAGTTCCAGGCCATGTTTTTTATGTCCCCGCTGTCAATACTATAGTTCAAACCCTTCATCGGGCCTTTCAGAACCATCAGGACAAAAACAACCAGCAGCAGCCTGAGAAAATTGTCAAGCATCACTTTCCAGCCGGTTCCGTAACTATCCCCGAATGTCGGGAACAGATTGTATGTTCTGATTTTTCCGGTTTCAGTTGTTGAATTCATCTTGTCTGAGTTTTTATTGATTGTTTAAATAATCATGCTTCCCGTCAAATGTAAGCTATCATCCCCTTTCCGGCTCAATACTATCGTAGTGTTTTTCACCATCACTACCAAAGTATGTATCCCTGCCCGCGGCCTGATCTGAAAACAAATGACAGATCTCCGGACACAGCTGAAATTGTTTGCATATCTTTATATCATCATGCTGACCATTTTGTTTTTCCTGGTTTTTATCCTTTCCATGGCACTGGCAACCCTGGGAATCTCTCTCACCATACGACTGAGAAATACTCACAAATCGGAGACATTCGGCTTCCTGCTCTATTTTCAGATCTTCATATACACATTTGGATTTTACGGAATATGGGGGCAGGTACTGATAAATGCATTCCTTCTGCCAAACATACCGGGGGGGATCCATCCGGGTTTTCCGAATATTCCCTTACTGATGGGGATCCCATTCCTTATTTTTGCCTGGCTGATGCTGATCCAGTTCTCATCATCAGCCGCAGGCCGGCAGAAAGTGAGATACTTTATTCCGGGCTTCCTGGTTCTGAATTTCGCACTGTTATTTCTTCTTGGATATTATGTTGCCGGAACGGACTCACCAGGAACGGAACCACTTATCAGAAACTACTTCATTGTCATGAATGTGGCCTATGCCCTGCTTGCTTCAGCCGTCATCAGCATACCTTCCGGAAGCAGGACACTGACACGTAAAAAGGATATCCGCTCCCTGGCATTGTTACTGCCGCTGATAACAGTTATCCAGTGCCTGCCCCTGCTTTTCCATGAAACAGAACCCCGGACGGGACTGATCTTCATTTTTATTTTTTTCCTGGGAAATATATTTATTCCTGTTTTCCTGAGCTATGCTGCATTATTGCCATCAGTTCCCGGTCAGACCGCAGGAGATCTTTCGTTCAGGGATTTCTGTGTTAAATATGAAATATCGCCCCGTGAATCGGATGTGATAAAAGAGATATGCAAAGGTCTGAGCAATAAGGAAATATCAGACAAACTCTTTATTTCCCTTCAGACGGTAAAAGACCATACCCACCGCATTTACATCAAAACGAATGTCAGGAGCAGGGTACAGCTCATCAATCTTGTAAAGGGGGAAAGCGGATCACCACTCACTTCTGCCCAGGACCGTGGACTGCCGGGAATTAAAAACAGCTGAAAACTATTATTGCCCCATCTTCAAACTCAAGCTCAACATTTTCACCGGTGGCTTCGTTCAGTGTGGCTTCCCACCAGTTTTTCACTTTCCTTGCTTCAAGAGGATAAACGAGTCCGCGGGAAGTGATTTCCGTTTGAGGATTAATTGAAAAAACAGAAATCTGCTGGCCTGGAAAGGCTGAAAACACACATGATTTCAGATATGGCCGGAAAACTCCCGAATCAGTGACCATCATCACTTCTGCTTCCGCGGCATACTCAACAAGAAGCGAAATATTGCCTATTGTATGATCTTCACGCTTCCCCGTGGCTGCCAGTATCACCAGATCCCTGTACCCCCTCGCGGTACACCATCTGACTGCCTTGGTAAGATCATTCGTTTCCTGGTCCCTGTCGGGAAAAAGCCGGGCACTGTACTTTTCCGCGATCTCCGGAGATATTGAATCAAGATCCCCGACTATCGCTTCCGGAACAAATCCGGCCCTTATCAGCTGATCTGCCCCCCCGTCGCAGCAAACAATCCTTTCAGCATTTCTGAGATAACCAAATGGAATCTCATTTTCAGGAAAACTACCGTCAGCAAGGATGACGGTTTTTGAAGAAATTGTCATGGAAATATCTTTTACATCCCGGATATGGTTCAAATATTGAATTATTTTTCCTGTCTGCCCATTGATACTATCATTTTGATTGCAATAATTATCATGTACGTGTAATACATTAGTAAAAAGAGTCTTTGCCATAATCCTGTATATTTACCCGGGAAATTATTGCCGGCTCCAAAAAACCGAAAGGTAAATAATATCTGAATCAACATGCCAAGCACAAAAACAACGTGTGATAATTTCCGGAATCCCGGGTTAATGGAGAACTGATCTACTTTCTGTACCACGAGAGGGAGTACAAGAATGCAAACAACTCCGGCCCCTCCAAGTATATCATGAATACCATAGGACAAAGTCATGGAATTATGTACCAGATCGGCTTTAAACAATCCTGAGGCTATACCCTCACCCAATCCGTAAATTATTAATAACCAAAATGCTACAGTAATATATTTATTCCCCGGTGAAAATGCAGCTCTGAAACCAAATGCAAAAGAAATTATTAATACCCCCAGAATTACCCACCATAAGGAAATTATGGAAGAGACAGGGCTTTCAGATGCACCGAGCGAGCTTATCGTGTTAAAAAGCTGATTATATCCAGGATATTTACCAGCCAGTATAAACAAAGTCAGAACATCACCGGCACAGGCTGTAAAGCAAGCAATTACACCAGCTAAAACTAGTTTCTTTCTCTCAATCATCATTTGGTTGTATCACTTTTGCAAGAATTGCCGGTATCTCGAGAAGATCATAATCATTGGCGTATATTAGATATTTATTATACCATACAGGGAAAAACTTCTCTTTATAATTCCTTAAACCCTTAAAATGAGCAAAAGATTTTAACCTTTCATAAGCGAACTTCATTGATCTTTCCTGAAAAGTATGTGGATCTGTAATTCCGCCCAGAGGTGCAAAACCTAAATTTACTGTCAAATAATTCTGTGATTTCAGGTATCTGAAAAGTTCAACAAGCATAAAATCCAGAACCCCGTGAGGTGCATCATCAGTTCTGCGGATAAGGTCATATGTAGCTTCACCCTGTTTATAGTCAGGAATAATATTCAGAAAAGCGATCACTTTTCCTTCCGGATTTTCAACAGTAATTATAGTTTGTTTTTTCAGTTCATTCCAGTCAAACATTCCCTGTGAGAAAATAATTTCATTGCGCCGGGTAGATCTAAGCCATTCATCTGACACTGTTTTTAGTTTTTGCAATAGCCCGTCCATGATGGGGGGAGTATGAATTGAAGATTTAAGTCCTCCATCGATAACTTTATTAATGGCATTGCGCAGAGCTTTGTTCTTACCCCCCTCAAGTGTGAATAAACCAAGATCTACAACTCCCTCCTGCCCGAGGAACAGGCATTTTCTGGACAGGCTTTTATAAATTTGGAGGGTTTCTTCAGGCACGCGGTAAAAAATATTTTTCAATCCGTTTACATAACAGAATTTATCGAAGAGTATTATACATTGTTCCATTGCTGCCTGGTTCGCGGCAACCGGATTCTCAAGTACGACGGCATAATTACCCGCCGTCCTGTAAGAAATAAAAGAGTCGCGTTTTTCCGTGAAGAATATCATCTTATCCCTATAGGTTTTAAAATAATCCAGGGCTGAGCTGCCATAAATCTCAACCAGCCGCTTTGCATTATCCAACTCCTCCGGAGCCGGTGAAACCTTAAGGAAATAAGGCCTTATGATTGTATAAAACAAAAAAGAAAAGGTCAACAGACCGTTAATATTCATTGAGATAAGAAAATATTTTGCAAAATGACTGCCGGGTACCAGATCAGGGCTTCCAATCAGGATGAAGTTTTTAATTGAATAAATAATACTTTGCCATAAATTAAAGTCTGCCCCGAAGTGTTTTTCATCGAGAAAATAAAAACCGATTGTACCATAAATCAGTACGACAGTCATGCTCAGAACTGATGACCAGATCCCCACGGTATGTAACCGGGGGTTACTTTTAAGATTATATTCCTTTCTCGAAAAAATAAGTATGATAACCATAATCAAAGCAATCGATGCTTCCTCATAATCTATTGCTTTTGTCAGATGACCGATACATGAAACAATGCTAAGGATCAGACCAATCCACCAGGCATTACGCGAACCCCTCAACATAAATACAGCTGTCAGCAGCATAAATGCACCTGCTATAAAGACAAAATAATTTGAGGCAACAATGGCATTAACGGGAATTAAGTCCTCAAGTATATGAATCCGTTCGGAAATAGCAGGTGTAATGGAAGAAATAATGTTTATGAGCCCCAGTGTGAATATTAATAATGCAGGGAAAATTCTGAACAGTATCTTGTTTATCTTCAAAAAGAAACTCAATGCTCCCGATAACAATGGCAGCCAGAACTCAAAGAACCTGTACAGAAATGTTATTGCAATAGCTTCAATATTTGTATAACCCAACCGGACAAGAATAAATGACATTGATATCTCAACCGCACCAAGTCCCCTGATGAATGGAGATAAAGACAAAGAAATTACTGCAGTCAGATATCCCAGCATTGCATAAAAAAGAGAAGCCTTGAAACCTAAGGCCAACATAGCGATATACAGATGAATAATACCTGTCATATCAATCAGAACGGATACTAAAACAGTAATAATAAGATAGTTAATATCTATTTTATGACTTATCAGGTCTCCGAGAAAGACTTCCATGGAAGGAAGGTATTTTACAATGGTCTTGTATAAGTATTTCTTTTTCAATATTGAGCGGAACGATACGAAAAGTGAAATAACTATCAGAATCACTGCTCCTAAAGCAAAAACTTCACCGGACCCGGTAATACCCTTGAACATTGTATAAAGCAAAACAGGAATTCCTACCATGATAATTGTGAGGATTCCGACAAATGCATAAATAGATGATGCAAAGAGGATTTTAGTCCTGGATTCTCCCTTTTTTTGAATATCCTCAGAAAAAAAAGCAAGAGAGGCTATACCACCGGCAGGCATGAAAATGCTGATCAGATTGCGTTTGAGAAATAGCATGGTAGTCAATCCCAGAGATACCCGGCTCTTAATTGAAGCGAAAGCCATTTTATACATGAATCCCTGAAGTACGATATAGAACAATGTCACCAGTATACCCAGCCCCAGGTATTCCAATCGTGCAGTTAATAAAATCCGCTTTATTTCACCTGTTTCTGCCTGTTCATGTTTTAAAAACCATGCACCGACAGCAATAAATAAAACAGCTAATAAAAATCGCGCAATGAGTTTTGTATTTTCCCTGATAAACAGAAATCTGTCTTTTATCTGAGATCGCGCTGACCGGGATGCAGAAGCAGCTTGTTCCATAAACAGGTAACATGTAATACAAATTTACAGGATATATAATTATATGTAAATATGATTATTCTTATATTTACAATTAATGAAAAGTTTTTATATCCGGTAATCCCGGTAGATTAATCTGTTTGCAGTTGGAATTTTGATGTGTTGTCGAATAACACGTTTTAGCAACTAACTAAAAAAGTAAATATGATACTCTCAAGACGTAAATTCATTGAAAACAGTGCCGCTGTTGCGGCATTGAGTATGGTACCCGGTTCAGGACTGAAAGGTACTTATTCCAAAATATCTCCTGTTTCATCTTCCCCCGATTCGAAATTCGGAGGTGTACAGATCGGAGCTATTACATACAGCTGGCGAAGCATGCCGGGCGGAATTGAGAACATTATAAAGTATTGCAGGCAATCAGGGCTCAGTGCCATAGAGCTTATGAGCGGCGACCTGGAATCTTACCTGGGGGCCCCGGCAAATCCCATGGCCGGAATGTTTGGTCCTCCCCCGGGAGGTCAGCGTCCGGCAGGAACCCCGGGGCAACGCTCTCAAAGGACCCCTGAACAGGAAGCTGCAATTGCAAAATACAACAAGGATCTGAAGGAATGGCGCCTTACCCTGCCAATGTCCAAGGTGGAACAGGCCCGAAAATTATTCAATGACGCGGGAATAAAGGTCCATATAGTCAAATTCTCCCCCGCACGCTGGTCGGATGAGGAAATTGACTATGCCTTCAGGACAGCGAAAGCAATGGGAGCCGGAGGTGTTACTGAAGAGATCGGGGAAGAAGCTGCCGCAAAACTTGGCCCGATAGCACAAAAACACGGAATGTATGCCATATTTCACAACCATATGCAGTTTGCCACACCGGGGTTCAGCTATGATCCTTTCCTGGCAGTATCCCCGGCTGTGATGATGAATTTTGATGCCGGCCATTTCTTTGGTTCCACAGGCATCCACCCCAATACCATAATTGAAAAATACCACGAACGTATCTACAGTATTCACCTGAAGGACAAAACCGGCCCGAAAACTGATCCGGCAAATACCAACCAGGTGTGGGGTCAGGGTGAAGTGCCGATTGCTGATGTCCTTTTACTGATAAAGAAGCAGAAATGGCCAATATACATCGACATTGAACTCGAATATGACATCAAGCCATGGTCTGACGCCGTGAAGGAAACAAAGACATGCCTTGAGTTCGCAAGGCAGATTCTTATTTGAAACTTTTTTTCCATGCCTTCAGACCGGCAAAGGACATCACGAGATAGATAATATAAAGCAGCATTGTCGGATACAGCCCTCTTGAGAAGAACAGGACAGAGGCAGCAGAATTTGCAATGATCCACAGATACCAGTGTTCATAAATCTTCCGGGCCAGCATCCATGTGCCGATTATTGAAAAGGAAGTAATAAAGGAATCCCATTCCGGAACCGGGGAATCCGTAAACCTGTCGAGAACAAACCAGATAACGGTATAAACCACAATCAGGATAATGGCCAGAATTACTGCCGGACCGGATCTGATTCTCGATACTTTCAGCTTTCCCTGAGGCTGCTTTCCTCCTGTCCGCATTCCCCACCAATACCATCCGATAATACTGATAATCAGATAATAACCCTGAAGAGACATTTCAGCATACAGTCTGCCGGTAAAAAAAACCCACAAATAGACTGATGCGGTGACAATCCCGACCGGCCAGAGCCAGATGTTCTGCCTTATCTCCAGAAAAACATAGACAATACCTGCAACGGCACCCAATATTTCAATGTAATTTTCTAATATCCAGTTTGTTATCTCCATAACTCAATTCGGACGGAAGCCTCGAAATTAATGATTTCCCTTAAGCCGGCAACCGAAATCCTGTGATCAGGGCAATAAAGCCGGGGAAAAATGATCTGACAAATAAAATATAGCGGATGCAGTATGCTGAATGCAGTTCCGAACCGGGCAGTGGTTTTTCGTGAGTCTTGCTGGTGAAATAAGGGCTTCCGGCATTTTCAGAACAGTACTTCGGCCCTTAACATGAAATTTATTCCTGCCTGAGGGAAATAATAAGCCCATGTCTTTTCTATCCCGTCTTCATACCAGCTGCCGCCGTAGGCATTGCTCACGTACATGCTGTTGAAAATATTGTTCAGCATGAACTGGAAACGCGTGTTTTTCAATCCCCTTACCACAGGTTCGGAGTCAATACGGAAATTATTGACGAAATACGGATCTATCATCCTTTCGCTGTTCATGGTATTGTCAAAATATTGCTTCCCCACATACTTGCTTATAAAATGCAGATCAGTATTTTTAAAAACTCTGAATTCTATGTCACTGACGCCTGTAAGGGAAGGGGAATATGCTATATCTACCGTCCCCAGATCCTTGCTTTTATATTCCTCCGACCAGTCAGATGTATTATAATCAATATAGTACCCGGTAAATCCAGTAATCTTATTCCGGCTCAGGGTAATGCTGAAATCCCAGTTGAAAAATGCAGCAGGTTTCAGTGCAGATATCAGTTCAATACCCAGGCGGTGGCTTTTAGGGACATTCGTCATGATTGAACGGCCCGTGCTGCTCAGTTCACCGGTCGGCACGAGCTGGTCCCTGTAAAACATTGCATACATATTGGCCGCCACGGAATATCTTTCAGCCCTTCTCTTGTATCCGAGCTCTGTGTCAAGCAGTGTTTCATGTTTTGGTGTGGCCCGCGGATCATCCGCGGCTTCCTTGAAATCGGTTCTCGTAGGTTCACGCCTGGCCACGGAAAAGGAAAGATATGCATCCTGTTTCCGGTCAATGGAATAGAACAGACCCGTTTTGGGATTAAAGAAACGGAAATAATGTTTCTGGTCCAGATCCTTCAGATCATCATCGATGCCCTTCATCCTGTAATTGATATGCCTGTACTGCAGGTCAGCAAAGAAGGAAAGCTTCCCGGTTAGCGAGTAGTCAATCTTTCCGTAGATGCTGAATTCCCTCTTGATACCGCTGTTCAGATACCACTGATGATCCTTCTCCAGGTCTCCTGTATGCCTCATCCAGATCAGCCGTCCGTAATGGTCACCCGAATAGTGGCTGGCTCCGCCTCCGAGAACAGCCTCCAGTTTTTCATTCCTGTACCTGAAGGAACTGACCAGGCCATAGAAATCGTTCTTCATCCATTTCCTTCTGACGAGGTCGCTCCTGGTAATTACTGACCCGTTCAGACTTATCTCCGGGAGGCCGTAGGAGGAAAGGCGGGCGTTTTCCCTGTACTGCTCATAATAGCCTGTGCCATGGGTATAATGAAGTGCGGAACTGAAACTGAAGTTTTCACCCCGCCTTGCATCATAAACAATACGGTAATGGTTCTGCCTGTAATTATCACTTTCATTGTCATAATAGCGTACAACACCGTTCATGTCGGTATATTCCCCCGCCGGGTTATATTTCCTGTTAACGGAAAGCATTTCTGCAGGAACCCCAACCCATCCGATGCCGGTATGCTCCTCCCCGAGGATGATACCGGCTTTCAGACTGGAACGTGTGCCGCGCAATATGCCGTTTATAAATGCTGAGCGGTGATCGGAGCCCGTCCTGTCGACATATCCGTCACTTTTCACATCCGAAAGCCTCAGCCCGAATGCAAATCTGTCTGCAAGCAATCCTGTACCTGCAGCAATCATTTTTCTTGAGGTATTGAAAGAGCCCAGCGATGTGCCTATCTGTGCAAATGGTTCATTTCCCGCGGTTGTGGTCTGTATATTAAGGGTTGCCCCGAATGCTCCGGAACCGTTTGATGAAGTTCCTGCTCCTCTCTGTACCTGTATATTATCAACAGAGGATGCCATGTCAGGCAGATTAACCCAGAACACCTGCTGCGATTCCGAATCATTTGCAGGAATGCCGTCAACAGTGACATTTATCCTGCTTGCATCGGTTCCCCGTATTCTGAGACTGGTATAACCAATCCCGTTGCCTGATTCGGATGTTTCAACCAGGGAAGGAGTCAGACTCAGCAGGAAAGGCAGGTCAAGACCGCTGTTCCGGTCCGATACGGTTTCCCTGTCAACCGAAGTATATGCCATGGGCGAACGTGAACCTGCCCTGGTAGCATTCACAATGACCTCTCCGGCCAGAAAGGATTTTTCCTGAAGAATCACATCCAGAACAACTTCACCGGCCAGTTCAACGCTTATAAGCTGTGATTCATAACCGATGAATGAAAACCTCAGCCTGTAAATACCATCTTTCAGTCCATCAAGATAATAAGAACCATCTTCAGCGCTATGTGTTCCCCTGAATGTACCTTCAATGCCTATGGATGCACCTGACAGTGGCCTGCCGTCAACGTCACCTATCCTCCCGCGGATCACGGAACTGCTTTCCTGGAAAGCAAATGACTGCCGGAAAACAAAAATGCACGCAAAAAAAATCAAAATACACTTTAGCCTCATCTTTCAACATATTTTTCTGCTTAAACTCTCTGCCTGCCGAATATGAGGTTTTAATTTTCAGGCTGCCGTGAATTGTGAGTTTGCTTCCCTCCGCCGGCATTATCCGGATCAGGTGTAAGGGTATGATCTCAGCCCGTAGTATTAAGGCACCCCATTTTCAGATAACACAAAGATACAGCCTTTTTTTCTCTGATTCAATTTTTTCTTAATTTAGCTGTTCCTATGATTCTCTGACAGGAAATATGCTTAGCAAACTCAATTATAAAGGACATAACAGGATAGCCATAATAAATGCCGGGGACAAGTTTCTTGAAGAAGTATCAGATAAGCACGGGGGAGTAATTATAGATACTGAAATAGATCAGAGATGCCCTTATAATTTCATGATAATCTTTGTCACCACCATCAGGGAAGTCAGTGACATCTCTCCTGTGGCCCTGCATAATCTGACTGCAGACGGGACTTTGTGGTTCTGCTATCCGAAAAAATACTCAAAAAAGTTTTCGACGGAACCTGAGCGCTACAATGTCTGGAAATCAATTGATGATTTGGGATTTCACGGGACAAGAAAGGTATCTCTCGATGAAAACTGGTCGGCAATAAGGTTCCGCAACAAAAAACACATCAAATAAGCCCTGGACAGCCCCTGAAACAGTAAATGAAGGTGAGCTGCGGGCTTGAAGGGTGCCGGAGGGAACAGGGGATTGCACTGAGAACCGGATCAGTGAAGCGGAACACATTAATATGCAGGTCATGATAAAAACTACCAGAATCAGGACTCCACTGGGCGAAATGCTTGCAGGTGCCACGGAGGAAGGAATTTGCATTCTTGAATTTGCGGATTGCATGAAGGTATCCGGAGAACTCAGGGATCTGAAAAAGCTTCTGAATGCAGAAATCAAACAGGGCCGCAACATTCATCTGAGACATCTGAAAAAACAGCTGAAGGAATATTTTGCCGGCAGGAGAACAGAATTCGATCTTCCCCTTCTGACGCCCGGAACAAAGTTCCAGCAGGCTGTATGGAATGAACTCCTGAAAATCCCCTATGGCTCAACCATCTCTTACCAGCAGCAGGCTGATGCCCTGAACAATCCCCTGGCAGTCAGGGCAGTGGCCGGAGCCAACGGATCAAACAGGATAGGAATCGTGATTCCCTGCCACAGGGTAATCGGCTCCGACGGCAGCCTGGTAGGCTACGGTGGCGGTGTGAGAAGAAAAAAATGGCTTCTCGACCACGAAAAAAAATACTCGGGTCAGCCTGTAACGATGCAACTTTTTTAAAATGCTGCCCTTACTGCCCAAACTCTGCGTTTTGGTCTTTGTTTTTCTTCTTGTTCAGTTTTCCCCTGATTATAAGATAGGCAATGAAGGCAACGCCCAGAACGATCAGCAGATGACCGATATACGGCAGGATTTTATCCCGAAGTTCATATACAAAATAACCGACAACGGCCAGTATGATATTCCAGATTCCCGCCCCTGCAGCGGTATACAGCAGGAAATTACGCATATCCATCCGCGCAAGGCCTGCAGGTATTGAAATAAGCTGCCGCACCGCAGGAACAAGCCTTCCTATGAAAGTGGATGAATTACCGTTCCTTATAAAATAGTTTTCCGCATGCTGCACCTTATCCTTCGAAAGAAGTAACACCCGCCCGAGTCTTGAATCTGCAAATTTGTAAACCAGGGGTCTGCCGAGATAAAGTGAAAGGTAATAGTTAAAAAGCGCTCCTATCAATGCCCCGATTGTTCCGGCAATGACCACGCCGAAAACATTCAGTCCGCCCTGTGCCGCCTTGTAGGCAGCAAAGGGAATAACCACTTCGGAGGGAAAGGGAATGAAGGAACTTTCTATGGCCATAAGCAGGGCCACGGTAAAATAGTTCAGGTTGACCATGTACCAGTCAACAACTGCTTGAATTATTTCCATATTGAATCAAAAAACAAGGCTGCAAATATAGCAATATTGCCCGGTCCTCAATCAGTCTTCCGCGAAATCGGTGACAATCTGATTTGTCAGTGCCGACTCATCCTGATAACAGGAATAATTATTTCCCGCTTACCTGAACAAAATTCCCTTTGCGGCATCAAACATTTTCCTTGCAGCCGCTCTCAGCTTTTCTGCAGGAACCTTCATCACCTTCCTGTCATAGGTGAGAAGACCGTTGGTTTCTATCTCAACATCAGTGGTCTGGGTATATATTGCCGCTGAAAGCCCTCTTTTTATAAACGGAACCATCTGCCCGAGGTAAGCGGAATATGTTTTGAAAAGGGTATCCGCATCCTGAAAAGTCCTGTATCCCCAGTTGTCACGGTCGAGCCAGGTATGTCCCTCGAGAGGAAGTCCCAGTCCGCCGAATTCCCCGAGAACAAGAGCCTGTTTTGTGCCAAAAACCTCGGGCTTTGCCATTACGGGACCCGGATAGTTATGCAGGTCGAGGATATGTCCGACCTCGTGGAAATTTCCTCCGCTTGCACTGTTTACCAGTCTTGACGGATCCTTGTGCATGGTCCATTTCGTTATTTCCTCTGTCCTGAACTGGCCCCAGGCTTCGTTGAAAGGCACCCAGACGACAATACACGGGTAATTGAAAAGATAATCCATTATGGCATTCCATTCAGTACGGAAAATCATTTCCGACTCCTGTGTCCGTATCTTGTCTGATCCGCCCTCCATTCCGGGACGGGTGTTCCACTGGTTTCCGCCCAGGTCACCGCTGGGCATATCCTGCCAGACCAGCATGCCGGTCCTGTCACAGTGGTAATACCATCTGGCCGGCTCAGACTTTACGTGCTTGCGTATTGTATTAAAGCCCATTTCCTTCGTTTTTACAATATCAAACAGCAATGCCTCATCGGTCGGCGCAGTATACAATCCGTCGGGCCACCAGCCCTGATCAAGCGGACCATACTGAAAAACAAACCTGTTATTAAGCATCATCCTCAGCCATCCGTCAGCATCGGGCTCAAGCGATATCTTCCTCATGGCAAAATAACTTTTAACCTCATCCGTCACCTTCCCTTTTCTCATCACGGAAATTTTCAGGTCATACAGAAAGGGGTCGTCAGGCGACCACAGCCTGGGATCCGGAACAGGCAGCTCAATCTTTGTTCCGGCAGCAACCTCGGTATCCGAGATCATATTCCGTCCGTCCCATGCCTCAACACGGACCACGTCCCCGGGAAGGGCTTCCTGAACATCAACTTCCAGTGTCAGTATCTCCCTGTCAATATCGGGAACCTGCTTTGTTGATGATATATAGGTCTTGGGAACAGCTTCAATCCATACAGTCTGCCATATTCCCGTAACCGAGGTATACCATATCCCCGAGGGTTTGAGTACCTGCTTACCCCTGGGCTGGGGACCCCGGTCAACCGGATCAGTCACTTTAACCTCCAGGAGCTGTGAGCCGCTTCCCCTGATAAAGGCAGTGATGTCAAAGGTAAAGGGATCATAGCCGCCCTGATGAGAACCTACAAGTGCTCCGTTCAGATAGATTTCCGACTTCCAGTCAACGGCCCCGAAATGCAGAAGTACATTTTTTCTTCTGAAATCCGAAGGAATGTTGAACCTGGTCCTGTACCACAGGATATTGTCAGGTCCGACGCTCTTGTTCACACCCGACAATGCCGATTCCACAGCAAAGGGAACCAGGATCTTTCCATCAAAGACTGAAGGTCTGGCACTCCCGGAAGGAGTGATGGCATAATCCCACAATCCGTTCAGGTTTTTCCAGGAATCCCGTACCATCTGAGGTCTGGGATATTCCGGAAGAGGGCTGAGGGGATTGACTTCAGCCGCCCACGGGGTAAGGATCTTGTCGCCGGCCGGCTTCCAGGCAACAGCCTGTGATTGTGCAAATCCTGAAAAAAGAATCAGGAAAATTGCTGCGCTTAGTAATTTTTTCATGGGATTCCTCTTGAAACAATAATGATTTACCTTTCCCCAAATTAACATAATTTCTTTCAGAATAAAAACCCTTCCAGAAAAGAAGCTTGACATCGGGGCAGTTAAGCCTGTACTCTCCGTATTCTTTGAGACAGAGGCTGATCAATGATTATCGGCACCTTCTCTACCAGGATGCTGGTTGAATCCAGGTGAAGGGCTTTTTCTTCGGGCTGGCCAAGCCGTCTGACAAGCAGGTGAAGAGTAAGTATGAAATTCTCGGAAGCCGACAGCTTGACATCACGAAGCATTATCCTGTCAATAAGTACAAATATGAACTCACCCCGCAGACCATGTTTTTTCAGGGAATCATAAGCGCTTTCAAGGGATATCTCACCTGCTTCCATCATATCCTCAAGCACCTCCCTGAAATAGAGATTGATTCTTGGATCAACCTTGAATCCTATCCTGAAATCGATTCTGATCAGAAGACCGGGAATAATTTGTTTTACCTTGTAGTCGAACCTGTTAGGTTCATCAACCCTGTCAACATGAAGAAGCCAGTAGGTCTTTGCCCTCTTGGGCTGCTTATGGAATATTGAATATATCACCTTCGATTCAACCTGATCCTCCCTGTTTGCCTTTATAATATAAACCAGGTTGGTGGCATAAAGGGGAATTGATTCATCCCTCCCAAGATCCCTGAAAAGGTCAAGATATTTATCAAGATCGGAAAAAGTAATATAACGGTTCTTTAATTTCCGCCCGAAATACCATCCGTACATTACCAGGAAAAATACTGAAGTGATCAGAATGGTATACCACCCTCCCGAACTTAGTTTATTCAGATTAGCTGCAAGAAAGCTTCCTTCAGCCAGAAGATAGACCATCAGCAATATCAGCACAAGCCGGTGGCTGATACCTTTCTGCAGCAGGTAATATGACAGCAGCAGGGTGGTCATTATTTCCATTATATTTATTGCCAGACCGTATGCCCTGGTCATATCAAGCGATTCCCGGAAAATGATCACGGTAAGACTGCAGGAAATCCAGAGGAACCAGTTGACAAACGGAATATAGATATTGACCCTTGATTTTGTAGGGTGAAGTACTTTGATTTTCGGCCAGAGGTTAAGTGAAACGGCTTCTCCCATAAGACTGAAGGATCCCGTAATTATTGACTGGCTGGCTATAATGGAGGCAGCTGATGCAATTATTATCCCCGGAACAAGAAACCATGAGGGCATCATTGAAAAGAAAGGATTGATCCCTGATGCTGACTTCATATTGGACATTATCCAGGCTCCCTGCCCGAAATAATTCAGGACAAGTGCTGTTTTGACAAATATCCATGTAATCCTGATATTCCTGCTGCCGAAGGTTCCAAGACCCGCATAGATCATTTCTGCGCCGGTTACCGAAAGGAATACCGCACCCAGAAGGATGAAGCCGCCGGGGTATTCCTTTATGAAATGATATGCCCAGGCCGGGCTGAGGGCCCTGAGAATGCCCGGATGAGTCATAATGCCCGATATCCCCAGTGCCGCCAGGATCACAAACCAGACAGCCATGACCGGACCGGGGAATTTGCCGGTCCTGTTCGCCCCGAACTGCTGTACAAAAAAGAGTACGGTAATGATTATCAGAACTATCGGGAAAACCGGCAATGAGGGCTTCAATAATCTGAATCCTTCAATTGAGGATGTTACCGTAACTGCAGGCATGATCACGCCGTCGGCAAGAAAGGCCGCACCGGCTATCATGGTCAGAAGGGCAGTCCAGGGAGCCTTGCTCCTTATCAGGGAAAAAAGTGCAAAGATGCCGCCTTCGCCATTGTTCCCGGCCTCAAGTGACACAAACACATACTTGATGGTGCCCAGAAGGGTCAGGGTCCAGAAAATGCATGACAGGCCTCCGTAAACCAGCAGTTCATCAATATTTCCTGAACCAATGCTGACGAGGGATCTCAGCGCATAAAGGGGACTGGTTCCCAGGGAACCGAAAACCATAGCCAGTGCGGCTGCTGACAATGCAGCGGAAAACCTGCGCATTCCGGTACTATCCTTGCCTGCTTCCATGATTTCCATCTGTTTAAGCACAATAAACAGCAAAAAAGGAGAACAAAGGTATAAATAAATTATCTTTGCCCTGTGATGAAAGCAATAAAATCAGAAACGGGAGCATTCCGGGAGATTCTTCTTAAAACTACATTTAAAACCATACTGATACTTGGCATGGTGTTACTGATCCTGCCCTCCATTGCCGGAAACCAGGCTCCCGGCAGTGAGGAGGAAAGGCTCACCCTACTCTTTATAGGGGATATAATGGGCCATGATACCCAGATAAGGGCAGCATGGAACCCTGAAACAAAATCATATAATTATGATGACCAGTTCAGATATGTCAGACCCATTATTGAAAGCTGTGATTTTACCGCTGCCAACCTGGAGGTTACCCTGGCCGGACCACCCTACAGGGGATATCCCCAGTTCAGCTCTCCCCCGGCACTGGCAGCAGCATGTATGAATGCGGGTATTGAATGCCTGTTCACAGCAAACAATCATACGGCAGACCGCGGAAACAGGGGAATCCTGAATACCATCTCCAGGCTCGACAGTATGGGGATCATGCATACCGGAATATTTCGCGACAGGATTTCGGCCGATACCCTTCAGCCGCTTATAATAAACAAAAACGGTTTTTCACTCGCCTTTCTCAATTATACCTACGGAACCAACGGAATTCCCGTTCCGCCGCCTGTGGTTGTAAACATGTTAGACAAAGACAGGATAGCTGCCGATATCGAAAAAGCCAGATCGCTCAGGCCCGACCTGATCGTGCTTGCACTTCACTGGGGAGTCGAATATGATACCATTCCTTCGGAAGAACAGACCAACCTTGCCAACTACTTTTTCTACAAGGGTGCAGACCTCATCATCGGTTCCCATCCTCACGTCCTGCAAAAGATGGTCTGGAAAAAAGACAATCCCGTTTTCAGGAACAAGGCAATAGTCTATTCCCTCGGGAATTTCGTTTCAAACCAGAGGAAACCGCTTACCGACGGAGGTTCAATGGTGAGGATTGAAGTCGCCAGAAGGGACAGCAGCGTTGTAATCACCGATGCAGGCTACTTCCTCACATGGGTCTATACTCCCGTTGAGGACGGGAAAAGACAGTTCTACATCCTTCCCTGCAGTGAATTCGAAAACAGACCGGATTTTTTTCATGACAGGAATGACTTCCTGCAAATGCAGAGATTCATAAACACTTCAAGATCCTTACTGAACAGGCATAATGAAGGCTTCAGGGAACTGTACGGGAAAGAAGCGGAATAATGATGCATCATGGGGTGCAGCCCGGGCTTTTATTTTATTGACACGTAACTTATTTATTTTAAATTATTAGCTTTGCGATAAACAGATTTTCTGATGAACTACGACTACAATACCCAGAGGAAAAGGATGGCCCTGCCGGAATACGGCAGAAATGTCCAGAAAATGGCTGATCACATCAAGACCATCAAGGACAGGAATGAGAGGAACCGTGCAGCCAGGACATTAATCCAGATCATGGGTAATCTTAATCCTCACCTTCGCGATGAAGGAGATTTCAAGCACAAACTGTGGGACCATCTGGCTCTTATTGCAGATTTTGAACTGGATATTGATTCACCCTATCCCCCTCCGGAAAGAGGAAAGTTCGCCGAAAAGCCAAATGAGATACCTTACCGGCAGGGTGATATAAAATTCCTGCACTATGGGGGAATAATAGAAATAATGATCGATGCCGCCTGCAAACTGGAAGACGGTCCGGAAAAGGAATATCTCACAAACCTCATCGTAAACCAGATGAAAAAATCATATGTTACTTGGAACAGAAACCAGGTAACAGATGAAATAATTATTTCCGACCTGAACCAGTTGTCGGGAGGTAGACTGAAAATAACCGAAGGCGTAAAAATTCTGGAAATAAGAGAATTGCTGCCCCAGCCCAGGAAAAAGCAGCAACAGGGCAAGACACACGGAAAACAGCAAAACAAGCAGTACGGCAAGAAGAAAGGTCACAACCGGCACTGATGGACACTTTTATTGTTCAGGGAGGCCGTTCCCTTAAAGGTGAAATAAACCCTCAGGGCTCAAAGAATGAAGCTCTTCAGGTCATCTGTGCCAGCCTGCTCACCCCTGAAAAAGTTATCATAAAAAATATTCCTGACATTGCTGATGTAAACAGCCTCCTTGACCTTCTGTCATGCCTTGGCGTCAGGATCGGCAGGAAATCCGGGTCCGTTGCCGTACTGCAGGCAGCGGATATAAACCTTGAATACCTCCGGACTGACGATTTCAGAATAAAAAGTTCCGGACTGAGAGGATCGGTGATGGTTGTCGGACCTCTGCTGGCCCGGTACGGCAAAGCCTACATGCCAAAGCCGGGCGGCGACAAAATAGGCCGGCGGAGAATTGATACCCATCTTAACGGATTCAAGAAGATGGGTGCCGAATTCGATTATGATTTTTCAGAAACCTGTTTCAAAATAGGTGCGCCCTCACTTAAGGGAACTTTTATACTTCTTGATGAAGCTTCGGTAACCGGCACAGCCAACCTCATCATGGCAGCAGTGCTGGCCAGAGGCCGCACAACCCTCTACAATGCAGCCTGTGAACCATATATCCAGCAGCTCTGCAAAATGCTGGTCTCAATGGGAGCCCTGATCCGGGGAATCGGATCAAACCTGCTTGAAATAGATGGCGTAAGGGAACTGAAGGGATGCAATCACACCATTCTTCCCGATATGATAGAAATCGGATCCTTCGTCGGCATGGCAGCAATGACGGAATCAGAAATAACCATCAAAAACGTATCCTGGGAAAACCTCGGAATAATACCGGATACATTCAGAAAAATAGGTATCAGGCTTGAAAAATCGGAGGACGATATTTTCATTCCCCGCCAAAAGCATTATGAGATTCAGCATTTCATCGACGGATCAATAATGGTCATTGCCGATGCGGTATGGCCCGGCCTCACTCCCGACCTGCTGAGCGTTCTGCTTGTAACTGCCACCCAGGCAAAAGGATCTGTACTGATACATCAGAAAATGTTCGAGAGCCGGCTTTTCTTTGTCGATAAGCTGATTGACATGGGTGCACGTATCATTCTCTGCGACCCGCACAGGGCCACTGTTATCGGTCTTGACAAAAGCAGCAGGCTGAGAGGAACGGTAATGAGCTCACCCGATATCAGGGCAGGAATAGCCCTGCTGATAGCAGCCATGTCGGCGGAAGGAGAAAGTATTATCCATAATATCAGGCAAATTGACAGGGGATATCAGAGTATCGACTCCCGCCTTAATGCAATAGGAGCCTGTATCCGGAGAATCTGACCTGTCCCCGGAATACCCTTCTGCCAAATTGTCAACTCTCCTTTCATGGCAGATTATTTGATGGGCTTTATTGTCAAAATCGAAATATTATTATAATGAGCAAGAAGAAAAGCAGCCTGAGGGAGGAAGGTAAACATACAGAAAAAGGACAAGAATTTGATAATAAGGAAGATAATGTAAACACAGAATCCGCAGATCCTGGTGCGGCAGGTGTATCTGCAGCTGCGGATCAGGAAGAGCAGCCTGTGGCGGTTGATGAGGATGAACCCGGGACAGCTGACAAAGTTGTATCTTCAGAAGAGATCCTGGAAGAAAAACTGGCAGAGATGCAGGATAAATATATCCGTTTGTCGGCCGAATTTGACAATTACAGAAAAAGGACCCTGCGTGAGAAAATGGATCTGACAAAATTTGCTTCAGAAAATGTTTTACTGAAGATACTTCCCTTTATGGATGATTTCGAGAGGGCTCTTGTTAACATGGAAAACACCAGGGATCACAATGCCGTTAAGGAAGGGATAGACCTTATTTATGCCAAATTCCTGGATTTTCTGAAGCAGAACGGGGTTTCTGAGGTTGAGGCGCTCGATACTCCTTTCAATATTGATCTTCACGATGCGGTGGGCAAGATGCCGGTTGAGGATAAAAACAGGAAAGGCAGGGTTGTTGAAGTGATTCAGAAGGGTTATTATCTGCTGGACAAGGTGATAAGACATTCAAAAGTGATTGTGGGGGAATAAGATTCGCCCCCGTTGCCGCTGACAGCAGGCTGAAGTTGGAGGAAATCTGGAAAGAATGGAGAAAAGAGACTATTACGATGTTCTGGGAGTGCCGAAAAATGCTTCCAAGGAAGATATCAAGAAAGCCTACAGGAAGCAGGCACTGAAATATCATCCTGATAAGAATCCCGGTGACAAGAAAGCCGAGGAAAATTTCAAGGAAGCAGCAGAAGCCTATGAGGTTCTGTCGAGTGATGAAAAAAGATCGAGATACGACAGATTCGGACATGCGGGTATGGGAGGTGCTGCCGGCGGATTCCCGGGAGGAGGGATGACGATAGAAGATATATTTTCTTCATTCGGCGATATTTTCGGTGATGCTTTCGGCGGTTTTGGCGGTTTTGCCTCAGGACGAAGAAGCCGCAGAGTCAATAAGGGTACCAATCTCAGGGTAAAGGTCAAACTGAGCCTGCAGGAAATAGCCAACGGAACCGAAAAGAAGATCAGGGTGAGCAAGTATGTTACCTGTAACACCTGCGGCGGAGAGGGAGCTGCCGATTCAAACAGTATTTCCACCTGCCAGACCTGCCATGGCACCGGACAGGTAACAAGAATAACCAATACTCTTCTCGGCCAGATGCAAACATCCTCCATCTGTCCCGCCTGCGGCGGCGATGGCAAGACAATCACAAAGAAATGCCCCGTATGCTATGGCGAAGGAATCGTCAAAAAGGACGAGATTATAAAAATCAATATCCCGGCAGGTGTGGCAAAGGGAATGCAGATGACCGTCTCGGGAAAGGGAAATGCTGCCAGGCGCGGAGGAGTCAACGGCGACCTGCTGGTACTGATTGAGGAGGAAGAACATCCCGAACTGATAAGGGAAGGAAATGATCTCATATATAATCTGTTTATAAGTATACCGGATGCTATCCTCGGTACCCACGTAGAGATACCCACCGTGGAGAATAATGTCAAGATAAAAATCGAACCGGGAACCCAGCCCGGTAAAATACTCCGGCTGAGAGGCAAGGGCCTTCCGGAGGTTAATGCCTACGGACGGGGCGACCTGCTGGTTAATGTCAATGTATGGATACCAAAAACCATGACCCGGGAAGAATCTAAAATCATCGAGAAATTCAAAGAATCCGGCTCATTCACTCCCAGACCCGACAAGTCCGATAAAGGATTCTTCGAAAGGATGAGAGGATATTTCGACTAGAAACACCACTCCTTCCTTTATCGCCGATCCCTTACACTCCGCCATAATATCCATTGCCCGGCATATTACATAATATCAACATTTTTCACATCGGCATAAAGATCCGCAGAGTTTTTTATATTTACATTTCCAAATATCTCTAAACTATTCCTTCAATGGCATTATTTGAAGCTGTGAACATTACCAAGCAGTTCGGGAATATCACCGCACTCAACAAGGTAAGTATTTCCGTTCCCGGAAAATGCATATACGGACTGTTGGGTCCGAACGGTGCAGGGAAAACGACTCTTCTCAGAATAATCAACCAGATCACCGGTCCCGATTCCGGGGAATTATACCTGAACGGTAAAAAACTGAGCCCGGAAGACGTAAGGAAGATCGGCTACCTCCCCGAGGAAAGGGGATTATACAAAAAGATGAAAGTAGGGGAACAGGCCCTGTACTTCGCACAGCTCAAGGGTCTCTCAAAGCATGAGGCCATGCGGAGGCTGAAATACTGGTTCAGGAAACTGGAGATCACAGACTGGTGGGGCCGGAAAGTGGAGGAACTGTCCAAGGGAATGCAGCAGAAGGTTCAGTTCATAACCACCGTACTGCATGAACCGGAACTGATAATATTCGATGAGCCTTTTACGGGATTTGACCCGGTGAATGTCAACATAATCAAGAATGAGATCCTGTTTTTGCGCGAAAAGGGAGCGACAATAATTTTTTCAACCCACAACATGGGATCAGTTGAAGAACTTTGTGATAATATCAGCCTTATCGACAAGGCTGAAACCATTCTTGAGGGCAGTGTAAGCGAAATACGTCACAAGTGGGCAGCCAATGAATATGACCTCACTTTCAGCGGTGACGTGAAGATCGAAGAAAACGGCAGATTCAAAATCATTGACAGGCAATATGAGAACGGCAGGACAAGCATCCGGCTCAGAAGTGCTGACGGCATCTCCAACAATGAGATTCTGCATTCCATCCTAGACAGGGGAAATATTATCTCATTCAATCCGGCATTGCCGTCAATGAATGAAATATTTATCAGGGTTGTGGAATCACGCAGCCAGGAATAGTAATCATTTTACCATACAGCAGGACCATGAATAAAACCGCGATAATAATAAAAAGGGAATATCTCACCCGGGTAAGGAAAAAATCCTTCATTATAATGACCATCCTTGCTCCCCTCCTGTTGGCAGGCTTTGTGATACTGATCCCGGTTATCATGCTTACGGGAGGAAAGGATCATAAACAGATAGCCGTAATTGAAGAAGGTACCCGCATTTTCAGGGGCATCATTCCTGATACCAGGGATGAAAAGTTTGTCTATCTCGACAATGTCAGCATCAATGACCTGATCACCACATTTGAACAGGCAGGATATTTCGGGATTCTCTATATTTCACCCCAGGCCCTGAACAATCCGATACTCTATTCCAAGAAGCAGCCCGACATCGGGCTGCTTGAACATATTTCCGGATCCCTGAAGAAGGAAATAGAAAGACAGAAGCTTCTAACATACAACATCCAGAATCTCGATTCTATACTGACACAGATAAGGACAAACGTTTCAGTATCGACAAGGCTGGTTGATGAAACAGGAAAGACAACCGAAACAAGTACCGGAATTTCCATGGCTCTGGCATATATCGGAGGACTGCTGATGTATATGCTGGTTTTTGTTTTTGGTTCACAGGTTATGAGGGGTGTGATAGAGGAAAAAACCAGCCGCGTTGTGGAGGTCATTGTATCTTCTGTAAAGCCGGCAGAACTTATGATGGGCAAAATAATAGGAATAGCCCTGGTCGGGCTTACACAATTCCTGATATGGATTTTCCTCACAACAGCCGCGGTAAGCATTGTAAAATCCAGTATCCTGAATAAAACCGGAATCCGGGAAACCGCACAAAGCGTCACACAGGATGTAATGTCGGCAGAAAAGACAGCATCGGTTCCGTTTCCGGAGCAGGCATCTGTTACTCCTGAAATAACGGAATTGGCAAAAATATTCGACAGCGCCATGAATCAGAACTGGTTGCTGATTATATTCTCCTTCATATTCTATTTTATAACGGGCTATCTCCTCTATGCAGCAATATTTGCGGCAATAGGGTCGGCTGTGGACAATGAAACCGAAACCCAGCAGTTCATGCTTCCGGTAACAATACCCATCCTGCTTGCATTGTTTGTTGCCATGGGAACAATGCAGAATCCCGAGAGTTCACTGGCATTCTGGTTTTCAGTCATCCCCCTTACTTCCCCCATAGTGATGATGGCCAGGATACCCTTTGGTGTCCCGGCCTGGCAGCTGATAGTATCCATGACACTGATGCTGATAACCTTCAGCGCCTTTGTGTGGATGGCCGCAAAAGTTTACCGGACCGGAATACTGATGTACGGAAAAAAGAGCTCCTGGAAGGAACTCTGGAAATGGCTGAGATACACGGGATAATATTAACAGGAATTCAATAAATAACTGAAAATGTCAAAAATACTGGTAATTGATGATGAGAAGGCTATCCGGAACACTCTCAGGGATGTTCTTGAATATGAAAAACATGAAGTGGATCTTGCTGAAGACGGGGAAACAGGAATAGAATTGTTCTCCGCCAACACCTATGATATTGTATTGTGTGATATCAAGATGCAGAAGATGGACGGACTGGAGGTACTTCACAGGATCAGCGAAATCTCGTCAGCGACACCTGTTATCATGATATCTGGCCACGGGAACATAGATACAGCTGTTGAGGCAATAAAAAAAGGAGCCTACGACTTCCTGGAAAAGCCGCTTGATCTTAACAGGCTGCTTATCACCATAAGAAACGCCACTGACAAGTCAAAACTGATAAGCCAGACACAGGTACTCAGGAATAAGGTGAGCAAGATGTATGAGATTGTCGGTGAATCCGAAGCTATCACAAAGGTGAAGGAGATGATAGACAGGGTGGCGCCTACGGAAGCAAGGGTGCTCATCACCGGGGCAAACGGTACCGGAAAGGAACTGGTTGCACATCAGATACATGAAAAAAGCCACCGGGCCAAGGGCCCCTTCGTCGAGGTGAATTGTGCCGCCATTCCCTCAGAACTCATCGAAAGTGAATTATTCGGTCATGAGAAGGGCTCGTTCACATCAGCCATCAAGCAGCGTATAGGAAAATTTGAACAGGCAAGCGGGGGAACCCTCTTCCTGGATGAAATCGGAGACATGAGCCTTTCGGCCCAGGCAAAGGTACTGAGGGCACTTCAGGAAAATAAAATAAGCAGGGTGGGCTCTGATAAGGATATATCAGTAAACGTGAGGATCGTAACTGCCACAAATAAAAACATAAAAAAGGAGATTGAAAACAATACCTTCAGGGAGGACCTGTATCACAGGCTGAGCGTGATACTGATACATGTACCCACTCTAAACGAAAGGGAAGAGGATATTCCCCTGCTGGCAGATCATTTCAATACCCTTATATGCAATGAGTACGGAATGAGCAAAAAGGTCATCACAAAGGATGCCATCGGAGAGCTTCAGAAAATCACATGGACCGGGAACATCAGGGAGTTCAGGAATGTGCTTGAAAGACTCATTATACTCTGCAAGGATGAGATAAGAGGAGCTGACGTCCTGGCATACGCACGTCCTGTTTCCGGGGGAAACGTATGAATGCCCGGGTATTCAGCTCCGGTCGTTAAAGCATGCGGGCCGGAGAACAGTGTCAGTCAGCTTTTCTTCTTGATTTTCAGCACCTGGCCGACCTGTATCTTCTGTGGATCCGTAATATTGTTCAGGGAGAGAATATCGGATATTGTCACACTGTCAAATTTCTTCACTATATTCCATATAGTATCGCCATTTCTGACTGTATATGTGATGTATTCACCATCCGATCCTCCGCCGGTGTAAGGTTGCGACGACTGTGGCTGCAGCGGAACGCTTTTCCCTATCATTGCCTGCTTTTCGGCAAAGGACATATTGTCGACCCTGGCATAAAAATCCGCCTTTGCCGGATCGACGAATACTGAAAGCTTCTGTCCTATACGGATAGTATTGCGGTAAATATTGTTCCAGTACCTCAGGTCTGACAGTCCCACACGGTACCATTCCGATATATAGCCGAGATTGTCTCCCTCCTTAACTGTATAGACAAGTTTTGTCTTTCCCTTGACATCCGGCGGCGTATAGGCAGTTGCTGATCTGACAGGATCAGCCACGCTGATATTCTTGTTCAGATATATTTCGGCCTTGTAGCCCCTGATTGTATCATTCAGACCGATAAAATCACTGAGATGGCTCAGGGGAAGGGTGATCGGCATCGGTTTTGTCAGTCCGGGAACCAGTCCTGTCCTGTATTGCGGATTCAGCGCGCGCAGTTCGCCTTCAGGGATTTTCATCACTTCAGATATCTGGGTAAGATGCATGTCCTTGTTTATCATGATCGTATCGGTTGCCACGGGAAAATTCAGGGGCAGGGGCCTGATATTGTGTTCCTCATAATAATTGACCGAATAGGCGGCTGCAACATATCCGGGAATGTAACCCCTTGTTTCGCGCGGCAGCCTGTAATAAATCTCCCAGTAGTCCTTCCTGTTGTCCGAACGCCTTATTGCCTTGTTCACATTACCGGGTCCGCAATTGTAGGCAGCAATCACAAGTATCCAGTCATTGTAAATATTATAAAGGTCCTTTAGATACCTTGCAGCGGCATGGGTTGCTTTAACCGGATCCCTCCTTTCATCAACAACGGAATTAATGGTAAGGCCGTATAAGCGGCCGGTACTGTACATGAATTGCCATAATCCCGTTGCACCCGCCCTTGAAACAGCATTTGGATTGAGAGCTGATTCTATAATGGCCATATATTTAAGCTCGGTCGGAATGCCATATGAATCAAAAATATCCTCAATCATGGGAAAGTAATAATCCATCAGTCCGAGTATGGCACTGAAAAGCTCTCTTTTTTTAACGGTATAGACATGGATGTGATTCCTTATAATGCTGTTGTAGCGTATCTTGATAATGGTATTGAGCTTCGAAAGCCTGTCAACATAAACACTGTCGGAAAACATGATTTCCTCCCCTGCATCGCCGGGCGGCAATTCAGACCAGGATGCCAGGGCAGTTCTGACATACCAGGAATTAACCAGGCTGTCAAGATCCGCGGAGATTTTTTCAGTGGAAATGTCGGACCGTATTATTATCGTATCACCAACAGCCGACAGGGTATTGCTTACCAATACCATCAGGGAGAAAACTGCAACAAATAACTTTATTCTCATCATTCCTTATCTTTAATCAAAAACTAAAACACAGGCCCACGCTCATGCCCGGTCCGGCATAAGCCGGATGCAAGGACGGAACGGGAAGCATCTGCAGCACAAGATTATTGCTTATGTCATAATTAAGCAGGCTTGCATCCACATTGGCATCCAGTACCGTTATAAGGTACCAGGCTGCAAATGCAATATATGAAAGATCACGGTATTTCTTGAAATAATCAACCTGCCTCAGCATTCTGTCAGTGTACCAGGATGCGGCAGAAGGATCATAGGTGTCAGGATGAAGGACAGGATCGTAGGTTGCGGGATCCGCATTCCTGATCAGTTTGAGATAGGAGTCTGTCTCGGGTATTTTATCGGTAAAATCCTGGTATGCCTTCATGAACACATTGTAATTCGTTGAATTATAGTTAATGGCATATAATACTCCTCCGAACCCGGCGTATACAAGGGGAATTTTCCAGTATTTCCTGTTATAGATCTGACCCAGTCCGGGCAATGCAACCGCAAGCATTGTGGCCCTCAGCGGATCGGCCCTGAACATTTTCTTTTCCCTGGTTTCAATGAAAAGGCTGTCCTGTGCAGATACGTTACTTACAGAACAATTCAGCAGTAAAACAATAAAAAAGATTATATAATGTTGCGCCTTCATTTGACAGAGAAGCATAAGTATCAGTAAAACGGCGCAATAAAGATAATTATTTTCAGCTGTTAAGGCGGTCGAAAACCCCTAAAATGCGTTCCATCTCTTCACTGTTGCCGAAAGGGATAACTATTTTCCCCTTTCCCTCCTCATTGATTCTGAAATTAACATTAACTGAAAATATCCTGTTTAGATGATTTGTAAGCTGTACAAAATCCTCGTTGAGCTGCTGTTTCCTTCTGATCTTTTCCGGATCCTTTCCGGCTTTTGCCTGAAGCTGCCGTACCAGTTCCTCCGTCTGCCTTACAGAAAGCTCTCCGTCCACCACCTTGTAATAGATATCAATCTGCTGCCTGGGATCCCCGATATTTACCAGTGCCCTTGCATGCCCCATTGTCAGGTTCTTGTTGCGGATACCAAGCTGGATTTCAGCGGGAAGCTTCAGCAGCCGCAGATAATTTGCCACGGTTGATCTCTGCTTGCCAACCCTCTCGCTAAGCTGTTCCTGGGTAAGCCTGCATTCTTCTATCAGGCGCTGAAAGCTGATTGCCACTTCAACTGCATCAAGATCCTCACGCTGGATATTTTCCACAAGCGCCAGTTCAAGCATGGCCTGGTCATCAGCTGTTCTGATATATGCCGGCACATGTGTCAGTCCGGCCAGTTTTGCAGCCCTGAGCCGCCTTTCTCCTGCAATGAGCTGAAAGCGCCCGTCACCTGACTCCCGTACGGTAAGAGGCTGAACAATTCCAAGCTTGCGGATTGACGCAGCAAGCTCCTCCATTGCCTGTTCATCAAAGCTGGTTCTTGGCTGAAACGGGTTTGCGTCAACCAGATCCACGGGAATATCCTTGTTGGCTTCAACGATCTTCTCGAGGACTTCCTTTTCGACTCCCTCAATCAGCGCACCCAATCCTCTCCCCAATGCATTCTTTTTTGCCATATCTCCACTGTTTAAAAAATAAGCACATTCACTGCACCAGTTTAAGCCTGGCTTCCTGCTTCTCCAGGATCTCCTTTGCCAGACTCAGATAATTGACTGCTCCCCTGGATTCAGCATCATAGAGAATTGCCGGCTGACCAAAACTGGGTGCTTCGGAAAGCTTAACATTTCTCTGGATAATCGTGTTGAACACCATCTGCTGGAAATGCTTGTTCACCTCATCGGCTACCTGGTTGGACAACCTCAGCCTGGGATCATACATGGTAAGAAGAAAACCTTCTATTTCCAGGCCGGTATTCAGGTTGGCCTGAATAATCTTGATTGTATTGAGAAGCTTGCCCAGTCCCTCAAGTGCGAAATATTCACACTGAACCGGAATAATCACCGAATTGGCCGCGGTGAGAGCATTCACAGTCAGCAACCCCAGAGAGGGTGAACAATCAATGAATATGAAATCATACCTGTCTTCAATCCCGGCTATCACATTCCTCAGTATCTTTTCCCGGTCGGGCTTGTCCAGCATCTCAATCTCTGCCCCCACAAGGTCAATGTTTGACGGTATCAAAAAGAGGTTTTCAATCTCAGATCCCAGAACGGCTTCTTCCGGATTCTTCCCCTCAATAAGACAGTCATATATGGTACTTCTCATCTGACGTGTGTCCAGACCAATGCCTGAAGTGGCATTCGCCTGGGGATCCGCATCTATTATCAGTACTTTCTTTTCAAGCGCTGCCAGGCTCGCAGCCAGGTTTATCGCAGTTGTTGTCTTTCCAACACCACCCTTCTGATTCGCAATTGCAATTTTCCTTCCCATCTGTTTTCCTTAAGGTTTTGTACTTATATTTTGAGCTTCAAATTTACTATTAAAGGACCAGCAGTCCGGAAACCACCGTATCTAATTACAAACATTTTATCCGGGGTTTTCAACATTTTATTAACAATGCAAAGATACAAAGCAGTCTTATATTTATCTGATTATTTGTATTTTACAATATTAAAGCAAGTGTTCCCAAATAATCATTATTCTGGAAATATCCTAATATATGATAATAATAATGATTTCCCGGAATATTATCAAATTTCACCGTGACTGTTCCCGCCCCTGATTATAAATAACAGTTTCACGGGAAGAAAAGTATTTTTCCCACCCTCCCCTTTGTCTTTAATAATTTATCTTTAGGTTTAAATTTTAATAATCATGTCAGGCTACAGCACCCGGAAAGAATGGTTCGTCATTGTCAATCCCAATGCCGGAGGCGGCAAGGGAAAAAAGGACTGGAAGAGGATTTCAGACCTTCTGACAAGGGAAAACATTTCTTTCATTTCACGGTTCACCGGAAGAAGAGGACAGGCAATCGACTACACTGACGAAGCCATTGAAAAAGGATTCAGGCGCTTTATTTCCGTGGGAGGCGACGGCACCCTGAATGAAGTGGTAAACGGGATCTTTATCCGGAACAGGGTTCCGGCAAACGAAATTACAATCGCCATGATTCCGGTCGGAACAGGCAATGACTGGGGACGGATGTTCGGGATACCCAGTATCTATGAGGGGGCTGTGAAAGTGATAGCTGAAGGAAAAACCATGCTGCACGACATAGGGCTTGTTGACTATTTCGAGGGGGAGCAGAGCCGCAGAAGATATTTCATAAATATAACCGGACTGGGGTTCGAGGCTCTGGTCGTAAAAAAAACAAACCGGCAGAAGGACAGGGGCCGTAACAGCAAGGCCATCTATTTCTTCAATATTCTCTCAAGCCTGGTTTCCTACAGGATAACCGCCGCTGATATCATTATTGACGGCAGAAAGAGCTCAGCAGACATTTTTTCAATCAATGTCGGCAACGGCAGGTACTGCGGCGGGGGAATGAGACAGACCCCCGATGCACTGCCTGATGACGGACTTCTTGATGTGACAGTCATAAAGGAAATGGGAAGACTGGAAATAATAAAAAACCTCAGGCTGCTGTATGACGGTACGATACTGAGCCATCCGGAAGTTGACGGTTACAGGTGCAGGAACCTGAAAATTGAAAGCGAATCATTGCTCTTTATTGAATCAGACGGGGAACTGCTGGGACATACACCCGCGGAGATCGGTATTATTCCGTCAGCAGTGAATATTGTTTATGCAGGAAGACTGTTTCCCTGACAATTACGGACACTGACAAACGTTCACGGCGATCCTGCTGTATATTATTCATGCGGGAAAGTTTATTCCGTGACTCTTATTTCGAAGAGGCTGGGCCAGTTCTTTCCCGTTACAAAGATCCTTCCGCCGTCACTGTCCCATGCTATTCCGTTAAGAACATCTATACTGGTATCGGTTCCGGGATCCCTGAGTATCCCCTTCAGGTCGATATAGGCAAGCAGTTTTCCGGTAGCCGGATCTATCCTCGCGATAAGATCGGTGTTCCAGATATTTGCCCAGATCTCACCGTTAATGTATTCCAGCTCATTCAGCTGATCAACCATTCCATTGTTGTCGTAAACCTCAAGCCGTGAGATCACTGTGAACATTTCCGGTTCAATAATGTACAGCACATTGGTACCGTCGCTCATCACGATCCTGTCATCCATGGTCGTCAGTCCCCAGCCCTCCGACTGATAATATATCTTGTTGATCTGCCTGAAAGTGGATTTTTCATAGACAAATCCCACCCTTGATCTCCATGTCAGCTGGTAAATTCTGTCCCTGTACAGGGTTATGCCTTCACCGAAGAGCTCCGGGCTCAGGTTGAGCTGGCGGTTTACCCTGCCCGTATACAGATCAACCTCCCTGAGTGTTGATCCTGTTTCCTGTCCTGTACCCTCATACAGTACCCCGTTGTCGTAAAAAAGCCCCTGGGTAAAGGCTGCCCGGTCGTGAGGATAGGTATTGATTACCCTGTAGCCCTGTCTTTTGGGGATTATATCCGATAATACGACAATAAAACGTGTTGCCGATGCTCTTGGCTTCCCGTTCCTGTATGCAGTCATCTTAACGGATTTTCTTCCGGTACTGACAGTGAAGGAAGCAGGCACTGAACATTCCCATGGTGCATTCCTGACAGTTGCAGCCGGTTTCCCGTCATAGTATATCACAATGGAATCCGGACCGGAACCGGGAACTGACAGAACAACCTCAACCGCCTCACCCGTTCTGAACCGTGCATTTTCCTCAGGCTGTTTCATCCTTGTCAGACTGATTCCGTCATCAGCCCCGTCAGCAGTGAGATCTGTACCGGCAGCCACAGTACCTGAATTCCCGCCGGAAGTTCCGGCCACAGCCTCAGTCGCGGCCCTGCCGTTATTTCCGGACTTCCCGGAACATGAAATGACCCAAAGGGTAAGTACAGCGACTGAAAATATGGAGATATATTTAACTGGATTCCTTCTCATCCGGATTTATGACCCTTCTAAAAAAACGTTTGAAAATATTTTTCCTTGCCGAAATGATCCTTTTCTCCGCTTCCTTCAGTTGCTGATCAAAGGGAAAAAGAATCTGCCATACCTCACTCCAGCCCGGAAACCCGCCGATATTCCTGTCATCAATAAAAATATCCGCATCAATCTTCCTGCTTACCGAATCTGTTACCACCTCTTCCGGATAGCTCTTGTTTACGGCATAAAATTCTATTCCGTTCTGCCTGCAGTATTCCACAGCCTCATCAAGTTCCCTGCCCGTCCTGTATGTCCAGAGAATCAGCCTTGCACCCTTCTTCTCCAGCTCTTTCAAAGTCCTGAATGCAAAAAGCTTCTCCTTACCAATTGCAGGATATTCATGTTCCACAATGGTCCCGTCAAAATCAACGGCTATTTTGAGATTCAGAAACCCCTCCATTTTCAGACTGTATGAGGATCCAAATTTAACCAAATTGAATATATTACTGAAATTTATCTTAATTTTAACACGATTCCCTATTTAAACATTCAGGATGAAGCATATTCCCAATTTAATAACATCACTCAATCTCGCCTCGGGATTCATTTCAGTCATTTTTGTGATCAACGGCGACCTGGTAACAGCTTCCTGGCTCCTGCTGGCAGCAATGATATTTGATTTCCTCGACGGTTTTTCGGCAAGACTGATGAAAGCCTATTCAGACATCGGAAAAGAACTCGATTCGCTGGCAGATGTAATCAGTTTCGGACTTGCTCCCGCAACAATTATTTACAGGCTTCTGGAACGCTCAATGGAACTGTCCGGACCGTTCACCGCCGGCAATACAGGCCTCACTACCTGTGCCATACTCCTCTCAACGGCAATTATGCCGGTTTGTGCCGGACTGCGCCTGGCAATATTCAATACCGACGAAACACAGTCCAGATCCTTCAAAGGACTGCCCACTCCGGCCAATGCCCTGGCAGTGATTTCACTGGTTATCTCCGCCCGCTATTCCGGTTCCGCGGCAGCCACATGGCTCATCACTTCAACACCTGCACTGGTTGTCCTGACTATAATCCTGTCACTTCTGATGGTAAGCCGCATACCCCTCCTTTCTCTGAAAACCAATAATCTGAGATTCAGGGGAAATGAAGGACTCTATATTCTCGTTCTGCTTGCAGGCATTTCTTTTGTCCTCGGCGGCGGATTAGGTGCAGCATACCTGCTGATACCGGTTTATATAGTATCCTCCCTTGCGGGCCGGCTGTTCAGATAATTCAGAGCGCTGGTCCGGAAACGACTGTATTACCTGAAGGAGTTGTCTTTACCTGCCGGAACGCCATTCAAAAGAGAGCCGGCTAATAGAGATGCGGTTCTTCACTCAGTTCCTCTTCACTTATCTTTTTCCGGCTGATCGATTTCCATGCATACCAGATATACCAGAACACAAAGGGTATAATGAAGGAGACGTACATCATTGTCTGCAGGGTGAACCGGCTTGATGATGCATTCCTTATTGTAAGAGAGCTTCCCGGGTCAAAGGAAGAGGGATAGAAGGCGGTTCCGCTGAACCCTGCGATCAGGAAAAGGGAAAATACTGCCAGAATGGTACCCGGGCCCGAATACCAGATCCCCCTGCGGCTTCTCCGGAAGACAGTCATTATGATCCCGCTCAGAACACCAATAACTCCTGCAAGGAACAATACCAGCACCAGGGGCATCTGTACGAAATTCTGAAAATACTTGTATTTTTCCAGTGTCACTTTTCCGTCGCCGTCAACCGCATAACCTTCAGACAGAAGAACGGAAACCAGGAAAAACAGGAAGAAAACAAGAAACACAACAGCATTCACCATCAGTTTCCTGCCGGCTTTCGCTGCCAGATCCTCATCTTTCACCGAGTTAATGATATACATGCATCCGTTTGACCGTACCAGGAAGAGTACGGCAAGGCCCAGGGCAAGGTTCCTGGCGTCGGTCAGTGCTTCAAGTCCGTGCCAGTTGTTTGCCCATCTTACATGATTCATATGGTCGAGGCTGAACTGTGAGCCGGTAAAGAAGGTGGCCACCGCGGTACCGATAAGGAAAGGGCCGAAGATTCCGTTGACCAGAAGAAAAACATCAAAGGTTTTCTTTCCCAGGACATTTGCCGGCTTCGACCTGTATTCATAGGCAATTGCCTGGATGGTGAAGCTGAACAGTATCGCTATCCATAGCCAGTAGGCACCCCCGAAGCTGGTTGCATAGAAAAGCGGAAACGAGGCAAAGAATGCCCCGCCAAAGGTGACAAGTGTTGTAAAGGTAAATTCCCATTTATGTCCGAGTGCATTGACAACCATGGTCTTATGCATCTCGTCACGGGAAATTGAAAAGATCATCGACTGGCCTCCCTGTACGAACATAAGGAAGACAAGCAATGCACCCAGCAGGGATATGATAACCCACCAGTAGCCTTGCAGAAATGAATGTGAAACAAGTGTAAGCATTGTACTGTCCTCCTAATTTTTTGGTCCGGTTTTTATCTGTTTTGTCATTATGGATACCTCAGCAATCAGAAGCACGGTAAACAGAATTGCAAAAAGAACAAATGTGACAATCACCGGTCCGCTGTTAATATTTGATACGGCAGTGCCTACCGGCATGAGATCCTGTATTATCCAGGGCTGACGGCCCATTTCCTTCAGAACCCAGCCCGACTGGCTGGCTATATATGCCAGCGGGACGGAAATCATCATCATCCACAGCAGCCATTTTTGCTTCTGCAGGCTTCCCCTGTAATGGAAAAAGAGTGCAAGGGCACAAAGGAGAATGAAAAAGAATCCCAGCATAACCATCAGATGGAATGTATAAAAGGCCACAGACACATTCGGTATCACATCCTCGGGCTTATCCAGAAAAGCATAGCCGAAATACCTGAAATAGTCATCAATAAAATTTTTGTCACTGAACATTCCCCTCAGTACTTCAGCCTCACCGGCATTGTTTGACTTCCTTGCCCTTTTATAATCCATCAGTATATCCCTGGCATACCTGCCTCTTTCCATCTTTTCGGCAACCGGCATAATGCCTTTATCCGGATTTCCGTACACAAGGTCTTCAATACCGGGAACATATACATGCCTGTTTCCGCCGGTCATCACGGAAAGGAATCCGGGAATCTCCACCTTCACGGCAAAATCCTTTTTTGCCTTGTCACCCGTAAGCTGACCGGAATCCTTAAGGATACCGGCAGCCACAAGACCTGCATTGTCCTTTCCGGAATAGTGCGCCTCAAATGCAGCAAACTTAAGCGGCTGGACATGTGCGAGGGTTCTTGCCGATATGTCTCCCGTCAGTGCAACGATCAGGGAAGAGGCCAGGCCAAATATTCCCGCAATAAGGATACTTTTCCCCGCCATCCATTCTTCACGGCCTTTCAGCAGAAACCAGGCACTGATGCCCAATACAAAGACTGATGCCAGCAGGAATCCGGAAGTGACGGTATGAAGGAAGGTGTCTATGGCAACCGGATTGGTCAGGACTGCCAGAAAATCAGTCATTTCATTCCTTGCGGTTTCAGGATTGAATGTCATGCCAACCGGATTCTGCATCCATGCATTGGCAACCAGTATCCAGAGGGCCGAAAGGCTGGCACCGATTGCCACAAGCCAGGTCGAAACCAGATGGAACTTCCGGCTCACCTTGTTCCATCCGAAAAACATAACTGCAACAAAGGTCGATTCGAGAAAAAATGCCAGAATGCCTTCAATAGCCAGGGGAGCTCCGAAAATATCCCCGACGAACCAGGAATAGTTCGACCAGTTTGTCCCGAATTCAAATTCAAGTATGATCCCGGTTGCCACCCCTATGGCAAAGTTAATTCCAAAGAGGGTCATCCAGAATCTTGTCATCCTCTTCCACTCCTCCTTTCCTGTTCTGTAATAGACAGTTTCCATCATTGCAACAATGAATGACAGTCCTAGAGTCAGCGGAACAAAGATCCAGTGATACATGGCAGTCAGGGCAAACTGTGCCCTCGACCAGTCGACAAGTGACAAATCCGCAGTTTCAATCATAAGATTTATGTGAGGGTGTTAATTGTTCAAGAACATATTCACTTCTTTCCTTTTCGCTTTTAAAATTTTTCCTGAGAAAATCAGGAAAAAAGAAAAGCCTGAGGACGGCGAAAATAATAAAAAGCTTTATAAGAATTATCAGCCAGACCTTTCTGCCCCAGGACGACATGTTTTTAAATCCGTCATAGTAAAAACGGAAAATTTTCCCTATCGGCCCGCGGCCGGAAACATTCTCAGAACACATCAGACCAATTGTATTAGTTGTATCTCCTATTCATCCTGCAGGGGTTCCCCTGGCTGCCTGGGCTTACGGGGCTCGCGGGGCTTACGGGGCTTAAACCTGATCTGCCGGGGCTTGCTGCTTTTCTTCCGGACCGTTTTCACGACCACCTTATGCAGGGGGCCCTCCTCGTCCAATTCCAGGGATACCGCAGAAGAAATATTTTCTGTAGCCAGACTTGAAGTAATTTTCTGAACGGGCTTGAAGCTGTAGAAAAACTCCCTGGCAAAGACTCTCATGACAGTATAGGCAGGTATGCCCAGTATCATTCCCGGTATTCCTGCAGCAAAGCCGGCGGCCAGAACCACAATAAATACCTCCAGGGGATGGGCCCTCACGCTGTTTGAGAAGATAAGAGGCTGAAATATCACATTATTTATCAGTTGTGTCATGCCTATCACTATCGACATATAATATATCAGTGGAATCACCACGGTTGCAAAATCCTGGTTTACATGCGATGCAACACCCATCACCAGAGCAAAGAAGAATCCCAGCCATGGGCCGATATAGGGTATTACATTAAGGATGCCGACCACGAGCCCGATAACCAGCGCCTGATGGAATTCAATGCCCGCAATTGTCATTCCGATATCCACAAGAATCATTACACAGGTGCATTGAATCACTATGCCGATGAAATAGCGGGTGAGCAGATTCTTGATCGAATACAGTGCCCTTGTAAATCCGTCAGTGTGCTTGTCAGGAACCCACATCAGTATAGCTTCAAAGAAAAGATGCTGATCCTTGAGAAAAAAGTAGGTGATGAATGTGATTGAAAAAATGGCTATGGCAATATTTCCAAGAATTCCGAAGACAGAGCCCAGCATGCTCTTCAGCCGGTCAATATCCAGAATCTGGGACAATCTTTCATTTATAACACCCTGTATTGAAAAGTCACTGTTAATATTCTTATTGAGTGTCCTCAGTATGTCCTGAATATAATTCAGGGGCCTTTCAAGCACCATTACTATCTTCTGGCTGTCAATGGTGGAAAAATAGTTGAACTGCCTGGTTATAAGAGGTATAAATATAATAAAGAAGAGTATTATCAGACCCCAGATGATCAGAAGTGCAAGCAAGGCTGCCAGGTATCCGGGAAATGACCATTTGCCTATTCTGATCCTGCGGAAGAGGTCAACCAGCGGACGTCCCATTATGGAAAGCACACCGGAAACCAGAATATATACCACTATGCTGCGGAAATACCATGCTCCTGCAAGCAATACTGCAACACTGATGAATATGAGTATATTCCTGAATAGCGGCTTCATTGAATGGCTTATACCCCTGCAAACCTAATTGAAATTTTCCGTTTTAACAATTTGAAATAAACCATCAGCAGAATTTTAGCCATTCTGCCATTTTGACCGTCAAACATCCAGTGTTTCAGCCATTATGTCATATTTTCAATTTGGAACGGAACTTGAAATACATGGAGTGTTTGATTTTAAAAAAAGTTTAATTAAAAATAATGGAGGATAAAGCTATGTTACCAACAATCAGAAGAAGTTTCAGCCCGTTTTTCTCAGGTCTTTTTGATGATGATTTTTTTCCCGTGGTAAAAAGCCGCAGCAGCAGCACCTTACCCGCAGTCAACATCAGGGAAAGCGACAAGAGTTTTATTCTTGAGCTTGCCGTCCCGGGCATAGACAAAAAAGATCTGAACATCGATATCAGCGATGATGTTCTCACGATTTCCCACGAAACCAAGACATCATCCGAAGTGGATCAGGCCGACGGCTACAAGAGAAAGGAATTCAGCTACTCATCTTTCTGCAGGAGTTTCTACATTCCCGAGAATGTACTCACAGACAAGATAGGTGCAAGCTACAAGGATGGCATTCTTACAGTTGAACTTCCGAAAGACAAGGAAGAAAAACAGAAACTGACAAAGCAGGTAAAAATCTCATAAGTCGGTTTTACAGCTTAGGTTTAAAGAAAAGAGGCTGAAATCAGCCTCTTTTCTTTCGTTTCTATATGCGGGCAAGCACGCTCTTGTTTGCCTTAACAGGCCGCAGAAGCGGAATCTCGATTTCAGTCCCCGGTGGCAGGAAGATATCCACCCTGGAACCAAACTTGATGAATCCCAGTTCATCACCCTGCTTCACATCCTGAAGGACCCTGGCGTAGGTTACTATTCTTCTTGCAACAGCGCCTGCCACCTGTCTGATCAGTATTTCCTTCCCGCTTTCCGTTTCAATAACCACGGTGCTCCGCTCATTCAGTTCAGAGGACTTGGGATGCCATGCCACCAGGTAATTACCCGGATGGTATTGTACATATTTTACCTTTCCTGAAACCGGATATCTGTTGCTGTGCATGTTAAGAGGAGACATGAAGATTGAAACCTGAAGCCTCCTGTCCTTGAAATATTCCTTTTCCTCTATTTCCTCAACAACCACAATCTTACCGTCGGCCGGTGCATAAACCAGTTCCGGATCAGGTTCCAGATGCCTTTTCGGCAGCCGGAAAAAGAAAAGAAGGAATACATACAATGCTGCGGTAACAACTGCAGCAACGGACAGCAACACTGTCCTGCCCGGAAACAACAGCACGAAAGCCACATTGACCAGGACCAGAACTGCAAAGCCTGAAATCAGTATTTTATACCCTTCCCTGTGAATGCCCATTATACTGAAAATTTATACAAAATTAATCAAGTCACATCAATCATCCAAACAATGAAATAAAAAGGAAGACCAGGGGAAAGGCCAGCATGGTACTGTCAAACCTGTCCATGAATCCCCCGTGCCCCGGCATTATGCTGCCGCTGTCCTTTATTCCGGTACTTCTTTTAAGCATCGACTCGATGAGATCACCGTAAGTACCGCTTATTGCCACTATCAGGGCGACAACTACCCATCCTGCACTGTCAAGGATACCAAGCCGGCTGCTCAGCAGCGAGGCGGTCAGTGCAGTAAGAACCGTACCCCCTATAAATCCTTCCCAGGATTTTTTGGGGGAGATCCTTTCCATCAGCCTGTGTTTTCCCATTGTCATCCCCGTCAGGTATGCACCGGTATCATTAATCCATAAAAGGATAAAAAAACCTACAACCATGCCCGGAGAAAAATCAATTGACTCACATGGGATTATCGGTTTAATACCGCTGCGTGAAAATGCTGAAAAGGGAAAGAGGGAAAATGGCACAACCGCGTAAATCAGACCGAAGAATGTATGTGCAAGTGAATCAAAAGGCTTTTCATCCCTCCGGTAAAGCTCAGCTGTCATTATCATTGCAATTAAGGGGATCACCAGAAGAAAAAACCTGTATTCAAGCAATCCTGCCGCAATCAGGATGGAGAGCAGGTACACGGCAATACCGGTAACCATGCCGGTGACAGTCTGAACCCTTGTCCCGCTTCCGTTGATTATCCTGTAATATTCATAAAGTATCCCTGACATTATTACCAGGCCTGTCAGGCAAAAGGTGACAGGATGAAGCCAGAATCCGCCCAGGATGAATATTACAATCCAGGCTCCGGTCAGGGTTCGTCTGTAAAATTCCTTCAAACTTTAAAATCTGTATTATTTTTCACCGGGGCCTTCTGTAATTTCTTCAGGATTGCCGGCGGCATTAAGGTCAGCCTCTTCAGTCTCTGTTCCTTTGGAGGCTTTGGCCTTCTTCCTGTTTTCCTTCTCCTTCTCTTCCCTTATCCTGTCAGCCTTCCTCTTGCCGAATATCTTTTTGAGATCCTCACTGAATATCACTTCCTGTTCAAGCAGAAGTTCTGCCAGTTTGGAGAGTCCCTTCATATTTTCCCGGAGAACGTTCTTTGCCCTTTCATACGACTGTTCAATTATTTCCTTTACTTCACGGTCAATAAGCTCGGCAGTCTTTTCACTGTAAGGCTTTGTAAAGCCATAATCGGATTGCCCTGAAGAGTCATAGAAGCTTATATTGCCTACTTTGTCACTCATCCCGAAATAGGAAACCATCGCATATGCCTGCTTTGTAACCTTTTCAAGGTCGCTGAGGGCGCCTGTGGAAATTTTTCCGAACACAAGCTCTTCTGCTGCCCTTCCTCCGAGTGAGTATGCCATTTCATCCAGAAGCTGTTCGGTGGTGGTAATCTGTCTTTCCTCGGGAAGGTACCATGCGGCACCCAGGGCCCTGCCCCGGGGTATTATCGTAACTTTCAGAAGGGGGCTGGCATGCTCGAGAAGCCAGCTCACCGTTGCATGGCCCGCTTCATGATAGGCAATTGTCCTTTTCTCCTCGATGGAAATTATCTTGCTCTTTCTTTCCAGTCCGCCGACTATCCTGTCTATGGCATCCAGAAAATCCTGCTTTTCCACCACTGTTTTATTTTTCCGTGCAGCTATGAGGGCAGCTTCGTTACATACATTTGCAATATCCGCACCTGAGAAACCCGGGGTCTGTTTTGCCAGGAAGGAGACGTCAAAATTCTGCTCCAGCTTGATAGGCCGCAGATGCACCTGGAAAATGGCTTCCCTTTCGTTAAGATCGGGTAGTTCCACATGAATCTGGCGGTCAAACCTCCCGGCCCTCAAAAGAGCACGGTCAAGAATATCGGCCCTGTTTGTGGCTGCAAGAATTATCACACCCACATTTGTCCCGAATCCGTCCATCTCGGTCAGCAGCTGGTTAAGGGTGTTTTCCCTTTCGTCATTGGCACTGAAATTCACATTTTTCCCCCTTGCCCTGCCGACTGCATCTATTTCATCAATAAACACTATACATGGCGCTTTCTCCTTCGCCTGCTTGAACAAATCCCTTACCCTCGACGCACCAACTCCGACAAACATTTCAACGAAATCGGAACCGGAAATGGAAAAGAAGGGCACGTTTGCCTCTCCCGCAACTGCCTTGGCAAGAAGAGTCTTGCCTGTTCCGGGAGGACCGATCAGAAGGGCTCCCTTGGGTATCTTTCCGCCCAGCTGAGTGTATTTCTTCGGGTTCTTCAGGAAATCAACTATCTCCATTACCTCGGTCTTGGCTTCCTCCAGACCTGCAACATCATTGAAATTCAGTTTTACATGGGTATCCTTGTCAAATATCTGTGCCCTCGACTTGCCGACACTGAAAATTCCTCCGGCACCTCCGGCTCCGCCACCTGTCATTCTCCGCATCATGAAGATCCATACCATGATCAGCAGTGCAGGAAGCAAAAGCCAGCCCAGTATATCCGCAAAATAATTCTTCCTCGTAACGTATTCGGGATAGATAAGTTCATTTTCACTGTAGCCGGCACTCTTCTGCGTTTCAATAATGAAGGGCTCAAAATTGCTTATGTCGCCGATATTATAGGTATAATGGGGCTTGGGTACCTGCAGGCCCATACCGCCGCCCCCGGGCTTCGGCAGATTCTCGTACCTTCCCGAATTCAGCGCATCCCTTGTAAGATAGATCTCAGCCTGATCCTTGTTGACAACAACCAGCTTCTCGATATCATGCCTTGCAATCATATCCTTGATCATATTCGTTGTTGCCTTCTCGGTTACATTACGGCTGAAGAAAACCTGAAAAAGAATAAATGACAGGGCAATGATCGCAAAAATCCAGTTGGTGTTGAATTTTGGCTTTGCTCCCTTATCCCCCGGCTTTCCGGGAGAAGATTTATTTGTATTTTGTGTCATAGATAAATTACTTGCTGACCTTTTCCTCCATAACCTCAATCAAGGCATCCGCCCACAATGATTCAAGACTGTAAAAGTTCCTGTATTCCTCCAGGAATATATGAACAATCACATCCCCGTAATCTATAAGAACCCAGAAACAGTTCCCGAGCCCTTCAACATGCAGGGCCTTCTCCCCCGCTTCCTTCCTCACTACATCTTCAACCGACTCACAGATTGAATTTACCTGGGTAACAGAAGTTCCGTGACATATAACAAAGAAATCAGCAATTCTGTTCTCCAGTCCCCGCATATCAATCCTGAGAACATTTTTCCCCTGCTTATCGTATATCCCCTTTGCAACACTCTGTAAAAGAACTTCAGTTCCGGCGGGCCATTTCTTCATTAATCACTCCAAATTACAGACCAAAAAAATAAACAATTTTATGAAATCAGAATATTCCGTACCGTCTGATTTCAAGTTGCAAAAATACAAACTTTTATCAGTATTTTTGTCACAGCAGGCCATTTTTGCACCAACATTGCAAATTCCGGTAAAAGTCTGCGGAGTAGGAATTTCACCGGCAGAAGCCGGCCTGATTTGATAATCATGATCATCGGATCCGACATACTGTATTTTGATTCACTTGCATCCACAAATGTCACCGCGGCACAGATGCTCACTGAACAGAAGCCTGAGGAGGGCACTGTGATAAGGGCAGGATTCCAGACAGCCGGAAAGGGACAGAAGGGGAACAGCTGGGAAAGCGCTGAAGACATGAATTTATTATTCAGCATTATCCTTTATCCTTCATCATTACAGGCAGATGAACAATTCCTTCTGTCAATGGCAATTTCACTGGGCATATGCGATTTCCTGGAGAATCACCTTCCCCGGCCGGATATCAAATGGCCCAACGACATTTATGCCGGCGGGAAAAAGATAGCCGGCATTCTGATAGAAAATTCAATTCTGGGAGAGATGATTGAATACTCCGTTGTAGGCACAGGAATCAATATCAACCAGAAAAAATTCAGTCCGGGCATATCAGGTGCCGTATCACTGGGAATAATCACCGGAAAGGAATATGATACCGGTTCATTATTCCGTCAGGTTCTTCATTTTCTGGATCTCAGATATAAGCAGTTGCTTTACGGAGACAGGGATGCAATAAGGGAGGAATATTTTTCAAATCTTTACAGGGCCGGGGAGTGGCACAATTACAGCTCTGACGGGGTGGTTTTCAGGGGAGCAATACGCGGGGTTTCACCCTCGGGAATTCTCACGGTCGAAAAGGAGGGAAATGAATATTGTGAATTCTCCTTCAGGGAGATTCAGTATCTGCACTGACATCATTCCATCCTTCGAACTTCTCCATTTCATCCATAATGGTTTCAAGAAATTTATCCAGGGGCTCTTTCGCAAGCATCAGCAGGAAAGGATTCAGTTCCGCTTCAACAGAGAGTTTTATTTCCGAATGACCGCCGGCTGAATTCCTTATATCAAGGATCATGTCAAAATCATTCTGCAGTAATGCATTTCCCGAGTACACTATCTTGTTTGACAAAACCCTGTCCTTTATAAAAACCTTTACTGTTCCCACAGGATTGACTATGAAACTGCAGGAATCCTGCCTGAAATCCGGGTTGCTGAAAGTGCCGGAAGGAACGAAACGCCGGAAATTCCTCATATCGGAAGCAAAATTATAAACTGTTTCCGGTGAATAACTGATTTTTGCAATCCGGCTTTCAAAACGTGAAGGGCTGGCCATGGCTGTAATCAGTTTCTTCCCCAGTTTTCCGGATCAAGCCTCCAGTCCCTCAGGGTATCCATCATATCTTCGGTAATGTGTCCTGTTTCCAGAGCCGTCTGAATCAGGACCGTATAGTTGGTCAGGGTGTCAAGCCTGCATTTTTCGGCAATAAATGCATCTTCCGATTTCCTGAATTCATATGTGAAAATTGCAGCCAGTCCCAGTACCTCACAGCCGGCATCCCTGAGTGTTCTGACGGCATTAAGGCTGCTGCCGCCAGTGGAAATCAGATCCTCTATAACCACTGTTTTCTGACCCGGCTCATAAAAGCCTTCTATCTGGTTTCCCAGTCCGTGGGTCTTTGCACCTGATCTAACATAAACAAAGGGAAGTTCGAGCCTGTCGGCAACCAGTGCACCGTGTGAGATGGCCCCGGTAGCCACGCCTGCTATCAGTTCCGCATCGGGATAATGCTCGTTTATAACCGTTACAAAGGCATCCCGGATATATTTTCTCACCTTCGGAAATGACAGTGTTTTTCTGTTATCACAATAAACAGGGGACTTCCAGCCGGAAACCCATGTTAAGGGATTTGACGGTTGCAATTTTATTGCTTTAATTTGTAAAAGATATTCCGCGATCTTTTTTGAATAAGTATCCATAGAGATATGTATAAAGTTCATTTCGAAAACAGATTCATTCTGATAAGTCCCGAACCTGACCGGCTACAAAAATACGGCTTATTCGTTAAATTCAATGACACGGATGAACTTTACAGGATTATCAATGATTTTCAGACTGATACAGAGATGCAGTCTATAAATATCTACGGTCCCGACATAAGGCATATCTGGAAAATTTTCAGGATCTATTTCAGTGAGGTTGGAGCGGCAGGCGGACTGGTAAAACATTCATCCGGCAGGTATCTGTTTATTGAAAAGAAGGGCCGGCTGGATCTGCCCAAGGGACATATTGAACCGGGCGAAAAGCCGGAAACCTGTGCAGTCCGTGAAGTAAGCGAGGAAGCCGGAATAAAGGGACACTCAATAATAAAATCCCTGACTCCGACATATCACACCTATACCCTGAAGGGTATTTCCTACCTGAAAAAAACATCATGGTTCCTGATGAAGTATGATGGTGAAATGGTCACCGAACCCCAGGCTGAAGAAGGAATCACCAGGGTGGAATGGCTCCTGCCCGATGAACTGAGCATTATAAAGAGCACTGCATGGCTTTCACTGATGGATATGATAAATACATCAGTGCTGAAGTTCTAGTCCTCCCCCCTGTATTCCTCCAGTTTTATTGCTTTCGGGACAAAGCCGGATGCATCACCTCCGCTGCGGATAATATCCCTTATTATGCTGGAATTAATCATCGTGTGTTCCGGAACAGTGAGCAGGAATACCGATTCTATTTCCGGACTGAGTGTCTTGTTAACCTGCCCTATTGCCCTTTCAAACTCGAAATCGGCTGCAGTCCTCAGTCCTCTGAGGATATACCTGGCGCCATGCCTTTTACAATAGTCAACCGTCAGTCCCTCATAATGATCCACCTTAATACGCGGTTCATTCCGGAAGACCTCCGAAATCATGGCTTTTCTTGTTTCAAGGGAATAATAATTCTTTTTCAGGGCATTGGCTCCCACCGATATGATTATTTCATCGAAAAGCGACAGTCCCCTCAGTACAATACCCTCATGACCAAGGGTAAAGGGATCAAAGGATCCGGGAAATACGGCTATCTTCTTCATTCAAACACTATTTTTCTGGCATTGCTTACTTTCTGCCTTAACAGGGCCAGATCAAGCACATCCATTATGCTATCGACATAATTGAATTTCAAACCCTTTATATATATATCCTTAATGGCGCCAACGTCTTTCCTGTTTTCTTCCGACAGAACTATTTCCCGGATATTCGCTCTTTTGGCAGCAAGTATTTTTTCCTTGATACCCCCGACCGGCAGTACCTTCCCGCGCAGGGTTATCTCACCGGTCATGGCAAGATATTTCCTCACCTTCCTCTGGGTAAAGGCCGAGGCTATGGAAGTGGCCATGGCTATTCCGGCAGACGGCCCGTCCTTGGGTATTGCCCCTTCAGGCACATGAAGGTGCACATTCCATTTTTCCGAGAAATTATCAGGCAGTTCAAGAAGTCCGGCATTTGCTTTCAGATACTCAAGGGCAAGGATTGCTGATTCCTTCATAACTTCTCCGAGATTTCCGGTAAGGGTGAGCTTTCCGCTGCCCTTGCTTATGCTCGTTTCGACAAAGAGGATTTCGCCTCCGGCCGGCGTCCATGCAAGGCCTGTAACCACTCCCGCCTGATCATTCCCGGAATAAAGATCCCTGTTGTATTTCGCCGGTCCGAGTATCTTTTCCAGAGACTTCTCAGTCAGATCATGGTTATATTTTGTTTCCGAAGCAATATTTTTAGCGGTAACCCTTACAATTTTTGCCAGCCTCTTGTCAAGTTCCCTCACACCTGATTCACGGGTATAGCTGTCAATCAGCTTTTCCAGTACATCTTTGCCTATTTCAAGCTGGTCTGCCTTCACCCCGTGGTTCTCCAGCTGCCTGGGAAGCAGGTGGCGGCTTGCTATCTCCAGCTTCTCCTCAACCAGGTAGCCTGTTATTTCTATAGTCTCCATCCTGTCGCGGAGAGCAGGACTTATTGTTGTAAGTGTGTTGGCTGTGGCAATGAAAAGGACCCTGGAGAGGTCATATTCCATTTCGAGGAAATTATCGAAAAATGAACTGTTCTGTTCGGGATCCAGTACCTCCAGCAGCGCAGAAGAGGGATCTCCCCTGAAATCCTGTCCCACCTTGTCTATTTCATCAAGTATGAACACCGGGTTTGATGATCCTGCACGCTTTATGTTCTGAATGATCCTCCCGGGCATGGCACCTATATAGGTTTTTCTGTGGCCTCTTATTTCCGCTTCATCATGAAGTCCTCCAAGTGACATTCTGACATATTTTCTTCCCAGGGCCCTGGCAACGGATTTTCCGAGAGAAGTCTTGCCAACCCCGGGCGGGCCGTGCAGGCAGAGAATCGGCGATTTAAGATCACCCTTCAGTTTGAGCACTGCCAGATGTTCAAGTATCCGTTCCTTTACATCATCAAGTCCGAAATGATCATTGTCGAGTACCTGTCTTGCGTTCTGAAGATCCAGATTGTCCTGGGTGTATTCACCCCAGGGCAGGTCGAGAAGGGTCTGTATGTAGTTTATCTGCACCGAATACTCGGCTGCAGCAGGATTCAGCCTGCGGAGCTTGTCAAGTTCCTTGTCGAACACCTGCCTGACTTCAGAGCTCCATTTCTTGTCAGCAGCCTTTCTGATGTACTCCTCTATTTCCTTTTCAGCCGGATTTCCTCCAAGCTCATTCTGGATGGTCTTCATCTGCTGATGAAGAAGAAATTCCCTCTGCTGCTGGTCAAGATCACTCTTTACCTTTGACTGTAACTCATTTTTCAGTTCAAGGATCTGGATTTCCTGTACCAGGAATTCAAGCAGCATAAAGCCCCTGTCGCGTATGTTGTTTATCTCCAGAAGTTTCTGCTTGTCCTGGACCTTTATGTCAGTATTCGAACAGATAAAGTTGATCAGATAGGTATTGTTCTCAATATTTTTTATTGCGAAACTTGCTTCGGGACTGATATTCGGATTGATTTTTATAATCTTGAGCGAAAGGTCCCTGAGGGAACCTACTATTGCATCAAAGTCCTTGCTTCGCTTGTCCGGCCTCTTTTCCGGAATTGCCTTTACCCTGGCAATGAAATACGGGTTATCCGAGACAAGCTCACTCAGAACCATTCTTTTCCTGCCCTGTATAATGGCAGTGGTTGATCCGTCGGGCATCTCGAGAAGCTTCACTATCTGCCCTATTGTCCCTACCTGGTGCAGGTCTTCAAATCCGGGATTATCCATATCCGGATCTTTCTGGGCAACAGTTCCCACTATTTTATCGGTGCGGTAAACATCCTTGATAAGCTGTACGGAACGGGGCCTTCCGATTGATATTGGCAGTACAACTCCCGGGAAAAGCACAGTATTTCTCAGTGACAATACCGGCAGGGTTTCAGGAACTTCAACATCTTCAAGTTCCCTGTCGTCGCCATCCGATATTATGGGAATAATGTCTCCCTCACCATCAATCATATCCGGGAGAAAAAGATCATTTATCGTGAATCGGAATTTCTTTTCCATTTATCTTGTTTAAGAAACACTGCTTTCCGGGAAAATGCCAAAATTACTGATAATTTTCTCAAAAAAGCCGTTTCTGTACTACGCAATCATTATGCCAAATGTTTCAAGACCAAAGAAACATTTATTTCCTGCTTTCTGTCAGACAGATACAGGCGTTTTTGCGAAAGAGGCATATTTCACTGTTTTTCCACCAGGCAGGCAGAATAATTGTAAGGCTGTGATAAAATAAACCTTGCACAAAAAAAAGGGCCCCTGTACAGAGCCCTTAACATATCATGGATTTAAGAGTGCTTCATTTTTTCTTGTTCACATGATCCCTGTAACGGTTCATGTACTTGTCAACCCTTCCGGCAGTGTCCACCAGTTTCATCTTTCCGGTATAGAAGGGATGGGAAGTATTTGATATCTCCAGCTTGATAAGGGGGTATTCGTTCCCGTCTTCCCATTTAATGGTTTCCTTTGAAGGAGCCGTGGACTTGCTCAGAAAGGAATGTCCGTTTGACATATCCTGAAAGACCACAAACCTGTAATTCTCCGGATGTATTCCCTGTTTCATCTCTGTACTGTTTATTCTCTGTATTAAATAATTTCACCTAAGCGGGGCGTGCAAAATTAATCAGATATTTTCAACCGGCAAAATAATCACAAAAAAAAATACTCATGTGAAATTTCCGGCTGACAACCTGACACATAATTCCGGAGGGAATTCCTCTCTTCCCCGGCTTTTCTGCTTACCTGGTTCCTCACTTATACTTCCGGTCTCTCCGGCCTTCTCCTGTTACCTTACTGACTTCCATCCCGTCAGGGCTTTTTTTCCGCCATCTCCTTCTCATCCTTATACCTGACAAACCGCAGCTTGTCATTTATGAGATAACGGTATGTGATGTGGGTCTTTGTCCTTACCGTGTCAAGGGCGTTGTAAAGAGCCAGCATTTTGGGATTATAGTCTCCTACCCATGCAAATTCAAGGCTTTTCAGCCATTTTCTCTTTTTAAAGGCCTGATAGAAGTGGTAAAACATTGCCGATTCAATTCCGGAATTCTGGTATGCATGGTGAATTCCTCCGACAATTGCCCGGGCCCTGTCTATCTCATTGGTCATTTTATAGTAAAGGAACCGTATCATGTTCCATGGTGTAAGCCTGCCGTTAAAATGACGCAGTATCTGGTTAAGATCGGGCAGCAGTATGAAGAATCCTATTGGCTTTTCATTATGATAGGCAAACCAGATGAGTTCTTCATCAATTATCATCCTTGCCTGTCTGAGCGATTCATTGAAAACATCTGGTTCAAGCGGCGTAAAATCTTCCTTGAGAAACACCCATGTGGAGTTGTATATCTCACACATGTCGCTGCTGAACTTATGACTGTTCTTCATTTCAAAATGCCTGAAACTGTAGCCCGGACGCTCGCTGATCCTGCCGGCAATTTTCATTATCCTTTCAGGAAACTCAATAATCGTTCCTTCAGAGTTTCGCAGTTCCCTGGACTGTGAATACTGTTCAAAATAGTTTCTGAATCCGTAAGCCTCAAAAAAGTCCCTGTAATACCTTTTATTATATGGCATACCGAACACAGGCTGTTCAAAACCTTCAACCAGCAGCCCCCAGTTATTGTCATTTTCCCCGAAATTAACAGGACCGTCAATTGCCTCCATTCCCCGGGCGGTAAGCCATTCCCTGGCTGTGTCAAAAAGCATAAAGGCTGATTCCTGATCATCAATAACTTCGAAAAATCCTATTCCCCCGGTGGGCTGAGCCTGGGCGGCTGATCTCTGCCTGTCGATAAAAGCAGCTATCCGTCCCGTAACCCTGCCTCCGGAGTCCCTGAGCAGCCATCGCGTTGCCTCCCCGTGCCTGAAGGAATAATTCCTGAGGGGATCAAATACCGATTCAATCATTGAATCCAGAGGACAAACCCATAAGGGATCATCATGGTACAACTGCCTGGGGAATTCAATAAACTCCCTGCGTTCATGCTTGCTGACAACCTCTGTAATTTTCATGCAGATATCTCTTTTACAGTACTCTTCTTTAGTCTTTTCTCATTTTCCGTCCGGCCTCTTTCCTATCCTCTTCCGGAAAATTCACTGTTTCCCTCTTCGTTGCCTGTATGTCCGAGCTGCCTGTCCGCCGGTTGTTCTTCCATCCACCGCCAGGCTGCCGGATTCCCTGTATACCGGATCCGCTGCCATCTGCCGGACCGGTTTCCCCGGCTTGCAAAAATAACTGCTCCTTTCCCTGTTTAATAACGTAAAAATAATGATAATAAAAAACCTTTCCCCTTCACAAAGCATAAATTAAAAACTGCTTCCTGCACAATCTATTGAATATCTAATTATTGAATATCTATAATCCGACGGTCTACCAGGAGGAACACCACTGTCGTCAGCAGTGAATAGACCAGGAAAGCTTTAAGGGGAATATACTCTGATGGCTTGATTTTCAATTTAACCCACAAATAGGCCGCCAGGTAGATTTTTGACACGCAATACACAATAAACGTGGCCAGTGCCACACCTACAATGCCGTATCCCCATTTTATCATAAGCAGGCTTAGGGGTATGTTCAGTCCAAGTTCTATCACGGCGGCAATCATGGTGATCTGTGTTTTTCTCCTGCCAATCACGATGGTTTGCGGAAAAACGAGTCGCGGAATAATAAGGAGGGCATATACAAGAAAAACCCCTGCGCTGCGGTGGAATTCTGGTGCAAACAAACGCGGATAGAACCAGCGGGTAAAGAACATGATCACCATTGTCACCGGAAAAAGAATATGCATCAGTTTTTCTGACCTGAGTTTAAGTTTTGCCAGTGATTCCCTCATTTTAGCCCTTACCGAGAATTCCGGAAGCATTGCATTGCTCAGTCCGTTTGCCAGCAGAAGCACCAGCGGGAATTCCTTTGCACCATAGCGGAACCAGGCGAACAATGCAGGATCGCGATACACCGAGGAAATAATCACTCCGTCAACATACTGGGCCGATCCGCTGATGAGTGAAGTGATTATCAGCGGCCATCCCAGATACAGATGCTCCTTCATGAATTTCACTGATATCTCGGGTTTTGAATAGCGTCTGAGAAGTATTATAAGCCATACCCAGCGTACCAGTGTTATTGCAAGCAGGCCGTAAACCGACCATATAATATCCTTCCCGGCCAGAACCGGGACTATGATCATCACCAGCTGCACCGAGAATGTATAGAAACCGTACTGCAGGATACGGTGCGACCTGTTGTTCAGAAGATAGATATATTCTATCAGGCAGACCGGGCTGCTTAAAAGGATGTACAGCAGCAAAAGGTTTATAAAGGGAACATTACCCGAAAAATGAAACACCGAAATACTTCCTTTCAGGGAATGGCCCAGGATAAATACAAAGAGACTGAATAGTGTAAGAAGAACAAAGGCATTGAATATTTCCGGCGACTTCCCCCTGTCCGGGTCACCCATCTTCCTATAGGTCCGGTTCCGGTGATAAAGTGGCAGAAGCGACTGTATTATCCCCGTAACCCAGAAAAAGGTGAGCATTCCGGCAATGAACAGGAACATTTCCCACTTTCCTATGTCGGCACTGCTGAGATGGCTCTTGGTAAATACAATACTGATTATAAGAAAGATGGTAAACCTTAACAGCTGGAAGATCTGTAAACCGGAGATATTATCGACAAATTTTGTCCCTTTCAGCTTCATCTTGTTGGAATGGAGAATCTTCCTTAATTAAATATGGCGGGCATGAACCGATTCCGCGGTTCCCGTAAAAACGGCACAAATATAGCAATTGACGGGAAGCATAAGAAATTAATTTAAAATTTTGTCAATAAAAAAATTAAGGCTACTTTTGCATTCCTGAAACGGTGGATGTAGCTCAGTTGGTTAGAGTACCGGATTGTGGTTCCGAGGGTCGTGGGTTCGAATCCCATCTTCCACCCTTCAAAAAACAAACGAGGGCAGTTGTCTGAATATATGACAATTGCCCTTTATTGTATGGTCACCCGCACGGGAAGCAACATGCGATTCAGCTGCCTTCAATGCTATTCCTCCATAACCAGCCAGATATAGCTGCCGGCCGGTATGGTGACAGTGATTGTTACATTGTAATCCCTGTCCACCCTGTACCTGCCGGATTTTCCTTCCCCTGTACGCACTGAAAGCCTGTCGTGGCAACCTGTATAATAAACCGGTAGTCTGATAACACGGGTAATGTCATTATCCAGGGGATTGTAAAGCATGGCCAGGGCTTTTTCCCTGAGACGGGGATTGACATGCATGATGCCGTCCCAGTCGCTTCCGTCCGGACGACGCAGGTGGATAATATCCGAGTTGAGGATGTCGCGGTATTTCCTGTACCAGTTCACCACCCGCTGCACAACCGCCCGGGTTTCGCCGGTGTCATACAGCCGGGGACCGCGGTAGCAGGCCTGGACTCCTGCACCGTAATACTGCATCATCAATTGTTCATAATCATCCAGGTGTTCGCTGAGGGGTTCCAGCACTGCATCCGGACCCCCGCCGTGATATGCTGTCAGCGGAACGAAGCCCCAGCCCATCGAGGGCGTCTTAAGCCAGGTTCCGTCATATATGTTCTGACGGTTGAGTATTCTCTGCCTGTCTCGTGACAGGGAGAAATTGGTTTCACGGTAACCCAGTGCAATCTTGTTGGTGCCATCCAGGAAATACCAGTCGGGTGCATTCACATATATCCCGTTTTCATTGCACCAGCGGTATAAGGATTTCTGAATCTCCATCTGCCTCCACTGCGAATCATGCAGTCCCTCATGACCGGGATGTGATGTGGAAGCACATACGTCGCCCGGATAGGGACCGTCATTCTCGAAAATATCGAAGCCCGTCTCCGTGAACATGTATTTCAGGTTTTCAATGTATTTCAGTCCCCATTCACTTCCCAGGCACGGAGCATTCCCGAAGAAAGCACCGCCCGGCTTTCCCGTCTCAGGATCAATCACATCCGTCTCAGGGCCAATGGTCCGGCTCGAAAACAGTGAATAGCAGCCAATGAGAATATTCCTTTCATGGGCATAATCCGCCATCCTTTTCATCTTTGCAACATTCCCCGGCGAATTGTCTTCAATATTTATATGACTGCCGAAACTGAGGATCAGAGCTTCATAACCCGTGGCAGCACACTGGTCGATGGCAGTATATACCTGGTCGTCGCTGCGGCTCACAAGGTGCATAAAGATGGGATTTTCCGTTACCCAGGGTGCGACTGTCCTGTACATACGGCGGACAGCCAGTCCGTTACGCTCACGGTCATAGCCGTCAAACAGCAGCTGGAAGCTGTGAGGAGAACGGAATTGCTCTCCTTTCTCAAGACGTATATTGGGATCGGTATGCGGGTATATCTCCAGTATGCACGGAGTGTCCAGGTTATAATTCACCTGGGATGTATAGCCATAATCCCTTTTCCAGTGCGTGGTCTGATCGCTTAAATGATAATTCATTGCATTGTTGAAGGCATAATTGCTTTCAACGTACAGGTAATGGGGTTTCAGCATTTTCTCCGGTCCTCCCACCACTGCCGATTCCTCTTCCGTCAGTGCCAGTTTTTCGCTCACCACCCTGTTGACAACCAGTGATGAGTTCCCGTCATTGATTACTTCCACCCATTTATTCATGAGAGGAATGCCATCATAGATTTCATAGTTCACCATAACGCTCACACCCTTTATACGGGAAGTGCCTGCCGGCTTAAAGATGAAAGTGAGCGTTTTTCCCGCGGGAAGACTTTGCCGGCCGCTCCACCGCCGCGGCTTCCAGCTTACATAGGGCCGGATACCGGATATCCTTATATCTGCGAGCCTGAATTCATTATCCGGGGATGTCATTGCCGGGATCCATTCCGGTTTCAGATAAGCCCTTTCAGGCTGTCCTTCCAGACCGCCAATGGGATAAGGGATCAGATCAATGGTGACAATGGCTTCCGGACTGACAGCACGCAGCATCTGCCTGCCTGTCGTCAGGTTTCTGTAACTGATACAGGCAACATCGGGTGAAAGGGTGAATATTCGCTCCGCCAGGCCGTTGGACATAATGATATTTTTCCCGTCAGCGGAAACATAGATATCCGCCTTACGGTCACTGTCATCCAGCAGCCAGTCGCCGGATACGGCGGGCGACGGATTGTAAACAGGCAGATGCCGGTAATCACCGGAAAGCAATTGCGCACTGGCTATTCCGCTGAAAAGAAACAGGAAAAGAACAATTCTGATATGCTTCATGATAAGGTATTAGTGAAATTCATTCAAAATCAGGGAAAAACCCTGATTCAGCCTGCAGGATGACAAAATACGATCATTCCTGTACTGTTTTTCTGAAACTTCTGTATCTTATATATGCCGCAACCGACACTGACACAAGTATGATTACCGTGACATATACGAAAGCCGGTACCGGTACAGGATCACCTCCCGCGTATGAATGAAGGCCAGAGAGATAGTAGTTGACCCCGAAATAAGTCATCAGCACGGATGAGAATGCAAAAAGCGAGAGGAGATTGAATGAATAAACATCCCTCATTCCCGGAATCATGCGTGAATGAATGACAAGCGAATATATTACCATGGTAATGAGTGACCATGTTTCCTTGGGATCCCAGCCCCAGTACCTTCCCCAGGATTCATTCGCCCAGACTGCTCCCAGGAATGTTCCGATGGTAAGGAAATACAGTCCCAGGGTCAGGGTTTTATAATTGATCACGGTCAGTTCGTCAATAGTGGAAGATATTCTTTCCCTGTTTCCCTCACGTGTCAGCATCATAAGCACCATTGTCAGGAGTCCGAGCAGTGCCCCGAGCCCGAAAAACCCGTAGCTGCCGGTAATAACAGACACATGCAGGGTGAGCCAGTATGACTTAAGCACGGGTACCAGATTGGTTATCTCGGGGTCCATAAAGCTCATATGCGCCACTAGGAGTGTCAGTCCGGCCAGAACCGCAGTGGAAGAGAGTGCAAATTCCGATCTGCGGCGGAATATAAGACCTGCAAGAAGGGTTATCCATGAAATGAAAATCATGGATTCATATCCGTTGCTCAGAGGAACATGTCCGGAAATATACCACCGCAGGGCCAGGCCTGATGTATGGAGTGTGAATCCTGCCACAAGGAGCCAGCCCAGTATCCTGAGAACGGGTGAGTTAAGCGGTCTGTTCGTGATAACCGTTATTATCAGAATGACAATCATTGCAAGTCCTGCGAAAAGATAAAGCGGAAAGAGCCTCTCAAAAACAACAAGCCTGTAATAGAGTACCTCAGAAACGACACGCCGTACTGAAGGCAGTTTATATTCTGCAAATCTTTCCTGGTATATCCTTACCGAGGAAACAACCTGGGCTGCTTTCATTTTATTATTCTCCTGAACCGAATTTACCAGTGCGGGTATTATATTCTGAAGATACAGTGAATCTGCATGATCAGGTGCATTGACCAGGGCCTCATGCGGAGGGCCCCAGTTATGGGTAGTGTCATTCAGGGGAAATATTCTCAGGAAATCACCCCTGGATATCATGAAGATGATATTAACCCTTTCATCCACCTTCATAACCTCCTTGTCCGTTTTGTTCCTGCTGCCCGGTGATTTTGAATATGCCGCCCTTACATCTTCCGAAAGTTTATAATGACCCTCCCCGCTGAAGTCAACCAGGTCGGAAAATGATGCATACCGGCCGCTTATTCCTGCCTTTTTCCTTACCCCCTCATTATTCACCTTTATTACGGGCATCTCCTTCCAGTGATCAAAATCCAGCAGGAATCCCAGGAAAAACTGCATGGATGAATAATTCCCGAACTTATTCCCGCCTGTTACTTTTCTTACAATATCATTGCTCATGGTGTACAGGGGCTTGGTTCTTCCCTTCTGATCCTGAATCAGTATCTTTCCCAGCTCATCCGAGGCCTTTTTCCCGGGAACGAACTGCTGTGCCGAAATGCTTCCGAGTCCTGACAAAACAGTAAAGAACAGCAGAAGGATCAGGCTTTTCCTGAGTGCAGAAGTCCACATCGTGGCCCTGACCGTACGGAACAGGGATTTCCTGATCAGCAGTGAAAGCAGGATGAAAAAGAAAAGAAAGGAATAACCTGTATAGGTAACAATCATTCCCGCCCTGTCGTGGTTAACTGACAATATCGTACCCATTTCATCAGGATCGTATGAAGACTGGTAAAACCTGTAACCCTTGTACTTAAGCACATTGTTCATGAAGATCATAAAGGGCATTTCAACATTTTCGTTTTCATCAATCACAGTTACATCACTCCGGTAACCTGAAGGACTGTCGGATCCGGGATATCTCTCGAGCACAAACTCATTCAGCAGAATACTGAAAGGCAGCTTCATCGTTCCCGGGCCGTAGCTTATTTCAAAATGCAGGCCATCCGCCTCCGCCGATCCTGCAGCCTGCGATCCCTCCGGTCCCGCTGCAAGCATGACCATTGAGGGCTTCCCTCCGCCGAAGAGATGGAAAACATACCTGTCAGACATCATCCCTGCAAAAACCAGCTCATATTCCTTGTTCCTGACATGTATTTTCTCTCTTAAGCCCCTGGAGGACAATTTCGAAGGCTTGTGTTCAGTGGTGTTTTCCAGAAGTTTGACTCCTGAAGAATCCGTGACGGCATAAGTCAGATATCTTTCATTTGTAGTACAGGTATTGTTCCTTTCCCCTTCACGGATATGAATCTGCCCTTCCTGTCCGAAATAACGGGTAATGCCTGCTCCGGCAAGTATCAGGACAAATGCCAGGTGAAACAGTGCCACGGGAAGCTTCTCTTTTCTGAACAGCCTGTGTATCACCAGCTGACCGATGAGATTAACGGTCAGAAGGAGCAGTATCAGTTCAAACCACCTGGTATCATACACCATTCCGTATGCAGCCGCGGAGCCATAGTCATTTTCAATGAAAGTGGCCGCAGCCATGGCGAATGCGAAAATTATAAACAATGACCCCATGAAGACCGGGGAGAATAGAAACCTGAAATATTTCATAACTGTGATATTACGTCTTTCTTTGATGTTCAGCCTCTTTCTGAAATAAGCCTCAGCTTGTCCCTGTCAAGTATCCTTATCCGGTTCGTTTCAGATTTCAAAATGCCGGCCTCTTCAAATTCCCCCAGTATCCTTACAACACTCTCCCTTGCCATATTCGTCATCTCTCCTAGTTCCTGCCGCGAAAGTATCATTTCGAACTCGTCGGCCATGTATAGTTCGCCGGCAAAATATAAAAGAGTATCAGCAAGTCTTCCGGGCATTTTCTTATGGTTCAGGTTTATCATCCTGTCATACCACCTGAAATTTCTTGAACATATATCCTGAAGCAGTCCTTCGGCAAAGTCACCGTTAACCTTTACCAGATGCCGGATCACATCAATGGCGATAAAACAGGCTTTCAGTTCAGTAAGTGCCGAAATGGAGTAATTATTCCTGGAATTCACGTAGGAATCCTGGCCGGTGAGCATTACCCCGGGCTTGTCAATGCTTATTATGAAGTTTTTCCCGCCCGGGCCTTCCATGTATGTCTTGGCAAGCCCTGAAACAAGAAACAGGGCATTGGAAGCGGGAGCACCCTGCTTGATCACTATTTCCCCGCGCTTGTAGACTGCTTCAAACCTGTTCTGACCGACATAATCAAGTTCACCGGGACTGAGGGTCCTGAAGTTCTTCCATTCCGTCAGGCTGCCGCTGCATGTGCTTGCTGAAATGTTTCCGCTCATTCTGATCAAATTAACAGTACCGGAATAATTACATACCGGAATCAGTTCGTTATTCCGGCAAATATCAATATATTTATTGACATAAATCAGCGGTGCGGATATAATCTATCATTGATCTCTATTGTAAATAGCATAGGAAGCCCTGAAAAGATAACACTGTGTTTTCGTAGATTGCATCCGCATTAAAAACCATATAAAGGAAAGGATTATGAACAAGGCGAAGCGTTTTTTATTTTTAATAAGCATGGCGGGGTTGATTCTGGCCTCATGTGAAGGACCGATGGGGCCTACGGGTGCTGATGGCAAGGACGGGGCCGACGGAAAGGATATCAATGAAACCTGCAAGTCATGTCACAACAGCAATGTGGTACTGGCAAAAAGCCTTGAATACGGATATTCACAGCATTTCAGGGGAACTGCTCATGATCATGCCACCATGGCAGGCTGTATTCCCTGCCATACCCACAAGGGTTTTCTGGATGTGATCAGCAAAAACACTCCTGCCACGATTACCCCGAATCCCTCGAATCCGTCGAGATACGTGAACAACTATGCGGCAAGTGCATCCGCCTTATCATTTCCCGGAAGCATAAACTGCTTCACCTGTCACAGTTCCCTTCACACAGGGTACAGTGCCACCGAGTTTTTTCCCCTTTCAACAACGGCAGCGGTGCCTATGACGATGTGGGGCGGGGCAAAAACGATCAACTTCCAGAAGAGTTCGGGAAATCTTTGTGCTAAATGCCACCAGCCCATGCCTGTAACATCTTCAAACGGTGCCCTCATCGATTACGCCCGCCTGACCACGGAACCGGCCGCAAAATATGATATGTCACCTGTCAGCTACAGGACAGGCGTGCATTACGGAACACATGGCGCCATGGCTGCAGGAGTCGGGGGAATCGAATTCGGATCAGGATACTCAAACTCTGAACATGTGACAAAGGCTTCCTGCACATCATGCCACATGGCTTCACCCACAGGCCAGGCCGGAGGTCACTCTTTCAATCCGGCAGGCAATTACAACGGCTGCAATACAACAAACTGCCATTCCGGAATGAGTGCCACAAATCCCTTACTTACAGAAACCAGGAATTATGTATCCACAAAACTGAAGGAACTTGCATCCAAAATCAATGCAATCGGTAACGGACATGATATTCTGCAGAAAGATCCCTCAGACGGTAACTATCACGGTTATATAGATATTTATGATGCAGGGGCGAATCCGACAGGCTACTGGAATAATCCCGGACAGCTGTCACAGCCTTTCCCGGAACTCACAAACGCACAGTTCGGTGCTATAATCAACTACCAGCTGATCTACAGGGATGCAAGCATGGGTGTACATAATTACCCCTATATAAAGAAACTGCTGGATAATACGATCGCTGTATTCTGACGAAACCTGGTCGTCACCATATAGTAAACAAGATGACGAAAGGCTGTCCCATTACTGAGACAGCCTCGTTTTTTATCAATAACTCTTTTATCAGCGATCCGGATGAACTATCCGTTTATTTCTTGAAGGTCCGCATGTAGTTTACCACATGCCAGATATCCTCATCCGACATTTTCCCCTCATACTTGGGCATCTCGCCTCTTCCGGCCTTTGTCTTGTAAAAATGCTCCCCGTCGGTCTGATTCTGATAGTATTCACCGGAGAAATCCCCTGCAAAATCCTTCAGGGCCCTTGCCTTTACTCCGTCACCCAGCCCGGTTTTGCCGTGACAGGATGCACAGAACTTCGTGTAAAGGACTCCTCCTGTCTTTATACTGGCTGCATCGGCTGCAACGGGATTCTTCATGTTCTTGTATTCGTCAGGCACCGGCCATGGCTTCGCCTGCCTCTCCTGGGCATTCAGATTCAACGAAATGAGCATTATGCCCGTAACAAAAAGTGCTGTTGCTGCTAAAATGGTTCTGTTTTTTTTCATGGTATAAATTTAATTTTCCGTTAATAATACAAATTTCATGCAATTTTTTCTATCTGTTCACCCTCCGCTGATCCCTCTGCCTTTTATTCCCTCTTCTGCTTCCTTATCCGAAAATCTTTCTTCCAATAATTCCCCTTACGTTTACTTTTCCGGTGATACTTCTTCCGGTGATTCTTCTTCCGGTTCATGGTATCCTGTAATCATCCCCCTGAAAAGCGAGGTCGGCTTTGTCCCAAGGGTGCAGGTATAAATGTGTATGACCAGGAAAACCGTCACCAGGAATGCCATTGTTATATGTAAAATATCAGTCAGTATGAATCCGCTTACACCGAAAAGTTTCACTATGGTTATTTCCGGGAACATCATGCCGAAACCCGAGATTATTATAAGAGGAAGCCCCGCATACATTATCAGAACGTAAGTGAGTTTCTGAAGGGGATTGAATTTGCTTTCCATGCTGACGGGAAAGGGATGCTTTTCCCCTTTGAACATTCCTGAAACATAGTATCTGAACTGTTTTCCGAGATCTGAAAACAAATTATTCCGGTTTATCCTGTAGTACTTTGCATTTCCTGAAACAATGTTCAGTATCAGAAAGAAAATATAGCTTATTACAAGTATTATGGCGGTTATATTATGCCATTTTACGGCAGCTGCAAAATCAATGATGAACACCAGGTTGCCCTTGTCGGTATACTGCATGCTGATGCCTGTAATAATCAGAATGATTATCAGAATTGCGTTCAAGGCATGCCATAATCTTATCCCCAGCGGATACAAGTACATTTTAGCCCTTTTTTAAGTTTGCTTTGGTTTTTATCCTGAATATCACGTGTATAACAATAGCCAGAATCACAACACCGAAGATGGCCAGACTGAGAGTTCCGAGATAGGCATTGCGGTTTGCGCCTATAACATAGGATTCATTCATTATTATGCCGTTGAGGAATCCGCCCCTTCGCTGCTCCATTGACTGGAACTTGTAAAGCGATGCCATCAGCAATGAGTTTTTCGAGTGGCATTCATTGCACAGCTTTACTGCCCTGTCCTTGGGAAGAACCAGGTGTGAAACGAGTATGCTGTCGCTTATCTGTGTATGGCATTCTATACATCTTACGCTTCTGAAATGAGAAGCCTGATTCGGAAGCCAGTCATGAGTTTTCAGGAAATTCACTTCTTCGCGGTCGGAAAGGATCTGGAAACGGGTATAGTCTGAATGGCAGTAAAGACAGATGTTATTGTCATAAAGAATCGTCTCCTTCAGGTTCTTGCTGTCCCTCATACTGATCCTGTATGTATGGGGATCATGGCATTTCCAGCAGCTGAAGCCCTCATCCTCAAGTTTATAGTGCACACTTTCCATGTAATCTTCCTCTATCATCTCAAAACTGAAAATGGAATAGGTCTCGTCACCGCCGTGGCAATCAAGGCAGTTGAACTTAAGTTCCATCCTCAACTCTCCCGGATGAGGGAAAACAACATAATCACTGGAATGACAGTCGGTACAGCTGAAACTCCTGTGATTGGAAATATAGAAATCCTCACGCCTGATTATCCGGTCCGGACACATCAGGGCTTTCACCGTCGTGCCAAGCAGTTCATTTTCATATTCGTACTTACCCTGACCGTGGCATTTGAAACATCTTTCATTATCTTCCATGAAAGGAGATACAAAAGCGAGTGTATCCGCGGTGCCAGGGTCTGAATCAGCTCTTCCGGACAGGGCCCGGGCTTCAGTATAAAAACCGAAGGCTGCAGCAACTAACACACCGGCAAAGAGCATTTTCATCCTGAGAAGTATTAAAGTCTTACTGTAATGTTGAATCCGACAAGATATTCACCGCCTGCAAAATCATTCTGGTTGAACACGAGATTTCTCTGATTGATTATCTGGGAATAATTCGCCACAAACAACTGGAAGCAATGGGTTGCCGTTCCGATTTCCCAGCCCAGTGAAAGATTGGGCCTGGGCTGAACATCAAGGTCCTGCTTTGTCAGAAGCTGATCATATTCAAAAAGAAGTGAATGGCTTCCGAAAAAATTCACCCTTCCGCCGGCTGACAGTCCCAGGTTGAAATTTTTATAGCCTTCGGTATCGCTGTATCTCGGGACGGAATTGAAATAAATGACGGAAGGTGCTATCTGCAGCGAAATCTTTTCGCTCATTTTGCGGGCAACAATGAACTGGGTAAAATATGAAAGCCTGTGTATATGCCTGTAGGATGCTTCCGGACCGAAAGCGGCATCTTCCCGCAGATCCAGAACCATGTTCCCGTAATAGGAAAGCGATACCGGCATCTTGTCATCTTCTGTCTGACGCAGTACCAGGTATTTCCACTGGAAATCCTGCAGTTTGTAATCCTTGGTGGTACCAATTCCGGCCATCAGCCTGTCAGAAATTCCATAATTGAGCCCCAGCCTTGTATTTGCGGCACCATAAATGCCGAACAGATTATGAATGTTCTCTATAAGGCTGAACCTGTGATGAATTTCAAATTCAAGCCCCCCCTTGAAGGGAGTGGCAATAGTCTGGTTATCTATAAGCAGGCCTGTTTCAAAAATAAATCTTACGGGTTTGGATTCCGCGGCAGGCTGACCCTCTTCCTGTGCAAAGAGGGAGGCCATAAACAAAAACAACACCGGAATTGATATGGTTCTTTTCATTTGATCGGGTTTCATTATGGTTTCTACTATTTATTGTTCTTTGCTCCCTGGGCGATCCAGTACAGTATCTTCAGTTTTTCCTCGGGCAGGGTATAGGCAGAATGACCGCTGGAAACAACCTTGCGGTACAGCCTGCTCTCCTCGGCGGGAAGCGTGACATACCCCCCCGTTACCAGAGATTCGTAGGATTTGTCTGCCCTAAGGTCAGGATCCTTTGACCCGCCATGACAGGCTGAACATTTTTTTTCAAGAAGAGGCTGAATCACCGCCCCGAAATAAACAGAATCGACGGGATCAACTGTTTCTACCAGAAAGGTATGCCGTTCACATGATGATATAATGATTATGCCTGTCAGCAAAACAAAAAGCAATGCTCCGAGAATTCTCCGCATATTTCCAGATTCCATTTAAAAATGATTGTTAAATTTTTCACAAAGATACCCGTCAGTATATATTAACGATAAAATACCAGCCTGATTTTATATCATGACTACATGCTGTTTGTCATGTTGGAAACTGATTTAGGTCACTGTAAATTGTGATATTAGGGAGAAACGTTCTTTTATAATCCAGTTTCTCTGATTGTTACAGGTCTGCTAAACGCAACCTGGCCCCTTTCCGTTCAGGGCATGCTCCGGCAGAGCAGTCCCCGGTGCGGAACTGCGTCCGGCGGGGTGTTTCAGAATTTTTCAGAACTGCTGCATGACGGTTACCGGCTGGTACAGGGCTTCTGTCAGAATTTATAGGCATTGTCCTCAATCAGCTTGTCAGCGATTCTTCTTCTTGCCGATTTGACATTCACACCTCTTACCGCGGTCAGTGTATCGGCAGCTCTTACAAGGTTTTCTGCCTGCCCTTCCTCTGCAAAGGCATATATGGCGTCGTGTGCCGATTTGCGTATCCTGCTGGCGGCATCATAAATATTGACATCCAGTATATCCCTGTAAACCGTCAGGTCACTTTTCAGCGATTCCAGTTTCTGAACCCTGAGTCTCAGGGATTCGGACAAATAGGTTTCAATGATCATGTCGGCAATATTGTTCAGTACTTCCTGCTGATGTACAAGTGTTCTTCCATACCGCTCAACGGCACCGTGAATACATATGAGTATGGCTTTTTTGAAATTCCCTGTGTATGTGGATTTTTCACCGTAATAGTCATCGCCTTCTGCCATTGTTTCCAGCAGGTTATCAAGCCCGGCGTACAGGCCGGCTGCCTTGCCGAAGAGGTCGAAATCGCCCTTCATTGCCCGTTTCATTGCGGTATCGGAAACAAGAAGCCTGTTGATTTCATTTGTCCCCTCAAAGATCCTGTTGATACGGGAATCACGGTAAGACCTCTCAACATCCGTCTCTGCCGAATAACCCATTCCTCCGTATATCTGCACAGCCTCGTCCGAAACATAATCGAGCATTTCCGAACCTGCAACCTTCAGGATCGCAGCTTCCACCGCATAATGGCCTATTGCCTCAATTGACGCACGTCCCGTATCACCGCAGTCTGCCAGGAGCGTATCTGTCAGGTCATCAATATCCCTGCTTACACGGTACACGGCAGATTCGCAGGTAAAGAGCCTGATCACCTGTTCGGCCAGTTTATGCTTGATTGCCCCGAATGATGAGATCAAAACACCGAACTGTTTCCTTTCATTTGCATATCTTACCGAGTCCTCTATGGCCTTCTTGGCACTGCCGAGAACATTTGCCCCAAGCTTTATACGGCCCATATGCAGGATATTCAGGGCTATGCGAAAGCCCTCTCCCCTTTTCCCGAGAAGGTTTTCCACCGGAACCTTTACATCATTGTAATAAATCTGGCAGGTTGACGAACCCTTTATACCCATTTTCTGTTCATCCGGTCCGATAACCACGCCGGGATAACTGCTTTCAACAATGAAAGCACTCAGAACACGGTCATTGTCTATCTTGGCGAACACAATCTGAATGTCGGCAAATCCTGCATTTGTTATCCACATCTTCTGTCCGTTCAGTATATAATATTTACCGTCTTCAGACAGTGTGGCAGATGTTTTTCCGGCATTGGCATCGCTTCCGGCCCCGGGTTCGGTAAGGCAATAGGATCCGATAAGCTCACCGCTGGCAAGCTTCGGAACATATTTTTCCCGCTGTTCCCTGTTGCCGTAATAGAGTATGGGGAGTGTCCCGATACCGCAGTGCGCCATAAAGGCAACTGAGAATGAATATCCCGCCCCGCTGGCTTCTGCAACAAGCATCTGGGTAACAAATGACTGTCCGAATCCTCCGAACTCCTCCGGTATCGAAACACCCATCAGTCCGAGTTCTCCTGATTTCTTGAGTATGCTTTTCATCAGTTCCCGGTTGCCTTTCTCAAGCTCAGCCATCTGAGGACTGACCTCCATAGCGAGAAAATCGCGGCACGACTGGGCAATCATCAGCTGTTCCTCATTGAATTCTTCCGGTATGAACACATCTGCGGCATCTGTATCAGCCACAAGAAACTCACCGCTCTTAAGATTTTTCTTGATTTCCATTATTGATTATTTTTTGTTGCATTTCCTCCGGAATGCAGGATTTAATTCAGTTTACCCCCGGGACTGCCCGGCTATTCCGTGAAACCGGTCCGCAGCACAATCAGTATCCGAGCGACTGTGCGACCAGTTCCGCTATGTCCAGGTTTTTTATCTCATCCTCCCTGTTTTTATATTTCAGTCCGTCTGTGATCATGGTCATACAGAACGGGCATGCGCTTGCAATTACGGGAGCCCCGGTCCGGAGAGCTTCCTCCGTCCGTTCAATGAAGATTTCCTTTTTCCCTTTTTCGGCTTCCTTAAACATCTGTGCCCCCCCGGCGCCACAACACAGTGCACGGCTTCGGTTACGGCCCATCTCCTCAATGTCATTGCCCAGCTTCTGAAGTATTATGCGCGGATCATCATACAGACCATTGGCCCTGCCCAGGTAGCAGGGATCATGATAGGTGACCACAGCTCTCCCGTCAGCTCTGCCGGACGCGGGAACAAGCCGTCCTTCATCAATGTGCCTGCGGATGAATCCGAGATAGCTTATAACCTCAAAATTTCCGCCCAGATCGGGATATTCATTCCTGAAAGTGTTGTAGCAATGCGGGCAGATGGTGATTATCCTTCTTACGCCGTAATCCCTGAGCAGGCTGATCACCTGCAGTGCCTGCATCTGGAAAAGCATTTCATTTCCGGCACGCCTTGCGGGATCGCCCGTACATGTTTCCTCCCTGCCCAGAACGGCATAGCTTACATTCAGATGATTCAGTATAGTTGCAAAAGCCCTGGCAACTTTCTTGTACCTGTCGTCAAACGCGCCTGCACAACCCACCCAGAAAAGGTATTCCGGCTTCTCATTCCCTGCATGAAGATCTGCCATTACCGGCACTTTAAAATCAAGGCCATTGCTCCAGTTAAGCCTGTCTTCCGCTGAATACTGCCACGGAGCTCCGTTATTCTCGATATTGCTGAATACCGCCTTCAGTTCGCCCGGGGCAGATGCTTCTTCCAGAACAAGATACCTGCGCATGTCCACTATCAGCGAAGGCTGGTCAATATTCACCGGACATTCCGTTGCACATGCATTGCATGTTGTGCATGCCCACAGTTCCTCCCCGCTGATATAATCCCTCACGAGAGATCTGTTATCGTTGTAGTCCTTCCCGTTTCTTATCATCATGGGACCCTTTTCCTTCATCCTGGCCCGGAGATCCATCATCACCTTTCTGGGCGACAGCATCTTGCCGGTAATATTTGCCGGACATACGGAAGTACATCTGCCGCATTCCGTACACGAAAGGGAATCAAAGTAATTTTTCCAGGTAACATCCTCAGCATCCCTGACTCCAAAACGTTCCGGCACAGTGTCGGGGGATGTTGCGGCAAAGGCCGTTTCAGGGTCCATCATCAGCCTGACCTCCCTGGTGATACTGTCCATGTTTGACAGCTTGCCCCGGGGCTCAAGCCTGGAAAGGAAGACATTCGGTACCGACAGGAATACATGGAAATGCTTTGACCATGGAAGGTAATTTGCAAAAAAGAAAATAAGCAGGATATGCGTCCACCACGATATCTCATGAATGATCCGGAATGTTTCCGTCCTTCCGGCCGGGAAAAGGCCGGAAAGAAACCAGCTCACGGGATAAACACCTGCAATCTCTTCGCCCGACAGCCTTTTCATGCCGGTATAACCCGTATTCATGGCAATAAGAGAGAGCATCAGCAACAGTATCAGTGAAAGGGAAATATTTGCATCCCTGTGTGAGCGCCTTTTCATCTCCGTGCCTTCAAACCTCGGGATATGCATAAAGATCCGCCGGATCAGGAAAACTATTACCGACACTGCCACCATTACAGCAAAAACATCACCTGCAGCCATCAGGAAATCATGCAGCGGCCCCAGGACTTTCAGGGCTTTTTCACTTCCTGAAAGCCCGTCAATGACCATTTCAATGCTTCCGAAGATAATTATGCAGAAGCCCCAGAACACCAGTGCATGCAGCAATCCTGTCAGGGGCTGCCTGAAGATTTTGGTCTGCCCGAAGGCAACCTTCATCATCAGCAAAAATCTTTTTCCGGGATTCTGAACCTTGTAGCCGGGTTTTGTAAGCCTGAAATAGCTGATAATCCTGCCGGCAGTCCAGGAAAAGACAGCAATCGTTATCAGAAGGCTTATTGCGAAAATAATCTGACGAACCATAAGCGAATATCAGTACTGCGGATATTCAGAATAACAGGAAAACATCTGTAAAACCTGCGGAATCTGTAAAATCCGTTTTTTATCTCTTTTTAATTGTTTCTGCCAGTTTCGGGAGAATTTTCATTGCATCACCTACTATGCCGTATTGTGCAGCTTCAAATATGGGAGCGTCCTTGTCGGTATTGATCGCGACTATATATTTGGAGGAACTGACACCGGCCAGGTGCTGTGTTGCCCCGGAAATGCCAACGGCAATATACAGGTTGGGCGCAATGATTTTCCCGGTTTGTCCGGCATGCTCCTCATGCGGTCTCCAGCCCTCATCCGACACAGGTCTTGAACAAGCGGTCGCTGCTCCCAGGCTTTCGGCCAGTTCCAGCAGCGGGGCCCAGTTATCCGGCGATTTCATTCCCCTTCCGCCCGATACCACAATGTCGGCATCAGACAGCTGCATCCTTCCTGATTGTCTGATCACCTCCTTTATGGTAGTCGTGACAAGCGCCCCGTCAACCGGGATTTCCATTTTCTCAATGGAAGGATTGCCGGCTGATTCAATAGAGGAAAACGAGTTCCGGGCAAGGGTGATGATCCTGACCGGGGTTTTCAGGACGACATGTGCATATGCATTGCCGGAGAATGTCCTTTTATAGACAACGAAAGGCTCCGTTGATAGCGGCAAGCGGCTCACTCCGGATCCGACGGCAGCCTTAAGCCTGACAGACAGGCCGGGTGCAATGGCCTTGCCGGTGTTGTTGTCGGAGAGAATGATCACTGTGGCACCTGTTTTACCGGCAACTTCGGATACAACATATGAATAGGCCCTGTTGTCAAGGCCTGAGGGAAGGCTGTTTTCCACCGATATTATCCGGCCGGCTCCGTAGTTCCCCAGCTTCATCAATTCGGATTCCTCAACTTTTCCGGTTGACAGGGCAGTAACAGAGCAATTCAGCATTTTTGCCGTTTCCGATGCATAGGAGACCAGTTCAAAAATATGCTTCTTGAATCTCCCGTCCTGGTTTTCAGTATATACAAGAACTGACATATATATTTGGATTATTTATATTCCCGTTTAAATGACTTTTGCCTCGTTCTGAAGCAGATCAATGAGCTGTTCCGGATTATCGGGATCAATAAATTTACACGCTCCCCTGGCAGGGGGTTTTTCAAAGACTTCTATTCCGGTAAGAGCTTCCTCCGGCCCGGGCTCATAAACCCTGATCTGCTTGCTCCGGGCCATCATTATTCCCCGCATTGCAGCAATTCTGGGTTCCTTCGCTATGCCTTTCTGTACAATCCCGGTAAAGGGCAAAGGAACGCTCACAATTTCCTTTCCGCCGTCAGTCTCCCGTGTGATGGTCACATTCCCGCCTTCTGCCTTTAACTCCGAAATACCTGACACGGAAGGTATTTCAAGGAATTCAGCTATCATTCCCCCAACCATCGATCCGTTGTAATCACTTGACTCCACCCCGCACAGGATAATGTCATACTGTTCCTTGCGGACAACTTCCGCTATTCCTGCCGCCACACTGTATGCATCACCGGAGGGTGAATCAATTCTCACCGCATCATCAGCCCCGATGGCAAGAGCTTTCCGTATGACGGGCTCAGCAGAGGCCGGTCCCGAATGGATAACTGTAACGGACTTAACCCCGCTGGACGGGTCATCCCTCAGTTCAAGGGCACGCGTCAGGGACAGCTCATCCCAGGGATTGATAACCCACTGGATGCCTGAAGTGTCAACTGAAGTGTTCCCCTCGGTAAATCTGATTTTTGTAGTGGTATCGGGAACATTGCTGATGCAAACCAGAATTTTCATTTTATTCTTCTAATAATTATATTATTAATAACCAATATATTATATAAAATACGGATTCCGTTTATCATGTCAGAGGCGGCAAATATAATAATTTATGATTCACATTCAAACCTGCAGAAAAGTAATTTTAAAAAACAATTCGAAAGCCAGACTAATATTAATCTATTGAATTACATTTTATTGTACAGAAAATATATCAACGGAATTTCCCCTGGTCGAATTGCAGCCGGCTTCAGTCCGGTCTGTCACGGTTTCGCTGTGAAACTGATGCAGCTTTGCCGGGAGGAGAACTGATGAGGCTTTGCCGGGAGGAGAACTGATAAGGCTTTACCGGGAGGGAGGGCTGGCACTGCTTTACCGGGGAAGGATACTGTTAATTGAATAATATCGTTTAAATTCGCCCCGCCGGAAAAACTGTCTCCGGCCGGCTGAAATGAGAGATTTTATATTCAGATATGGTACTGTCACACTTTCCATGGTGTTCTGGGCCTTTTCCTTCATCTGGTTCAAGGTTGCCAATGAAACTTACCGGCCGCTGACAATCGTTTTTATCCGCCTGGTAATATCCGTAATACTCCTCAACATTTTCATATCCTTAAGCCGGAGCCGTATCAGGATAAAAAGGGAAGACAGGAAGCTCTTCATCCTCCTTGCAGTGTTTGAGCCGTTTTTTTATTTTCTGGGTGAAAGTTTCGGCCTCACTTATGTAAATGCAACAACCGGCTCTGTTATAATTTCAACTATTCCTGTCTTTGCAGCGACCGGAGCCTGGGTATTGTTCGGGGAAAAGCTTAAGCCTGTCAATTATACAGGGATCATAGTGTCTTTCATCGGAATACTGGTTTTTCTCCTTAACCGCGACGGTTCACTCTCATTCAATATCAGGGGGATTCTCCTGATGACCTTCGCAGTATTTTCGGCAGTGGGATATAACCTGACACTCAGCCGGCTTGTCGGTTCCTATGATCCAATAAGCATTGTCAACATACAGAATATGATAGGCGCCCTGCTCTTTCTGCCGCTGTTCCTCATATCCGATCTGGATCATTTCATCAGCACACCCTTTCAGGCAAAAGCCCTGATGCCTGTTGCCAAGCTGGCGGTGTTTGCCTCCTGCGGTGCCTTTATACTGTTCGCCTACGCGGTAAGACAAATGGGAGTAACAAAGGCTAACGTGTTTACCAATTGCATCCCGCTGTTCACGGCAGTATTCTCATTCTTCATACTGGGCGACATACTGACCCTTCAGAACATTTCAGGAATGGCAATAGTTATAACCGGACTTTTCATGTCGCAGTATAACGGCCGTTCGGGCAAAAGCGGGGAGGTAAAGGTGCTGACAGGCAAAACAGCCTGAGCGATGCTCTGTTTCACTTATCATATTACGTTTTCCCGTATTCAGATTCTTTCTATCTTTGACCATTGCATAAAAACATGGGAAAAAGAATCTTGTATATTTTCCTTACAGGCATTCTGGCCATAAATTCAGGTGCACAAACAGGCGGCGACAATGTTTATGAATTCCTGAACCTTACCCATTCCGGCCTTGTATCATCCCTCGGGGGAACAAATGTTTCGATTTATGCAGACAATCTGAATCTGGTTTACCATAATCCCTCCCTTCTCAGCTCTGAAATGGACAAGTCGCTTGCAATGAGCTTTGTCAGTTATTTTGCCGGAATAAATTACGGACAGGTTATGTACGCGCTTTCCGTCCCTCGGGCAGGAGACTTTGCCGCAGGAATAAGCTATCTGAATTACGGATCATTTACGGAAGCAGACCCTTCCGGAAACATTACCGGAAAATTCTATGCATCGGAATATGCATTTTCCCTGGCCTGGTCGCGGGAAATCCATGAGGGCTTCAATGCCGGAATAAATCTGAAGCCCGTCCTTTCGCATCTTGAAAGGTACAGTTCCTTCGGACTGGCAATGGATATCGGGGGCAGCTACCACAGTGAGTCGGGTCATTTCTCGGCAGGTCTTGCCATCAGGAATCTGGGAGTCCAGATTACCACGTATGCAGGGGAAAAACGCCTCAGTCCCCCCTTTGAGATTCAGGCAGGAGTTAGCCGGAAGCTGGCCCACTCTCCTTTCAGATTCTCCCTGACCCTCAGACATCTTCAGAAATTCAAACTCACACATCTCTATGATGATCCTGAGGAAAGCTCACAGGATTCCGGTTTTTTTGAAAACCTGATGAGACATGCAATTTTCGGGGTGGAAATGATTCCCCACAGGAATTTTTACCTGGCTGCGGGCTACAATTATCAGAGAAGACGGGAACTGAAAACCGGATCAGGAAGTTCGGCAGCAGGATTTTCATGGGGCTTCGGAATTAAAACTTCCGCCATGAACATTGAATTCGGAAGGGCAACATACCATCTTGCCGGATCTTCAAATCATGTTTCACTGATCCTCAAAACAGACAGGATTTATAAAAAACTATGGACAAAAGAATCACAATAGCCATCGACGGTTACTCTTCCAGCGGCAAAAGCACATTTGCCAGGGAAATAGCGAAAGAACTGGGTTATATATATATTGACAGCGGAGCCATGTACAGGGCCGCAACCCTGTACTGCATCAGAAAGGGCCTTGCCGGCAGGGATGTGATCGATATTCAGGGTATCGCGGAAGCGATGAAGGAGATCCGGATTGAATTCGTCTATAACCCCGATTCAGGTGAGAGTGAAACTTATCTCAATTCGGAGAATGTGGAAAAGGAGATCAGGGGACTTGATGTTTCGGCCCATGTAAGTGCAATTAGCAAAATAAGCGAGGTCCGCACACGGCTGGTGGAGCTTCAGAAACAGATGGGTGCAAACAGGGGCATTGTTATGGATGGAAGGGATATAGGCACCACGGTGTTTCCGGATGCCGATCTGAAGATATTCATGACTGCCCCGGTCGACATCAGGGCAAAAAGAAGATATGAAGAACTTAAGAACAAGGGTATAGATGCCAGCTTCGAAGAAATAAGAAACAATATCGTTGCCAGGGATATCACCGACGAGAACAGGGATATCAGTCCGCTGCGCAGGGCCGGCGACGCGGTCATTCTCGACAACAGCAGAATGAGTATCGCCGGACAGATGGAATGGGTTCGGAAACTAATTGAAGAAAAGCTGCATGATCGTTGAAACTGACAATTTTTCGGGATTCTGTTTCGGAGTCCGCAACGCTGTTGAAATAGCAGAAAAGGCTCTCAGGGCCGGTGAGGAGATTTATTCTCTCGGACTGATTGTTCATAATGAAGCGGAAATCAACAGGCTTGTTGCCCTCGGACTAAAAATGATCAGCCACAAAGAACTGGACAGCCTGAAAAACAGCAAACTGCTTATAAGGGCCCATGGTGAACCTCCTGAAACATACCGCACAGCAGAAAAAAACAATATTACGGTAATTGATGCCACCTGTCCCATTGTAAAAAAACTTCAGGCAAGGATAAGGGAAACATGGCTGAAGTCACGGGAGAACGGGGGGCAGATTGTGATATACGGCAAGCCCGGCCATGCCGAGGTAATCGGATTGCTCGGACATATAAACAATGACGGCATTATTGTTTCCGGCCCCGGGGATCTCTCCGGAATAGATTTCAGCAGACCGGTCATGCTCTTCTCCCAGACCACCATGAGTGTTAAGGAATACAACAGGATAGCAGAGCTTATACGGGAGAGTATGGCACAAAGCGGAATCACTGATACGGACAGTCACCTGAAGGTTCATAATACCATATGTGCCCAGGTATCGGGAAGGGAATCACAGCTGAGATCCTTTGCACAGAAGCATGACATTATAATTTTTGTAAGCGGGAAAGACAGTTCCAACGGCAAACTTCTCTATTCCGTCTGCAAATCTGCCAACCCCGACAGCTGGTTTGTGTCTTCCCCCGGGGAAATAGAACGATCATGGTTTGAAGGGAAAAAATCCGCAGGAATTTGCGGGGCCACCTCCACACCAAAATGGCTTATCGAGGAAATACGCAATCTTATAATCAGTTTCTGACAGCTCCGTTGTACCATATTCTGATATTAATATTTTCTGACTATTTTTGCGGTATTAAAATAATTCCATGGAAAAATCAAAGGTTTATTTTACTGACCTGAGAATAAAACCCGGCCTGAATCTGCTGAAAAAACTTAACAATCTGATTATTAAAGCCGGAATAAAACAAATAGAGTTTGAAAAGAAAATAGTGGCAGTCAAGATACATTTCGGCGAACCCGGTAATCTTGCCTATCTGAGGCCCAACTTTGCAGCACACATTGTGAAATTCCTCAAAGCAGAAAAAGCACTTCCCTTCCTGACCGACTGCAACACATTGTATCATGGAAAACGTGCAAATGCGCCTGAACATCTTGAGGCGGCATTTGAACACGGATACAATCCGCTGGTAACGGGATGCCCGGTAATAATTGCCGATGGAATAAGAGGGGGTGAATACCGCGAGGTGGAACTGAACCTGGAACTTACCCGCTCAGCTAAAATAGGTTCGGCAATAGCAGACTCCGACATCATTATCTCAATGAATCACTTCAAGGGACATGAGCTTACCGGATTCGGGGGAGCCCTCAAGAACCTGGGAATGGGCTGTGCATCGGTGGGTGGCAAGCTCTATCTTCATTCCGGCACTTCACCGGTAATAACGGAGGAGAACTGTACCGGATGCAAAATGTGTGAAAGATACTGTGCCCATGATGCAATTAAAGTGGAGAGTGACAAGATAGCACGTATCGACTATGAAAAATGCGTGGGCTGCGGACAGTGTGTTGCAGTCTGCCAGTACAACGCCGCAGGCTTCGTACTTAACCATTCCTCCGAACTTGCCTGCCGGAGAATATCCGAATATGCCCTGGCTGTTGTAAGGGACAAACCCTCGTTCCATATAAACTTCATTCTGGATGTTTCTCCCGATTGCGACTGCTGGGATGCAAATGATGTTCCCATAGTCCCCGACATAGGCATGGCAGCTTCATTTGACCCGGTGGCACTGGACAAGGCCTCTGCCGACATGGTTACCTCCTCACCCGGCCTCCGGGGAAGTAAAATACTCGGAAAGCGCAGTGACGGCGATCTAAGCGGAATGGACAAGTTCAGGATGACCCATCCCGACACCCACTGGCAGTCAGGTATTGAACATGCCGTGAAGATAGGCCTGGGGAATGCGGATTATGAACTGATACACGTATAATATTATTAAAAGCCAGGATAATACCTCAGAAAAACCAAAGCTGATTCCGGCCAGAATGAATCTGAAAGTTAAAACAGCACGGCTCTCCATTATTTCGAATACCCTGCTTATAGTTCTTAAGCTGGGGGCAGGCCTGGCAAGCGGTTCCGTAAGCATCATCTCAGAAGCGATTCACTCTTTCATGGATCTGCTGGCAGCTGTTATTGCATTTTTCTCAGTGAAGATCTCGGATAATCCTCCCGATGCCAGACATCCTTACGGACACGGGAAAGTGGAGAATGTTTCCGGGGTTATTGAAGCTCTCCTGATACTGGCTGCTGCCGGGTTCATCATCATTGAAGCCGTGAAGAAACTCACGGGAAAGCCATTCGATCTGGAATTCATCTGGGCAGGTATCATCGTAATGATCATATCCTCAATTGTCAACTTCATTGTATCCCGGAGACTATACAGGGTGGCTTCCGAAACGGGTTCCATTGCACTTGAGGCGGATGCCCTGCATCTGAAAACCGATGTTTACACATCCCTGGGTGTTGCAGCCGGACTGGGGCTGATAATGCTGACAGGAATCAAATGGCTGGATCCACTGGTGGCAATAATGGTTGCCGGACTCATTATCTATGAGGCGTTCAACCTGCTCAGGAAGGCATTCTGGCCGCTTATTGACACTGCCTGGACCGATGAGGAAATCAGGCTCCTCAAGAAAAAACTCGAAATGATGAAGGTTAATTATCACGGTCTCAGAACCCGTATTGCCGGAAACTACAGGTTCATCGACATCAATGTCGTGATTCCGGCAGAACACTCGGTTGCTGATGCACACAGGTTCTGCGACATGATCGAGGATGAGTTGTCGAGGAATTACGAGAACCTGACGGTGAACATACACGTGGAACCGTCATGACTTATCTCGAACGGATCTCCCTTCTCATAAAAGTTACATAGGATAATACAAAGCAGAAAACGGTAGCTGCTATAAGTCCAGTCAGCTGAGGCCATACCAGCAGAAGGCTCTGTCCGAGAGGCAGCGGACCCGGAACTGCTCCCACAATCTGTTCCATGGTAAGGGGCCCCAGGCTCCTTACCGAAGGCATCAGAATAGTTGTTGTTGCATCACTGTAAAGCTCCCCCGGCAATATCTTCATCAGTGTCATAATTATTTCCTGGTAGCGGAATACCTGATGTGTGCTTGCCATTGCCGAAGGTGCTATAGCCTTGGCTATCAGATTGACGATAAGATTGTAAAAAACCGTGAGAAAGAGCCACACGGCGATACATGCCAGGGCGGATGTGGCAGGCTGACGAAAGATTACCGAGAACAGAATCGCCAGATTAAGCCAGAAGGCAACATATAAAATGCTTACTAATATGAAGAATACAACTCTCCAGAATTCCTCCGGCGTCGGGGGAAGCCCCGTAATGATAATTCCCAGTCCCATAAACAGAAATCCGAGAGCAAAGAACAGTACGCTGATCACTGTGAGCGCCGACACGAATTTCGCGTTAATGAGATAATCACGGTGAATAGGCTGTGACATCAGCCGGCTTAGCGTTCCCTTTGTCTGCTCCGAGTTGACGGTGTCAAATCCCAGACTGATTCCGAGCAACGGCCCCAGAAAGCTTATAAACACGAAAAACGACGGAAGAGTACCGTCAGAAATGGTGTAAAGCTTCAGGAACAGAAAATTTCCTTCCTGATCATTGGCCTGTACCGCACTTCCTATGTTTGTCAGGGCCGTGTACATCGACCCGAAGCAGGTAAGACCGATAATGAAAAGCAGTATTATAAAGCGCCAGCTGTTCACCTGGTCGGAAATCTCCTTGTGGACAATCACCCTGAAAGGATGAACAACCTCGTCAGCCTTCCACAGTTTTTTCCTTTTCTTCACTGTTGCTGTCATATTATTCATTATTCCCCCTTCCTTCAAAATAACGGTGATAAATATCATCCAGCCCGTACTCCTTTTTGTTCAGGTAATTGAGACCGGCGCCGGCTTCCACAACCCTTGCCGCTATCTCCTCAGCCACATCACGCCTGCATTCTACAATGTATTTTCCATAATTCAGACTCACCTTCCCCACACCTTCAATATTTCCGAGAAGGTCCCGAAGCCACCTTGCACTGTTCTGATCATGATAGCCCTGCGGAGGGTTTCTCAGTCCGACTTCCACCGTGTACGGACTGCCGGAAAAAAGATTCTCCGACAGGGTCTGTATGTCTCCTGAAGCCAGAAGCCTGCCTTCCACAAATATCCCGACACGGTCACAAACCTGCTGTACCTGGTGAAGATGATGCGAACAAAACAGTACTGTTATTCCCTGTTCCCTGCTGAGACGCACAATCAGATCCAGGAACTCCCTTACACCGGCCGGGTCAATACCAAGAGTGGGTTCGTCAAGTATGATTATTTCCGGATTCTTGATAAGCACATCGGCAAGCCCCAGCCTCTGCAGCATTCCCCGTGAATACTTCAGAGTCTTCTTGCCGGAATGTTCCGTCAGACCGACCTTTTCCAGAAGCTCCTCCGCCTTTTCCATTGCCTCGTTTCCCGTAACAGCGTTCAGACGGCCTGTAAAAACAAGGTTCTGGAGTCCTGTCATATCCTCATAGAACCCTACATTCTCAGGAAGATATCCAACCTTTTTCTTGACTTCAGTCGGGCTGCTTGTTGAATCAATCCCGCATACCCTCACGCTTCCCGAAGTGGGATCAGTCAGCCCGAGCATCATCAGGATGGTGGTTGTCTTTCCTGCACCGTTGGGCCCGAGAAGACCAAATATCTCACCTTCACGTATTGTCAGGTTCAGCTGGTCAACCGCAGTGAAAGATCCGTATTTCTTCGTCAGGTCCCTGAGTTCAATAATATTTTCCGCCACCCTTTACCTCCTTCCGTATTTACGGAACAGAAAATAAACGCTGCCCAGTGCCACGGCAATAACAGCCACACCTATCCATCCCAGCAACATGGGTGTCTTTACCGATATTCTGATTGTAGCCCTGGAAGACGCTTCGGGTGTCTTCGCCTCAAGATTTGCCACATAATCCCCTGCAATCGCCTTTTTGTCTGCTTTGATCGTGGCAAAAACCTTGCTGTTGCTGCCGGCTTCTATCCTGTCAATCTTCGGAGGGTCAAAAACCACATCCCAGTTAACAGGTGCAGAAAAGGACATCTCCACATCATCAAGACCAGATGAACCGGTATTTCTGACCAGAAGCTCAATCCTTCGGGAATCGCCCGCCGTTATTCCGGTGCTGAGCAATCCGCTGGGTGTTGTGAGTTCAATATTGAACGATCCGGTTATTACAACTTCCAGATCCAGATTTGCAGAAGTGACATTTGTAGCTGCAACAACAGGTATCTGATATGTTCCCGCCTGGATATTCACAGGAGGTTTAATCTCAATTGTTACATTGGAAGTACTGTTCGGTTCAATCTCCACCGATGTGGCCTGATTGTAATTCGGTTTGAATATGACATTCCACCCTCTCGGGGCATTGGTTCTGAAGGCATAGGACTGAGTCTCCCCTGTTCTGTTCCTGAGCTCCGTAGAAAAAGTGAAGGTTGAAGTGGAATGACCCTGCATATTCGACTGTTTTGTTGTGAATTCAGTTTCATATGTACCCTGCTCGGTCACCACAATAACCAGAGGCAGACTCGCACCGCCGCCTGCAACGACTGAAAATCCGTAGCTGCCCTTGTTAACCTTCATGGGAACATCCACCTTCAGGGTGAGTGTCTGTTTCTGCTCAGGCAGCACCGCTATCCTGCCAACCTTGTATGAGCCTGATGTGAGAGAATAGACCCAGGTGCGCGGAATTCCCGGTACCGAAATATCCATGTTCCGGACTCCCTTGCTTTTGTTTATGACATCAATACTGTATGTGATCGATTCACCCGGAGGAACGGATATCCTGGTATTCGGAGTGAATAAGGTTACACTGTCAGCTGATGCACCGGCTGTAATGCCGGATAAAAAACTTCCGAAAATAATAAGCGCTGCAAGGCTAAAAGATTTAGAATACTTTAACATAAGAAATCCTCCAAGTTTTAGGCAGTTAATACGGCAGACAAATTTAACATTTGAAAAGAAATATCTGTATAAATCATATTCTTAAAAATTTGTTAAAATTGACTGACCCTGCCTGTTACCTGCTGCAATATTCAATGCATCCGGCATTGATACCCTGCGGATTTGTATCTTTGCACAAAATCTTTTCAGAAATGTTCAAACCGTATAAGAATATTACCTGTTTAAATAATTGCGGATGAGCTGAGAGGTACAGCGATGTTAATCCGGTCGGGAGGATATGGGGACAGCAGTTAAGGGGAACAAAAGAAGGAAATAAAAAACAGAAACCGGAGAGAAGGGAATGAAAAGAGGGAAAAAACGCGGAGTAAAGGCGGCAAAAGCAACAGAAGCTGACGAAAAACAAAAAAGGCAAAGAAAGGCAATGAAAGGCAACGAAGATGACAAAATAAAGGGCAACGAGGAAAACAAGGACAAAAGTACGGTATCGGGATTGCGGGAATTAATGAAACTATACAGGTTTCTGAAGCCCTACCGCTGGATTTTCATCCTTGGATTGTTTTTCCTGCTCATTTCAAGTGCGGCGAGCCTTATGTTCCCGAAATATCTGGGGAACATGGTGGATATTGCAAACAGGGGAAATCTGGCAGGCGAAATAAGCAGAACAGGACTCATACTGCTTGCAATAGTGATCACCCAGGCAATATTTTCCTATTCCCGGACAAGGATATTCGTTTACGTCACGGAAAAAACACTGGCATCCATCCGGCAGCATATTTACAATCACCTGATAAAAATGCCGATGGCCTTTTTTGCCGAACGCAGGGTTGGTGAGCTTAACAGCCGTATTTCCTCCGATGTGGCTATCCTACAGCATTCACTCACAGAAACCCTTGCGGATTTCATGTCACAGCTGCTGATAATCACCGGCGGCATATCCCTCATGATGGTGACCTCCTTTAAATTAACCCTCTTCATGCTTGCCATCGTGCCTCCCATGGCCCTTTTTGCATTTTTCTCGGGAAGGGCAATACGCAGATATTCAAAAAAAGCCCAGTCGCATGTTGCAGAATCGAATACCATAGTTGAGGAGACCTTGCAGGGCATACAGAATGTGAAGGCATTCACCAATGAACTCTTTGAAATAAACAGATACCGCGACAAAACCGATGAAGTGGCCCGCACAGGGATAAAAGGGGGAAAATACCAGGCAGCTGTCTCGTTCATAATACTGGGATTCTTCATTGCCATGGGACTTGTCATCTGGAGGGGAGCCCTTCTGATAGCAAAAGGTGAAATGGAAGCCGGACAGCTTTTCTCCTTTGTAATCTATTCAGGGTTCATTGCAGGAAACATAGCCGGAATGGCTGGTGTTTACACAAGACTGCAGAGGACGATCGGTGCGGCCGAAAACCTCCTGCTCCTGATGGACGAAGCAACGGAAAGAATTGACGAGCAGTATATCCCCGATCCTGACTATATGATTCACGGACAAATCGATTTCGATCATGTCCATTTCCGCTATCCTTCAAGGGATGAGATGACAGTCCTGGAGGATGTGAGCTTCAGCATAAAACCCGGACAGGAAATTGCCATCGTGGGACCAAGCGGTGCAGGAAAATCCACGATAGCATCCCTCCTTTTAAAATTCTATGAGCCCGACAGGGGAAGGATACTTTTCGACGGCCGCGACAGCAGGGAATTCCCCGTAACAGCCCTCCGCTCACAGATGGCCGTGGTGATGCAGGATGTTTTTCTTTTCGGGGGCACAATACGGGAGAATATTGCATACGGCAAACCCGGGGCATCCGATGAGGAAATAATTCAAGCGGCGGTAAAGGCAAATGCATGGGACTTCATCAAATCATTCCCCGGAAAGCTCGACACTGTTGTGGGAGAACGCGGGGTACAGCTTTCCGGAGGACAGAGACAACGTATCTCAATTGCCCGCGCAGTGCTCAAAGATCCCATAATCCTTCTTCTTGATGAAGCTACTTCTTCACTCGATTCAGAATCCGAAAGACTGGTACAGGAAGCACTCGACCTGCTGCTGAGGGGAAGAACTTCCCTCGTTATCGCACACCGCCTGTCTACCATCATGCATGCCGACCATATCTGCGTTCTGGAAAACGGAAGAATAATCGAGGAGGGAGATCACAGCAGCCTGCTTGAAAAACAGGGAATGTACCATGCCATGTGGAGACAGCAGACCGGCGAAAGGGAAAACAGCAAAATGATCAGCCGGACTGAAGTAATTTAAGCCCGGAACTGACTAATCCGGTTTTTTAATGTACCTTTGATATCTGCCTGGTTTTTCAATCTTGTGCATTAATCTGATCATTTTCCAGGATTGATTCATCACCCATTCCATCATTTATAAAGCCGGCAATTTATTTTTATTATTAACCTTCATTGAAATTTCATGGCAAGATCGCAGGAGACATTCGGGAAAAAGGAAGTAAGAAACAGGAAAGAGAAAAAGAGAAAGGAAAAGGAACAGAAACGCGCCCAAAAAAGAAGTGAAGGGAAAAAAGCCAGCTTTAATGACATGATCGCATATGTTGATGAATTCGGAATCATTTCATCAACACCCCCTGACCCCGGCAAAAAAACAGAAGTGGATGCTCAGAGCATAGAACTCACAATAAGGCATAACAGTCCGGAAACAGATCCCGCTCCCGGGAAAAAAGGCGTTGTCTCCTTTTTCAACAAATCGAAAGGATTCGGCTTTATCCGCGACAGCGATTCCGGTCAGCGGATTTTTGTACACATGAACAATCTTCTTGAACCGGTCGCCGAAAACGATGAGGTAAGCTATGAAATAACCAGGGGCACCAGGGGACCGTCTGCAATTAATGTCAGGCTGCTCAGGGAATAGGCCGTAGTGAGCAACAGGACAGGTCAGTAGAAAAAGATTCCCCGGAATATTAATGTAATAAGCGGAAAATAATTGAACAATAGAGAGGTAAAACTGCAGACATGAAATCTGAAGATAACAGCCGGAATATGGACCCGGAGCCAATGTTCTCGGTAATAACGGCCAGCTACAACAGGGGCGGACTCATTGAAAGAGCCCTGAAATCCCTTACAGGACAGAGCGAAAAGGACTGGGAAGGGATAATAGTCGATGACGGAAGCACAGATGACACATATTCCAGGATATTTCCCTTCCTGAAAGCGGATAGCAGAATCAGGTATTTCAGGAAAGAACACAGTGGCGAAGCCCTGACAAAGAATTACGGCATCAGGATGTCGTCAGGCAGATATATCACCTTCCTCGATTCAGATGATGAATACCATCGTGATCACCTGGCATCAAGGAAAAAAATCCTGTTACAGAATCCCGGTATCCGCTTCCTGCACGGAGGCGTGGAGATACTCGGCAACCAGTATGTGCCGGACAGGAATGATCCTTCCAGACCGATACATCTGAAAGATTGCATCATAGGAGGCACATTCGTGATCGAAAGGGAAACAATGTTATCTCTTGAAGGATTCAGAAACATCAAACTGGGCCCCGACAGTGACCTTTTTGAGAGAGCTCTCAGGAGAGGAATCCCCATGATGAAGCTTGATCTGCCAACCTATATCTATCATCATGAAAATCCCGATTCAATAACAAACATCCTCTTCGGGAAAATACAGGATCACTGAAAAGCAGGCAGTTCACGCTGCAAACCTGACGAAAAGAAAGTCTTCTTCACCATTATAAACCAGGTAATTGAAAAAACAATCACTCCCAGGTGCAGCCTGGCAAGAATGATATCAGATATCATTCTCGGACACAAAAGGTCAACAGGCAGGACTCCGAGCAGCAATAAATTTATCCAAAGCAGTATTTTTTCAGGACGTGCAGGAAATATGCTTGAATACCATATTGCGTATCCCGCCGCGGCAACCACATAGGTATGTCTCTCCGAACCTGCACTGAACAGAATGACCCAGCTCATCAGGAGTCCCAGGTACTGAGCCCGGAGAATAAAAGATTCCCTGAATATTTTCAGCCGTATCAGCGTGAATATGGCGATAACTGCAAACACTCCCAGCGATATGAACCCGGTAATGGAGGCAATTGAACCGTCAACAGCCAGGAAAGGACGGTAAATGCTGTATTTGTTGAATCCTTCCAGATGGTTTGTCACCAGAAATATCCAGGAATTATAATAATCAATAAGTTCCGGCAAAGGGATCCGGACCAATGGCAGGAGAAACAGGAAAGTTCCGATGAGAACAGCGTAAAAAATATTTCTCCACAGCCGCGGGTAAAACAGAAGCATTATAATCTGAAAAATTCCGTAAACTTTTGTGAATCCCGATACCAATATCAGAAGTACCGCCCAGAATCCTCTGTTCTTTTCCAACAGGGTGAAAGAGAATAGAAAAAGAGCCGCAACTACCGGATTAAACTGCACCGACAGCAATGTTGTAAAAAGCAGAAGCGAGGAAAAGAAAAAGATGAATCTTTTGGTATTGAAGGAAAATTTTTCGGGTAAGGTGAAAACAGAAAAATAAAACAGGGTATATGTGAATATGTTCCACAAATATACACCTGCCCAGCCAGGAATAAGGGTGAAGGGCGTAAACAGAATTGAGAACAGAGGTCCGTAAATAAAAACATCAAGCTGTTTGCCCAGAATGGAAAGATGATTCCAGTCCGAATATGGATTTATGCCATTCCAGAAGTCAAGAGAACCATAAGAAAAGATCTGAAAGTTGTTGTATATCTGACGGATCACTTCATTTGAAGTAACAAGAAGCGCTATTATCAGGCCTGTGAAATAGATTCTTTTTCCGGTAGCGGTCAGCCTGTCGAGCAGTGACAGGAATTTATCCGTATTCATTTTACTGATCTTGTTTATTTTTAATATTTTTCAAAACTAATATTTTTCCGCCAGGAGAAAATCTGTCGGGCCTGGTTTTAAGGGTTACCGGATCCACGGGTGAAACAGGACAATTATCCCGTACTGAGTGACACGGAAATGTGTTTTCCCTCCGATTACGGCTTTATATTAACAGGTTTAAATCATTTTTCTGATTTGCAGGAATTCGGTAATTCCAATAAATTCTCCCTGCCTCTTCAGACTTAAAAGAAGCCTTTCCATCAGATTTGTTAACTGATCCCCGTCTTTTCTTCTGATATAGAAAGGAATTCTAAAGTGACGGATATCCGCAAATTCCCATGAATGGAAGTAAAGGTGCAGGTATTTATCCTTGTCGAGTGTCCGCTTGCACAGGAAAGCAAATATGCCGAAGGGGAGATTTTTAAAACTAAGCCAGAAGAGCGGGAATCTTATTACCGGACTAACAGACACGGGGACAACCGGCAGACCGGTAGCTTTATCCCTGAACAGAGTACGGGGACTTGAAAGCATGTTGTACCTGAAGGGAACCAGGGTAGGATTGACAGATGCATCATAACTGTAACCATATTGCTTCAGTTCATTCAAATCGGTTTTTGCCATCCTGGGCATACGAAATCCGTTTATTTTCTGCCTGCTTATCTCCTCCAGTATATTTTTTGATTTTCCAGGATCGCCCGGATGAAATATCGTATGACTGTGTGAATGCGAAGATATTTCATGTTTCTCTGCTATCTTCCTGACCATTCCGGCATTGGCTTCTGCATAGCCTGAGGTGATAAAAAAAGTCGCACGTATATTATGTTTTTCAAGCAAATCATATATTCTTGAAAGGCCCTTGTTTGTAACGGACATCATCCTGCCGGATGGCAGACTTATGCCGTATTCCAACGGCAGATCAAATTCCTCCAGATCAATTGTAAACAATATATATTTAGACCCGTCCAACAATTATTTTCAGGAAATTGACCAGTTCCCGCCTTAATACTGCAGAACTGAAGTTGTTAAATCTTATTTCAGGGTTTAAATCAACCTTGACAAAACCAAATTTAATACCACTCTTTAAGCATTTCAGAGCAAACTCCAGATCAAAGACAAAGCTGTTTGTTTTCGTTGTCAGAAAAATACTCCTTGCCCTGTTGTCAAGCCCTTTTAATCCTGCCTGGGTGTCTTTTATCCTGAACCCCGTGATACAATAGTTTATAAGGATCAGCGACAATGATACCAATCTTCTGATAAACGGAAGCCTTCTGATGAAGGTATTGAAATTCCTGGATGCCATTACAAGATTTGTACTGCCTCCTGCCAGTATCTCATATATTTTTCTCAGTACATCAGTGCCGAATGGAAAATCAAAGTCGCAATAAATATAATAATCTGATGCTGAACGTTCCATTGCATGGCGGATTGCAAATCCCTTGCCCATATTCCGCGGATAGCACAGATATTTAATATCAGGGTATTCTGGCAGGATTCCGTTTCTGATGATATCATCAACACCATCAGTGGACCCATCATTGACAATTGTTATCTGATAATCAACGCCGGAAAATATTTCCTGAATTTTCCCCAGCGCACATAACAATTCTCCCTCCCACCCCTGGTGCGGATTATATACAGGAAGAATGATTGCCAGATCCCGCTTCGTGACCATGAATTGATAGGGATTTTCTTTCAGTACATTACAATGATCACTGTTAAAGTCCTTACTGCCAGGTTTAAAATACTGCTTCAGGTTATAAGGCCCAATATAAAAATAATAAATAAAAATACTATCACAGGAGAGGAAATTCCTCAAATTTTGTTGAAATCAGGAGAACCGGGCGTGCTGATTCCAGCTGTCTTGCCCAGTGGAGTGTCTGTCCGGTACTTGTGTCAGACGGGTAAAATCCGGATTAAAAAGTCCTTATTGTAAATAAAAGATAAATCATATAACTTGCGCAACGTTTTTATCACCCCGGCATGAACAAGATTTATTTTTTAGCACTATTAATTCTGATGACTGGCGGTCTGGCTCTGAACGGTCAGGCAGTTCAGCAGTTTTACCATAACAGGATTGAAAACGCCATTGATGAGATCAGCAGTACTGAAGTAAATTCCGGTGCGGTGGTCTGGAAGCTCTATAATCATACTTACATCATTAAAACACCGTCTGTTACAATAGGCTTTGATATCCAGAGAGGTATTCCGGGAAATGAAAACTTTGCCTTCAGCAGGAAAATAACGGACCGGCTGATAATACCGGGACATGAAAATGAACTGAACCACAGCACAGATCACCGTGAACCCTGCTGGCTCAACTACACAAGGCTGGGGAACGATCCTGCCCTTCCCTGGATACAGATGGCTCCGGGAGAAAAATATCATTATAATTCCCGGATGCAATAAACTGCCCGGGACTGTTTTTACTGCTTTCATGCGAACCTTATAGAACTTATATTGTTAAACGGCAAATAAATTTAAAATCAGAAAAAAATGGAAGACATTGAAATCTGCCACTGTAACGGCATAATGAAAAGTGAAATTGTTAAGGCAATAAAAGAAAAGGGATTAAAGACCGTCGAGGAAGTACAGGATGAAACAGAAGCGGGTACCGTATGCGGCGGATGTATTCCCGACATTGAAGATATCCTCAGTGAAATTAACGGCTAAAAGGAGTTATGGGGAAAAACGAATTTGAAAAAGGAAAAAAGTTCTCTTTCGCGGACAGTATTACATATGCTGAAAAATCCGTGGTAAGCAAACACGTACTTAAAAAAGAGACAGGAAATATCAGTCTCATGTCCTTTGACAAGGGGGAAGGCCTGACTGAACACACTTCACCCTTTGATGCAGTGGTGCATATTGTTGATGGCAAGGCTGACATAGTTATCGACGGTGTCTCAAATATCCTTGAAACCGGGGATACCGTCATCATGCCTGCCAATATCCCCCACTCCCTGTCTGCTGTCGAAAGGTTCAAGATGGTCCTTATCATGATCAGAAGCAAACAATAGACAGCTTTTATCAAGCATGGTAATAGGTATAGACATCGGCAGCACCACAACCAAGGTGGCGGCAATCATGCCCGACAAGGAGATTATCCGGATAAAAACAAGGGCCATTGATGCCATTACCTCGGCAACAGGAGCATTTGGGAAACTGATTGTTGAAAATCATTTCAGCCTCGACAGCATTAAAAAGATCAATATCACCGGGGTGGGTGCCGCAAGGATCACCGACAATCTGTTCGGCATAAAAACCAACAGGGTCGGGGAAATGACGGCAATAGGAACCGGCGGCAAATACCTGGCAAAAAAGGACAGGATCATAATTTCAAATATAGGAACCGGAACAGCCATTATAGAGGTTGACGGCAGCAAAATCAATCATCTTGGCGGAACCGGAGTCGGCGGCGGTACGATTATCGGCCTTTCAAAAATAATGCTCGGAACAACCGATTTCGATACAATCATGCAATATGCCTCAAAAGGATCAATCAACAATGTTGACCTGCTGATAGGTGATATTGCGGATACCAATATAAGCTTCCTCGATAAGGAATTCACCGCTTCCAACTTCGGAAAAATGCTGGATATTGCCGGAAAGGAAGATCTGGCTATGGGAATATTCAATCTTACATACCAGGTTATTGCCATGGTTTCAGTGTTTGCAGCCAAAAGCAAGAATAATGATACCGTTGTGGTTACCGGCAAGGGAAGCAATAATCCGATCGGTCAGAATATCCTGAAACGCGTGTCCCGGGTACACAAAATCAATTTTGAATTTCCGGCTGATGCTGAATACGCCACGGCAATAGGTGCTGCACTGTCAGTCTGAAAATACCTTCAGAATACCTGAATCTGAGCTGCCCGAGACAGAACCTCCTGTATCCGGGATACTTTCATTCTTTTTTCGCACTTGCGAAAATTATCGGAGAATTTGTTTCGTATATTTTCGTAATTATTTTTATAACTGAGATTTACTGAGATTTCCAGGAGAGCATGTGCGGAATTCCGGCAGGGATCCGGACAGTGGTCAGCAAACGGATCAATGTGGCAAATCAGATATACTTAGCGGAATGAAGCAGCTACTATTATTCCAGTGAACTTTTGGCAAAGTTCCAATGTTTTTATACTGTTCAGGACCTAAAAATTTTTACAATGTCAATACTATTATCTCCTTTAACCATCAAAAATGTAACTCTCCGTAACCGGATCGCCATGTCACCCATGTGCCAGTATTCGGCAACAGACGGATTTGCCAACGACTGGCATCTTGTTCACTATGGAAGCAGGGCCGCTGGCGGAAGCGGACTGATAATCCAGGAGGCAACGGCGGTGTTGCCGGAAGGGAGGATTACACCTGGCGACCTTGGTCTGTGGAGTGATGATCATATTCCACAGCTGAGCAGGATTGTCAGGTTCATTCATGAACATGGCGCCGTTTCCGGAATTCAGCTGGCACATGCGGGCAGAAAAGCTTCCTGTGCCGCTCCCTGGGACGGCGGGAAGCAGCTTGGCCCGGAAAAGGGCGGCTGGCAGACATATGCCCCGGGTGATCTGCCATATCTTGAATCGGACAGACCTCCGGAGGCTCTCACAACCGACGGAATAAAAAATGTGGTGTCAGCATTCAGGGATGCCGCAGAAAGGGCCATCCGGACAGGATTCAGGATAATTGAGATCCACAGCGCTCACGGGTATCTTCTTCATGAATTTCTTTCACCTGTCAGCAATAACCGCTCAGATGAATACGGGGGTTCCTTCGAAAACAGAATCCGCCTGTTGCTGGAAGTGATTAAGGCTGTAAGATCTGTATGGCCGCCGGAGAATCCGCTTTTTGTCCGGATCTCGGCAACCGACTGGACAAACGGCGGCTGGAATGTTGAAGAAAGTGTAAGACTGGCCCGTATCCTGACGGAATATGAAGTGGATCTTATCGACAGTTCCTCGGGAGGCAATGTAGCTGATGCAATAATTCCCTTCAGTCCGGGTTATCAGGTACCGTTCTCAGAGGCAATAAGAAAAACCGGGATAAAAACGGCTGCAGTGGGCCTGATCACTGATGCCGGACAGGCAGAGACCATACTGTCTGAGAATAAGGCGGATCTGATACTGCTCGGAAGAGAGCTGCTCAGAAACCCGTATTTCCCGCTGAAAACAGCCGGAAGCTGGAAGGAGGAAATCAGCTGGCAGAAACAATATCTCCGGGCAAAATAAATACCGGTATCCGGGAAAGAAAAGAAAATTAATTTGGAGAATGAACATATGTTCATTTTATTTGCATAAGAATTTCAGCAACATTAAAATCTGTTACGGCAGGGAAGCATCTCAATGCAAATATTCCTGAAACACAAGGAATCAGGTCAGGAAAAAACCTGCAGCCGGCTTTCAGGCAGAATATTCAGCTGAACGTTCAGGTTTAACAAATTAAATAAGATATAGAAATGAAAACAACAGATGTATTAGTGATTGGAGGAAGTGCAGCAGGGATGGTTGCTGCCCTTACGGGAAAATCATCATGGCCGGGAAAGAGCTTCACTCTCGTGAAGAAACAGAAGGATATGATGGTACCCTGCGGAATACCCTATATATTCGGCACCCTCAGCAGTGTAAGCCAGAATATAATGCCGGTTGACACGATGATGGAGAAAGCCGGGATTGAATCCATTGTGGATGAAGCAACATTCATCAGTACTGAAAACAAATATGTTGATTTTGCCAGCGGTGAAAGGATAAAATATGACAAGCTTGTCATTGCCACGGGTTCAACACCGGTGAAACCTGCATGGCTAACGGGGGGCGATAAGGAAAATGTGTACGTCATACCGAAAGACAAGGTTTATCTCGAGGATATGAAAACCAGGCTGGCTTCCCAGAAGAAGGTTGTGGTGATCGGGGCAGGCTTCATAGGTGTTGAATTTGCCGATGAACTTGTAAAAAGCGGCCATGACGTCCTGCTGGTGGAAAAACTTCCTGATATCCTGATGCTTGCCTTTGATGCGGAATTATCAAAGAAAATCGAGGAGATACTGATTCAAAGAGGCGTTAAAGTCATTACAGGCAATGGGATTAAAGAGATTCACGGAGGCAGCAAGGTGGAAAAGGTGGAACTTGAAAACGGCGAATTTTTTGATGCCGACGCTGTGGTTCTCTCAATCGGCTACAAGCCAAATGTTGAACTTGCACGCAAATCGGGAATATATGTTGACGAAAGTAATTTTATTGCCACCGATGAATACATGCGGACACATATAAAGGACATTTTTGCCGTGGGCGACTGTGCACAGAAGCGGGATTTTGTCACACGCGCAAGGGTGTCAACCATGCTGGCCTCAACCGCATGTGCCGAAGGACGTATCGCAGGAATGAACCTGTTTAACCTCAATGTGGTGAAAACCTTCAGTGGCACAATTGCAATCTATTCCACTGCAATAGGCGATACAGGCTTCGGAACGGCAGGAGTTACCGAAGCAAGGGCAAAAGCCGAGGGAATAGACACGGTAACCGGTGTCTTTGAAGGCATTGACCGTCACCCGGGAAACATGCCCGGAGCCATGAAACAAATCGTAAAACTGATTGTCGCGCGCCATTCCGGTGTCATTATCGGGGGTGAAGTCATCGGCGGACTGAGTGCGGGGGAACTGACAAACGTTATTGGTCTCGCTATTCAGAACCGTATGACGATAAATTCACTGCTTACTTCCCAGATCGGAACTCACCCCTGCCTGACCGCCTCACCGGCAGGCTATCCCCTGATCAAGGCAGCAGAAATAATTGCAGGAAAAATAATAGGAAGATAAAACCGGACCTCCCGCAGCTAGAGCTTCAGATCAAGCGATAAAGAAAATCTGGAGACAAAAGGCATGCCTGAACCGGCCGCGCTCCATCCCTGAAAATTCGGAGCAATACTGACACCGGGAGCCAGTCCGATTTCCATACCGGCAATAACAAGCTGTCCGGCCTTTTTCAGGTTCCAGGAATCCAGTCCGCCGAGGGCTGTAACGGAAGCAACATGATCAAACCTTCCGAACAGGCGTATCCTGTCACTCAGGGATACAGCTCCGTTAACCGAAAGGCCATGGTAATTATGCCCTTCCCTCAGATTATTGTTCTTCCTGAAATTATATGCTCCCGACAGGCTCAACTCTTTACTTTCATAGGCTGCGATAAACTCTGCAGTATGCTGATTGCCTTTGTTCCCTGCCATAACATCATAATAAGCCCGAAGTGAAAACTTTTCCGCCGGCGTAAGGGTTATGCCGGCCGCACCTTTCAGGATAGAATCAGTTTCAGTGAGCTTAAAACCCTCGCCATTCATTATTGTCAGATCAGCCGACAGCAATGGGGATATTTTGTAGCCAATACTCAGTCCGAGATCAGCTGAAGTACCGAAACCATATTCATCATGCAGGGTTTTGTACACGTAGCGGAAACCCCACTTCCTGTCGCCCTGATCATACTCCGGCAGGGGTATCATGCCGCCTGTTATGGTCCATCTGTCTGTCTGGTACCGCAGATATGCAAATTTCAGCATGCCTGTAAATTTCAGATTACCTGCCGACGGATCCGCAACATCATAGACTATCCTTCCGCTGAACTTCTGCGAGAAATTATAACTGTAACCCAGATAGGCTCGGGCAATATCAAACTTATTGTGATTTTCGCCGTCTTCAAAGGTACTGCTGAAACTTGTAAAGATCCTTGCCTCCGGTCTGCCTCCCGGTTTGAAATCTCCCGTCTGCTGTCCCGACAAATGGCCTGCGGCAAATGCCCCGCTGATCAGCAGGATGATAAGCCGGAACCTGATACCGGCAACAAATGATATCAGAAATCTGAAATATTTACTTTTCTGCATAAAAGCTTGTTTTTTGTTTCTAAAAATTCACGCTGCCGGATTCTGAATACCGTCCCGGAATTTAGGGGCTTAAATTAAGTAAAGATTATTTCGCTGATGCCGGCTCCTTTTGATGGCAGGACAATGAATAAAAACCGCTATAATAAAAATCACGAATTCAACTTATTGATTTTAAATATGCTGTATTTGAAATTAAGAAATGCGGCTTCGGAAAAGGCGTATATAAAAATACGATTTTATGCCCACTAAATAATTTACAACAGGTTTAATCTTTGTGGGGATAATTAAATCCTAACAAAAATATCACAAAATGACTGAAGGGAAAAAATCTGATACTGCCGCTAAATATAATATCGGACAGGACTGGGCATCCGTTGTAACCGGTTTTATTCTGATAATTTTTGTAATTGCAACCGGATACTCTGTCGCCATACCCTCCTTTGGAGGCAAGGCGGGCTGGACAGCCTCCGGCGGCATTGCCGGGATGTTTGAAGGAATATCCGGAATGGCCATAATTTATACTATTCTGGTTTTTGGACTGATCTCAGCACTGGGTATGTTCCTCAGCGGTGATTCACTGAAAAAATTCCTCACCGGATTCCTGACGGTTTTTTTGCTTGCATTGATAGCACAATTCATTTCATCATATTCATTTTTCAAGACCCTGGGACTTGAAACAGTTTTTTTCTCCCTGCTTCTCGGATTGCTTATCGGTAACTTCTTCAGGCTGCCGGAATGGGTGAAACAGGGCGTGCAGACAGAGCTTTATGTTAAGATAGGACTTATCCTGCTCGGGGCAACAATATTGTTCAAGGACATTCTGACTGCAGGAACATTCGGGCTCATTCAGGCAGTAATTGTTGTTATCAGCGTATGGTACTTCGCTTTCTGGATTTCCCGCAAGCTGAAGGTTGACGATGAATTTTCGACCATGCTGGCCAGTGCGGTTTCAATCTGCGGTGTGTCAGCAGCAATTGCCACCGCAGGAGCCATCAACGGAGACAAGAAAAAACTTTCTTTCACCATTTCCCTGGTGCTGATAGTTGCCATTCCGATGATGATATTCCTTCCCGTCATTGCAAAATGGATGGGACTTTCCGATATTGTTACCGGTGCATGGCTCGGAGGTACCATCGATACCACCGGGGCGGTGGTGGCTGCCGGTACCATTACAGGGGAAACAGGACTGAAATATGCTACAATAGTCAAGTTTTCCCAGAATGTGCTGCTGGGCCTGGCTGCATTCATTATCTCAATATTCTGGGCATACAGGAACAAGGATGGCAGGAATAATGAAAACCGTGTTCCCGTAAGCGTTATTTGGGAACGCTTTCCGAAATTTGTACTCGGCTTCATCCTGGCTTCCCTGCTGTTCTCATTCATACTGAGCCCGTCAACAGCAGCATCCTCAGGAAAGGTAATGAAGGCATTCAGCGGATTCTGGTTCAACCTGGCCTTTATCAGCATCGGTCTGGAAACCCGGTTTGCTGATTTCAAGCAAATGGACAGCAAGAAGCCTTTTTACAGTTTCCTCATTGCCCAGGGATTCAATATTATTTTTACCCTTGGAGTATCACTTATCCTGTTTCAGATACTGAAACCCGCATAGTGCGGCGATACCTGAAGAGAATCACGGATTTCCAAACCGGAGTTTCATTGACAGGCCTCCATACCTGATCCTGAGATTAAAACTTGTAAGGTCACTTACAGGAAGCTGAAGGAAGGGCTCAATGAGCATTGTTCCGGTTTTACTGTAATTAAAATTGTATCCGGCTGAAAGGTTGGCCAGACCGAAAAAGTCGGTACGGCTGAATGCACTGTAATCCTTTTCAACACCAAGGGTTGAGAAACGGGATTCGGTTGAATAAACACCGGTTTCGGCATTCAGGGCAAGCCTGGTGTATTCATTTACAAAATCGGCTGTAAACTGCTGACTGAGATATATCATGGTAGATGCCCCTGCGGAAACAAAAAAGCCCGAACCCTTCCTGTCGCTGATCCTGAATACAATATTCAAAGGTAATTCCATTGCAAGCATATTCAGCTTTCCGTCATATGAGTAAGGTTTGCCGCTTGTTCCGTCAGAAAGCGACAGGGGGTCATTGAACAATCCTGAGGTTTTGATGAAATCATTGCCGTTCATGAGTTCGAATGACTGCATGGCAAGTGCTAGTCCCGACCGTACCGAGATCTTTTTCGTAAGCTTCTGATCGAGATAGAGCCCGACGGAGAGTCCTGAAGAGGGGGATGCCGACCCGCCGCTCCGGGCAAGCAATCCTGAAAAACCCGCAATCAGTGCCCTTCCTCCATGGCGCGCCTCCTGTCCGGATGTCTTTGCTGCAACTCCCGGACCATCAGATGTAATACCCGTTGATACCGTAACCGAGGGTATTAATTCTCCGGTACCGGTTTTATCATCTGATTCCTTTCTGACCCCTGAGCTGTGAAGATCTGCCAGTACATGCGGAATCAAAAAATAGCTTTCGGCCGCTTTCATCCCGGTCCTGCTTTCACCGTAAACGGTTTCCGCAGCATGTGCGGCCGGTGAAACAGCTGCATTTCCTGCTATGGCAGTGACTCCTGCAAAGGCGTCAGTCCCCGTAACAGTAGTTTTTCCCGCGAGGCTCAGGCCGGATACAGGATATTCAACAGGTTTTCCAGATGCTGCGGATGCTGCCGTTTCCTTAGCTGCTTTCGCCTCTGTTATTTCTGATGGCTCCGGCACACCGGAAGATCTCCCTGTTCCCGTCCTTTCAATATCGCCGGCATCCATCAGCCGGTCTTGCTGTACAACTGATTCAGACACTGAAATACTCTTCCTGGTGGATATTCTGTAAGCAATGAAAGCTCCCAGACCCACAATCAAAAGAACTGAAGCTGCCCGTGCCAGCACCGGAATCACTGTCATACGCCTGCTCCGGGCTTTCCTGGCGGAAACAAAGGAATTCCACCCCTCTCCGGCGAGGTGATCGGCATTGTAACTGCCAAAAACTTTCTTTACATTTTCCCTGAACAGGTCGTCAAACTGTTTCATTCCCCTCGTTTTTCAGTATTGAAATTCCTGTTATACAACATTCTGAGCATTCTTTTTGCCCGGAAAAGATTCGATCTTGAAGTTGATGCACTGATATCGAGCATCTGTCCTATTTCCTCATGGGAATAGCCTTCAATTTCATAAAGGTTGAAGGTAACCCTGTAATTATCCGGCAGCCGGTCAAACAGTTTCAGGATTTCATTTGCGGAAAGTTCAGTACTGACCGGGTCTTCCTGCCCATCCGCCGTCTCAAGGTCATTTAGCTGCAGATGCGAAACATGTCTTGTATTTCTCCTGTATCTGTCAATTGCCGAATTGACCAGTATCCTTCCGTACCACGACCTGAAAGATTTCGAACTGTCGATATCCTTTATGCTGCCAAGCACCTTCATGTAACTGTCATTTACTACTTCCATGGCATCGTACTGATCTCCCGTATACCTGACACATACCGACATTGCGAATGAGAAATAGCGTCTGTAGAGAAGTTCCTGAGCACGCTGATCTCCCTCGGAACACCGCCTGATAAGTTCCGGATCGGATATTGTATGGTCATCCTTCTCTCTCCTTCTCATTACCTGCATTCAGATTAAGCTTCATCAAAATAACTTAATTTGAATGGTTTTATGACATTATTATCCATAATTCTGTAACCGTATGCTGTTTTACCTGAATATAAAACCGAACTGTACTTCAATCCGTTTAATACTGGTAACAAGTTCAGTAAGGTTTTCTTTTCCCCTTCCGGTCATATTGCTGTAAATAAGTCTCTGAAACCGGAAGCCTACACCCATATTCACTGCATTTCTCCGCCATGAAGCCAGTTCGAGTCCGGATCCTGCATTGAACATGAATCCGCCCTTCACCTCAGGATAGTAATTATAGTAGTGATTATACTCCCCGTCCTTCCTGTCATCATAAGCAAATGCCCATCCGCTCTTTGTCCATATATACGGCGACAGCCGGGATCTGAAGAAATAATATTTCAGTTCGGAATATACAGGTATGAGAGACACGTCAAATTCCTCGATCCCTGTTCCGAAACCGATACTCAAGCCCTTACGGAACCGGTAGGAGTTTGACACCAGAAAGCTCATGTCCCTGATGTTTCCTTCACTGTTGCGGCCCGCCAGTACCGAGGCTGAAAGTCCGATCGCATATCCCTGCCTGCCTGAAAAGGGTCGTTCAATTTCCAGCGCCGGAGTGCCCGGCGATATTTCTGATTTATTGATCCTTATAACCCTGGGGGACCTTATTTTCACTGTCAGATAATCCGGGGAATCGGCCAGGATGATGCCGGTAATCAATGTTCCGCCATTCAGCACGATTGTCTGTTTCTCCTGTTTCTGGGCAGCAAGACCGCTGCTCAGCGAAAAAAGGATAATAACCGCTGCGATTCCTGTGTCGTTCATATTTTATTTACTGCCGCTGCTGATTGATATATGGCTTATCTGCACAATGTTTTCAGGATCGGAATAATCATACTGATATATTCCTTTTTCCCCTACAAGCATGAGAACCCCTTTCATTGGTATGACGTCATAGGTAAAGAAATCAGGATAATGAGCCACTTTCCTGTTTATAATGTCAAGCGGATCGGAACGGTCATAAATCTTCAGTCCGGCTGCACCATCGCAGATAAAGAGAAGATTATCGTCAATACCCAGTCCGTGCGGATTGTACATGGGATAGGATTTTACCAGGTAGGGATGTTCAATTGATGAAATATCAATAACCTCGAGAAGATTTTGTGTGTTTCTGCACCTGCTTCCGGAACGGAGGGTTACGTATGCATAATTCTCATCAGCCACCACCGGGTCGCATGCAGTGATATGGTCATAATGTGAAATCAGCACGGGCTTTGTGGCATTCGTGACATCATAAATGAGCATGCCGGTGGTTGTCCCGACAAACATTCTTCCCCCGAGCAGGAAAAGAGTTTCCATATCACGGGATACTTCCACACTGTCGGCAATAACCATTTTCTTTGCATTTTCAACATCAACGGTCTTCAGCATCCAGGGATGGGCAATGACATGCAGATATTTGTCATTCAGCATAAACCTTGCCATAGAGCCTGCTGTTCCGGCACCGGCCGACCAGCCGGCAGCATCACTTCCGTAGTTAGCCATCAGCGTCATTCTTCCCCTGAATATCCACCCTGTCCATCTGCTGCCGGGCTCATATTCTTCAGTTATTGTTTCGGTTTTCCATCCGACTATCACACCCTTCGACTTATCAACCATGGCATATGGCAGCCATTCATCCCCCTGCGGCATAACTTCCGGAAAAACATTCTCAATCCTGCTGATCTCAACCGGTTTTTCCACGTCTGTTATATCAATTGCCAGCAGATCGATGAAACTGTCTGCAAAAAGGATATTACCCCTGACCGCCATGTCTACATTTCCGGGAATCTCATAGAAACCAACTTTCCGGGGATTTGCCGGATCAGCATTGTCTATAACATGTATTCCTTTCCCCGTTTCGTTAACAAAAAGATAATTATCCTTGAAATAGATCTTGCCCGGAAAAGTTATCTCTTTGGCTTCGCTTTTTTGAAAGCTTTTCCGGAAGGTATTGAAATCCATATACACGGGCACGTTTGCCTTGTATGTTATCCGTTCCACTGTCCTGTCCATGCAGCCCGACAGGGATGCGGTAAGAACAAGAAGGACGATTGATGTTTTGATAAGGGTTCTCATTTTTTCATTTCTGGAATTAAAGGTTCAATTTTTTAAGATATTCAGCATAAAACCTGAGTTTTACTGTTCCGGATTCATAACCTGACCAATAAATAAAAGAGCGTTGGTTGTCCGTTCGCGTATGGCAAAGACAAATGACTTGTCAATAATGAACGGCTGAGGCTGAGGCTGAACGGAAGTTAATATACTGATTCCTATTGTTGTTACCGCAGCTGCTTCGGTACCCTTCTCATCAACATCAACAAAGGTGTTCTGCTTCACAAAGCTGACAAAGATCGATTCATCCGAAATACCCGACAGGTCAGCCAGGAGGGGATCAAAGGCATCAAGCATTCCCATGCCCTGCAACTGGTCGTTGAGATATTTTTCATATTCAAAGCTGAACTTAGGCATGAAAACCCTCACTTTGCCAAAATCACTGATTCCGTCAAGATCGGATGTCAGTTCTTCCCAGCTCTGTGCCGTGAATGAAGGATAGAAATCCCTCAGTGTACCCTCAGGTACTATCACAACCATGGTGAAATTCGTCCTTCCGTAAGGAAGTTCAATTGCCTTGAAGCCATTGCCGTAAACCACCCTTGAGCCTACTTCTCCGGTCATGGTATTTACATCAACCGCACTGCCTGCGTCCGGATAGAAAGGCCGCTTCTCCGTCAGTGACTTGTCAAACTGATAACTCCAGTCGCCATTGAAGTAGAGGGCATTCATAATGAACATCACTGCATCGGGATCGATTCTATTCAGTACCTGCGGAATTTTTCCCTTGGTATTGTCGCTTGCCCATTTGTTTATTGTGTTAAGAGCTGATGGTGCGGCAAAATCAAGATCTTCAACAGTGGCCTTATAATCCTTGCCCATTATGCCAAGAAATGGTGATTTTACACTGAAACCCCTGCGATAGAAAATTGCATTTGCCAGTGCAAGCTTCACTTTCGGATCAGCATTCAGAAGCTGTTCAACAAGGCTCCCGTAAGCTTCATTGATATCACTGATGGTCATCCCGTCAGGGTATTTCAGTGTCCCCTGAAGCTGGGAATAGGTATCTCCCCCGCATCCGTTGAGAAGCATGGTGAGTGCGGTACTTGCACTTAGCGGAGAAATCATCAGATTCTTGTTTTCCGCTTCGGAAACCCTGGTAAAAAGTTCTATTCCGAATTCATTACTGCTCTGAATAGCCTGTGGAGCCACTGCTGTCAGAGTAATGCTCTTTGGCGAGAGATTGATTTCTTCATTGCCGTCACTCTTTGTACATGAGCCGGCAAGAGAAAAAATCAGTACTCCTGCCGTAAATATCAGACTCATTCTTTTCATAATCACTATTATTTTATAATTCAACTGAATTCCGGGTTCACAATTTCTCATTACGTGCCTTATCCCGCCGGATTCAACACCTGTCCGATGAACAGAAGGGTATTGGTTGTCCGTTCGCGTATGGCAAAGACAAAGGACTTGTCAATAACGAACTTACTTGGCGGACCTACACTGGTCACTTTGATGCCTATCGTAGTGACCGCCGCAGCCTCAGTACCTTTTTCATCAACATCAACAAAGGTGTTCTGCTTCACAAAACTGACAAAGATCGACGCATCCGAAATACCCGACAGGTCAGCCAGGAAGGGATCAAAGGCATCAAGCATTCCCATGCCCTGCAACTGGTCGTTGAGATATTTTTCATATTCAAAGCTGAACTTGGGCATGAAAACCGTAAGTTTCTCAAACTCACCTGCCCTGTCGAGATCAGACGTCAGTTTCTCCCAGTTCTGTGCCGTGAATGAAGGATAAAAATCCCTCAGTGTACCCTCAGGTACTATCACAACCATTGTGAAATTAGTCCTTCCGTAAGGCAGTTCAATTGCCTTGAAGCCATTGCCGTAAACCACCCTTGTGCCCACTTCTCCGGTCATGGTATTTACATCAACCGCACTGCCTGCATCCGGATAAAAAGGCCGCTTCTGCGTCAGTGACTTGTCAAACTGATAACTCCAGTCACCATTGAAGTAGAGGGCATTCATAATGAACATCACTGCATCGGAACTGATATCATCCAGTACCTGCGGAATTTTTCCGTTGGTATTGTCACTTGCCCACTTGTTTATTCTCTTAAGAGCTGATGGTGCGGCAAAATCAAGATCTTCAACAGTTGCCTTATAATCCTTGCCCATTATCCCAAGGAATGGTGATTTAACACTGAAGTCCCTGCGATAGAAGATTGCATTTGCCAGTGCAAGCTTCACTTTCGGATCAGCATTCAGAAGCTGTTCAACAAGGCTCCCGTAAGCTTCATTGATATCACTGATGGTCATTCCGTCAGGGTATTTCAGTGTCCCCTGAAGCTGGTTATAGGTATCTCCCCCGCATCCGTTGAGAAGCATGGTAAGCGCGGTGCTTGCACTTAGCGGAGAAATCATCAGATTCTTGTTTTCCGTTCCGGAAACCCTGGTAAAAAGTTCTATTCCGAATTCATTACTGCTCTGAATAGCCTGTGGAGCCACAGCTGTCAGAGTAATGCTCTTTGGTGAGAGATTGATTTCTTCATTGCCGTCACTCTTTGTGCATGAGCCGGCAAGAGAAAAGATCAGTACTGTTGCAAAAAATATCAGGACATTGTTTTTCATGGTATCTCCCTGTTTAAATTTATTTTCAATACTGATACGCAGGAAAGCACTGAAACGCTGCAGCAGGTTGTATTTTTTTCTTCAGGCTGACGGCCGGTAACTACAACCGTTAACTTCAACCACCCGGTAAAATGTCACTCTGTTACTATAAGCACTTGTTTCAGTCGTACAATAAAATGACTGCTTCTTACTTCAACCACTTGTTTCAGCCGCAGGTAGTTCCATAGAACCGGATCCCGTAAAGGATACAGCAGGCAGCCAATAACTGATGCCTGCGTTATTGGACCCGGCAAAGGGTATGATCAAAGCTATTTTAACGGAAAATTTGCTGGAAATAATCGGAGCTGGCTGTATTATATCATTCTCCCCAGATGATCTCCTTTATAGCAGGATCGCTTTTAAGTTCATTTACCAGAGCTTCCAGGATTTTCAGATCCGCCTTATCAAAAGTCATATGGAATACAATTCCTTCTTCGCTTTTATCAATTGAAAAAGTATCAACCTTCAGATCATCGTCTTCAAGGAGGTTTTTGATAAGATTAGCATTTCCTGTGACAATTTTCAGGGATTTCTTGTTGAATTTCCTGGAAAAAACACGTTCAAACGGTTTTATGGCCCATAGGATGATCAATGCTATGATTGTGGTGGCTCCGGCAGCAAAATAAAGTCCGCCGCCTGTTGCAAGACCGATAGCGGCAACAGCCCATAATCCGGCTGCCGTGGTAAGACCGTGAACCACTCCCTGCCTTGAAAATAATATGGTGCCGGCGCCAATGAAACCTATACCTGATACCACCTGGGCGGCAACTCTTGAAGGATCAAGTGCAACATGCTCTGTCCCCAGTATATCGGAAAACCCGAAAGAAGAAACAATCATTATCAAACTGGAAGCAACACAAACCATCATATGGGTTCTTAGTCCCGCCGTCCAGTTTTTCCTTTCCCTTTCCAGGCCAATGAGTGCTCCGAACAAAGAGGCCAGTAATAAACGAATCAATATTTCACTTCCGCTGATCATTTATATTAATCTTTAAAACGCTTTGTATAAAGCCAGTATTGCCGTTTTCTGTTTTTTACAGTAGAATCCTGAAACAGCCGGTTGAGACTGTACAGCACAGCATGCAAAGATAAGCATATATCGTAAAAGGAACAGACCGTAGATAACTCTAACAATCTTTAAAACCAAAAAACAACAGCTCTTGTCAATCTAGTTCATTGAATTCTGGCCTACTGATTTATTTAATATAAAAATAAAGACAGGGTAATTAAGCATGTCTCAAGTCAGATTTAGGGATTCAATTTGTATTGAACCGATTGTTATAAATACAAATATAAAGGCCATCAACAGGCAGATCTTTATAGCCCTTTCAATAAAGAAAATATTCTTTGCTTAATTTTTTGAATTCAGATAATTCATTCTCCCAGCTAAAAAATATTTCTGACGGCTGTGTTTCTTTTTGAATCATAGAGATTAATCTACGGGTTCCAACCAAACGATCCAGAGTCTTGATATTCCATTGAATCATCTCAGGATGGCATTTGTTAATCGCCCATAAAAGTGCAATGCCGGTTTTATATGGTTCAAAAGCATTCCTGTCAGTCACCCGAACATATATACCTTGACATAGCTCACCAGATAGAAATGGCTCCTGACCATGGAAAGGCATCTTTACTGGTGTGAACGAAATTCTATCGAACTCCACACCTTTAAGGCCCAGTTCATTCAGTATATTTAATACCTTCCCATTGTCAATCCATGGGGCGCCAATATACTTGAATGGTTCAGGTGTACCTCTGCCGCAGGAAATATTAACACCCTCGAACAAACAAGTTCCTGTATAAACAAGCATAGTCTCAGGTGTTGGCAGATTAGGCGAAGGCTTAATCCAGTTTAAGCCTGTTTGATCAAACCACATATGCCTTTCCCAGCCTTTCATCTCCACAACATGAAGCCTGGCACGAATCCCATTTCTCAGCATCCCCTCCCCATTATACAATTTGGCAATTTCACCCATAGTCATTCCATGAATGACAGGTATTTTTGCATATGCACCAAAACCGAAGAGATAATCATCGTCTGTTATAAAGCCTTCCATCTTCAAGCCGGTTATTGGATTGGGACGGTCAAGCACAACCACCTCAATATTATTCTCGGCAGCTGCTTCCATTACAAACCCAAGTATATTTACATGTTCATAAAAACGAGCTCCCACTTCTTGTATATCTACAATGATAATATCCACATCTTCCAGCATGTCATTTGTTGGTTTGTGCTGCGTTCCATACAAGTTGAATTTCCTAACGCCTGTCTGAGGATCAATAGTTCTGTCTTCATCAACCGGAAGTGAATAATCATTTGAACGGATATTAAAATTCATGCCGAATAAAGCTTTCAGTTCAACATTCGGATACTGAAACAATGCATCGGCCAAGTGAGTACCATTGGATAAACGACCAGTGTGATTGGCCACCAATGCAACCCTTTTACCATCAATCAAAGAATTATATTCAGAAAACAAACGATCTGCCCCAACAACAACTTGTGGGCCAAAACTGAAAAAGAAATCCGGACTATCCGTAAAATAAGTCATAGCATTATTCTGGCTGATACATAAAAAACTCAAAAACAAGACCAGGATTGAATATCTCTTTGCATTTAATACAGAGTAATTTTTCATACCAATAAAATATAATGATCAAACTATTAATAAAAAAGCTTCAGGTTTTGCATAAAAATTCAATTAGTACCTATTAAGTGGATTCTGTAGTACGATTGAATAAGCTGTTTTGCCTAACGACAATAAAATATGAACATCAGTCATAATGCTCCCGGCATTATTTTCAACCAGGCTGAGATTTTATATTCTTGCATAGGGTTCCTCAGCCTGGTCTTCAAAAACTTAGATAATTATAAACTTAGGAAATTCATCTTAAAGATCCTTATTCCTGATAATTGTTCAAGCTGAATAATTATCACTTATATATCAGATACTTTTCTCTGATTTTCTTAAACTCTGATAATTTTGGTTCCCAGCTATTGCGAATTTCTCGTTCAGTCAAACCTTTAATAATCTGCAACCTCAACTGGTCAGTTCCAACTAAACGATCAAATGAATAGCTTCCGTCCCGTCCCTGTCTGAAAAAATTCTCTTTATCTGGATAAGCACTATACAATTCCAATAACCAATCAAGATTCAACTTTCCTGTTTTCCTGAATTTATCTGTATCATAATTTCTTAAATCTAAACCGTAGCAGGTCTCACCAAGATGTTTCGGATTAGTACTCATTGTTGGAATTGATACAGGGGTAAAACTGAAAGTATACTTACCCTTTAAAGCCGGATGTCCTAAAATCTGAAAAGGCATACAGGTGCCTCTTCCTTCACTGATTACCGTGCCTTCAAACCAGCAAAGAGAAGGATATAACAAAATAGATTGTTGAGTATTAAGATTGGGAGATGGTTTAATTGGAAGGATATAGGGTTTCCCATGCTCATAATTCAATATTGTTATAACTTTAAGTTTACACTGAACACCGTTTGCCAGCCATCCTTCCCCATTAAGCATTTGGGCATATTCACCAAATGTCATTCCATGGACTATAGGAACGGGATTTAAGCCCACAAAAGATTTGAATTGTTCTTCAAGTACCGGACCATCAACATAGGAATCATTTGGATTGGGCCTGTCCAGCACTATCACTTCCACGTTATTCTCAGCACATGCCTCCATCACATAATGAAGTGTGGCCAGATAGGTGTAAAAGCGTGTACCTACATCTTGTTTATCAAAAATTACTACATCAATTCCTTCCAGATCTTCTTTTGTTGGTTTATTCTTAGCTCCGAACAATGAAACTGTGGGCAGGCCAGTCCGTGAATCAATACTGTCATAAACGTTATCTCCCCTCAATCCATGTTCGGGAGTGAAAACTTTTTTTATATTAATTCCAAGTGATAATAAACTGTCAAGACTTAATTCATTCCCAATCGTAGAGGAATTATTTATTGCCATTGCAACATTTTTACCTTTTAGATAGGGTACATATTCAGCCGTTTGATCGGCTCCAGTAATTATTTCCCCATCGACATTGTTCCCTCTGTAACTAGTTTGATTACCACAACCCGCGGTTATTATTAAAGAAGTTAAAAATAGCAATTCAAAAAAAACACTCTTTTTCATACTAATTAATTTTGGTTTAAAGTATTATATTAATTATCCCTCAATGAGGAAAAATTTATTCCTCAACTGATTTAATTTTCCTAAATATTAATTTATTACAATTCAAGTAGAACATTATTTATAAGATGTAAACCCAAACAATTAATAACCTGGATTTTGATCTGACTGATTAATATCGGGGTTATTATCAATTTCTGCTTGTGGGATAGGCCAAAGAATATGTTTATCAACAAGTGTTTTTCCTGTGTTTGCCAAAATTATTTCTTTCTCCCTGCCGATCCTTCGTAAATCAAACCAACGGTCTCCTCCTTCCATAAATAATTCATATGCCCTTTCCTGAATAACGATATCTCTGAACTCTTCCACTGATAATCCATCAGCAGAATAGTCCACTGCAGAAGCACTTCTATTAGGATAGCCGTAGGCTCTGCGTTTGACGCGGTTCAGACATTCAAGTGCCTGAGCCGATATCTGGTTTTCAGCTAATGGTGCGGCTTCAGCATATATGAGAAGAACATCTGCAAATCTCAATACCGGGGCATCATTTCCATAGTTACTATTCGAAGGTGCATTATTATCTCTGTATTTTGAAACCAAAATAGGTGTTGAAGAAGGTAAAGTTTCTATTTCACCGGTGAACCTGTTTATATATTGGCTGAATATGTTAAATTTTTTTCTTAAATCATTATCATCCCAATTTGTAAAAAATGGCCCAGGGACACAATAAACAACATAACTCCCAAAAGGCGAAAACTGATCCCTGTCCCACAAATATTTATGAGGCATTGTCCAGCCGGCCGTATGATTGAATTTTATATAAAATATTTCTTCGGGAGTACCATTTGCCTCAGGACCGTAAACATTATTAAAGTCATTTGCGACATTTACATCAACAAGGTTAAAATGACCTGAGGTTATAACTTCTCCTGCCTTGTCTTTCGACAGATCAAATTCATTAATTGTAAGGTATACCTCAGCGAGCAATGATTTGGCAGACCATTTAGTGGGATGTCCAAATTCAGATGGTGTGTCAGGTAAATATGTTTCTCCTGTTTTTAAGTCATTGATGATTGCCTGATAAACTTCTGAAACTGGTCTTCTGCTTAGATCTACCGGAGAAAGATCTAAATATAACGGAACTGCTCCCCAAAGCCTTACAAGAAAGTAATATGAGAATGCACGCAAAAAAGAGGCCTCTGCTATTAATGCATTTTTATCCGATTCTTTCATACCTTCAATTTTCGGAATTCTTTCTATGGCAATATTTGCATTCCTGATCGTTTGGTAAAGATATCTCCATGCAGCAGCCGCACGATTTATGTTAGTCACATCAAAACCTTTATACTCGCTTACCGGGGATGTGGAACCACGTCCCTCAAGATAATCAGCCAGCAAATCAAGCATCAAAAAATAAGTATCTCTGTAATTATTCCTGATTGGTCCGTAGATTGCGTTTACAGCTGCCTGAGCATCTGCAAAAGTTTCATAAAAATTAATTTCTGTCAGACGATCTTTGGGTTTCTCATCAAGAAAGTCGGTACACGATGATCCTATGATAACCAGTAATAGTATTATTATATTTTTATTCATGATTTTCATATTAATTATATTAATAATAGATTATAAATTAACCATGACTCCTAACATAAATAACCTTGCGTCAGGATAACCCCATTTATCAATTCCTTTATTGATACCAGTTCCTAGGGTATTCTGTATTGGTGTATAAAAAGTATACTTTGTTAAAGTAATTATATTTTGCAGGCTAATATAAACCTGGGAGTTATGAATCCTGGATGCCTTAAATTTATCTCCGGACAAAGAGTAGGACAATTTTATATTCTTAACCTGGACGTAGGAGCCATCCTCTACAAATCTATCAGAGCCAAGAAATCTTGTATTTTTGCTTATTCGAGGATATTTTGCATTAGGATTTGGATTCTGACTAGTCCAATAATTCCCTATGATGTCTTTGGTTTGATTAATTCCGTAACTGAAACTGTCTCCAATATTTGACAGGTTATAATTCAGAATATCATTCCCCTGAACACCATTTATTAATACTGTCAGTCCAAAATTTTTATAGGACATATCAGAGTTAATCCCAAAAATAAATTTTGGGTTTGGATCGCCAATAATTGTCCTGTCCAGCGTATTGATCGTTCCATCAGGGTGTAAATCAAGGTATTTTATATTTCCATCTTCTGTTAATCCATCCTCTATATATCCATAAAATACGCCAACCGGATAACCTTCCCTAACCAGGTTCATGGCAGGAAGCACCCAGCCAATTTCTGTACCAAAAATATCGCCACCTTGAGGAAGGCTCAGCACCTTATTGCGATTTAAAGTAAAAGTTGATCCCAAGTTCCATAAAAACTTCTGATCAAAAACTCTCCAGTTCAATGCCATTTCGAGGCCTTTATTTTCGATATTCCCCAGATTAGTTGTTTGGGAAGCATAACCAGTTGACGGAAATACCGGAATATTAACCAACAAATCTCTTGTTTTCTTATAATAAAAATCAGATGAAAGGCTGAGTCTATTATTAAATAATTCCACATCCAAACCAATATTGGACTGAGCTGTTGTTTCCCACTTAAGATCGGGATTAGGCTTAATATTGCCAGGCGCATAACCAATATTAAGATTTTTATCAAAAACGGTCTGAATACTTGACAGAACAGAAAGTGATTGGTAGGGTGTAATAGATGTATTACCAGTCTGTCCCCAGCTCATTCTCAATTTAAGAATGTTTAATGTTGGATTGCCTTTCAGGAAATTTTCTTCATTAATGTTCCAGCCTACTGCGAATGAAGGAAAATAACCCCATCTATTATTTGATCCAAAGCGTGAGGAACCGTCGGCTCTAATACTGGCGGTAAAAAGATATTTACTTTTAAAGGAATAGTTTATCCTGCTTATATAGGACAATAGGGTCCAATCACTATAGTCTGAGGTGGGTGTCTGGAAGTTTTCTCCAGACTGAAGGCTGTAGTTCTGAAGTATATCTGTTAAAAAACCTGTTGAACCAGCTCTTAAATTCTGTGCAGTATTCTTTTGTGCGGTAACCCCACCCAAAATGGTCAGATCGTGGTTTGTTCCTATCACTTTCTTATAGGTCAGTGTATTTTCATTCAAAATGTTCATTAGTTCCGAATAACCTATATTTGCCATTCCCGTTCTTGATGCAAAAAGCTTGGTTCCAGAATAATAGTCTTCTCTCGCATTATCATATTGAATTCCTATCGACGAATATAATGTGAGATCCTTAAAAATATTTGCACTAGTAGAAAGGTTCAGACTTAAATCATTGGAATGATTTTTCATTATGCGTTCATAGGCCATGGCAATAGGATTTTCCAAGCCTTCTGGACTGAAAGGATAAGCCATCATAAAACTATAATCTCCATTGGCATCATATGCCGGAATGGTTGGAGGACAACCCACGGCAGCACTCAATACCCCCATACCTCTTTCAGTATTGTTACTATGAATATTATTATTCATTCGCCTGCTTAAAACTGTATTAACCGCGAACGACCAGTCTTTGGTTATTTTAGTATCAATCCTTGATCTGAACTGTAAGTTATTGTATCCTGAGTTGATAATAATTCCATCCTGTCCGAAATAGCTACCAGATATACTATAAGTGGTCTTATCAGATCCACCCGACAATCTAAGGGAATGGTTTTGAATAGGTGCAACTTTAAATACAGCATCCTGCCAATTGAATCCTTCTCCGAATGATTCAATTTCCGATGATGAAAAATAAGGACTTAAACCATCATTTAGGTATCTTTCATTTACCAGCGATGCGAATTCTTTTGCATTAAGCATTTCAATCTTTTTTGTCACCTGCTGTACTCCGTAATATCCACTGTATTCAACACTTAGTCCTCCTGATTTACCCTTCTTAGTAGTCACCAGAACCACACCATTAGCACCTCGTGAGCCGTAAATTGCAGTACCGGATGCGTCTTTGAGAACCTCAATTGATTCTATATCATTGGTATTAAACATACTCAGATCGGTAATCATTGGGGTTCCGTCAACAATATAAAGAGGATTGTTATCACCCAAAAGTGAGTTGCCTCCCCTTATAACTACATTGGTCCCACTACCTGGTTGTCCTGATGTTTGAAGCACCTGTACACCTGCAGCCACACCGCTAAGTGATTGAACTACATTACCCACAGCCTGCAATCTGATATTATCACCTTTAACTGAAGATATTGAACCGGTTAAATCACTTTTCTTTATTGTTCCATAGCCGATAACTATTACCTCATCAAGTAACCCCACATCAAAGGACATTGTTACATTGAAAACCGTCAGATTTCCAATTTCCATCTCCACTCGTTTCATCCCAATAAAGGTAAAAACGAGTGTTGTGGCGTTAGGTGGAATCTGAAGGCTGAATTGACCATTGATATCAGTAAGAGTTCCGACATTAGTTCCTGCAACAACTACAGATACACCAGACAAAGGATTCTGATCTTCATCATTTACCTTTCCGGTTATTTCTCTTTGTGCCACGAGGAAACCAGAGCTGATTATAATTAAAAAAAGTACAAGAAAAAGTTTTTTCATAGTAAAAGATAGTTAAGTTATTAATTATAAATAATAGTAGTCTCTTTACTAATTAGTATGTCCTCACAATTTGGGTTTAAGATTGCAAGCTTAGCTCAGAACGTATTCAACGGTTACTATCACAATCGAGGTAAATATAAAGATTTTTTGATATAGTTTCTTCTTTAGGATATAAAAATTCCGAGAACAAATCCCCCTATTGGCCGATATAAGGTAATGATCCTTCATTCGACTAAAAATAGAGGGTTTCATATGTCATTATCTGCAATGGAAAAGGCTTTCTGCTTTATAATAATTCAGAGGAAAAGATCATTTTAATATTTTAGGAAACGATTAAATATACTTAAGGTCAAACGTTTTAATTAAATTTAGTATTAAGCATTTAAGATAAATCCGGAAACAGGGATCATCTTTCAAAATGGTAAGCATGCTTGCAAAATCCGTTTGCCGTTTTGGTCAGGGAACAGTCTTAAAATCAAGGCAACAAATATTAGCGTTCAACGTAAAAGGATCAATGTAAAATCTTTTAAATGGTTAATATCAGATTATTGCATTACAATCATCAGACACTTTCAGTGGTTTTTGAAAAATCAAAATATATAATTCCGGATTTAATATTGAAAATTATTATTTATCAATTTAAAACACATTGATTATGAAAAAGATATTGTTTATCTCAATGGCTCTTTCTGTTCTTTTGCTGAATGGCTGCAAGAAAGAGGAAACAGGACTCTCCGAATTTATCCTGGGTGACTGGGCTACTGATAAATTAACCTTCTCTGAAAACCAGAAAGGTATAATCCATATAACATTCCAGGATAACAATGAATATGAACTGAGCATCGAAATGATCCCGGGACACAAGAATGGTTCAATCAAAGGACAATTCGAGGTAGATAATAAAACCAGGATGCTCACGCTGGACAGCGATGCAATAATCAGATTATTAGGACTGGAAACTTCCGGTGATCCGATCATGTTCAATGTGGAGTTCAGTACCACGAGTGATGTTGATGAAATGACCCTTAGGCTGGCATCCCTTCCGGAAGCAGTAGGTGAATTCGTTCCATCAATAGTTCTCAAAAGAGTAAGCGGGCAGACTTCCTGACCCCGACCTTTACTTCCCCGGGACTGGTGTCAGCTGTTGCCTCAGTCCGGTAAAACAATAACCGGCAGTACAAACAATCACATACTGTATCTGCCCGGAAAAGAAATGGAAAAAGGCAAATGAAACTACGACAATGGAGATATCACACGACAATTTGTAGATAACTCCTCATTATACAGAAACCGGTGAGTTGTATTATTAATTTTTGAATTATGAGAAAACGAATAAGTCATTTAATTTATTTTCAGTGAATGTGCAATGTATTCGCCCATTACCGGATGTTCTTCAATCAGCGAAAAACATGCAACAATTTTATATGAACCAAACTAAACATCAAAAATGAAGAGATTATTTTTTACCTGTCTGACAGCCGCTGCCATTATCCTGGCATCATGCGGCGGCGGAACAACGCAAAAAGAAGGTGCAACGCAAAAGACAGGCAGCACGGATGAAAAGAAGGTACAGACGGAAGCGAAAGCCAATTACCTCGACAGGGAAGTGCTGGAGGCCAAACTGAAAGAAATCGGCTTCCCCATATACCCCGGGGCAGAATTTGAAAAGATAGAAAAAGGAAGCGGCTACTTCAAGGGCGCTTATATTCAGTATGAGATTCCTGAAGTAAGCTCAGAAAGTAAGGAGGCCGTTGACAAGTTCTATAAAGAAGTCTTTGAAAAACTGGAGGCATCCGGGTGGAAAAATGTGTTTGACGTTTACTGGGAAAAAAGAGATATGCTTTTGCATTTTGCTCATGTGTACAATGACTTTCAAGCTGAAACACATTTCCTGGGTATCACTTTCGGGCTGTCCAGTGAACAATAGGCAGTAAGCAGTAACGATTATTCCTCCGGCACCTTTCACCACAAGGCTTATTAGCGTAACCGGGTTATTTTGCAGAAGGTGAAATTTATTTGCTTTGGAGCAATGCCTGTATCTGTTCCAGGTTGTCTTTGATGTCCATTTCCTTCATCATCTTCTTGCTGCCCTCCTTCATCTCATTGAGGTTTCTGAGCATATTGTCATACACCTTGCTGATAGTATTTTTGTCCTTCACGGCCAATACCTGTTCAATGACCGCCCTGCGGTAAGTTGAAGTATTACCAAGCTGCTCCAGTGTTTTCAGATAATACTTCTCAGTTCCCGGATCGAACTCCTGCAGTATCAATCCAAACTCAGAGTATGGCAGATTTCCTACATAAAAACGTACTCCCTTTTCCGGCTTGACTACATCATCCGCCGGAGGCTGCGAGTCGAGGCGCTTTACCTCTCCGTCCCGATCAATAAAAAATATTCCTTCAAATTGTTGTCTGACAGAAACCATATTGCTGTCCTTTGAAACCATCTCATCCCATCCTCCCAATTTTGGACTTATGCTGAAACATACACCATCCTTCAGGGGTATAATCTCTGCCTTCCAGCTTGAAAGATAATTGGGCAGATTGCCGTAATCGAACAGACGGGTCAGGCGAATGCCGGTAGTATCAAAGGAATAGAGGGACACATTATTATGGAGAAATCTGGTCTTTCCTTCAATCGGCATTATAAACCACAGGTTCTTGCCTTTTTGTGAGGCACGGGTCTGGCAGAGGAAATAGATCTCTGACGAATTGGGTGAACAGACTGCACCGGAATAGGTGGCAGACAGGTCGATATCATGACCATAATAACCTGAACAGGAAGCGGATATCAGCATTATAACTGCAATATGTAAGAAGAAGACGGCTTTCATATCGTATATTGTTAAAATTCTTGCCGGGCCTTGCCCGCTAATCATTAGTCAGTCCAAGTTACGAAAATCTGCGGATCAGATCCTGGCGCTGCCAGAAAAATCTCTTTAAACAGCGGGATGACAGAAATGAATAGCAGACAGTAACGCCCATCCGAAAGAGCCGTGTAACACAGACAACACGGATACGAAACAGGGCGGTTTCTGAAAATTTCCGTTATTACATCTGCCACAGGTCGCAATTTTTTCGTAAATTTCACACATGTAAATAGTTATCTTCCGGCAGTGCTGATGTCATTTGTGTCAGCTTTCATTATTTGCTGCATATTGCTTATTACGAGCAGGCTGGCAGGTTGTGTCCGGTCAAGGGCAGATGTATGTTTCGTTAGAATAATTATCAGCCTGAAACCGGTGATAAAACTTCATAATGAAACAGCGACGGAAATGACATGTGGTGCGGGTGATATTGCGAAGACTGCAGAGCTGCCGGAATATTATCAAACTGACAAACCATGACAATGAGAAAAATTGCGATTATGTTGGCAGTGATACTGCTGACTCCTGCCTGCGGGAAGAAAACACCTCAGCCAGGCAATGAAGACCTTGAAGGAATATGGGAATGCATCAAAGGCTGCGAGGCAGAAATGCTGGAGTTCAATATTGAAGATGAAAGACAGGTATTCTTCTTCTACACCGGGCAGCGTATGTACCGTTCCGGAACGTGGAAACTGGAGAAGAACCGGCTGACACTGGCCTATGATGATGAAGAAACCCTGACATATCCCCTTGCACTGAAAAACGATACCCTGGTACTGGGTGATAATAAAATGGTGTTTACAGCCTGCATCCCGGCTGAGGAAGATCCATGCGACCTGTCTTCCCTTTTTGCACTGATGGACGATATCAGTTTCAGTCAGCCGCTTCTGGAGGATTTCCCCTGGAATATCCCGGGCGATTCAGGTGTTGAGGAGGTGATAGTGAACGGACAGATGGTTGAAACCATAGTGAAGCTTGAAGGAGATTTTTCAGCTATAGGGAGAACGGCCGGAGTCATTGCTGACGAACTCAGGAAGCTTGGCTATGAAGCCGATCCCCTGATGGCCTCAGAAGTTGTTACCGGCTACAGGAAAGAGAACTGTGTTGTTCTTTTCCGGCCCGGGATTGACGATGAGGATGATGCCGATGCTGAAGTGCCCTTCGCGGTATATTTTGGCAAATTACCCTGACAAATGGTCAAATCCCCAATTATTGCCGGCCGCAGTCTGATGATTGTCAGCAGGCAACTCTTAAACCCGGCCTGAGACAAGCTTAGCAGCGTTTGGTACCTCCGGATGCGTGGCAGATCCTATCCCGTTTGGTCCTGAATCATGGCATATGGCTCTGGAAAAGTATATTATTTTACACTACCGTCCGACTAAAATAATAAGAAAAGGGGCACTCCCCTAACCTCTATATATCTGGACCCCAATGTTGTAATTTTGTTTTACTACAAAACATACTACAACATGGTCAAAATTACAGAAATGAAATTTTTCGGACAGCCGAACCTTTCACTATCCGTCTCTTCACGATTTAAAACTGCGTTTCATCACGTCCAAATGACTTTATGACACTGCCTGGTTGTCATTCATCACAAATAGTTGAAAACGCTTGTACTGATTCTTAAATTTGTATTTAGAAACATCATTTACAAACTGCTAATGGTTCTTTGATATACTGATCCTTGGATGGAAGGTTAAAAACATTTCGTAATTACCCGCGCCAGCGAAACTGCCTGCATTAAAACAACAAACAGAAAGATTATTTAGCGGAAATCCATTGTCTGGATGCATGTAAAAACCGCCTCCCGGGTTTACCCGGATTTCAGGACATGCTCAGGGAATCGCGGAAATGGGAATTTGGAAATCATGGAAATATTAAAAACATCAAACGGGTTTTGGATTATGAATACTTCATTTTACAATAACATACTGACAGCCTTCATTTTTATGATTATGCTGGTCATCTCACTGCCTGAAGTTCAGGCGCAAGACTATCGGATAGCTTTTGCAGGTTCCGGTGCAAGCACAACTGTCGACTCCGTCCGTGTTGAAAACCTGACAACAGGAACCATAGTCAGACTTAATGGAACCGACCTTTTACATCTTGGTACCGTTTCCGGTATTCAGGATTTAAACGATACACGAAAGGAAGAAATTAATTTCTATCCCAACCCAATGCCTGAGTATTCCGTGATGCATTTCAGGTTACCGGTATCCGGTTCAACACTCATAGAAATCAGGGATATATCAGGCAAAACAATCTGTCAGAAAAGGGAAACGCTTTCACAGGGAGTCCATTCATACAGGATCAGTGGAATGGGAAAAGGGATTTACCTCGTCAGTATCAGCAGTCCGGGACATGTAATAACGGGGAAGCTTGTATCTGCATGCCCAAATTCCGGGAAGATAAACATCATGCGTGAAGAGAGCATTCCGGCAGGAGGCAAAACCACAGATTCAAAAGGTACCGCAGAAGAGGTTTTCATGCCATTCACCGCGGGCGACAGATTGAAAATAACAGCTATCTCTGACAAGTACAGGACTGTGATAGTTGACTCTCCTGAAGGGGACAAAACCATTGTATTCACTTTTATTGAATGCACTGACGGCGATGGAAATAACTACCCTGTGGTAGTCCTTGAAAATGAAGAAGGAAAAAATGATGGGGGAAAGTCCGGTACAGGCAAGGGCAAACCGGCATTGATGGCAGAAAATCTCAAAACCACCAAATTCAATGATGGTACCGATATCCCGGAGAAAAGAGGCTCGGAATGGGATACCCCGGGTCCGGCTTATTGCTGGTATAATAATAATAGATATTATAATGAGAACAGATACGGGGCACTGTATAATTATGCCGCTTTTACCTCGGGCAAACTATGTCCTGCAGGATGGCATGCCCCTGCCGACGAAGAATGGAATGATCTTTGGGACTACCTTGGTGGTGGTAATGTCGGGCAAAAGCTTAAGGCAAGATGGGACACATATTGGAATGATGGCGGGGGAACAGACGAGATAGGATTTGGTGCCAGGGGCGGTGGTATCAGATTAGGTAACAACCCTTACATAGATTTCGACTTACAAAAGGAATGGTGCTATTTTTGGTGTATCGGATTTACCTTAGGTAACGAAGCTACGAGTTGGTCATTAAGACGAAGATCGATTTTTGGAGACGATTTTGCCAGATGGACAATACACAAATACGATGGGGTATCCGTTAGATGTATTAAAGATTAAAGATAGTGTCCCTGATGAAAACTCTTTTTATCCTGATAAAATGGGAACCATGGAAGGATATGACCTTCTGAATATCCAGAACTGAATTGGATCTGTTATTGAAACTCCAAAGTTTCAATTTACAGCTATAAGAACACGGCATCGGGCATTTACCTGATTACTCTTCGTCAGATAAAGGAGCCGGAATTTTCTCCGGATAACGGAAAAGATGGTTTTTTATCCGATCTCCGCGGGAAGACAATTACAAAGGAAGCCCCGGCTTATTTCCTGCACAAATTATACCTGCCGGCTCTATATTGGAAGGATGGCGGGGGAACGGACGAGATAGGATTTGGTGCCAGGGGCGGTGGTATCAGATACGGTAACAACCCTTACGTAGATTTCGACTTACAAGAGTTATGGTGCCATTTGTGGTCTATCGGATGGACCGGATACAACGAAGCTAATGCTATATGCCCAATATTTGAACGGTCGTCAGATTGCAGAGGCTGCAGCCTGACAGTAGAGATATCTGGTAATAAATTGTAAATCAATTTGTCTATGAAATCAACAGTAGTAAGATCCGGTATTTTATCAGTATTGCTGATATTATCGGTAACAGGCTTTTCGCAAAAAGACCCGTGGCTGAGTTTTAAACTCCCTGAGCCACTTAATCCTCCTTATTCATCTGCGGTTGGAGATTCTGTGGTATTATTTGTTGATGCTAATAACAGCAGGCTGATCTGGGCCTTTAATCTGAAAGAATCCTGCTGGAGGGAGTATCATGCGCCGTCAGGCATTGCACATACAGCCAGTATTATGGCAGGCAGGGGTGTTGCGATGATTAGCAATGATTCCATAATTATTGGCTTCAGTTCACAAAAGGATACCCTTGCGTATCTTTTTTATGAAGGGCTTCCGATGACCGGCGGGCAATACCGGGGTGCACAAAACGACCTGTGCTGGTTTTACACAAAAGAGAAAATCTATGTTTTTGACGGGACAGATGGCCGGTGGCATAGCTTTCCGGCTCCTGCCGGTGCTTTTAACGTGCTTGTCACTGCCAAAGAAAAGTATCTGGCATTTTTTACATCTACCACCCCAGCCAATTTCAGGGTATTAACGATTTATAATCAGCTGACAAAAAACTTTCACCAGATCCAGTTCGCTGACGAGTATCGTTATATTGAATATCTTGACGATGGACTGGTTTTTGTCAGAAGAAAGCCGGGATCTGACGACTATTACGGCAGTTTCACGGTAAAAAATGATTACATCGAGCAAAAAGCTATCCCGTGTGTGCTGGAAATAGCTAATAGGGTCTCCGACTCAGATTACACTGATTTTCATTACGAGCCCAGGTATTCAGTCCTGCTAACGGGACGCACACTCCCCTCTTCCGACTTTAAGATATATTACTATATAATAGGGTTTGATACCCGTCTGGGCTATTTCACGCGTGATTCAGTCATCAATGATATAAGCACCTATGAGTACAACGTATTCGTGGGTCCGGCCTATTCGCAAAACAGTTATGCTGTTGCCGCTAAGAATTATATGTATAAGGGTGAAAGATATGCCTCTGACCTCATAATATATAACGGACTTACAGGCTCTTTCTCAACACATAGTGTAAACCTTACAGGTGGTAAGTTAGGAATAATCATTCATCCAACAATAAACGCGGTCCTGGCTTCAGGCATACAACAATGGCCTTCCAATGTTCCGACATCATGGCAGGGTATTAATCCTTTTCAGGGAGGTCTGACCGAAACCATGATGTTCGATCTTCAAAAACATATGGCTTATGGTTCAAGTCACTTCTATTGCAGAGACTTCATTATGCATTCTTACCAGGTTGGAGATACATTAAGGTTATTGTGGTACAATTCAGTTTTTAACAAGATCCATAAATATATTGGTATAAAACCCAATACTTCCAGCTACAGTCTTAGGAGTGGAATTGATTATTGTGTCATCTCGGATATAAACAGAGACACCAGGAAAAAAATGTGATGTTCTACTATTCAGCCCTGACTGATTCTTTTGAAGAATCGGCTTATACAGGCTACAGTAATATTATGCCCCTTGATGAGTATGTGGTTTTGTTATATCCGGACATAAAAAAAACAGTAATATATGACCCTGTCAGGGGAGGAGAGGTCGCTGTTAATGCATACCCCGCGTCGGGTAATCATATTCAGACAACCAGACAGAGTGTGGTGGTTTATTCTGACCATACCTTTTACGCTTACAGCCGGGTCAAAAATAACCAGGCAACAGCACAGTTCCCGGAGAATCCGATATTTCCTCTGTTGAGAGAGTCTGATAAAGTGGTTTTCATACATGGAGCTTATAGCTTTGGTGCTTATGATGCTGACAGCAATGCATTTTATTTTAAACAGGTAGAACCGGGAGATCGGGTGCGCTCCCTCTACGCACAGGGAAACCTGGCCTGGGCCGTTACATCAAAAGGCTGGATGTATGTGTATGCTCCGGACAATAATCAGCAGACAACAGGAATAACCACTCCTCTCAGTTCTGAAGACCATTTGCACGCTTCAGTTTATCCAAACCCATGCAATGATCACCTGAAATTGCAATACAGGTCTGATGGGGCAGGTGTTGGCCGGATATCAATATCCTCTGTTGAGGGAATAATGATCAGACAATTTAAAATAAATCTGGTTCCCGAAGGTCTGCAGGAGATAACGATTGATACAAAAGCCATGCAACCGGGTATTTATATATTGAATATTATTACCGGTTCAGGATCAAAGACTTTACGCTTCATCCGGATTTAGATCCCGTTACTCCAGGTAAATCTAAGTTTTTGATTTCTCCATTTATATTTTAAATACTGCTACAAATATAAAGCTATATACTACTTATTACTGTGTCTGCAATTGCCCCGGTCTCCAAATGGTTCTTAAAATTTGCCATTTAATGATTTTTTTTAACTGAATATCCAGAACTGAATGGTATCTGTTATTGAAACTCCAAAGTCACAATTTACAGCTATAAGAACACGGCATCGGGCATTTAACTGATAACTCTTCGTCAGATAAGGGAGCAGGAATTTTCTCCGGATAACGGAAAAGATAGTTTCTAATCCGCTCTCCGCGGGAAGACAATTATAAAGGAAGCCCCGGCTTATTTCCTGCACAAATTATACTTGCCGGCTCTTCCTGTTCTTCCAACGTTATATTAATCAGATTACCTCACGGGATTGATCATGGATCTTTTCTGTATCAGTATTATCCGAATCCCTTTAATAATACAATAAGCATTAAGTATACGGCAGGAATAAACGAAACTAGTTTGCCGTAAACCTGGTACAGGACGAGCGGTCAGAGGTGAGATACAATTTATGGTCTTTGATGCGCATTTCCATTGAACTCCTTGCGCAGTAGCCTTTCTCGTATAAATCACGTGTGCTGTGGTCATGCTGGTCAGTGACAATATAGCGGATATTGGTTCCCATCTCACTTACCTCGACTTTCACAATAACCCGCTGATGGTTTTCCCAGCTCTGCGCTTTGTACATAAATGAATGATACCTCTTTACAGGCTTTCGATATTGATTGTACTCTCTTTGTGCACTTTCGATGTTAACCCGTGCCAGTTCATAAAGCTTTTCATTACCCGTTAATCCGGTTATAAATCCGACATTATTCTCCCCTCCGGTCCAATCCATAAAATCTTTTGATGCAAAATGGCTGTCGCCACGTACTATGATCTTTGTTTTTGGCCACTGCGCCCGAAGATATAATACCAGTTTCTGCAACAATCTGGCAATGTTGGCCTGTTTATCCCGGCGATCTGGTTTTAAAATGGTGGTTATCTGTTTACCCGACAGCCCTTCATAAATATGCAGCGGCATATAGCAGTAATCGTTGTAGTATTTATTGAACAGTGCCAGCCCCTGTTGCCCACAGGTGTCATTGTTGGTGTCCGTACAATCTAGAATGATTACAGAGGGAGCCTCTGAATATGAACCTATAAAAATATCTACCAGACATTTACCCGGTCGAAAAAGATCATTCCTTGTTACAGAGTTCTCCAAACGGCTCATCGTTGGCTGTGATGCAAGCAACTGGAGTAAGATAGAGAGGGGAATTCATTCACCCCCTCAAAGTAAAAACGTTCTGGATGAAATCGCTTCCGCACTTAAAATCCGGTATTCTTCAGGACAGTCATGGGCAAATTCTTTATCGTCCACATGCAGCCTCTTATTATCAGCCATAGGCCGGCTTAGCAAGCTACCTTCACTTTATGATTCAATAGAAAAAGAGGGTATCAAAGTGCAATATCAACACATGTGAAATATATTAATGCAGGTAGATAGTACCATAGTCTACTTCTTAAGGAATAATTTTCACTCGCTTAAGGCGATCTTATATAATCACCCTTATGATTTATCAGGAAACCTGCTCTTGTAATCAGTTGGGGAAGAGAATATTTGCAGGATGCAATTCGAAAGTCTATCTTTGTGAAAAACAAAAATATTACTTTAATGCATAGAATCCTGACAGATAATATGGATAAAATAAAAGCACTATGCATCAAACACAATGTAAAATCGTTACATGCATTTGGTTCTGTTTGTACGGATAAATTTAACACAAACAGCGACATTGATCTGTTAATATCTTTCAAACCCATGAATTATGCCGAGTATGCTGAAACATATTTTGATTTGGCTGAAAAATTTGAAATCTTATTTAAACGGCCTGTCGATTTAATAACGGACAAATCACTAAGTAATCCTTATTTTATCGAATCGATAAATCTGACAAAGATACCTGTTTATGAAGCTTGAAATAAAAAAACTGCTATTCGACATCAGAGAATCTGTGGAATCGATTGAAACATTCATTGGTGAAAAAAAAGACTTCATTTCTTATATGTCAGATAAAATGCTTCGAGGGCTGTGGAGCGGGAATTTGAAATAATTGGTGAAGCAATGAAGAGATTGGAGAAAATTGATTCTACCCTTGAAATCTCAAGTAAGAAGCAGATAATCAATATGAGGAATAGGGTAATTCATGGATATGATAAAGTTGACAATGAAATTGTTTGGGGAACAATAATCAGGCACCTTCCTAAACTAAAGCAGGAAATCGATAACCTGTTGAAATAGAAAATATCTCTTTCTCGATCAGGAAAAAAATTTACCAAAGCACTCAGAGAATATGACAGCAGTGTTTGGTTTCCCCGTATTTATCTTTAACACCACATCACCCGAAATAAAGCAGATATCTTAAACTTTCCGGGCTGCCGGTTGTTTATATTATGAGGTAATTTATTGATACGGAATATGCTTTTGCAGAAAACAGGGTTGTTATTATCAGGGTTGATCATGATGCTAAACGCATCATGCATGGAAAAGAATCTGCTGCCGCCGGACGAAGATCCCCCGGCGGATCCGGAAATAAGTGTCAGCACAGTCCTTACAGGCTATGAAATAATCTGGGGGATGGATTTTCTGCCGGGAGGCGACCTGGTCTTCGGCGAAAAAAGAGGTAAGCTTTACAGACTCAGTAACGGAACAGTGAAGGAGATCACGGGCTTTCCCGAGGTCTTCCCGTCAGGACAGGGGGGACTTCTGGATATCAGGGTACATCCGGACTATGCTGCAAACGGCTGGATCTATGCCAGCTATTCAGGTTCATTGCCCGGAGGCTCAGGCCAGCTGAACCTGATCCGCTTTAAAATAATCAACGACCAGGTACAAAATATTGAAAATCTTTTTTCTTCCGGAGGAATAAACACCTGGTACGGGCATTACGGAAGCCGCATACTGTTTGACAGGAATAAATACCTCTACCTGAGTATAGGTGAAGGCGGACCCACTTCTTTGGGAGGCCCGAAAAGCCCCAATCTCAATGCGCAGGATACAAAGTCAAACTGGGGAAAGATACACCGGTTCAGGGATGACGGAAGCATTCCTGATGACAATCCCGTCCTTCCCGGAAACACAGGTCCTTCCTCCATCTGGTCGTATGGCCACCGGAATCCCCAGGGACTGGCCCTGCACCCGGAAACAGGAGAGGTCTGGTCATCGGAACACGGCCCTATGGGCGGAGATGAACTGAACATCATCAAAAAGGGACTCAACTACGGATGGCCGCTGTATTCCATCGGTATCAACTATGACGGATCACGTATATCATCAGGACATACTGCCGAAGGCATAGAACCCCCTCTCTATACCTGGACACCTTCAATCGGTGTCTGCGGAATAACCTTCATTACCAGCGACAGTTTCGGGGCATGGAAAGGAAACCTTCTGGCATCCGGCCTCGCTTTGCAGAAACTTTACAGATGCGTGGTGAAGGACAACAAGGTCACGGAAGAGACCGAACTGCTGACCGGATACGGCAGAGTACGAAATGTGATCCAGGGTCCGGACGGGAATATTTATGTTTCTGTTGAAGGCCCGGGAAGGATACTCAGGATCTCACCACAACCCTGAGGGAAAACGTTCTGGAAAGTCACCTTCCGCACCACCCGGGCTCACGCCTGATGAAAAAATTACAGAGAGAAACGGGCTTATCCGGTCTGATGTAATCCCGGGTCACACAGCCCCGGCGTAATTCCCCTTCCTCATACAGCCCCGGCGGGATTTCCCTTTCCTCATACAGCCCCGGTTAAAGCAATTATATCCCTTCCCGCGCTTTCCGACAGAACCTTTCAGTATTTAGTTCCCTGATTCAAACAATGAAAAACAGGAAAATTATTTCCCCGGAATAAGATCTGTCAGCCGGGAACAAACCGATGTCTTCTTTGTGAATATTAACGTATATTTGAGTCAGAGAAACAAAAAAGTCAGATAATACAAAAACATAATTTCTCATGGAAGCGCATCATATACTGATTGTAATAGGAATAGTACTGTTCATTGCCGAAATATTCCTGCCGGGTTTTATTGCAGGTTCGCTGGCAACCGGGTGTTTCCTGGCAGCACTTGCTTCTTTCCTGGGACTGGCGATTAAATGGCAGATATTAATATTTTCGCTTGGTGTGCTGGTCACATTTTTCACTATCAGACCCCTGATGATTAAACTGGAGAAACGTTCGGGCGGAAAAATTAAAACAAACCAGGAAGCCCTGATTGGCAGGACGGGGAGAGTGGTAGAGACAATCAATAATCATGAAAATACCGGCCGTATCAGTATCGACGGTGATGTGTGGCGCTCCAGATCGTCAGATGACTCAGTGATACAGGAAGGAACAAACGTCGAGATCATCAGTATATCCAGTATAATCCTCATGGTTAAACCTTTAAAATAAATCACATATGGGAGCAATCATAATCTTCGGGGCAATAGCCCTGTTCGTGATAATCTTTGCAGCTGCCGGGTTCAAGATCGTCCAGCAGGCTGAAACGATGATAATCGAAAGACTGGGAAGGTACAACAGGACACTCTCTTCCGGTATCAACATTATCTGGCCGGTAATAGACAAACCAAGAGAGATAATATGGCGTTATGTTACGGAAGATGAAGACGGACGTAAAGTTGTCAGGTTCAGGACAAGGAACAGAATTGACCTCAGGGAAACGGTTTATGACTTCCCGCGGCAGAATGTGATTACAAAGGATAATGTAAATGTTGAAATCAATGCCCTGCTGTATTTCCAGATCATGGACCCCGCCCGGGCAATATATGAGATTGAAAACCTGCCCGATGCCATAGAGAAGCTAACCCAGACCACCCTGAGGAATGTCATCGGGGAACTGGAACTTGATGAAACACTCAGTTCAAGAGATACCATAAACTCGAAACTCAGGATAATCCTCGACGATGCAACAAACAAATGGGGAGTGAAAATAAACCGGGTGGAACTTCAGGATATCAATCCCCCGCAGGATATCAAGACTGCCATGGAAAAACAGATGAGGGCTGAAAGGGACAGAAGGGCTGCCGTTCTTGAGGCAGAAGGACAGAAGAGATCGAGGATCCTTGAGGCGGAGGGGTTCAAGGAATCGGAAATCAACAAGGCCGAGGGCGAGAAACAGGCTGAAATACTCAGGGCCGAAGGTCTTGCACAGGCCAGGGTAAGGGTTGCAGAGGCAGAAGCAAAAGCCATAACCCTCGTTACCGATGCCCTGAAGAACAAGGAAAGCGATCCCGTAAAATACCTGATTGCCGTCAGATATATAGAAACATTATCGGAAATGGTATCCGGAAAGGATAACAAAACCATTTATATGCCTTTCGAGGCAACGGGAGTGCTCTCTTCACTGGGAGGCATAAAGGATATATTGTCGAAATAGAATTGCAGTTTCTCCAGGACTTTAAATGGTTCCGGAAAAATGACGGCACCAGGGATATATTGCCGGCATCCTTTTCAGTTCTTCATTCAGGGTTCAGGCCTTTTGTGCGTATTAGTGCCCCGTCAGCGGTAGATCCATCTGAGATCAAGCATTGTAATCTGAGTGACTGCCAGACCGGTTCCGGCAGGCCGGTTTCCCGCACAATATCCCAGGAGTACATTTCTGCCCGTGAAATGAATTGCTGTATAGCAATACCACCCGTCAGGATCATCTTCAATGTTTTTAATCCTTTCCCAGGTTTTGCCTTCATCCTTCGAAACGGCAATGGTAAGGGGTGTTCTTTTCCCTTTCATTTCGGGATCTTCACCACCATTATTATTCCAGACCATAAGCAGATCGCCCGTGGAAGGAATCCTTTCTATTGAAGCCGGAGACATGGGCGATCTGATATCACTTCTTTCCACCGGACTCCACGATTCTCCCCTGTCAGCGGAATAGGACAGATATTGCACACCGGCATCGGTACGGACAAACATCATTATATTCCCCGTCCTTAATTCAACCAGGCCTGGTTCCTGCGTCACGATTCCGCCGGGATTCGGCACTTCACTGCCTGCCTTCCAGGTACGGCCGTTATCATCCGAATAATAGCTGAACAGGCGGCCTTTGTTGTTCCACCGTGAACTGCCGTATTCCTGGTGAAGGGCCACTGCAAGAACAAGTCTGCCATCTCTGAGCTGGATGACCCTGCCGTTGTTCAGTACAAAATATCCTTTCCGGTCCATAATGCACGGCTGAGGCTCACTCCAGGTCTTTGTTTCATCATCAGACAGCCTGATCATCGGGATACAGTCGTCAGCAGAATTTTTCCTCAGGTAGAAAAGAGCTATCTCACCATTCTGAAGCCTGAGAAGCGACACGGACATGACATTCATTTTACCTTCCTGTTCAATGATCATGCGGCTTTCACTGCTCCATGTCCTTCCCCCGTCTTCCGAACATATCCCTGCCAGGTATGCATTGTCATTGTCATCTCCGGAACCACCCGTATACCGGGAATAGATAAACAATATCCTTCCGTCCATAAGAGTAATAAAATCTCCTTCACTGTTCCTCGGATTTCCCGGCCCCGGTTCAAGCCTCAGGATAATTCTTTTTCCTGCAGACTTCCCCCTGTCTTTTTCCCCTGATATATTTCCCGGGGAAAGCAGGGATATTAAAAGACACAGAATCAGTACCGGCATGTCGCATCAGTATTATTCCTGTCCTGGCGGAACCGCATCACAGGTCAGCACTGATCAGGTATTCACCTTCAGCCAGCTCGAATCTCCCGCTGCTCATTCCCTCAGGAACAATGTTTTGCAAAGGTTTTCCTTCCCTGACCTTCTCTATCCTTTTAACAACGGAAGGCTGAAGATCAACAAGAGCTTTACTTCCCCCGGGTATCCTGACACGGTACTGAACAGCATCCGTTCCCTGTTTCTTCCAGTCAGATACGATTTCTCCCCGGGGTGAATGCCAGGAACAGTTCACATAATCAAGGCCGCCTGGAACAGCAGGGGAAATGATGAATCTTTTAAATCCCGGCTCATCCGGAAGCGGGCGGATTCCTCCAAGCCAGCGGTAAAACCATTCCGACACCGTACCGAACATGGGATGACAGTTTGAATATACATTATCGCTTTCCTTCCAGGTTTCCCAGACCGTTGTAGCACCGCGGCTGATCATATGACCCCATCCCGGATATTCAGTACTGTTAACAACGGCAAAAACCTCCCCGGGCGATGCATACTCCGAAAGTGTTTCCAGAATATATTTTGTTCCGAATATCCCGGTTGAAAAATGCCCGGACGGACCGTTTCTTACTGCAGCCCTGAGTGAATCCGCGGCTGCTTCAATCTCATCATCAGGAACAATACCATGATAAAGCAAGGCGGAAAATAGTGTCTGACGGTTTATTTTACCCTTCACGGGCTTGTCCCAGAACTCTGCCCTGACAAGCAATCTGAGCCTTTGTGCAAGCTGTTCGTATTCTCTTTCTCCATCCCTGTCGCCCATTATGCCGGCAAAGGTCTGCATTATTTCTGCACACTGCAAGTAATGGCATGTTCCGGTCAGTTCCACAGGAACCGGTTCAAGCGATTCATGGTCACTTAATCCTTCATGAACCATTCCTTCAGGATGAATCCGTGCAACCTTTTCCATCCAGCGTTTATCCGCCTCATAGTACTCCCTTACAATATCCAGATCGTTGTAATACAGGTACAGGTAATACTGGGTGATAAGGAAAGCTGATTCCCAGCTGATGCCGCAGTATGCAATACCAACATAGGGCGCTGTGTCCACAAAGGAGGAATCATTCATCGCATCCACCCAGTCCAGTATCGTCTTGCGATAAAACGACTGCATGTTGAAATTGTAAATAAAGGATTCGCATGTTGCATTCAGGTCACCCCCGTAACCGAATTTCTCCCTTGCCGGGCAATCAGACTGAACGCTTACAAGATTTGCCCTGAAGGTCCTTTCCGTTATCTCCTGTATTGAGTTCAGGAGACCGGAAGAACAGGAAAAGTGATTCGGCCTTTGAATATCCGTATGGATGAAGAGGCCGGTAATATCTTCCGGATCCGGCTGATAAGCCAGACCCGAGATTTCCATATACCTGTAGGTATGAAATGTAAAATCCGGTGTAAACCGGGTTTCGTTTTCCTCTCCGAAAATAAAACTGTCGGTCTGCCATGCAATATCAGGAGCACCCGGACCTCCGGTTCCCTTGCTCTTGATCTGACCGGCAACAGCAGTCATGGGATTAAGGCTCCCGTCGTCATAGATTCTCTCTCCGAAGCGGAAAACAACAGTATCTCCCCTGTTGCCCGAGAGCCTGATCCTGTATGTTCCGGTAAAGTTTACCCCCATATCGGCAATGTATTTCCCCCTGGAAGGAGAATAGATTTTCACCGGTGTGATCTCTTCAGTAATCCTCACAGGAGGAAAAAATGATCTTTCCAGCCTGCCTCCGGGGCCGGTATCCGCTACTGCCGTCTGCCATGCACTGTCATTAAAACCGGCTTTGTTCCATCCCGGCAATTCCTTCCCGGCGTCATAGGTAACACCGATATACACATCGTTTTTCAGAAGCGGTCCGTAAGCATATTTCCAGCTTTCATCACTTACTATTTCTTCGGTTTTCCCGTTCCCGTACTTAATGCGGAGGATGGCTATGAAGGCCGGTTTCCCCACCGGTACAACATCCCTCATATTACGGTGCCCCCACTTGCGGAGAGGAAGGGGATTGAAAAAACCGTTTCCCAGAGAAACTGCCAGACAGTTGGCTCCCTCCTGAAGGAGTGACGTGACATCATATTCCGGATAAAAGATTCTCTTTGAAAAATTCGTCCAGGCAGGATCCAGAACATTATCATCTGGGGAACGGCCATTGACAAAAACCCTGTAATAGCCGGCAGCTGCAATATATAATCGTGCACTGCGGACATTCCTGTCAGCTTTGAATTCCTTCCGGAACAGTGGTGCAGGCTGATCTGAATAGAACAGCGAATCACTCTCAGGCAGGGGCCGGGCATCAGTTATCCATTCAGCTGCCGGGTTTTCAGTAAATACATCATTGTCTTTTTCCCCTTTGTTCCCCTTGCAGGAAAACAGGAAAACCAGAATGATTATCAGACTGTATTTTGTCAAGTTATTATGCTTTAATTGTCGTCGTTCCTGTTTTTCCTAATTGTCCCTTGAAATGAACTTATTGATTCTCCGGAGCCCGAGAGCCAGATAGATACGGAATACCCCGTAAAACACAAGGGCTATACTGATCAGTGACACCACAAAAATTCCGGCAAACACGGGACTTATTATGAAAATTATTGATGCAATGATTCCCAGGATGCCCAGCGCCAGGAACCATCCCCAGCCACGTACTCCAATGATCTGCAGTTCGATGGCTTCTCCCACACTCCATACGGAACGGAACAGTACCCAGAAACCGACAAGATAAAGCAGAATGGTTGTCAGCAATGTTGACGGAATGATCAGTAAAATAATACCGAAGATCACTTCCAAAATGCCGTTCATCAGACCCCATCCCCAGCCGCGCATTACGTTATGGTTGCTCAAGGCAAAACCAATATCGGAGATTCCGCTGATAAAGAACATTGCAATAAACACATAGATCATGGCGGTCAATGTTTCAACAGGGGTTACCAGTGCCCATACAGCCAAAAAAATTGCCAGTAACCCCACAAGAAGCGAGATCCACCAATGCTTCACCTTTCGTTTCAGTTTTTTAAAAAGCTCTTCCATAATTAAGATTTTTTTGGTTAGTGATTACATTCAAATGACTCTCTGACTCATTGCCAGAAAAGTTGGTGAATAAAAAAATCCCTGGTTGCGGGTTAAAACAAATATACTGAATAGTAACAATAAATAATTCCCTGACGATATAATTCCGCACCCCTTTACTTATCCTACTCCCTCGGAAGGGGTTCAGCATGCCGGAAAATACAGGGTGTTTTTTTGTCTTTCCCATGCCGGTCTTGCAGGCAATCAACTTTTCATTATCTTAAAAACCTGATTTGAAAAAGTAAATTAATCTATCCGTCATGAAAATATTCTTCAGAAAATCACTGATTTTAACAGCTTTGCTGATAGCAGCAATGGCAACGGTCTCTGGACAGGGCCTTTCAGATTTCAGTGCAGAACCTTCAAAGGCTGCGGGAAAATCATCCATTGTCAGCACCAACAGATTTAACGGCTATACAAATCACTGGCAAAATTATTATTACGAATGGCACAGGTATGGCAATATGTTCAAAATAGCCCTGCCGGAAACGGAACTTGCAATACTGCAAAGCAAGATTGATATTGCGGAAGACATGGGTATGCCCGGCCTGCTGATGCAGGAGGGGTTTATCTCTGCACTGCTCAGCGAACCATACACTACTCTTCAGAATCCTTCCCCTGATGAACTGGAGAACACTATACGCCGGCAGGAAGGAAATATCCTTGTTATAACTGACCCTGCCGGACCCCTGGGCCGGGTGCTTGAAGAAAAAGTCGGCGGCATTTTCGGATGGGTAAAAGACATGAACAGCTACCAGCTAAGTGACGTTGATCTGGAAGTGGTAAAAGCTTTCTTTCTTACAAGGGGAAACAGGCATCTTTTTGTAATATCATCCGGATCGGAAGAAAAAGCCCGGCAGCTTCACTCCCTGACAGAAAGGACTTCAGCCTTTATGCAATCATATAACATGTTTAAGGGCTGGCACGGTATCAACACAACACTGTATATCGTAACCTGTTCACCCGGACATCCGCTGGAAGTGATCGGGAAAGGAATGAATGAAGGCAACTCATGGTTTATTTTCGACGGATATATAGCTCAGTACGGAAAGGAAAAACTTGAAGGCTGGGTGAATGAGGTCAATCTGCCCGTGGTGGCAAATACAGGCTATTCACCGGTATTCGGCTGCACGGACTATAAGGATCTGCAGGTTCAGAATTATATGGCATCCCGGCAGTATATGATCGACTATGCACATTCGAAAGGCGGTTATGCTTTCCGGGAAGTGTTTGATCCTGCAGCCGACAAGTTCAGATACGATGGCTATTTCGTGCATCCCGGCAACAAGGAACAGATAGACAATGAAAATGTTCCGTTTATACTTAAAACGGGTAACCTGAGCGATAACCTGACATCATCAATGGTATTGTTTATTGAAAAGGACAGTCCGCTGAGCAATGAGTCGATATGGGATGCAATCATGAACAGGCGGGCTGTGGCCGTTCTGGAGAAGGCAAACATGATGGGACCTGCAGAATACAGGAATGTGCTGGGACTGCTTTATCTCGACAGGATATACCTCGAAGAGTATTTCGGGGATAATCTGGATATATCCGCACAGGTTGAAGGGTACAACCTGATTGTTACAATGGAGAATCATTCTTCCCTTCCGCTGACCGGAAATCTGGAGGTCGTCACATCAGACAAGGTAAGGGCCGGCGAGAAACTGAAGGAAAACATAGTCCTGCCGGTAAATGAAAAAAGACAGTTTGTTATTCCCCTGCAGCCCCTGAAGGAAGCTATGGGGAACACCAATCCCGTAGCTGTTCATTTTTCATACGGAAACCGGACCAAAAGCACCGTGACCCTTCTTGACATGCCCCCGGCAATTTCGGTAAACCAGCTGCTTTATGGTCATTCCCCGGAAATTCACTTTCCCGTTACCGTGCACAATTTTTCAGATAGTAAATCTGTTGCCGTGGAAGTAAATGTGTTTAAAAAAGACAATCTCCGAAAAGCTGTTTTCAGGCAATCAAAGGTATGCGAAGCAGAAAAAGCTGCATTCACAACCTGCGACTTTAACCTTCGCCTCGGTGCCGGTGATTACATTGTAAAAACAAGTGCCCTGGGGATGACTGCGGAGAGTCAGCTGGGTGTCGGCCGGGCGGCAGGAACAACCTTTGTCTATGAAGTTGACCTGAACAGTGACGGTATTCCTGAATACCGCATGGAGAACGATTCTGTCAGGATCACACTCTTACGGACAGGTGCAAGGGTAATTGAATATATCGTGAAAAGCAGGAATGACAACGTGCTGTTCAGAAAATGGCCGGAGAAAAACAATCGTCATGATGCGCCCTACAGAATGAGGGGCTACTACCCCTATGGCGGCTTTGAGGATTTCCTGGGACAGGCCAGTATGGAAACCCACAGGGTTTATGATGCAAAAATTGTCAGGGAGAAAGGGGATTATGTTCAGGTGGAAATGGAAACTGATTATTATGGCAACCACCTGAAAAAGATATTCACTCTCTACGGCAATTCTCCCCTGCTGGAAGTAAGGTTTGAACTGAGATTCAAAAACAGGGAGGCCAATATGCTGGGACCGCAGCCCATTCTGGAACTGGGCAGGACACATGGTCCGGAAGATGTCTTCTTTGTACCTTCTGAAAAGGGACTGGAAGAATACAGGATGCTTCCCGAACAGAAATATGGCTGGGCCTTTGACCTGAAAGAAGGGTGGAATGCCGGTTACGACACAATGGAAGATATTGCCTTCGCGGGAGCATTTCCAGTATGGCAGCCGGTCTTCCTGCATATGTACTTCTGTACTCCCGGGGATATTCTTCCTCCAAGCCAGGGCAATATTGAAGCACCTCACTACTATGTAGAGTTTCAGCCCTGGGTACGGATTCCCATGAATACCATAATGTATTTTTCATATTATCTGTGGGGAAGCGGCGGACGATGGGAAAATGCCGTTGAGGAACTGAAAAAGAGAAATCTTATAACCGTAAAATAAAGAATATCACAGGACAGAAATATTAAAACCCGTATTATTATGTGTTATTTTTGCGGGTTCATTTACGGGGCATGAAAGCAGACAAAAAAGAAGCATGGGCATATGCAGGTCTTTCACTGATGACACTGATCATCGGTTTCTCCTTCATATTTGTCAAGATAGCCCTGAGGTATGCTTCTGCCATTGATCTGCTGGCACATCGCTTTACGGCAGCTACAGCCGGGTTGTTGCTGTACTATATTTTTTACAGGAAAAGCCGGCCCGCCATCAGCCGCGAAAACATACCAACACTCCTTTTGCTGTCGTTATTTTATCCGCTGTTGCTTTTTGGATTTCAAACCCTTGGATTAAAATATACAACTGCTTCAGAGGCAGGCATCCTTTCGGCAATAACACCTGTCATCACCGTCATCCTGGCCCTGATCTTTCTAAAGGAAAAGAACAGCCTCCTACAGAACATATGCGTTTTATTGTCTGTTTCGGGGGTAGTGTATATCATGTACAGGAACGGACTGAATCCTGTAAGCGGGGCCAGCATGAAGGGCAACATGCTCATTCTGCTCTCAGTACTGTCAATCGCCTTCTATTACGTCCTCGGAAGAAAGGCCAACAGGCAGTATAACTCAATGGATATCACCCTTTTCATGAGCGTAACTGCCTGTATTGTGTTTAACCTTGCAGCAATTACCCTACATCTGAAATCGGGAACTCTTTCCCACTATTTCGGGGTATTCAGATATTCCGGATTTCTCTGGCCAATACTTTACCTTGGCATTTTATCAACGTTTCTTACGTCGTTCCTGGGCAACAATGCCCTCTCGGTGATACCTGCAGCACAGGTGTCAATATTCAATAATTTCAGTCCCGTGTTATCCGTCTTCGGCGGAGTCCTCTTCCTGAACGAAACACTGCATGTTTGGCATATTATCGGCGGTGTAATGGTTCTTGCCGGAATTATCGGCGTAAACATCTTCAGAAATAAATAATTCAGAAGCGAATCCTTACTTGTTCAGAACGGAAAATCACTTCCAGAGCTCCCTGCACATATCCCGGTAAAAGCTTAGATCCAGACCTGAGGATTTCATCAGTTGTGTATCGCGTGCCAGTTGTTTCGGAGGGCCGCAGGCAATTATCCGGCCATTTTTAAGTATTGCCATACGGTCGCATAATGCAATAACCGGCAGCACCAGCTGGGAGGTAATTACAAGTGTCGAATCCAGTGAACTTATTATTTCCATCAGCTGAATAACCATTGAAGGATCGAGACTGGAAAAAGGTTCATCGAAAGCTATTATCCCGGGCCGTATTGACAATACTGTGGCCAGGGCAACTCTCTGGCGCTCCCCCTGGGACAGTTGATGAGGAGTCAGTTTCTCAAAACCGTTCAGCTTAAGTGATTCAAGGGTTTCCCTTACACGGTCTTTCACTTCTTCCGGCGCCATTCCGAAATTAAGAGGTCCAAAAGCTACATCTTCCTCTACAGTTGGATTGAAAAGCTGATCATCAGGGTTCTGAAAAACAAGTCCGACAAGCCGCCTTATTTCTGAAAGAGTTGATTTTGCAACTGGTATTTCTCCTATTCTGATTTTTCCTTCTCCCGTCAATATACCATTGAGATGCAGTAAAAGAGTTGATTTGCCCGAACCTGAAGGTCCGACTATTCCAAACTTTTCCCCGGGAAGAATGTCAAGAGACACTGATTTTAACACTTCTTTCCCCGGCGTATAGGAAAAGCTCAGTTTTTCTATTTTTATGCCAGCGGCCATACTATAAGAATATTCTGATTAACAAGAGCAGGATGATGAATAATCCGGAAAAAACGATATCTGTCAGTCCTAAACGGGAAATTTCCATATCGGGAAATTCACCTTTGAAGCCTCTCGAGAGCATTGATTTGTAAATAAATTGCGACCGCTCCCAGCTGCGCAGGAATATAACAGCCACCTGATTGCCCATGGCTTTTATTCTGCCGGTACGGATATGTCCGGGAGTCCGGCTTTCCCGTGCCCTTGATGTTTTAAGGGCTTCGTCGGCAATAAGAAATACATAACGATATAAAAGGGCTGAAATAGTAGTTATCAGCGAAGGCATTTTCAGTTTCCGTAGAGCATGCAGAAGTCTGTGAAGCTTTTCCGTGGAACCCAGTATTATAAGGATGATAACAGACAGAAAGGATTTGAAAAGTATGGTTAATCCGGCCGAAATGATTATCTGCCGGTTTTCAAGAAAAAACTCACTCTTTGAAAGATAAACCGACAGTGGATAGAAAAACGCAGCCATTAAGATAAAGGGTGAAACGATCAGCAAACGTTTCAGAATGTAAACCGGGGGTACTTTGCTGAACGCAGCCACAATTATCACCACGGATGAATAGAACAAAAAAGGAATTGGTTCTCCGTACCTGGGTTCGGAAACAATGATTAAAATTCCCGCAAGAGCAGCGATTATTTTTATCCGCGGATCAAGCCTGTGTACCGGTGAATCGAGATGGCTGTACCTGTCTGCTAAATCGTGTCTCAATACATTGTTATTTACTGTCTGCAGCTTTTTTTGCCCTTAGACCGTAAAAAATGCCAGTGATACCGAAGATAATTGACAAGCCGGTTATTATTCCTGCGGTTCTGCTCATCCCACCGTGTGCCGTTGCTGTGGCTGCCAGGGATTCTCCGGGTGCATCCTCCTCATTAGCAGAAACGCCGGCCTGAACATTAACCGCTAATCTTTTCATATGTCCTTTCTGATCGTCAACAACAAAAATCCATTCCCCTTCCGTATCCGGCTTAAAGAGAAAATATCCGTTTTTATCCGTTTTGCCAGATTGCCAGACATTTTCCACAGCGGCCGGAGAATAAATGCTTACCATTGCATCAACAAGAGGCTGGGTTGGAGAAAATGAAGATCTTACTGCAACAATCTCGCCGTGCATGACAAATTCCACATTTACACCGTGAGCTCCTGCCCATTGTGCCGTGACAAGCATCAGTACGGCAATCATTAAAAATGGTTTCCTGATCATAATAATGTTATTTTAGTTGTTTATGGTCTGCATGTGAGCCATTCAGTATCCCCGGTTTTACCTTGCGCAGGAAGACAACTGCTGAAAGAGTTATACCTGCTTCAATTGCTGCAACCACAAGATAGATGGCCAGTATCATAGCTATTGCACTTTCATAGCCCGTTATTATGAATTCTGCAGTCATAAGCAGGGCAGGAATGATAATGCCTGTGAATCCCGCCAGCAACGCCCTGATATATTCCGGCAGCTTTTTGATGCGCCATATGATCCGGGCCAGCAGGGCCCCGCTTCCCATGTTGATTGCATTCAGACCCAGGGTGATCAGTCCGTCATGCTGGAATATAAGCGATTGAAAAAGCAGTACTGTAAAAATAACGGGAAAACTTCGCCTCCCGAGAATGATACCGGCAATACCAAACAAACCCAGATGGATTGATGTGCCGGCCATGGGAAAATGAATCAGTGATACAACGAAAAGTGCTGCACCTGTCATGCCCATGGCGGGAATCTCATCACTGTCCGTGCCGCGTGCACTGGCATAAATAATTCCTGCAGCAGCCACGTTTGCAGCAATACATACCGGAAGATTTATTATACCATCTGAAATATGCATTAATTGAAATTCTGCTGTCGCAAATTCCTGGTTTCGGGTTTTGAAATCAAAAAGATAAAAATAAAAAATTAAATGATATCCTGACAGATTGCAGATTCACTTTGTTTAGATAATCCTGCAGCGGATAAATAAAGGATAGAATGATCTTCTCCTCAACAATTAACCGGAATCTTCAGCTTCCTGATCAGCAGGAGTGCATCAGCGATCCGTTCAGGAATTACAGATATCAATAACTCTTAAATAATTTAGCTCTCGCTTCTTGCAACAGGGAAATTATTCTCTTACAGGCTTTCAGCCTAGTCTTGAACTTATCTCATCAGCCAGTTTTTCAACAGATTTCAAATCATCCTCCCCGGGGTAGCCCTTCACCAGAACAGGCTCAATCAGTTCCGCCTTTATATTGGGAATCATTTCAGCAATCCTTTCAATTGCCTTTCCTCCCCATCCGTATGAAGCCATAACGGATGCATATTTCAGCTTCGGCTTGAGCATGTTTGCCAGCCTCACGGCATAGGTGACCACAGGATGCGGATCGGCCTGAACCGTCGGTGTCCCTACCACAATAGCAGCAGCATCCACCAGACTTATTGCCAGCTTGCCGATATCCGTCACGGAAAGATCAAACTTACTGGCTTTAACACCTCTCTGCTCAAGGGCGGCAACAAGATGATCCACCATCTTTTCAACACTGCCGTGCATTGAAATATAAGGGATCACCACCGTGTTCTTTGTTTCATCCGATATCCAGTCACGGTAGGCATCCATTATAAATCCGGGTTTGTCATACATCGGTCCGTGACTCGGAGCAATAATTTCAATATCATACTCATCAAGCAGCGGCAGGTTCTTTTTAATGAAATTCCTGAACGGCATCATGATTTCTGCATAGTATCTCTTGGCTGCTTCATACACCTGGCATTCATCCGTAACATACATATCCGTGGTAGCCAGGTGCGATCCGAACAAATCACATGTAAAAAGAATTTTATCCTCCTTTAAATAGGCGAGCATCGTCTCGGGCCAGTGTACCCATGGAAAATGAATAAATTTCAGTGTTTTGCCACCCAGGGAAAGTTCCTCACCGTTATCAGCCGTGATGATCTTCTCTTCCGCAATGAACAGATGATTTATCAGCAGATCCTTTCCCTTCGGTGATGTAATCACCATTGCATCCGGATATTTTTCCAGGACAAGGGGTATGGACCCGGAATGATCCTGTTCCGAATGAAGAGAAATAATAAAATCAAGCTTTTCTACATTTTCAAGGTAGCCGGACAAAATATCTTCCAGTGCCGGATCAACGGTATCAATCAATACGGTTTTCTCACTTCCCCTGACAAGATAAGCATTGTAACTGGTGCCGTCAGGCAGTGGAATGAGTGAATCAAATAAACGCCTGTTCCAGTCTGTGGCGTTCAGAAAGAACACATTCTCCTTAATTTGTCGTGCCATGATAATTTTCTCCTTGTTTTATTTGTTGATATTATTTATGCTGTAATCAGCTGTATTATAATTTGTTTCGTCAGACCAGCCCCGGTATAACCTGTTTCAGCAACAGTTTGCACCGCACGCAGTGACATTTCAGTTTGTCACTGCCTGATTTAACTGCCTTTCCTGCTGCAGATTAATTCAGATAGTTCTTTCCCGGAACTGCTCCGTTTTGCAATCACCCTGAACTGATCTGTCTTACAATCACCCGAAACTGATCTGTCTTACAATTACCCCGAACTGATCTGTCTTACAATCAACCTGAACTGAGCCAGATGGTGATTACACCTGTGTCCTGCAGGATGTGCCAAAATTAAGCAATAAATGTTTAACGGAATAACTTAGGCAGAATCTTACAGTGTCCTTTTCGTTTGTATTGATACTTTCCGATCCTGATTAGGCCCGGAATACTGCCGGCCAGTTTGCATTAAACCGCCTTGTCCCACAATTAGTCTGCAAGGATGTTAAACGTTCCGTGACGGAAACACAAGATTCTTACAAGCGGATCAGATAGTCAGACATAATGGCTAAAACCATGAATGAACAACTTCAGGTATTCCCGCGAACTTCTAAAAGTGGCAACTGGTCGGGCTGATTTTTAAAAATGAAAAATATTTGCTATTCTTGTTCGAAAAATTTTCAGGGCTGACTTTTTTAGAAGAAGACGAAATAATTTCCAAATGATGTATATAAACTGATAAATGATTTATGATATGAATAAGATTAACAGAAGACAATTTCTTGAGAAAGCAATTCTATATAACGGCTCCCTTGTTTTCGGTGCATCATGGTTCACATCAGGCTTTAATTATTTGTTCCCTCAGTCGGCTTCTGATTACTACCTGCCTATCCAGCCGGATAATCCTTCAATAGCCAGATATGAAAAAAAATGCAAAGGATGCCGCGAATGTATAGCAGTATGCCGGGATGTCCAGAAAGTTTACGGAACATACAAATCTTCCAAAACGCATCACGTGTGTATCAACTGCGGGGCTTGCCTGAAATACTGTAAATACGGGGCAATGTCTGAAAAATATAACTGGGAGGATGTTCTGGCAGCCATCGATGATCCGTCAAAAATTGTCATCGCGTCTGTTTCCCCTGCAGTACCTGCAGGAATAGGAGATTATTTCGGGATGCCTCCCGGCTCCTACTTAGCGGGCAATATCATAAGTGCATGCCGCAGTATTGGCTTTGACTATGTACTTGACACCAATTTCAGCGCTGATCTGACAATAATGGAAGAAGCTCATGAACTACAGAAGCGCATTGAGGGGAAGGTCAACATGCCACAGTTTACCAGTTGCTGCCCTGCATGGGTTAAATACGTTGAAATGTATTATCCCTCATTGATAAACCATCTGTCCACCACAAAAAGCCCTATAGGAATGCAGGGCACCCTGGTCAAGACGTATTTTGCCGGGAAAAATGATATTGCTCCTGAAAATATCATACATGTGGCCATAGCTCCCTGTACGGCAAAGAAATATGAAATCACGCGCGAGGAACTGGGAATAAACGGAATGCGCAGTACCGATTTTGTGATTACCACAAACGAGCTTGCCATGATGGTAAAATCACGCGACGTGGATCTGTCGGCAGCCGATGGCGTTTTTGATCCCTTAATGGGTACAGCATCCGGAGGCGGAAAACTGTTTGGCAATACCGGTGGGGTTATGACTGCGGCAATAAGAACTGCCCATTTCAATATCACCGGTAAGAATCCTTCTTCCGATCTTATAGAATTAAAGGGTGTACAGGGACTTAGCGGAATGAAAAGTGCCGAGGTCAATATTGCCGGCACTACTCTCAAAGTCGGTGTATGCTATGAAATGAGAAATGCCCGGCCCCTTCTGGAACAGATAATGGCCGGCACATGTGACTATGATTTCATTGAAGTCATGGCCTGTCCCGGCGGATGTGTGGGAGGTGCCGGACAACCTGCACTTAGCCCGGAAATACTGGCCAGCCGCATTGAGGCACTTGAGTCAGCCGATTCTCAGGCAACAACACGGTTTTGTCATGAAAATCCGGAGATTAAAGCCATATATAAGGAATTTCTGGGAGAACCCGGAGGACCTGTGGCTGAACAGTATCTTCACACAGAATATTCTGACAAATCAAATCTGCTTGAGCCGGCTCTGGCGGAAAACCGCCTTGCAGCACTTGTTGTATAGTGTGACTATTTTCCTGTCAGTGCTTCATAGATAGCATCGGACCAGAATTTTCCGAGTGCATCGGTTCCCTTTTTATTGGGATGCAGATAAAATGTCCCTGCATTTCCCGATTCATGAATGAAGTCTGTAAGATAATTATCCCTGAAATAGGCGAAAGCCTTTACATCTCCCATGAATACGCGTCCCGCGTGTGAACGGGAATAAGCCTTAACCAGTGCCTGCAGTTCAGGGAAATATGACTGCAGCCGTTCCAGTCCGGCTTTGAGGTATCTCGCACGGTTATATGTTGTCGGGCTGTACCAGATAGGCTGCTGGTACACCACCCTGCATCCGGGGAATCTGTCGAGCAGGATATCAGTTATTGCCTTCATGTTGAAATAATATTGTCCCGGGCTTACAGGTGCTCCCATCGGTCCCTCTTCCGCACTGTCGTTTGTCCCGAGCATTATTGAAAACACCAGCTGACGGCCGGGATCCTTATGAAATTCTTCCGTGGCGGAAATGATCCTCATAAGCTCACCATCGGGTACGGGCAGAAAATTGACTGTCGTATATCCGCTCCTGCCACGGTTAAGAAAGCGGACCGATTCCACACCTTTCCTGCTCCGGAGATGCTCCGCCGCACTCGCGGGAGGAGAATCATTTTCACTGTCACCCTGGGTAATGCTGTTGCCGATAAAAACCAGATCAAATGCCATGCTCCCTGCCTGCCCGGCTGAGATGGCTGTAAAAGCAGACAGCAGTCCGGTCAGGATTAATAATTTATACTTTCCCATGTCAGAATAGTTATAAGAACACCAGGAGAAAAATAAAAATAAAAACCCGGAATCTGAAATGAATCCCCGGTTTTTATCCCTGAGGCCCCGGATTAAACAGGAAAGATTTTCAGTTCATACTGTTTTCCGCTGACTGAAAAAGAGTAAATACCGTATCCCGTTCATATCTTTGCAGAACGTGGTTCTGTTCCGCAGATGACAACTTTGATTCCCATATCAGTAAGCAGCTGGTCCGGCTATAAAGCTGACGAATACCCGAAAAGCTTTTCCCTGCAGGGAAAAAAGTATCAGATTCTGGAAATCACCGACCGCTGGTATCAGGGCGACATGAACCCGGAATATCCGGCTGCCAGTTATTTCAGGGTAACAACCGTCGAAGGAGGCCGGTTCATCCTGAAACATGAAACCGGAACCGACACCTGGTACCTGATCAGGGAAAAACCTGCCTGACCAGTTGTTCCGCAACTTTACCCGTGGAAAAAACCGGTTTACCTGGCGCTCCGCATTGCCCTGCAGGAACAGGATTATGCGTTATAATCCTCTCATGAAGGAAAGAGCCCCGTTTATAAGCATTGTAAATTATTTTTTCCGGATTCATATTATATGTTATAAAGCTTTCTGAATGAAAAATCTGTTTATGACATTGAATTTTCCGCTGAGATTTCTTAACTTTTTCATTGTAAAAGACCGGATAAATTGAAAAAGTCATGCAGAATCGACGCAGATTCATCAGAAACAGCCTGTTGACAGTAGCAGCTGCCGGATTGCCGGTCAGATTAGGAAAAGCCGCCCGGAACCTGTCGGAAGCTGAAGGCAGACCATTAATCCGTACGCTTGGCAGGACCGGTATCAGTCTGCCGGTTGTAAGCATGGGAACAAGCAGTACAACCAGTCCGGCTCTTATAAGAGCTGCTCTTGACAATGGCATAGTACTGTTTGCCACCTCTGCAGCATATCAGGAGGGTAACAACGAGGAAATGCTGGGAGAGGTTTTTAAAAATTTCCCGAGAGATTCCTTCTTTATCCTTACAAATTCCTTTGATATACAATGGATAGACACTCCCACAGGTATTCTTAAACCCGGCTTCTCCCGGGACGAATTGCTGAAACGTGCGGAGGGCAGCCTGAAAAGACTTGGAGTTGAATACGTTGATTTCTTCACCCAGCCCTTTGCCGCCAGACGGGAATCTGTTATTCACGATCAGGCGCTGAGAGCAATGGAAGCATTGAAGCAGGAAGGAATAACCAGGTTCACAGGTATTGCCACTCACCGCTATGAACCTGAAGCAATAAGGGCTGCAGCCGAATCCGGTATTCATGATTTTGTTATGACAAGCTATAACTTCCTGAAAGAAAACAGGGAAGAACTCGGAGAAGCAATACAATATGCTGCTGAAGCCGGACTGGGTATTATTGCAATGAAAACAATGGCCGGAGCATATTACGACAAGGAAAGAACAAAGCCTGTCAATACACGTGCAGCCCTCAAATGGGTAGTCAGAAACAGCAATATACATACCACAGTGCCCGACTGCACAAGCTTTGAACAGCTTTCGCAGAATATCAGGGTAATGGCGGAACCGGAACTCAATGATGAGGAATGGAAGGATCTGTTCCCTCCATCGGGAACACATTTCTCGGAAATATTCTGCCAGCAGTGCGGCATATGCCTGCAGAACTGCCCCTGTAACGTGGACATTCCGGCTCTTATGCGCAGTTATATGTATTTATACGGCTACGGCAACAGGGCACAGGCCAAAAGCACTCTTGCCGAAGCCGGAATGGCATACAATCCATGTTCAGGCTGTTCTGCCTGCCTTGCAAATTGCAGAATGGGCCATGATATCAGGAAAAAAATATGTGATATCAGCGGAATACTCGGATTACCGGAAGGATAGAAAAAGAATCCCAATTATTCAAGTTACAATGGCAGAATGAATAAGTCCGCCGTTGATTTCTCCCTAATAAAAAGAGCGTTATATTTTATTGATTTTCAACGATGTCCTGTCTGAATCAATCGGGATAAGAAACCGACAAATATCGTATTGACCAGACATAGAGATATATACGGCTGATATACGACTGCTAATCAGCCTTCCAAAAACTATTATATTTTGAAAATCTGATGGAATAAATCGCTGGTTTTAATATACATTTTTCTGTCAAAATAATCCTTCCCTTCAAATTCGATTTCAACCAGTCCAAACAGTAACAATCCCTTCTCAAATATCCTGTACAAAAAGCAATCATATGCTGTTTTTTCCGGAGTCGAAAAAGCGTAATATGTTACTTCATTGATTAATTCAGGGAAAGCCTTAAAATAAAGCCTGGCATAAAAAGATGCTTCCAAACGCTTTTTACCGAACGAGTTTAACAGATAAATCGTATATAATGTTCCCAAATTTCCAATTGTGTCACTTCCATACCCGTCAAGATATCCTTTGTTAAATCTTGTGGAGAATGCTGTAAATAAGCTCCTGAATAACATCATATGATCAACTTCAGCACTTTTGCCTGCTTTTGTCAAATGAAGCTTGTTTTTCCGGATTATGACGAGACCAGATAATTTCAGCAGTGCGTTTGTAATAGCTGCCGGAGCATAATCCAGTTCGTTAAGCGTTCTTTTGTAATAACCCGGTATGCTGTTTGTTGAATGGAAGTTCAAGTTGTAGATTGCGTCAACTATCTTTCTTGGCAACTTACCGCCTTTGGTAAGTGCCAGTCCATTTTGTGCTATTATAGCATTGATAATGAGTAAGGATATCTTTACAACCGGAGATTTATCAGCGACATTAATTCCGGTTGACGCTCCAAACTTAACAATGCATTCCGGCGAAAATGGCCGATGAAGTAAAATATGCATCTGATAGGGAGACAATCCCTCAAAGTCAGATTTGGGAGCGTTGTTAAATCGATCCACAACATTGGCTGCAATTTTATTCAGTTCATCCAAAGAGGACGGGGCTTCACCTATCCGATCTATTTCAGACTGAATTTGTTTTAATATGTCATCACTGATTTTAGACATGACCAGATCCTTTTTAATATTATTGATCACTTACTTGAATTACTCACTTCCCTTGGCAACAAATCCCAGAATTTCGATTTCCCGTTTGCTTAATTGTGATTTCTTTTCATGCCTTGCCTCAGTAAACTGATGGACCCTGCCTGTTCTCTAATGATAAAAGACTCATAAAAATGATGAATTATCACTATTTCACAAGAGATTAGAGTATTCCATTTTTGCATAAACAAATATAATTAAACAAATGGAAACCGAAAAAAGATTAAAAATGCTGCAACTATTCGTAATATCTCAAGCAATAAGCCATTTTCAGGACTTTATGCACATGGTCTTTCCAATGCATTCATCTCAATTATGCCTGCATCATCCATGCAGGAAAATGAATTTCAGGCATCATACTGGTTATGAGTTACAGTGACATTAATAATCGGCATGTTAATCACCCTGTTACGTTATAAAACCTTAATCTGTCAGGGCAAAATTGTTCACAGCTATATTCCTGTTTTCGTCATTCTCCTGGTGATGATATATTAAGGCATTGTATCACAGTATTCTGAGTGGCAGAATTTGCACCTTTCAGGTGTCCGGTTATCTTTTGGACATGTTCGTGAGGCAGCGCCCGGTTCTGAAAGAGCCCGATATGGATAACCCACGGTCCATCCGGGGGTAAGCAGCATACTATCACTGTTCGGCTCCCCGCTCTGCGGGGGACTGAATGTAAGGTGCAGGGGAAGTATCTTTCATCGATTGGGATACCAGACTCCTGCCGGAGATTCCTGTATTCCTCTTCAAATGGCTTTTTACCGGCAATTCGATCCGGAATTAAACGAATCAACATTCCGTTGGAGATTATATTACCTAAAATCAAAAGGGATTATCACTCCTATATCCCAGGATCTTTTAACGCTTAATTATAAGCCGGTTTTTAAACCTGATGTTTCTGATGTAGAAGAAATAGCCAGCAAGGCCGAGAAGCAATTTTCCACTATGAAATATTGCATCTGGTCAACGAAAGTAATCAGTGAATTCATGCTTCATATTCCAGGCAAGTTTATGACTGTCCTGGAAGTAGAGCAAGACGCATTAGAGCCATTATATGAATATCTGAAGATTCAGAACTACAATAATGTTTATATCGGACCGGAAGAAAAGGAAATTGAACGTTACATTTTCGAATCGGAACAACCGATAATTTTACAGTCATTAATCTCAAAAACTCCAATCCAAAAAGTTGGTAAGATCTATACAGTTACCCTTGAAAAGCTAATCATAGATCTGTTTTGTGATAAGCATTTGTTCATCGCCTTCCGATATATACTTTCAAAGAGGATGAAAGTATTTGTATTGTAAGACTTACTAATGTTCATATTGAAAGAAGTTATCTTTATTGCAGTTTATTTTTCTTTTCCAGAAACAAAATTATTACGGTGCGTCAGACGATGTTGAAGGGTGCACCTGTACTTTGGAGCCTCTCTGATAATAAAGAGTTTGATGAATTAATGTCATTCAGGTTGTGGCATGATGCTAATAAGGGGCAAGAACTTCTGGAGTTTGATTTTTGATTTCTACCCCGGCTCTCATTAAAAATGTTACGATTTTGGTAGTAATACTACCCGGATTATTAAATTTTTAATGTTTTGGATATTTAAGTCCCTGAATTTCCAAATTCTGATCATTAATATGCTTTATGATCCCAGGGAAATATTCTCCTTCTGGACAATGAACTTTATCGGGTATAATATGGTGATCACAAGTATGTTATATACCCGTTTGGGTATATTTATATTTAATTATTTGGTTTTTATACCCGAAAAGGTATAGATATATTAATTATTATTATCTTTATACCCGAAAAGGTATAATAAGATGGAACAGATTCCAATGACATTGTCCGACTTTCTTAAAAACAAAAGAAAGCAATTAAATCTGACTCAACAACAATTGGCCGAAAAAGCTGGTGTCGGATTGCGGTTTATCCGTGACCTTGAGCAGGGTAAAACAACATTAAGAATGGATAAAGTAAATCAGGTATTAAAGCTGTTTGGGCAGGAACTTGGTCCACAACCAATAAACAGAGAAAAACTTTTAAGAAAATGAGAAAAGCAAAAGTCTACATGTACAATGAACTGGCTGGTTATTTGACTGAATCAGAAGAAGGTTATTCATTTTTATATGATACAAAATATTTGACCGGATCATTGGCCAAACCAGTAAGTCTCACTCTTCCTTTACAGGACAAGCCTCATGTAAGCAGGACAATGATTCCTTTTTTTGATGGCCTGATCCCTGAAGGCTGGTTATTGGAAATTGCTGAAAAGAACTGGAAATTGAATGCCCGTGATCGCATGGGATTGCTGCTTGCCTGTTGCAGGGATTGTATTGGTGCAGTCAGTATCGAAGAAGATAATTCATAAGTTCAGGCTATGAGAAGATGTTTATATTGTTATGAACTACTGGGTGAAGAGAAATCGGAGTTTCATAGTGCCTGCTCCAGAAAAATATTCGGTACACCCAATCCCCCGGAACTGCCCTATTCAGAAGATCAAATGTTACAACTTGCTGAAAAGGTAGTCAAATCTCAAACTACTGTAACAGGTGTACAACCAAAATTATCCTTATATCTTGAGAAATTGGCAAAGAAAGACGAAGCCCAAAGGTTTACGATAGTGGGACTCTGGGGCGGGTACATTTTAAAACCACCAACAAAGCAATATAAATTCCTTCCCGAACTTGAGGATCTTACTATGCATCTTGCTGAAATTTCAGGAATAAATGTAGTACCTCATTCGCTCATCAGGCTGAAATCCGGTAAACTTTCATACATAACCAGACGGATTGACAGGATAAATGAGGCCAAGATTCATATGGAAGATATGTGTCAGCTGACAGAAAGACTGACTGAACAAAAATATAACGGTTCTCACGAACAAATCGGGAAAGCTATTGTCAAATATTCAATAAATCCGGGATTAGATATTATTAATTTCTTCGAACAAGTTCTGTTCTCGTTCCTAACTGGAAATGCAGATATGCATCTAAAGAATTTTTCACTACATGACAGACCGGGATTGGGTTATGTGTTAAGTCCGGCTTATGATATGGTTGCATCACGCCTTGTAGTGGAAGGAGATGAAGAAGATCTGGCTCTGACATTAAATGGCAAAAAGAAAAAACTCAGGAAAAAAGATTTTCTTGAAGCCATAAACAGATTTGATATTGATGCTAAGGCAATTGAAAACATGTTCGACAAATTCAGGAAAGCAGAAGAGCAATGGCATGAGTATATAGACATAAGTTTTCTCCCGGATGATCTGAAAAGTTCATTTCACGACCTTATTAAAGAGCGAGTCTCAAGGGTATTTAATTCTTGAGTGAAGAATTCATACGGAACACATTTTTGAATCGAAAGTAGAAATTTCACATAATTATCATTAAGTGATAATTTGGTGAAAAATTTACTATACTCAAATCGTCCTTAACTGCTTGATTTTCCCAACAGTATTTATGCTATGCCCAGTTATCCCGGCAATACGTCTGACAGACAATTCACTCTTGTCCAGAAGATCGGTTATATTTTGATATTTATCGGTTAAACCTTTATGGAAGATCGTGTACCTTTCATTCGGCCATTGTACACTCCCTCCATTTTTGCAAGTTGAATACCTTCACGCCGGCGGATTTTTCACTGGTCTCCATTTCAGCACCGATACTCAACATCTGAAGCAACATTTTCGCAACCGGATAAGTATGCTTGTCTATTAGAATATTGACCTAAACAAAAGTACATTTAGCCACTTTCTCCCCGAGTCAATGGTTATTACCCAAGGAGAGACCGTAGGTAAAATGTGGGTATATGAGGGCGATTTTTGTGATAAATCCCACCTTAAAAAGATGGGTAAAGCTAATCTTTAGGCAGCGGACAGAAAAACCGTGCGTTTTTTCGAATTCCCAACTAATCAATCCAAAATTATTCTGAACTCAGAATAAATTTGGATTGGCCATTTAAGAAAGTTGCCTTTCCTGGAAGAGATATCAGCTGGGAAGAGTGGGAATTATTGGAGTAATTTAAAGTTTGAGAATCCAGCTACACCCTTTGTCTAAAGCGTAGGAAATGATACGGAACTTCCCTGTCCTTGAAATCAAACAGGCGATTCAGGACAATATTTCGCATGCCGGAATCTTTAAAAAACACTTTGGGCATCTTGGTAAGTTCTTTTCTGTGGTTGGCATAAAAAGGTTTTACCAGCCCTATATGAAAACAATTCTGAAGGACGTAAATGTATTTATCAATGGTTTTATTATCGACTCCAATGGTGTTGGCCAGTTCATTTTTGTTAACAAGGTTTCCTGTCTTTCCGGATAAAAGGACAAGCAGCAGGTAAAATTTTTCGTGATTGGCAATTCCGGCCTCATCAATATCCTTTTTTAAAAATGCATTCTTTAATTCCTTCAGCAGTAAGACCTTTTCTGCTTTGTCATTTTCCAGTACGATTGACGGGTATCCCCCGTAAACAAGGTATTCATTGAATAACTGCAAGAGTTGTCTGTAATCAGGAGAGATATATTCATTCCGGCCCCTGATCAGGTCAAGCTCATCGAGAAGGCTCCGGTAACCCCGGAATAGCAACCATTCATCAAATGAGAGCGTCTTGAGTTCAAATATCCTTTTCCTGCCTGCCAGTGAATCTTTAAATTTACTATCTATATAGAATGCGCTGCTGCCTGTTGCAATCACCTTAAGGTTTTCACCATAAACATCATATAGGCATTTAAGAAAATTTGAAGGATCCGCAGCATACTGGACCTCATCGATTAAAAGATATATCCTTTCAGCCCCTTTTTGAGTTCCATCCAGCGATTTTACAGGCCTTTTTACAAATGAGAAAACCTCCTCAGGGTGTGTATTGATCGCTGAAAGGATGTCTCGGTCCTCCAATGTAATGTAAGCAACTGTTTTGTTTTCATTTCGTAATTCCCTGAATAAATCCTGGATAAGTGATGTTTTGCCACTTTGCCTGGGACCAGTTATAATGGTAAATTCCTTCCTGTCAAGATGTTTCCTTATTTCCGGATGGATTTTACGTTGGATATACATGGCCATTTTCTTTAAAATATTAAATTAGATATTTTTGGATAATAATTCCATATATATACGATATTATTGGATTCTAATTCCATATTTCTGCATATAATAAGAATTTATCAACTCTCCTTTAATAAGTTTTGTACAGATCAGGCCGGAACCTCTTTCTATTTTGCCTTAATCCCATAAATTGTTGTAATACGGCATTGCAGTATTAATAGATGATCCCATAAAAATCCGCGATAAATAACTTCCTCTGTTTCTTTTTTGCAACCCGTGACTAAATCTAAACCAGCCACACCTGTCATTGTGCCCCAAATGATACTCTTTAATATATGTTTTTACCTGTAACTGGAAAGTACTCCCCAACCTGTTAGTATCCAAATTAGATAACTGTGGAAAAATCCTCTGTGATTAGGGTGAATTGCAGGTTCAAATTTGTCGGCTGCAATCCCTGTTAATGCACCCAATGCACAACCCCAAAGGACAGTTGAAATAAGTTCACCCTATTGAAATTTATGGTTAGGATTTGTTGTTTTTTCATGAAAATATTGAAAGATATATAATACTATATTACCTATCGTTCCCACAATTGCACCAACTTCCAAATGTTTCTTAAAATTTGCCATGAATGTATTACCTTTTATTTCAGTTTATTAATCCTTCTTTCAATTTCATTTCTTGGCAACCAACTGTTGGTCTTCAACAATTGCTCGAGCAGTTCGATAGCTTTTTCTGTTGATATTAAGTCGCTATTAATAAGTTTATCAATTACCCAAACACTGCCATGAACTTCAATTCCGATATTTTCAGCAATCTCTCTCATTTTTTTATCACCTGTCAACATGGGGCAATTGAGTTTTACTGATTTCCAAATCACGGATTTATCGGTAAACCTTTTCAAACCATTGACAATATCGAAGTTCACTACCTCTTCAATATCTTCGCCAGTAAATTCAAAAACAGTCA
>JAKPOU010000039.1 GCA_029547705.1 Bacteroidota bacterium | reverse complement strand
TATAATATTCAGGAAAGTGGATGATATGAAAAAACAACACCGGAACTTTATAAGTTATGACTCTATTGAATATGAAAAAGAGCAAAGTATTTTCTGTATCGTTTCGGGCGAAGGCTTTAAAAAAATCCTTCAAAGTCTCGGCGCTGATTACGTGTATGATTACGGGAAACGAAAACCATCTGTCAAAAAGCTTGTTGATCTTCTTAACAGTCTGAAATCAAAAAATATAATTGCAGCTCCCGATGACGGGGATATTCTGATGTCGCTGAAATATGCAGCTTCTCTTTGTAAAGCAAATGTATTCATTGTCGAATCAAAAAACGCCATATCACTTATCAGCCTCCTTATGGGAAAGACAAATGAAATAAATAAAACAAATTTTCTTTTCAGGGATAGGATAAACAATATAAAGCATTTCATGATATCAAAGTCTGCAAAAGACTCATCTGTTGATGGAGTTACAGTAAAAAAGGGAGACTTTTTTGTAATATATAACGGGAAAATTTTCCTTTCCGGAAAAAATTTAAAAGATGTTGCCGCCGAAGCAATAAACAAACTTCTTAATGATGAATCCATTATCACTATTTACAAGGGATTACATGTAAAAGGAAATAACCTGGCAGCCGGACTTAAAAATAAATTTCCGGGACTTGAATTCGAGGAATATTATGGTGGTCAGGCTCAATATCTTTATTATTTAACATTAGAATAGGGGGAAGTTATGAATAAGCGTATTCTGATTATTTCCGCTGATAACCTGGGGATCAGTATCGATCAGGTACCGTATCAGCGCTTTGAATATTTAAAATACCCGGTTCTTATAGAGGAGAAGGAATACCGTGAATCGGAGATTTACTCAGCCTCCTGGCTGATAGAAAGATTTATTAATGAAAAGATCACTGCAAGAAGCAGTTCCCTGTCACGCTCTGAAATGGCAAACCTGATTGAAAAAAATGTAAACAATTATGATCTCATTATCCAGGTTTTGATGGGCAGTAATATGTCGGCAGCCACTTTTAATATCGCAGAGGAAGTAAAAGAGAAATTTAAGGATCGGATACCTGTTATCAATATTGACTCGCGACAGGTTGTTGGCGGGATAGGAGCAGTTCTTTTAAGACTTATAGATATTATAGAAACTACTGATGATGTTGAGGGGATAAAAAAACAGGCCGAAGAATTGGTTGTTAACACTTTTTCCTATTATGTAACTCCTGATTTAAATTACCTCTACCGCGGAGGGAGGATAGGAAAGGCAAAGGCTTTGCTTGGATCAGTTTTAAGGGTGCTCCCGGTGATAGGCCTCATGGGCGATGATCCCGAAGGCTCTATTGTTCCTGTCGGGCAGGGGCGTACATTTAAACAGGCAAATTCGCTGATTATCAATTCTATCAAGGAAAAAATGAATGAAAAAAAGGCAAAAGATATTACAGTTGCAATCATTTCCGGCGATGAAAGTAAAAGGGATGCTATTGATGACCTTAAAAGAGAATTTGAAGGTTCCATTCCTTGTAAAAATCTTATTTACGGTAAGTTGCATCTCGTGGAAGCAATTTATATGGGCCCCGGCGGATACTCTCTTTCAGTTTGCATGAAATAATAATAGAACCATATAAAATGTAACATCCGTGACAACAAATTCTGACAAGCACACGAATAATTATTCATGGATGTTCCATCTGACCTTAAAAATATATATAAAAAGATGAAACCGGCTTTATTGTATTTAATAACATTTACAGCAGGTTACCTTTGCGGTTCGGTCATGAATGCGCAGATCATTGCAAGGTTTGTCAAAGGTATTGATATCCGCGGTATCGGGAATAATAACCCGGGCGCCGCAAATACATTTAAAAACGTCGGGCCCTTCTGGGGCATTCTCACCGGTGTTCTCGACGCTCTAAAATCACTTGTGCCTCTACTTATAGGCAATTATGTGTTTCATCTCACACCAATAGCACTTGGCTTCCTGGGATTCGGAGCGGTTATCGGACACGGACATCCTTTGTACTTCGGATTCAGGGGCGGCAGAGCTGCTGCAACTCTCATGGGTGTATTCTTATTTTTTATCCCCCTCGAATTGCTGGCAGGATTAATTATTTCCCCGGTCATAGTTTATACATGCATTAAAACCGACAGATCGTACTGGACACCTTTCGGGATCATCGCTATAAGCACTCTAACGGCATTATTCACAAATCATCCTGTTGAAGTAAAAATTATTGTTTTTGCAGTTGCAATACTAGGGCTTTTTCTTAACAGGTTTTATCTTCCTAAAATGGCAGGAAACCTGAAGAATAAATCTAAAGAATAGACCTGCATTTTGTGTTTTAATTATTTCTTTGACAATAATGTATTTTCCTTAAAAATCATTTATCAGTTCATGAGTGTTAAGAATAATAAAATCATAAATCCTTATGAATTGTCAGGTGAAAAGGGATGGACAGAACTTAAAATACCTGACACTTATGGGAAAGGACGTGCTTTTATTACCGGAGATAAAACACCAGACCGATTGATGGTTCGCTATTTTCAAAAGCAGAGCGATAAGTCTTTCGTCGCCCGCGTGTGGTTTGGACCTGCAACAGAAGGGCCTGCCGGATTTGTACATGGCGGAAGCATAGCATCCATTCTTGATGAGGCTATGGGAGCTGCGGTATGGCTTATTGGCTTCACGGCCGTTTCCGCTAGAATAACAGTAGATTACAGGAAAATGCTGCACCTTGGAACAGTCACTTTGGTTGAGGCAAATGTAATATCTGTTAATGGCAGGAAGATTGTGTCTGGCGGAAAAATATCTGGTGAGGCAGGTACTATTTATGCCGAATCCAAAGGACTATATATTAATTTACCCGCAGAACGGTTCGGTAAGATGATACATTACCGCAACCAGGTTGAAGAATCATTATCCGGAACTGACAACAACGAACAATAATCTCAGGTCCTGCTGTCATTTTCATATTAATAAAATCATTACGGAAATATACCGATAAGTCCGACTTCCTTCTTCGCGCCGTGGGGTAACCTTTAATTTTTTAACGAACTATAGTGATTATATTTAGTGCTGGAACTTTGTGTAATCCTGAAGTAATATGAACAATTTTCGTTCAATTTGTATTCTTTTACTGCTGATCTTGCTTGTTGCCAGCTGTCGATCAGATCGTAATAAAGAGGGACCTAAAGTCGGCGAGACTATCTTGCCTCTCGACTCCACTGTTGAGATTGATAACCTTTCTCAATACATAGATTCTCTGGAGATAATACCCATTGTAAATAATGCTGGTGTTAGTTTGAATATAATATCGAAGATGCTCGTAACTGAAAACAATTTCATTGTTTTGGCAAGCGGTTCTGTTTTTTCTTTGACTAAGGACGGCAAAACTGTCAGGCAATATGGAGAAAGCGGTCGAGGGCCTGGAGAATATCTTTCCGTTTTCGACATTTGTCTCGACAATTCGGAAGGGGAAGTCTGGTGTCTTTGTTATTCATTCCCACCCAAAATACAAAAATATGACTTAGTGAATCAAATTTTAAAAGAAGAGATTGAAATCGAGCCATTTAACGCGGCCGGAATTATCCCATTGAAAAATGGCGGTTTTATGTTGTATGTGCCGAATCCTGATTATAACGATCTTGCGAATTTCGAAAAGGATTTTTATTGCCTGAAAATTTTTGATCGGAATGGTCTTTACAAGGGAGAAAAGTTGAAACAGAAGGATTTTAACATAGAAGCGGCTTTTTCCAAACCTGTAACACGGTCGTCAGGAAACCGATATGTTCTCGCTCCCGGATCCTCAAGTGAATCCTGTATTGTATATGAAAATGGAGAATTGATGAAAAGAATCTATTTTGATTTTGTAGATAAGACATTACCTGCTGGTTTTGCATTCCGTGGAGTCAATAATCCGTGGGAAAAAATTGAAGAAATTTTCAGCCTTGATTATTATAAGTTAGTGTCAGATATTTATTTTCTGGATTGTGGAATGTTTTTTACTGCTTATGGTAAAGAATCGTCAGTATGGCATTTTTTTAAAGGCGGATCATCTGGCATACGTTGGAGATCAATAGGTAATTTAGCTCCTCCAATGCAGGCAGTGGCAGCAGATAACACATATGTTTACTTTATTTGTGAAGACTACGGAGAAATACTGCTTAAGGAAGAATTGGATCCATTAAAACGATATGTAATTCAGACAAATGGATTCCCCTATGAAAACGAAGTCCCTGTTATTATCAAAGTGAAATTCCGTGTCGAATAAATCCGCCAGCCACCCTGTGGAAGAGGTTTACAGCACCATACTCACCTCCGGGTGCATGCCTTCGTAGCAATGCATGTTCAGAACGAGCATCGACACTTCCCGTTTACCCGCAGGCAGGGAGATCTGAATGGACGCCCCCCCATCCAGGATGTATTCGGCAGCATCAATGGAAAACTTATATTGTATGCCTGAAAGGTTCATCACACGATAAGAGATCGACTTGCCTCTCTCAGATACTTTTTCCCATTGGACCGAGGCTAGGAACAGCGATTTGAGCCATCTTTCCTCCCCCGCCACGTTGCCATAAAAATAGGCCAGCGTGCGCCTGTTATCCAAGGCTTCCCGAACTCCCTCCTCACTCTTTTCCTTCACAAATACCAGGGTCATGGGACGGAACGTTTTCACCGCCCCCTGCTGTACGTGGGTTTCCATCACATCATTGATGGTCGCATGAATATCGGAAGAAGCAAAAACAGTCAGCTTCCGGTCCCGGCTCCAGGAAAGCGCCCGGGGATAAAACTCGTGGTGGTTGAAGACCTCTATCCCCCTGACAAGGCCTTTATCCAACATCTTCTGCTGAAACTCCGTAAGCAGGCAGGTGTCAACTGCCCATCCCGGATGATTGAACATGATGAATGCCCCCTGGTCAAAAGCCGCCTGCAACGCCTGTTCCGGATCGGGCTTGTCAATGGCATTCGCATCTTTAATGAACAGAGCGTTAAAATGACCAATGACTCCCTGTTTGCGGGTCACCTCGGTCCCTTTGATAAGCATGATGCCGTAATCCCGGGCCACAGGCAACGCCAGTTCGTAGGATGTGTTGAAATCCCCGCCCATGTATTCTTTGAACGGACGGTATTCAATATGATCGGTAATGGCCAGCACATCCAGCCCCTGTATCCAGGCTTCCCCAATGCGGTAGGTGGGCCATACCAGGCCGTCTGAAAACACCGTGTGGGAATGAAAGTCGCATCGCAAGACGGTATACCCGTTAACTTCGGGCAAAGCCATCTCCACCCTGTTGGCAGCCTTCCTTTCGGGAACATACTGTTTATTGACATTTTGAGCAAAAAGCCCCAGGTGGGTAGCAATTAAAAAGATTGACAATAAGTAGCGCATGATTTATTATTTTATGTTTAAACTTTTCAGATTTCGCATTTTGGCAAACGACAGGATCAGCCCCAGCACTATGGACAACGAGGCGGCAAACAGCACCCTGTACTGTCCTGGCAACAGGAAGGTTATGGTATGCGCCGGGATCCAGAACACGGGGATGGTCACCCCCACGATCTCCCTGATGAAACGTCCCCAGTCAATCTTGGAAATGACCCCGGCAAAGGTCACTTTTTCACCAGAGTAGCGCTTGTCAATGTACACATCGGTAATCCGGTGCGCCGCCATGAACACCGGCCCGAAAGTTAGGTTCATGAGTGCCGAGATCATCAACGCCCTGCGCAACCTGGATATGAACTGCACCACCGGAGGGCAGGTATCGCTGCACTCAGAGATGAGCAATCCCTGGGAAGCCGCACCATCCACCCCTGAGGAGAATACCGCAAACATTAGCACGATCAGCATCCCCAAGATACCCCAGACCAGCATCTTGGGCAGCATCCCTTTTACCATCACCCATTTTTTAAGCACCAGCCGTGCAGCCAGGAACTCGCCCATCATGGAAAGGATGGCAAATTTTACAAATCCCGAGATATAAGGAAACCGGGCCGTAACGTCCACAAACACTTTGTGTGTAGGGGGATAAATCAGAAAACCGGCAATCAGCGCCAGCAATCCAATCCAAATAATACTTCCGTATTTTGACATAAAACAAAGATAAGCAAAGAATGGTCTCTTACTCCACAAGATCGGGAAGCATTTTCTTTAAGCCGAGGCTTCAACCTTTCCTGCAGACGGTCGCCTGACAGCGACCTTGCAGTCAGAGTACCGCGTACTTTTAATTCATTCAAATGATTATCAGTAATATAACAAAAGAGCTCTCCCGGGGAGCTCTTTTGTTAATCATTTGTTATACAGCTTAATACATCAAAAGTACGCGGTACTCACCGCTGATCAGTCTTGGTGGTTTTCTCTGAATCCCAGACCGGCTTGCCGTAATAATCCGTCACGTTTCCTTCCATGATGGCCACTATGTCCTTCCACCTCCAGCGCCTTTCTCCGCCAATCATCACCGGGTGGAGGTAATCATACTTTGTAGCCCACCTCCAGAGAGTGGTCTCACCGACTCCCAACAACTTCATCACCTCCCTTTTTGTCAAAAGGGTTTTCGGCTTGTCCGGTTCAGCTGTTTCGTTTGTTTTTTTACTTCCTTTTGTTTCGCGTTCCGGTAGCAGATCCAGCTCTTTCATGAATACACGAGCCGCCTCTACCAGATCACTTGCCTTAACCTGTATGATTGTATCAGGATAATCCAGGGCAAGCGAATAGATATCAATTCCCATAATGTAGAATATTTAGGAATTGCACCCCTCCCTACGCACCTCCAAGCAGTGGTTTTGTTCGGTGTCCGGGACCAGAAAGATAACTTGGATCTTATCCCCTGGCCCGTCACAAAAATCTGTAAAAAAGTGTTGAAATCAAAACGGGTGCCCCGCAAACATTGTCCTTTTAGCTGGTATTCAAAGCATTATGCAATTCATACCCCCAGGGGTATGAAACGTGTATGTAGCTGATTATGAGGCAAACGAATCAAGTCTGCGGGGCACACTGCAGCAGAAGCACGGAGCTGCCCCGGCATAAATAAAAGCTTCCGGTTGTTTGCGGTGACAGCAACGTGAACCTGCCATTTTTACTTACCTTTGTATATGCGCAAATTAACACTGCTGATACTGGTTTTCGCCTTCATGGGCTGTTCCGGTCCGGAGGCGGGGGTCAGTTTTAAGCTGGCACAGGAACGCAGGGAAACTATTTGTGAACTCGGGTACCGTCTTTTTTTCAATCTGCCTGAAGATCCGAAGGCTCCCATTCAGGCTTCCCAGACAATTGGTTTTCAGTTGGAAAGGTCCCAGCAAATCATATTGGATTTCAAGGAAGATCCGGCCACTGTTGCATTGGTGCAGGTGAACGGAAGACAGGCAAAGTACCGCTTTAAAAATGAGCATATTGTCATACCACGCAGGTACTTCAAAAAGGACACTAACACCATAACCATTGATTTCCGCGCAGGGGAACAATCCTTAAACCGGAACGATGATTTCCTTTATACCCTGCTGGTACCGGACAGGGCCCGGACATTGTTCCCCTGTTTTGACCAGCCCAACCTGAAAGCCACCTACACCCTGACGCTTGAATTGCCCACCCATTGGGAAGCCGTCTCCAATACGTCTCCTGAAAAAGATATGCTGCAGGGTGATGCCGTACAGACTGCTCAAAGTGCCGATGCAGAAAACGCCCCAGCTGGAGCCGGACGTAAAAGAATTACTTTCTGTCCTACAGAGCCCCTGAGTACCTATCTGTTTTCTTTTGTGGCCGGGAAATTCCAGCGGGTGACAGAAAACCGTAACGGACGAAGTATATCGCTTTATCACAGGGAAACAGACCCGCAGAAGATCGCGCAGACCGGGATTATTTTTAACCAGGTTTACTCTTCGCTGGAATGGATGGAAGAATACACCGGAATCCCCTACCCGTTTGCCAAATACGACTTCATTATCCTGCCCGGTTTCCAGTATGGGGGCATGGAACACACCGGAGCCACTTTATATAATGACCAACGCATGTTCCTGGGAGAACACCCCACCACCGGGGAGCAACTGAGCCGCATGTCCCTGATTGCCCATGAAACGGCGCATATGTGGTTTGGGGACTACGTGACCATGGCGTGGTTTGACGATGTCTGGACCAAAGAAGTGTTTGCCAATTACTTTGCTGCCCAAATGATCCGGCCGCAGTTCCCGGAAATTAACCACCGTCTGAACGACCTGCGAGCTTTTTACGCTACCGCCTACGATGTAGACCGGACTGCCGGCACCAACGCCATCAAACAACCCCTGGACAACCTGAATAAAGCCGGCCTGATCTACGGAAATATCATCTACGACAAAGCCCCCATTGTCATGAACATGCTGGTAGAGAAGCTGGGACAAGAAGCTTTTCATAAAGGCTTGCGCGAATATCTGCACACGTACACCTACGGCAACGCCACCTGGGAAGACCTGATATCCATCCTGGACCGGGAAACACCGGAAGACCTTGAAAGCTGGAGCCGGGTATGGATACACAGTGCAGGATTGCCGCACATACAAACACGTATTTCAAACGATTCATTAGTGGTTACCCAGTATGATCCGCTGAGCCGGGGCCTTCTGTGGCCGCAAAAAATCACTTTTTCCCTGACAAACGGGGAGCTAACCGAAACCCTTAACCTTGCAATAAAACTTGCCCGGACAAAGGCTCCCATTCCCCCGGACATGAAGTACATCCTTCCCAACACCGACGGCCTGGCTTACGGCATGTTCCTTCCGGACAGTCTGAGCCTGTATTACATGCTGAACAACCTGGCCCGGTTTGAAGCGGAAGAGACACGGCTTTCCCTGTTGATGACCTTGTACGAGAATATGCTGGCAGGGAACCTCCGTGCGGATTCTTTTATAAATGCCCTGATCTCTTACCTTCCTGCCGAGACAAACAACCTGGTGCGGAATTCCGCCCTCTCATACCTGGGAGAAGCATACGTGCGTCACCCCACAGAAAAAGACGCTTCTTCAGAATTTTTTTTACTTAAAACCGCAGCAGACACCCGGGAAGACAAAGAATACCGCCTGCTGGCGTACCGTACCCTGACCGGGCTCTTCACCGATTCCCTGATCACCGGACAGTTGTTTGAACATTGGGATAATGGCAAAGCGTTTGAAGGCCTACCCTTCGGAGAAGCTGAAATGACCTCGCTGGCCTATCAGCTGATGATCCGGCTGCCCGGTGAAGCATCATACATTCGGCAAAAACAACTGGAACGCATAACCAACCCCGACCGCCGGAAAGCCTTTGCTTTCATAGTGCAGGCTACAGATCCGGATCCTGCGGTACGGGATACCTTTTTCCAGTCGCTCCTTGAAGTTGAAAACCGTAGCGTTGAAGCCTGGGTCATCCCGGCCCTGGGCTACCTGAATCATTTCCTACGTCAGGAACACGCCCTGAAATATATCCGTCCGGCCCTTGCCGAATTGGAGGAAGTGCAACAAACCGGGGACATCTTCTTCCCCACCTCCTGGATCTCGGCCTGCCTAAGCGGGCACAATTCCCGCGCTGCCGCTGACAGTGTAGCTTCCTTCCTTCAGGAACACCCCAGCTACGAACCCCTGCTAAAAAACAAGATCTTGCAGGCAGCCAGCCATCTTCAATATACTTACCGTTAATAATTAGTCAAGGCTATATCATGAAATTAATGTAACATAACATATAATATAGAAAAAGTGCTATATTTGCATATTATATGATAGATTATTATCTACTTTATGGCTAAAAATACAACGGGGACCTTGTTACCCAGAAAATTGCAAAAAAATCTGCAGGTGGCAGGAGAGCAGATTCGTATGGCCCGTTTGCGGCGCGATCTTTCTGTTGCACAGGTTGCCGAACGGGCTACTGTATCTGCTTTATCGGTTTCCCGGGTTGAAAAAGGACTGCCCACAGTATCGATTGGTATATACTTGAGGGTGTTGTATGCACTTCAACTGGAGGAGGATGTTTTACTGTTAGCCGCAAACGATGAAATTGGTAAAGCATTACAGGACCTTCGTTTAGAGCCACGCAAGCGGGCGTCAAAAAGGTAGATTTGTATGCATAAGTTGTTAGTATACGCAGATTTTGAGTGGTTTGACAAGATTAAACTGTTGGGTACGCTTAACTATGAGAGGCTTCGCGAAAAGGACAGTTTTGGCTTTGAGTACAACAATGAGTGGTTAAGAAATCATGCTTCAATTCAAATAAGTGCAGATGTTAATAACTATCCGGGACCTCAGTTTTCACTTCCTGGCAAAGATATTTTCGGTTGTTTTTCAGACGTTATGCCAGACAGGTGGGGACGATTTTTGCTTAACAAACTGGAACAAATACTTGCTCTTGAAGAAAAGCGGCCTCTCAGAAAATTAGCTTCTTTCGATTATCTTGCAGGAGTCGATGATTTTTCCCGGATGGGAGGGTTTAGGTTTAAGGAGAATGAAGACCGGGATTATTTAAACAGTGACTCTTTTCTGCAAATTCCACCTTTGACTGATTTACGTGAATTGATCCGTTTGAGCCAGAAAATTGAGAAAAGTGATTATGAGAACAAGCTCCCGGACAAAAAATGGATTATGCAGTTGATAAGACCCGGGGCCTCTCTGGGTGGTGCCCGTCCAAAAGCCAGTGTCGTGGATGAGAACCAAAAGCTGTGTATAGCAAAATTCCCTTCTCTGAAAGACACTTACGATGTTGGATTGTGGGAGCAATTGTGCAATATTTTGGCGAAGAAGTCCGGTATTCGTTCAACGGAGAGCAAAGCTGTTTATGTTGGTGATAAATACCATACATTTGTGGCCCGGCGTTTTGACCGGACCGAAGCGCAAAAGCGCATTCACTTTGCCTCGGCCATGACCTTGCTTGGCTTTAAAGATGGAGACAATGCCACTACGGGAAAAGGTTACCTGGATATTGTGGATTTTATTGTGCGGGGATGCACAGATGTCCGTTCTAATTTAGAAGAACTCTTCAGGCGGGTGGCATTTAATATTGGCGTGGGAAATTCAGACGATCATTTTCGGAACCATGGATTTTTACTTACCCCAAAAGGGTGGACGCTCTCCCCTGCGTATGATATGAATCCGACACTAGATGAAACCCAAAGCCTGCTCCTGACCCAGACCACGAATGAAGCAAATCCCCAACTGTTGCTGGATGCCTGTTCTGAGTATATGCTGGATCGAAAGACGGCATCAGGTATTATGGCCGAGGTTGGTTATGCGCTTTCGGATTGGGAGAAAACGGCCAGGATCCTGAACATACCTGGACAGGAAATTGAAATGTTCCGTTGGCGCTTTGAAAAAATGCTTACTTTATTTAAATAAATAATCATGAAGAAAATTTACACCCTTTTCCTTGCTATGGTTGTATGCGGCGCTGTCGTGAATATACCCGTCGCATATGCCCAGATCAACCCGGTGATACCGCGCGACCCGGCCATTGAAAAAAAGATTGACAAGATTATCTCCAAAATGACCCTGGTGGAAAAAGTGGGTCAGATGACCCAGCTTGAGATCAACGTACTGGGCATGGACATGAGGGCAGAAATGATGAAACTGATGATGATGCCACAGGAGCAGCTGGCCGCACTAATCAGTGAGCACGGGCTGGAAAGCGAGTTTGACGCCGCTGTGATGACCAACCCGGAAAAACGGATGGAGATGGGATTTGAATATTATAAACTCTATCAGAAAATAACGGTTACAAAAGGATTCCAGTTTGATCCGGCAAAAATGGACTCGGTGTTTGTCAAATACAAAGTGGGCTCCATCCTGAACACTCCCTTTACAACGGCGCAGACTTCGGAAGAATGGAACCGGCTCATAAAGATCGTTCAGGATAAATCCCTGGAAGCGATAGGGATCCCGTGCCTGTACGGCCTGGACCAGATCCATGGGTCAACCTATGTAGCCGATGGCACCCTGTTTCCACAGGGAGTGAACATGGCAGCTACCTTTAACAGGGAACTGGCCCGCTGTACCGGTGAGGTCACCGCCTATGAAACACGGGCGGCAGGGATACCCTGGTCATTCAACCCGGTCCTGGATATGGGCCGCCAACCGGCATGGCCCCGGCAGTGGGAAGGCTACGGGGAAGATCCTTACCTGGCCTCGGAAATCGGGCGGGAAGTGGTGATGGGCATGCAGGGAACGGATCCCAACCATATTGGCAGGGAAAACATCTCGGCCTGCCTGAAACACTATATGGGCTACGGAGTGCCTTTCAACGGCCTGGACCGCACCCCGGCAATCATCAACGAACAGGATATGCGCGAAAAGCAGTTTGCCCCTTTTCTGGAAGCCCTGCGCAACGGTGCGCTGTCCATCATGACCAATTCTTCCACCATCAACGGCGTGAACGGTGTGGCCAATCCCGTTCTGCTTACCCAATGGGTTAAGCAAGACCTGAGCTGGGACGGGATGATCGTTACAGACTGGGCCGATATTACCAGTTTGTATGAACGCGACAGGATTGCCTCGTCGTACAAGGAAGCCGTCAAAATGGCCATCAACGCGGGCATTGACATGGCCATGGTGCCTTCCAGCTGGCAGTTTTGCATAGACCTGAA
>JAKPOU010000036.1 GCA_029547705.1 Bacteroidota bacterium | reverse complement strand
GGTAACTGTACCTGACACTCTTACCTGTTGCCCGAAGACAACAAGACTCATCATTATGCCGAAGGTCAGCATGAAGAGCCGTTTTCCAGTTAGTTTCTCCATAAATTGATAGTTTAATTACTTTTCAGAATTGTTGTTATTGCCAGATTAAATTGTCCAGGTTTGGGATGATAAAATTCGATCTTTTTTCAGAGTTAACCAACTCTTTTTCAGCTTTTTTACGCAAACGTTGCCGCAAACGTTTGAATTGGGAGTGAGGTGTGTTTTCATGATTTATCGGATAGCACTTTTTTTATTATCTTTAGCATCTGACAGCTCCTTTCTAAAATGAGCAGGGAAAACATCACCATAAAAGATATTGCACGCGAACTCGGGATTTCTCCCTCAACTGTGTCAAGGGCGCTCAAGGATCATCCTGATATCAGCCAGGCAACCCGCGATGCCGTCAATGAGCTTGCCGAACGCTGGAACTACAGGCCCAACCCCATAGCCCTCAGCCTGAAGAGCGGATCCTCAAAAACTATCGGGGTAATCATCCCTGACGTCGTGCATTATTTCTTCTCAACAGTCATCAGCGGCATTGAGGATGTGGTCTACCAGCGTGATTACAACATGATTCTCTGCCAGAGCAACGAGATGTGGGAGCATGAGGTAAAGAACATTAAGACTCTTCTCTCCAGCCGTGTTGACGGCATCCTTGCATCTGTTGCCAAGACCACTACAGACTTCGGGCATTACCGGAGCATAACGGATAAGGACATTCCGCTTGTTTTCTTTGACAGGGCTGCTGAAGAGATTGATACCGACAGTGTTGTCATTGATGATGAGACCGGATCATACAGGGCGGTGAATCATCTCCTCCGCATGGGAAAGAAGCGCATTGTGCACCTTGCGGGGCCTCCCCGGCTGGCAATAGCCCGCAACAGGCTTAACGGATATCTGAAGGCAATGAAGGAGTACCGCCTAACCCCTCAGGATGATTATATTGTCAAGTGCGATGACATCGAAAGCGCCGAGAGAATAATCCCTGAATTGCTGACAAAAACCCCGAGACCTGATGCTTTTTTTGCCGTAAATGATCTGACGGCTGCACAGACACTTATGATAGTTAAGAGACACGGACTGAGGATCCCGCAGGATATTGCCATCGTGGGATTCACCAACAGCCAGATTGCCACCCTTACCGATCCCGGCCTGACATCCGTTGATCAGAAGGGCTTTGAGATGGGACAACTGGCTGCAAGGCTGCTGATTGACCGCATCGAGAACCGCCACGGTCCTGTTCAGAAAAAAATAATCACCTCTGACCTGGTGATACGGGGCTCTTCCTCATCAAAATAATTCCATTCAGATAAAATCAGACAGCCTTCCCCTTATTCCCGCCCTGATCCCTTTCGGTGTTTCTGAAAGTGCGCAGCATTCATGAGCCGGATCATGCTGGAATAACAGCAGCCAGTCATTCTGCAGAGCCTCCTGCAGTATCTCCTGTTTTTCGGCTATGGTTACTAGCGGAAGGAGATCATAAGCCATGTTCCATAGCAACGGGATATGCGCAACCGTGGGGATAAGGTCACCGGTGCAGACCATCGTCTTTCCATGAAAGTTTATAACGGGTATGAGCATTCCCGGAGTATGACCATAGCATATCCTTAGTGACACTCCCCGGTAAAGTTCGCCGGGCTCCTCAATAAGGTTCAGCTTTCCGCTTTCGCCGAATGGCCTGATATTCTCCGGAAGAAAAGCATCCTCTTCGCGGAGGTTCGATTCGTTTGCCCATTCCCACTGGACACGGCTCATGTGCCAGATGGCATTGGGGAAAAAAGGCACTGTGCCGCCTCCGGGAGCATTTATAAAACAGCCTCCGCAATGATCAGCATGCAGATGGGTGATTATCACATCCGTAATATCATCAGGAGTGTAACCGCATTCCGCCAGGCCGCCGGCAAGCCCTGATCCGCCGTGAAGATATGTGTGACGAAAAAATTTCTCATCCTGCTTGTCGCCCCACCCGGCATCTACAAGTATTACCCTCCCTTCGGTCTCGATGACAGGCGAGGTAAGCGACATCTCTATGGTATTCAGCTCATCTGACTGCACCTGCCGGCTCCAGAGGGCCTTCGGGATCACCCCGAACATGGCCCCGCCATCAACCCGGAAATTTGAAATGTTGAAAAGAGATAATTTCATTTTACTGCCCTTTAGTGGATGCAAGATAACCAATTTTGATACTTTTGACTCGTGATAAAGCAATGCTGATACAGTAATGAACCCCGACTTCAATACAGTACTTTTTGCATTCCTGCTTACTCTGTTTGCCGGGCTTTCCACTGGCGTGGGCAGTACGATAGCCTTCTTCGCAAAGAAGACCAACGTAAAATTTCTGACCATTAGCCTGGGCTTCTCAGCAGGTGTGATGATATACGTGGCTTTTGTCGAGATTTTCGTCAAGGGACGCGAGGTTCTGACAGAAGCAATGGGCAGCCGCCAGGGATGGTGGGCAGCCGTAATCGCTTTCTTTGCCGGCATAGCCCTCATAGGTAT
>JAKPOU010000012.1 GCA_029547705.1 Bacteroidota bacterium | reverse complement strand
GGAGAGTGACCGGTACAATCAAGAACGAACTTGGCGATCCTTTAATTGGCGCTACAGTTCAGGTTAAGGGAACGACACTTGGTACATTGACTGATATTGACGGTAAGTTTTCAGTTGATGTTCCGAATGAAAGCGCCGTTCTTGTTGTTTCATTTATTGGCTATGTAGCTCAGGAGATACCGGTTGCAGGAAGGTCGACAGTTGAACTGTCCCTGGTTCCTACGGTAGAAAGCCTTGAGGAAGTTGTTGTTGTTGGTTATGGTACTCAGAAAAGGACCACAATGACGGGTTCTGTGAGCGTTGTCAAAGGTGACGAAGTTGCTAAAGTTCCGGTATCTAACATTACAAACGCCATGGCTGGTAAGCTGGCTGGTGTGCTCACATCACAATCAAGCGGACAGCCCGGCGAAGATGCTGCCCGTATCTATGTAAGAGGTGTGGCAACAACAGGTTCATCAAACCCGCTGATAGTTGTTGACGGTGTAATCAGGGATGCTCTTGAACAGATCGACCCTGCAATCATTGAGTCAGTTACTGTTCTGAAAGATGCTTCATCTGTTGCCCCATACGGGATTGCAGGTGCCAACGGTGTTATTCTGGTTACTACCAAAAAGGGAAATGAAGGATTACCGACACTTACCTTCAATACTTATTATGGTATACAGAGCCCTACCTATTATCCTGATCTTCTGAATGCAGTTGATTACATGAAGATCCGTAATGAAGCTCTCCTTAATGCAGATCCAACCCTTACGGTAGATAAATTAGCTTTTAACCCGGATGTTATAGCCAACTACGCCAAGCTGCATGCCGAAGACCCTGACAGGTATCCTGACAGCAGGTCAAAAGACCTGGTTCATTTCAACATTCCGGTACAGAAGCATGATCTCCAGATATCAGGTGGAACAAATACATTAAGGTATTTCACGAGCCTTGGATATTTCGGACAGGAAGGTCTTTTCGACAGGGTTAATTATAACAGGTTCAACTATAACCTGAGTGTTGATGCAAAAGTTACAAAAACAACAACCGTTGCACTCTCCCTGTTAGGAACAAAAGAAAAAACCAATGACCTCGATGTTGCGTCTTCATCCAGCCAGATATTCAGGAGTGGTTATAAATTCATACCCACGGAAGCTATTTACTTTTCAAACGGTCTGTGGGGTCAGTTTGCAGGAAACTCGCCTGTAGCTGTTCTGAACGGAGATGGATATGAAACTACTGACAGATACACACTTTTGTCAACTGTTTCAGTTGAACAGCAGATACCCTGGATCAAAGGGTTAAGTGTCAAGGGAGCTTTCAGTTATGACATGAACAACTCTTTCAGGAAAGGATGGCACACACCGTTCTACTACTATACCATTGACCTCAATGCTAATCCTCGTACCTTTACTAAGGCAATATCTACGCAGGAAGGTGGAGCTGCCGCTTATACATACCTGGAGCAGCAGGTTCAAAGGAACCAGAGGTATAACTATCAGGCATTCATCAATTATTCGCGTCGATTCGGCCAGCACGATATCGTTGGGCTGATTGTTGCAGAAGCCAGGAACAATGATTATGCTAACCTGACTGCCCGCAGAAATAATTTTGCAATCGGCATTGATGAATTGAGTCTCGGCAGTTCAGACAAAAATGATTATGATAATGGCGGTTCTTCATCAGTAGGAGCCCAGCTCGGATATGTTTACAGACTTGGATGGACTTTCAAAAACAGGTATATGGCTGAAGCCACCGGACGTTATGACGGGCACTATTATTTTGCTCCCGGTAAGAGATGGGCATATTTCCCGGCCTTCTCAGTTGGATGGAGAATTTCAGAAGAAGATTTCATGAAAGGTCTGACATGGCTCAACAACCTGAAGCTGAGAGCATCATGGGGTAAATCAGGTAACCTTGCAGGTTCAGCATACCAGTATCTGTCAGGGTATACGCTTTCCGGCAACAGGTACGCTTTCGGAACCGGAAAAATGGTTCAGGGAGCTTATGTAAGCCGGGAAAACAATCCCAATATCACGTGGGAAGTTTCCCAGAAATCAGATGTCGGATTCGAAGCCGGATTATGGAACAGCCTGTTAACGGTTGAATTTGACCTCTTCTTCGAAAAAAGAAGCGGAATGTTGTTAAGCCCTTCTATCACTGTGCCTTATGAATATGGGTTAAGCCTGGCTCAGGAGAATGCAGGTAAAATGAATAACTTCGGGTTTGAGGTCCAGGTTGGATCGAGAAAACAGTTCCAGAACGGTCTCAATGTTAACGTAGCAGCAAATCTCAGTCTTGCAAAGAACAAGATGATCGAAACATTTGAAACTGCTGCAACATATAACAACCCTAACCGCAGACGTACCGGCAGACCTTATGGTACTGTATTTGGATACAGAGCACTTGGTTTCTTCTCAACTGCTGAGGACCTTAACAATGATAACGTTATCAATACCGATCCTACAAAAGGACCGGTTGAATGGGGTGCAACACAGTGGGGAACCCTTCGTCCCGGTGATATCAAATACGAAGATATAAGCGGACCTGATGGTGTTCCCGATGGCAAGATCGACAGCAATGACGAACAAGTGATTGGCTATCCGGACTACCCGATGATGACCTACGGATTGAATGGTAGTGCAAACTGGAAAGGGTTTGACCTTAGCCTGTTCTTCCAGGGTTCAGCACTGAGATCAACAAGTATTCAGAACTTCCAGACATTCCCGTTCTTCAACAATAACAGTAACCTGGATTATGAATACTATAACAACCGCTGGACGAGAGATAACCAGAATTCCAAATATCCGATAGCCTGGGCGGCTCCTTCTTCAAATATGCAACAGGGAAGCTCATTCTGGCAGAGACATATGGCATACCTGAGACTTAAGAACGTTCAGTTCGGTTACACTCTTCCCAAAACAGTTATGAACAAACTGAAGATGCAGAGCATCAGAGTTTATGTCGCAGGTCAGAATGTTCTGACTTTCCAGAACCTGAAATTCCTGGACCCGGAAACAACCAATCAGGTAGGTTATCCTGCTATGAAGATATTCAATATCGGTGCAAATGTAACCTTCTAATTATCAAATTTAAAAATAAAATACTATGATAAAGTTTAAAATAATCAGGAACATTGCATTTATAGGGTTGGTACTTCTCAGTACTGTTTCCTGCAACCAGGAAGACTGGCTGGAGACCACTGATAAATCGAGGCTGACTGACGCTACAATGTGGGCAAGCGAAGGTAATGCAGATATCTTTCTGAATGAGTGTTTCAGAGACCTTACTGCCAAAGGCAATTACCCCGACCCCCTCGACAGCTTTACAACTGATAACGATGGCGGATGGTATTATACATCATATAACTGGAGAAAAGGTATAGTAAAAGCATCTGCAAGTTCAAATAATCATTGGGGAGGACAGGGAGGCCCGAATTTTGATGCCTGGTGGCCGAACACTTATACTTACGTCAGAAGGCTAAATACCTTTATGGCCCAGATCACTGCCAATAAAGCTAATTTCTCAGATACCTGGTATAAAAAGCGTATGGATGAAGCCAGATTCCTGAGAGCATGGTATTATGCCGAACTCTTTTACCGTCTCGGAGGTCTTTCAATAATAACTGAACCTCAGGACAGAAACACGATGACGGAAGCTGAGATGTATGTGCCTAGAAGCACATTCGAACAGACTTTCAATTTTCTGGTCTCTGAACTGACATCTATTGTTTCTAACGCATACCTTCCTGTAAAATATGCAAATGGGAATGCTGATGCCGGAAGACCTACTCTCGGAGCAGCTCTTGCTCTTAAAGGATTTATCCAGCTCTTTGCCGCAAGTCCTGCATATAATTCCTCTGCACCAGCTGTACCGAATGAAGCAGGTAATAAGGATATGCAGAGCTTTGCAACTCCAAACCCTGCAAGATGGGCTGATGCTGCTGCCACTCTCAAAACATTCATTGACACTTACGGACACAAGGGGACCAAAACTTACGATCTCTGGCCGGATATGAAAACTTTCTGGCACGAAGCCAATGAATATAATAAAGAAGTTATCTGGGACAGACAGCATGTCGCCAATACGATGGCTCAGAACTATGATACATATGGTGGCCCGGTTTGGATACAGGGGGTATATTATACATGGGGCAACTATTGC
>JAKPOU010000021.1 GCA_029547705.1 Bacteroidota bacterium | reverse complement strand
GTACTGATCCGGGTAAACAGAGTGCTGAAATCACCGTACCTGAACGAAAGCTTTGACTTATCCATTACAAAGAGGTTCTGCCCCTTTGCAAGCCAGACGCTTCCGTCAGCATAGGATATTCCCGCTGTTGCCAGGTCAGGCAGGAAATCGAACTGACGCCTGAAGACCACATGCCCCTGGCGGGTGGCCGTGACTATAGCATCAAAGTTGCGTGTGTCATAGCCTGATATGATAACTTCCCCTTCAGGTGTGCTGATCACAATCCTGATATTGGCCTCATCAAAATTATTCCCTGTCAGATTATGATCCTTCCTGAAAGTATCATCCTGCCCGTCGTAAACAGAGATACCCCTGCCTGTGCACAGGTAAAGATTATTATTAATGACAGCAAGGCTGTTCAGGGTGTCTGATGTCACTCCCTTATCTCTGCCATACACTACAAAAGCCGTGTCATTTGACTCACAGTGCATTCTTACCAGTGATGCCGGATCTGATGTTATCAGCCACCAATCACCCGGTGCGGTCTGTTCAATATCACTGATGCAGCCTGTAACCGCGTTGCTTATAGTGTGTCTTATTTCCCATTCGTAGCCATCATGAGCCAGCGTTCTGACTGTTCCGTCGGGTGAGCCAGATACCATTATCCCGGGATTCATGCCCGAGTTGCGGGCTGCAGTGAGGTGCAGCCCGGGAAGAAACCGCTCAAGGTCACCATAACTGTCAAGCTGCAGGAGTCCGTTTTCTGTTGCAGCCAGCAGCACTCTTCCTTCCGGGAGTTCCACCGCGGCCATTGAATAGACCCTGGCTCCCTGGCCCCCTTTTCTCCTGAACCTTCTCTCACCTGATGGATCAGTATAGCTGACAAGAAGGCCATTTTCACTTCCGGCGTATATTTCCCCGGCATATTCTGCAACCGGACCGCAGACAGAGGTGATACCGGCGGCGGGTGTGAACCCGGATGCCGGCAATGATATGGAAGCCCTGTTTATAAATCCGCTGGTACAGAACCACAGTTGTGAATTGGATGCATTGTTGCAGTACATGGCTGTCACTGAAGACTCAGTCACTGCCGCCGTTCTTTCTGATATATGCTGGAGTAGCGTTCCCTCATGACTATATATGCAGACCCCTCCCCTGTCCGAATAACCAGCAGCAATCAGGTTGCCGGGGAGCAGGACAACATCGGTGAGTGAACCGCTTTGTGCCACGCTCTTTGATTTCGTGTCTGCCGGAAGAAAAGCGATAGCGCCTGTTTTGATATTGAACAGCATCAGTCCATTTTGTGCATCACCAATGAGAAGGTGGTCTCTGTCGTATGGAAGGAGCCGTACAAATCTGGCAGGTGCTACTTTTTCTCCTCCCGGGATTCTGCCGGTTCTTTCAGCGCTGCGGGCAAACAATCCCTTTTGGTTGTCAGCAATAATTATCCTGTTGTCAAATGCAAGCAATGCAGAAACCTCTCTTATCCCCAATTCCTTCTGCAGATCGGTAACTGAAACTGAATCTTTTTTATGACCTGTAACAAACAATCTTCTGCCATCACTGAAATAGACATGATTGTTGTCAGCCGCACTTGAGGTTATGGGACTGTAGATCTCTTTCCCGCTTCCTTTATGCCCTGCCAGTGAAACATAGACCATTCTGCCTGCATTGTCAGGCTGCAGGAAACCGAATCCCCTGCTTCCTCCGGCATAGACAATTCCATATGTGTCAGTGATCAGTGTGGTAACTGCTCCGATACCCGGGGTGTTTATCTTCCCCCACCTGCTGCCGTTATATGTGACAATTCCTCCGGATTCATTGCCAAAATACATCACCCCGCTTTTGTCCATTGTGATACACAGATTTCGGAGCTCTCCCGGAGTAGCGGATGCATCAAACCGGCTGAT
>JAKPOU010000001.1 GCA_029547705.1 Bacteroidota bacterium | reverse complement strand
CAGCTGCAACCTACAGCCTGACGAGATTTACAGTATCTACACTGCAGAAGGCCCTATGCTGCCCTATGTAACAACAGTGTTCATTTCGGATACCACTTCTTCTTCAATCACGGTGGAAAGTAACATTATCAGTGACGGAGGAACCGAAGTAACAGAGCGTGGTGTTGTTTGGAGCACTTCCTTAAATCCCACAATCCACGATAATAAAACCTCTGATGGCAGTGGCAAAGGATCTTTCACCAGTCATATAACGGGTTTATTACCCGGGACAACCTACTACCTCAAATCATATGCAATCAACAATGCAGGCACTTTTTATGGAAATGAATGGTCATTCCGGACACATGATACTTTGTCGAATTGCGGGACTGTCACAGATATTGATGGCAACATTTATAATACTGTCACGATAGGCAACCAGTGCTGGATGAAGGAAAATCTGAAAACAACAAGATATAGTGACGGAACACCCATTTCATTGGTTGATGAACAGAATATCTGGAGTAAGCTGTCAATCAGCGATAAAGCTTATTGCTGGTATAATAATGATATTAATAATAAAAATCCATATGGCGCATTATACACATGGGCTGCAGCAATGAATGGAGCTGATTCCAGTACTTCAATTCCAAGCGGTATCCAGGGTGTTTGTCCGACAGGTTGGCATTTACCAAGCTGGAGTGAGTGGGGTATCCTTATACAATATCTTGATCCGCAAATTGTTGATCCATTATATCTTCGTGGGAGTAGTATCGCCGGTGGTAAAATGAAAGAAAGCGGATTCACATATTGGGATTATCCCAACACCGGAGCGACAAATGAAAGCGGATTTTCAGGGCTTCCCGGTGGCGGCAGATCAGAGGACGGAGAATTTCTTTTTCTTGGTAATTCTTCTTATTGGTGGAGTACATCACAATTCGGAAGCGGTAATTATACCAGAGTTCAAAATCTCAATTACAACAACAGTTCTAATCAAATGACTAGCACCCCCTGGAAAAGCGGGATTTCAGTTCGGTGTATAAAAAATGTTGATCAGCTTATACAATTACCTGTTATCACTACAACACAGATTTCCCATATATCTGATACTTCTGCAACAAGTGGAGGAAAAATTATTAATAACGGAGGAGATGAAATTATTGCCCGTGGCATCTGCTGGAGTTTGTCAACTAATCCAACAACAACAAATAACAAGACAAACAGTGGTACCGGAACCGGTTTGTTTATTGATCACATTGGTCCATTAACGCCAGGAACAACATATTATGTACGTGCATATGCAACTAATAGTGCAGGGACAGCCTATGGTAATGAAGAAGTATTTGTAACCTGTGATTACATACCTCCTGTTGCTTTTAATTCAAACCTCGCTTACGGAGTGATAACAGATATTGAAGGTAACTTTTATAAAACCATAAAGATTGGTAATCAGGAATGGATGGCTGAAAATTTAAGGACTACAAAATATAACAATGGTGAATCAATACCTGTTATAACAGATAATGACACGTGGCAAAGCCTGTCAGAAGGTGCTCTTTGTTGGTTAAATGATAATATCTGTTATAAGAATACATATGGTGGTATCTATAACTGGTATGCTGCCAATAATAATCTATGTCCGGTTGGTTGGCACCTTCCAACAAATGAAGAATGGTCAGTGATGAATAGAGCACTTGGAGGAAATGAAATTGCGGGCGGAAAACTTAAGGAACAAGGATTTAGTCACTGGAGCGAACCAAATACAGGTGCTACTAATGAAAGTGGATTTTCAGCTTTGCCAACCGGAGGATTTCGTAATGGAGCTTTATTTGTTACAGGTGAGTTTGCCAGCTTTTGGACCTCAACTGAATATCCTGACAATCAGGCATTTTACAGAAGCCTGCAACACCAATATAGCATAGAGGGTTATAGCTGGGGTTATAAGTCAAATGGCGCCAATGTAAGATGCCTTAAAGGGCCTGCTCCTCCAAAACCCTCTGTAACCACACTTTGGGCAAGAAATATCATGTCTGATAAAGCAGAAATAGTTTCAGTCATCAGCAGTGTTTTGCCTGTTAATTCAAGAGGAGTTTGCTGGAACACTTCACCGGCTCCGGAGGTACTGGATAACAAAACAACAAACGATGGCGGCACGGGATCATTCACAAGTCTGCTAACCGGACTGGAATCCAATACCACATATTATGTCAGGGCTTACTCGATTAATGATGATGGTATTACTTACGGAAACGAAATAACCTTCAGCACTGTAGAAGATTTGCCAATCGGGGGTCTTGCGGCTTACTGGCCTTTTAACGGCAATGCAAATGATGAATCGGGTAATAATAATAATGGCACTGTATACGGCGCCACCCTTGTCGCAGACAGATTCGGAAATCCTGAGAAAGCATACTATTTTAATGGCATCAGCAACAAAATATATATTGGAAATTCACTGATAGTTCAGGGGCATATTACCGTTGCATGCTGGATTAAAAGTACCGATATTGGTAATCAGATAATTTCATCGGGAAGCAGAAATTCCTACAGAATAGGAAAAACAAAGGATGGGGTTGATGCGGCTGTCTATCTGACTGATAGCTCCGATGGTTATGGACTTGATGTCCATGCGGTTACCGATTGCAGTGACTGGACGCATGTGGCTATTGTGTATAATGGAGTCAGCCTTGACCTATATGTTAACGGGCAATTAATGGACTCAGCCTATGGACCCGGAAATGTTTTTTGTAATCAGCCAGTTTATCTGAATTTTGGCACATATCAGTGGTTATCTACATATTACGGTTTTTATCAGGGATATCTTGATGATGTGTATATGTTCAACAGGGCACTTTCAAATTCAGAAATTGAGGCATTGTATCATGAAGGTGGCTGGTAAATGATGCTGAAGAAAAAAGGAAACAGAGTCAGGCAAAACAATTATAGTACTATGCAATACAAATCCCAAACAATTATCAAAATGAAGAATCTTTTTAAATCAGTCCTTATTGCATTGCTTGTTTATTCTATGTTATCATGCAGCAGTGATAAGGAAAAGACAGAATCATTCACCACAAGAAGTGTTGAAGAAAACAAAGCTACTATTGAGTCTGCCGGAATTGACCTGATCGGGGTTCTTAACCGTATGAGATCAACTCAAACAGTTGAAGCTATCGGTAATATGATACAACTAACAGGATCAGGCAAATCAAAAGGAATCGGGGATTTTACCGGAACAGGTCTCTATTCCGTATTTCGCTCGATACATGGATGTGCCGCACGAACCCTGCAGGTAAACGATGTATTCGAGTCCATAAAAGGCTGTGCTGACGAAGACCCGGAAAGTATACAGGAATTCTGGGACAGAAACGTGGGAACCTATACATGGAATTCCTCTGCCAGCGACTGGGATATAAGTCCGGGTGGGGATAAATTCATTATAAAGTTCCCTTCTTCCGGAAATTCAAAAATGAATAATGCCACGTTTACAATATACAATTATGAAGGTGTAATCGTGGAAAATCCATTTGATGAAGAATATACAGGAGATTTTCCTGCTTCATTACAAGCCGATCTGAAAATCGGAAGCCAGACACTGCTCCGGTTTGTATTCGGTGCAAGCTATAACGCAGACGGAATACCAAATGCAATTGCATGCGATCTGGATTTTGAAGGATTTAAATTCGAAATTGATGTGGCAAACGATACCAGGGTAATATCTGCGTCTTACAAGTTCATGGAAGGGAAAGCAGTAATAATGAAATTATCCGCTGTTGTCAATGGACTTTTTACCGCTGATAACCTTGAACTCAATACTGTTCATCATTCTGAATCCCATTCTTATGTATGTGACTTTGTCTATAATCCGGAAACAAAGGAATATGTTGAGGTTTATTGTGAATACACCAATGAATGGGAGAAAATTGAATTTGAAGAGATTGCACATTCTGCAAATGCTGAGTTCCAGTTAATGAATCTGGCTGTCCGTGGTGATATTGATATAAAAAAACTGGTTGACAAAATCAGGATTATTGAGGATCAGTATGACACCGAACAAATTGAAGAAGAAGAATATTTCAACAGCATATCTGAAGAAATAAACAAATATCTGAACCTGAGGCTCGTAAATATAAATAATAACGAGATTCTGGCAAAGGTTGAAGCTTATGTTGAGCATGAATCTGACTGGGGATATGAAGATTTTTATGTGAGCTTCCGTCTTACTTTTGGGGAAGAATCACCAATTGATATGGAAACATATTTTGGAGAAGGCTTTGATGATTTTATCAAGAGCCTCAATGATCTTCTGGAAGATATATGTAATGATTATGGTATTGATTATGATCCAATAGATTATTAAAAAATATGAATACAGGAAATGATAAATAAATTGATCCTGTCACAGGAAAACATTTTACATGGATCCAATCAAATTTATTGAGTCGTTTCCTGTTGAATCCTCAAGCAGAATAAAAATTCAATAAAGTACAAATGTAACTTATCAATGCCGTAAGCAGCATATAAACTTATCAGGAAGCAATGGGCAGGCTCCATTGTTTCCTGATTTTAAAAATCTCGAAAATGAAAACCCCGGCTACGGGGCATTTTTTATTACCACCGAATAAAAGCTGACTCCATATCCTCCCCATATGCCAAGGCCATCTCCCTCTATATTTGTTTTAACCACAGTAAGTGAAGAGGCAAAAGGATTACCGGAATTAAGAATTTCATCCTGAAAAGAGTTCCAGAATTCATAATGAGCTTTATCTATTGTACAGAATTTCAGGTTTACAGTATCTCCGAGACTAAAATAACTATTCTTGTTTACTGAAATATACGAATCCTGACCCCTGAAAATTGAGAATCCAAATTTTTTCCCACTGAACGATTCATCACTTAATCCCATAATCATGGCAGAATAATACCGGCGGTCCCTGCCCACGATCTTTGAAAGAATCCTGTAATAATTCCGTGTGTCCGGAGGATCGGTAAATTCAATCCAGAGTGATCCAAGGGAATCCGAATTTTCCTTCATCTTGAAATAAATTGTATCCAGACTGACAGGAGGAGGAATGCTTGTTTTTCCTATTGCTGTTTTTCCACCATAACTTGCTGTAATCGTATAGGTCTTTCCCGGTTCACCTTTTATTTCATTTCCTTCGAAAATAAATGGCGGAAAATAGTCCTTATTTCTGCGTAGTATCAGGTACTCCTGTCTTTCCCCGTCAGAAAGGCTTACCGTTGCTCTGGTCAGTACGAGTTCTCTGAGTGATGTTGAATCCAGTAAGGAAAAATAGGGTGCATTTTTTGTAAGAAGTACTTTTGCATATTGCCCGTTCTCGATCCAGCCATCTATAACAATCAGGTCATCAGGATCCTGAATAGAATAATCAGGCACTTTATTGCAGGAAATAAACACCTGAATAATAAAAAACAATATTGCATATCTTATAAATGGTTCCATATCGCCTAAAAGCTAAAGTTCCAGCTTAATGATGGTATTATCGGGGAAAAGCTTACTTGTAAGGCTTTGATATTAAGCGAATAGGTTTCCAATTCGCCCGTTGCTTGAAAATACAAAAAGTATGGATTTACCCTGTTGTAAATATTATAAACTGATATATTCAATTCTGACATATATTTTTGTCTTACTATGATTTTACGGTTTAAGGAGAGGTCCAGTCTGTGATACGGAGGCATTCTGAATTCATTTACCTTTCCGTATTGATTTACAATGTTTCCCTGAATAATATATCTGCCTACAGGAATAGTAAAGGCATTACCGGAAGCATATATAAATACTCCGGAACAATTCCATTTCTTGTTGATTTCAAAGTTCAGCATCATGGCAATGTCATGTCTCCTGTCGTATTTTGCAGGATAGAAACCATTGTTATTGATTTCTTTGAACTTCTGTTCTGTTTTAGACAAAGTATAACTTATCCAGCCATTAAATCTTCCGCTTTTTTTCCTCATAAACAGCTCTATACCGTAAGACTGGGCAAATCCTCTCACCAGATTATCTTCGAAAGTGCCAAAAATAGAGTTAAAGATTATGCCGCGTAAAAACTCCAGTTTATTATTCATTCTTTTATAAAACAATTCTGAAGAAAACTCATAATTATAATTCAAAATATTCCCGAAATAACCTAAGCTTATCTGATTCCCGATCTGTGGTTTTATCCCGGAGGTACTGGGTATCCAGACATCCGTCGGGAGGGTTACTGCCGCGGAAGTTGCCAGATGCACATATTGTGCAATTCGCATGTATGAGGCTTTAACAGAGGAATTTTCCCCGATCATGTAGTTCACAACAGCACGGGGTTCCAGATTTTTATAGAAAGCCAGAGACTCATTCCAGGGATAATGGATCGTATCTGTCACCAAATCCGCAGAATTTTTTACAAGTTGTTCATAAGGTCCATGATGACTGAAAAAAGAAAATCTCAAACCGGCAGTTACAGCCAGCTTCTCTGATAGCTGGATTTCATCATCAACGAATAATCCTCCTTCCAATGCAGAAAGAGAATCGAATTGTCCAAAATCCAGGAGGAATTTACTCGCCTGCGCATTTATTTTGTTTGGAAGAAAAAAATGTTCGGTAAATTCAAAACCGGCGCTGAACTTATTTTTTCCCGTCTGAATATCAAGTACACTCTTTAAATTATAATCCCTTACAGAAGAAAACATTTTAAAAGAATATTCATCCTGCGATCCGGACAAATCGAAGGCATAGTTGGTTAATGACAAACTGGTATTAATCCGGGAATTATTCCGAATTTTATGATCCCATTGAAAAGATCCCGCAGTGTTCCTCCACTTTAGCGTTATATCCTGATTTATACCTTTTTGCAGCAATCTGAAATGATCCTTTCCGGAATATGCGGAAACTGCCAGTATATCTTTTTCAGAGACAACAAAATTGAATCCGGCGCTAAAATCATTGAAACTATATTCATTGTTTTTGTTGAAAAATGTTTTGTTTATAACCAACCTGTTAATCACTGGTATTACAAAAAGTTCAGGATATGTTTCTCGTGCTGCAAGCATATATGAACCTTTCTTATTAAACAGAGGGCCTCTGACTGTTAACCTTGTTGAAACCAGTCCGACACTTCCTTTAACTTCAGCAGAATCCTTTCTGCCTTTGTAGCTGTTCACGCTTATAACTGATGACAGTTTACCTCCGTATCTTGCCGGAATTCCAGATTTAATTATGTTTACATCACTTACAGTCTCAGGATTAAATGCCGGAAAAAACCCAAGTATATGCCCAACATTATAAACCTGAGCATTATCGTATAAGATCAGATTTTGGTCCACACCACCGCCCCTCACTATAAATCCGACATTCCCCTCTGAACCTGACTGGACACCGGGAGTCAGGCGAATTAAACCCAAAGGGTCAGTCTCGCCCAGAAAAGTGGGTGCTTTCATAATCTCTGCATTTGTCAGACGAAAGGCTCCCATCTGATTTGAAGTAATACGATTATCCTCAGCTTTTGACAATATTTTAACTTCTCCAAGAAAAATCTCTCTTGGCTGCATAGTAATTAATACTTCTGAACCTTCTGTGATATACAACACAGTATCAAGACTTTCATATCCTAAATGAGAAAATATAATATTCCGACTGCCGGCGGGAAATGAGATCCTGAATTCCCCCAATGAATCTGTGATTGTTCCTTTTAAAGTCTGTTTATCCTGAACTGATACACCGGCCATACAATAACTGCTTGTCTTGTCAGTAACTCTGCCTTTCAGATAATGGTACTGTGCATTACAATTTTGGAAATTTATTATTAATAAGCAGCTTACAAGAAGTATGAGTATTAAAAAATTAACATATAAACTTTCTGAAATTTTTTTTTGGTAAAAACAGACCATCAGGATAATTTGTATTGCACACTAAATATAGTAAAATTTGTTAGTTCCACGCTAATAAAAAAATCAGACATATAGCTCTCATAAAATTATTGGCATAGGAATCTTGCCAGTTCATATGGAATCACTCAAATTACTGAAATAAACAAACTGTATTGTAAGCCGATTTCAGTGCATTATTTGCATTGAATATAAAAAGCTATATTTTTGTGCTCTGTATACCGGTCCTATAGTTCAATGGATAGAACGAAGGTTTCCTAAACCTTAGATCCAGGTTCGATTCCTGGTGGGACTACTTAAAACGCCCCTTATTTGATTGATAATGAGGGGTGTTTGTTTTTTTGTACCCATGAATTGTACCCCCTTTCTTTAATTTTACTCCTACCAATTTGATATTTAATAATTATATTCAAAATATGATTTATTCTTTATCGATTTCTTAGAAGTAGTAAGACTCTCAAAATATCATTCTACCAGTTGTTTATATTTCAATTGCCTTATTTTCAATTACAATTTGTATTTTTGATATTCATTCTTGATTGTTATCCACAATAACGGTCGGATTATTATTATCCAGAATATTTAACGGGATTGTTATATTACAGCAGACGAATGAATTATTAATAATTTTTCTATAAAAATATTATATGAGCGAAGAACAAAAACGACAACTCAACCAGCAACTCTGGAATATAGCCAACACCCTTCGTGGTAAAATGGATGCCGATGAATTCCGTGATTATATTCTCGGTTTCATATTTTATAAATATCTGTCTGAAAGGATGGAATTGTATGCCAATAATATTCTGAAAGAAGACAAAATAAAATTTCTGGATATACAAGAAGACACTGAACTGGGGCAGGAATTTCTGGAAGCCATTAGAGAAGAATCACTGGAAAAACTTGGTTACTTCCTGAAACCGTCAGAGCTATTTGGACAGATTGCAAAGCGTGGTAACGGCAATGGTAAACATGGGAACACCTTCATAATTGAAGACATTCAGAAAATCCTTGTTAACATCCAGAACAGCACGATGGGTACTGACAGTGAGGAGGATTTTGACCATCTGTTTGAAGACATGGATTTGAACAGTACCAAACTTGGGAGAACGGCTGAACAAAGAAATGAGGTCATCTCAAAAGTTCTGTCACACCTTGATAAAATAGATTTCCAATTGGAACAGTCTGAGATTGATGTTCTGGGTGATGCCTATGAATATCTTATAGGTCAGTTTGCCAGTGGTGCAGGTAAGAAAGCGGGTGAATTTTACACCCCACAACAGGCATCAAAGATTCTTGCACGGATTGTGACCCTTGGAAAAAGCAGGATTAAATCCGCATATGACCCAACATGCGGGTCAGGTTCTTTAATTCTTCGATTGGGCAGGATTTGTGATGTGATGAAATTTTATGGTCAGGAAAGGAATCGTACCACATATAACCTCTGCCGAATGAATATGATTTTGCATGAAATTCATCATAGCAGATTTGATATTAAACTGGAAGATACATTGGTTCATCCTCAGCACGGGAAACTGGATGCTGAGGCAGTGGTGGCAAATCCTCCGTTTTCAGCAAAGTGGAGTGCCAGTCCCTTATTTATGACCGATGAAAGGTTCAGTGAATATGGCAGGCTTGCTCCTGCATCAAAGGCAGACTTTGCCTTTATTCAGCACATGATATATCATCTGGCAGAAAATGGAGTAATGGCTGTTGTAATGCCACATGGAGTGCTTTTCAGAGGTGCAGCTGAGGGTCATATACGGAAATACCTGATTGAAGAAAAAAACTATCTGGATTCGGTTATTGGTCTTCCTGCCAATATTTTTTATGGTACATACATACCAACCTGTATTATGGTATTTAAAAAATGCCGTGAACAGCCTGATGATATATTGTTTATTGATGCCAGCCAGCATTTTGAAAAGGTAAAAACACAAAATTACCTTCGTAATGAGGATGTTGACAAAATAGTTGATACATACGCAAAACGTGTCACGATAGATAAATACTCTTATGTTGCCAGTATGGATGAGGTCAGGGAGAATGATTACAATCTGAATATTCCGAGATATGTGGACACTTTTGAAGAAGAAGAACCTGTAGACCTTGTTGCTGTTGCCAGTGAATTGAAAACGCTGGAAATGGAAATGAAAGACACGGATGAGACCATTGCTGGGTATTGCCGTGAATTAAACATTCCAACCCCGTTTTAAATATGGAAAAGCAAAAGAAAATACCAATGTTGCGTTTCCCTGAATTTGATGGGAAGTGGGAAAAGATTAAGTTTTCTAACTGTATTAGCCTTTATAGAGGAAGTTCACCAAGACCAATAAATAAATATATTACATCTCAAAGTGATGGAATAAATTGGATAAAAATTGGTGATACACAACTCACAGAAAATTATATTATCAAAGAAGTATCAGAGAAAATCACTTTAAAAGGTTCATTAAAATCAAGATTTGTAAAAAAAGGTGAACTTATTCTTGCAAACTCAATGAGTTTTGGTAAAGCTTATTTGTTAGAATTGGACGGTTGTATTTATGATGGATGGTTCGTATTACGTGATTATGAGCATTATTTTAACAAAGGTTATCTTTTGCAGCTATTAAATTCAAGTTATTTACAAAAGCAATATAGAAGACTTTCTGCTGGTGGTGTTGTCCATAACATCAGCAGTGATATAGTATATAGCACTCTTCTAATTAAACCTGAAATCCCCGAACAACAAAAAATAGCATCCTTTTTCACTGCCATTGACCAGAAAATATCCCAACTCAAACGCAAGAAAAACTTACTGGAACAATACAAAAAAGGGGTAATGCAGAAGATATTCTCGCAGGAAATCAGGTTCAAAGACGATAACGGGCAGGAGTTTCCGAAGTGGGAGAAGAAAAAATTGGGAATGCTTTGTAAAATTGTTGGTGGTGGCACACCATATACAAATATAATGGAATATTGGAATGGTGAAATCCAATGGTTTACACCTACTGAGATTAAGTCGAATTATGTTTCTAACAGTGAGAGAACTATTAGTGAGTTGGGCTTAAAAAAATCCTCAGCAAAAAAATTACCTGTTGGTACAATTTTGCTAACCACAAGAGCAACCATTGGAGATTGTGCAATTGCTGAAAAGGAATGTGCTACAAATCAAGGATTTCAATCACTAATAGTTAATCCAGATGCCAATAATTACTTCCTTCTAAACTGGTTAAGAATGTATAAAAAAGAGTTGATAAGAAGAGCAAACGGTTCAACATTCTTGGAGATTAGTAAGTATGAAATTGAAAATATTCCACTATTATCACCCTCGTTTCACGAACAGACCAAAATCGCCAATTTCCTGTCAGCCATTGATGATAAAATAAACCATACCCAAAAACAGATTGAGAAAGCCGAGGTCTGGAAAAAAGGTTTAATGCAGCAAATGTTTGTATAACTGCGTGATAATTAATAGTGAAAACTGAAATAAAATCAATCAAGAATTTTGTGCATACAAATATTTTTTGTATGTTTGCATCAACAGTACCCGTTTTGCATACCATAAGAACTGCAGGCGGGTCATTTTTTTTATGTAGCTATGCCAAATAAACCCGCCTATACCATAACTGACCAGTTACAACTTCTGAAATCACGAGGTATGCTTTTCAGAAATGAACAGCAGGCAGCCAAATTGTTTAAAAACATAAGTTATTACCGTTTAAAGGGATATTGGTGGGACATGCAATCAGATTATAACCTGCATACATTTTTACCAAACACATATTTTGAAGACATTGTTGACAGATACAATTTCGACCGTCAGTTGAGACTTTTTCTGTTCGATGCCATTGAACGTATTGAAATCGCTCTGCGTACAAAGATGATATATCACATGTCTGTAAGTTATGGTGGCTTGTGGTATTTAGACCCCGCATTCTTCGAGAATACAACCATTACGCTAAATGGTGGTATGATTAAAACCATTCATCAAAACACTTTGGATGAATTGAAGAAAGAATTTGACAGAAGTCAGGAAAGTTTCATTAAAGACCATCGCTTTCGTTACCCAAACAAGGATGCAGATGCATGGAAGACCTTGGAAGTGGCTTCAATGGGGACGCTATCAAAATTTTATAAAAACCTGAAACACCAGTTACCTGAGAAAGCCGCCATCGCAAAAGAAATGGGATTGAACCTGCACAGTGAACTTTCCAGTTGGCTGGAAGCTATTACCTATGTCAGGAATATTATAGCTCATCACTCCCGTTTGTGGAGCAGGAATATGGTAAAAAGACCTGTCGAAAAATTAAACAATCCTGTCGGGAAATGGTTTGTCAATCCACTTCTTCCTGTTCAGGTAAAGAAACCGTTTCTTATTATTTCGTGCATGGTCTATTTGTGTAACAAGATAACTCCAAACAATCAGATTAAGAGCAAAATACACGAACTTATAAAATCAAATCCATCAATACCGATATATAAATTGGGATTTTTGAACAACTGGAATAAAGAACCTCTTTGGCAATGAGTAAACAACCCGAACTAATACTTGAAGAACAACTGATTGCAAAACTTCAGGAACTGGGCTATGTTCTGGTATATATCCCAAATGAATCGGAACTACTTGCCAATCTGAAATCGCAATTAGAAAAGCATAACAATATTATATTCTCCGATAAAGAATTTGAAAAAGTATTAAATATCGTAAGTAAGGGTTCAGTATTCGAAAAAGCCAAGACTCTTCGGGAAAAACAGCATATAATCAGGGATAATGGCGATAATCTTTATTTTGAATTCATTAATACCGAACAGTGGTGTCAGAACCAATATCAGGTTACCCATCAGGTCTCTATGGAAGGTAAATACAAGAACCGTTATGATGTTACATTACTTATCAATGGTCTTCCTCTGGTGCACATTGAACTAAAACGTAGAGGACTGGAACTTAAAGAAGCATTTAATCAGGTAAACAGGTATCAGCGACACTCTTTCAGCAGTAGCTATGGTTTGTTCCAATATGTCCAGATATTCGTAATCAGCAATGGAGTAAACACGAAATATTACGCCAATAACCGCTTTCAATCTTTTAAGCAGACTTTTTTCTGGACTGATAAGGAAAATAAACGGTTAACCAATATGCTCAACGACTTTGCATCTGATTTTTTGGAGAAATGTCACATCTCCAAAATGATATGCAAGTACATAGTACTCAATGAAACATCCAAGATACTTATGGTGCTTCGCCCCTACCAGTATTATGCAGTTGAGGCACTTGTTGACAGGGTACTACATTGCCGAAAAAACGGATATATCTGGCATACTACAGGGTCAGGTAAAACGGTGACTTCATTTAAAGCAAGCCAGATATTAACACGACTGCCAAAGATTAAGAAAGTTGTGTTTGTTGTTGACCGAAAGGATTTGGATTACCAAACCACAAATGAATTTAATTCATTCAGCAAAGGGAGCGTTGATGGCACTGACAATACAAAACAACTGGTCAGACAGTTTGGCGATGATACAAAACTGATTGTAACTACAATTCAGAAACTCAATGTAGCCATCAGTAAAAAGCGCTTTCAGGAGCGGATGAAGCCACTTCAGGATGAGCGTATCGTGTTTATATTCGATGAGTGTCACCGCAGCCAGTTCGGAGAAACACATCAGCGTATCATTTCATTTTTCAGAAACATCCAAATGTTTGGTTTTACTGGTACACCCATCTTTGCTGAAAATGCAGTAAAAAATGAACTCGGCAAGAAAACAACAAAGGAATTATTCGGTGATTGTCTTCACAAATATGTAATTACCGATGCCATCAGGGATGAAAATGTGCTGAAATTCTCGGTGGAATATGTCGGCAGGTACAAGAACAGGGATAGTGCCAATGAGATTGACATACAGGTTGAGGATATAGATGTTGAGGAACTGATGGATTCTCCTCAACGACTGGAAAAAATTACTGACTATATCATTGCCCATCACAGCAGGAAAACGCATAACAGGGAGTTTACAGCGATGTTCTGCGTCAGTAGTATTCCAGCACTGATTCGCTACTATGAGTTGCTGTATCGCAAAAAAATGCTTGGAGAGCATGATTTAAAAATTGCCACCATATTCAGCTATATTGCCAACGAAGCTGATGTGGATGCAAACGGATTCATTCCAGAAGAAATTTCCGCTGCAGCCGAACCTGAAATAACGTATGCCACTAATCCGCATACCCGTGAAAAGCTGGATGAATTTATTGAGCATTACAACCAGATGTTCGGGTCAGCATTTTCAACAAGGGACAGTCAGAGTTTTTACAACTATTACAATGATATCAGCAAGAAAGTAAAGGAGCGAAAGATTGACATACTGTTGGTCGTAAACATGTACCTGACAGGATTTGACAGTCCGTCGCTAAACACCCTTTATGTTGATAAAAGTCTGCGGTATCATGGATTGATACAGGCATATTCCCGTACCAACCGCATCCTGAATGAACTGAAATCACAGGGAAACATTGTAGTCTTCCGTAATCTGAAAAATGCCACCGATGAAGCCATAACCCTTTTCAGTAACAAGGATGCCATCGAAGAAATCATCATGAAGCCGTATGATGATTACGTGAAAGCATTTAATGATGCTTTTGACAATCTGCTTCAGATAACACCAACAGTAGATAGCGTAAACAGTCTGGTCACTGAAGATGATGAACTGAAATTCATCATTGCCTTCAGGGAACTCATGCGAATTAAAAACGTGCTGACATCCTTCTCTGATTTCAAGTGGAGCGATTTATCCATGACGGAGCAGCAATTCGAGGATTATAAGAGCAAATATCTTGACCTGCATGATAAAGTAAAGAGTGAACATGCAAAAGAAAAGGTAAGCATACTTGAGGATGTTGATTTTGAACTCGAACTCATTCACCGTGATGAAATTAATGTTGCATACATTATTCGTCTGCTCATCAAACTGAAAGCAAACCAGAAGAAAGAAGCAGAGCAAATTGAAAAAGAAATATTCAACCTGTTGAATACAGAAATGCAGTTAAGAAGTAAGAAGGAACTGATTGAAAAGTTCATCAGAGAAAACCTTCCCGTTATTCTGGATACCGATGATATTCCACAGGCGTTTGAGAAATTTTGGGCTATAGAAGAGGAAAGAGCGTTCCTGAAAATGGTTGAAGAAGAAAAACTATCGAAAGAAAAAACACAAGCATTTATTGAGAATTATCTGTATTCCGAACAAGAACCGATAAGAGACGAGATACTGGAACTGTTAATATATGATAAACCGACCCTATTACAAAGAAAAACAACTGGGGATAGGATACTGAAAAAGATAATGGATTTTGTTGAAACGTTTATTAACGGAATATCAGGATGATATGATTTACATAGTTATTTATCTAATATTATAAAATTATGTCGTATTAAACCGTAATAATTTCATTTTGCGGCACATGAATAAATGAAAGCCCTCAAGTCGCAATTTCAATGTTTTTGTAAGATGCCTGTTTAAATCTTCTTCTTTCAGTTTATCAACGTCAAGTTTACTCAGATCAATTTGTTTCCCGGTTTTGATGAAATAATCCCTATTTTTGGCTCGTCATACTGATTCATCCACTGATATATGAGCCGGAAGATCTTTCTGCTGTTAATTGTTAGTTTCAGTTTCAGGTTTGGATTCTCACAGGAATATAAGGGTTCTGTTATCAGGGTTATTGACGGTGACACATTCGTTTTCCAGACAGAAGAGGGTTCTCTTATTGTCAGGATGCACGGAATAGATGCCCCGGAACGGAAACAGCCTTTTGCGGCGGAGTCGGCAGATTTTCTGAAACAGTACCTGAACAGGGAGGCCTCGGTACAGATAAGCGGCACAGACAGATATGGCAGGTCGATTGGTGTATTGTATGTTAATAAACAGGATATAAATCTTTTATCCGTCAGACAGGGATTTGCCTGGCAATATAAACAGTATTCATCCGACAAAAAATACCTTGTTGCCGAAAAACTTGCCAGAAAAAGGAAAAGGGGCCTGTGGGCAGTACCTGATCCTCTTCCGCCATGGGAATGGAGAAAAAAATAATTCAGTGGTTCACTGCTGCTGAAACAAAGAATACAAAATCAGAGAAGACAGGCTTCAGTTGCAGTTGTAACACTCACCCGGCTGACCGCCGTACTCAACCTGAATAGTAGCATGCTCAATTCCGAATTTCTCATGAAGATGCTTCCTTATGGTATGAACAAAAAAGGCATCAGTCTGGATATTGGTTTCCAGGTGAACGGTAAGAGCGGCAGAATTTGTGCTGAGAGCCCAGATATGCAGATCATGTATTCCGATTACTTCGGGCAGGGAAGAAAAATATCCGCTGACTTCCCTTATGTCAATATTCTCGGGAACTGCATCCAGGGCAAGGCTTACGGATTCAATAAGCAACTTGTAGGCATTGTACAGAATAATTGCAATAATTATAAATGACATCAGCGAGTCAATCCAGTTGATACCTGTCAGAGCCATAATCAGGCCTGCAAGCACCACTCCGGCCGAAACAAGTGTGTCGGCAAGGAAATGCAGAAATGCACTTTTAATGTTGAGATCATGCTTCTTTCCCTCAACAAACAGCCATGCGGTAAATCCGTTTATCACAATGCCGGCAGCCGCCACAATCATCACCAGTTTTGAATCGATAACCTGTTTCTCCCCGATCCGCCTGACAGTTTCCCACAACAGGAATCCCACGGCTACAAACAATAATACCGTGTTCAGTATGGTAACCAGTATGGTCGATCGCCGGAATCCATAGGTAAACTTCAGGGTGGGTTTGCGTTCAGACAGCTTCACTGCAATCCATGAAAAGACCAGGGCCAGCACATCACTGAAATTATGTCCGGCATCCGCTACAAGAGCCATCGAGTTTGCAAGGAATCCATAAATAATCTCAATGGCAATGAAGACCAGATTCAGTATAATGCCGATTTTGAAGGCATTGCTGAGATCTATCCCCTGTTTTCCATGATTATGCACCACTACGCCAATGTTTTTTCAGTTGTAAAATTATAAAAAAGGTAGCAGAATATCCTGTTTCATTGTGCATGTCATGTTCTCTTCCGGGCGAGTTACATAGCACACGGACGTGCCATGTTTTGACCCTGAAGTATTTTTTTCATGTAAATTCTCCGGATAAACATGCAAGGGTGCTCCAACAGGAATTTTTCATGTACATTTATCTGGCTAAATTAAAACCCAGGACCCTCAATCATGAAAAAACTATTCTCCCTTTCACTATGTGTTTTGCTTTGCCTTGCCACGGGCATCTTATCACTGCAGAAAGCATCAGCCCAGTCATCTGTTCCGGATCCTGCCTCCCATTTCGGCTTTGAACCGGGATCGGATTACATGCTCTTTAACTACGACAGTCTGATCGATTACCTTCAGAAACTGGACAAGGCTTCGCCAATGCTCAGGCTCGTTGAAAACGGACAGACTCCCATGGGCAGGAAGATGTACATTGTATTCATCTCTTCGGAAAAAAATATCCGCAACCTTGATAAACTCCGTGAAATAAACAGGGAACTGGCCCTGAATGCAGATCTTTCAGATAAAAAACAGGCGGAATACATAAGGGACGGCAAGGTATTCTTCCTGGCCACCCTGTCGATGCATTCCACCGAGGTGGCACCCACACAGGCACTGCCTCTCATCGCTCACAAACTGATCACTTCATCTGATCCGCTCATCAGGAGATACCTGGACGACGTGGTATATATGGCCGTGCCAAGCCATAACCCCGACGGTATGGAAATGGTTGTGGACAACTACAACAAATATAAGGGCACACAGTATGATGGTGCCTCATTGCCCGGAGTGTATCACAAATATATCGGCCATGACAATAACCGGGATTTTATAACACTGACACAGGAGGACACAAAAGCAATTGCACGTATCTATAATCTCGACTGGTTTCCTCAGGTGATGATAGAAAAACATCAGATGGGATCGACAGGTGTGCGTTATTTCGTTCCCCCGGCACATGATCCCATCGCGGAAAATGTGGATGCGGAACTATGGGCCTGGACCGGAATATTCGGCACAAACATGCTGCGCGATCTTACCAGCGCGGGTTTCTCCGGAGTGGGTCAGAAAATGATATTTGACGATTACTGGCCGGGTGCAACGGAAACATGTATATGGAAAAATGTGATAGGAATGCTTACCGAAGCAGCCAGCGTGAAGGAAGCATCACCCGTTTACATAGAACCAAATGAACTTCAGGCCAGCGGAAAAGGACTCGCCGAATACAGGAAGAGCATCAATTTCCCTCTTCCATGGCCCGGCGGATGGTGGCGGCTGGGTGATATTGTAAAGCTTGAGATTGAATCCACCCTTTCGACAATAAAAACTTCAGCCCTGTTTAAAAATGATATTCTGAAATTCAGAAACGAGATATGCAAACGGGAAGTGATGAAGGGCAGGACCGAAGCTCCCTTTTATTTCATTGTTCCGGAAGATCAGGCCGACCAGAGCGAACTGATCGCCCTTGTTGAACTGATGAAGGAACATGGAATCAATGCTTACACGCTTCAGGAAAACTTCACTCTCGACGGCATCAGCCTTAAGGCGGGTGATATCGTTTACCCCGCAGCACAGCCATTCCGGCCTTTCCTGAAAGAGGTAATGGAAAAACAGGAATTCCCGATCAGACATTACAGCACAAACGGCGAGCTGATACGGCCATATGACGTCACAAGCTGGTCCCTTCCCCTGCACAGGGGACTGATATCCTATGAAATAAAAACACGGAACGAAGCTTTCGAGAAAAAGCTGAAACCTCTCAGCGGTTCATATTATCCTCTGAAACAGGATTATAAACTTCCCGCCATATTCCCTGCAACCAGCAACGGAAGCTATAAAGCCGCTTTTATTGCCTTACAGAACGGAATGAATGTAAGCAGAATAAATGAAGAAATAGTTATTGACGGCAAAATATACGGAAAGGGAAGTTTCCTTGTCCAGGGCGGTAATGATGCCTTGCTTAATATGCTGGTAAAAGAATCGAGGACCGCACCGGGATTCGTGAAGAATCCCGATAAGCTGGCACGGATTGCGGTGAAACTGCCCCGAATCGCCCTGGTTGAAACCTATTTCCACGACATGGATGCCGGATGGACACGCTACCTCTTCGACAGCTATAAAATACCCTATACTGTCCTGCGGCCAGGTGAGTTTGAAAAAACTGATTTCACAGCTGACTTTGATATTGTGATATTCCCGTCAAGCGGAAAGAATTTACTTTTAAACGGAAAGCCGGGAACCGAAAGCAGTCCGGCAATGAGCAATTATCATCCTGACTATCAGAAAGGCATGGGGAAGAAAGGCCTGGAAAACCTTCTGCTCTTTGTTAACGAAGGAGGGAAGGCTATTTCATGGGGTGAATCGGCGGACCTGTTTACGGGAATGCTCACCCTGAGCAAAGGAGAAGAAAAGGAGGAATTCATGCTTCCCTTCACAAACACTGGAACCCGGGCCCGCAATGACGGACTGAATATTCCCGGGTCCCTTGTACGGATGATACTCCGGAAAGATCATCCACTCACATGGGGCATGCCCGGGGAAACAAACATTTTTTACCGCGGCAACCCGCTGTTCAATACAAGCATGCCGCGTTTTGACATGGACCGCAGGGTGATAGGTGCATTTCCGGAAAAAGATATCCTTGTAAGCGGCTACAGCGAAAAGGAGGAGATAATTTCGGAAAAGCCGGCAATGATATGGATCAGGAAAGGAAAGGGAGAACTCATCCTTTTTGCCTTCAGCCCCCAGTTCAGAGCTTCAACACAGGGAACTTTCAAGCTGCTGTTCAACTCAATGCTTCAGTGATTTTTCCGAATGCATAAGCGACATACTGTGGTCTTATGAATTTTGCATCCGGACTCTGACCCGGAAAAATCCTCCCCTGCTGCAGGAATCTTTTATCACTTTCCGGTAAAGATTCCTGCAAGACCGCCGATACCGGCTCCCAGGGCTGCCCACAGGGCATCAGGGACCGTTTTGCCCATGGCTGCAAGGATTATTCCCCCAAGTGCTACGATAAGGGTTGCTATGCCAAGAAAAACAACAGCCTTGTCGTATGTCTTCTCCGGTACTGCCCGGATGGCATTCATTATCTTTTCCCTGGTAAGGGAATCATCGAAACCCTGGATCTCAAGGTTTGCATTCAGTTTTTCAAAATCAAATCGCGGCATTTCTCTCTTGTTGTTTAGTTGTTTGTGAAGCGGAACAATATCATTTCTTACATCAAAGTTGTTTGCCGGTTTTAAAACAGAACATTATCGCTGCATCAAATTTAAGCCCTCTTACGACAAATGTCAACAGGAGTCTGAAATTAATCGGCTTTCCTGTACCGGCATATTCCATTTCTGCCGGACACATGTTTCCCGGAAGAATTATTTGTTTAATGCCGGAGATGACATTTTATTCTCAAATACCTCGGAAATCCTACAGGAAACTGTTAATCGCCATCAGCACCAGCGGCAGGGTAACAATGCTCAGAATAGTTGAAACAAATACGTTACCCACGGCAAGATGGTCATCTGCCCCGAATTCCTTTGCCATGATAACCACTGTTGCCATGCACGGCATGGATGCTTCCAGAATTATAACCGAGGTTACCAGTTTGTCCGGAGCCAGACCAGCAAATACGCCGAAAACGTAAAAGACAGCAACAAGGATTGCCGGAGCCAGGATAAGCCTGTTGAAACTTATGATATAAAGACTTTTTGTTTTAAGAAGATCGCCAACATTTGCAAAAACAAGCATTGCCCCGATATACAACATTGACAGCCACGTGTTTGCTGAGCCAAGTTCTGCCAGGGGCCTGACTATTATTTCAGGCAGTTTCAGGGAAAACATAAAGAAGACCAGGCCTGCCAGTGTGGCAATCGTATTCGGATTCATCACCTTCAGAATGCTTTTTTTCCACGACACGCCATTTCCGTGAGTGAGCACGACAACACCGGCTGTCCACATAATTATATTGGAAACAAGCTGGAACATTGTTGCATACAGCAGGCCCTCAGCTCCGTAAAGCGCATGAATAAGCGGGAAGCCCAGGAAAATAGTATTTCCGAACATGGAATGAGCTCTGAAAACTGCCGACTCAGAGGTAGTGAATCTCATTAAGCGGGTGGTAATCCATCCGATGATGAACAGAAGCAGTATCACAAAGCCGGATATCCCCAGAACGGTCAGGCTGTTTGCTATCAGCTTCGGTGTGGCCTCAATCCTGAGGAAATTGGTAAAAAGCATCAGGGGAAGTGATATGTTGAAAATCAGTTTTGACAACATATCCTTTATTTCGGTTGTGATTACCCTGAAACGGGCGCTTATTGCCCCGATAAGCACAACAACAGCGAGCATGAAAATCTGAGATATGATGATCCTGGTCTCCATGGTTCAGGGAAAGGGCAAATGTAGCAATAAAATCCTGTTCCCGCTCCGGCCCCGGTCATCCCTGAACCGGGCTTGTATAAGGGCCTGCTTCCGGGTCATGGCAGTCCGGGATTCACACTATCTCACCATCACAGGCTTTTTGATCTGTTTCTGCGGTGCTTCCCGGGGAACATTTGCATTTTGCTGCATCGCCGGCCTTCCGGTCCGGCCGGAAGTCCCCGGCATGGCATCCCTTCCCATCTTTTCGATAATATTGACCGGTGAAGTGCAGGAGATACACTCTCCGGCATAGTCGGAATAACCATGGTCCTTCCCCTTAAATACATATGTGACCATCTCGAAGGGATGCTTGCCGTTCTTCCTCGGATTGATGGCGTCAAGCGGTGATGAGTAGGCATAGGTGACGCTCCATGGTCCGGTAGATGCTATTGCACTGCCCGGGTGGCCTTCCAGGGGCTGAAGCGGAACGTCCTTGCTGAACCAGACCTTTGCCCTGACTGCCTGAGGGAATTCCGGTACGGCCTGGGGTGCTGTCAGTGATGAATGCGGGGCGTCTGAACCACTCAGGATCTTCACGTTGCCCGAGGGTGCAGTTTCGCCATGTATTGCACTTACCACCACAAAACTGTTGTCAGCCGAGAAGGTCTCACTGCCCGGCTTGTATGACGACCTGAAACCCTCATGCTCTATGGGATATACCAGAATGCCTTCCGTTTCTATCCATTCTGATTCAACAGTGAAACCCTTTACCTCTATACGTGCCTTCACTTTCTGGTCGGGTTCAAATGTCAGTCCGCCCACACTGAATAATCCCAGCGGGGAATCCACATTGCCCCGCTGCGGCAGGAGTTTTTCAGCCGGAAACACTGCTGCAGTCCGTGCCGGAACCTGTGCGGCGGCTTTCCCCGCCACGGCTCCGCGGGCAACGGCAGCCCGGGCTGCTGCTGCCCGGGTGTCTGTGCTTTCCTCTGAGACAGCAGTGCTGCCGGATGACGGTTCAGTGAAAGTTATGAATTCAATGGGGCCGCGGTAAACAGTGAGACTGTTCCTGAACTCATTCAGCCTGTTTACTGTTTCCTGCTGCGAAAAGGTTCCGCCCAACCTGCTTCCCGGTGTGCTTATTGACGCTGCCTTCCCGGCAGCCGTTGATGTAGCCTGAGCAGCGGCGGCGAGCCTGGCCCATTTGCTGCGGGATCCTGCCACGGAGCCGCCGGCTGTGCCGGTATAGTAATCGGCCGAATAAAGCTTTATCTCGCTGAACGGAATCGTTACATCCACTGCCGGACTGGCATTGGGTACACCCGGCAATGAAACTGATACCCTGTCTCCTTTTTTCAGAGGCACATCCCTCGCAATGAATACCCCGTCACTGCCCGTTGTTGCGCTGTAATTTTCCCTGGCACTGCCGGCGCGGTATACCGTCACGGTGAGATTGCCCTGATAGGGAACAGTATCCATTGCCCCGCCGGCCTTTCCGGGAACGAGCCTGTGAATCTCACCGGCCACGTAGTCACCCCAGGCACATGCCTCATGGATAAGCATACTGTAACCCTGGTAATCAGGTTTCTGATATTTCCACAGAGAGTAATAATTATCCAGCAGGGTGAACTTTTTTGAAACAATCTTTCCCCCTGCCCTGAGCCTCAGGCCAACATCAGCATTGAGGGTCATTCCGTCAGTAGCGACTGTTCCTTCCATGCCGCCGTTGACAAAAACATCCAGTGCAGTGTATCCCTTTACACTGAGCTTGGCTACGCACTGGAAACCCGCAAAAGCTTTCATCTCGGAACTTATTTTGTACTTCACGTCGCACCATGAATCAAAGGCCGAAATATTATTCAGGCTTGTAGGAATGTACCAGAATGTTCCTCCCTTTGCCCCCAGGGCCATCTCTATCCCCTGATGTATCTCCACAGCCAGGGTAACATGACCCTCGACGGAGGTGAGAAGGAAGAGTCCGACCTCACACTTGCCCAGGTCTGAAATACTAATCTCCGTGCCCCATATCGGCGTTTTGACTTCTTCCTTCAGCCTCATACTCGTGTAGATTTTCATGTCAACCTGCTCCGAAGCCAGGAAAACAAGCCTGTAGCCACTGTTTTTGGAGTATTTCCCCTCAACGCGGGGATTGGCCAGCAGTATCTGACCAACCAGGGTCACCACCAGCGAATCGTCATCCACCTTGTCTATCAGGAAGCTGACACTGTCGAACCTGAGGTTTACAGCGTACTTGTTGTTGATTTGCAGGGAGCTCTCCAACACATCCCTTGCAAGGGAGGTGGTATTGGCCAGGGTCACCGGCACTTCCTGTTCCGGGATATCGATATCAGCAAATACAGCTGACAGCGGAGGGCGGAGTGCCAGCATTCGGCTGTCATCAACAGGTGCTGCCTGCAGCACCAGATTGCTGGCAGGGTCTATATAGACCGAATCAGGACTGGGTCTGAAAGCACCCCTCACAAGATCAAGAATACCGTCCTGCTCCAGTTTCAGGCTGCTTTTCTGTAAAGGTGTCAGCATCCTGGCATTTGAAACCAGCTCATAGCGGACGTTCCTGAAGCTTCCGGGTTTCTCGCCCCGGGCAATTGCCCGGGCTGCAGCCGGATGCAAAGCCTGACCGTCAGACTGAAGGTCCTGTTCCCTTACAACCCTGTCATAGCGGATCTGATCACTGACAGTTAATTGCTGACCGGCAAGGCTTAAGTGCAGTGTCAGTACAGCAGGGAGAAGAGAAAAGAAAAGTTTTCTCATAATTCTGAAAATTTTTTGTTTTTCTACGATGCAGTTAATCATTGACTTTATTTGCCTGAGAAGCAAATTCATTACAAAATAAATAAAATTTTCGATATCTGACACTCTCATGCTGTACAAAATCAGCTCTGGACCAATAATTTGCAGATAAGAATACCGGGAGCCTGGCAACATAGCCCTGGTATTTAATAATTTGTAAAACCTGATCAGAATCAGAACAACTTTTTGTAAATTAAACCCTTTCGTAAAAACTGAAAATGCAGCAAACGGGTAAGATTCTGATCATCACAGGTATAATACTGATTATTGCGGGCCTGATATTGTATTTTGCAGGAAACAAACTGAGCTGGCTGGGACATCTTCCGGGCGACATAAGAGTTGAAAAGGAGAATATGAGGTTTTATTTTCCGCTTACAACAATGATTCTCGTAAGTGTTCTCCTGTCACTGATCCTGTATCTGTTACGGAAATTTTTTTAAGCGCCGGAATGAATTTTCAAGGTTTATAACCTGAGATACCGGTTGTTTTATGCAATATTGCTGAGGGAATTTTATACCTTGACGGCTTTGCAGAAACCGAGGCCCGGCAAAAAAACAGAATGACAATGATTTCCAAAACAACACTTTAAAATATCCGGATAAGATGATTCATTTACAAAACATTACTGCAGCTGCTGTGAAAAACCATATTCTGACAGTACTTTTCCTGGCTCTCAGTCTGACAGTATCTTCCCAAACAAAAAGAACCCTGACCATTGATGACCTTTCCGAATGGAACAGGATAAGGGAAAACATTATTTCCGACGACGGATCATTTTGCGCATTTGTTTACGAACCATGGGACGGAGATCCGGTTGCAAGGCTTTTTGACGGACAGGGATCTGAAAAGGCAACATTTCCTTATTCATCAGGAATCAGGTTCACTTCTGACTCCCGCTTTTTGATCTTCACAATAACAACGCCGAAAGAAGAAATTAAAAAACTTAAACTGAAGAAGGTCAAAAAGGACGATATGCCGGTAAACAGCCTCGGGATATATGATATTTCCGCCGGTTCCACAGATACCATATACCGTATAAAATCATATAAACTGCCGGCAAAATGGCCGGGATGGCTTGCATATCAGTGCGAACCTCAGAAAAAAGGAATTGTCCCTGCCGACAGGCAGGATTCCGATACTTCTTCCACTGAAAGGAAAAAAACAGTCCAGGAGTCGGAAGACAATGGCTATCACCTGATCATCAGAAATCTGACTGATAAATCTTCTGATACTGTCAGATTCGTCACATCCTATGTCTTTGCCGAGGAGGCCCCGGTACTTGTATGTTCAACATCAGGCGGGGAGGATGAAACAGCTGCAGGAGTCCTGGTTATTGACCTGGAAAGGAACAGGCGCTCGGAGATATTCAACGGAAAGGGCAGGTTCAGGCAGCTTACAGTTGCAAAGGACGGTAAGAGGGCTGCTTTCCTGATGACGGCAGACATGAAGGATAAAACCGGAAATAATTATTCCCTTTTCTGGTGGAAGGGATCAGGAAATGCACTTCTTGCTGCAAACCAGGGAACACCGGGGATTCCGGAAAAATGGATCATCAGCGAAAACGGACAGCTTGTTTTCGCAGAGAAAAGCCAGCGCCTCTTCTTCGGCACTTCACCGGAAAACAGGATCCGGGATACCACAATACTCGACGAGGACCGGCCCAATGTGGATGTGTGGCATTATGCCGAAGGAAAGCTTCATACCGTTCAGGTCATTGACAGGGAACGCGATATGAAAAAAACCTATACTGCCGTATTCCACTGCGACAGGAAAACGGTTGTTCAGCTCGCCACTCCGGAAATGCCGGATACCCGGCTCATTGACAAGGGTGATTCCCCGAAAATACTGGCCTCATCAAATCTGCCCTATCAGCTCCGGTCGATGTGGGAAGGCGGGAATACTAGAAATGATTACTGGCTTGTGGATGTCTTTACCGGCATGCCACAGAAGATCAAGGAAAATTACAGGGCCAGGATACAGCCGTCGCCGGCAGGCAGATATCTTTACTGGTATCACGGTCCGGACAGTTCATGGTATTCCTACAGTATTTCAGAGGGGAAGGAATACAGGCTTACAGATCCGTCAACTCTTCCCTGCCATAATGAGCTCAATGACGTTCCCGACCTGCCCCCCTCATATCCGCCTGCGGGATGGCTGAAAGATGACAGGGCTTTCCTGATATCCGACAGGTATGATATCTGGATGCTTGATCCTGCGGAAAAGAATCCTCCGGCAAACATTACCATCAACGGAAGGGAAAAGAAAATCACTTACAGCCTTCTTCGCCTCGATACTGAAAATGATTATATTGACCCGGCAGAGCTGCAGTATCTTGCTGCCTTCAATGAAAAAACCAAGGGCAGCGCTTTTTATTCCCTCAGCCTGAAGAAAAAGAATGAACCGCTGTTCCTCAGCGGAGGTGATTATCTCACCGGCAGGCCGCTGAAAGCCGGAAAAGGGTCCCGGGTGATCTATACCATCGAAGATTTCAGCAGGTTTCCCGATTATTACCTGTCGGACCTGTCTTTCAGGGGTGAAACAAAAGTTACAGATGCCAATCCCCGTCAGGAAGAATTTCTCTGGGGCACGGCTGAGCTGGTCAGCTGGACTTCCCTCGACGGCAAGGAGACTGAAGGCCTGCTGTATAAGCCGGAAGGCTTCGACCCTTCACGGAAATATCCAATGATTGTCAATTTCTATGAAAAGAGCTCCTCCGGACTCTTCAGTCACCGCATCCCTGAACCCGGACGTTCCACCATTGACTATCATTACTATACCAGCAACGGTTATCTTGTTTTCAATCCGGATGTCCATTACCAGGACGGCTACCCCGGTCAGAGTGCATTTAATTGTGTGATCCCGGGGATAATGGCACTGATTGAAAAAGGTTTTGTTGATGAGAAACGCATAGGGGCACAAGGTCATTCATGGGGCGGATACCAGGTTGCCTATCTGGCAACCCGCACCAACCTGTTTGCAGCAATAGAATCAGGTGCTCCCGTGGTCAACATGTACAGCGCCTACGGGGGAATAAGGTGGGAAACAGGCCTGAACAGGTCGTTCCAGTATGAGCACCAGCAAAGCCGTATCGGCGCAACAATCTGGGAGGCACCCCATACCTACTGGGAAAATTCGCCATTGTTTTTCACGGACAAGGTGAACACGCCTATACTGATAATGGCAAATGACAAGGACGGACACGTTCCCTGGTATCAGGGGATTGAATACTTCATAGCACTCCGGAGACTGGGCAAGCCGGCATGGCTTCTTAACTACAGCGGTGAACCCCACTGGCCCCTGAAACATCCTAACAAGGTTGATTTCCAGAAACGGATGTCACAGTTCTTTGCCCACTATCTGAAAGGGGAGCCGATGCCTGTGTGGATGAAGGAGGGAGTACCGGCAACGGAAAAGGATTTTACAAGCGGTTACTGACAGGCCTGTGTGAATAAAGGAAAAGAAAGGAGTCACGCAAGCTTCTTGTACCTGATCCTTTTCGGGCTTGAATCCGGAACCCTTTTCCTGTAGTTTTCCTCATACTCCGAATAGCTGCCCTCGAACCAGACCACCTTTGAATCTCCTTCAAAGGCAAGCATATGGGTTGCCACACGGTCGAGGAACCATCTGTCGTGTGAGATTATTACCGCGCAGCCGGCAAAATTCTCCAGTCCGTCCTCCAGTGCACGCAGCGTGTTTACATCAATGTCATTGGTAGGTTCGTCAAGCAAAAGAACATTGGCTCCGGATTTAAGTGTAAGGGCCAGGTGAAGCCTGTTCCTTTCACCGCCGGACAGTACTCCGCATTTTTTCTCCTGGTCGGCCCCGGTAAAATTGAATCTTGCCACATAGGCCCTCGCGTTGATCATCCTGTTACCGACCTGCACCTCAGGCTGTCCTCCCGAAATAACCTCATAAACCGTCCTGGCCGGATCAATTGCCTCGTGAGCCTGATCAACATATCCCAGGGAAACCGTTTCGCCCACCTCAAAAGAGCCTCTCAAAGGCATCTCCTGTCCCATGATCATCCTGAAGAGAGTAGTCTTGCCCGCACCATTCGGGCCAATAACCCCGACAATCCCGTTGGGGGGCAGATCAAAATCCAGGTCTTCAAAAAGAAGCTTCCCATCAAATGATTTTGCAACACCGGATGCTCTGATAACCTTATCTCCCAGACGGGGTCCGTTGGGAATGAATATTTCGAGTTTTTCCTCCTTTTGCTTTACATCCTGGTTCAGCAGGTTCTCATATGCTCCAAGCCGGGCTTTGGATTTTGCATGACGGGCTTTCGGCGACATTCTTACCCATTCCAGTTCCCTCTCAAGGACTTTTCTTCTCCGGATATTCCCCTTTTCTTCAATTTCAAGGCGCCTGGCCTTCTGTTCAAGCCATGATGAATAATTTCCTTTCCAGGGAATTCCCTCACCCCTGTCAAGTTCAAGTATCCATTCCGCAACATTATCCAGAAAATACCTGTCGTGCGTGATACAGATAACCGTTCCCTTATATTGTTTCAGAGTTGTTTCCAGCCAGCGGACCGATTCCGCGTCCAGATGGTTGGTCGGCTCATCAAGGAGAAGAACGTCCGGCTGGCTGAGAAGGAGACGGCATAAGGCAACTCTTCTGCGCTCACCTCCGGAAAGGACACTGACAAGGGTATCACCATCAGGACATCTGAGGGCATCCATTGCTCTTCCTATCCTGTATTCAATATTCCATCCGTCGTGATAGTCGATTTTTTCCTGCAGTTCAGCCTGCCGGTCCATCAGCACCTGCATCCTTTCCGCGTTTTCATAGACCTCCGGATCGCCGAAGCTGTTGTTAATGGTTTCAAATTCCTCCATCAGCTCCATTATTTCCCTTACCCCTTCGTTAACAATCTCCTTTACTGTTCTTTCTTCTTCAAGCAAAGGATCCTGAGGCAGATGGCCAACCGTATAACCTGGAAGAAAAGTAAGCTGTCCCTGAAACTCTTTCTCCACTCCGGCAATAATTTTCAGAAGGGTTGATTTTCCTGAGCCGTTAAGACCTATTATACCTATTTTCGCTCCCAGGAAAAAGGAAAGGGAAATATCTTTCAATACCTGTCTGTGAGGCGGATAAGTCTTACTTACCCGGTGCATGGTAAAAATTATCTTATTATCTTCAGCCATATGTGTCCTGATTTCCCGCTAATATAAAACATATCTGTCAGAACAGCCAGTGACGCTGAATCCGGGATTGTTGCCGTGAGTCCGGAAAATAATTTATTCCCCGGCGAAAAGTCTGATGGTTTCATCCTGCAGCAGGACCCAGAGAGAATATACTCCTTTCAGGGTACCGATGGGTATGTTGAGGCAGCCAAGAGCAGCAACCACAATTATCAGATAACGGGCCCACGGCTGGAAGGATATCAGGCCGATTCCCCCGGCTAATGCCAGTGTTGACAAAAACCCCACAAGGAGGGGCAGACTGACTGATAAAAACCCCAGAACCATTTCAGCCACTTCCGCATCCGTTACAAATCCCCTGGCAAAACGGAGTGCGAAAAAAATAGCCAAAGCCCCGATAAGGCCGATAAAACCGAATCCAATGTGGATTGCCCCTACCACAACCACATGCTTTTTCATTTTATTTTCTTCCATGATATTCAAGAGTTATTCCGTTGATACAATTTTCATTCCTGGTTAATGACTGCCAATTTAATGATTTGATGCATGCTTTCCGATAAAACAATACATTTACGGACTTTTTAAGTCATGCCGCAATTATTTAAAAGGATATTTTATAATTTTGAAACAAAACAGGATTCTTATGAAAAGGAAAATTCTGTTTACCCTGTTGTTTGCACTCATAACATGGGCTGTCACTTCCTGTGAAGATCTGATCCGGTGTAAAAAATGCAGGCTGGTTTCGACTGATCTTCTTACAGGAGAGGTGACTTATGATCCGAACGAAACGGAATATTGTGGTGCTGCACTGGCAGCCATCCAGGCTACTCCGCCCAAGACTATGGGAAACGTCACAACAGAGTATGTGTGCCGTTAAAATGGCATGTCCTGCGACGGACACATCACATCAAAATAATTCCGGTTCCAACAGCCGTTTTCCACTGAAAACCAATCTCCTCTCCGCAGGCCGCAAAGCCTGAAAAAATGGACTGCACAACTGCTGTTTACATCATGTTGAAAAGTTGTTTAAAAATGTAAGCCGGTCCGGGGTTCTCCTGTGATTCTTATCGTAAATTTACATTTGCAATACTTAGTCTGATTCATAGTTGAAAGTCAATAGTCTTAATCTCGGGGACAAGAAGATTGTCATCGTGGAAGACGATCTTCCGTCGGTAAGGTATTATGAAACCCTTCTCAGGAATTCGGGTGCCTCCATAAAGGTTTTCCGCAACGGCAAGGAATTTGTTGATTATATCAGCACCGGAAATGACAGGATTGATCTGGTGTTCATGGATTTTCTCGTACCCCTGGTGAACGGGATCGAATGCACACGCATATTCCGCCGGAGGGAGAAAAAGGTACCCGTAATCATGGTTACCGGCTATGCATCCGAACAAAGCAGGAAGGAAGCCTTTCTGGCAGGATGTAACGAATACATACTGAAGCCTATACTCCCGGAAAAAATTTTCTCCCTTTTGGAGAAATATCTTTTCGAAAGCGTTTCAAGCCATTACCTTGCCGGCTGAATCTCTCCGGGGTCAGCATCCGGCGGTGGCGCCTGCATCCCCATATAAGTTACATAATAAGCCGTAACCCTGTCGTTTATCTCATTGGCCAGATCTTCCTGTCCGGCAGCTTCACATATATCAGCCACTTTTGAGGTTTGCTGCAGGGCCAGCTGTATATCATACATGGCAGAACTGATTATGTACTGTTTCTGCTTCAGATAATAATCAAGCGTTTCATAATAATGATTGCAGAAATCTGTTGACAGGCTTATTGCCCTGTCAGCGTTTCCTGCCTTGAAATAGCTGTCAATGAGATCCGGGAAATAGGGATCATAGGGTATATTAAAAACCGGAAGCACCTCCATACAGCGGTCCAGAACCTTCAGGGCATCTTCCTTCCTGCCTTCCGCGGCCAGCCTGCCGGCCAGCCTTGCATAGTTCAGCCTTGCCCTTACAACTGTCAGGGTACGCCTGTGATGATAGTCAATATTCACTTTTACATCATTGGCGCCTCCCCATGCGAATTTATTCATCATATTATCATACAGGATATCCGGTTTAATCCTTCCGTAATCAAGCCAGCCCCTGTTTTCGGTTCTTATCGGAACCAGCCGGTAAGCCAGGCCCTCCAGCTGAAAATATTCTTCAAGACCAAAGGTATCGTTATGGAATCCGGTAACATAATAAACGGGACGTTCCCAGTTATTGTGCGCCAGAATGTCAAGGACAATCAGCTGGCTTTTCATTATCGAATTGCCTTTCAGCCGGATATCTATATAGGGTACTATACTGGCAGAATCCTCCGGGCTTACAGTTCCTGATTCAATTACTTTCCGGGCATCAACGGGTATCCGTATTGTCCTGGAGGGAATGATGTCCAGGAGTTCCGTTGCCGATACCCTGACTTTTGTTGCGGGATTATCACTTTTTATCCAGTCGATAATGGTGCCTATATCCACTGCTTCCTTTGTTTTCTCAACAATGAAAACCTGGTTGTTAATGCCATCATAGTATTTTTTCTCTGAAAACGTGACCGGAAGCGGATCCGATTCATAGGTCTTCCTTTTCATCTGATCAATATACCAGTCGGTGTTCAGCAGCATGAGGTTGCAAACCCTCACATCGGTACGCCTTCCCTCAACTTCCTGGGCATACCACAGGGGGAAAGTGTCATTGTCGCCGTTTGTGAAGAGAATGGCATTGGGCGCACATGATTCGAGATAATTGAAAGCAACGTCACGTGCCAGATAACGGCCCGATCTGTCGTGATCATCCCAGTTCTCAACCGCCATGAGGGCCGGAACGGCGGCAAGGCACAGAATACCGGCCAGAGGGGCTGCAACTTTTTTGCCTGCCAGACGTGAAAAGGCTTCAAAAAGCGCAAGTACCCCAAACCCTATCCATACGGCATAGAAATAAAACGAGCCGACATAGGCATAATCACGTTCCCTTGGCTGGTTTGGGTACTGGTTGAGGTAAAAGACAATCGCTATCCCGGTCATGATGAAAAGCAGCATCACGATCCACCAGTTTTTTATATCACGGTTAAGATGGTAGAATAATCCTATCAGGCCCAGGAAAAAGGGAAGGAGATAATATTTGTTCCTGGATGTGTCATTCCTTTGTTCAGGGGGCAGATCACTTGTTCCGACCCTTGGCTCATCCAGGAATTTAAAGCCGGAGATCCAGTTGCCGTTGACAGCTCCGCCGGTTCCCTGGGTGTCATTCTGCTTCCCGGCAAAATTCCACATAAAATAACGGAAATACATATAACCGTACTGGTATGTAAACATGAATCTCAGATTTTCACTGAACCTGGGTTTCCTTATTATTGATTTTTCTCCCGACTGGCCGGTCACCTGAAGCGGAATACCCTTCGTTCCGCCCCATTGCCTGTACATTTCCTCATGATCCGGCTGATCACTCCACATCCTCGGAAAAAGCGTATAAAATCTTTCATCAAAAACCCTTTCCAGTTCATGATGTGTGATGATGTATTTTCCGTCCTCAAGGGCATAGGCCGGCTTTCCGGTCTTGTAATCAAGTACCGGGGCATTGTAGTAGGCTCCTCTTATCAGGGGCCGGCTGCCGTACTGTTCCCTGTTGAAATAGTACAGGAGGTTAAAGGGATTGGACGGATTATTTTCATTGAGCGGCGGATTGGCAGATGACCTGATCACAATTATTGCCGAAGAGGAATATCCTATCAGAACGACTGCCAGGGCCGTGATCACGGTATTGAGGGTGACCCTGCTGCCGGAGGCTATATACCAGATGATTCCTGCCAGTACAAGGAAAACAACCAGATTGAGCAGGACTGATCCGGAAATCACCCATGCTCCCGTAAGAAAAACAGCTGCTGCCGCAATAATGCTGTTCTTAACCCTGTCTGCCGAATTGAGGGAATAATAGATAGCCGCTGTAAACAATACAACAAGAAGGATGCCGTGAAAAATCATTCCGCTGTTCACAGGAAGGTTCAGCTTGTTTACAAAGAACAAATCCAGCCTGGATGATATTCTGACTATACCGGGAATAATTCCCCACATAAGAATGGCAAGGATTATAAACGAGATCCCGAGAGAAAGCACCAGTCCCTTCCAGGTAAATTCCGATTTTTTGAAATAATAGACAAGGACAATGGCCGGAAGCGCCAGAAGGTTAAGAAGATGAACACCTATTGAAAGACCCATGAGATATGCCACCAGGATTATCCAGCGGCCGGCATGTTTCTCTTCCGCCTCATCCTCCCATTTCAGTATTGCCCAGAAGGATGCGGCCGTAAAAAAGGATGATGTGGCATATACCTCCCCTTCTACAGCGGAAAACCAGAATGAATCCGAAAAGGTAAATGCAAGGCTTCCCACGACACCTGCAGCCATGATGGCAATAATATCAGACAGTGAAGCTTCATTTCCGTTCCTTACCATGATTCTCCTGGCCAGGTGGGTGATGGTCCAGAATAAAAATAAAATTGTGAAAGCACTTGCAAGAGCTGACATTGCATTAACCATTACAGCAACTTTTGCCACATTTCCCCCCGCAAAAAGCGTGAAGAACCTCGCAAGAACCATAAAAACCTGACTGCCCGGAGGATGGCCTATCTCCATCTTATAGGCTGATGCAATAAACTCCCCGCAGTCCCAGAAGCTTGTTGTCGGCTCCATTGTGAGAAGATAAGCAGCAGCAGCTATTGCAAATACCACCCAGCCCGTAGTGTCGTTTATCAGTTTATATTTTTTCATCGGCCCTGTATTTGATATATCCTGTCTTTGCTCCAACGGCACGAAAGTACTGAATTTTTTGTTTATCACCGGCATTCATGCACGGTCCGCTTAATTTGCTATTTTTGAGAATTGTTTGATCTGATGAAAATTAAAAGGCATATAGTATCTGCTTTAATCTTTCAGATTTCATTGCTGCTGTCAGCCCAATACTATAATACCGGTCAGGATCCGGCAGGACTGAAATGGCTGCAGATAAAGACCGGCCCTTTCAGAATCATTTTCCCGGAGGAGTATGATGCGGCAGGAAAGGAATTTGCAAGGGTTCTTGAGGATGCACACAAGGCAGTGTCATATCCGGGTTTTGCAGGCAGATACCGCCTCCCTGTAATAATCCACAATTATACCACACAGTCAAACGGATACGTTGCCTGGGCTCCCAGGAGAATGGAGATTTACCCTACCCCCGAGCAGAATTCGATACCCCTTGACCCCTTTAGCCAGCTTGCATATCATGAGCTGACCCATGTTTACCAGATGGATACCTTCAGCAGGGGATTTTCGCGGGCAATGAGTATGTTTTTCGGACAGCAGTTCCCGGGAGTGGTGGCTTCACTTGTCCCTCAATGGTTCCTGGAAGGGGATGCTGTTTTCAATGAATCCTTCTTCACCCCGTCGGGCAGGGGCAGAACAGCATCATTCCAGAAATATCTGAAAGCCGTCAGCCTTGAAAGAGGAAAAATGTATAAGTACGATCAGCTTGTAAACGGCTCCTACAGGTATTTTATACCTGATCATTACGAATCGGGTTACCAGATCATTGCATGGTCGAAACTGAGATATGACAGGGATGTATGGGAAAGGGCCCTCAGGCTGACCGCCAATGCACCTTTTCTCGCCAATCCGGTGAACCTGAGCCTGCGGCACAGTATCGGAAAGACAAAAAAAATGCTGGCTGATGAAACATTTGATACTCTGACTGTTATATGGAAAGATGAAATAGAGCTTCATAATCCCGCGGAATATGAAATGATAAGTCCCCCCGGAGGAAATAAATATATCAGTTATCACAGCCCGGTCAGGATATCAGAGAACAGATATGCAGCTGTCAGAACTTCGCTGGACGAGCCCCCTGCCATCGTCATCGTCAACAGCACGGACAGGACGGAGCGAAAGATACAGTCGCCGGGAAGCATGTACCCCTATGTGATCTCATCCGGCAGGGGATTTCTTGCATGGGTCGAAACCCGGCCTGATCCGAGATGGGCAAACAGGAACTATTCCGTTATCAGGCTTATGGACACAGGAAACGGAGTCACACGGCAGCTTTCAAGGAAGACGAGGTATATGTCGGCAGCAATTTCCCCTGATTCGGAACTAATTGCTGCAAGCGAGAATACCGCCGGAAATAAAAACAACCTGGTGCTGATAGACCGCAGAAGCGGGAAAATAATCAAATCAGTACCGGTTCCCGGCAATGCCAGTCTGCAGAAGCCCAGGTGGTCGGACGACGGCAGGAAAATAAGCATGATCAGCCTGACTGCCGAGGGAGAAGGAATCATTTCCTTCAGTTTGCAGGACATGAAATGGGAAAAGCTGATCCCCGAAAGCCCTGTGGATTATCAGTCGGCAGTTATCAGAAACGATTCCCTCTTCTTTGTCAGCTCTGAATCGGGTACCGAAAATGTATACGTGCTTACACCTGATAAGAGAACCATAAGGATCACCAGTGTATTCTTCGGAGCAACAGATCCCCTGCCTGACGGGAAAAAAATCGTTTTCAGCAACTATTCCCTTACGGGAAACAAGCTTTGTATGACCGGGATCACTGCCGGGGAGGAAGATGCCGGTTCTGAACGAACTGCCGGCATGGAGGCAGGCTATGAACGAACTGCCGGACAGGATACTGTTTATAAATCCGGTTCAGGAACGGCTTTCCTGATTGACAGGATCAAGACCCCCGGAGAACGGACGGAAACTCCCGGAGAACGGACGGAAACTCCTGAAAAAGAGCGGGAGGAAACCGGGAAACAGCCGGAAACAAGAGAATATGTAACGGAAAGATATAATAAGTGGCGGCATCTTTTTAACATTCACAGCTGGATGCCTTTTTATGCGGATATTGAAGAAATAAAGGCAGATCCGCTGGCTGTCAGACCGGGATTCACGGTTTTCAGCCAGAATCACCTGAGCACTCTTACAGCTTCGGCAGGATACGAATATAGTGACAGGCTGCATAAATTACATTCCGGAATAAGGTGGGAAGGCTGGTATCCGGTATACGACGCAGGAATACATTACGGTGACAATCCTTCGGTACTGAAGTCAAAATCAGAAGATCCCGATCCCCTATCCGTAAACCCAGGAATACATTTCACCAATTCACTTTCCCTTCCCCTGCGTTTTTCCAGCGGCAAATACTATCAGTTCCTGCAGCCATCCCTTTCTTTGTCGTTCCGGAACAACTACATATACGTTAAGGAAGATGCACTGTATGACTACGGACAGACCATGACTGCCGCCAGGCTGTACTTTTACAATGCCCGCAGATCCTCTGTGCGTGACATTTATCCCATATATGCCCAGGTTATTGATCTTTATTATTCCTCATACCCGTGGGACAGGGATTTTTATGCGCCGCTGGCCAGTGTGCAGACTGCATTCTTCTTTCCCGGACTGTTTCCCAATAATTCCCTTCGCATCAGACTGGAAGGCGAGCAGCAGGGATCTGCTGAATTTTTGAGAACCAACAGGTTACATTTTCCAAGGGGTTACCGGAACATCATATCCGAAAAGATCTTCTTCGCTTCGGCTGATTACAGGGCTCCGCTTGCCTGTCCCGACCTCAGCATCGGCAGCCTCCTGTATCTGAAACGCCTGCGTGCAGGCATATTTTTCGACTATGCCAGGGGCACCAACAATTATTACCTGCAACACCGCTCATCGGGCGGATTCAGAGTGGACCATGTTCACAGATATGCTGAATCATTCACTTCCACGGGAGCTGAGCTGATAGCGGATTTTCATGTCCTGAGGCTTCCGTACATGATATCTGCAGGAGTACAGGCCGCGTGGTCAGCAGACTTCGCATCGCCCGTGCTTGAGGCAATATTCAGCATTGATATCCATGGAATGAGTATAGGAAGATCAGGGCCCGGCAGCATCAGGCTGTGATGGCCCTCGCCGTGGTTTTTATAAGTTCCCAGGCCTTTTCAACATGGGCGGATGTCAGGTCTGTCTGAGCCGTAACCATCCGCAATGTATAAATGCCGTTTAAAATTGTATGGGTAAGGTAGATTTTCCCTGAATCATTCAGGGCATGATTGAGCTGTTCATTAAGCGCATTCAGTTTTTCTTCACTGTATCCCGCGGGTTTATATCTGAAACAGACAACATTGATGACTACCGGTGCCAGCAGTTCAAAATCATCCTCCGCAAGGATCAGATTCTTCAGATTCGCCGCATATTCAATATGATTCCGGATTTTTTCCCGCAGCCCTTCCGCGCCGTATGATCTCATCACGTACCAGAGTTTCAGTGCCCTGAACCTCCTTCCCAGGGGTATGCCCCAGTCGCGGTAGTCATTCACCTGTCCCCTGGTACGGGTCCGGAGATATTCGGGAAGGATCTCAAATGTTCTGATCAGCCGGCCTGCGTCCTTTATAAAAAAAGCCGTGCAGTCAAAATTCGTAAACATCCATTTATGAGGATTGAACAGGAAGCTGTCGATATATTCCCTGCCATCTGTCATCCACCGGTATTCAGGAAGTATAAGTGCCGTTCCGGCCATGGCGGCATCAACATGGAGCCAGATACCGTTTCTGCTGCAGATCTCCCCTATCTCCCTCAGAGGGTCAACTGCCGTTGTTCCGGTGGTTCCGATTGTGGCTACCACGCAGCATGGCCTGTAACCCTTCCGGAGATCGTCTGATACAGCTTTTTCAAGCAATACGGGATCCATTGAGAAATCTTTCCTGACAGGGATTTTAACAAGATTGGCCTTACCTATTCCGCATATTTTTACTGCCTTCTCAATTGAGGAATGGGCCTGTCCGGAGCAGTATACCCTCAGTACCGGTGAACCCGGGAATCCCTGCTCATTGACCAGAAAACCGGATGATTTTTCCCTCGCTGTAATAATTGCTGCCAGGGTTGCCGTTGATGCACTGTCCTGAATCACTCCCTCGAAATCATCCGGCAGGCCGGTAAGGTCCCGGAGCCAGATCATCATTTTTTCCTCCAGTTCAGCCGCGGCAGGTGAGGTATCCCAGATCATGCACTGCGCTCCCAGGGTTGCGGTGAGCATCTCTGCAAGGACGGAGGGAGGACTGCTGTTGGCGGGGAAGTATGCAAAAAAATTGGGGCTCTGCCAGTGAGTCATCCCCGGCATTATTATTTCATCGAAATCCTTCTGTATCTTTTCAAAGGGCTCAGGTTCCTGTGGGGCCCCGTCCGGCAGCCTGCTGAATATCTCTCCGGGTTTTACCCGCGGTTTAACAGGGTATTTCTCCTTGTTTTCGAGATAGTCTGTTATCCATTCTACAAGCTCGTGCGCATGTTTCCGGAATTCCTCGGCTGTCATGTCCCGTTTTTCAGTTTACCGATTCGGCAAGGACTATTATTTTGTTCATTTTTACCTCTATCACCCCGCCGTTGATTTCAAAAACTGTTTCCCGCCCTTCCATGTCAACAATAATTACAGGGCCGTTTTCCAGGGTTGAGATAATCGGGGCGTGATCCTTCAGAACCTGGAAGGATCCCTTCTTTCCGGGTACTCTTATTGATTTGATTTCACCTTCAAACACCCTGTGGTCAGGAGTGATAATTTCTACTTTCATCCTGATGTCAGTTATTTGGATTGCGCAAGAATTTTTTCTCCCTTTTCTATAGCATCCTCTATCGTGCCAACCAGCATGAATGCCGGTTCTGGATACTTGTCCACCTCCCCGTCCATGATCATATTGAATCCCTTGATCGTATCCTCTATGGAAACGAATGCTCCCTTTGTTCCGGTGAACTGCTCCGCAACATGGAAGGGCTGTGAGAGGAATCTCTGGACCCTCCTTGCCCTGTGAACCACAAGCTTGTCTTCATCTGAAAGCTCATCCATGCCGAGGATTGCAATAATATCCTGCAGTTCATTATATCTCTGAAGAAGTTCCTTGACCTTTTGTGCACAATTGTAATGGGCTTCCCCTACAATTTCAGGTGTCAGAATACGCGATGTTGAATCCAGCGGGTCAACAGCGGGATAGATACCAAGTTCGGAAATTTTCCGGCTGAGCACCGTGGTGGCATCAAGGTGTGCGAAGGTAGTTGCCGGTGCGGGGTCGGTAAGGTCGTCAGCCGGCACATAAACGGCCTGAACGGATGTAATGGAACCATGTTTGGTTGAAGTGATCCTTTCCTGCATGATACCCATTTCAGTTGCCAGCGTGGGCTGATATCCCACTGCAGACGGCATTCTGCCAAGAAGGGCGGATACTTCCGATCCGGCCTGGGTAAAACGGAACACGTTATCCATGAAAAACAGAATATCCCTGCCACCGCTCTTGCCGTCACCATCCCTGAAATGTTCTGCAACGGACAATCCCGAGAGGGCCACTCTTGCCCTGGCTCCCGGAGGTTCATTCATCTGCCCGAAAACAAGTGCAAGCTTCGATTCCTTCAGTGATTCAGGATCAATAAGCGAGAGATCCCAGCCTCCGGCCTTCATGTTTTCAAGAAATTTGTCCCCGTAGGAAACAACGCCAGCCTCTATCATCTCGCGGAGCAGGTCATTTCCTTCCCTGGTTCTTTCTCCAACGCCGGCGAAAACCGAAAGCCCGGAATAAGCTTTTGCAATATTGTTGATCAGCTCAAGTATCACGACAGTTTTTCCCACTCCTGCGCCGCCAAAAAGACCAATCTTGCCTCCCTTGGAATAGGGTTCAATAAGGTCGATAACCTTTATTCCCGTGTAAAGGACCTCCTTTTCCGTTGAGAGATCATCATACTTAGGCGGCTTGCGGTGGATCGGATAGCCTCCCGTCTTGTCAAGAGGTCCGATTCCGTCAATAGGATCGCCTGTAACATTCATGAGCCTGCCCTTTATCTGATCCCCGATCGGCATGACAATGGGCGCTCCGGTGGCAATAACTTCCATGCCTCTGCGCAGGCCGTCAGTTGAGTCCATGGCAATGGCCCTTACGGTATTTTCGCCGATATGCTGCTGGCATTCCACTACCAGGGTGGTTCCGTCATCCCTTTTTATCTCGAGTGCATCATAAATATCAGGCATCTCAACGCCCTGTTTATCAAATGTTACATCAATCACTGCTCCAATGATCTGACTGATTTTCCCGCTGTTTTTTGACATTTTGTTAAGATAATTTTTAATTATTTTTTCGGAAGCTACAAATTTAATAATTTTTGCAGATGAACACTTTCTCTTTCATATTTAAAGCAGTAATGGCTGACAAGCCCGGCTGTCCTGTTCCTGTCCGGATGCACCGACATTCCCGGGTCAGCGCATCAGTATTCCCTTTCCATAAGCGACGTTGCCAGATTCATCATCTCCTGCTTTCTTTTCTCCTCTGCAGGGAGCTTCTTCAGCAGCGCGAATGCCTTGCCTATATACTCACGGGCAAGGGATTCCGTCATATTCCTGATATCCAGCTCATCATATATATCAATGACTTTCCTGATCTTTGCCTCCGGATCGGTTTCAACCTCCGCAAAGAGTTCCTGGAGGACTTTTTTCTGCGGAACAGAAGCTTTTTCCATTGCTTTCACCAGGGGCAGGGTCTTTTTGTTTGCGACAATATCACCTCCCGGCTTTTTACCGAATACCTTTGAATCACCCCATACATCAAGAATGTCATCCTGTATCTGGAATGCAAGACCGAGATTATTTCCGAATTCGGAAAGCAGGTCAGCATTTTTTTCGTCAGCCCCGCCTATAATTGCTCCGATTTTTACTGATGCGGCAATAAGTACTGCTGTTTTCAGCTCAATCATTTTCAGGTATTCTTCCTGTGTAACGATTACTGCCTTTTCATAATCCATATCAAGCTGTTGTCCCGCACATACGTCCCTGGCAGCCTTGTTGAAGATCCTCAGGACCCTTACCAGGTTCCCCTGCGGAAGCTGAAGGAAGCAGTCACCTGCCAGAAAAGCCATCACATCTCCCGATAATATCGCCTGGTTAACATTCCATTTATGATGAATTGTCGCAAGGCCCCTTCTGAGTGAAGCCTGATCCATGATATCATCATGCACCAGGGTGAAATTATGGAATATCTCTATTCCGGCAGCAGGCATCACCGCATCATTTATCCTGTCAGAAAAGATGTTGCAGGCCATCAGAAGCATAACGGGACGCAGCCTTTTGCCTCCCAGCGACATGATATATTTAACCGGATCGATCAGTCTGGGTGCTTCCGTATTGTATGACAGATTCATCAGGGCCTTATCGACCAGCTCTTTAAGTTGAGATTGATTGTACATTCCCTTAAAAAGATGATAACTAACCTTTAAGTGCTTCCGCACCGCTGACGACCTCGAGTATCTGATTGGTAATCGATGCCTGCCTGGCCTTGTTATACTCAAGGGTAAGATCGCGTATCAGTTCGGTGGCATTATCGGTTGCCTTGTGCATCGCTGTCATCCTTGCCCCGTGTTCAGCAACGAAGGAATCCAGCACAGCCTTGTAAAATTGTATTTTAAGTGACTTGGGAATCAGCTCTTCTATAATCTCCTCCTTTGTGGGTTCATAGATGTAATCAGCAGGCATTGCTGCTGAGAATTCATCGGGCTGAGCGGTTTCCACAGGAAGGAAGACTTCGTCGGTCAGATTCTGGACAGCAGCATTCTTGAACTGGTTGTAAATAATCTCAACCCTGTCATATTCCCCGGCAACGAAACTTTTCATAACCGATTCGGCAACAAGCACGGCATTGTTGAAAGTAAGGTCATTAAGCAGATCATTACAGTCTGGCAGCATCTTGATATTCAGGTTCCTGAAATAATCATAGCCCTTTTTCCCGACGGGAAGAATGCTTACATTTCCATTCCGGTGCTGATCTGCATATTTCTCAGATATCAGCCTTCTTACTTCCCTGATCACATTTGAATTAAAGGCTCCGCATAATCCCTTGTTAGAAGTTATTACCACCAGGAGTATCTTCCCGGGCAGGGAGCTTCTGCCATATACATTCTCAATCTGTGTTTCCGCCAGGCTCTGGGACAGGTTGACAAGTATCTCATGCAGCTTGTTTGCGTATGGCCGGAGCTTCAGTATCTTGTCCTGTGCCCTTCTCAGTTTGGCAGCAGAAACCATTTTCATGGCTGATGTTATCTGCCTTGTCGATTTTACCGAAGCTATTCTGACCCTTATTTCCTTTAAATTCGCCATTCTGAAATTATATTTTGGCCGCTCTCCCTTCTATTTTGATTTGTATTTCATTGCTACTTCTGCCGCAACCTTTTCAAGCACTTTTGTAATATCATCATCAATGGTTCCTTCCGCAAGCCTGTCAAGAACATCACGGTGCTTCAGATCAAGCATCTCCAGGTATTCATTCTCAAACTCATTCACTTTTGAAACCGGAACATCCCTGAGCAGGGCCATGGTTCCGCAATAGATTATAGCAATCTGTTTCTCCACCGGCATGGGTCTGTACTGTCCCTGTTTAAGTATTTCAACGTTCTTTGAACCCTTGTTCAGAACTGCCATGGTGGCTGCATCAAGGTCGGAACCGAATTTTGAGAATGCCTCGAGTTCCCTGTACTGGGCCTGGTCTACTTTCAATGTCCCGGCAACCTTCTTCATGGCCCGGATCTGGGCATTTCCACCCACCCTCGAAACGGAGATTCCGACATTGATAGCCGGCCTGACTCCGGCATTGAAGAGGTTGGATTCCAGAAATATCTGCCCGTCAGTGATGGATATCACATTTGTGGGTATATATGCGGCAACGTCACCGGCCTGGGTTTCTATAATGGGCAGGGCAGTGAGGGAACCTCCTCCTTTTACCATGTGCCGGATCGATTCTGGAAGGTCGTTCATCTGCCGGGCAACATCATCCGATTCAATGATTTTCGCCGCTCTTTCAAGCAGCCGTGAATGAAGGTAGAAGACATCTCCCGGGTATGCTTCACGTCCGGGGGGTCGGCGCAGGAGCAGGGAAACCTCCCTGTATGAGACTGCCTGTTTCGAAAGGTCGTCATAGATAACGAGTGCATCCCTTCCGGTATCGCGGAAAAATTCCCCGATGGCAGCACCTGCAAAGGGTGCGTAGAACTGGGATGCAGCGGGATCGGAAGCTGTTGCGAGAACAATCACGGTATATTCAAGAGCCCCGTATTCCTCAAGCGTTTTGGCAATATTGGCAACTGTTGATCCTTTCTGTCCCACGGCAACATAGATGCAGTAAACCGGTTCACCCTTCTCAAAATTGCTCCGCTGGTTTATGATGGTGTCAATGGCAATTGCCGTTTTCCCGGTCTGGCGGTCACCGATTATAAGTTCCCTCTGCCCTCTTCCTATGGGTATCATTGCATCAATGGGCTTCAGTCCGGTCTGAAGGGGCTGCTTTACGGGCTGACGGAAAATAACTCCCGGGGCTTTTCTCTCGAAGGGCATGTTATACAGCCTGCCTTCAACAGGGCCCTTCCCGTCAAGCGGCTGGCCGGTCGGGGATATAACCCTTCCGAGCAGTCCTTCACCGACTCCGATGGATGCAATACGTCCTGTCCGCTTTACAATGTCCCCTTCATTTATTTCTTCCGTCGGACCAAGAAGCACTGCACCGATATTGTCCTCCTCCAGGTTAAGCACGATGGCTTCGATGCCGTTTTCAAACTCAATCAGTTCATTTGCCTGTGCATTTGAAAGACCGTAAATACGGGCAATTCCGTCACCAACAGTAAGAACTGTACCTACTTCCTCCAGGTCTGATCCGGTTTGAATTCCCTCAAGTTGCTGTCGCAGAATGCTTGATACTTCCGCGGGTTTTATACTTGCCATATTTCTGATATTAATTACTTGTTTATCTTAATTCATTTCCCGGCTGAATGCCCGACGGAAAACAGTGAAACTAAAAGGTTCTGCTTTTAAGTTCTTTTTCAATTTTTCTCAGCTTATTCCTGACGCTTGCATCTATATAATTATCTTCTGCTTTCAGTATGAATCCGCCGATAATGTCCCTGTCGACAACTTCCTTCAGTTCCACCTTTGTTTTGAAGGCTTCTGCAATAAGGTCTGCTATCTGTTTCTTTGTTTCTTCATCCACCCTGACCGCCGTTGTCAGAACCGTTTCGGTGATACCCCTGTATTCCTTTGTAGAGCGTACAAATTCCCTCGCAATACCGGGAAGGTATGATTCCCGTCCGTTTTTTACAACAAGCCTGATCAGGGAAGCAGTAATCTCATCTATTTTCCCCTTCAGGGTTCCCTGTATTATTTCATTTTTCCTGGATGGCAGGATTATCGGGCTTTCCAGCAACTCCCTGAATTCGGGAACACTGCATACCTCCGCAATAAGCGCCATATCGGCGTAAACCCTGTCAAGTATTTTCCTGTCAAGTGCCGACAGGAAAAGTGCACGTGCATATCTGACAGATATTTTACCGTCGTTCATCAGTTCTTATTGATTTTTATATCGTCAAGGTATTTTCTTATGAGCTTCTCCTGTTCTCCGCTCCCGGACAGATGTTCGCCTATAAGCTTTGAGGCAATGTCAACGGACAGCGTAGCCAGCTGATCATGAATCTCGGAAAGGACCTTGTTTCTTTCCCTTTCAATACCGGTTTTTGCACTTTCAACAATTTTTGAAGCTTCCTCCGTGGCCCTGACCTTCGCTTCGGAAATCAGTTTATCCCTCACATCCCTGGCTTCTTTCAGGATATTCTCTCTCTCTTCCCTTGCCTTTTGCAGGATTGCTTCATTATCGCTCTGAAGCTGAATCATTTCCCTGCGTGCATTTTCAGCTGCCTCAAGAGATCCCTTTATCAGGTCATCCCTTTGTTTCAGGGCACTGAGAATGGGTTTCCATGCAAATTTTGAAAGTATGTAAAAAAAGATGCCGAAGATAAGCACGGCCCAGAAAATTGTTCCTACTGCAGGGCTGGTAAGACTATTGCTGGCTAATATCATGATTAATCTGTTAAATTTCTGAAATGAAGAAATCCTGCAACCAACCGTTGCAGGATTTCATTTTTCTTAAGCAATAAGAGCAACTACAACTGCAAATAATGCAACGCCTTCAATAAGTGCTGCTGCAATAATCATGGCTGTCTGCACCTTGTTTGCAGCTTCCGGCTGGCGGGCTATCGCTTCCATGGCGGATTTTCCAATCCAGCCGATGCCATAGCTGGCTCCGATAACTGCCATGCCTGCTCCAATCGCCGCTAATGTTCCTGTCATAATGATTTTAATTAATTAAACACATAAAATATTAATGATGTTCCTCCACTACTGCCAGACTGATAAACAGTGCGGACAAAAGCGTAAAAACATATGCCTGAAGGAAAGCCACAAGTAACTCGAGGCAATCCATGAAAATCACAAATAATATTGTTACCGGGGCAACAAAGAGAGAGTTGAAAATAAATATCAGCGCAAGCAGACTCATTACAATTATGTGTCCTGCGGTAATATTCGCAAAAAGACGGACCATAAGTGCAAAAGGCTTTGCTATCACACCTATCATCTCCACGGGTATCATCAGGGGCAGCATCCACACCGGCAGGCCGGGTGCGGCAAAAATATGCCTCCAGTAAGACTTGCTGCCGTTTATCTGAATGATCACAAATGAGAAAAAGGCAAGTGTGAAAGTAACTGCAATATTCCCGGTCACGTTTGCCCCGAAAGGCGGCGGAAAGGGAATAAGTCCCATTATGTTGTTTATCAGAATAAAAAAGAATACCGACAGGAGATAGGGCATGAACCTGGCATGTTTCTCATGACCGATATTGGGAATTGCTATATCATCACGGACAAAGCATATAACTGGTTCCAGCAGGCTCTGTATGCCCTTCGGATGGCTGATTCCCGTTTTACTGTACGACCTGGAAAGGAGCAGAAAAAGTGTAAGACCTATGATTGCTGCGGCAAGCATACCCACAACCGTCTTTGTCATGGAAAAATCCAGCAGCAGGTTTTCACTGTCAACTTCTCCGTTTTCACTGAGTGAAACAATCTTCCCCTTGAGATCTCCCTCCTGCATGAGCCTGAAGCCCTGATATTCATGACCGTGGGCAAGCCTCCTTGAGGAGAAAAGATGCAGACCGCTTTTCTTGCTGTATAATATTACCGGAAGGTACAGGGTGATATGCTTCTCGTTTTCGCCCTCCCCGAGGGTCATGATATGCCATTCATGCGAATCACTGATGTGATCTATTATAAATTCACTGGCATTGAATTTTGTTCCGGCTTCAGTCTGATTTTTTTCCTCATGCGGTCCGGAACCGTTTTGTACTGATCCGGAAACAGGATATGCAATATGCAGTAAAATGAGAAATACAAATGTTACAATACGCATTTTCAACTTGATAGTCTGTTATAAGGGTTTGTATTTCAGTGTTTTCAATACACCCAATACCGAAAACAGAGTGAAGGCTAAATATAGTACAAAAAACAATATTACTAATGTTACACTGGTTTTTTTCAGGACAAAAAACCAGACAAGGGCGATGACAAGATCAGTTATAAACTTGATACCCACGGCAACAAGCAGGTGAATAACCTGGGCATCCGCATCTTTTTTCCGGCCTTTGTGAATAATTGTCATTGAAACAAGGGCAAGGATGGCAAAGGTGAGTGTCAGCAGGGCAAGCTCTCCGAAATTAAATCCCGGTCCGTATTTCAGAACCAGTATCAATCCCGCTGAAAGGACAATGACCGTCAGGATGACGAGGCCGGTAATATTTTTTAAAAACAGTTTCACGGTAAGGTTTACTTCAGAAAGTCTTTGACTGCAGTATAGATTGCTGCAAAAACACCGAGTAATGAAAGTATTATTGTAAATACAGGCTTTTCAAATCCGGCAAGCTGGTCTATCTTAATTCCGCCCCAGGTGGTGGCCAGAATTATTATTCCCATCTGGAAGGCCATACCGGTATATTTGGCATAGCTGCTCAGCCTTTTATCTTGAGGTTTTTTCTGATTCTTTTCCTTTTCCAGCTCCTCCTCCGGTTTCATTGTCACTCATTTTACAGTTTCCCGAAAATATTGCGCCTGGCTCGATTGATAGTTTTGCAGTAACTATATCGCCCAGGATCTTGGAAGAGACTTTTAAAATAAGCAGCTGGTGTACAGTGATTTTCCCTTCAACAATACCTGAAACCTCAGAATTTTTGCAGACTACTTCTCCGTTTACCTTTCCTGTCGGCCCGATAACCACCTTTCCCTTGGTATTGAGATTGCCGTTAAGAGTGCCGTCAATCCGCAGGTCTCCGCCTGATTTTATATCCCCGGTTATATCAGTTCCACTGCTGATCAGATTGATTGCTGCTATTTCAGCCTCATTGAATTTTGCCATTTTATCAGAGTTTTAAGATATAAACTTAATAACTCGCAAATATATAAACTATTGCGTAATTTACATACTATTACGTATATTACATTATGCTTATTGCGGGTCATAGGCCCATTTTAAATAAATGGAGCCCCAGGTGAATCCTCCCCCGAAAGCTGCAAGAATGAGTATATCTCCTTTTTTCAGTTTTTTTTCATAATCCCAGAGGCAGAGAGGAATGGTTGCCGCAGTGGTATTTCCGTAATTTTCAATATTTACCATAACCTTTTCTGGAGGCAGTCCCATTCTCCGCCCGGTGGCATCAATGATTCTGAGATTAGCCTGGTGGGGAACCAGATAGGCAATATCTTCAGGTTTAAGATTGTTGCGTACCATTATTTCAGCAGCCACATCAGCCATGCTTGACACTGCAAACTTGAATACTGCCTGTCCTTCCTGGTAGACGAAGTGTTCCCTGGCTTCAACAGTTTCATGGGATGCAGGCCTGGCAGATCCCCCGGCTTTCATGTGAAGGTACCTGCAACCCGATCCGTCAACATTCAGAATATGGTCCATGATGCCCACTTCCTCTTCTGTCGGTTCAAGAAGAACCGCACCGGCGCCGTCTCCGAAGAGGGGGCAGGTGGTACGGTCGGTATAATCAGTTATGGATGACATTTTATCCGCTCCCACTATGACCACCTTCCTGCATAATCCGGATTCAATGTATGCCGCACCGGTCTGAAGAGCAAAGAGAAAACCTGAACAGGCTGCCGACAGGTCAAAGCTGAATGCATTTTTTATACCTGCCTTGTCGGATATTATATTGGCCGTTGCCGGAAACATCATGTCAGGTGTGATGGTGGCACAAATCAGAAGTTCCACTTCAGCGGGTGATGTTCCTGTCTTTTCCAGCAGGCCCTTTACTGCGTTCACACCCAGTTCGGAGGTACCGAGCCCTTCCCCTTTCAGGATCCTTCTCTCCTTTATCCCGACACGCTGCATTATCCATTCGTCGGATGTGTCAACCATTCTGGACAGCTCAAAATTTGTAAGCCTGTATTCCGGAACCCACGCATGAATCCCAGTTATGGCTGCACGTATTTTTCCCATTATCAGATTGATTCTTTGATCTTTTGCGAGAGATTGACACGGACTACCGCAAGGGTCTGAAGGATCATGTTCATGATGGCCTTACGTTTCGATATTCCATGCCCTATAACCACATTTGCATTAATACCCACTACCGGCGTTCCGCCGATATTCTCAAAATTAAGCCTTTCAAAATAGGGATCACCCAGATTTCTCGATTTATACAGCCGGTAAAAGGCCTCTGTCTGCTTCAGGACAATATTTCCGACAAAACCATCGCAAACAAGTACGTCAGGATTATTTTCCCTGAACATTTCGTTTGCTTCAAAATTACCCTGGAAATTTATTCCCGGGTGACTTTTCAGAAGTTCATAGGCAGCTCTGATTGCTGCTGTTCCTTTCGATTCCTCTTCTCCAATATTGAGAAGCTTCACAACGGGACTGTCAGTCTTCAGGACATATTTTGCAAAGAAGCTTCCCAGAAGCCCATATTGGAGAAGCACGTCAGGCTTTGTGTCGGGATTCAGACCCACATCCAGAATCACTGCATTGCGGTCGTCAAACAGGGGAACAATTGCAGCAAGTGCCGGCCTTAAAACCCCCGGGATGACGTTGACGGTATAGCTTGCGCCCACCAGCATTGCTCCTGTATTGCCGGCACTGCAGAACCCGTCAATCCTGCCTTCCTTCAGAAGCCGGTATCCCACAGCTATACTCGAATCGGGCTTGTGCGAATAGGCCTTGGAAGGGATATCACCCATTCCGATAACCTGTGTTGAATGGACAATTTCGACACGTGAAAGATCGGCAGTACTCTCCCTGAGTTTTGATTCAACCGCCTGCTGATCACCAATAAGAACTAATTTGTCTTCGCCGGAAAGATGAACAAGTGTATCAATTGCACCTTCTATAACTGCTCCGGGTGCAAAATCTCCACCCATGATATCAAGTCCTATTCTCATTGTATCAAGGGTTTAGTGAAAAATCCTAAGCGCTGGTTTTCTTTTCTACAGCCGGCTTGCCACGGTAATATCCGCATTCAGGACATACCCTGTGATACTGAACTGAAAATCCACAGTTTGAACAGCTTATAACTGTCGGTGCAGTTGCCTTGTCATGAGTTCTGCGCTTGTCTCTCCTGGCCTTGGATTGTTTTCGTTTGGGATGTGCCATTGTAATCAGTTTTAATTGTTCGTAATCTTTCTTAATTCGTCCCAGCGCGGGTCAGTTCCGGTATTGTTGTTTTTTAAATGCCTGTTCAGCCTGCTTATCATTTCCGGATCACAGGTACTGTTCCCGCTTTCATCCGCGGGGTGAATACGCTGTATCGGCAATGCAAGAATAATATATTCGTAAAAATACTGCATCAGGTCCAGTTCATTTTCTTCTTCGGATAATAAAATAATATCCGGATCGCTTTCATCGTGTGTCTTTCCAAACTTAACCAGCAAGCTGTTAATGCAATGTACCGGAAACGGAAAAATGCCGAGACACCGGTCACATGAAATGTTTACTGCACCGTCAATGAGAATTGTGAGATCAATGTGAGCAGGACCCTTTTCGGCCTGAACAATCGCTTTCAGGGATCCTTCCCTTACTTCTGCTTCCTCAAAATGGGCAAAAAGATCATTCCCTATTTCAAAATCAAAACTCCGGCAGCCCTCCTTCATCCCGCTTATCGGTATGCTATATAAACCCGACATCTCAACAAAATTTGGTCTGCAAAAGTATGAAAGCTTATCCAATTAAAAAAATTATCAACAAAAATGTAAAAAATATCCTTTGCAGCTGTGATATACCTTAAAAAATCCGGCATTCACCGATTTTTATTAACACTATTTAAAACACTGAAGTATTTTTGATCATAAATTATTTCTGATGAAAAAGCGCGATACTTTTGTACAGAAACAGAGAGAGCACCATCCGGGGAGAGGAATCGGGCTTTTCCTCATTGTTCTGGGACTTGCTCTCCTGGTGGCAACAAATGACCTGCTGCACCTGGGCGGCATTAAGGAATATTTTACCTGGGAAACAGCAATGATCTTTGTCGGGGTCCTTCTGATACTTAACCCCAGTCTCCTGCCGGGCATTCTTCTGATTGCCGGGGGGGTGTGGTTTTTGTACGAAAACCGGCTCGGCGGAATGCCGGCAGCGGTTAAAGTCTTTTACTGGCCCTCAGTAGTAATCCTTGCGGGAATATCATTAATCATTGCCTCCTTCTTCAGAAAGAAAAAACAGGCTGAAAAAACAAATATTTAAATATGCAAGTATGGAAACAAATGACGAATACCGGAAACATCCCGGCTATCAGGGCAGGGAACATGTCTATGACAAAAACAACAAGGCAACCGTAGGGGTGATACTTGTCCTTACCGGATTATTTCTCCTGTTAAGAAATACCGGAATATTCCCTGATTTTATCGACAGGGTGATTTTCAGCTGGCAGATGCTGCTGGTGGTTATTGGCCTGGTAATGACGGTAAATTCCAGGGAAAAAAGTGCAGGCATAATAGTAATGGCCGTCGGCGGATTCTTTATGATACCCCTTGTGTTCAGGCATACCTTCCATATGTATAATTTGTTCTGGCCCGCAATATTCATAATTGCCGGCATTCTTTTCATTTCCTCAAGGAGGAAGGGATGGTCGGGAAGGGTAACAAAGGATCTTACGAGTGATGATTACATTGATTATATCAATATTTTCAGCGGCGGGGACAGACAGATTGTTTCCAATAACTTCAGAGGGGGAAAAATCACGGCCGTATTCGGCGGGACGGAACTCAATCTCACAAAAGCCGTCCTGGCTCCGGGAAGAAACGAGATAGAGATAATCTGTGTTTTTGGAGGAGCAACAATAATTGTCCCCGAATCATGGCAGGTCACCATTGAAGTGACTCCTGTCCTCGGAGGATTCACCGATTCACGGAAGCTGAGGCAGGAAAGACCCGTCAATCCCGAAAGCCAGCTTGTAATAAAAGGAACTGTGGTTTTTGGCGGGGGCGAAGTGAAGAGTTATTAATCTGAAAAATCCGGACATGAAACATCCTGTACTTCAGAACAGGACAAGGCTGATCATATGGTGGCTGGTCTGGATCATCCTTGCAGCCGGCCAGATACTGTTATTCTATTTCATATACGGCTACTTTGATGCGCTAAGCATACCGGATACCCTTCTGTCCTTTTTCATCCTTTCTGTTCTGATTTTGTCACTATGGTACCCTTTCAGCTATATCAACAGGGAAAACACAAAAGTTTTTCTGATTGTATTTAGTCTGATAATAGCAGGCACTGTCTTCATTTCTCTGAGCATGGTAATAACCAGAATGACGTTACAGTCAGTGACCGGGGATAAATTATTCTTCGGGATATACTGGAAAAGCACATTGCCATACAGGGCCGGGGCATCCGTTTTTATCTATATCCTGGCTGTAGTAACCTATTATCTGTTTATAAGCCTGGGAAAGCTGTCGGAAAAAAAAGCAAGGGAAGCAAAACTTGAAAGTCTTTTAAAGGAAACAGAACTGAAAATGCTCAGATCACAGATCAATCCGCATTTCCTGTTCAACAGCCTGAATTCCGTCAGCTCTCTCACCCTTACCAATCCGGAGAAAGCAAGAGAGATGGTGATAAAACTGTCTGAATTCATAAGATACGGGCTTTCAAAAAAGGATGAACAGGCTGTATCACTCAGGAATGAACTGGAAAATCTCAAACTTTATTCCGATATAGAAAAAATCCGTTTTGGCGACAGGCTTTCAACGGAAGAAAATATTGATACGCAGTGTCTCGACCTGAAGCTGCCTGTAATGATACTGCAGCCTCTTTTTGAAAATGCCATAAAACACGGCGTTTATGAAAGCAGCGGATCCGTAACCATAAAAACCGAAGTGAAAAAAACAGAGGACTGCGTGCAGATCACAATAAGCAATAATTTTGAATCATCCCCGTCTTTCAGGAAGGGAACCGGTACGGGGCTGGCAAATGTTGAAAACCGGCTGTCATTGTTTTACGGTAACAAAGCCCGGCTTATAACCTCAAAAGAGAAGGACGTATTCAGTGTAACACTTTTTATTCCGCATGAAACCTGAGAAAAAAGCTGCCGCAGGTCTCCTTTCCGTATTTCATTGCCGGACTGAACCACATATCATCCGGAATATAATCCGGAATACCCGTTCCTGCGCCAAGCCGGAAAAGAAAAGGAAGTTACCGGACAGTCTCATTCCAAAACAACAGCACCGATGAAAAAGATCAGAACGATAATCATAGATGATGAAAGTCCGGCCAGGGAGCTTATAAGGCATTATCTCCAGGATCTGGATTATATTGATATCATTTCGGAATGCAGTGACGGTTTTTCCGGACTGAAAGCCATTACAGCCATGAAACCCGGCCTTGTGTTCCTTGACATACAGATGCCCAGGCTGACGGGAATAGAAATGCTTGAGGTAATGACGGAAAAGCCTGAAATTATATTCACCACGGCCTATGACCAGTATGCAATAAGAGCCTTTGAGCTCAATGCCGTTGACTATCTGCTGAAACCGTTTGATAAAAGGCGCTTTTTGGATGCTGTCAACAGGGCGGCTGAAAAAATCCGTTCCGGAACTGCCGGCAGGGAGGCGGCAAACCGTATCCTTTCACAGTTGCCTGCTCCGGAAGCACCCGTTGCAAGGATCGTTGTAAGAACAGGTAATGCAATAAGAATTATTCCCGTTGAGAAAATAAGATACCTTGAGGCACAGGACGATTATGTGATGGTACACCACATTGAGGGCAGGGCACTCAAGCAACAGACAATGAAATATTATGAAGATAATCTTCCCCCGGCTGATTTTATCAGGATCCACAGATCATACATGGTAAGAGTGCAAGAAATCAGCAAGATCGAACCCTACGGCAAGGACAGTCATATTGCCGTACTGAAATCGGGTGACAGGCTTCCGGTAAGCAGGACGGGATATCAGAATCTGAAAAAGGAACTGGATTTTTAATATGACTGCAGGCCTGCGGATCTGAGCCTGCTGTGATGCTGAAACTTAATGTCTGAGGCGGTTCTGCCTTTTCCAGCCTCTCAGTATTCCTGACAGGTATTTATACCGGCGGAAAATAAACAGGGGTACGGGATCATATCCGTGTGTTCCCCCGGGCCGGCACCGGAGAATCCTGTCAAAGCCAAGCAAAAAGCCTTTAAAGGGACCGTGAAGCTTCAGGGCATCGAGCATATATGCCGAACAGGAAGGAACATGCCTGCAGGAAGGCCTGAGCCAGGGAGAAATGGCATGGCGGTAAACATGCACCGGAAGTGCCAGCAGAAATGACAGTATATCCTTAAGTAATTTTGCCACGTTCCAAATATAGATAAAAGCGCTTTCTGTCCGTTTTTACCCTGATCCTTAAAAAGTCCCTGTCAAATTGGCATGAAAGTCAAATGGCAGGGCTTTTGAAGTCCTGAAGGTAATTCAACCCGGAAATAAGTTAATTTAAAAACAAATACAATAATGAATATCTGGTTAATTTTCATAGCAGTAATGGTCCTTAGCTGGATCGCCAGTTCAACTCTGAAATCAAAATTCAGGAAATATTCAAAAATACCTGTTGAAAACGGTATGACCGGAAAGGAAATAGCTGAAAAGATGCTTCATGACAACGGTATATATGACGTGAGTGTCGTAAGCGTGCCGGGACAGCTTACAGACCATTACAATCCGGAAAAGAAGACTATCAATCTCAGCCGGGATGTATATGCATCAAGGAGTATTGCAGCAGCAGCAGTGGCAGCTCATGAAACCGGGCATGCGGTACAGCATGCAAATGCCTATGCATGGCTCACATTAAGATCAAGGCTGGTTCCCGTTGTCAGCTTCTCATCAAAATGGGTTACCTGGGTCATCCTTGCAGGCATTCTGATGATTAAAACCTTCCCCGCACTTTTATTCACCGGCATTGTCCTGTTCGCCCTGACAACCCTTTTCAGCTTTATAACGCTGCCCGTAGAATTCAATGCAAGTCAGAGAGCCCTTGTATGGCTTTCAGGTACAGGGGTTACCTCACATGAGAACCAGGCAAGGGCCCGGGATGCCCTGAAATGGGCGGCTATGACCTATGTTATAGCTGCAGTGGGCTCACTGGCAACATTGCTCTATTATATCATGATATTCACAGGAGCAAGGGAATAAGCGGCACAGGCAAAGGCGTGGTTTTCAACGGCCTTCAACCTCAAGCCAGTCCGTGAATTTATGGATGAGCCGGATTATCAGCCAGATAATTCCGGCTCCGCATGTGAGCCATATCCAGATATCGGTAATAAACAGCCTTCCGGTAAGGAAGTAATTCCTGGAAATATCAAGGGCTGCAAAAATCAGGAAGATATTGACAAAGCTGTGATATTCCCTTTTCAGTACATTCCTGAGAGAAAAGGGAAGTGCCGGGGGAAGGAAATTAAATTTAAACGGAATAATTGGATATACTTTCGAAGAATATTCATCATATTTCTCCCCGAATTTCCGTCTGAGAAACTGTTCCTCGGCAAACATTATCCTCTCATAATAAAGCCAGTATACCAGAATAAATATCACGGTAAACCAGGCAGACCTCAGAAAAAGCACCGGTCCGAGCCACATGAGAAAGTTTCCGGCATAAAGGGGATGTCTTACCAGTGAATAAGCACCGGTCTCATTCAGCTCCCATGCAACCTGTCCGGCAGAAGTGTTTCTTCCGGATGTTCCCTGTGGTGCAAAGCCCACTGTAAGTATCCTGATTATCTCTCCAGTAAGGCTTATTGCGAGAAAAACCATCTCATCGCGGAGATTAAAGGAGCCTGCCTGCCTGTTTCCGCCCCAGAGTATCAGGATGCCGGCAGCAACAAGAAACAGAGGGAGCCAGCTTCTTCTTCTGAAAAGCCAGTTGCCGCTTCGTTCGAATTCATGAACCAGTGCCATTGATAATTTTTTTATGGCGGTAAAAGTAGGAAAATTCTAGAAACTGTACCTGAATTTCAGAAACATCAGGTTTATTCTTGACCGCAGCTCATCCGTTTTCCCGTTGAAGTGCTGCCAGATGAAGGAAAAGTCGACATTCTGGGCCATGGACCATTCGAGAGAAGGTCCGGCAAAGAAACCTTTCAGATCAGGAAACCACATCGATGACAGCCCGGTGTTCAGTAGAGGTGTTGCAGCAAGCACACACTGCCCGAAAAGGGTAAATTTCGAAAAAGCCAGATTCCGGGCTGACAGGCCGGATGCAAGCAGCTTTGTCAGGGTCCCCGGACCCTGCGGGTCATTGCAATACATCATCTGAAGCTGAACCACCGAATTATCGCTGAATATCCTGTCAACACCGGCGGTTACCAGAATCGTGCCCCTGGAGTTCAGGAATGATTCCGCAGGCCGGAACCAGGTAGTTTCCCCCCTGAATGAGAATGATCCGGCCGGCCCCGACCATCCTGCGCCGGCAACAATATCCGAGGAGTTTGAATACCCCGCAAGGAACTGTATATCATATCCCCACCTGCTGAAGCGGAACAGGCCTGCAGCAGTGATGTCCTTCTCACTGCCGGCACTGACAGCCAGTTCAAGCGCGGATGACCATGAGGGATAATACTGAAGGCGGACCGCATCACAGCCCGGTCTTTCAATATAGTCAACATCGAAAAAGGAATAAGTATTGAAAATATCATTGGGATTCCATACCAGTGCCTGCCCCCAGTTTATTCTCTGTCTTCCTGCACAGACCTGGAATTTTTCATAGCTGATATCCACCCACAGCCTGTCAATTGTTGTATTAAAAAAGAAAGATTTTCCGGAAATCAGATTCCAGGACATATCCACAAAGCCATCATCACTTCCTGTCAGAACGGCATAGGTTTTCCCGGCCTTTGCCATATCACCCGTGAACAGCCTGTTCCGGAATTCCGCCGCAAACGTTATGTGATCATTCAGCCAGCTTTTGAAATTGAGGCGGTTATGTAAAATATAGTCATTGACGAAGGGGCCTTTCAGAGTATCAAACATCACACTCTGCACGGAGCTCAGATAACCGCTTATTGCAATCTTCTTTCCATCTTCCTGGTTAAAGGCCGGAACGGAAATGAATAACAGGGAAAGCTGTAACAGTATTTTTATTCTCGTCATGAAAAAAAGAGATTTTATTCCTTCCCTTCATCGGAAATGACCTTTCCGTCTTCCAGGGTGATCACCCTGCGGGCCATTTTCATCACCCTCGGATCATGGGTTGAAAAGATAAATGTTATTTTCTCATCCCGGTTCAGCTTTTCCATTATCTCAAGCAGTATTGCCGCAGCCTTTGAATCGAGATTGGCAGTTGGTTCATCGGCCAGTACAAACTTCGGTCGGGATGCAAGGGCCCTGGCCACCGCAACCCTCTGCTGCTGTCCGCCTGACAGTTTTGAGGGGCGGCTGTTAATCCTTTCTTCCAGACCCACGGCCCTCAGCAATTCAAGAGTCCGTTCCTCCCTTTTATCTGCCGGCCATTTCTGAAGTGCCATAATGAATTCAACATTCTCTTTTGCCGTAAGAACGGGAATAAGGTTGAATGACTGGAACACAAATCCTATGTTGTTCAGTCTGAAATCGATCAGTTCCGACGGCCTGAGCCTTGAAAGATCAACACCCCCGATAATAATTTCACCGGATGTCGGCATGTCAAGTCCGCCGATCATGTTCAGAAGTGTTGTCTTGCCCGATCCGGACGGGCCGACGATAGCAGCAAATTCAGCCTCTTCAAATTCCAAAGTCACATCATTTACCGCATGGACTTTGATCTCTGCTGAATTATATATTTTATTCACATTCTTCAGTTCAAGTACTTTCATGGCCTGTTTCTTTTTGCATTGTTGCTATTTTGTACTCAGAGCATCAGCCGGAATTAATTTCAGGGCCTTGCGGGCCGGCCATACAGAAGCTAATATTGCCGTGGCTGTTACCATTAGTGAGGTGAACATGATAAAGTCAATGGTGACAACCGGATATACCCTTGAGGCAAATCCCAGGGCCTCAAATCCTTCGGCCCATCCGGACAGATAAATGCCGGTTTTCCCCAGTATTCCCGTTATCACCCATCCGGATAACATTCCTGCAATCGCTCCGGTAAAGGTCAGAAAAACGGTTTCAAGCATGATCATTGCAAAGACTCTCCGGCGGTTCATTCCTATGGCCATAAGCATGCCCAGTTCCCTGGTCCTTTCAAGAACCGCCATCAGCATCGTGTTTATAATACCGAAAGCCAGGGCAAGCATTATAATTCCGATAAAAATAAAATAATACACAATCATGAAATCATTCAGCAAGGCTGCATCGGGGGCCAGTTCCCTCCAGGTACTGACTGAATTGTTTCCGGCAATCCGGTTCAGTTTGTCCCTGACCATGCCGGACTCATCAGTATTATTCAGCAAAATTGCTATTTCATGGGTAAGAATTTCTTTTCCGCCATAGAGTTTCACAAGCTCATCCTCATTTACAAAAGCCGTTGTCTGGTCAAAACCTGTGTTGGCCGTCCGGTACACACCACATACCCGAAATATTCCGTGAACAGGATTACCTCCAAGATCTGATATTGTAACCTGTATCCTGCTTCTGATCCTGTAACTTCGCGACAATTCAGAAATGACAGGGCCGAAGGACTCCGTTTCCTTTTTTCCCATTTCCGCAATCAATGCCTCGTTGAAATCCCCGGATGACCTGTACCGTATGTTTTTTAGCCTTTCCAGCTTTTCAATAATCCTTTCAGGAATTTTTCCCCCTGTCAGTTTCGCGATAACAGTGTCACTGATAATATAATGCTTTAGTTTGAGCATATCAGCAGTTTTGTCACTGATAAGAATATCAGAGGGATTTTTTTTGTCAATATATCTGCCACCATCCCGGACAATCATATTATGTATCCGGCTGATCCGTTTTTCTTTTTCCGGATTGATACCATACAGTTTCAGTCCTGTATTCCCCCACGGGGTTTCAAGCATTGCAATTATTTTTGTCCTTTTGGTCCAGGCGGAAAGCTCCCTCAGTGTATCAATGCTCCGGCTTAATCCGTTGAGGTTTTGCACAGTCAGACCTATTTCTTCATTTTTCCGGTATTCACTGTTATGAATCTGAATATGGGATACTTCATTATAAATGGCATTATCCATGCGCTGCCGGCTCCAGCCTTCAACAAAGCCGAAAAGAAATACTCCTCCGGTAATACCCAGGCTTACGGCCACTATTACAACAAGGCTTCTTTTCCTGTTGCGCCATACATTCTTCCATGCTATTGACCATATCATCAAGTGTCCGGTTTTAACCTTTAAGTGCTTCAATTTCCTTTAATTTTCTTATTTTCCTCAGGGGATATATGGCGGCCAGTAACACCATTATCATGACAATCAAAGCCTGCCAGCAATAATAGGAACCCGGCAGGGCAGTTGCTATTATGGCATCCCATCCCCATCCTTCCATCATGTTTCCCAGCTCTCCCGTGAGAAAAAGCGGGTAATTATTAAGATAAATCACGAGCGGCAGACTGGCAAGCATTCCGGCCAGCAGGCCAACAACACCAAGCAGTGTCATTTCAATTGAAACTACTCTCCTGAGTTTTCCCTTCTGCATCCCTATGGCTACGAGAACACCGAATTCCTTTCTCCTTTCCGATACCATCATGAGCACAGTCCCGTAGATGCCGAAGAAAATAATGAAATACAGGACAGCCAGAATAAGCAGTGAGCCCTGACTGTCACCCTTTATCTGCTGGTACAATACGGGGTTTAGTTCATACCATGTCCTGGTCGTGATATTCCTGTCATGAAGAAAGGAATTGATCCTGTTTCTTGTATGCCTGATTGTGCGTTCCGACCGGTCTGTGAGATTAATGACAAGCGAGCTTATTTTGCCTTCAGCGTCAAATAGTACCTGGGCAGCCGGTATTGTCATAATGATTAATTTGTTATCTATGTCAGGTGCAGGTATTTTAATAATCCCGCGTACAGGAAAAATTCCGGTTGCCGAAACACCATGATATCCCTGTCCCATCAGTATTACCGAATCACCGATGCTTATATTCAGGAAGGCCGATAGCCGGTCTGAAACCAGGACTCCGTCATCATCATCTGTAAGGTAGCCATTGGCAAATCCGGTATGCTTAAGTATTTCCGGCATGAAAAGTGTCGTTTCCTCCTCGTCCAGCCCGAGTTCAAGTTCAAGCCGTTTTAAAGATGAATAGGATCTGTCAGCATTCTTTCTGAGAATGTCCAGTACTTTTTCCGGGATCAAACCCTCATCCTGCAGTTTCCTGACTGATTCATCACTTATCCTGTACTTTACAAGTTTCCCTTCAGGATCGGAAAAATACTTTTCCCGTTCAGGATCAATGGCAATAACAGCCACACCTTTCGTCTGTGTGCCGCCTGAAGCCAGTGTAAAAGTTTCGAGATGGGATGTAACGGAAACAACATTATCAAGCGAGGAAATTGCAGCAATAAGTGAGGTATCATAGTTGAATGAATTATCAATTATGGGGTTATCCAGATACTTAACATGCTGAACCTGCAGGTAGCCAGTAAATGACCCTATGAAATTATTGATCATATGATCATAGGAGCCAAGCTGTATGGATCTCATGACAAGTGCAAAGAACACCGCAAAGGAAACCGATGCTGCGGTCAATATGGTCCGCCGCCTGTTCCTCCACAGATTCCTCCATGCCATCCTGAATTCCCCGTTCATAGGGATAGTCCTGATTAAAAAAATCACATATCCGTTTTGCTGCAGATCAATGCAGCCTTTTCATGTTCTGCTGGGAAAAAAAGCTTTCCTCCACAGGAATATTGAATCTGATTTTCCTGATCTCAAGTACTGTTTTGTTCCGTGGTTCGTCTTCAGGAACCAGCTCAATTTTTGAAGTAATGCTTCTCCCGTCCATGATCCTGATATCAGAACACGTTTCCGTTCTTACAAGGTAACCGTCTTCATCATATAATTCTGCCTTTAACACCAGAAAATCCTGCCTGTCAATCCATCTTACCTGTTTTCCCCATATTACCGAAGCTTTTTCGAGTGCGGTCATTTCTATTTTATAACACATCCGTCCTTCAATCTCCTCCTCTCCCGTGATTTCATGACTGTAATCATTTACAGCCGACGTTTCCTTCAGGATATCGTCATGGGTATAGTCAGATCCCATCCAGCCCTGCGAAAGCATTGAAGGAGGAAGTTTTATTATTCTGCTGATGGAAGGGTTCCAGCTCCACATTTCAGAACCTCTTTTCAGAAAAGACTGCCCTGCTTCCCTGGGCGGAGAAGTAATGAGTGAAATTGCAAACCCGCTTCCCATGGCCCAGGTTTTGAACTCTATCGTTCTCTGCCATTCAGGTCTGATCACCTTCAGTGACATTTCAGCATAACTGCTTTTCTCTCCTCTGAATTTCTCTTCAGCCCGTCTGACCACTTCCTTTGCAGTAAGAGACTGGGCAGAAAGGATAATATTACCGCCCGGGAACAGGATCAACAGGAATATCAGCCTGATAAGTTTTCCCATTTTTCTTTCTTTTAACGTCGTTTCTACTGATTCAACTTACACTTTGCGTTCTGTCCGGGCCGGATGTGCAGGGATTATTTATAAAGATCTATTATTTCATCAACTGCCTTTTCAAAAGAATCACTGTCGAAATTTTCCGGATCCATAAAAACGTAAGTCAGTGCAAATCCCTTCATAGTGAGAAGGAACATTTCCGTACTCATCCCCGGATCATGTTCATCCCCCGGCAATGCCCTTTTCCTTTCAAAATACCCCCTGATGCTCTTCATCAGCCGGGACAGGAAGACAGTTTCCCCGGATTCTTCCCCCTCCCTGCCGGCCGGACTGCCTTCCCTGAAAATACCGGAAAGCTGCTCTCTCACCAAAGGCTGCATAAAAACCTGGAAAAGAAGTTTCAGGAATGTGCTTTTTTCCCTGACCAGCCGGCCAAGCCTGCGGACTATCAGGCCAAATTCATCCGGGGATAACGGCCTGTCATGGCTTATGTAAGGAATATCAGCATCAAGCGAGCGGGATATCCCGGCCAGTGATGTCCTGATTATTTCTGCCAGAAGATCCTCCTTTCCATCAAAGTAATTATACATAAGTCCCTTTGATATATCAGCCCCTTCGGCAATATCACCTATTGTGGTTGCATGAAATCCCCGGCCGGCAAAAAGCAACAGTGCTGAATCCATTATTACTGCCTTTTTCTCCTCTCTTATCTCCTTAAGCTGTTGTGGTGATTTTGGCGCCATAATTCTTTGACTGAACGTTTATTCAATTTATATTATTTTTATTATCAATTATTTTTAACTATGACTGAACATTCATTCAAGACTATTTCCTGTTTCGTTTTCCTTATGACAGAATATTCATTCAAGGTCATTTCCTTTTTTCGTTTTTCTTATGACTGAACATTCAGTCAGTATCAATGTTTCAAAAAACCGTTCCGTGAACGGAACGATTCTGCTAAAGATAAAATGAAAACCGCCCGGAAGCAAATTTTAATTATCCGCCCTGTCCGATTATTATGCAGTCTCCTGCAACATTCACCGCATATCTTCCGTTAAACCAGAAATCTGATATTTGAATACAGGTTCTTAAATTATTAAGAAAAGATTTCTATCTTTATACGCTGTATCTAAAATGATTAACCAATGGCAAGTCTGAAGCTTATACTCGGATTAATTCCCTCTACGACAAAACTGGAACTAAACGAAAAGGCCTTAACTGATGAATATGAAAAACTAAGGGCCTTTACTGATTCCGAACTCCTCGCCCGATACAATAAACTGAACGATCTTATCAATTCGCCGGATTTCCAGCGGAAGAAAAAGGAAATAGAATCACTTCAGTACAAGAATTCCGAAGAATATGCCCGGGAGAAAGAGTTTCTTTCCCTTCAGAAATCCAGGGACATTGTGCTTTATTTCAAAACTGCCGCGGGAAGTGCGCTGAAAAAGTTCCGGGAGATGGACGGGTCTGCGGCGATCAGGGATTATGAATCCCTTCAGGAATACATCAATTCCTTTGAATTCAAGCAGAAACAGAAAATGAAGCCCCTTACTTTCAGGGATACTGAGGAATACCTGAAGCTCCGGGAATATAAAAACCTGAAAAAGGATCCTGAAATCAGATCCTATTACAAGGCTGCTTCAAAGGGAGAAGCAACAAAATCAGCTGCTGTTGAAAAATTTGAAGAACTCAAGGCTTTTATAAACAGCTCTGAATTCCTTGCAAAAAAGAAGATGAAGCCCTTCACATTCAAAGATACGGAGGAATACAAAAAGCTTCTTGAATACAGGAGACTCAAAAGCAGTTCTGAAATAAAGGACTTCTATAAGTTCAGGGATTCAAGGGAATATGCCACTTACAGGAATATTGACGGATCACAGAAACTGGCCAGGTACAATGAACTTAAGGATTATGTGGCCAGTGCCGGGTTCAGGGAAAAAAAGAACTACTATCTCGATAAGAAGAGATTTGAAAAAACGGAAATGTTTAAAAACATTCAGGAGTTCAATTCCCTGAAGAAGAATGAAGACATTGTATGGTATTTCAGGGTAAAGGATTCCGACAAATTCGACCTGATCAAAAACAGGGAGCTTATTTTCTGTGATGAATTTGACGGAGACAGGCTTGATACCACCAAGTGGCTCACAAATTACTACTGGGGCGACAAACTCCTTCATGAGAGGTATTCGGTTGAAGGAGACCTTCAGGCATATACCGAGAAGGAAAACTTCGAGGTCCGGAACAGCCTTCTGAAGATCATCACAAAGCCCCAGAAATACCAGGGGAAATTATGGACTCCGAAAGACGGTTTCAGACCGAATGAATTCAGTTATACTTCCGGCATAGTCAATACCGGAAAAAGCTTCCGCCATCAGTACGGCATTTTTTCAGCCAAGGTCAGGCTGGGCAACCCGGCAGCAAAGAATGCATTCTGGATGCTGGCCGATAAAATAACCCCGCATATCGATGTTTGCCGCACATCAGACGGGAAAGTGCTGATGGACTATTTCCCGTCCGCAGCTAATAAATTCAGGGCCTCAGTCGCTTCCAGATACGCTAAGGATTTCTATATATATACCCTTGAATGGACCCCGGACAAGCTTGTATGGAAGATTAACGGCACTGTTGCATTCACCTGCACCACCGATGTTCCCCGGGAACCGATGTATCTGCTGTTTTCCGGAGGACTGGACAAGGCCATCAACAGCATCACTTCAATGGAAATTGACTGGGTGAGGGTGTATAAACCCCTTTAATCCGCCTTAACCGGCGCCAAATCCTTCTATATATACCCGTCCTGAGCCGTGATGCACGGCCTGGCGGGATTGTTACGGGAAACCGGCCGGATGCAGCCGGCGTGAAATTATTTTTTCCTGTAACTTTCAGCAATTTTATACGTCTTTACAAGGTAATCCCGATTATGACCGTAAAGGAATTTAACAGAGCCGTTGATGAATATTCCGATTCCCTGTATCGCTTTATCCTTGCTGATATAGGGGATGAAGAACGGGCAGGGGATATCGTTCAGGACACTTATGAAAAACTGTGGAGAAATGTAACAACGCTCGATTATGCCGTAGTGAAATCCTGGCTTTTCTCAACCGCATACAACGGAATGATCGACATTATCCGGAAAGAACGAAGAATGACAGTGCTTGAAGAAAAACACACGGCGGAACTTGTTCATGAGTCCCAGTACAGTGATCTCAACGCCATTCTTCATGCTGCCCTGACACGGCTGCCAGACAATCAGAGATCCGTAATCCTGCTGCGCGATTATGAGGGTTATTCCTACAGGGAAATAGGCGAGATAACGGGCATGAGTGAAGCCCAGGTCAAAATAAATATTTACAGGGGAAGAATCGCCCTGAAAAATTTTATCGGAAAGATTGAAACCGTATTATAAGTAAGCATGCAGCCCGACAGATCAGACTATGAAATATGGATTGCCGACTGGCTTGCAGGAAATCCGGACAGTGACCGGAAAAAGCAGCTTGAGGATTTCCTTGCAGACAATCCTGATCTGAAGGAAGAAGCAGAATCCCTGCTGTTAACCTCAGTCGAACCCGGAAGTATATCCTTCCCCCGCAAGGATCTTCTTAAAAAAAGCCCTGAAGATTTTACTCCCTCCCAGGTTGAATATCTTTCTGCCGCATATCTTGAAAACGACCTCTCTTCTGAACAGATTGAGGAACTGAATATTTGCCTGGCCAAAAATCCTGAACTCCGCCTTCTTTCCGAATCAGTCAGAAAAATAAAGCTCAGTCCCCCGGACAGCCGGTACAATTTCAAAAGGCGCCTGAAGAAACAAACAATGGCCGGCAGGATTCTGAAAATTTCCTGGGTCGGATTAAGTGCAGCAGCCTCAGTCGCCATACTTGTAATGAGTTCAGTTTTTATCTCAAGAATTATATCGGAAAAGAAAAATATTCCTGAAACGGCACGGCTCATTCAGCCTGACCTGATTTCAGAACCAGAAATGAAAACCGGGAAAGCCGTATCTGAAGTTAACAGCCAGACCGGTGTATCCGGCAGGATAATCATGAATGAAGGGCCTGATGCAGATATCCAGGGCTTTATCAGTTCCGCGGAAAGCAGGACAGGAGAAGGGCGGACGAAGCCTGAACAGCATGTAAAAGAGCCGGCAATACAGCAGCAGCAGCAGCAGCCTTTGCGGCCGGAAGGTCAGTTGCCGGCGGGCATTATGAGGATAAATGATATCCCGGCATTCAGCATCAGGTTTGCACAGAAACCTGAGACCAGCAGCCTCATGGCAGTTTCCGTGCCTTACCGTGAACCGCCATATGACGGCAGGAATACCCTGAGCAGACTCATTGCAAGAACCTTCCGTGAAAAAATCCTGCGGGATGACAGCGGAAGCGATGCTCCCGTCAGAACATATGAAATCGCATCAGCCGGAATTAACGGCATAAGCCGTCTGTTCGGGCTGGAAATGTCACTCACCGGCATTACTGACTCACAGGGAGATTTGAAATCACTTTATTTCAGTTCAAGACTTGTGAAATTCAACGCCCCTCTGAAAAAAGACGAATCATTGCAGTAACTTTTAAAACAGCATTACGTCCCATCTGTACAGCCAAACTCCTACAATCATGAAAACTGCTTTTACCAAAATGAAAAAATTAATAATGATACTTCCTGCCATAGTCTTCCTGGTACAGGGATTCGGGCAGAACACTTCATCGGCCAGGGACAGCGGTCTGAAAAAGACTGCAGCCAGTGACAGCAGTGATGCCGCAAGACTGATACTGGGCAAGGACCTGATAAGAATTGAGGATGACCGCGAGGCCCTCAGAATCAGGGTGGGGAACAGGGGTGTGACCATACTCGAATCCCTGGAGGCAGGTGAACGCAGGATCTGCTTTGATGATTACCGCAGGGACGGAAAGAATGATGAGGAAGCCCTTTTCACCGGCGGCGGACGGGATAACATGCGCGATGAGGGACGTACCCGCAGATTGCGTTTCAGAGGACACTGGGCAGGAGTGGAAGCCGGATTCAACAATTACCTGACACCCGGCAACAGTTTAAACCTTCCGGAAAATATCGACTACATGTCGCTACATTCGGGAAAATCCCGCTTTTTCAATGCAAACGTGGCGCAGACAAGCCTGGGGCTGACCAGGAGAATCGGTTTTGTAACCGGTCTCGGTATAAACTGGAACAACTACAGGTTTGACGGAAATAACAATATTATAAAACTGGAAAACGGGGAAATAGAAAAGTACGATCCTGAGCTTTTACTGAAAAGATCCAAATTCTCAACACTTTACCTGACCCTGCCGCTTTTACTGGAAGTCCAGATCCCTGCCAACTACAGTCAGCTCAGCATAGCAGCCGGACCGATAGGCGCGGTGAAACTGTATTCATATTCCAAAATGGTTTTTGACAATGGCGACAAGGTCAGGTCAGAAGATGATTTCAGCCTGAACATGCTGAGATACGGGGCAACCCTGCGTATAGGGTTCGGAAATTTCCAGGTATTCGGGACTTCCTATTTCATGCCGTTGTTTCAAACCGGGAAAAGCCCCGGAGGGGTTGATCTCTATCCCTTCGAGGTCGGGATTTCTTTTACTATAGATTAAGCCTGACAAGCCGTACAGATATGCTATCTTTGCACAGTCAAAATATCTGTCCGGATGAATCTTTTACTGATAAGCAATTCAACCAACCCCGGAGAGGCATATCTCTCCTATCCGAGGCACAACATCCGCGAATTCCTTGGCCCCCGGGCCCTTGATGTACTTTTTATCCCCTATGCTGCGGTAACATTTTCATATGACCTCTATGAAGAAAAAGTAGCGGAAAGGTTTCGTGAGATCGGTCACCGGATCACCTCCGTTCATCATTTCCCGGATCCGGTAAAGGCAGTCATGGAAGCGGAAGCCATAGCCGTCGGCGGCGGAAACACCTGGAAACTCCTGAAAAATATCAGGGAAAACAAGCTTACCGTACCTGTCAGGGAGAAAGTCAGGGGAGGTACACCCTATATCGGCTGGAGTGCCGGTGCCAACGTGGCATGTCCCACCATAATGACAACGAACGACATGCCGGTAACAAGGCCTCCTTCCTTCAGATCATTCAACCTTGTTCCCTTTCAGATAAATCCGCATTATCTTGACTTCAGTCCGGAAGGGCATGCCGGAGAAACACGGGAACAAAGAATAACCGAATTCATTGAAATGAATCCGGATGTTTATGTTGTAGGATTACGCGAAGGGACCATGCTGGAAATCAGTGACGGAAGCATTCGCCTTATCGGTCCGCGTAAAGCCAGGATATTCAAAAAGGGAATCAGCGCTGTTGAACTCGGGGACAGTGATGATTTCTCATGGCTGCTCAAAAGCAGATAATACAAAGATTCGCGCAAATAAATTAACTTTGTCCACCGTTATCCGGATACAAATCATTTTTCCGGCAGGCGAATGAAGTTAGTGTCAAAAATACTCAGGCCTCTTGCTTTTGTCATTTCAAGGATCATGGCAGTAATGTTTGTGGCTGCAATGCTGGTACAGGACAAGGTTGCGGATATCATACTCATGTCGCTGAGCAACAATATTTCAACCAAATTTGAAACGGGCTCGGTCAGACTGTCCTTCATCAGAAGATTCCCGAAGGCCTCCCTTGACCTGAAAAATGTAGTGGTCCGTTCTTCACCGGGATTTGACAGGAAATGCTTCGGCAGAACAGATACCGACACCCTGCTGGCAGCAGGTTCCGTAAAAATGGAATTCAGGATCAGGAATATCATCAACGGCTACTACAATATCGAAAGGATCCGCGTCAGGAACGCACGGCTGAAAATACTGACCGACACTTCCGGAATGGTTAATTATGAGATAAGGTCCCTAAACCAGGCCACGCAGGGCAATGAACTTGTCATCAATCTCGACGGTATCAACCTCAGCAATGTGGAAACCATCTATGACAACCGCGCAACAAAGCTGATTATCTCAGGTATCATGGAAAACGGCAGGATAAGAAGCAGGATCACGGGTAACAATATCGACTTCACCGGCAAAGGCGATCTGAAGATTGACCTGTTTTCCCTTTATGATTTCAGGATCAGTAAAAACATCAGTTCCAGGGTAAATGTGATTCTGAACAAGTCTGATGAAGGAATCAGATTTGAAAAGAGCAGTTTTGTTTTCGATGATAATGAATTCATCATGGACGGATTTGTTTCTGCTGACAATCTTCTGGATATCTCGGTGAAAGGGGAAAATATTGATATTGCGGGTCTGAAAGCATATCTGCCGGACAGATTCCTGGAAAAGGCAAAGGAATATAATCCGCGCGGAATGCTGGCACTGGACGGCACAATCAGGGGAAAGGTCTCAAGAACCGTCAATCCGGGCATAAACATCGCCTTTTCCCTTAAAAACGGCAATGTCAGCTACAAGCCATCCTCTTCCGGGATTCAAAATGTTTCATTTGACGGGTCCTTTACAAACGGCCGGGAAATGACGCCCGGGACAAGCACGCTGAAGATCGGCAACTTCAGGGGCAGACTCGGATCATCAGATTATACCGGATCACTTGTCCTTTCCGACTTCACTTCACCCGACTGCAGCCTTGAACTGAAGGGCAGGCTCATAGCAGGGGAAATCGCGGAATTCTTTAATCTGAATACAGTTTCCGCAGCTGAAGGATCTGTTGACATGCATATCAGAACAAAGGGAAAAATACCCGCGATCAGGAATTTAAGCCTTACGGACATCTTTGGCATAATCAATGAAGGAAGACTTGGATTCAACTCCTTTGGCATGAACCTGAACAATAACAGGATACGTATTGGAAACGTGACGGGGCAGATCCTCTTTTCCGGCAATATAACTGCAAAGGACCTGGATCTCACATATATGGGCCAGAGGATGAGAATAAACGGCAGCTTTACCGGCCTGCCACAGTGGGCAGCAGGTAAAAATGCAACATTAACAGCGTCGGGATCACTGAGCTCTGACAGGATTTCCCTTGATGCATTCTTTCCCGAGAAAACCGGCCAGGGCAGTGAGGAGGAAAACAAAAAACCCTTCGCATTTCCTGACAATGTAATTCTTGATTTCGGCTTCAGCATCGCTGATCTGGAATACAGGGATTTCAGGGCCCGGAATGTGTCGGGAAAAATGAGCTACAAGCCCCGTACGGTTAATTTTAATAATCTTAATATTAATTCACTGGACGGTCTTATCTCAGGTGATGGTTACTTTCTTCAGAATGCAGATAAATCCTATATAATGAAGGGTGGTTTCAGCATTGAAAAAGTGAACGTAAAAAAGGCTTTTATTGTTTTCAATAATTTCGGCCAGAATTTCATCCGGTCTGAAAACCTGGAAGGCCTCCTGTCAGGTTCCCTTGCAATTCTTATTCCCATGGACCCTGAACTTAAGGCCTCGGCAAGAACAGTAACGGCTGAAGGTAAATATATCCTGGAGCAGGGAGCTCTTCTGAATTTTGAACCGGTCAGGAAACTGTCAGATTTTATTGATATTACGGAACTTGAAAATATACGTTTTGAAGAACTCGAAAACGATTTCTTTATACGTAACAATTCCCTTTACATTCCCGCCATGGATGTCAGGTCGTCGGCCGCTGACCTCTCCGTAAACGGCAGGCACGGTTTCGATAATAAATATGAATACCATGTAAAAATACTGCTTTCCGAGATTCTCAGCAGGAAGGTAAGACGGCCGAAACCGAATACAAATGAATTCGGAGCCATAAGGGACGATGGTCTCGGGAGGACTTCCCTCCTCCTGAAGATAGAGGACAGGGCCGGAGAAGTAAAGGTAAGCTACGATGTCAGGGCTGCGGGTACGCAGATAAAGAACGACATCAGGAAGGAAAGACAGTCGCTTAAGACAATACTCAATGAGGAATACGGACGGTACAGGGATGATACCGCTGCTCCTGCTAAATCTCCCGGGTCCGGAACGCCCAGATTCAGGGTTACATGGGAAGAGGCAGACATAGGCGACACTGCCAGGATCCGGTCTGAAGAATCCCGGCAGGGAAAACAGGAATTAAGATTGAGGGATTTACTGAAAAAAAGATAATTCCGTTGAACACTTACCGTAATAAGACACCATGGATGCTTTTCCTTCTCCTGTTCGCAATACTGACGGGTTCAGGATCCCTGATATATACCCGTTTTCTTGTTGAGACACTGAAGAATGAAGAGAGAAAAAAGGCGGAACTGTGGGCTGAGGCAACAATTCTGATAACTATTGCCGATACCGGTCAGGATATTGAATTCCTTTCCTCGATAATTGAGAACAATATAACCATTCCGGTAATTCTCACAGATGAGGCAGACAGCATAATAAGTTCCGGCAATTTTGACGAAAAGAAACTGCGCGACAGGGATTATCTCGGTTCCCAGCTCAATAAAATACGCAGGAAGAACAGTCCCATTGAAATCGATCTGGGCGACGGTCATATAAACCGTATATACTATAAGGACAGCATTATACTTACACAGCTTACCTACTATCCCTATATTCAGACGGGGATTATAATACTTTTCATCCTGGTGGCATTTCTTGCATTCCGGGCCTCAAGAAAGGCGGAATACAATCAGGTGTGGGTGAGCATGTCGAAAGAAACGGCACATCAGCTCGGGACACCGGTTTCCTCCCTGGCAGGCTGGGTTGAGATACTTCAGCAGGACCATCCGGACCTGCCCATATCAAGGGAAATTGCACTGGATGTGGAAAGACTGGAAAAAATTACCGGCCGGTTCTCCGGAATCGGATCCCGCCCTTCCCTGAAGGATGAGAACCTTACCGCCATAATCCTCCGTACCATCGAATACCTGAAATCCCGCACCTCTTCCAAGGTGAGCTTTGTTTTTGATTCGGATCCTTCAACAAGTGTTATTCTTCCTCTTAATAGTCCTCTTTTCGAATGGGTTATTGAGAATATCTCAAGAAATTCAATAGATGCAATGGAAGGCAGCGGCATCATCACATACCGTATATCCGAAAACGATGCCAGTGTTGTTATTGACATAAGCGACACGGGTAAGGGAATTCCCAAAAGGGTGTTCAAGAAGATATTCAGTCCGGGTTACACAACAAAGCAAAGGGGGTGGGGACTCGGCCTCTCGCTTACCAAAAGGATAATTGAGGAGTTTCACGACGGAAGGATTTATGTGAGGCATTCTGAACCCGGCATTGGTTCCTCAATTAGAATTGTATTGAACAGATAACCGTCAGCAGTGTTTTAATCAAATGAAGCTTATCTGCGGATTGCATTTCTTCAGTAAAATGCTGTTTATGGTTTTTCAGCAGACAAGATGAAAAGGAGTGATATTGAAATAACAGCGCCTGCTGGTTCCTGGGAATCGCTCATGGCAGCCGTACAGGCAGGTGCCGACTCGGTATATTTCGGTGCGGGAGGACTAAACATGAGGTCAAAGTCTTCATTCAACTTCGGATCCGGCGATCTCGCCAGGATTGCTTCAATATGCAGGGAAAACGGCATGAAAAGCTATATCACTCTCAATTCTGTCATTTATGACAGTGAAAGGGAGGAAATGGAAAGGATGGTTGATGCTGCTGCTGAAAGCGGTGTTGACGGGGTGATAGCCTCCGACATGTCGGTTATAGAATATGCCTTCAGGCAGGGCTTTCCCGTTCACCTGTCAACCCAGCTCAATATCTCGAATACCTCCGCACTGAAGTTTTACGCCAAATACGGGGATGTTGCCGTACTGGCAAGGGAACTTGACCTTGAAAAGGTAAAAATGATTCATGAGGCAATAAGGCGGGAAAACATATGCGGACCCGGAGGGAAGCAGGTAAAGATTGAAATGTTCGTCCACGGAGCCCTGTGCATGGCTGTTTCGGGAAAATGCTACATGAGCCTTCATGAAAACAATACATCAGCCAACAGGGGAAGCTGTTACCAGACATGCCGCAGGTCATACATTGTAACGGACAGGGAAACAGGATATGAACTTGAGATAGACAATGAATACATAATGTCTCCCAAGGACTTGTGTACAATAGGCTTCCTTGACAGAATGCTGGATGCCGGCGTAAGGGTGCTTAAGATTGAGGGTCGGGCACGCTCACCGGAATATGTAAAAACTGTAACGGAATGCTACGATGAGGCGGTAAAGGCGGTTATCGGCGGAAACTATTCCCCTGAGAAAATAAATGACTGGAAAAAAAGGCTCTCCACGGTTTTCAACAGGGGTTTCTGGGATGGCTACTACCTGGGACAAAAGGCCGGGGAATGGCATAGCCGTTACGGATCAGCTGCCACCAGGCGAAAAGTGTACCTGGGCAGAATCACCAACTATTTCACCAGACCGCGGGTTGCGGAAATAAAACTTGAAAACGGCGATCTCAGAAGCGGTGACCTGCTGCTGATAACCGGTCCAACAACAGGTGTCGTTGAATACACGGCAGGGGAAATAAGGGTTGATTATACCAGAACCGACCTGGCACCGAAGGGATCATACTGCTCTGTGAAAATAAATGAATATCTCCGGACTTCCGACAAAGTCTACAAGTGGGTGGATGAACCGGAAATCATCCCGCAGGGATCCCGTTCCCGAAATACCTGACCAGAAGTTTTTTCAGATCCTCCATCCTTACCGGTTTGGATATGAATTCCCTTATACCTGACAATAAAGCCCTGGCCCGCGTTTCGGGCATGTTGTCTGCTGTCAGGGCAACGATCAGGCTTTCAGGATTTTTTTCCATAATCCGGCCGGCCGATTCAAGGCCGTCAATTCCCGGAAGAAGAAGATCCATAAAAATTATATCGTATTTTTTCTCTTCCGCTTTACTTATCCCTTCATGCCCGTCTGCAGCCAATTCAAGCGAACATCCAAGCTTTTCCAGCATTCTGGCAATGACTCTCTGATTCAGCTTATTATCCTCAACAACCAGAGCAGAGATGTTTTCCCTTAATTTCACATCACCGTCTGATCCGGCTCCTTTTTCAACCAGGGGGAAACTCCTTCTGAGTGCCTCTGCCAGTCCGGAGAGATCGGCCGGCATTACAAAATAGTGATCGACAGCCAGCAAAATGGATTTAAGAAAATCACCCTTCCTTTCATGATTGCTTATCATCATCAGGATCAGCTTTTCATGAAGACCATGGTCCCAGAGTGCCGAAACAACTTCAAAAGCATCGAATTCCCTGTCATTCAAAATAATGATCAGATTATATTTATCGTCGCCGGATTCAAGATTGGCTTTAATCTGCCCTGCTGTTGATTTCTGAAAGTTGGTAATAGATATGTTCAGGCGTAGTTTATGCAGAAGGTCAAGGATGTCCTCATCCCCTGCAGCAGGATCAGTGATTACAAGAGTCCTTATCCCGCTGAAGGAAGTGATGTTGCTGACATCCGTTTCCTTCACCGGCCTGTCATCGGAATACACCCTGAGGGTAAAGTGTATTGCCGTACCCGATCCACCCGAAAGGCCTGAAGGGCTAGTAACCGTAATTTCACCGCCCATGAGCCTGATAAGCTGGGCAGCCATCACAGGAGCGAATCCCGTTTCATCACTGCTGGTCAGAATTTTGGATTCAATATTTACTACTTCGCCGAATATTTTATTCAGTGTTTCCTGATCAAAGGCCTTTCCCGTATCCTTAAGATCAAATTCCAGTTTTACATTACCCTTTTCATTTTCCAGCATCCTGCAGCTGAGATGGATCCGGCCCTCAAATGTGTTTCCGGCGGAATGCATCAGAAGGTTTGTAAGAATCTGCCGGAACCTGTAGGGGTCAGAAATAATGCTGACCGGGGCAGCGGGATCAACATCCGTGGTGAAGCTGATGTTTCTCCGTATAAGTATCTCCATCACCGGATCAGCAGAATGAACAATTACTGAACGCAGGTCAAAGGGAATTTCCTCCAGAACCAGATTACCCGTCTCAATCCTGGAAAAATCCAGAATATCTTCCCTTACCTTCATCAGGTCGTCTGCCGAACTCCGTAGAACATCAGTCGTTTCCCTCAGCTCATCACTGAGCTTTTCCGTATTCAGAAGATCAGTCATGCCGATAATTCCGGTCAGAGGCGTGCGGATCTCATAACTCAGCCTTGCCAGGAATTCCGACTTTGCCTTGTTTGCCTTTGCTTCACCCGTCCTGGAATGCTCCAGTTCACTTACATCGGTGAAAATGTCCAGAAAGGCCTTTTCACCATAAAAATCAAGAGGAACAGTATGTTTCAGAAATATTCTGGCACCGGAGTCATGGGGAAATATATCGTAGTAAGCCCGGTCGATACCGGCAGCAGGATTTCTTGCAAAATATTCACCGGCAGCCGTCAGGGATGTTTCCGGATGGATCCGTCCGGTCATTTCGGCAGCAGATCCGTATGAATATTGCCTGGCAGCCATGGCGTTGGCAATAAGGATTTCCCTTTTGCCGTTATACACCACAATGCCTGCCGGAATATTTTCAATGAGTTTCAGAAGTGTGGCTTCAGATTCCTCATAATTCTTTTTCCCCGTCTCAAGCTTGCGAATCCGGCGGACCAGGAAGTAAAGAACTGAAAGGAAAAGCAGCAGCGTGACCGTGACTATGATAAATGAATTCCTTATTATGTATTTCTGGAAGTAGCCGGTTGGTGCCGAGAATACAAGCGCCAGATCCCTCTGAAGAAGCTGTGTTGAATAATATGAAGATATTATCCGTCTGGTCCTGCCATTGATCTCCCCGCTGTGGACAATGTTTCCTACCGATCCGCCCTCCAGTGCATTTCTGATCCTGTCAATGCCCGCGGCGTTAAGGATGATGTCACTATCCGAATTTGAATATATTATTTCTTCAGAACTGTTTATTACCCACTGCCACTGATAATCCCTGAGGTTGAAGGCGGAGAAGAGTTCACTGAAGTATTTACTGTGGTCAACCGTCACGACGAGGTTGCCCCTCACGGTATTGTCGCGGATAATGGGAAGGGAATAATCATAACCCTGTCTGTGCCTCAAAAGTGTGTCCCTGGGATAGATCTCATTCTGATTGTGCAGCACAAACTGCTGCTCAAGCCATTCTCCGTCATCTGTCTTGAGGGTGAATTCATTCCTCCTGTCATCATAAATCTTTATCCCGCTGATAAAATCACGGTACTTCATATAGAAAAGCCGGATTTTTCCGACAGCGGCATCCCTGTGATCCCCGTTACCGAAAAAGTCCTCAAGACAGCTCTGAAAGGCTATCTCATTCAGATCGGATGAGAAACTGTTGTTGGTTTCATCCACCATTACACCGGTCAGCTGAACCTGATGGTCAAGCAGGGTGATGATATAAGCGATCTGCTTGTTATACAGATTTTTATAATAGATGATATTGGCCAGTAAAATGACAATTACTGCCAGATAACTGAACATCAGGATCTTTTTCATCAGGACCGGAATTTGACTTTCACAGGATATAAAGATAATCCTTATTTGATAAATTCGCTGAAAATTTATCTGTATTTCCGGTTTTCATCTTCGATTATATTCAGATAGCTCCTGTATCTCAGGGGGTCAATATCCCCTTCCTCCACAGCAAGCCGGACAGCACAGCCGGGCTCATCCAGGTGAAGGCAGTTATAAAATTTACAGTTTTCAGAGATTCTGAATATTTCGGGAAAGAAATGGTAAATTTCATTTCTCTGCATGTCGACCATTCCGAATCCCTTAATGCCGGGAGAATCGATCAGGTAGCCTCCGAAAGGCAGACTGTGCATTTCCGGGAAAGTGGTTATATGCTTTCCCTGTTTGTGGTAATCTGAAATCTTTGCAGTTTTAAGATTTAGTTCCGGATTAAGCGTATTCAGAAGTGTGGTTTTGCCTACGCCCGAATTTCCGGCAATCAGGCTTATTTTCCCCTTGAGGCAATCGATCAGGGGCTCCAGGCCTATCTGCTCCCTCACTGACAGTCTGTAACATTTATATCCGATTTTCTCATACACTGAAATCATATGTTCCATCTTTTCAGTATCTCCGGCGGTGTAAAGGTCTGTCTTATTGATGATCAGGCCTGCGGGTATCCTGTAGGCTTCGGCGCTTATGAGAAACCTGTCGATAAATTCAGGCTGTGTAAGCGGGTGGGAAATGGTAACCATCAGGAAAACATGGTCAACATTGGCAGCAAGGATCTGAACCTGTTTTGAGAGATTGGATGCTCTCCGCAGTATGTAGTTTTTCCTGTCAAGAAGATCTGTAATTATTCCTGCAGCAGTGCCGGGCTCAAATTCAAACAGTACCCTGTCGCCCACGGCTACAGGGTTTGTGGTCTTAAGGCCTCCCCTGACCCTGAATTTTCCCTTTATGGCGCATTCGGCTACCCTGAGGTCACCGTAAAGGACCCGGTAGCGGCTGCCGGTGGATTTTATGACCAGACCTTCCTGTTTCAAGCGGGAAATTCATTGAAAATTGCAGGAGCCCTGTTGCTGCGGCAGAGTGGCTCCTGCTGAATATTTCGATCTCTTATCAGCTGTTGGAATCCATGATCAGGAAGGGCTTGGCTTCAAAGGTATGATAAAAGGGCCTGAGTCTTTCCGTGTTGTAAAACTGTTCAATGTTCACGAATTTCTTAGTGGCCGTGACAACATCCAGGGGAACATTTCCGTATTTTCCGTTTTTCAGGACCACCAGTTTCCCGTGAACTCCCTTCAGTATCAGGTCAAAAGCCAGGTTGCCGTATGCCATGGGAACAATTGAATCAAGGAAGTCAGGATCACCGCCCCTGACCAGGTATCCGAGTTTCTGATTTATAATATTGATGGTTTTTCCGTTGTTGTATCTGGAAGAAAGAGCCTTGAGCCTTGAGGACACCAGTTCACCTATTCCCCCAAGTTTTGCATGTCCGTATGCATCCTTTTCACTGTCGGCGAATATCATTTCTTCACCTTCGAACATGGCCCCTTCGGAGACAAGCACAACAGCATATTTGCTGGGATTATTGTTCCTGTCCTCAACCATCAGCCTGGCCAGGTGTTCAATGTTGAACTTATACTCGGGAATTACGCATCGGTTTGCTGCTCCGGCCATTGTGGGCAGCATAGCAGTGTAGCCGGCATAGCGCCCGAAGACTTCCAGCACGAGAAGCCTTTCATGGGAACCGGCTGAAGTCCGCAGATTGTTTGTAATCTGAATGGTTCTGGTTACACAGGTACTGAAACCGATACAGTAATCCGTTCCGGGAACATCATTGTCCATCGTTTTCGGTATGGCAACAACCTTGACTCCCTGCCTGTGAAGATGTACCCCGTAGCTGAGGGTGTCATCACCCCCGATGGGTATAAGATAATCAACATTAAGCCATTCCAGGTTTTTGATGATTTCCGGAGTCAGGTCATTCATGTCCTTGTTATATGTACCTTTCAGGTGTTCAGGAACATTCGCCTTTGGCATATGGCTGGGCCTGGTCCGGGAGGTATGCAGAAAAGTCCCGCCGGTCCTTCCGGCCTTGTTCACAATGTCATCGGTAAGAACCTGATAGCAATTGCTGTTGTCAGCCTTGCTGTCCCTTACCATTTCAGTAATTCCTGCCCACCCCCTGCGAAGTCCTATTACCTTGTAGCCTTCACTGTTGGCACGTATTGTAACTGCCCTGATTGCCGGATTCAGCCCGGGGACATCCCCGCCTCCTGTCAGAATAGCAATGATTCCCTTTGTTTTTTTCGCTGCCATTTTCCTTTAATTTTTATTTGTTAGCATTATTTTTTTTGAGAGACCAAATTTATAACTTTTTGATCTGATTCCAAGCACAAGATAATTCCTTTTAATCCTGTTATTTGCCCCCTATCTGCATTTCAGCTATCCTGAAAGTAGGTGCGGCAAAGCTCCTTTGCATATCCAGGTCGTTTCCCATCATATCCAGTGCATTCAGAATATCAAATCCATGTCCGGCAATTGTCACACCCCTTACCGGATGGACTATCTCTCCCTTTTCAATCCACAGTCCGCTTGCCCCTCCGCTGAAGTTTCCGCTTACCGGATCGATACCGTAACCGGTAAGTTCAAGTACCAGCAAACCTTTTACGGTTGAAGCAATTATTTCACTTCTGGAATGATCACCGGGATCCAGGTATATTTTGTGTGTTCCTATCCCGGGCAATGAGCTGAAGCCGCTGCGCACGGCATTTCCGGTACTTTCCGTACCTGCTCTTCTAGCCGCCCGGGTATTGTATATAAAGCTTCTGAGAATACCTTTGTCAACAATCGTGTTCCTGACAGTCGGAACACCTTCCCCGTCGAAGGGAGAACTGCCCGTGCTGCCAGGCATGGTCCCGTCATCCGTTATTGTAAGAAGGGAAGATGCAAACTGCCTGTTCATTTGGTCCCTGAGAAAGCTGGCTCCCTGAAGTACACGCTCGCCGTTTATGGCGGTGATGATTCCCCCAAGGATTCCCCTGGCCACATCCGGATCGATAATGATTGCAGCTTTCTGGGTCTTTATCATTATCGGGTCGAGTAATTCAATTGCTTTCCTTGAGGCTTTGGCTGCTATCTTTTCCGGATCGGGCAGGTCATGAAAAAAGACCCGGGTACTGTATTCTCCCCCGGTATTCTTCTGGTTCCCCTTTTCCGCCACCACGGATACACCCAGCGAACATGCCGACGATTTGCAGCTTTTCAGTATCCCGTTGGAATTAGCGATAAATATTTCTGATTCGTTTTCGCCGTAACCCGCCCCTGCACTTTTTGTAATCCTGGGATCCTTCATCGCTGCCTTTTCCAGCTCCAGGGCCATCCCTATCTTTGTTTCCAAGGACTCAGAGGCAATCATGGGGTCATACAGATCCGCAACCAGGGTAATTCCCCTGTCGCCTGTGAGAACATTAGCTTCGTCAGGCGAGGACAGGCGGGCAAGTGATACGGCCCGGGCAATAGTATCCTCAAGAGCTTTTGAACCGAAGTCGTTGCAATGGCTGAATCCCATTCTGCCGTCAACGAACACTCTGAATCCCACTCCGCCGGATGAAGCCTCTTCAATGGTTTCAACTTCCGACCTGAGTATGTTTACTGAAAGATTCCTGCTCGTCTGAATGAATACCTCAGCGGCATCCGCACCGGCCTTCAGGCATTTTTTCAGCAGCTTTTCCGATAAATCCGTGTAGTTCATTTTTCTTTCTTCAGTTTATTGTTATGCTTTGCTTCCGCCCACGTTGATCCCTCTTATCCTTACTGTCGGCTGGCCGGCAGTAACTTCTGCAGACTGCCCCTTGCCGCATATTCCCGGACCGAAGTCCAGATCGTTCCCAACAGCATCTATGTTTGAAATGACGTCCATACACGATCCTATAAGCGTTGCTCCCTTTATGGGTTTTGTTTTTCTCCCGTTCTCTATCAGATAGGCCTCCCTGCAGGTAAAATTGAAGATACCCGTTACGGGATTGACGCTTCCGCCACTGAGGCTCTGTACATAGATGCCCTTCCGTGTTGATGCAAGAATATCAGCAGGATCATCCCCGCCTTCTGCAATAAAGGTGTTTGTCATGCGCGGAATCGGTATATGCCTGAATGATTCCCTGCGCCCGTTGCCGGTCCTTTCCAACGATAACTGTTTTGCACTCAGAATATCGGTCATGAATCCCTTCAGGACACCATTTTCTATCAGAACATTTCTACGGGCCGGGGTACCTTCATCATCAAAATTTATAGTACCGCGGAAGTTGGGCAGAGTGCCGTCATCAATCATTGTAAAGCACTCGTTAGCCACTTTTTGTCCCATCTTTCCGGTAAAGGCACCTGTTTCCCTTGCAATATTGTCGGCTTCAAGCGGATGTCCCACAGCTTCATGAACAAGAACGCCCCCCCAGCCGTTTTGCATGACCACATCCATTATTCCGGCCGGCGCATCTCCTGCATCAAGCATGGCGATTGCCTCCCTTGATGCATTCACTGCCACCGATTCCGGGGTCACCTTTTCAAACATTTCAAAACCGGAGTGGAAGCTGAGCCTTTCCCGTGCCATATGGCGGCTTGTTCCGTTATCGCTCATCACCTGTACTATGAAGAAAAGAAGGGGCAGCTCATCCTTCAGAAAAAGCCCTTCACTGTTGGCAATGACCCTGCTTCTAATTTCATCGTTATATTCAATCAGGGCCATCCTGATTCTCGGATCATAATCCTTTGCCGCCTGGTCAGCCCTTTTCATCATTTCAATCCTCCGCTCATCAGTAACTTCCTGCAGAGGCACCTCCACAGTAACCCAGGATTCCCGGTGTGCTTCCGAAACATTCAGGGGAGCGGTTCCGGCCCCTCCCCTGGCAATATAGGAAGCTACTTCGGCGGCATGCAGCAGTTTTTTCTCCGTTATCTCATCAGTATAGGCATATCCTGTTTTATTTCCGGATATCACCCTCACGCCGGCCCCCCTGCTTATGCCATAGAGTCCGCCGCGGAACTGTGATTCCTCCATTACTATCTGCCTCGAAATACGGTTTTCGAGATAAACATCGGCAAAATCACCGCCTTTGCCCAGGGCCCTGGCTATTACCCTGTCAAGGACCGGTTTGTCCATGCCGAATTCCCCCCTGTTTTCCGCAGAGCCGCTGCATGAAGCGAGCCGGGTAAGAAGTGCCGGTGCAGATGCTATCAGCAGGCCGCCCTTGATGCTCATTTCAAAAAATTTCCGCCTGGGAATATCCCCGGCACTGTAATTTTCAGTTTTCATATATGCTTGTTTTTCTGGAATCTTTATCAGCTGTACCTGATCCGGCTGCTTTAACCGTCAATTATTACTCTGATCACATTACCGGATTACGAACTCCCTGGCTTTCAGAACACCGCCTCTTGTAGAATACACGCTTGCCTTTCCTGCGAGTTCATTCCCGTAGAGTCTTATGTTGAATATTTCTGTGCACACCGATCCTCCGTCGGTGAATGGAACATTCCTGGAAACAGTTCCCGGCGACTGCATCCGGCCCTCAGGCTGATACCTGCCCCGGTCTTCACTGCCGGACCTTTTGCCTGCACCGGGAAGTATCCTGAAGGCTGGTCTGCCGGCAGGGGTTCCCGCGGTATCCAGTTCCAGGACAATCCTGTCGCGGGTGACAATCTTCACCAGATCAGCCTGCCTGAAGGCAGTGGGAAGTTTGCCGCTGTTTCTGAAACTAACCCTGACCTGGTAATCGGCAGAATCCGTTTTATATGATCTGATTTTTTTTGTTTCGATGTTTTCCCAGGTCAGTTCCGGAAGGTGCCTGGCCATTTCAATATTGAAGAGTGCCTGGTTTCTGATCCATGTCTCCAGATGCCGCGCGGGAGGATTCTGCTGGAAGAACTTGGGATCAAAGCCCCCGATCTCAACCTCACCCAGATCGGGATGACTGAATGTTTCCCAGTCCTTGAACCCTTCCCCGCCGTTTTCCTTTTCATCCCAGACAAGCATGTCCAGCTGGTCGGTCACCCCGTCGCCGTTCAGATCCCCGAACCTGCCGCCGTTCCATATTTCATCACCGTACCACACGGCGCCGTAATACCAGTATCCGAAATCGGGACCATGACCGAAAAGGGGATTCCCTCCCCCATAGTCGTTGTACACATCTCCTGCCCTGGCATAACCGGTGATCTTTTTACCGAGTTCATCAAAATACTTATACCATTTCAGATCCTCCGGATACATGCGCTCTTCCGAAGCGGATGTTGACGGGGCCCTGAGATGCATCGGGACACTGGTATCCATTGAATTGACCACAAAAATGTTCGGATGCGACAGGAGAAAAGCCACAACCGACCTGGTTTCCGTTTCGCTCAGTGGATATTCCCCTGCACCGCCCTGTCTGAATCCGCGACCGGTTTCCTCGGTAAGCGGCCTCCAGTTTTCAGGATAGTTCCGGTGAAGGTCAAGTCCTCCTATCCCGTCCTCGTTTATACGCCCGTCCCGGTCATTGTCAATGCCTTCTGTTGATGAAAGATAAATACCTTTCCCCGAGGCCACCCTCTTCATAATTCTTCCGGAAGGATCTCCCGGATCAGGTATCAGGTTTCCGGTCTTTTCATCCTTCCACCGCATTGTATGAATAATGCCGTCATTGTTCAGATCATCCGGCGGATCCTCATCCAGCAGGCCGTCCCCGTCGTTGTCGAAAGGCCTTACGGTACTCCTGTTGCTCTGTGCCGTGTGCATATAGAGGTCATGACCGTCGGGATTGTTCACCGGGCGCAGGTATATTGTCCTTGTATCCAGAAGATGGGTAATGTCCGGATCCTTTCCGTAATTTTCCAGCAGGTATTTTGCAAGCCACATCACCGTTTCCGAAGCTGTTACTTCGCCGCTGTGCCTTCCCCCCTCGAAAAATGCAGCCGGCTTGTCAGTATCCTTCCCGGTTTTCCTGCTGGTGACGGTAATCTGCATTATGGGCCTCCCCTCATAGCTCCTTCCCACTTCATACAGTTCCACAAGATCACTGTAACGTTCAGCCCATATCCCGAGCCAGTCGTAAATGACATCCAGGGAATGATAATTGTCGAAAAGAAGTTCATCCCCCGTTTCATACTGAACATTCCGGTGACGTACCTTCGGAAAATAATTTATCCCGTGCCGCATTCCGCTGAGAGTGTACCAGGCAGTTCCTCCATCTGCCGGATCATCCCGGGAAGGGGACTGAACGGGAGATCGGGATATGACGCCCGGCCGGCCCTGCGGCTGAACCTGGCTCCGGTCATCCGTCAGTCCGCGGAAATCAGGCCGGGGCTGGCCGGAAAGCATGGATGAGCAGATGACACAAAAGGTCAGTACTATAAATTTCTTCATAATCAGCAATTCAGATATTAAAGGGTTCTGTTATCCTCTTTTTGAGAGTATTTCAAGCTTTTGAATGTCGGATATCTCTATTGTTTTGCCATAAATCCTGATAATTCCTTCTTTTCTGAAATCAGAAAGGGTTCTGATCACGTTGGCAGTGCTCATCCCGATATAGTCGGCAATTTCCTTTCTTGAAACCGGCAGGTCGAAGATTCTCGAATTGTAGATTTCACTGCTGAAATAGAGCAGGGAATATGCAATGCGTCCTATCAGGTTTTTCTGTCTCAGATCAAGGGTCTGTTCTATGATCCTTTCATTGATCTCAGCGATTCTTGTCAGCAGCATTATTGAGAAAGTGCCGTTCTTCATCAGCAGGTCCCTTATATAATCAGGATCTATATTGCATACTACCGAATCTTCCAGTGCCGAAACCGAATAACGGTAGCTGTTTCCTGAAAAAACGCTCATGTTGCTCACAAATTCAAAGGGCCTTGTGATTGTCACTATCTGCTCGTCGCCTGAATTTGTTCTCCGGAACACTTTAACCAGTCCGCTCTTCAGATATTTGAAACTTGTAATCTTTTCCCCCTCATGGTGAATCACCTCTCCCTTCTGATATGAAAATTCTTTCTTGTTCCTGCACAGTCCTTTTATTTCATCATCATCGAGACATTCATGAACGATGTCCCTGAAATCACAGTTTTCACAAACACAATCTATGTTATTCAATTTCATATTTATTGCTCCTCTGCAAATTTACATTTTTCCTCATCATTATTACCTTAAGCCGGTATAATTTACGCCGGCTGTTTGCTTTATTAACAAATTTAGGACTACTTTGATCACTTTTTCCCGGTTTATAAAACAAGATCCGACTATGCATTACAGGACAGACTATCATGTACACACCACCTTCAGCGACGGGAAAGCAGCTCCTGAGGACTATGTTTCAGCGGCATCCGGTGCCGGTTTATCGGAGCTGGGCTTCTCGGAACACCTCTCCCTTTTCGGAAGGGATCAGTACTGGGTGATGGATCCGGCAGAAACCGGAAAATATCTTGAATATATTGACAATCTGCGTAAAACTACAGAGAAGCTGATTATCAGAACCGGTCTGGAAGTTGACTATGTGGAAGGAAAGGATAAGGAAATAAGGGATTTTCTTGACGGCATTGAACTTGACTACCGTATAGGAGCGGTTCATTATCTCGGTGAAAAGACCGTGGATGAAGGACCGGATTTTTATGAAGGAAAAAACATTGACCGGCTTTTCAGAAGCTATTTTTCCATGGTCATGCGTGCAGTGTCATCAGAAATTTTTGACATTATCGCCCATTGCGACCTTATCAGGATTTTCGGTTACAGGCCCGTATCCAGCCCGGAACCCCTGTACAGGGAACTTGCCAGGACAATGAAAAGGCATGATGTGGTTTTTGAGATCAATACCAACGGAAGGAACAGGCCTGTGGGTGAATTTTATCCCGATCCGCAGTTTCTGAAGGTGTTTGCTGAGGAAGGGGTTGCCGTATGTGTCAATTCTGATGCACACATGCCTTCCAGGGTGGGTCAGTACTTTGATGAAGCATATCAGCTGCTGAAATCACATGGTTTCAGGGAAATGGCAACTTTCAGCAGGCGGCGGAGAAAAATGATGCCCCTGTGAACCTGCCGGAACATGTCAGCCTTCACCGGAATTGTCATTAATCCCCCTGCGGTATATCAGTTCCTCTTCCCCGTGAACGGAAACAGCTGCCCGGTTAAATTTCCGGAAAACAATCAGGAGCTTGTCAATCTGATCATGTATATTTGCAGGTTTTAAGTTTAAAGCAAGGCGGGAAATATGAGGGCAGTCATTCAGCGTGTAAGGAAATCGGTCGTCAGCAGCGGTGAGGAAATTCTGGCATCAGGAGGCCCCGGGATGATGATTCTTGCCGGCTTTGAGGAAGCAGACAGTGCCGGGGATGTGGAATGGCTGAGCAACAAGATAATACAGCTCAGGATCTTCAACGATGAAAATGGTATTATGAATCTTTCCGTCCGTGAAACGGGAGGTGACATAACAGTGGTAAGCCAGTTTACCCTTCATGCCAGGACGAAAAAGGGAAACAGGCCTTCATACATCAGGGCTGCCTCCCCTGAGAAAGCCATACCCCTTTATGAAATGTTCGTGTCAAGGCTCACGGAACTTCTCGGGAAACCTGTCGGAACCGGCAGGTTCGGGGCCATGATGCTGGTTGAAATACACAATGACGGTCCGGTAACAATAATAATTGACACCAGGGATAAAGAGTGATTCCGATGAACAAAGAGCAGTCTTTCCGGGTTGAAACGAGCATGAAAAGATCTGTGCTGCTTGTTACGGCTTTTGCATCCTTTCTGACCCCATTCCTGGGCTCTGCAATTAACCTTGCCCTTCCAGCCATCGGAAATGAGTTCCATACCACTGCGCTTGAGCTCGGATGGATAGTAAGCAGCTTCATTCTTACATCCGCAATTTTCCTTCTCCCCTTTGGCAGACTTGCCGATATTGCCGGGAGAAAGAAGATTTTCAAATATGGTTTGTCCCTTTTCTCCCTGTCCACTTTTCTGATAATATTCTCCTGGAACACGGTTTCACTGATCAGCTTCAGGATTCTGCAGGGTATAGCGGGAGCAATGATATTCGGTACCAGCATGGCAATCCTGACCTCGGTTTTCGAACCCGGGGAAAGGGGAAAGGCCATGGGAATAAATACCACAGCAGTATATGCCGGACTCTCAAGCGGGCCGGTGATCGGGGGACTGCTTACACAGCATTTCGGCTGGAGAAGCATATTTCTCTTCCTGGTTCCGGTGGGATTAACTTCTTTGTATCTGATATTTACCAGGATAAAAACAGAATGGTCCGAATCAAAGGGCGAAAAATTTGACTGGACAGGGTCCTTCATCTATGGTATTTCGCTTGCTTCCTTTATGCTTGGATTTTCGCGGCTGCCCTCAGCCGGAGGCTTCGTCATGATAGGAATTGCCCTTCTGCTGGGACTGATATTCGTTTTTTTCGAGAAGAATACGCAAAACCCGGTTTTTGATATAAGGCTGATGCTCAGAAACAGGGTTTTTGCTTTTTCAGGTATTGCAGCCCTGATCCATTATTCCGCCACTTCGGCCACAGGATTCTTTCTCAGTCTTTACCTTCAGTACCTCAAGGGCTTCGATGCCAGAACTGCCGGACTGATCCTGATATCCCAGCCCCTGATGATGGCCCTGCTGTCTACTTTTGCCGGGAAACTGTCCGACAGGTATAATCCGGGAATAATCGCATCGTATGGAATGGCCCTGACTTCTTCGGGACTTATCATGCTTTGTTTCATAAACGGGGACAGTCCCCTGATATTTATAATCATCCTTCTCGCGGTAATGGGCATAGGTTTCGGCCTGTTTGCCTCACCCAATTCGAATGCCATCATGAGTTCGGTGGAAAAAAAACATCTGGGCGTGGCTTCGGCAGTCCTGGGAACCATGAGAATGGCAGGCCAGATGATGAGCATGGGAATAGCAATGATGCTTCTTGCCCTGTACATGGGACAGCAGGCAATTGTACCCTCGTCCTATCCCGGACTGATGACAGGAATGCGTACCGGATTCATAATTTTTTCCATTCTCTGCACTATTGGTATATTCGCCTCCCTTGCAAGGAAATAACTGTATAAACCGGAACTTCCGGGGATAAATTTGTTAAAAAAATATTTTTATATATAAAAAGCATTAAATTACGCCCCGTCTGACATAGATATATATTCATTTACTTTAACCTGATGCGATGACCAAATTGTATGAGAAACTGATCAAACAGTGCCCTTCTGAAACAGAGATAAAGAAAGAACTGAAAAAAGTGTCGGAAGTCATGGCAGAGCTCCCTGACAAATATTTGCTGATGACAATATTAAGCTGCCTTGATCATACCAGTCTAGGCACTGCCGACAATAAAAGCCATATATTGCAGCTTACAGGCAAAATCAACAGTTTTTCCGGCAGGTTTACGAATATTCCAAACGTTGCGGCTATTTGTGTTTTCCCGAACTTTGTACCCGTAGTAAAGGAAAAACTTGCAGTCAAAACGGTAAAAATAGCAACGGTTGCAGGGTCCTTCCCCTCATCCCAGACCTTCCGCTCCATAAAACTGGCAGAATGCAAACTGGCCCTGGAATCAGGTGCTGATGAAATAGACATGGTAATATCAGTCGGTTCCTTCCTGAACCACGATTTTGCGGCAGTTGCGGATGAGATAAGGGAAATAAAGCAGGCCATGGGTAACAAGGTTCTGAAAATCATAATAGAATCCGGACTGCTGGGCGACCATGAGAATATATTCAAGGCATCAATGATTGCAATGGATGCCGGGGCAGATTTCATCAAGACATCTTCCGGAAAAACCAGCATATCCGCAACACCCGAAGCGGCATTTGTCATGTGCAGGGCAATATCCCATTTCTACTCCGAAACGGGCATAAGGGTCGGATTCAAGCCTGCAGGCGGAATTACAAGCGTAAACGATGCCGTTACCTATTACAGGATAACAGAGCACTGCCTGGGAAAGGAATGGCTGAATAATGATTATTTCAGGATCGGCTCCAGCCGTCTGGCAAACAATATTCTGTCTGAAATTGCCGGAGAAAGACATGATCATTTTTGATAGAAATCAGAATATTATATTCCAGGAACCGGAAATACAGACCAATAATTCATCTCCTGAAAAAATCATCCTTCCCGCCGGCATAACGGAAAAGGTGAATCATACCCTCGCGGGAGATTCAGTTGCCGGAACAGCCCGCTTCAACAGCCGGCCTGAAAATGAGGACAGTACATCAGCTGCCCGGGAAGGCGCTTATCCCGGCATGCTCATCTGCCGCAGCGGGGACCTTACGGAAGCTTTTTACAGTGACAAATCCGTCCGCTTTCCCTACAGCTTCCTGAAAGCTGCTGAAAAGACGAATCAGCAAAACGACAAGGTGATCACGGAACATCTCAGGGACGGGGAAATCATACCCCCTCAGCCCTTTGATGCTGACTGGATCATCTTCCTTCTGATAATCCCGGCATTTATTTACTCCAGCCTGAAAGCCTTCCCCGGGAAATTAATCGGCAATGTAAAATCCTTCATCCTTTTCAAGGGTATCGGAGATCCTTCATCCAGGGAAAAAGGAACTTTTTTCAACTGGCATTCAGGCCTGGTTAACCTTGTTTCATTTTCTTCAGTGGCACTGTTTCTCTTTCTTGCAGCTGATTACCATGAATTCATTCCATTCGGGATTCAGGGAATCGGGCTGTGGCTCTTACTGTTTGCACTGACTGCATTCATGGTCACTGTCCGCATCATCGTCTGCTTTATCCTGGGAATGATCAGCGGTGAAAAATCAGTATTCGGCGAATATGCGGCAACCATCTTCCAGTCATATCATATCACGGGCTTCATACTTTTCATAATTTCAGTCCTGCTGGTCTATACCAGTCTGTTTCCGCCGGCCGGCCTTCTGAACACAGGATTCCTTCTTGCCGCCCTGGTTTACCTTATGCGCATTTTCAGGCTGCTTTTGATTTTTTTGAAACAGGATGTTTCGATTTTCTATTTGATTTTGTACCTTTGTGCGCTGGAATTTCTTCCGGCACTCATTGTTTTAAGATATTTGACAAATCTGTTTTAAACGAGCCAGGGAGTGCCGAAAAGTTAAACTAAAAATCGTAAGGAGTTGAAAATAAGGAAGATTTTAGTGTCACAGCCAGAACCGTTAAATCCGAAATCTCCATACTTCGATCTGGCAAAAAAATACAATCTGAAAGTAGATTTCAAGCCGTTCATCCAGGTAAAAGGAGTATCAGCCAAAGATTTCAGACATCAGAAAATCAACCTCAACGACTTTTCTGCTGTAATTTTCACAAGCAAGACAGGAATAGATCATTTTTTCAGAATAAGCAATGAGATGAGAGTTACTGTTCCTGATACAATGAAATATTTCTGCATAACTGAAAATATTGCTTTTTACCTGCAGAAATACATAGTTTACAGGAAAAGGAAAATTTTCCATGGCAAGGCGAGGTTTCAGGATCTGATCGATGTCATCGGCAGGCACAGGGATGACAATTATTTCGTTCCCCTTCCCATGCCCCACAATGCTGAGATTCCTGAGCTGCTTTCCAAAAGCAATATCAGGCATACAATAGGCATACTATATAAAACCATAAGCAGTGACTTTACTGACATCAAGGATTTTGACTATGATATTCTAGTCTTTTACAGTCCTTCGGGAATAAAATCGCTCAAGGAAAATTTTCCCGATTTTGTTCAGGGAGACATCAAGATTGCGGCATTCGGTCCTACAACAGCCTGTGCCGTGGAACAGGAAGGACTCAGGCTTGATATCAATGCGCCCAATCCTAAAGCACCTTCCATGACAATGGCCCTTGACAACTACCTGAAAGACTATACCAGGAATTGCAAATAAGATCCTGCTTTCAGGGTCGGCAGACAGAACAACGGCAAAAATTAACAGGGCCTGTACAACAGGCTTAACCGGGATGACTAGCACCCGCGAAACATTCAAAAAAGCAGAAAGGCTTTCCAGCCGCAAGACAATCACAATGCTGTTTGAGAATGGAAATACTCTTTTTACAAGGTATTTCAGGGTGATCTGGGCAGAATCAGAAACAAATTCCCCCTTTCCCGCAAGAATAGCCTTTTCAGTTCCGAAAAAAATATTCAGGCTTGCAGTCACAAGAAATCTTTTAAAAAGAAGAATCAGGGAAGCATACAGGAAAAACAAATCCCATTTCTATAAATTCCTCGTTTCGGAAAACATTCAGGTAGCATTGATGGTTATATTCAGGAAGGATTCAGTGGAAGAATACAGTACGCTGGAAAAAGCTGTACGTGAAATGTTTGACAAAATCAGTACTGAGATAAGGGGGAAGCGCAACCTTAAGCGCAATACGTGAAATACCCTGTCAAGCCGGTATTGAAACAGGAGAATGGCACCGGATTTGCTGTACAGGAAGTTCTTCAGATCAAACAGGCAACGAAGGATCCGGTTTATATTTTATTCTTATTACTTTCGTGCGTTCAATTGTTGAAAATATATGAAAAAGAAGATTTCTGCCAGAGTGGCAGTTGCAATATCAGCCCTGATCCTTGGCGGTGCGGGTCTTGGTTTCCTGGGAATTCAGGAAACCCGCGATTTCAGGATTGCAAAGAACCTTGATATTTTCCTGTCACTTTTCAGGGAACTTAATACATTCTATGTTGATGAAATAAATCCTGACAAGATCATCAAGACGGGGATTGACAACATGCTGAAAACCCTTGACCCCTATACTGTATATTATCCGGAATCAGAAGCAGACGATTTCACCTTCATGACAACGGGTAAGTACGGCGGAATCGGTTCGCTGGTCAGGGGAGGAAATGAATATGTTGTTATAAGTCAGGTTTACAAGGGATTTCCCGCAGATATGGCCGGAATAAGGGCGGGAGATATAATCAAGAAGGTTGACGGGGTTTCCATCAGGGGCATGTCGACCGACAAGGTCAGTGACAGGCTGAAGGGAAATCCGGGATCAGAAGTCGTTGTGACCATAGAAAGGAATGGCAGGGAATCCGATCATTCCATGAAACGTGAAAGGATAGTGATACCGCCTGTTCCCTGGTATGGTATGATAGATGATAAAACAGCCTATATCCGTTTCACAAATTTCACACAGAACTGCATTGCCGATGTGAGGAATGCCCTTACAGAGCTCAGGAAATCAGGTCCGGAGCAGCTTATCCTTGACCTGAGAAGCAATCCCGGCGGACTTCTCTCGGAAGCCGTGGAAATAGTAAACCTGTTCGTAGGGCCCGGCAATGATGTTGTTTCCACCAAAGGCAAGGTCAGACAGTTTGATGACAATTTCAGAACCACAAAGCCGGCTGCAGATGAAACCATTCCCCTTGCAGTGCTTATCAACAGATCGTCAGCCTCGGCCGCGGAAATTGTCGCCGGAGCAATCCAGGATCTGGACAGGGGCGTAATTGTGGGCCAGCGCTCCTACGGAAAGGGACTGGTTCAGGTCACCCGTCCCCTCAGCTACAACAGCCAGCTGAAGGTAACCACCGCCAAATATTACATTCCTTCGGGAAGATGCATTCAGGCACTGGATTTTTCCCATCCGGACGAAGACGGCAGCGTGGGATTCATTCCGGATTCACTCATCACTGAATTCAAAACACGCAACGGCAGAACGGTAAAAGACGGAGGGGGAATCAGTCCTGATGTGGCGATTACCCCGGAAATGCTGAGCCAGATGTCAACCGAGCTCTATCTCAGGAATTTCATTTTTGATTTCGCCACCAGATATTACTGGGCCAATCCCGGTATTAAAAACATTTCGGATTTTAAATTCACGGACAAGGATTTTGAAGATTTTGGCAATTTTCTGAAAGAAAGGAGGTTTCAATACAAAACAATAACAGAAACATCTCTGAATGAGCTTATTGCCAATGCCAAAAAGGAAAAGTACTATGAACTTCATAAGGATCTGTTCAGTGAACTGGAAAAGGATATTGCCCATGATCTGGACCAGGATCTGGCCATCTTCAGGGATGAAATAACCCAGTTGCTGGAAGAAGAGATCATTGGCCGGTATTTCTATGAGGAAGGAACCATAATATGGTCAGTAAAAAGGGATGTACAGATACAGAAGGCCCTGGAAATACTAAACGACAGGGCAGCCTACGGTTCCATACTGAGCGGAAAAAGCCTTCCCGTTCTCAGGGCTAATGAGCCTCCAGCCAGTTACGTCCGCTCCCCTGGTCAACTTTCAGCGGAACGGCCAGCTTTGCAGCATTCGACATTTCATGTATGACCATTTCCCGGAGACGGTCAGATTCATCCTCCGGAACTTCGAAAATAAGTTCATCATGAACCTGCAATATCATTGCGGAACCGAAAGCCTCCCTTTTAAGCCTTTCGTCAATGCGTATCATGGCAATCTTTATAATATCCGCTGCAGAACCCTGAATGGGGGCATTGATGGCATTCCTCTCGGCATTGCCCCTGACCACCTGGTTGGCTGACAGTATATCCCGCAGATATCTCCTCCTGCCGAACATTGTTGTAACATAGCCTGTTTCCCTGGCTTTCCGTATACTCTCGTCCATGTATCTCTTAACGCCTGGATAGGAAGAAAAATACCCGTCTATCAGCTCCCTGGCTTCCTTCCGGCCTATATTAAGCCGCTCCGACAATCCGAATGCCGATATTCCGTAAATAATGCCGAAGTTTGCGGTTTTTGCCCTGCTGCGCATTTCCCTTGTTACGTCCTCTATGCCGGTACCGAATATTTTTGCAGCAGTGGCTGCATGAATGTCGCTGCCCGATAAAAAATCAGCGATCATGCCTTCATCCCCGCTTAGATGTGCCATTATCCTGAGTTCAATCTGTGAATAATCGGCAGAAAAGAACAGGCAGCCCTCAGCAGGAACAAAAGCCCTGCGTATTTCCCTTCCGCGTTCATCCCTTACCGGTATATTCTGAAGGTTGGGATTGTTGGAGCTCAGTCTGCCCGTTGATGCAACAGCCTGGTTGAAAGAAGTGTGTATTCTTCCGGTTCTCCTGTTTATCAGCTGCGGAAGAGCCTCAACATAGGTTGAGAGCAGTTTTTTTAAACCCCTGTACTCTAAAACCTTGCTGACCACAGGATGCTTGTGGACAAGGCGCTGAAGCGTTTCTTCACTGGTTACAAACTGTTTTGTCTTTGTGAGCCTGGCTTTGTCGTCAAGCCTGAGCTTCAGAAAAAGTATATCCCCAAGCTGTCTGGGTGATGAGATATTGAAAACGCTTCCGGAAAGATCGTAAATTTCATTTTCGAGATTTATAATATCTTCACGCAGGCCCGTGGCAATGGATCCAAGCTCATTCTCATCAATCAGTACGCCCTTCCTTTCCATATCCGCAAGTACCCGTATCAGAGGCATTTCAATTTCCTCCGCCAGTTTATCAAGACCCTCCTCAATGATCATGGGTTTAAAAACATTCTTGAGCTGAAGTGTGATATCCGCATCTTCCACTGCATAATCCCTTATCTGCTCCGGGGATACTGATCTCATACTCCTTTGCTGCCTGCCCTTTTCGCCTATGAGCGATTCAATCTTAAGCGGGGTATATGAGAGATATACTTCTGAAAGATGGTTCATATTGTGACGCATGTCGGGTTCGAGAAGATAATGGGCTATCATCGTGTCAAAGAGCGGTCCTTTGACATTGATGCCGTAATTCCCGAGAACATGGATATCAAATTTGCAGTTCTGTCCTGTCTTAAGGATATTGTCATTTTCAAATAGGGGTCTGAGAATCTCCAGCAGGGCCATGGTCTCCTCCCGGTCGGGCGGAAACCAGACAAGATAGCCCTTGTTCTTTTCCCATGAAAGGGCAAGGGCGACGATTTCCGAATCCAGCGCATCAATACCGCTTGTTTCTGTATCAAAACAGAATTCCTTCTGTCTGAGTGCCATAGCAGTAATTTCCCTGAGTTCGTCCATGCCGCTGATAAGCCTGTAATCGTGTTCCCGGCCGGAAATATCAGTGTATTTCCGGTCTGAAATTCCGGATTCTCCGGTTTCGGTAGCAGCAGCCCCTTCCCGGGAAGCAGGAAAAAGGGAAGCCTGAACGGCTCCTGCCGGATCCTTTTCGGTTTCAACAGCCTCAGTATCCTCCGCCTTCTCTATTTCAGAAAGAATTTTTGTACCTGCAGTCCTGAACTCCAGCTCGTCAAAAAGAGTTCTGAGCCTGGCTGCATCAGGTGTTTCGCTTATCAGTTCCTCTTCCCTGAATTCAACGGGCACATCGATGACTATTGTGGCCAGCTTTTTTGAAAGCTCTATTTTATCCCTGTTCTCTTCAATTGCCTCCTTTAGCCTGCCCTTCAGACCGGAAGTGTTTCTGAGCAGTTCCTCAACAGATCCGTATTCCCCGATCAGTTTCATTGCAGTTTTCGGGCCGACTCCGGGAGCACCCGGAATATTGTCCGAGGAATCTCCCATAAGGGCAAGGATGTCGATAACCTGTTCCGGCCTTTCAACGGAAAATTCCCTCCTTACATCCTCAATTCCCCACAGCACTGATTCATTTCCGCTGCGCGCGGGCTTGAACATGAAGATCCTGTCGGAAACAAGCTGGGCAAAATCCTTGTCGGGAGTCATCATGTAGATGGTAAATCCCCTGGCGGCAGCTTTTTTTGCCAGGGTGCCAATGACATCATCAGCCTCATAGCCCGGAAAGTCAATAACGGGTATTTTGTACGCCTGCAGCAGTTCCTTTATATAGGGCACTGCATTTCTTATGTCTTCCGGTGTCTCGTCACGGTTGGCCTTGTAAGCGCTGTACATCTCATGCCTGAAAGTTGGTCCGGGAGCATCAAATACCACGGCTATATGACTGGGCCGCTGCTTGCGGAGGACCTCTTCAAGGGTAAGGACAAAACCGAATATTGCAGATGTGTTTAATCCCTTCGAAGTAATTCTGGGATTTCGGATAAATGCATAGTAGGAACGGAAGATCAACGCGTAGGCGTCGAGCAGAAATAACTTTCCTGTGTCTGTGTCATGCATGGTTTATTCATTATCGCTCGCATACCACTCAGCATATGATTTTGCTGTTTCATACAGCCTGAGTGAATGCAGTTTAACGCCTGTGGGTAAAGCATCCCCAAGTATTGCGGCAAAATTTTCCACCAGTTTTTCACATGTGGGCTGATAATTGAGAATCAGTATATTCCCAAAGGCATCCAGCATCATTCTTTTCCTTTCTTCATCAAAATCATTGCTGATAACAAGTGAATGATCAAAACGGTCAATTATTTTTTTCTGTACAATCTCCCTGAGAATATTAAAGTCTATCAGCATTCCGTTCTTCGGACTTGCGCCATCACTGACCGGCACTCCCGAAACTGTCACAAGCAGACGGTATGAATGGCCGTGAACGTTTTTACAGGGACCGTCATAACCATGCAGCGCATGTGCCATCTCAAAGCTGAATTCCCTTGTAACTCTTATAATGCTCATGAATAAATGAATTATCTTCCGTTTGCCAAAATTAGTCAATATCCGTGAAAAGAATGCTTTTTTATTGTGAAGCCCCGCAGCTTATGAATTATTTATCATGTTTTTCTTAAGGGATCGTTATTTGGATTACCTTTACTCACTTTTAATCATACTTAAATGGGTAATAAAGAAACAATTTTAACATTCCCGGCACTCTTCGACAAAACCTTAAGGAACCATCCTGAAGCAAATGCCTATTCATTTGTTGATGAAAGTCCGATAAGCTGGACAGAGGCCGGAAGAATGATATCTTCCGTAACAGCTCTGCTTGAATCTGCAGGAATCGTCCCCGGCGACAGGGTGGCTATTTTAAGCACCAATATGCCCAACTGGGCAGTCAGCTATTTCGCCGTTACATTCATGGGAGCGGTGGCAGTACCGATTCTGCCCGACTTTTCACCGGTGGAAATCATCAATGTGATTGAGCATTCGGGAGCCAGGGCCCTGTTTGTATCTTCAGGCCTGAAACATAAGACAGACGGTTTAAAACCCGGAAAGCCGGAGACAATATTCAGTATTGAGGATTTTTCCGTTCTGTCCCCTGCGGGCAGTTCCCTGAAGTATGTACCCGGTTCCCTGCCCCTGCGGAAATATGATGTGGCCGGGGAAGACCTTGCCTCAATCATCTATACATCGGGAACCACAGGCCGCTCCAAGGGAGTGATGCTGACTCATAAAAATATCAGTTTCAATGCATTGAAAGGAGAGATGATTCAGCCGGTGAACACAAATGACAGGTTTCTTTCCGTGCTTCCCCTTTCACATACCTATGAGAATACACTCGGGCTTATTCTGCCAATGCTCGGCGGGTCCTGCGTATATTATCTCAGAAAGCCGCCGACTCCCCCCGTGCTGCTTCCCGCTCTCGAAAAGGTGAAGCCTACCGTTATGCTTACCGTACCGCTCATAATCGAAAAAGTCTATTACAACAAAATACTGCCATCTCTCACCGGAAAATGGCTTATGAAGCAGCTCTACAGTATTCCCCTTATCAGGAAAAGGCTGAACAGGATAGCCGGGGCAAAACTGATGAAAACCTTTGGAGGCAGTCTTAAATTCTTCGGAATCGGAGGATCCAAACTCAACAGGACAGTGGAAAAGTTTCTTCTTGAAGCACGTTTCCCCTATGCTATCGGCTATGGCCTTACGGAAACAGCTCCCCTGCTTGCGGGTGCAAATCCGCAAAAAACGGTTTTTGATTCAACAGGTCCTGCAATAGATGAAATAGAATTAAAAATCAACAATCCCGACCCGAAAACCGGAGAAGGCGAAATCTGGGCCAGGGGCGACAATGTAATGAAGGGCTATTACAGGGAACCGGAAATGACTGCGGAGGTGCTTACAGCTGACGGATGGTTCAAAACCGGGGATCTGGGGGTGTTTGATTCCCGTAATAACCTGTACATAAAGGGACGGCTGAAAAATATGATTGTAGGTGCAAGCGGGGAAAATATTTATCCCGAGGAAATAGAATCGGTTATAAATAATTTCCGCTTCGTGCTGGAATCCCTTGTAATACAGCAGAAGGGAAAGCTTGTTGCATATGTTCACCTGAACATGGAAGAACTGGAGAGGAAATACAGGAGTCTTAAGCAGGATCTGGAGGACAGGTTCGAGGAGAAGATTCAGGAATTTATTCTTGAGCTCAAGGAATATGTAAACACCAATGTGAATAAGTTCAGCCAGATCAACAAGGTGGTGCTTCAGCCTGTTCCATTTGAGAAAACCGCAACCCTGAAGATAAAGCGCTTTCTGTATATCTGAAAATCAGTCGCTCTCCCCTCTGTCAGGGCGCGTTCGGGACATTCAGCCTATAGTCATCACCCATGCCGGGCAAACAAAAAAAGCTGTTCCGGAACGTGGAACAGCCTTTTTAACTGGTATCATGAGTAGTTTATTTCCGCCCTGTTGCATCGGCATATCTGCGGTTCACCGTATCCCAGTTAACAACATGCCAGAATGCATCAACATACTCCGGCCTTCTGTTCTGGTATTTCAGATAGTATGCATGCTCCCACACATCAAGGGCCAGCAGCGGAATGCCCTTTACCGGTGATACGTCCATCAGCGGATTGTCCTGATTGGGTGTGCTTCCCACAGCCAGCTTTTTGTCGGATGTCAGATAAAGCCATGCCCAGCCGCTTCCGAAACGTGTTTTGGCGGCATTGCTGAATGTTTCCTTGAATTTTTCAAAGGAACCAAAGGCTGCATTGATAGCTGCACTCAGTTCAGGAGATGGTCCGGAGGAACCTTTCCCAAGGTTTTCCCAGAAAATCACATGGTTATAGAAACCTCCCCCGTTGTTTCTGACTGCATCGCCTGCCTTTGACACTTCGGCAAATATTTTCTCTATTGAAGCTTTTTCCAGATCGCTTCCCTTGATAGCGGCGATAAAATTATTGAAATAGGTTCTGTGATGCTTGTCGTAGTGTATTTCCATTGTCCGTGCATCGATGTAAGGCTCCAGCGCATCATATGAATAAGGCAGAGCCGGAAATTCGTTGGTTTTAAATTCTTTCATGTTAAAATCTTTTTTGTTGACTGGTTTCTCTGCCAGGATGATTCCCGTTGTAAATACCAGAATCAAGCCTGTAAATAATACAATTGAAAAATATTTTTTCATTTTAAAATTATTTTTCACGTTAAACACAATATGTGTTGTTTTGTTCAGTTCACCTATTAAAATACTCCATTAATCTTATTAATTTTGGCGTTGATGTAACTTTCATATTAAATTTGCGTTAAAAGGAAGCAGATAACTATACCCGTCATGAAGAAGATTACTGATCTGTTGCTGATTCTGATTCTGATAGCAGGATTGACAAGCGGTTGCAGTAAGGAGAAGCCTGTACCGCCTGCTCTTCCTCCGGTCGAATCCATGAAAATTGATTTCAGTAATTTTATTACAGAAAAAAAGCGAGCTTCCTTCTACGATGCAAAAGGAATAGAAACTGCCAGCTGGGCATTTTCAGCGCTTGCTGCAGGTTACTGGAATTCAATAATGGTCACAACGCTTGCCATTCCCGTGATAGCCTACGAGAATGCAGCCCGGCACAGCCCCGTTTATCTTGAAGACAATACCTGGGAATGGAAATATGATACCAGGGTATTCATGGCCACATACCGGATCCGGATCACGGGACGGACATACGGTCATAATGCTGAATGGAAAATGTATGTGAGTATGGAAGGAAACGGCAGCTTTCCGGAATTTCTATGGATGGAGGGAAATTCCAGGCTTGACGGTACCGGAGGACAGTGGACGCTCAATCACTGCTCATTCTTCAATGAGCCTGTAATGCAGATAGACTGGACCAGTGACGGAACCCACATTCAAACCGTAAAATATACCTATATAAGGGAGCTGAACGATTCACGCGAGGAAGATCCCTTCAGAACAAGTTTTATTGAATTCGGAAAGAAATCCGGCAGTACCTATGATGCCTATTTTGTAATCCATTATTTCAACGGTTCCGGCTTTTCCGACGTGGAAGTGGAATGGAGCACGACTGAAAAGCATGGCAGAGTGAGGTGCAGGGCCTTCTTTGCAGACGATGAATGGCATTGCTGGAACGGCAATTATGTAAATATATTCTGCCCCTGAAATAATCATTTTTCAGGATCCCGGTAGCAAACCGGGATTTTTTTTATTATTTTGCCGGCCTCTTTTATAAATTCTCGAATGTCAGCAGGAAAAAAGGCTTTGCTATTGATTATTCTCATCCTTATACTGGATCAGGCACTAAAGGTCTGGGTCAAGACAAATATGACCATAGGTGAGGACATTCCTCTTTTGGGCAGGATAGGAATGCTTCACTTCATTGAAAACAACGGCATGGCCCTGGGGATGGAAATAGGCGGTAAAACGGGGAAGCTGTTCCTGAGCGTGTTCAGAATAGCCGCAATCCTGGCCATCGGCTGGTTCCTTAATTCAATAATCAGGAAAAAAGCCTCCCTGGGATTGATTCTGGCGGTAAGTGCCATTTTTGCAGGTGCGGTCGGAAATATGATAGACAGTGCCTTTTACGGCATGATCTTCAGTGAAAGTTTCCACCAGCCGGCTGTATTGTTTCCCCCGGGCGGAGGCTATTCATCATTTCTCCACGGAAGAGTCGTGGACATGTTCTATTTTCCCCTCATAAACACCACCTGGCCTGACTGGTCGCCTTTCCGGCCCGGAGAATCCTTCATCTTCTTCAGACCGGTTTTCAATATTGCTGATTCTGCCATTACCTGCGGTGTTTTCGCCATTCTCCTGTTCCAGAAAAGAATGTTCCGGGATTTTTCATGAGCACTGCTGACACCGCCAAATAATTCCTTCAAGTATTTCAGGATTCAATTCATTGAATTTCATCGTTATAATAATTTAAACAAATATATATACAAATATGTTGATATCACATACAGAGTGAAAAGGCTATTTTTCGGAAACTGTATTATTGTGGCATATTTTATGTAAGTTTGGCTGAAATATTTATCTGATGTCAATTCTCACTGAGATAAGGAAACCTGTTGAAAATGAGATGGGAAAATTTGAATCCTACTTCAGCAGGAAAATGAAAAGTGAGATACCCCTTCTCAGGATCATACTCAATTATATCCTTCGCAGGAAAGGAAAGCAGATGAGACCCCTTCTCGTCTTCCTGACTGCCGGACTGCATGGCAGGATTTCCGAAGCCACCTATGTTGCAGCCACCCTTATTGAACTACTGCACACTGCCTCACTCGTCCATGACGATGTTGTTGATGATGCCAATGAACGGCGCGGGTCATTATCCATCAATGCCCTGTGGAATTCAAAAATTGCAGTGCTTGTCGGTGATTATCTGCTGTCAAGGGGACTGGAGATTAGCCTGGAGAAGAACCGGTACGACATGTTGGAGATAGTGTCTGCCGCTGTCCAGTCCATGAGTGAGGGCGAACTGCTCCAGATTCAGAAGGCCAGGAAGATGAATATCAGGGAAGACGATTATTTCAGGATTATCAGAAGCAAAACAGCGGCATTGCTTGCAGCCTGCACGGCATGTGGTGCAAAATCGGTTACCTCCGATGCCGCAACCATAAGCCTGATGAAGGATTTCGGTGAAAATATAGGAATGGCATTTCAGATAAAGGATGATCTGCTTGATTATGAAAACAACGGACTGACCGGGAAAATAACAGGCAACGACATAAAGGAGCGCAAGCTGACCCTTCCTCTTATCCACGCCCTGGAAAACACTTCATTCTCAACCAGGAGGCATATAATGTCAATTGTCAGGAACAGAAAGAAAACCCTGGCTGACATCAATGAAGTAATCGATTTCGTGAAATCGTCGGACGGACCGGAATACGCCGCCGGGAAAATGAATATGTACCGCGACAGGGCGCTGGATATTCTCAGTTCCTATCCCGGGTCAGATATAAGGGAATCTCTCAGGAGATTCGTCAATTATACAAGCTCCCGGGAAAAATGACAAGATCTGTCAGGCGGCTTCAAGCCTGATCTTTGCCACGTTTTTCATATCCTTCTCATAATGCTTCGATCCCAGATAAAAGAGCAGGGATCCCAGTATCAGCATGAAAGGAAGCATGAGAAGGGCCGTTTTGATGTTGTACAGATCATACAGCCTTCCAATCACCATCGGTGCCATGGAGGAGCCGAGCAGGTTCTGGACCACCACTGCAATCGCATAGGAAGTGGCCCTCAGTCCGGGATGTATGACATCCTGTGTCACGGCAGCCGCACCGGAAATGAATCCCATTATGCTGATTCCCATCAGAAGAAGGAATATATACTGGACTGTTCCCCTGAGCAGATACAGGGCCACAAACAGTAACACGGCGGAAGTCAGGGTTGAAAAAGCCGGAAAGAGCAGCCTGGCATTGGGCTGTCTCTTCCTCCAGGCATCAGTAAGGTAGCCTCCGAGGGGAGCCCCGACCACGGCAAGGACCATTACCACACTTGCCTTGGCCCCGGCAGTGTCCATGGGCAGACCCTGCTCATTCTGAAAATATGTTGACAACCAGGTTATAAGTGCTGTCGTTACAAAAACAACCGCTGCTATTCCAAAATATGTATAAAGAACCGAGGGCCTTCTGGTGAATTCCTTTACCATATCCTTCCTTTCCATCCTGATCTTCTGCTGGTTTTTGTTAATGAATGCAAGGTCAACAGTTTTGTAATCTCTCATGAAAAGAAAAAGAACTGCAATTATCAGTCCGGGCAGTGCGACTATTCCGAAAGCATGCTTCCATCCCAGCCTTACGGCAATGAAACCTCCGAGAAAATGACCTATTGCGGTTCCTATCGGAATGGAAGCATTCCAGATACCCATCATCCGGGACCGTTTTTCTATGGGATATAATCCAGATATGACCGCACTTCCTCCCGGGGCATAGCCTGCCTCACCAATACCTATCAGGGCCCTGGCCATGAACAGCTGTATATAGTTACCGGTAAGTGCGCACAGAGCTGTGGCCAGGCTCCAGATAATAGCCATTATTCCGATGGTTTTGGTTCTGCTCCAGCGGTCAACCATAAGGGAAACCGGAAATGTCAGCAGGACAATGGCCCAGTAGACAGCCGACACAAGCATTCCGCTCTGGGTGTGGGAAATTCCCAGGTCGCGCTCTATTGCCGGAAACATAGACGTTATCACCATTCTGTCAATGTAATCAAACATGTATAGCAAAAACAGGAGGGTGAAAATGTAATTGGTATACCTTTTAGGGAAGAGGTAACCATTATTGGCGTTTTCCTTTTTCATTACAGGCAATTATAAATTTGGAAAATCCAAATAAATAAAAAAATGCTTCAGTTAATGTTTTTATTGTATTTTTAAGTCTTTATGCTTAGCATATTGTCAGAAATTTAAATTTATATGAGCCGGTGAAAACATCCGGACACTGTAACAGACAATTGTATCATTCAGACTATTGGATAAAATGAAAAACAAAGTCCCGGACATGACCGGATACATCGCTGAACTTGAATTTATTGTCAGGGACTATGAATGCGATCTGCAGGGAGTGGTTAACAATGCCAATTATCTTCATTATCTTGAGCATGCCAGGCATGAACTGCTCATATCCAGGGGAATCAGTTTTTCCCTTCTTCATGAAGAGGGAACAGATCTCATAGTCACAAAAGCAGAGATTGAATATAAGTTTCCCCTCAGGAGCCGTGACAGATTCATGGTCAGAACGGCTGTCAGAAAGGAAGGCCTTATCCGTCTGGCTTTCATTCAGGATATCTTCAGAATACCGGATGAAAAGCTCATTGTGAAGGCCAAAGTTACGGGAATAGCGACAAGGGAGGGTAAACCCGTACGATTCGATTCAATATTCACCTTGCTTGGTTTAACCTAAAAACAAAATGAAAATGAGTAATCTTAGCAGAAGGAAATTTTTAAGCACCGTGGCTGCCGGTACCGGAACAATCCTGCTGGGACCGTCTGCCTGTTCCGCCCTTTCAGGAAAATCTGACCGGGTTTCTGATCCCTTCCGGAAAATAAGCCTTGGAAAAACAGGCATAAAAACCACTTTCCTCGGAATGGGTACCGGATACAACGGATATAACCGCTCCTCGTCCATAACCAGGGCGGGAACGGCTGAATCAGTTATCCGTTATGCCTGGGATGCAGGAATAAGATATTTTGACTGCGCCGACAGTTACGGGACTCATCCGTATACGGCCTCGGCGCTCAGGGGACTGCCCCGTGACAAATATACAATAGGAACAAAGATATGGGTGGGTCCCGGAGGTATTCCCGAAAGTGAAAGGCCTGATGCCGGAATAGTGGTCGACAGATTCAGAAAGGAGCTTGACACGGATTACATCGACCTGGTACAGATCCACTGTATGACGGACGGGGAATGGACCAAGCGCCAGAGAAGGTATATGGAAGACCTTGAGAAACTGAAATCCCGGAATGTGATACGGGCCCATGGTGTTTCGGTTCATTCACTGCAGGCACTCAGAGCTGCATCCGAAGATCCCTGGGTCGACGTCGTTCATGTCAGGATAAACCCCTACGGCGAGAACATGGATGACCGTGATCCCGGGATGGTGATGCCGCTGATTCAGAAATGCCATGATTCAGGAAAGGGTATTATCGGAATGAAGCTCGCAGGAGGGGGGAAATTCCGGAATGAACCGGAAAAACTGGATCCTTCCCTGAAATTTGTACTCGGCCTGGGTACCGTTGATATGATAATCCTTGGATTTGAATCGCCGGAACAGATTGATGACTATATAGAAAGAATGAACCGTATCAGCATTTAGGAGATTTGGCGGCGGCTGAAAGAGTAATTCTTAAGTTAAAGACTAATTTAAATTATATCTGATATGAAACATCCAGTATTATTTTTCCTGTTGTTCATTCTGTCGGCAGGTATTTCCGCCGGCCAGCAGAACGGTCTTCAAACGATCATCAAAGCCGGGGCCAGGCCTGAAAAGCTTTCGGATGAATTCAGTTTTACGGAAGGACCGGCAGCGGACCGCTCTGGCAACGTGTATTTTACCGATCAGCCCAACGACAGGATAATGATATGGACAACAGATGACAGGCTGGTAACATTCATGCAGCCCTCCGGCAGGTCTAACGGTATGTTTTTCGATCCTGAAGGCAATCTCTGGTCATGTGCGGATGAAAAAACAGCTCTGTGGAAAATAAGTCCCGATAAAACTGTTGAAATTATTCTTAATTCCTATAACGGAGCCATGCTGAACGGTCCGAATGATCTCTGGACAGCACCCGGCGGAGGGATTTACCTTACCGATCCCTTTTACAGGCGCCCCTGGTGGGAGCATAAAAATATGCCCCAGGAAAAACAAAGAGTATATTACTTATACCCGGATCATAAAACCCTTGTCAGCGTGGAAGATGAGCTTCAGCAGCCGAACGGCATCATCGGAACCAAAGACGGGAAAACCCTTTATGTTGCGGATATAAGAGGAAATAAAACATGGTCATATACAATAAACAGCGACGGGACACTGTCGGGGAAAAAGTTGTTTTGCGAAATGGGATCCGACGGAATGACCATCGACAACAAAGGCAATATCTATCTTACCGGAAAAGGAGTTACGGTGTTTGATAAAAACGGAAAAATGCTTGGAACTATAGAAGTTCCCGAAAACTGGACAGCCAATGTATGTTTCGGAGGAAAAAACAGAAAGACTCTTTATATGACAGCAGGCAAAAGTCTGTACAGAATCCCTACACGTAAAAAAGGAGTATATTAGTCAAATAAAACCGGCGTTTGTCAAAACAGAGGAGGGTTTTAATTTTTTATCCTGTTTCAATTTTCTATTATTGTTGTTAAGTATAACGACTGGATTAATATATAAATTCTGTTTATTTATTTGAATTACTTGATATGGAAGGAACCCACAGATCAGATCTCAAACCCGGTTTGGCGGTACTGGTAGAGTTGAACGATGACAAAAGATCCGGCAAGCTGACTGGCGGACGTGTCAAGGAAATTATTACAACAGCCCCGATACATCCTCACGGAATCAAGGTGATGCTTGAAAACGGACTGGTTGGCAGGGTTAAACAGATTATCTGCTGAATTCCTGAACCTTCCCCGGGTTCAGACAATTTATCCTTCACAAGAGTCAATCAACCATTAAATTCAGTATTATTGCACTGGCCGGGGAGCATTGTGTTTTTTTTGTTTTACGGTGGAGCCGGCCTGCTCAGTCTCCTCAGGAAAAATTTCTGATATGATTAAGAATATTGTTTTCGATCTCGGGAATGTCCTTCTGAGCTGGAAACCCGGGCAGTATCTTGAAGAATCAGGCTATGACAGCGATACCGTCACTCTGATTATGAGGGATATTTTCAGCAGCCCTGTCTGGGCAGGTCTGGACAACGGAGATTTCACCAGCGCTGAAGCAATTGAACAGATAGCTCAGACATCATCGCTGAAAAAGGACTTTATCCGCTCTCTTTTCGATTTAAGGACAGAAATCATATTTCCCCTCACTGACAACATAAAACTCCTTCCACGCTTAAAAAAAAGCGGTTTTAAACTATATTACCTGTCGAACTTCCCCCTCGACTTTTTTGAGGAAGTTAAAAGTGAATATGATTTCTTTGATTATTTCGACGGTGGAATCATTTCGGCAGAGGTGAGGCATTCAAAACCCGACATCAGGATTTACAGGATCCTGCTCGAGAGGCACCGGCTTAAAGCAGAAGAATGCTTTTACATTGACGATGTGGAAATAAATGTCAGGGCAGCCGAATCAGCAGGCATCAGGGCCTACTGTTATGATTCGGCTGATGGGAATCCACAGCATCTGTACGAGCTGATGAAGGAAATGTTTCCTGAAAGAATCTGAAGTCAGTAATCCTGATCCCTTCCCTGAAAAGACTGGTTCCTGGACAGCGCTGCAGTCAAAAATCCGGACTCTTCCCCGGACAGTTTTAAAATACAGGCTTCCCGGAGAGTTAAGTAACCACCCTGAGGCACTTATCGCTCTCTGATCAAATCAGTTAAACATGATTTCTGAATCTTCTTCCCGGAGGGGCATCAGGGCGATTCTTTAAGAAAATTCCTTAAAATTTCTGCCTTTTTCCTGCCGACCAGTTTTTCAAGCTCCTCTTCGGACAGTTTCCGGATCTTATCCACTGAACCTGCTTTCTTCAGTAAAATCTCCTTTGTTCTGATCCCTATTCCGGGAATACTGTCAAGGCTGGATTTTGTAAGATCTCCCGAACGCTTGTTCCGGTGAAAGGTTATTCCAAAGCGATGGGCCTCATTCCGGACCTGCTGAATTATTTTAAGGCTTACCGAAGTTTTGTCCAGATAGATCGGCACACTGTCCCCAGGAAAATAAATTTCCTCCAGTTTCTCTGCTATCCCAATGACAGTAGTGCCATCCCCGACATTCAGTTTTCTGAGGCTCTTCATCGCGGAGGAAAGCTGTCCCTTGCCGCCGTCAATTACAATAAGCTGGGGCATAGGCTTTCCTTCACCTGTAATTCTTTTGTAGCGCCTCCAGACTATTTCTTCCATGGTACTGTAGTCATCCTGGCCTGTTACTGTTTTTACATTGAAATGCCGGTATTCCTTCTTACTGGGCCTGCCATTCCGGAAGACCACACAGGCTGCAACCGGATTCTGTCCCATGATACTTGAGTTGTCAAAACACTCGATATGCAGTGGCATTTCGCTCATGTTTAAATCATTGCGTAATTTTTCCAGATTTTTTAGTGTCCGGTCGCCCCGTGGAATGATTTCCTTCTTCTTACGCTGTTCCAGTTTGTAATACAATGCATTTCGTCCGGCAAGTTCGAGGAGTTTCTGCTTATCGCCCTTCTTCGGGACAGTATATTTAATATTTTCAAACAGAATATCAGGTTTGAACGGAACTATAATTTCAGGGGAGTCACTTGACAGCCTTTGTCTTATTTCAGTGACTGCAAATCCGAGCAGCGATTCCTTTTCCTCATCTACACGGCTTCTTATTTCAAGTGTATATGCCTGTATAACAGCCCCCTTTATTACTTTCAGATAATTAATGTAAGCCCTGTCCGTATCCTGTGTCATGGCAAAGACATCCACATTCCTTATTGTTGTGCTTACCACTGTTGAACGGCTTCTGAACTTTGAAAGGATATCTATTTTATTTTTTACAGCCTGTGCCTCTTCAAAGCGTAATTCCGCGGCATAACCCATCATCAGGCTTTTAAGATGATCTATCACCGTTGATATATTTCCCTTCAGGATTTCCTTTATCTGCCGTACATTTTCAGAATAGTCCTCTTCATCCTGGAGTCCCACACAGGGCGCCCTGCAGTTTCCGAGGTGGTATTCCAGGCATACCCTGAACCTGCCCGCTGCTATATTTTCCCTGCTGAGGTTAAGTGAGCATGTCCTGATCTTGTAAATATTTCTGATGAGTTCCAGCAGGGTTTTAACCATAAGGGCCGAAGTATAGGGCCCGTAGTATAATGAGCCGTCCTTTACGGTATTCCTTGTACTGAAAATCCGGGGAAAGGGTTCATTCCGTATGCATATCCACGGGAAAGTCTTGTCGTCCTTGAGCTGTATGTTATATCTCGGCTGATGCTGCTTTATTATATTGTTTTCGAGCAGCAGGGCTTCTGATTCATTGTCAACCACTATGTGGTTAAGGCCTGCTGCCCTGGCAAGCATCACCCTGGTCTTCCCCGACTGGTTTTTTGAAAAATAGGAACTTACCCGTTTTTTCAGGTTTTTGGCCTTTCCTGCATAAATAATTCTTCCGGAGGAATCAAGAAACTGGTAAACTCCGGGCTTGTCAGGAAGCAAGGGTACTATATCCTGCGGTATCAATGTCATCAGGCAAAGATATGAATTCTTCTGCCGGGATATTTCGTGCCGGATGCTGATAATGCTTTCATTCAGCAAACAGCGGTACGAAACTGAAATTACTGGTGTTAAACAGGCCCCTGTCACTGAGTTTCAGTTCTGGAATCACAAGGAGTGCCATAAAAGACAGGGTCATGAACGGGGAAGTCATTTTGCATCCAAGGTCTCTGACCAGTCCGGAAAGAAACTGATATTCAGCAGCCACTTCTTCACAGGGCCGGTCTGACATTATACCTGCCACGCTGAGCTGCATTGAATGAGTTTTACCGTTATTTACAACGGCCATGCCTCCTTTCAGTCTGACAATCTCGTTTACTGCATCCGCAATATCCTGGTCACTCACCCCTATTGCAATTATATTATGGCTGTCATGTGCGACTGATGCCGCGAATGCTCCCGATTTAAGACCAAAACCCCTTATAAAGGCAACTGCCGGAGCTGAATCGTGGTAACGGTCCTTTACAACAATTTTCAAAACATCTGCAGTGGTATTTGATTCCACCATTTTTCCCTGCACCGCTTCATGAATTACCTCTTTTGTAATTAATTCCCCGTCAAAGGCACTGATCAGCCTGAAGGGTGCCCCGCAGTTTTTTACAAGAATTTCCTCAGTGCATATTTCCGAACAGCTGAACCTGTTTACCGCCGGACCGGGCCTGGCTGAGAACTGGACTTTCCCCCGGTCAAATACTTTTTGTCCGTTTATCCAGGTTTCCAGTACATTCATTTCCCGCAGGTCATCCACAACTGCGAGGTCTGCGAAATCGCCCGGCCTCAGCAGTCCGGATTCGAGTCCGTAATGCATCACGGGATTAAGAGTTGCGCTTGCTATCACATCGAAAGGGCTGTATCCTTCCCGGATGAGTCCGGATATCAGCTTGTCAAGATGCCTTTTCATCAGCATTTCCGGATGAATATCATCGCTGCCCAGCATTATCACGGAAGGATGTGTCCGGTACAGATCTTTCAGGGCATGGAGGTTTCTGCCCGCACTTCCCTCCCTTATTATTACCTTCATTCCCAGGGATATTTTTTCCTGTGCCTCTTCAAGTGTGCTGCATTCGTGGTCTGTTTCAATTCCTGCTCCGATATATTTCCTCAGTGCGTCCCCGCTAAGTCCGGGAGCATGACCGTCAACCGGCTTTTTCAGACTTTTCGCAAGGGCAATTTTTTCCAGAACCTCCTTATCATCATATATAACTCCCGGGTAATTCATCATTTCGGCAAGGTATTTTATCTCTTCCATTTCCAGCAATTCACGGATTTCAGCGGGTCCCAGCCGTGCACCTGCTGTTTCAAAATCCGTAGCCGGCACACAGGAGGGAGCTCCGAAATAAAATTTAAAAGGTGTCTTTCGTCCGTCTTCTATCATAAAATCAACTCCTTCCCTCCCCATAATATTTGCAATTTCATGGGGATCAGACACGCTGCCCGTTGTTCCACGTGAAACAGCAGCCACGGCAAATGATGCCGGCGTCAGCATTGAGCTTTCAATATGTATATGCGCATCAATCAGTCCGGGTATTATATACAGATCTCCCGCATCCTTCCTTTCTGCAATGCTCTTTATCCGCGATCCTTCTATCTTCACATCCCCCGGAAATATTCTCCTCTGATGGATATCCACGATTCTGCCTGAAATTGTCATTTTTCCTCTTTTTAAAATCTTCTGAACCTTACCGTCCTTTTTCCTGGTCTTCCTCCTGAAACTGAAAATACAGGATCTGTGAAAACAAATAATCAGCCGTTTCCACAACATCTCCGTTTTCCCGGTCTGAGCAGTATTCCTTTCAGTTAAGAAATTTCCGGAAAGCTGTGAGCCACCAGCCTGTTTTACCGTGAATCTCCCGGTCCCCGCATAGTGATCTCCGGCAAAATGACCTCCTCACGAAACTGATAAAAAGCCTGTTTAAGATACGGCCTTATCCCTGTTGTCAACAGACAGGCTTTATCTTTTACAGCGCAGCTATCAATGCTGTTTTTCACGCTGCTTCCTTTCTCAAAATAATAAAATTCAAATTATAATTTTTAAAATTGTTCCACGTGGAACAATTTACCTTCCCAGATACATTAATAAAATATTCAGGTCTGACGGACTTACACCGCTGATACGTCCTGCCTGTCCAATTGACGCTGGTCTGATTCTGTCCAGCTTCTGCCTCCCCTCCGTAGAAATTGAGAGCAGTTCACTGTAATTTATATCCGCAGGGATTTTGATTTTTTCAAGTCGCTTCAGTTTTTCTGCTATAAGTTTTTCCCTTTGTATATAGCCTTCGTATTTTATCCTGATTTCGGCCGCTTCTGAAAATTCAGCGAACCTTCCGGAGCGGAGGGCTTTAAGATTTTCTCCCTGACTGATCAGATTCAGAAATTCAGACAACTTAACCTGCGGCCTTGCCGCTATACTGAAAGCCTTTACCTTCTGACCGATTTTGCTTGATGATTTTTCCGCCAGGAACTCATTTATCTCTTCCGGTGAAACACTTTTGTTTTCAAGGAACCATATTATTTCTTTTACAAGCTCTCTTTTCCTGTTTAGCCTGTTCAGCCTTTCCCTGTCTGCCAGTCCGATATTAAAACCTGTTTCTGTCAGCCTCTCATCAGCATTGTCCTGTCTGAGCAAAATCCTGTATTCAGCCCTTGAGGTAAACATCCTGTATGGTTCATCCACTCCCTTTGTCACAAGATCATCAACCAGAACACCAATGTATGACTCTTCCCTGCCCAGTATAACATTATCCCGGCCTTTGAGCTTTAACACCGCATTAATGCCAGCCATCAGTCCCTGCGCACCGGCTTCCTCATATCCTGTTGTTCCATTAATCTGACCTGCAAAATAAAGATTCTCCACCCTTTTCGTTTCCAGTGTGTGTTTAAGCTGGGTGGGCTGAAAAAAGTCATATTCAATAGCATACCCCGGCCGGTAAATTTCCACTTCCTCAAGTCCAGGTATTTTCCTCATAGCCCTGTACTGGTGCTCCAGCGGCAGGCTGCTGGCAAAGCCGTTCAGATAATATTCATTGGTTTCCCTTCCTTCCGGTTCGAGGAAAAGCTGGTGAGAATCCTTATCCGCAAATGTTACTATTTTATCCTCTATGCTTGGACAATACCTTGGCCCCCTGCCCCTGATCCTTCCTGAAAAGAGAGGACTGAATTCGAGGCCGCCTCTCAGTTCTTCATGAACTTCCCTGCTGGTATGTGTAATAAAGCAGCTTTTCTGATCCTTTATGGCTTTCCGGTCCGACATGAAGGAAAAGGATCCGCCTTCCTCATCCCCCTTCTGTTCGGTCATCTTTTCAAACCGAACTGTCCGGCCGTCTATCCTCGCACTGGTTCCTGTTTTTAACCTTTCAACCTTGAACCCCAGATCTACCAACTGATCGCTCAACCCGGCTGAATCCGAATCTCCAGCCCTGCCACCCCTGACTTTCCTTAGGCCGACATGCATCTCTCCGTTCAGAAAAGTTCCCGTTGTCAGAATAACAGCATCTCCTTTAAACCTTGTCCCGAATTCTGTTTCAACACCCCTTATCCTGCCATTTTCAATAATCAGTTTAAGCGCCTGTTCCTGCCATAAAAAGAGATTATCCGTCCTTTCCAGCACCTTCCGCCATTCAGCTGAAAAAAGAAGGCGGTCGCACTGGGCCCTCGGGCTCCACATCGCAGGTCCCTTGGATTTGTTCAGCATTCTGAACTGAATCATGCTGCGGTCTGTAACAAGAGCACTCATTCCTCCAAGGGCATCTATTTCCCTTACGATCTGTCCTTTCGCAATTCCGCCCATAGCTGGATTGCAGGACATTTGTGCAAGCTTTGTAAGATCCATGGTTAGCAGCAGAGTTCTCGCCCCAAGCCGTGCCGCAGCACAGGCAGCTTCGCAACCGGCATGCCCTCCTCCCACAACTATTACATCATATCTGAATTCCACTTCCTTTTCCCTCCAAAAACCTGTTTAAAAGTTCATTCTCTCTCTCCTTCATAATAAGGGCATCTTCTTCAGTCCCGTCCCTGTATCCGCATAAATGCAGGGTTCCGTGCAAAATTACCCTGATTAATTCATTCTTGAAACTAACTTTGTAGTTAACGGCATTCTTTTTAACCGTATCTACACTTATATATATTTCACCGCAGGTATTGTTTCCCTTTCCGTAATCAAATGCTATAACATCAGTAAAGTAATCTTGTTTAAGAAACTCCCTGTTTATTTCCCTGATTGTATTATCACCCGTTAAAATAAAACTAAGGTCACCCGGGCTGTGCTTTTCTTCCCTGATGACCTCAGCAATAAAATCCTTTAGGTATTTAACTTCTCTTAACCGATACTTTACCTCATCATAAAAAAATCTTATCCTCACAAAACATTCATACTTTAAACGTCATGGTAACGCTGTTCCCCTGGTTATTAAATTTAATTTCGTCTGCCAGCCTTGACATGAGGAAAACACCCCTTCCTGTGAGTGCTTCGATATTTTCCGGCAGTGTGGGATCCGGAATGCCTGACGGATCGAATCCTTCACCCTCATCTGTAATGGTAACTTTCAGATTTCCTTTTTCAAATTTAAATTCAACCTCGACAAATTTACTTTTATCCGACTTGTTACCGTGCACTATCGCATTATTAACAGCTTCGAGAGTTCCAATCAGTATTTTTCCGTAACTATCCTGACTTATTTCATTGTCGTTTGTCAGGTTGTCAATTGCATTTTCAACTACTCTGAGTTTGTCAATTTCTGAAGTTATCCTGATTTTCTGTTGCATTTTGGAAATATAATATTCCTTATACTAAATTACTATAATTATGTTTCAAAGGCACAATTTTTATTTATTAATATGTTATGAACAAAATATCTCTTTTTAACAATAATATAAAACTACTAATTACTGATTATCCACTTTTCCGGATCTAGTGCCGTTTTTTCTTCAAATATCATAAACTTCAGCACCGCATTATCATCTCCCTGAGGATCGATATATACCTCCCCGACTTCCTGCCTGGTATCAACTTTATCGCCTTTCCTGACCCTGACATTTATAAGATTGCTGTACACCGTAAGATAATTTCCGTGTCTTATAATCACTGTAATGTTTGCACCTGCTATTACAGAAATTGCAGAAACTTCGCCCTTGAAAACACTGCGTGCCATCACTTTCCCCTTACTTGTTATCTCGATTCCCTTATTTTCCTCAGTCACATACTTCAGTACAGGATGCGGGTGAACCCCGAAATGTGCAGTAATAATGCCTCTTTCAACAGGCCAGGGCAACCGGCCCCTGTTATCCTGAAAATTATCACCAATAAGTTTTTGTTCCGGGCTAAGCTGCGATTTTGCCGCTTTTAACCTTTCTTCCTCAATAATCCTAGCAATTTCGGCCTCAATCCTACGGGCAATTCTCTTTTTGTCTTCCAGCTCCTTCCTGAGCTGTTTTTCCTTATTACTCAAATTCTGAACCATCCTCTGCTGCCTCCGTTGTTCAGCCTGAAGCAGCTCTTTCTGCTGTGTTTCCCTTTTTTGCAGTTCCGATATTCTTTCAAGGTCTTTCTCGAGTCTTTCCTTGGCTCCCTTAATTTCCTGCATAAGTTCCCGGATAATCTCGGATTCATTCCTTCTGTATCTGGTAACCTGCTGAAGATACCTTACCCTCTTGTATCCCTGGTTAAAATCCCTTGCTGAAAGGATGTAGACAACATCAGGGTTTGCCTTGGCCATTTTGTACGAATTTACCACGGACCTGGAATAATCATCCTTGAGAGTCTGCAGATCGCTTTCCATCATGTCAAGGGCAGTCTTGTTCAAAATTATCCTGCCGGTCAACAGCTCTATTTCCTCATTCATCCCTTTCAGCACCGTTTCCCGCAAGCTGACCTTGTTTCCTATAATCCGCAGGGCCTGTATACCCTGGTTTCGTTCCCTTTCGGTGGATTTAAGCATTTCATCCACATAACCGATTTCCTCAATAGTCCGCCTTCTCTGATCCTCAAGATCAGCCCTGCTCTGTCCCAAAGCCGGAGAATTACTCAAAACCAGTAACATCAGGCAGATAACTATATTTTTCACTTAAGTATAATTTTTTTGTAATTCCTTCCCGGCAGGAATTCCAGTTTTTGCGAATCCCTGAATTCCACAGAATTTACTGATATGCTAATCTTCCCGAGTCCCGAATTGTCCTCAATTTTTATTCTGCCTGGATAAATGAAATACCCTGTTTTTCTATATTCACCAAAACTCAGGCTTACAGAATTTCTTCCGATCCGGTCACTGACGGTTACAGATGAAGCCTTGCCGCTTTTACAGTCGATGCAATACCAGATATCCCGGTTTCCGGCATAGCCCTGTATTTCCGAAACACCAGACCTGCAGTCCTTTAATGTTACAACGTCAGTCATGGTTTCCAGAAAATCACCAAAAACGAGGGGTACAAGCGTGGTCCCGATTCCGAATCTATCCTGCAGATAGTCATTTTCTGCGATATACAGATTTCTGTTAATTCTGTCATTAACCATCACTGAATCGCCTTTTATGAATATTCTGGCAGCTTCAATTCCCGTATTGTGTCTGAGCGATATCAGATATTCTCCGGGGGATCTGTATTTGACTGTTCCCAGAAGCTTTCTCTGGCTTCCGTCAATACTTATTTCGATATCCGCCCTTACTATGTCAAAGTCTTTTGCTGTAATATTTGAAGCTATAACAAGTCCGGACAGTTCAGTTCCGGGAACAACTGAAGGTATTTCCGCTGACACCATTCTTTTATTTCTCACTGCACATCCGCTGCTTAGTATAATGGCTGCAAGAAGTATAATTTTCCTTACTGACATTTTTCTATCTCTTTCAGCAATTCAGTTTTTGACTCATCCAGTTCCATGGCTTTTTTCCAGTTTTCGACAGCTTCACGGCAATTTTTCCTTTTCTTCTTTATAAAGCCCATATGTTCATAAAACTCTGCACTTTCCTTTTTCCCGGAGAGTATTATTTCCTTCATAACTCTTTCAGCTTCCCTGACCTTTCCCCTCTTATAGAGAACCCATGCATAAGTATCCAGAAAAGTATGATTGTCTCCTTCTTTTTCTATGACCTGCCGGGCCATTTTTTCCGCATCCTTAAGCCTCATATCCTGCTCCGCAAGATAATATGCATAATTATTAAGCACTGTCAGATCCCCGGCATCTCTCCTGAGCGCCTCTTCAAAAATTCCGAAAGCTTTTTCATATTCCTTCATCCTGTAATACACGTCGGCACGTGTAGCTAGAACCTGCAAAATCATTTCCTGATTATCTCCCGCAAGAATTTCTGCCTTCCTGAGTTCTTCAAGCGCAATATTGTAGTTTTTGTTTTCAGTCGCACCGGCTGCATAAAGAACTTTTGCCAGAAAAGACCTGTTAAACTTTAATGCACATTCCTCCCCCTTAAGCTCCAGATTTTTGTAATCCTTCCCCTCAAGATATACCAGAAGCAGTCTTTCCCATGCATAGTAATTATCCGGCATCTTTTTTATTACCTCCTGAAGCCTGTCTGCAGCATCATTCAGCCTGCCGGTTTTCTGGTAGAGTTCCGGCCTGAGCAGGACAATTATTCCGTCATTTTCATAGGCGGCTTCCAGGATCATCATGGCAAGCGAAAGCTCATTCGCCCGCTCTTTCAGAAATTCATCATCTTCAAGTATACTCGCGAACAGACCAAGTTTTTCTTCTCTTGAAATATTACCGTTTAAAATAACAGTATTGATTAATTGTAAAAGTTCATCATATTTTTTCTCATTCAACAGGAACTCACATAACGAAAGCTGAGTATCCGGATTGTCTGGGTTACGCTTCATCAGTTCATTATAAACTTCCATTGCCCTCTCATTATCACCCTTTTCCCTGAATATTTCCGCTTTAATCCCGTTATACAGTATCTCATCTGGATAGAGTTCCAAAAGCATTTCGATAAGACCAAGCGCCCTGTCATAATTTCCCGAATTTATCTGGTTTTTAATATTTGCCAGAGTAGATCTTTCATTGATTCCATATTTTCTGTCAAGCTCACTGAACACTTTATCTGCATCGTTATACCTTTTGTCTTCAGCATACAGGTTACCCAGAGTGATCATCAGATCATCCTTCCCCGGAAACTTTTTCACCGCTTTTTCATACCAGACAATGGCACTGTCTATCTTTTTCTCCTGGAAATAGTTACCAGCAAGCATCAGCATGTACCAGAGATTGGAAGGATCGAGCCTTGCAGCCTTTAAAGCATACTTTTTCCCGTTCTGCATATCTCCCCTGGAAAATAATATTTGAGCCATCTGATAAAAAACGGCATCATTGTCAGGATTAATCCTTGAGCACTGTTCGAAGTATTTCAGGGCTTCTCCTGCATTCCCCGTCAGTTTCTGCCGCAGCCCTTCTATATAAATATAATCAAATACTGCCGAATCATAATTCTTTCCCCTTGGAATGCCCGATATCGAAGGTGTAACTTTTCCTGTACAGCCCGCATAAAAAATCAGGCAAACTGCTATTATTCCACCTGTAAGAATATTCTTTTTCATTTCCCTTCAGTTACCTGTATGTCCGAATCCCCCTGATCCCCTTCCGCTGGCAGTGAGCTCTTCAACAATAATCCATTCTGCCCTTTCGTGTCTGCTTATCACCATCTGGCATATCCTCTCCCCGTCCGTAATAATGAAATCCTCATCCGAAAGATTAATAAGGACAACACGTATCTCTCCCCTGTAATCAGCGTCAATCGTTCCCGGGGAATTAAGTACTGTAATACCTTTATGAATGGCGAGTCCGCTCCTGGGACGGATCTGTGCTTCATAACCCTCCGGAATTTCAATATACAGGCCGGTCGGAACCAGTATCCTCCTGCCCGGAGCCAGAATAATATCCTGCTCAATATTTGCCCTTAAATCCATTCCTGCTGAGGCAGAAGTTGAATATTCAGGCAATCTGTGCCTGGACTTGTTGATAATTTTTATTTTCATCATTTCTCCTTTCCGAACATTACTGTAACAAGCCTGTCGCGGTACTGTGCAAACCCCAGGAAGGCAACCAGAAACAGTGTATTAATAAACAGCTCAATTCCGGTATTATTATATTCAATAATATTTATCAGTAAAACAATCAAAACAGCAAAAACGATATATGGCAACATTTTAACCATTCCATATTCTATTTTGTAATGCCTTTCTGCCAGGATAAAGGAAAGAATTATCATGGTGCCGTAGGAAGCAACGTGTGCCCATGCTGAAGCCATGTAACCGAATACCGGGATGAGAAAAACATTTATACATACAGTAACAGCAGCGCCGCTGAAAGTAATATAGATACCATATCTTGTAAGGTCATTGAGCTTATACCAGATGCTGTGGTTAACATATATTCCATACAGGAGATATCCCATTCCCACAACCGGTACTACCTTCACCGACTCCCTGAATGATTCACCGATAATATATTTGAACCCGCTTAAGTACAAATTGATAATCAAATATATCAGGAGCATCGCAATTATAAAGTATTTCATAACATAAGCGTAAGTGGTTTTAGCCCCTTCTCTTTTGGCCCTTTCAAAGAAAAAAGGCTCAGCAGCAAACCTGAACATCTGAATAAAAAGCGACATCAGAACAGCAATTTTATAGCCTGCCCCGTATTCCCCGACCATTTCAAGTCCGGCATCCTCGCCGACAACCCTGCGCATTATAACCTTGTCAAGAGTCTCATTTACTGCACCGCCAAGTCCTGCAATCATCAGCGGAAAGGAATAGGAGACCATTCTGAACCACAAACTCCGGTCGAATAAAACTTTAATCCTGAATGTATAGGGAAGAAGTATTATCAGCGTTGAAAGGCTTCCTATCAGATTGGCAACAAACACATAGCCCACACCGTAATCAGGATTATATAGGCCTGCAAGGGCCTTCCCTCCCCTTTCATATATACGCGGTGCTATGACAAGCAGTAATAAAACAGCCCCGATAGTAATTACAACGTTCAGTATTTTAATTGTACTGAAAAGCACGGGCTTGTTTTCCTTTCTTAACCTTGCAAAAGGTATTGCTGTAAAGGCATCAGTAGCAACAATTGCAGCAAAAAGACGGATGTATCCCTGATTATCACTATATCTGAGCGCAACAGAAACAGGACTAATGAAAATATTTACAAGCAGAAGGAAGAGGGAGGAGGAAACAAGAAGGCTGATCATGGCCGTGGAATAAACCCTTTCATAATCTTCTTCCTTCTGAGCATACCGGAAAAAACCCGTTTCCATTCCGTAGGTCAGAATGATAAGAAGAAAGACCATCCATCCGTATAACTCTGTTACTACACCATACTCTCCCTTGTCAAAAAGCCTTGTATATAGAAAGGTCAGTATTCCGTAATTAAGGAACCGGGGAACAATGGTTCCGAATCCGTAAATAAATGTTTGTCTGGCTAATGTCCTGACTTCGTTCACTTTATTAAAATGATTACAAATATAGGTTTAAGATTTCGATTTTTTCATCCAGCCTGCAATCATTTATGCACACAATTTTCATAAAACTTACCATAATAGTTTAAAGTTGAATATCTTTGCCCTCCGGTTAATTCACTTATATATCAAAGGAGTCTGACATGTATAAAGCTTCCCTTCCGGCACTTTTCCTGTTCCTTCTGAACGGGATATTATGCTGTAAATCTCCTAATTCCAGCGAGAATACACATATTCTGATGCAAACAACCCATGGGGATATAAAGCTCAGATTATATGATGATACCCCTCTTCACCGTGACAATTTTATAAAACTAACCCAATCCGGTATATATGAGGGTATTTCCTTTCACCGCGTAATAAACAGTTTTATGATACAGGCCGGTGATCCGCTGACCCGGCAGGCAGGTCTTCCATCCGGCTCAGATACCTTGTTGACCTATACCGTTCCCGCTGAGTTTAATTCCCTTCATTTCCACAAGAAGGGTGCACTTGCAGCTGCACGTCAGGGAAATGAAGTAAACCCCGAAATGCGGTCATCCGGTACCCAGTTTTATATTGTCCAGGGCACGGTACAGACAGATGCCGGCCTCGATCTTGAAGAACAAAGGATCAATAACGGCATAAGACAGGCAATGTTTGTCCGTTTTATCCGCCAGGTTGCGGACAGTGCCGTAAAAGCAGGTCTCAGTCCGGACGCAGGCGAGATTCACGAAAAAGCATCCTCACTGATGTTTGAATACCTGACCACAAACGGAAACTATGTCATCAGCGATGAACAGCGAGCTGTTTACAAGACTGCGGGGGGTGTTCCCCGGCTTGACGGCACCTATACCGTTTTTGGCGAGGTAACTGAAGGTCTGGATGTTGTTGACAGGATTGCAGCAGTCAAAACAGATACTCATGACCGCCCGCTTACAGACGTGAGAATATTAAAAATGAAAATCATATCAAAATAATTCATCTAAAACAGGGGATTGTCAATGCTTGAGAAAATAGACAGGTTACTATCGCTCATATCGGAACTTTCAGTTAAAGATATCCAGGAACTTGAAACATTCCGTATCAGGTATATGAGCAAAAAGGGAATTATTTCCGAACTTTTTGAGGAGTTCAGGCAGATGCCCGCATCCGAGAAAAAGGAAATAGGCAGGAAACTCAATATACTTAAGCAGTCTGTAATTGAAAAATACGATTCATACAAGGATTCCCTGTCGCTTCTACCTTCTTCCCCCCGCCTGAATGATCCTTCCAGGCCGTCTTTTCCCTGCAGTCTCGGAACCCGGCATCCTATATCCATAGTGAGGGGTGAAATCATAAGTATTTTTGAAAGAATAGGTTTCAGCGTATCGGAAGGTCCTGAAATAGAAAGTGATGATAACAATTTTACCCGTCTTAATTTCGCACCCGAACATCCTGCAAGGGATATGCAGGATACATTTTATATTTCCCGCATTTCTGCCGGGGATTCAAATCCGGGTGATATTCTTCTCCGGACTCATACTTCCTCAGTACAGGTAAGGGTTATGCAGAAACAGAAGCCTCCGATAAGGACTATCTCCCCCGGCAGGGTTTTCAGGAATGAGGCAATTTCAGCAAGGGCCCACTGTATCTTTCACCAGGTGGAAGGATTATATATCGATGAAAATGTTTCGTTTGCCGATCTCAAGCAAACCCTCCTTTTCTTTGCCAGGGAGATGTACGGAGAAAAGACTGAAATCCGGTTCAGGCCATCCTATTTCCCGTTTACCGAGCCTTCGGGTGAGATGGATGTAAGTTGCACAATATGCGGTGGTAAGGGTTGCAATGTATGTAAATATACCGGCTGGCTTGAAGTTCTGGGATGCGGTATGGTCCATCCCGCCGTACTGGAAGCCAGCAATATCGACAGCACGAAATATACCGGTTTTGCTTTCGGGATGGGCATAGAAAGACCGGCAATGCTCAAATATCAGGTCAATGATCTGCGTATGTATTATGAAAACGACCTCAGATTTCTCGAACAGTTTAGATCTGCCTTTTGATATTTTGAACTTTGTTTTTACCATAAGTGTTAAACAGAAAAGTCTTTTCATGAAATGAAGGAAGAAGATTCCTTTCCTCTTTGTGATAAATGTGCACCTGAAGCCGGTTCAATTTTCCGGCATCTGCTTCCTGCAGAACTGGAACAGCTCAATTACAGGAAGGAATTCAGGAAATTCAGGCGAAGTGATGTCCTGTACCGTGAGGGCGGGCGCATCAGCGGATTTTACTGTGTTCACAGCGGTATTATCAAAGTTTTCAAAACAGGTTCTGACGGCAAGGAACAGATAATCCGCTTTGCCAAAACCGGTGATATAATAGCCTACAGGAGCGTTTTGAGCAATGAAGCTGCCTGTACCACAGCTAAAGTAATCGCAGACTGTGAAGTTTGTTTCATCCCGGCCGATATCCTCATTTCATTTGTAAAATCAAATCCGGTTTTCGCTCATGAGCTTCTGAAGCTTGCCTGCCATGAACTCGGTGAAGCGAATACTTTTATTACCGATATAGCCCAGAAAACCGTTCGGGAAAGACTTGCCGAAATACTGCTTTACCTCGTCAGGGACTTTGGTCTTGATGAAAACAATTATCTCCGGATTTCCCTCACCCGCGAAGAGATTGCGAATATTATCGGTACCGCAACAGAATCGGTTATACGTTTACTTTCTGAATTTAAAAACGATGGCTTTATAGAACTCCAGGGAAGGAGGATCCGTATTCTGAACTCCAGGGCACTTGAAAACATACACAACCATCTTGCCTGATTTTTCCTGTATTTTATCAGAAAAGCCTGCCGTTCAGGTCCTTCCTGTAAATCACACCAAGATGCCTGTAGGCAAGTTCCGTTGCTTCCCTGCCACGCGGAGTCCTTTTCAGGAATCCTTCCTTAATGAGAAATGGTTCATAAACCTCTTCTATAGTCCCGCTTTCCTCACCTACAGCTGTAGCAATCGTATTTAGTCCCACCGGCCCGCCACCGAATTTACTGACAACAGCTGAAAGTATCTTATTATCCATCTCATCCAGTCCGTATATGTCAATATTCAGTGCATTAAGGCCATACTGAGTAATTTCCAGGTCAATTTTCCCCGTTCCCTTCACCTGGGCAAAATCCCTTATTCGTCTCAGAAGAGCGTTTGCCACTCTTGGTGTCCCCCTGCTCCTTTTGGCAATCTCCCCTGCGGCAGCATCATCTATTTCAATTTTCAGTATTCCGGCTGATCTTTTAACGATGCCTGAAAGAATTTCATGATCATAATATTCCAGGTGGAACTTGATTCCAAAACGCGCCCTGAGCGGGCTTGTCAGCAATCCTGACCTCGTTGTGGCCCCTATCAGGGTAAATTTATTCAGGCTCAGCTGAACCGATCTTGCTCCAGGCCCCCTGTCTATAACTATATCAATCTTGAAATCTTCCATTGCCGAATACAGATACTCCTCAACAACAGGAGACAGCCTGTGGATTTCATCTATGAAAAGCACATCTCCTTCCGCGAGATTTGTAAGTAGTCCGGCAAGGTCCCCCGGCTTATCAATAACCGGTCCGGATGTAACCCTGAACCCTACTTTCAGTTCATTTGCAATAATAGCTGCCAGGGTTGTTTTACCAAGTCCGGGTGGTCCGTGAAGCAGAACATGATCAAGTGATTCATTCCTTTGTCCGGCAGCCTTGACAAAGACTTCCAGATTATCTATTATTTTTCTCTGCCCCTTGAAATCATAAAAGAAAAGAGGTCTCAGCTGTTTCTCAAATTCAAGTTCTTCTACCGACTCTCCCTCTTTTCTTATATTAAATTTCTCTTCCATGTAAAGGATTTACTATTTAATCAGCTTGGTATCGCTTTCCGGCAGATCAATTCGTACCCCGTTTATACTGACTTCCGTGTCATCCTTGTATGTTATGGTCAGTATAACATTTCCTACCTCATCATACTTTTTCCAGGTCCTCTGTCTTAATCCCATACGGTAAAACTGTTCTTCCTTCAGCCTGCCGGTATCAAAATAGTAAAAATGCTGTCCTTCAGGATTTCCCTGCACATAATTTCCCCTGAACTTAAGGGTTCCGTCACTGTAAAATGCTTTCCACTGACCGTCCTTAAGGCCGATGATATAATTTCCTTCCTCTCTGTAAAAATCCGTCCCGGTTTTCCAGTGACCATTCTTTTCACCGTCAGCATACTGTCCTTCTGCAATTATTTCCCCGTCTTTCGCATATTCCACAAAAACACCTTCCCTTTCTCCCTGGAAATATTCCTCTTCCCTGAGCAAAGACCCGTCATTGTAATACCATTTCCATATTCCGTCCGGCCTCCCGTAACTATAGTTTCCTGTCTGTTCAGTTTTTCCGGCACTGTTATAGAACTTCCATGCACCGCTGCGCCTGTTATCCGTATATGTTCCCTCAGCCATCACCGTTCCGTCGGGGTAAAAGTTTTTCCATTTTCCGCTGGAATTTCCGGCCTCATCCACAATTCCCTCAGAAATCAGTAATCCATTGTCATTATAGATAAAGGCATTGATTACTTTTCCGTCCTTTCCGTATTCCCTGTGAGTTCCCACGGGAGTGTTATTCCTGAACGGTCCACTGTATATTAGCTTGTTTTCACTGTCGTAACGGTTAACGATTTCAATATCGGGTTCGTCTTCCACCCTCGATTTTACAATTGCCCCGTTGTCATACAGCATTGTAAGCGTCAGCCTTCCCCTGATGTCATATTCCTTGTAATAGCCATGAACGAGATCATCCTTGTAATTCCTTTCGGTCCTGATAGTTCCGGACGGGTAAAATTCCTTCCACGGGCCCTGTTTAAGTCCTTTGGAATCAGTTCTGTTAATCCTTTCCCTGCTGATCAGAAAATCGTTGTTATATTCCAGCAGTGTAATAATTTCCCCGTTTCTGTCATATTCCTTCGACAAACCCTCTTTTCTTCCCCCGCTGTACTGGATTGTATTCTGAACCCTGCCGTCAGGATAGTATATATAGGCAGTCCCTTCTTTCCTGTCTCCTGCAAACAGTTCCCTTGAATAGAGATACAGTCCTGAAGTCACATCCTTTTTATATCTCAGATAATATCCGTTTTTCTTCCCCAGCAGGTAACTTATCTTTTCAGTGGTATCACCTACCTGGTCATAGAATATCCATATACTGTCAAGCAGAAAACTGGTACGCTTTCCCTCAGATTTCTTCACTCCGGTAACATAATAGCTTTTCCAGTAACCTTCGGGTTTCCCGTTTTTCATGTACCCCTCGCTTGAGATTGTCCCGTTGGGATAGCGGAATACCTGATATCCGTCTGCAACGATCTCATCGCCCTGGGAAAAAGCCTTAGCCGCAAAAAAAATAAACAATATGATTATTGCTGGTCTTTTCATCGGCTTCCGGCAGGTATTTTAGAAATGTCGAACATTCTTTCCACAGGTTTACGCGCAGCTGCCATCAGTTCAGAGTCAAGCTCTATAAACGGCTCTTCATTTTTAAGACAATTGTATATTTTTTCAATTGTGATTAGTTTCATATAGTTACACTCATTTCCCGAAGTAAGCGATATTTTCGCAGGGGCGGCAATATATTTACCTTCCGGATTTATTTTTTTCATCTGATGAATAACCCCCGGCTCCGTAGCCACAATATAGGTTTTATTTTTATCTCTTTCCACAAATTCAAGCATACCTGCCGTTGACCCCGTGAAATCAGCGAGCTGCCTGACCGGATATTCACATTCAGGATGAACAAGTACCCTGGCTCCGGGATAAACATCCCTCAGGCGTATAATTCCTTCTGCTGAGAAATTTTCATGAACATGACATGCCCCGTCCCAGATAATTATATCCCGTCCGGTTTTTTCGCGCGCATAGCTTCCCAGATTCCTGTCAGGAACAAAAATTATTCTTTCATTTTCAGGCAGTGATTCTATAATCCTGATCACATTCGACGAAGTGCAGATTATATCCGCCATTGCCTTTATTTCCGTTGTGGAATTAATATATGCAATAAGGGTTCTTCCGGGGTTTGCGGCGATAAACTTTTTCAGATCCTCCGCACTGCAGGAATCAGCAAGAGAACATCCTGCACTCATATCAGGCAGAAGCACCTTTTTACCGGGAGATATAATTTTAGCCGTTTCTGCCATGAATTTAACTCCGGCGAACAATATTATCTCAGCTTCATTACATGCTGCCTTTTGGGCTAATGCAAGCGAATCCCCGACAAAATCCGCAATATCCTGAATATCCGGAGTCTGATAGTAATGAGCAAGAATGACTGCATTTTTTTCCTGCTTCATCCTGTTTATTGCCGCTATATATTCCGCATTCTGCATTTTCCACATTATTTTTTACAATATTAACAACATATATAACTTAATTTAAATTTAAATAATATATATGATGATAATACTATGCTGTTAATTGTGTTCGAAATAATAAATGAGAACTGTTGTATTTTTCATTTATGCCATAATGCAAACATTTTATCAACAACTCAAAAAATATACCATTTTTGATACACAGTATTTTAGTTTTATAACCAACAGTTGTTAATAATCACATTTATTCAGATCTGATGAAACAAATTTATATTTTTAATGTTCATTTATGTTTTATTTCCTGATATTATTTTATGAAAAGTATTTTTGTTTTTGTGGAAAGAGATGAAATTTGATGCTTTTGCAGTAAATTAAACCGGGAATAGTGTTTTTTTATAACTTTTCTACAGCTTATCAACAGTTACAGTAAACTTAAAAAATGTGAAAAAGAAAAAGATTGCAATTGTTTCTGATCATGCCGGTTTTTACCTGAAAGGGAGACTACTGGATCATTTGAAAAAAGAGAAATATGAAGTCAGGGATTTCGGATCCTATTCCTTTGACAGTGTCGACTATCCTGACTTTGGTCATAAAATGGCAGAATCCGTTTCAGCTGGTGAATATGATGTCGGAATATCCATCTGCGGAACCGGCAATGGCATCAACATGACTGCCAACAAACATCAGGGAATAAGGAGTGCCTTATGCTGGAACGAAGAGATCAGCCGGCTTGCAAGAGCTCACAATGATGCCAATGTATGTGCATTGCCCGGAAGATTTATTTCAGAATCGGAAGCATATCTTATTGTTAAAACTTTTCTTGAAACCGGTTTTGAAGGAGGAAGGCATAAAAGGCGGATTGACAAAATACCTTTAAAAACAGACTGAGATGCTTTCAAATTCATCAAGATATGGCATACGTGCAGTTACCTATCTTGCCAGCAGGCCGGACAGGAAGGTACAGACCGGAATAGCAACTATTTCCGGAGATCTTGGTCTTCCGGCCCCTTTCCTGGCAAAAATACTGCAGCAGCTTGTAAGGCACAAGATACTTAATTCATCAAAGGGACCACACGGAGGCTTTTCACTTTCAAAGGATCCCGGGGAGATAACTGTTTATGAAATTGTCAGGATAATAGAAGGGGAGGATATTTTTCACAATTGCATAATTCATAATTTAAGCTGCAGGGAGGTACATGAAAGAGGGGAGGAATGTATACTGCACAGCGATTATTCGCTGATACGCCGGAATCTTGTTGATCTTTTCAGGAGCAGAACCATAGATGACCTTCTCAGGCAGGCTGAGGGATCAGACAGGATAGTTATCTGATTTCTTCCTCCGGGTGATGATAGGGCCGGAAAAAGATCCAGAGTAATACGGCAGCTGCAATACCGCCTGCGTCTGCTATTGCGTCCAGCACTTCACCCGTACGGTTCCTGGTGAAAAACGACTGGATAAATTCAATAGTGATTCCGAAAAAAAGCGGAATAAGCGATATCAGCAACAGTTTCCTTGTATCGGTCAGTGATTTTCTGTGTTCAAGGATCATTGTGAACATAAGCAGGAAATAAAGACCAAAATGAGCAAGTTTGTCCAGATGGGGTATGTCAAAAACACCGGTCCTGATAATCGACTTTGGTGTGGCGAGACTCAGATATAAGATAATCAGTGAAACGGTTATCGTGTATATGTTTTTTTTCAACAAACCGGGAAATTTTGTGGCAAATGTATCAATTAGTCCTTTTAAAACATAGAAAATTCTGATCTATTGTGTTTCTTTGTATCTGTGAAAGTATTTTTTACCAATGGCTGGAATATATCTACACATACCTTTTTGCAGGCAGCAGTGTCATTACTGTGACTTTTACCGTGTAGTTTCGCATGGTGACAATTCCCTTTTTATTGATGCCCTGAAGAAGGAAATGATAATAAGAAAGGATTATCTGGCGGGCAGCAATGTTTCAACCGTTTATTTCGGAGGAGGAACACCCTCCCTGCTGAAAGCTGAAGAAACGGCATCCATACTGGATCATATCAGGAATCTGTTCAGGGTGGACAGTGAAGCGGAAATTACCCTTGAAGTCAATCCCGACGACGTGAGCCATAAATATATGAAGGATCTGCACAGGGCCGGTGTCAACAGGATCAGCATAGGAATCCAGTCGTTCAGGGATGAGGATCTGAAACTGATGAACCGCCGGCATACAGCGGATCAGGGCAGGGAAGCACTGGATATCATCCGCAAATCGGGTTTTGACAATGTTTCAGCAGATCTGATATACGGTATTCCCGGAATGGGTACGGAAAACTGGGCTGCAAATATTGATGAAATTCTTTCATTTGATATCCGGCATCTTTCGGCCTATCATCTAAGCATTGAGCCGGGTACGGTTTTTTTCCGGATGAAGGAAAAGGGACAGATCAGTGAAGTTGATGAAGATGAAAGCACAGCAGAATTTAATTTATTGCTGGATAAAACCGGGAAGGCCGGTTTTATTAATTATGAAATATCAAATTTCGGAAAACCGGGATATTTCTCCATACACAATACCAATTACTGGAAGCAGGTTCCCTATCTCGGACTGGGACCCTCGGCACATTCATACAACGGATATTCAAGGCAATGGAATATCAGCGATGTGAAAAACTACATCCGCTCGGTCAATGCAGGCAAACCGCTTTTTGAAAAGGAAGAACTGGATATCAGGACAAAGTTCAATGAATATGTGATGACATCACTGCGGACAATGTGGGGGATCGATCTGCTCTATGTTGAAAGGATCTTTGAAAAGGAAGGCTATGACTATGTTGTCAATCTCAGCGGAAAATTCATTGATTACGGACTGATGAGGCAGGATAACAACAATCTCTTTCTTACCAGTCAGGGCATGATGATATCGGATAATATTATTTCAGAGTTTATAATGCCTTCTCCCTGATATCTGTTATTTTTTCGCAAGCATGAATGTTGTACTGCCTATTTTACTATTGTCCAAATAGAGTTCAATGCTGTAGTTTCCGGTAATGAAATCACCGGTATTGGACAGGAAGATACACATTTCAAGATCCTGGTTCATATAATCGGCCATTCTCTTTTCTGAATAAATCATTTTATTTCCCCTGTATTCGAAAAGGTTGTCAGGACTTCCTGTAATAACCAGCGAATCAGGTCTTATAACCCTCATGAACACTTCTTTTTGTCCGGAGGGGGCAATGGGATTTTCACGGAGAGTAAAACATACCCTGAGTGATTCCATCAGATTGATTCTGTTGGTTTCCTTTCTTTTCTTGTTCAGGGCTGCTGCTACAATATTCTTCGCCTGGATAACCGAGGCTGTCTCTACCTTGGATGAAAGTGCCACCCTTTCTCTTTCGAGCTGTACATTTGTATCACGGACTCGGGCTATTTGCTGCCTGTATTCCACATTTTCTGCCGTAAGCATTTTATTCCGGGTGTTAAGGGAATCTATCTGAACAATATAGCTCTTCATTATTTCTCTCATCGTGGTGATCTCGCTTCTGTATTTTTTTATCAGCTGCGCATTTGAAGCATTTATTGCCAGAAGCTGAATGATCCTGTTCTTTTCTTTTTCCAGATTGGCATTGAGCGTGTCATTCGTGGTTTTCATTGTATCATATGCCGCAGCCATATTCTTCAACTCATTTGCCAGGGAATCCTTTTCTTCAGTAAGGACGGTTTCCATTTCAACCATTTTATGCTTCTGGTCAAAATACATCACAATAAGAAAAATCAGCACGGCGGCCAGGATTATTGTTGTGGCGATCATCCCGATGGGAGTAACCTTTTTATCGGTCTTATCTGTTTGATAATTTGTATCAGCCATTGTTAAATGAGTTTAATGAATTTCAGGTCTGCAAAATTATAAAAAATAATAATAACCTGCTATATAATAAAATCCGAATCAATGATTAATTTTACAAATGAAATAATAATTATTCTATTTAAAATCAATTATATGAGTGGTTTTTTTGGTGTGGTTTCAAATCAGGATTGTGTAAGGGAAGTATTTTATGGCACTGATTATCATTCCCATCTGGGTACCAGGCGGGCGGGAATGGTGTTTATCGTGCCCGGGAAAGGCTTCCGGAGATCAATTCACACACTGGAGAATTCATATTTCAGGACTAAGTTTGAAGACGAGCTGAAGGATTTCAGGGGCAATGTGGGAATGGGCATAATAAGTGATACGGATCCGCAACCCATTCTTTTCACATCTCACCTGGGGCGCTTTGCAATAGTAACCGTAAGCCGCCTGGTGAACATCGCAGAACTTGAAGCCAAAATACTCGGCCGCAAGAAACATTTTACAGAGAATTTCGAAGGCACCATAAATCCCACTGAGGTTATTGCAAGCCTTATTTGTGAAAAGGACAGTTTTATCGAGGGAATAGAATATGTATTTGAAAATGTCAGGGGTTCATGTTCACTGATGATTATGACCGAAGACGGGATTATTGCCGCCAGGGACAAGTACGGGCGGACTCCGGTAGTTATAGGGAGAAAGGACGGGGCATGTGCCATCGCTTCGGAATCCTGCTCATTTCCGAATACCGGCTTTGAACTGGAATATTTCATGGGTCCGGGTGAGATTGTCAGGGTCAGTTCCGAAGGATACACACAACTGAGAAAACCCGGGAACACATTGCAGATATGTGCATTTCTTTGGGTTTATTACGGATATCCCCCTTCGTACTACGAGGGTATAAATGTTGATGAATGCCGTTACAGGTGCGGTGCAGCCCTTGCCCGCAGGGACTCCGTTGAAGCTGATTTTGTATGCGGAATACCCGATTCTGGTGTGGGCCACGCAATAGGATACGGCAATGAAAAGAAAATCCCGAATAAAAGAGCTTATTCAAAATATACCGATACCTGGCCCAGAAGCTTCCTGCCCTCGTTTCAGGGCCAAAGGAACCTTGTTGCCAGAATGAAGCTGATACCCAACAGGGCAGTTATCAGCGGGAAAAAGATGATTTTTATTGATGACAGTATTGTCAGGGGAACGCAGCTCAGGCATAATACGAACGACATGAGAAAGTATGGTGCAAAGGAACTGCATATGAGAATAGCATGTCCTCCCATTCTGTATCCCTGTGACTTTCTTAATTTCATAGAGTCGAGAACCCCGATGGAGCTGGCTGCACGCAGGGCGGTAAGGGAACTGGGAGGAAGGGATGAGGAACTCCGGGAATATTCCGACCCCGATTCAGAAAAATACAGGAAAATGGTTGAAAAAATTGCCGAAAAACTTGATCTTGATTCTCTCTTGTACCAGCGGCTTGATGATCTGATTGCTGCAATAGGACTTCCCCGGGAAAAACTCTGTACCCACTGCTGGGACGGAACGGGTTATTTTTAGTTCCACCGGGGGAATACCGGCGAAACAAGGGCTTTATCCAAGAAAGATGCCGCTGAAATTCATGAAAACAATTTCAGAATCCTTGAATCCCTGAGCTTTTCCCTTGTTGCCCTGTAGCCTATTCTGAAAACGGCCTCTGCCTCTTCCGGGCTGAGTATCCCGTAATTCCTGAGTTCCGCGGGGGAAATGAAAAGATTGAATTTATTTGATTTTTCGTTGATTTCCTTTGACATCATTATCATGAATGTCCTTTCGGTTATCTTAATCAGATTATGAAAGGATTCTTCCTTTCCCACCGGATTTACAAATGACCCGATAATCAGCCTGCACTGGTTTTCTATCGGAAGGACCGGCATATTGTCGAGTATTCCGCCGTCAGCATAAAAAATATTGTTTATTACAACAGGCCTGAAAAGAACCGGAATGCTTGCAGATGCAATCACAACATCCAGCAGCTCGCCCCTGGAAAAATAAACCGGCCTGCCATTGTTCAGGTCGGTTGCCGAAACGTAAAGCGGAATTTTCAAATCCTCGAATCTTCTGGCAGTCACATGATCTTCAAGGATTTTTCTTATTCCCGAAAGCTGAAGGAGTCCGTCACGCGGCATAGTGGGTCTCATGTAGTTAAGACGGCGGCTGCCCTTCATTATTTTAAATGCCTCTTCGGGGCCGATGCCGTCGCAGTACATTAATCCGGCAAGAGCTCCGGCACTTGTTCCCGAAACCACATCAGGATAAATGCCTGCCTCGTTAAGAGCCTTCAGTACTCCGAGATGAGCAAAGCCCCGTGTGCCTCCCCCGCTCAATACCAGACCCGTCTTGTAAATTCCGCCTGCCATAATGGTAATCCTTTGAAATTCCCCTTAAATTTGCTAAAATAATTGATTCAATTTATGTAATTTCTTTATTTGGCTGTTATTTCAGTATTGCAGGTAAAAGTTCCGGAAGGAGAAGTATAACTGAACAAATTCGGTATGAATATTATAACATAGCAGAAAATCAGGGCGGGGAGAAGGTGTAAGGGCCTGCCGGGAAAAATTTCATCCGGCACAATAAACACTTACGACTAATTATTGTTAGTTTTAGAACAAATTAAATCCATATATGTCATTTACATTAGAAATTGGTCAAAAAGCCGTGGATTTCAATCTGCCGGCAACCGACGGCAAAAAATACAGCCTGTCAGATTTCAGCAGCCATAAATTTCTGGTTGTCTTTTTTACCTGCAACCATTGTCCCTATGTAACCGGTTCGGATGAAGTTACCCGTGCCACTGCTGAAAAATATAAGTCAGAAGGGGTGGTTTTTGCAGGAATAAACTCCAACAGTGAGCATACATATGAGGAAGACAGCTTTCCGAATATGGTGAAAAGAATGGAAAAGCACCGTTTTCCCTGGGTATATCTTCATGATCAGGATCAGTCAGTGGCAAAGGCTTATGGTGCATTGAGAACTCCTCATTTCTTTGTGTTTGATGAGGAAAGAACTCTTGTATATACGGGAAGGGGTGTCGATAGTCCCCGGGATGTTTCAAGAATGACGGTCAACGACCTGGAAAATGCCCTTGAGGAACTGGTATCAGGCAGGCCGGTAAGTGTTCCGCTGACCAATCCCATCGGATGCAATGTCAAGTGGGATGGCCGTGATGCACACTGGATGCCTCCGGAAGCCTGTGACCTTGTATGATTTATTTCTGAACTTTGGAATAAATTAACTCATAAACCAAATAAAAATGTACCACAAAAAACAAAAACAGATTCTGCCTTTGCTGTTACTTGCCATTGCAGTATTATTCCAGGTATCATGCACAAAGCAGGAGCCATCGGATCTTTCCTCGGAAAGCATAATCCCGAAACCGGTATCAGTTGTTTCAACAGGCGCTTATTTCAGCCTTAAGCCGAATACTGTCATATATGTAACAGGTGAGTCACCCGAACTTCTGGGTATCGGGCATTATCTTGCCGAGAAGCTGAGGCCTTCAACCGGATACAGCCTGAATGTTAAATCAACAGCTGATAATCCCGGGAAGGGTTCCATAATACTGAGTCTGGAAGGCACTTCAGCTGCCGCAGCGAACAGTGAGGGCTATGAGCTTCACATTACAGCAAAACAGCTGAGGCTTACTGCAGCCACACATGCCGGCCTGTTCAGGGGCGTTCAGACCATCAGGCAACTGCTGCCCGCAAGGATTGAAATGACTGAGCGACAGCAGGGACCATGGAAAATTGCAACGGGAACAATCAGTGATTATCCGGAATATTCCCACAGGGGAGCAATGCTTGATGTTGCCCGCCATTTTTTCGGCATTGATGATGTAAGACGCTTTATCGATTTCCTTGCATATTACAAAATGAACAGTCTGCACCTGCATCTGTCGGATGACCAGGGATGGAGGATCGAAATCAAATCATGGCCTAATCTCACCCTGCATGGCAGTACAACAGAGGTCGGCGGGGGATCCGGCGGATTTTTCACCCAGGAACAATACAGGGCTATTGTTGAATATGCCGGAGAAAACTATATAACCGTAATTCCTGAGATAGATATGCCCGGACATACCAATGCTGCCCTGGCATCCTATCCCGAACTTAACTGCGACGGAAAGGCCACAGAGCTTTATACCGGAATAGAAGTCGGTTTCAGTTCATTCTGCATTCACAAGGAAATAACCTATAAGTTTATTGACGACGTGATCAGGGAAATTTCGGAAATGACACCGGGTCCGTATTTCCATATCGGAGGAGATGAATCGCATGCAACAAAACTATCGGATTATATACCTTTTGTGGAGAGGGTCCAGGAAATTGCAACAAGTCACGGGAAACAGTGTATAGGCTGGGATGAAATTGCAAATGCAAAACTGAAGCCGGGCAGTATTGCCCAGAACTGGGCAAATCCGAAAAATGCCGGAAAAGCGGTTGCACAGGGGGCAAAAATCCTTATGTCGCCGGCAAACAAGGCCTATATTGATATGAAATATGACAAAACAACAAAATACGGGCTGCAGTGGGCAGGATTTGTTGAAGTTGATGTTTCCTACAACTGGGATCCCGCCACGCTTGTTCCCGGTGTTGGCAGGGAGGATATAGTGGGGGTGGAGGCACCGCTGTGGACCGAAAACATAACAAATATCAAAGAAATTGAATATATGGTTTTCCCGCGTCTTGCCGGAATAGCCGAGATAGGATGGACTCCCGCTGAATCAAGGAAATGGGAGGAATACAGGACAAGGCTGGGCAGACACGGGGAACGGTTTGATGCAATGGATATCAATTATTACAAATCACCCCTTGTTGACTGGACAGGTCTTGATGAGTAAAAACTAATCTGTCAGCCATTTCTCTGACAGACTTGCATGAACTATATTTTTCAGGGAAGGCCGGCCCTCGGGTCCCGGAATCTGGTTGGTATATGATATGTGAATCATACCGTCGCTGCCCTGTATGATGGCGGGGTAATGACTTCTTGATTCGCTTCCGGCTGTTCCCTCGGCAAGAATCTTCCTGAAAGGCCAGCTTTTCCCCTCATCTTCTGAAAGCCAGACTGACAGCCGGTGTCTTCCCTGTTCGGTATCATTGTGTACCAGGGCCCAGTTCCCGCTTTTCAGCACCACTACATCCGCGGCACTTCCTGGATTGGGAATATCCGTGTCTTCAACCAGGCTCCAGCTCTTTCCCGTATCGGAGGATGTGCTTCTGGCAAGTCTGGCAGGGGGAGGACCGTTATCCCTCATCAGTGCCGTTATGGAGCCATCCCTGCACAGTGCCAGGGAAGGCTGTATTGATCCTGCACCAACCAGGGGCTCGCTGAACTGCCATGTCTCACCCCAGTCATCAGTTATGGCAATGATTGAAAAATCAAATCCGTCGGAATATAAGGGCAGCAATAAACGGTTTCCCGTAATAAGAGGCTTGTTCCGGCTCTGCCATCCTATCCTGCGCTGAAGGGGAAAACCAAGCTCTGTCCTGATCCTTTCTCCCTTCTCACTGATATCGGTTCCCGGTCCCGTGAATCCCTTCCCCTCTGCAATAGCGAGATAGCCGTCAAGGGCTTTTTTCCACATCTCATCACTTACAGGCCCTGTTTCATTGTTTATAAAACCCTTTGAGACAAGATCCCTGTACAGTTCATCATATTTCCTTTCAAGTATCTGTACGAAGCGGTCATTCCTTCCTATTCCGTCAGGTGAACTGCCATCAGGTTTCATATGTATCATATCCTGCCATTTCCATTCGGGCGGACCGGATTCCTGCATGTAATTTTCACTTATGCGGTATTTCAGTAACGATGATTCCCAGCGGTAGGCGAGAACAGTGTACCATACAAGCCACAACCGGGATTTACCGTCAATGAAGATTACGGGATTGATATCAGGAAAATCCGGTACATCAGCCAGAATGAAAGGCTTGCTCCATCTGCCCGTTTTATGACTGCGGCGGGCTCCCCGTATTTCCACATCATCAGCGGTCCGCTCACCGCTTCCGTGAAACCAGGCAACCATCAGATCCCCGTTGGGCAGTTCGGCAACGGATGAACCATGACAATGCTGCGTCTGAAAAGGGAAAATGTGTTCCAGAACAGGAGTATCCGTGTAAGCAGATTCTTTTTCTTTTGTTTCCGGGCCGCCGGACCTGCAGGCGGTACAGAAAACAATGATTAATAAGGGCAGTAAGTATCTGTATGCTTTCATGACAGGGGTTTTCAATAAAGGTAGCTCAAAAAGATTAAAAATGCCATATTTTTTCCGTCCGGAATCTGAACGGCCCTTTTGCTCATGGCCCCGGCTTTCACCGGATATTAACAAGCATTAAAACCATTGTCAGTTGAAAAATTCCTAAATTTATACCTGAAGTTGAATTAATTGCTCTGAATCATGCCTATGAAAAAAATTCTCTTAATGGTGTTCCTGTCAGTTATTGCGATAAACTGCATATCACAGGATGATAAGCTGAACATAATTGTTATCGGTGCTCATCCCGATGACTGTGATGAATTTGCCGGTGGTACCACAATTTTATATTCCAAACTTGGTCACAGGGTAAAATTTGTTTCAATGACTAATGGAGACGCCGGTCATCAGTCAATGGGGGGCGGGGCACTTGCAAAAAGACGTATGCTCGAAGCCCGGGAAGCCGGAAAAAGGTTTGGAGTGGAATATCTTGTTATAGATAATCATGACGGAGAACTGATGCCAACCCTCGAAAACCGGCTGAAAATAATCAGGGAAATACGTAACTGGAAAGCTGATATTGTTATTACTCATCCGCCTGATGACTATCATCCTGACCACCGGAATACAAGTATTCTCGTTCAGGATGCTTCATATATGGTGATTGTACCAAATGTCGCTCCCGATACACCACCATTGAAAAAAAATCCCGTATTTCTTTATCCGGGTTTTTCATCCCCTGAAATTGCTGTTGATATTGATGCTGTATTCGATCAGAAAGTATATGCAGTCTCGGCACATGAATCACAATTCTTTGAGTGGTTGCCCTGGACTGAAGGAACATTGGACAAGGTACCTTCGGGCAGGGAAGAGAGATTAAAATATGTTGCTGAATGGTTTGGTACTGTGAGTGAAACAGAAAAAGCCTGTCTGAAGAAATGGTATGGTGAAGCAAGAGCTGTAAAAGTACTTCATGCCGAGACTTTCAGATATGCTCCCTATGGACGAAAACCCTCAGAAGAGGAAACCAGAAAACTATTTCCAATGATTAAATAAATAAAACCATTCAAAATTTCGAAATAGTGAAAAAGTCAATACTTTTCTTTTTATCCGTTTTTTTCTGCTGTAATTCCAGCGCCCAGAAATATGAGCTTTTATCTCCTGACAGGAAGCTTAAGGCGGAAATTGAAATAAACCGGGGGATCTCAGCGGATCTTAAGAGGAATGAGGCCCGGATTGTTAAACTGAGCAATCTTGAACTGGAAACCGGCTGTATAACTCAGTCCGGATTCAGGTATAAAATAAAAAAAACAAACCGGGAATCAGTCAATGAGATTGTCAGACCCGAGATCCGTGAAAAAGCTTCGGAACTTGTAAACGCATACAATGAACTTGAAATAAGGTTCAGGGCAGATTACAGTGTAACTTTCAGATTATTCAACGAAGGACTTGCATATAGATTTACAACCTTTTCGAAAGACAGTCTGATAATAAAAAAAGAAAATCTGGAAATTTCCCTGGGAGAAAATGATTCCGCGAGATTTCAGTCATCAAAGAGCTTCAATTCGTCATACGAAACTCCTTATGAACACAAAAAGCTTAATGATATTGAACAGGGACAACTATGCAATCTCCCTTTCCTTGTTCAAAAACAGGACGGGTCATTTGTCATGATCACCGAAGCAGATCTTTACAATTATCCGGGATTATGGCTCAGGGGAACAGCCGGGGAACATCTGGAAGCCGCTAATCCTCCGTTTCCCGAAGCTTTTTCTTCCACGGGGAATGCTTACGTGCAGGGTCAGGTATCGGAAACTTCGGACTATATAGCCAGTGTCAGCGGTACACGTACCTATCCGTGGCGGATTTTTGCAATTGCCGGTGCGGAGGAGGGTCTTGTTTCAAACAGTATGGTTTACCTTCTTGCTACACCCTGTGCAATAGAGGATCCTTCCTGGATCAGGCCGGGAGTCGTGATGTTCGACTGGTGGGCCAAACATAACATATATGGTGTTGATTTCAGGTCAGGGATAAATACAGAAACAGCAAAATATTTTATTGATTTCTGTGCAAAACATGGTTTCAGATATTTCCTTTTTGATGACGGATGGTGTCCGCGTGACAATCTTCTTGAACCGGTTCCGGGTCTGAATATGGAAGAGGTAACCGCTTATGCTTCATCAAAAGGCGTGGATATAATGTTATGGGTAATCTGGCGGACACTCGAGAAACAATGGGCGGAAGCTTTCAGCCTGTTTGAGAGCTGGGGAATAAAGGGAATTAAAGTGGATTTTATGAACCGCGATGATCAGGTAATGGTTGAGTTTTATGAGAGAGTTGCCCGTATGGCAGGGGAGAAAAAAATGGTGGTTAATTTCCATGGTGCATACAAACCCTGCGGACTGCGCAGGAAGTATCCGAATGTACTTACCCGCGAGGGACTGATAGAATATGAATATAACGGGTGGACAGATGAAGCTGATCCGGAACATCATAATCTCCTGCCATATATCCGGATGTTTGCCGGGCCAATGGATTATATCCCCGGATCCATGCGTAATTCAACAAAGGATAATTTCAGGGCTGTTGGCGATTATCCGATGGAGCAGGGGACACGCGCCCATTCAATGGCCCTGTTCGTGATCCTTAACAGCCCGATGACAATGCTTCCGGATTCACCTTCAGATTATTACCGTGAAAAGGAATGTGCCGGGTTCCTGACAAAAATCCCGGTTGAATGGGATGAAACACGGTTGCTGAAGGGAAAAATTGCCGAATATACTGTTATCGCACGGAGATCAGGCGATAATTGGTATATTGGAGCAATAACAAACTGGAACAGCCGTGAAATTGACCTGGATACAAAATTCCTGAATCCCGGAAAATACAGGATTGAAGCAATTACCGACGGCATCAATTCCGATAAACGGGCAGAAGATTACAGGAAAATTCAGATGGAATGTGAGGCAGGTGATATATTGAAACTCAGGCTTGCTTCCGGAGGTGGCTGGGTGGCAGAGATAACCCCGGTCAGGTAAAATCTCATTTTGATTTTTACAGGTATCGCGGGAAAGGATCCGGGCGAAGATGTGTATTTATTTTTTACAAATGATATATTCGCAATAAATAAATACAAGGTAATTTCTGAAGCAGTTCCGGGCTGCAAACAGGGATTTGCTGAAAAGAACAAATTTTTCTTAGGAAGAATACAAGTAATAATTTTTTAACTGACAGACTGTATGGAAAAAAGTTTCTACCTGGCAATGTTATTTGCCTTAACCGTTTCATGTACTTCACCTGGCGTTAAGAAGAACAGAATGCTTGCCGGACAGATCCGGAACAATGAATATTATGCCTTTACTGAACAGAAAGCCCTGGAAATGATCGGGAGCGGATTCAATGCGGGCGACGGCTACCTGGAAGTCTGGATCAGGGATTACAATACCTTCATTGAACTTGCCGCGGCGGTGCATCCGGCTGAAGAACTCCGGGAGAATCTTATGGTGTTTTTCAGGATGCAGGCGGAAGACGGAGGCATACTCGACGGATTCACCCCTGTGGCCGCTGCGGGTGAGGTGGGATATGATTTTTACTATTCGGATCTTGAACCCCGTTATGCAGGACACAAGAATACCGTGGAGACAGACCAGGAATCCTCACTGGTGCAGGCTGTATGCAAATATATTAAGCTGACTTCCGACAGTGCTGTTTTATCCTGCGAAATTGCGGGAAAAAGCATAGCTGAAAGAATGGAAATGGCAATGCAGTTCCTGATGGATCATCGTTTCAGTGAGGAATACGGGCTCATATACGGAGCCACAACGGCAGACTGGGGTGATGTACAGCCGGGACACGGATGGGGTGTTGCATGGGATGAGAACACTCATCCGGCAATTGATATTTATGATAATGCAATGTTTATTATTGCCCTGGAGAATCTTACTGAAGCAATTCCTGCGACAAGGGAAAAATGGGTTCCTGTCAGGGAAATGATTGCACAAAACGCCAGAAAGCATCTCTGGGATGAGGGGAACAGGAAATTCATTCCGCATATTTATCTGGAAAAGGGATCACCGTTTCCTCCGGATTTTGATGAAAATCAGATTTATTACTTCGGGGGTACGGCAGTTGCAATTGAGGCAGGCCTGCTTTCAAAGGATGAAATAAAAGCTTCCCTGGATGAAATGGTGAGAAGGGTAAAGCTTGCAGGAGCTGCATCAATAGGACTGACCCTGTATCCTCCCTATCCGGAAGGATTCTTTGAGAATAAAATAATGAGTGTTGAATACAGTTATCAGAACGGAGGAGACTGGACCTGGTTCGGGGGAAGGATGATACAGCAGCTCATCAGTCACGGCTTCGTTGAGGAAGCCTGTGAACAGATACTGCCGATGGTAAAAAGGGTAAAGGACAATAACGGATTCTATGAATGGTATACCGTTGATAATAAACCAAGGGGATCAGGCACATTCAGGGGAGAAGCAGGAGTGCTTTTCACCGCAATACGGATGTTGCGCGACTATGCTGCCGGGATTGACTGATTCCATGCCCTGAATTGATAAAGAGAAGGAATGATTTTCAATGAAACTTACAGCCTGCTGAGGGACAGACATGCCAGGGAGATTGAAAACCTGGTGCTATCAGATGTCAGAATAGGTTTATATCTGACAGCAGTCAGACTGTCGGATAATTCTGTCGGGGTCTCCTCGACACTGCCTGCTGAACACCCTTTCTGCCTTAAGGAAAACAGGAATTTTGACGATTTCTCACCGCTTAAAATCAGGGGAAAAAGGGTAACTGAGATACTGGAAACAGACAGTAAATCCCGTATTGTTTCAGGTTTGAAAACAGCTGTCCTGAATGCAGTGTCATCCGGAATTATTTCATCGGGGAAATACAGGATAATGGAAAACTGTGATCCGGTTCAGCTGCTGGATCTTGAGAAAAAACAGACAATCACCATCGTTGGGGCATTTCACTCCTATATCAGAAAAATATCCGAAACAGGGAACAGGCTGTTTGTTCTTGAAAAGAACAAAAACGCCCTTCACCCGGAATTCCGGAATTATTACATTGAAGCTGCCCATTATGAGAAGGTGGTTCCTGTATCCGATGTGCTGCTGATTACCGGTCAGACACTGGTAAATGATACCATAGATGAGTTGCTGGCACTTGCCCGGCCCGGATGCCGGATAATTGTTGCCGGCCCCTCAGGCGGCATAATACCCGATGTGCTGTTTGAAAAGGGTGTAGCCATTGTGGGAGGCATGCGGATCACAAGACCGGAAATAGTATTCAGTATCATAGGTGAAGGAGGCCTCGGATATCACTTGTTTAAGTATTGTGCCGTAAAGATTTGCATACTGAGGGAAGATGAAGGCAGGGCTGAGTGAAACATGGATAAAGGCATCAATTGCCGGTACTATGTGGGCCGCTTCCGAAATAGTGCTGGGGAGCTTCCTGCATAACCTGAGAGTCCCTTTCAGCGGCAATATCCTGACGGCAATCGGTATTGTCATTCTGGTATCGGTAGGACATATCTGGAATGACCGGGGGATATTCTGGCGGGCAGGACTTATTTGTGCATTGATGAAAACCATGTCGCCAAGTGCGATAATATTCGGACCAATGATTGCGATATTTTCCGAATCACTCCTGCTTGAACTCCCCGTAAGAATTTTTGGAAGAAGTATTGCAGCCTATCTTTTAGGGGCCATACTGGCAATGTCATGGAATCTTTTTCAGAAAATAGCCAATTACATCATAATTTACGGATCAAATATCATAGAGGTTTACAATAATCTGCTGAGATGGGCCCAGAAGCAGCTCGAGATTCATACCGACATTGTATGGCTTCCCATAATCTTCCTTCTTGTGATCTTTGCTGTTTTCGGACTGATAGCCGGGATGGCCGGCATCATGGTCGGCAGGAAGATGCTCAGGCATCCGGACCCTGAATTCAGCAGTCCCGTGAATGGTACGGATGCCGGTATCAGCCGGAAACCGGAAACGGAATTCAGCTATTCCCTTGCCTGGCTCTTTTTTGATATCCTTCTTATGATCTTCGCCTTTCTTATTATCTATCACACTCCCTGGTATGTCTGGACCCTGGTGATAAGCGGGATGGTCCTTGTCTGGTCAGTACGCTATAAAAGAGCCATGCGTCAGCTGTCAAAACCTAAATTCTGGCTGTTTTTTGTCTTTGTAACACTGCTGACCGCATTTGCCTTTACCGTTGCAAAGGGAGGTGATATTTCATGGCAGCAGGGTCTCCTTACAGGTATCCAGATGAATTTCAGGGCCGTTGTAATAGTTGTCGGATTTGCAAGCCTGGGTACGGAACTGTATAATCCCGCCATAAGAGAATTCTTTCAGAAAACCGCCTTCAAAAATGTTCCGCTGGCACTTGAACTCTCTGTTGAAAGCCTGCCGCTCTTCATTTCTTCAATACCGGACCTGAAAAGCCTGCTGAAAAAACCCGTGTCAATTTTTTACAATGTGATTTCACAGGCCGATCGCAGACTGTCAGAGATCAGGGATAAAAAACCGGAGAAAAGGAAAATTTTCATTGTCTGCGGCCCCAGGGGAAAAGGAAAAACAAGCTTCGTGCGGAAAGTGATTGAGCTGCTCAGGGGACAAAACCTGCAGGTGTCGGGAATAATTGCGGAAGCCCTGACGGATGGCCCGGAATCGGGAGGATATGATATAGTTAATCTGGAAACAGGGGAAAGAATGGCCTTCATGCGGAAAGAAGACAAATACGGAAATGACAGGATAGGAAGATTTTATATATGTCCGGAAGGCCTGGAAGGAGGAAAGGCATTGTTTGCCGGTCTTGTTTCAGCCAAAACAGATATTGTCGTAATTGATGAGGCCGGACGCCTTGAGCTGCGCGGGGGAGGCTGGTGTGATTCCATTACTGACCTTCTCGGAAAATCTGAACACAACATACTGATGACAGTCCGCCGGGAATTTGTTGAAAGGATAAGAAACAAATGGAATCTTGAAAATGTGATTGTCTTTGATATAGCAAAAACTGATCCCGGAAAGGCGGTTTCTGTCATTATAAAAAACATAAGGCCTGATAAGTAGAACTGACTTCAGGAAATGAAAGACATGAAATGATATTTCACAGCCTGAACCAAGCTGTATGGAACTTATTGTTATTTTTGTAACACTTAACAGAACAGACGTGTTGCCTTTAACTAACTGAAATACAGCTGGCAAACAATAATTTAGCAATAATAAAATATTCCTGAAAGGAATTAAACCATACCTGAGCCGGATAGCAGAAATACTCAATTATTATATTAAAAGTTAAAAATCAGCTTATTATGTCAGAACAGGAAAAAATCGTGATAATAAGTACAACAGGGCCTGAATTTCAGGAAAAGGCTACCCTTCCCTTTGTAGTGGCTACTGCGGCACAGACGGTAGACGTTAAGGTAATAGTAATTCTTCAGGCTTCTGCCGTTCTGCTGGCAAAGCAGGGGATGGCTGAAAATGTTAATGCTCCCGGTCTGATGCCCCTGAAACAACTGATGGATACATTCTTAGAACTGGGCGGAGAACTGCAGGTCTGTTCTCCCTGCATAAAGGAAAGAAATATTGGCGAAGGAAATCTTGTTGAAGGAGCAGTGACAATTGCTGCGGGTACAGTGGTTTCAGAAGTATTGTCCGCCAAGGCAGTTCTGACTTATTAGGTGTATGATGTTTAATCTGACTAAACAGAAAAAAAGAGATGGAAAATGATTTAAATGCCAGACTGCTTGAACTGCAGTCTCAGATCGAAATGCTGAAAGAGAAGGTTGAAACCCTTGAAAGCCGGAAAAAGGATCAGCTTTCGATAGCGATTGTTTCCGGGGATCTGGACAAGATTCTTGCGGCAATGATTATATCCGTTGCTGCCGCAGCAATGGATACCAGTGTAAAACTGTTCTTTTCATTCTGGGCCCTTTCGGCACTGAGAGACAAGAAAAAGAAGGTTGAGGGGAAGGATTTCATATCCAAAATGTTTGGTTTTATGCTTCCCAGGGGGAAAAACAGGCTGAAACTTTCAAAAATGAATATGTGTGGCATGGGTCCTCTGATGATCAGGTATCTGATGAAAAAGCAGAATGTACTTTCCCTTGAACAAATGTTCAGGGAAGCAGGAGAGCTCGGCATCGAGATCACAGTATGTGAAATGTCAATGAATCTCATGGGTTTTAAACCCGGGGAAATAATTGATTATCCCAATCTGAGATTTGCCGGCGCGGCCACTTTTGTAGCAGATGCAGGTGAAAGCAGCATTCAGCTGTTCATTTGATCAGTCAGGCAGTATATCATAAAATATTTTATAAATAACCGGTCGTACTGTAAATAATAATCATTTCAAAATTTAAACTTATGACAGCAGAAGAATTAAAAAATCTGGACGTGACAAAATCCGTTGATGCCAGGGGAACCGCATGCCCCGGCCCCTTGCTTGAAGCCAAGAAGGCTATAGGTACAATTAAGTCGGGTGACATAATGGAGGTTCTTTCCGCCGACGAGGGCACCAGGGTGGATATTCCGAAATGGTGTGGCAAGCAGGGACATGAGTACCTGGGAACCATTGAGGAAAGCGGTTATTACAAGATCTTACTCAGGAAAAAATAGCAATGCCGGGTCCTGCTACGAAAAGCGCCAGGATCCTGGTGTTTTCCACAGAAAAGATATCCGATCCGGCCATTGATATGGCAGGATTGCTTAAGCTTCATTATCCCCCCACGGTTTACACCATTGCAGTCCCGTGTTCCGCAGGCATAAAGCCGCGGTGGATACTGCATGCCTACGAAAAGGGCTTTGATGGTGTATTCATTGCTGCTGACGGGACAGACTGTTCCTACGGGGATTCATGTACTGACAGGACCGGGAGGCTTGTATATCAGACCCATGAGCTGATGAAACAGAAAAACATTGAGCCAGCCCGGCTAAGAATGGCTGCTATATGTTCCATATGCAGCGAATCTTTTGTAAAGCAGATAAAAAGCTTTAATGAATACTTGCTCAGGAATTCAATTAACTAATTATGTCAGATGAAATAAGAGCTGCCTCCTATGATGCCCTTGTCATAGGTGGCGGCATTGCCGGGGGCGAGGCTGCGCTTGATCTGGCCAATAACGGGTACAAGGTGCTCCTTGTTGAAAAGGATCTTTCGATAGGAGGGAAAATGATACTTCTCAGCAAGGTTTTTCCCACTCTGGACTGTGCTGCCTGCATCACCACCCCCAAGGTTTCGGAGATTTCAAGACATCCCGGGATCACCGTTTTTACCGGCGCTGAAGTCACTTCCATTGAAAAGAAGGGCGAGAGGGAATTTGAAACGGCAGTAACCAAAAGGCCCCGCTATGTTGTTGAGGAAGACTGCACGGCCTGTCAGCTGTGCGAGGAGGTCTGCCCCGTAGTGGTTCATGATGAATACCAGTACAGGCTCGTGGGAAGGAAGGCTGCCTTTATCCCCTTCAGCATAGCCAGCCCCAGAGTTGCAGCAATAGATATTGAAAACTGTACACTCTGCGGGGCATGCGAAAAAGCCTGTCCGCCCAAATGCATCGATTTCACGCAGGAAACGGAGAAATACATAATAAAGACCGGTACTGTCATTGTTGCAACGGGATTTAAACTCTTTGACCCCCTGAAAATACCGAGATATGGCTATGGGGTTTACAAGAATGTCCTGACTTCCATGGAGATGGAAAGACAGCTGGCCCCCACAAGGCCCTTCAATACCATTCTCAGGCCCGGCGACGGCAAGATGCCTGACAGGATTGCCTATGTCCTCTGTACCGGGTCACGTGACGATACCATCGGGAATCCGGTCTGTTCACAGATATGCTGCATGTATTCCCTGAAACAGGCCCAGCTTCTCATGGGAGCTCTGCCCATGGCCGATGTCACGATATATTATATTAATATCAGATCATTCGGGAAGGGCTTTGAAGAGTTTTATGAACAGGCAAAGGGTATGGGTATCAGCTTTGTCAAGGGGAAGGTGGGCAAGATCACTGAAACGGAAACAGGGAACCTGATCCTCAGATATGAGGATATCAACGAAAACAGGGTGATGGAGGAGGAGCACGACATGGTGGTTCTGGCCGTGGGAGTTCTGCCGAACACTGACCCACTGTCATTTTTCCGGAACGGGGAGCTGAAGGCGGATCAGTTCAGCTTCGTGGACCAGGCTGAAGTCCTTTCAAGTCCTGCCAGAACGAGTGTAAAGGGTGTTTTTGTTGCAGGAACGGCATCCGGACCAATGGATATTCCTGACTCTATCCTTTCGGCAGGCGCTGCCTCATCAGAGGCAATAAGTTATTTAAAACAGTAACAATGAACAGGAAAATAGGAGTTTATATATGTCATTGCGGCGGAAACATATCTGATTATGTAGATGTTGAAAAGGTGAAGCAGGCAGTTGTGAATGACGACGGGGTTTTCCTTGCAAAAACAACCATGTTTGCCTGCGGGGATGCCAACCAGAAGGAAATGGTGGAGGATATAAGGAATAACGGGCTTGATGGCGTAATAGTAGCATCCTGCTCTCCCAAGCTTCACCTCCTTACATTCCGGGCAGTCAGCGAAAGAGCCGGACTGAATAAATACAACTATGTGCACGCAAACATCAGGGAACAGGTATCCTGGGCACATTCCGACAATAAGGCCGGAGCTACCGATAAGGCAATTCAGATTGTTAAATCGGCAATAGCAAAAGTCCGCCTTGCCGAACCTCTCATGCCTTTCAGATTCCCTGCGGTAAAGGCTGTTGCCATAGCCGGCGGCGGAATTTCGGGAATGAGGGCAGCACTCGGACTTTCAGACATGGGATGCCCCGTGTACCTTATCGAGAAATCACCATTTTTCGGAGGCAGGACTTCACAGTGGGATGTCCTGTATACTTCCGGACAGACGGGAGGACAAATGGTTTCGGAACTCTACGGGGAATTGCTGAAAAGGGAGAATGTTAAACTCCTGACAGGGGCAGAGATAATTTCAGGCAGCGGAAACATCGGCGATTTTAAATTGAAAGTCCGCGTTACCCCGCGATATGTTCCCGAAAACTGCAACGGGGACAAACTGAATGAATCAATTGCCGCATGCCCGGTTGAGCTGCCGGATGAATTTAATTTCAACCTGACGAAACGTAAGGCGATTTACCGTAACCATCCGGGCCAGTTTCCGCAGACAGCCGTTATTGATATGACAAGCTGCACCCGATGCGGTGAATGTGAAAAGATATGCCCGGAAATTGATCTTTCACAGGAAGAGGAGATAATTGATATCAATGCTGGTTCCGTACTTGTTGCCACGGGATTTGATCCCTATACCCCGGCTGACGGGGAGTTCGGTTACGGACTGTCTGACAGGGTCATCACCCTTCCCGAATTTAAAAGGCTGATTGAGCTCAATGATTCCGGACTTGTCCATAAAGGAAGAAGAGTCAGGAAAATCGCCTATATCTATTGTGTGGGAAGCCGTCAGCCGGAAGGAGACAATAAATATTGTTCACGTTATTGCTGTACATCGGTTATTCATTCAGCAATACAGGCGAAGAAGAAATTCGGGGATATTACCGGCTACCATTTCACGCGGGGTATCAGGACCTACGGCAAGCAGGAACTTCTGTACGCGGAATCCCTGAAGGGAGGAGAAATTTACCTTCAGTCCTATGAGGACGATCCGCCTGTAGTTGAAGTAAATGAAAACAGTTTAAAAGTGAGGATAAATGATATTCTCACCGGGATACGGGAAGTTTCCGTTGAGCCGGATCTTGTGGTCCTGGTTACCGGAATGGTACCGAGGGCTGACAATTCGGTGGGTGCCCTCTTCAAACTGCCAAAGGGAAGGGACAGCTTCTTCAACGAGATACACATGAAACTGCGGCCGGTAGAAACTGTGATTGACGGAATTATAATCTGCGGTGCATGCCAGGGTCCGAAAAATATTACGGAGTCAGTCAATTCCGCGCTTTCCGCGGCTGTCAAATCCTTTTCCCTGGTTAACAGGGGAGAGCTTGAAATGGAGCCGATAGTTGCAACCATAGATGAGGAAACCTGTGAATGGTGCGGAGCATGTTACGAAGCCTGCCCCTTTGATGCAATAAGGAAAACAGTGAAGGGAACCAGGGAAATAGCCGAAATAAATAATTCAGTTTGCAAGGGATGCGGCATTTGCCTTCCCGTCTGCCCCGTTGATGCAATAGAGCTGACAGCATATTCAAACAGGGAGATAGAAAGCATGATAGATGCCCTGGCAGGAAGTTATCCGATAATGACAACAAAATAATCATTCTCGCTCATGGAAACAGAAAAGGGAAAAACCTTCAGGTATCTGAGGGAAAAACGCGAAGTTTCACAGGATGCCAAAGACAGGCTCAGGGAATTCAACAGGGCCAAAAAAGAGATTCTGGGCGCACTGAAGGAAAAGGATATGACCGTAAATGAACTTGGAAAAAAACTTGACAGACCCGGCCATGAAATTATGTTTTACCTGATGACACTGGTAAAGTACGGCAGTGTTGAAGCCGGCGACATAGATGACATGGACGAATATTTTTCCTACAAACTCAAGAAATAATGGCTTCAATAAATACTGAATACGGAAGAGACCTTAGGAAATACGGCGGATTTGATTTTAATGCCTGTTATAACTGCGGCACCTGTACCGCGGTCTGTTCACTTTCAACTGAAGAGGATTCCTTTCCCAGGGAAATGGTCAGATTCAGTGTCCTCGGAATGGAAGATGATATTAAATCATCACTTAAACCATGGCTCTGTTACTATTGCGGCGAATGTACCACACACTGTCCGCAGACGGCCAATCCGGGCGAACTGATGATGTCGCTGAGGAGATGGCTTACCTCAGTGTACGACTGGACCGGCCTGTCCGGCCTTCTTTACAGATTCCTTCCGGCAACGGTGACAGCCATGATACTGGCAGCAGCAGCCGTTATCGCCTTCAGCGCTTCCAGGGATTTCAACCTTCCGGAGATAATGAAAGCAGGCCACTATTTCGAAATGATTGCCATCGGAACGGTTCTTGCGGTCATTTTTATTCCCAACCTGATAAGGATGTGGTGGTTCACAATGCTGAAACCGGGAATAAAGGTACCGGCAGCAAATTATTTCAAAGCGGCAGCCGATCTGTTCATACACATGTTCACACAGAAAAGGGCAAGGGACTGTGAAGACAATAATTTCAGATGGCTCGAGCACTTCCTGCTGGTGATAGGCTATCTTGCACTGCTGTTTACCACGGTTGTACTCGACTGGTTCTCGAGCAGCAGCCTCTTTGTGATTATCCTTGGTTATCTTGTAAGCGCAATTGTATTCATTGTTACAATTGATTTTGTTTCCGGCCGGATCAGAAAGAAAAAGGAGGTGAGCAGATTCTCTCATGCATCCGACTGGATGTTTGTTGTATGGCTTGTACTTATGGGATTGTCTGCCTTCGCAGTACGCCTCTTCATTGATCTGGGATGGCTGGAGAACAATCTGTGGCTCTATCTTCTGCATCTGACCGTGCTCGTGCAGTGGGCCCTGATCATTGTACCTTTCGGCAAGTGGACACACTTCCTTTACCGGTCATTTGCAATGTACTTTCACAGTGTGAAATCACAGGTCAAATAGACTGAGAAGCCTGTATACCAGGCCTGCCAGCAGGATTGCGAACAGAATTTCAATAAGGGTGACGGCAAGAGCCCTTTTCCATCCGTATTCCTTCCACAGAACCGATACTGTGGCTATACAGGGAACGTAGAACATGCTTACCACGGCAAGGGTAATCATCTGGACCGGAGTGAGCACTTCTGCAAATTCTGTTGTTCCCAGATATGCTGCCAGCATGACGAGTATGAGCTCCTTTCTTAAAATACCGAATATCAGAAGGATCCCTGTTATTGCCGGAAGTCCCAGCCAGTTAACGGTAACGGGACTCATGAAGCGGGATATTGCAGGCATCCAACCTGCCAGGTTGATGGCCTGAATCACAACACCGGCGATGATAACTATGGGAGCAGCTATGTAGATGAATTCCTTTAATGCATCCCATGTCTGGTAAAGGATGGCCTTCAGATGCGGCTTCTTATAATCGGGCATCGGCATGATGAGCTCAACAGGTTCCCCGGGAAGAAGCTTTGACAATATCTTTCCCGCAATGAAAATTATCACCATTGCAAACACATACAGGCCGAATGCCCAGATGAGGCCCACATATTTCCCGACCAGGCCGAATACAATCACCGAAACGGCTGAGCAGGGCACAAGAGTTACAAGAACAGCAGTAAGGAAGCGTTCACGCCTGGATTCCATTATCCGGCAGGAAAGACAGCCGGGAACATTGCAGCCAAGGCCGATGATGAATGAAATACAGCCTTTCCCGTGAATACCAATCTTATGCATAAGATTATCCATCAGAAATGAAATACGGGCGATGTATCCCCACTCTTCCAGGATATATAGGATTATATAAAAGGGCAGAATATAGGGAAGGGCAATTTCAACCAGGGCAAGGACACCTTCAATGGCAGACCAGCTCAAAGAAGCAAGGAATGTTTCCCCTACACTGGCAATCCACCAGTTGTGCCAGCTGGAAAAAACTGTTTCCAGAACCGATGACAGCCAGTTGCCGAGTTTGAAAACTGTCAGGAACATACCGCCGACGATGAGTATCATCACCAGATAGCCTGCAAATTTATGGGTAGTGATAATATCCAGCCGGTCGCTGAGGGATAATTTCCTGTGGGGACGCATTATTGCTGTTTCACTTACGATCTGCGCGGCATAATGACTCCTTTCATCCGAAATAACCAGCGAGGAGTCATGCCCGTGAATTTCTTCAAGCCTCTTTTCAAGAGTCTCTTTTCTTCGAATCAGTTCAGGCCTTATCTGGCTGATGGTATTTGTGATCTCGCTGTCCTTTTCAAGAAGTTTTATGGCAATCCATCTTTCAGAGTAAAGAAGTCCGGTATTTTTAAGCTCAGCCGACAATTCATCAACACAGCTCTCAATCTCCCTGCCATAGCGGATCATTCCGGGCTCATGCCCGTTTTCCTTTACCTCAATTACCTTGTCCATCAGCTCGGTCAGGCCCGTTCCGCGCTTTGCGATGGTCGGAATAACGGGTGCATTAAACTTTTCCTGTAGCTTTCCTGTGTCGATTTCAATACCCTTCTTTTTGGCAATGTCCACCATGTTGAGGGCTATGATAAGAGGACATTCCAGTTCAAGCAGCTGAAGGGTAAAGATGAGATTCCTTTCCAGATTGGTGGCATCAACAATGTTGATCACCACATCAGGCTTGTGCTTTATGATGTATTCCCGGGCAATCAGCTCCTCCACGGATAAGGTGGTAAGGGAATAAATGCCGGGAAGATCAAGGACGTCAATTGTGTAATCCTTGTAATAGAGCGTCCCCTCAAGCTTCTCTATGGTTTTGCCGGCCCAGTTCCCGGTATGCTGATGCGATCCCGTATAATAGTTGAATATGGATGTTTTGCCCGTGTTGCCCTGACCGGCAAGCACAACACTGATCCTTTTATTGTCTTTCATCGTGGTTCCACAAGAATTTTTGATGCCAGGCCCCTGCCCAGTACCAGCTTCGACCCGGTAACCTCCACCTGTACCGGACCTGAAAACAGGGAAGTCCTTAAAACCGTAATCCTTGTTCCCGGCCCCATCCCCAGGTCTGCCAGACGTTTGGTAAGGTTACGGCCTCCGTTTAATGACAATACAATGCCAGACTGACCTTCCTGCAAATCAATCAAACTCCTGGGTTTTCCTGAGGTATCCATATTAAAACAGATGTTATTTTTCTTCAACGTGTCTCAATCCCTCTTCAAAGAGGTTGTTTATATGTATGTCGTCAAGCGAATAGAATGCTATCTTCCCCACCTTGTTGTACTTGACGAGCTTCATGTTCCGCAGTGTCCTGAGATGATGCGATGTTGCGGATTTTGATGAAGCGATTATGGAAGCTATATCACTGACGCATAATTCCTTTTCCTCGCAAAGAGCAAATATGATCTTTACCCTCGTCGGATCACTCATTGCCCTGAATGTTTCAGCCATATCATGAAAACACCTGTCTGATTTCATCCTGCTCATCACAGACTTCACCTTGCTGCTCTCGATATATTCATCTTCAGTATGATCCGGCTTTTTATCCTTCATTTATTTTTATATATGAGCAACTGTTCAAACGTTCGCAAAAATAATCTTTTCCACGAAACAAAAAAGACAATTCCATATGATTTATAGCAAAGCCGGAATCACATTTGCAGAACCGCTGTTTTCCGGCTTTTACAGAATTTCGGGCATTCATGCGGGGCCGCCGGGAACATTGTAATATTTATTCTGCTGACCTGTTGGAACATATTTAATTTAAATTTCTTATCTTGAGAGCTTTCTGGAATTTCTGAGGAGAGAATTGCCAGGATAACTTGAACTTTTAGCGTATTTACTAATCTTGTTTGCCATGAGACATGCAGCAGCTGTTGTTTTCCTGTTGCTTTCCGCCGTTCTTGCCGGGCAGAAGGCAGAATCAGATGTTACATTTGCCGATTACAGGAATCTCATCCTTACTGTGAAGAAGGATGCTATGAAAGCCACGGGCAAGCTTACTTCGGGAGAGCTGGTAAGCGTGGGATGTGAGCAGAATGTTTGTTTTTTTGAGATACAATATAAGGACAGGAAGCTGAGACAACCTGTGGGAGATGATATTACCAGACTTACAATATCCGAGTTTGACTTTAATTCCGACGGTGATATGGAGCTGGTTGTAGTAAATGATTTCAGGGCTACATCCTTCCTTTATGTCTTTTCATACAGCAGGGGAATTATCATGAAGCTCTTTGAAAAAGAGATTAAATATGACAGGATAGTTATCAGGAGCGACTATATTGAGCATCATCTTCCTACAGGCATGGATACCGTATGGCATTATTACCAGGGAGAATTCTGGACCATGACCCCCTATACCCTGCCGTAGGATGACTGCCTGACATCCGGCGTCTCACTCCTGTTTAATACATGACCATCAGAAGGAGAGAACCGGCTTCTGAACCATATCGTCCGCATGCCGGAGCGCTTGTGCCAGGTTCATGATAAATCATAACTCCTGCGGCTTTTCATGCTTGATAAAGGTATTGTTGTCAAGTTCCCTGAAAGCCAGGTCAAGTTCTTCCCGTGTGTTCATTACTATCGGACCTCCCCATGCAACCGGCTCATTCAGCGGTTTTGCGGCGATCAGCAGGAACCTTGCACCATCTGCGCCCGATTTTACCCTCACTTCATCATTTTCCGCTTCACTTTCTGAAGTGGCAGTCATCAGCATTGCACAGGCCTTCTCCTCATACTCCTCAAGGTTTTCATCAGCAGCAAGGGTTCCGCTGATCAGGTAAAGAAACAATGTCTGATTATTGGGAGTTTCCCGGTAGCTCCATACTGTGCCGGGATCCAGTGACACATCAAGATACTGCACTTTTACATATTCTCTTTTTACCGCGCCCCCGTGGCCCCTGTAATTACCGGACAGGACTCTGATGCCTGCATTTTTTTCGCTTATCACCGGCACATCTTCCTGTTTTATATCCCGGTATGCAGGCCGGGTCATTTTATCCTTTTCCGGGAGGTTTACCCAGAGCTGGCATCCCAGCAACCTGTCGGATTCCTTCGGCATTTCCTGGTGAATGATACCAGAACCGGCGGTCATCCACTGGCACTGCAGCCCGCCTATGACGCCGCTGTTTCCCAGACTGTCCCCATGTTCAATTTCACCTTCCAGCAGGTAGGTGACCGTTTCAATTCCCCTGTGGGGATGCCATGGAAAGCCATTCATGTAATCGCGGGGATCATCCGAATCAAAGCCGTCAAGCATAAGAAAGGGATCGAATTCTTTTATTGTTCTGATCCCCAGAACCCTCCTCAGGCGGACACCCGCACCGTCAACGGCATTCTGCCCCCTGACAATTTTTGTACATTTTCTTCTGGCCATGGATTATCCTTTAATTTTGATTTATCATCATCTGCCCGGTTTTGTATTTACCGGTAATGGTTTTTCTAAATTGGATTTCAATATATCCGGATGTAGCTGTATTGTAATAAACCGATTTAGGCCGGTAATGTTCAGAAATGCAGGAAAAATCTTCTGGCTCCGGGTCTGTACGGGGTTTTCTTATGGCATACTCCGGCAGATTGCCGGAATCAGTTCACAGGAATATGTCAGTTCCGGTCTCCTGTCAGCAGGGAGTAAAGATCATGGGGAGATATTCCAAGCTGAACGGCTACTGTTCTCAAGGTGCTTTCACCATTGGCACTGACACCCATATCCCTTAAAATTCCTGTCAGTACTGAAGGATCTTTCCCGAGCCTTGAAGCTACCATGTTTATGGTCATTTTACCGATTCCTGAAGGCACTTCATATTTATGACTCTCCTCATCTCCGGGATATCTCCTGGTCAGTATCTCATACAGCCTGGCAGGGGTCACCCCGTTGTCAGCAGCAATATGCTTCAGCCTGGCATTCTGCCCCCTGACAACAATACCACTGTCCCTCAGTGTGATGAGAAGATCATCGGAGCTGACTCCCGCAAAAACTGTCGCAAGCCTCAAAAGTGTGAATTCTTCCATATGTGCTATTGCCGGACTTTCATATTTTTTATCCCAGCCTTCCTTCAGTGTTTCGCCGAAATCCATGACAGTACCGAAAGGTGCCCAGGATGCGAGGGTTCCGGTGAAAAATAAAAGTGAAATGCCCACTGCTGCAAAAAGCTCCCGTTTTCTGTTCAGGCCCTTTCTGATCCTGCTTCTGAAATAGGTAAGAAAAGCCTTCCAGTTCACAAAAAACAGATGAATGATGAACAGGATGAAGAACATGAATGAGAATATTGTATGAAAGGCCTGCCATTCAGCCTTTGTGAAGAGCATAATTTTCCAGCCGGTCCAGTTGGCTATTCTTCCGGGAGGCGCGAAATAGAGAATGAAACCGGACCATGACATAACAATCGTTGAGATTACCAGGCTGAAACTGGTGAAGCTGCGGAGATTAAAGGAATTCTGTTTCTTCATTGCAATGGACCGGTATTCATCAGGGAATTTCACGGTAATCACATATACCGTTGTTGTTGGCATCAATATAGTTTCTTCCGTAGCCTCTGTTCCCGGCATTGATGTAGTTTCTTCCGTAGCCTCTGTTCCCGGCACTGATGTAGTTTCTTCCGTAAGCCCTGTTTCCTGCATTGGAATAGTTTCCTGCATCTCTGCTGTTTACGCTTCCGGTATAGTTTCTGCAGTATCCGCGTCCGGGCAGGATGCCACGGTTAGCTTCCCCGGTTTCAAAATCCTGACGGCCTCCTCTCATGAAAGGCCGGATGCCGTTTCTGAATCCCGCTGCTGCACGTGCTTCAAAATTGTCGCAAATGCCGTTATTGTCTTCATCAACCCACACGCCCCTGCCAGGAGGGTTCTGCTGCGTCTGAACCCTTTCCTGTTCCCGGGCATAAGTCAGTGCTGTTGCAATCAGCAGTACGATTGCGCTTATAAAGAGTTTCCTTTTCATTGATATGTGATTTTAAATTTGACATAAGGTTTTAAAGGAATGCCTTTGTTATTGGAAACATAATCCTGCATTTTCCTGCGTATTTAAAAAAATTATTCCCTTTCAGATGCCGGGCCGTCTGCCCTGACCCCGGCCGGGCGGATTCCGGAATCCACCGGGACCGCGCCGGAATTCCTGACCGTCAGGCGTAAACATTGAGCCAAACATTTCTTCAAGTTTTGCCTCCTGTTCCTTATTGCATATATTTTTCAGGTCAAGATAATATTCCCAGCTTATCTTTTTCAGGCGGCTGTGGAGGCGGCCTATTGAATCCGAAATGGTATTCAGTTTTACGGTATCACTCGTTTCCGCAGACATTTCGATCATCATCTGCCTTCTCAGCTCCGCCAGGCTGATATTTATTTCTCTTGCATTTCTTCTGAATACGGGATTGAATTCCGTGAACCTCGACATTTGTTCCCTGGTCAGACCCAGGTGGTCGCGGAAATATCTTCCGCTGTAACGGAGTGAAGTCCTGTCTGAGTACGCTTGCTCCGGCAGGTGAAGCATGCCGGTCTTTACTGTTCTGCCCCTGTTGACCAGGATGGTTGCAAAGGTGGTGACATTCATCAGGGCCAGTGCAATTATTGCCCATATCATCCAGTGGTATCTGCTGCCGGTTCTCATGATGTTCATTTTAATCAGCTGCAAGCAGTTCAACCGATTCCAGCAGGGCATCATTCATCATGCTCAGTTCAGCAGGAACAGGCCTGCTGCCCCGGCTCAGGCCGGGAATACTTCCCATCACGATACCAAGAAAAATTGCTGCGGCAACCGACAATACCACCAGGGCCGGTTTCAGTATGCCCGGAACCTTTTTCTCTCTGAGGGATTCCGGATTTTTAATCCGTGACATCACGCGTGCAGAAAGGAAAGGGTTTACCTTCAGTTGTTTTTCTTCTGATATCAGCTCTTCGGCCAGCAGCTGAATCCTGTAATATTCCCTGCATTCCCTGCATTCCCTGAGATGTGATTCAATCTGTTCCCTTGCGGCGGGACCGGATCTTCCTTCCAGAAAGGAATCAATTTCTTTCTGATAAAAACGACAATTCATCTCAACGCTTTTTATGGTTAGAAACAAAATTTTATTTTTTCCTGTGCCTCTTTTCAATCTTTTTACTTTCGGATGACAATCTTTTACGAAGGTTTCTTTTTGCGCGGAACAACAGGGATTCCACGGCTCCCTCGCTTGTCATCATTATTTCTGCAATCTCTTTCTGGGACAGATCCTCATATTTGCTCAGTATGATTGCAGTTCTCTGATTTTCAGGAAGTGAATTGACAGCCCGCCTGAGCCACACTGACTGCTCCCGGCTGATCAGAATCTTTTCAGGATCATCCTCACTTGTTGCCGGGGCGGAAATGACCGTGTTTTCCAGTGTTTCAAATGTAATTTTCAGGGAAGACCGCCTGGTCCTGTTAAGTGAAGCGTTTACGGCGATCCTGTAAAGCCAGGTGGAAAAAGCCGACTCTCCCCTGAAACGGGACAGGGACTGATAAGCCCGGATAAAAACATCCTGTGCCAGATCTTCAGCTTCTTCCCTGTTATGGAGGAAACCCATGCAGGTTCTGAACACCATCTGCTGGTAGCGTTCAACAAGAATACGGAATGAATCCCTGTCGCCCTGGAGGATTAATGTTATTAATTCAGAATCAGTCATCCGGGCAGAATGAAGACCATCAATGGTCCTAAGATCATAATAATTATTCTGCTGTCCTCCGGATTTTCATAATACTTTTTAAAATGATTGCCAGAAGCAGCAAAACCGCAAGGAAGAGTATGATGGTAGGGGAACATGGAACATCCAGTACCCATGAAAGGTAGAGTCCGAAGATTACGGCAATGCCCCCGGTCAGCAGACCGATAAGGATTCTCTGTGTCCAGCGGGTACTGAAAAGGGCAGATATCGCTGCAGGTATGATAAGGAATGCGAAGATTGTTACTATACCTCCTATGCTAACTGCTTCCACTATAATGATTCCGAAAGTCAGATAAAAAATGAAATCCCATAGTTTTGGATTTTTAATATCGCTTTCCTTGTTCTGATATGCAAGAGTGACGGATTTGAATTTATCCCTGAAAAAATAATGCAACAGGGCTATAGGCAGTATTACAAGAAATAGTCTGAGAACCTGACCCCAGGAAATCCAGAGAATTGTTCCCGCAAGCATATCATGAATGTGTACATCGCTTCCCGCGCCCTTGTCGAGAATAATTACCGCACTGGTTGTTGCCATTGCGTAGGCTATCCCGATAACAGCTTCGAGAGGTATGTTCAGCCGCCTGTCTTTGAGAAGGGTAAATATCCCCGCTGCTATAAGGCAGAAAAAATATGCCAGGAATGTTCTTGAGTCATGATCATGAACGTCATGGGAGGCATCAGGGGAAACAGTGGCAATAACGAGTGATACGGCACTTCCGAGAGCGGCAATCTGGGCAAGTGCAATATCGATAAAAATAATTTCTCTTTCTATGACGTGAATTCCGAAATATACCATTATTATTATCAGCAGAAGAGAGCCGGCAAAAGGCGTTGACATAAATACAAGTGCTTCAGCCATGGGGTTATTGCTTTTTAATATTGTCTGTTTTGAATCTGCCTGCTGCGAGTTTGATGAATGCCAGTATGAAAACCGTCAGGCTGAGCAGGCTTACTATTGCTGGAGCATTTGATATATTCAGCTTGTATGAAGCGTACATTCCGGAAACGGAACCCGCGATACCTATTATCCAGCTCCAGATAAATCTCTTTTTCCACGATTGTGTAAACAGTGTTGCTGCTGCTGCCGGAGCAATGAGAAGTATGAATACCATGAAAATGCCTCCGACAGGCACGGCTTTCACAATGACAATTCCAAAGGTTATGTAGAATATCAGTTCATATGACCTGGTTTTCCACAGGCTGTAAGGCAATCCTTTCTTTGTATCGGAAATAGCTATAAAATGCTTCCGGAAAAAAAGATGCACAATGGCAACTGCCAGAAACAGAAGAAAACAGTTGAGAACCTGACTCCAGGTGACCCACAGCAGGTTGCCGGTAATGGTTTTTGAAATGAAATTCGCACCGCCCGGAATCCTTTCAGCCAGGAGCATGGCAAGACCCAATCCTATACAATATATTATTCCTATAATTGCTTCCTGGGGAATGACCTGATCGCGGAATTTTGTCAGGGCGAACAATGCAATTACAACTATTGTAAATGCATATGAAATAAGCTGTACACCTGATGATTCCTCAGCCAGGCCCAGAAGAAGGCCTATCATTGTGCCCAGTGCTGCTATCTGGGCAACTGCTATATCAATGAAAATAATTCCTCTGGTCAGGATGTGATTTCCGAAATAGGCAAGTATTCCGGCCATCAGGATGCTTACCGTAATGGGAGCTGAAAGAAAAAGGATGTTATCCAACATGAATGATAGTATTTATTTGTTAAGGCTTTGTCAGGCAGGTGAATTTCCGTTCAGATTATACTGGCATTTATCTGATCGATCAGATAGTCAATCAGCTTGAAATTATCATCCACACCCGGTACCGCATTTACGTGAAGCGGAAGGTAAACAGCCCTGATACCTGTTTTTGCCTCAATCATCTGTGCGGTTTTTTTCTCAAAATAGGTGGCAATCATCATCACCTTGATATTTTGTGTTTTTATCATATCGATCATTGTCTGTACATGTTTGGCTGAAGGCGGAATACCCGGTTTCGGTTCAATGTATCCGATCACTTCAAGCCCGAATGTATTGGTAAAATATGACCAGTTCTTATGATAGGTTACAATGCGCATACCCCTGAAGGGCATGGCTTTTTTCAGCCATCCTCCCAGCTGATCCGAAAGCTTTCCTCCTTCATAGGGTCTTTCCAGAAAGGTAAATAAAGTCTGGTTTTCCAGCATTTTCGACAGAGTGGGACCACCGAAAAGATCAACAAGCCTGTTACCGAAAAGCGCCCTGTCGACCCTGTCAATAAAAGCATCCCTGTTTTTCTGATACAGGGCTGCATTGGCAGGGTCAACCTTGATGAGGCCTATTGTGATATTTTGGGCTATCACTTTCCAGTTAAGCGGACCGGTGGTAATATGGGGATTCCCCATAAGGTGAATATCTCCTTCAGAACGGCTTGCAAATTCAACTTTTTCAACAACATTGACTCCCTGGGCAGCAGCAACAAATCCCGGTTCACCGTCCATAATCCTGGGGTTATGTGCCTTGTCAAGAAGAGTAGCTGACCACATTTCAAGATCCATACCTGTGGCAATCCACATGTCAGCCCTTGAAAGCATGACCGCATAACTGGGCTTGGGAGGAACAAAATGAGGATCCCGTTCACCGCTTGCAATATAGCTTACCTGGGCCCTGTTGCCGGCAATGTATTCAGTAATGGTTGCAAAGTCGGAAAAAGAACAGATAATGTTGAGCGGTCTGTCGGATCCGCCGCCTCTGTATCTGACCTGAGCCCTTTGCTGGGCCGTTACGCTGAAATGAATTCCCTGAAACAAGAGTACGGCCGTCAGTATCAGGATCCCTTTATTCATTCTTGAAAAACTCTTTATATTTCTTTTCATATTATTAAAATAAGATCGTTAATAAGCTTCATGTTTATGGGGGCCCATTGCCCAGCATACCTGCAGAATAACCGAGTGGTCATTCGGCATCATGCCAGGCGGATCTGGCTGAAAATCCGTCAGGTTTCGCCGGTTATACTGATACTGAATTCTTGCAAAAACAAATTCGCTCTGCCAGAAGTCAAGATTCACGGTATAATCCCATTCATACTGCTTATTGTCATAGGGCAGCTGGGAGTAGCCTATTCTGGCGCCGGCTGTAAATCTTGCATTCAGCTTGTTCTGAACGGTGGAATAAAATCCAATGCTTCTGATACTGCCGGTATGTTCCCTGCGGTAACTGTATAAAAATTCGGATTTCCAGTCAAGGGTCCGGTATTTCTCACGGCCGGCCGGAACCCATTTATATGACATGCCAAGGCTTCCGACGCTGGACAGGTTGTTTCCCGGCACAGGATTTCTGCCTGTCACATTGCTTAGTCTGACTTCAAAATAGCTGTTCTGACTTATATCATAATAATTTTTAAACTGCCCCGAATACAGGAAGCCCTTATTGCCGAAACTGAAAATATCTTCCGTGGGAGTACCCTTCTGAACACTCAGGTCCAGGGAGCTTGCATCAGAAAAAAGGAGCCTTGGCAGCATAAAAGTCGTTGAAACACCTGTTCCGCCGAGTCCCTGGTTGCTGAAAAGGTTTACCAGGGCCCTCGGCCTGTCAAACTGGGGCAGTGCATGATCATGATACCTGTTGATGGGACCGTATTCGGTATAGAATATACCGATTTTAAGATTCATGTTCAGAGGAAGGTTCAGCCATTCCATATAGGCCTCCTCAATGTTTATCGCATCACTGGTAATGGAAATAAATGATTTCCCCCGGGTAAAAGGATCGAGAGGAGCTTCAATGCCCACTTCTATTTCACGCAGGAAGAATCCGTTGTTTCCATAGGATATTTCACCGGGTTCGGAAATGAATTCATGACCTGATGTACTGATGGCCCCGAAAAAATCCCCGCCGAGGCTGATATTCGGATTAAGTGCCTGCTGCTGCCTTACCCCGCTCTGGAATTTTACCGCCAGATCCTCCTCCTTTTCCTTTTCCAGCGCGGCCATACGGTTGGCCTCATCAAGCAGCTTCTGTAAATCATTCTCAGCCTGAGCGGCTTTTTCCTTCCGGTCAATTGCCTGAATAAGGGAATCAAACCTTGAAGCGATGTCGATATATTCCGTCTTCAGAAGCTTTAATTCTTCTTTTAGTTTTAAGAGTGAGTCCTGTTCGCTCACATAAACCACGTTTTGCCGCTGAGCGCCCAGATCAAAAATGGATATCACAAATAAAAGAATGGACAGATTTATAATATATTTAGTCATACTTATACAACAGTCAGTTGTTTAGTTGATTAGGTGAATAATAAATGATTAGATTGTCTTGCCGTCCTTCAGAAACCCGGAGTGCTTGGCGGAGGTGCGTGATAATTATTCAGAAAAAAAAGGCCGGATGTTCCGGAAGAATTCTGTTGAAAAGGGGTTTTAATAACTGATATGGCAGCAGTGGTACTCAGAATGATTATAAAAAGATAAATACGGAAGAGTGAAATGGAGATCTGGCTCAGGAGTATTAATTCCTCGCTACCATGCTTGTGATCCTGAAAGGGAGTCCCCGTACCGCCATTATTGAAAGGATGGGAATGAGTGACCACAATCCCTGAAGATAATTTATGGGAGTGCTGGTTTATAGTTGCATTTGTTATATAGCCAATAACAATAACAAGAAACAGTGGTGTGAAGATCCTTGCTATTTTAGTCAGCTTTAACAATTTTATCCTTTAATGAGGTGGCTGGTAAATTTAAATTTCTTTAATCTCTTTACAAACTTATTAAGATTTAGTTAAGATAAAAATAGAGGCATAGTAATAAATGTTAAATTTACATAAATGATATTGCTTCAGAATACAGTATTTCAGGGTAAATCTACATGAACAGTTACCATATATTCATACACACAGGTGCAGACACAAATTAAAATATCAGTTCTTACAGACAACCACGCGGGATCTTTTTTTCCTGCTGAGCATGGTCTTTCATATTTGATTGAATATGACGGAAAGAAGATACTTTTTGATACCGGGCAGAGTGATATGTTTCTCAGGAATGCTGAGAAACTGAATGCCGGCCTTGATAATACGGATATGACGGTATTGAGTCATGGCCACTTCGATCACGGGAACGGACTTGCTTTTCTGCCCGGGGGGAAACTTGTTTGTCATCCGGGATGCTTTGTCAGGCGGTTCAGAGGCCAGGACGGTACTTATATAGGACTGGGAATGACGGAGGAGGAAATATCCTCAAAATTTGATCTGAAAACTTCTGCGGATCCCTTGCAGATCAGCGGAAAAATAATTTTTCTCGGAGCAATACCGAGGATTACGGATTTTGAGTCCAGGAAGACAACATTCAGGTTTGAAGATGGCACTGCTGATTTTGTTGAGGACGACAGCGCACTTGCCGTTATTCTCCCTGAAGGCCTGTTTATAATAAGCGGATGCGGTCATTCCGGTATTGTAAACACCTGTGAATATGCCAGGAAGATTACGGGGATCAGCAAGCTGCACGGAATAATGGGAGGATTTCACCTGAAAACGACCGCAACCCCGACCAGGGAAACAATAAAATATCTCAGTGAAACGGGAGCGAAACATGTTTTCCCTTCACATTGTACTGAACTTCCGGCACTGGCAGCTTTTTATGAAGCTTTCGCAATCCGCCAGATCAAAACCGGAGATGTACTGGTTTTCTGACAGCAGGTTTATTTCCCTGCTTCCCTTTTTTCGGTTTTTGCAATTATTGATTCCGCTATCTGTTCAAAAGCCTTTACAACCGGCTTGTTTTTCTGACTGAATACAGTCAGTCCCTGATCCGCTGCTTCACCCACTTCCATAACCAGGGGTATCTGTCCGAGCAGTTCTGTGTTGAATTCCTTTGCCAGCCTTAGTCCGCCGCCTTTTCCGAAAATATAATATACTTCATCCGGATGCTTTTCAGGTGTAAACCACGACATGTTTTCAATAACCCCGAGAATGGGAACATTGAGATCGGGATTATTGAACATGGACGCTGCTTTACGGGCATCGTTGAGTGATATTTCCTGCGGAGTGGTTACAATGACTGCTCCGGAAAGATTCAGTTTCTGAACGGTAGTAAGCTGGATATCACTGGTTCCCGGAGGAAAATCAATTATCAGGTAATCGGTTTCACCCCACTGGGTATCACCCAGAAGCTGTGTGACTGCTTTTCCCGCCATGGGTCCGCGCCATATAAGTGACTGGCTCTGATCAATAAAAAAGCCTATTGAAATGATGTTTACCCCGAATTTCTTTACCGGGAAGAAAATCTCCTTATCCCCGACTGCTGATACTTCCGGCCTGACATCTTCCAGTCCGAACATTCTGGGAACTGACGGACCGAATATGTCCGCGTCGAACAATGCGGTACTGAGACCGTTTCTGGCAAGGGTGACTGCAAGGTTGACGGCTACGGTTGATTTTCCGACTCCGCCCTTGCCGGATGCCACAACAATAATGTTTCTGATCCCTTCCATGGGAATTTTTTCAAAAAGATCATTCATTGGTTTTGATTGAGGATTTGTTGCCATATTTCTTTCAATTTATTACTGATATCAAGTTGCGGATTATATTCCGTAATGCTTTTTGACTGTATCATTGCTTCCGTTATGCGGCTGTCAAAGGGAAGTTTTCCGATAACACGGATTCCGTTCTGACTGCACCACTCTTCAATCTGACCGCTTATTTCAGTATTGAGGTCATACTTGTTGATGATGGCCAATGCCTGCAGGCTGAATTTCCCTGTAACCTCTGCCATCCTTTTCAGGTCAGACAATCCGGATATGGTCGGTTCCGTTACGATGACAACCTTGTCGGCACCGGTTATGGTTGAGATTGCAGGGCAGCCTATTCCCGGGGGACCATCCAGGATGATTGTGCCGATATTATTTTCACGGGCTGTTTCCTTTGCCTTTTCGCGTACCATGTTTACCAGCTTCCCTGAATTCTCTTCCCCGGGGGCAAGCTTTCCGTAAACCATTCTGCCGTTTCGGAAAGATCCTGAGTACATTCTGCTTTTGTCATTGGGGATCATCTCAATGGCTTTCTCGGGACAAACGCGTGAACAGAGAAAGCAGCCGTCACAGGAAATCCCGGAGATGGTTACAATTCCATCATCCCCGGCTGATATTGCATCAAAGCGGCAGTAGTCTGTACATAAACCGCAGTTAGTGCACAGGTCATAGTTTATGACAGCATTATGACCTGATACATATACAGTTTCTTCTTCATCAACAGGATTGAATATCAGATAAAGGTTTGCCGCATCAACGTCACAATCTGCAATGACAACCCGGCCGCCGGCCGTTGCAAACGCCGCACTAATGCTGGATTTGCCCGTACCGCCCTTACCGCTGACTATTGCTATTTCCATATTTCCCGGTAATGTATTCAGTAACATTCAGCAATTGTTTCCCGAAGGATTCATCAGCTTCCGCAAGCAGCCTGCCGGCGGAATACAGTCCGGCAGTTTCCCTGCTGTAAGGTATTTCCAGTAAAAGGTCTATGCCTTCTTTTTTCAGGTATTCCCTGACATCATTGTTGCCCATTCCCGCTTTATTGATAATCACACCAAACTTACTGTCCATTGTTCTGAGTGTTTCCACGCTCTGTCTGAGGTCACTCAGGCCGAATGGAGTCGGTTCGGTAACAAGTATTACATAATCAGCCTGGCTGACTGTCTGGATAAAAGGACAGGATGTTCCCGGAGGAGAGTCCAGGATCACTATTTCAGCCTCATGCCTGATATGCCTGAGAGCTTCCTTGATAACCCTAACCGGTGACATAATACCCGTATTCATTCTTGCCTCAATAACAGGGTGTGAATTGTTGTACAGAGAAATATTAACATTTCCAAGCGGAAAAGGTTTTTCGGTAATGGCATCATATTCACAGGCAACACTGCAGGCACCGCAGCCGTGGCAGAGATCTTCAATCACACTGATTATTCCTGACGGCGGCAGGATGAATATGGCATTGTAATTACAGTATTCATGGCATTTTCCGCAGAAAGTGCACTTGCTGACATCTATCACCGGCACGTGCTGTACAACCTCATGAGTCTCCTTCCTGACAGTCCTGAAGAATGAAAGTACATTCGGGGCTTCGGCATCACAGTCTGCTAGAACGGAACTGATATTCTCCCGGGTCAGAGCATAAAAGATATTAGTGGAAACGAAGGTTTTTCCCGTTCCGCCTTTTCCGCTGGCAATAGCAATTTTTATCATTATGGTACAGGCCAGGTCAAAATGCCTGCGTAATTTCAGTGATCACAATAATTTGCTCCCGCTTTCAGTGAATTGCTGAGCAGATCGCTCGCCAGCTCATTCGGCGTTTTGACCGGTGCACCGACAAATACGTTTATTTTCTGCTGATTGAATAAATTAATGGCCCTTTGACCCATTCCGCCCGCTATCACATCCGTAACTCCCTTTTCTGCCAGCCAGCCCGGAAGAAGACCCGGTTCATGAGGAGGCGGGGTAATAAGTTGTTCCTCTGTAATAATATTTTCGTTTGTGTCAATAATGGCAAATTGCTGGCAATGGCCGAAATGTGTACATAATATCCCGTTTTCAAGCGGGACGGCTATTCTTTTTTTCATCTTTGTTTTGGTTTTGTTTGACAAAGGCCTCCCGGTGCATTCCATCATGGCCGCTTCATGTGTATATGTTTTATTGCTGACCGAGCATTTCTACAATATCCGATATGCTTTTTTCAGGATCCCGGATTGCTGTCATCTCTATTCCGAGACTGTCAAGCAGGGATCTTATCTTGGTACCGAATTCTCCTGATATGATTTTTTTAACATTCCGGGAAGCAACTGTCTGAACCGATGCCGGACCTGCACCTTCCGTCGCATCCTTGTTGGGATTCCGGATGAATTCCATTTCCCGGGTGTCAGTATCATAGATGACGAAATACGAACATCTGCCGAATCTCGGATCAAGTTTGCTGTCAGATGTACTGCCTGTACTGGTAATGGCTACTTTCATGATTATGTTGAATTTGTTAATCCTTCCCGCGTTACGGGGCTTCGGCCGCCTTATCATGCCAATGAACATATCCCGGATGTACGGGATATTAAACATTCATGCCCGCAGATCCCTGATGAAAGGGGGCCGGCCCGGACTGCAAAGCTAATGAACATTTGTTCATAATTGGAAAAAAGCAGTAATTTTAACAAATTTTGACCAATGCATGATTTAATTATTTAAAAAATATCATGTTAAGTGAGCAGTATGGTTATTTTTGCTTTTGTGGCAGGCTGAAAACCGGACCTTATAAATTTTATTTAATAAATTTGCTGACTTTGATTATTAATTAATAAATCTGATTTGTTATGAACTTACGTTTATTAAGAAGGGTTGCAGTTATGCTGATCATTTCCGCCGTACTTGGTTTCAATCTCAACGGGCAGACCAGAAGCGATGTTATCAAGGTTTACAATGAAGGGGCAAAAACCGTTAAAACCGATGTGAATGCTTCCATTGAAGCTTTTGAAAATGTCATTAAACTTGCAGCCGAAGTAGGCGAAACCTGTGATGATCTTAGGGACAGGGCAATACAGATTCTGCCGGGATTGTATGTCAGACTGGCTAATGATGCTCTCAGTGAAAAGAAGCCTGCGGCAGAACTGATTAAAGCATCTAAGACTGCAGTTGCCGCCGCAGAAAAATATAACAATGAAACGCACAGGGAAAACGCAAATAAACTGCTTGTACAGGGATACTATAACCTCGGCAATGAATATTTTAATACCAGGGACTATGATAATGCCCTGCTGGTTTATGATTCCCTCCTGGCCATAAATCCTGACTACACTGCGGCAATATTCAATAAGGCATTGCTGTACAGGAATCAGGATGATGCAGAAAATTTTGAGGGGACCATTGATCTTTGCATTGAAAAGGCCTCAGCAGCAAATGACACGGCAAGAGCTCAGCAGGCATCCGGAGTTGCACTTGAATATTTCCGTGCAGCCGGCTCAAGGGCCAATCAGGCTGATAATCTCGAAGAAGCCCTCGGCCTGCTTAATAAATCCGCAAAATATGGAGATGACAAGGATCTGTTCTATTATTTTGCCGATGTGTACAACAAGCAGAAAAATTACAACAGCGGTGCGGAATATGCACAGAAGGGCCTGGATATGGAAACCGGGGATGCTGAAGCCAAGGCAAAGTTCTATTACCAGCTTGCCGTGGCACAGGCGGGGAAAGGCCAGAATGCGGAAGCATGTGCTTCATTTAAGAATGCCATGTACGGACCTTTTCTTGAAGCATCAAAGGCACAGAGAACCAATCTTAAGTGCCAGTAATACCCGGACGGGAACCTGCGGAATTTACCGTTGCTTTACACAGTGGCCGGCCGGCGGCGAAAAGGCCGTAAGCATGATAACGGTTCCTGACCGCCCGCCGGAAAGCATCAGGGAAATAATTCCGGCTCCCGGCAGATAATGCCCGCCGGATCAAATTTGTGTTACGATGAGTGTTGTTCGATTTAGTGTAAGCCTTGAGGAAAAGCTGCTTAAGGAGCTGGATGATTACGTCGGAAATAACAATTTCGCCAACCGTTCACAGGGCCTGAGGTACCTTATTGAAAAAAATATTGTTGAGGAAAAATGGCATTGCAACAATATTGTTGCGGGCGCAGTGATCATCATCTATGATCAGCAGAAGAAGGATATCATAACAAAGTCAAATGATGTCAGGCATAACTATTTCGATGTTATCCTTTCATCCCAGCATTTCTACCTGAATCAGGATATATGCCTGGAGGTCATTGCAGTCAGGGGTAAGGCTAAAAGGCTGACTGAACTGGCCGACAAGCTGATAGCCATAAAGGGCATCAGGCACGGGAAGCTCCTGATGAGCAAAACGGACTGATATGATTTCCGTTTACCGGGGAAGTCAGGCACCCGTCGGGCCAAGCCAGTATTCTTCAATTTCCTCAAGTGATTTTCCGGTTGTTTCCGGGATCTTTTTCCACATCAGCCACATATAGGGGAAGCACATTGCTGCGAAAAGGAAAAATGTACCCGAGGGTGTGAGATTCTCAAGCAGCCAGGGAGTGAGCTGACCGATCAGATAAGTTCCTATCCACAGTGAAATACCTGCTACCGACATTGCCAGTCCGCGTACCCTGGTAGGGTACATTTCCGACAGCAGAACAAATATAACGGCACATATGGAAATGGCACAGCAAAAGATATACAGGAGGAAGAATGCAAGGAGAAACAGGGATGCCAATCCTGCCTTTTCCCCGTACAGAAAATACAGACCTATCAGGATAAGGGAAATGATCATTCCCGACACGCCCCAGTAAACAAGCTTCTTCCGGCCCACTCTGTCTATTATAAGGAGTGCGATGACAGTTGTTCCCATGTTTACGAGTCCTACCATAACCTGGTAGAAGAGTGAATCGCCGGTTGACAGGCCGCTTTTTTCAAATATTGTCGGCCCGTAGTACAGAACTGCATTTACTCCCATGAATTGTCCCAGCATGGCAATTGCCACTCCGATCAGAACAGCTTTGAAAATGCCTGGCTTCAGCAGCATTGTCCATTCCGATTTTGTTTCCCGGCCGGTTGATTCAAGTATGGAATTTATTTCCTCTTCGGTATCCTGCCTGTTTCCGTGAATACGGTAAATGATGCTCCGGCTTTTTTCAACCCTGTTTTTCAAAATAAGCCAGCGCGGACTCTCAGGCACGAAAAAAATCAGGATTATGAACAGGAGGGCAGGAAGGGTTTCCAGTCCGAGCATTGCACGCCATACTTCGGCATTGAATATTTTGTGCATCAGGGGACTGGCAAAGGAACTCCTGACGGAGTAACCCAGAAGCAGATAATTGAACAGGTATGCTGCCAGAAATCCTATGGTTATTGCAAGCTGATACAGTGCAACCATGCTTCCCCTGTGTCTTGCCGCAGATATTTCCGAAATATAGACGGGAGATACGATGGATGCCACTCCAATACCCATCCCTCCGATTATCCTGTAAACAACCAGTCCGTTGAAGCCGCTTGCTATTGCACAGCCCGCAGCAGAAACGGTGAACAGAACAGCTGAAATGAACATTGTGTTTTTCCTTCCGAGATAATCACTCAGTATGCCTGCAAAACTGACTCCTATTATTGAACCCACAAGGGCACATCCCACATACCAGCCGGTCTGGATTGAGTCGAGACCAAACTGCAGTGCAACCTGTGAAATTGTACCTGAGATCACTGCAGTATCATATCCGAAAAGAAAGCCTCCCATTGCGGCTATCAGGGAAAGAAAAAACGTATAGATATTCATTGTTTCAAAAAGAATTGTTTCATCAAGAAAGGGCATATATCTGATACGCCAGCCGCCAAACTTACATAAAAATCATGGCCCGCAACAAAATCACCCTGTCTTTTCATTTATTTTCCGTGTGACTGAAGGAAATTCCCCTGTCTGCTGAAAGAGGCAAAGGGATTTTATGAGAGTTATTGCCTGGTTTTTTGCCCTGCAGGTGAAATTAATGATCTGAGGCTTCTGGTCATCCTGCTGATACTGCGCCCTGCTTTCTGTACAAGGGATAATTTTTCGGACAGGATGAATTCATTCAGGATTTCCGTGAACTGCGTAGCCCGCAGATATCCGAATGATTTATGGGGATTGCGGATCCCGTTGCTTTCGTAGTTGTTGATGATCAGAATATCAAAGGGTTTAACACCGTGGGCATTCTCAGAGTAATGATCTGATAATCTGTAATTAAATGAAACCTTGTCATGCAGATCAGAAAAATTATACCACTTTCTGATTACACCGGGAGGCGTGGCAAGCTGTTTATTGTCCATGCCCCGTTGTCCGGCTTCGGCGGCCGTCCTGCTGATGATAACCGGAAGACCGAGCGGGGATCCCATTGTTACAAGGGTATTGATCCTGATGTCGGGTGCAAGAAACGTCAGAACATCATAAGCAATGATCGATCCCATTGAATGGCCGATCAGCATTATTTCGTCCTTGCTGTGTGCCTTCAGAAGAGAGAGCAGGCGCTCCCTTATCAGTTCCCCGGCATTAAGCAGTGCATTCTTTTTTATATCAAGAATATGACCTGAATAGTATATTTCAAGATCGTTAAAATACCTGTGGATTATAGCGTCGGTTATGAATGAATAATTCAGAGTCAGATCTTCATTGAGAAATATCCGGTTCATCTGACGGCCAAGGAAATCAATAACCTTTTTCCGGGTACTGTAATCTTCACCTGTAAAATCCCCGGAAGCTTTATTGTATTTTTCATCCATATAATACGGGCTGACCGGATCTTTTTCGGAAGGATCCTGTCTTTTGTCATATAGAATATCAGCCCAGTATGCTAGGCTGAATCTTATCATGGCACTATCATGGCCTGAATTTTTCAGCCCTTCGGCCATTGCAGCCTTCCACCAGGTTGCGAGAATTTCCTCCGGTGGTTTGTTGCCCAGGCCATGGATACCTATTATTACATTTGCCATGATCCCGCAAAATTAATATTAATAATCACCGGATGAATATGTTCTTCGTTACGAAATGTTAACTTTAATGCAGGAGATTCTTTTTAACGGTCCGGGTACAGTAGAGGTTGAAATGTTTTAATTAATCTTTGAAACATGAAGGAAGAATACAGATTGGGCAGGCTGTTCGGGCAGGCACTCATATATGCCGGATATTTCCTTATCGTTTCCGGAGTGATAATCTCGTGTTTCAGTATTGCCGGCCTGCTCCTTGTACTAGCGGGAATATTTGCAGTATTCACATATGAAGGAACCATTATCGATTTTGAGAGGCGAAGGCTGAAAAACTACATCTGCCTTTTCGGATGGGTTAAAGCCGGCAGGTGGTACAGTGTGGACCATTTCAGGAAATTTACAATTTATACCAAAGGAAGAAGATCAACGGGCAGGAGCAGGCGGAATGCCCCCTCAAACCTTACAGACAGGAACATCAGGCTGGCCCTGGTAAGTAGGGACGGATCCAGAAAAATTGTCGTTAACAGATATGATACTTTCGATGCTGCACGGAGAGAAATGAATGAGCTGATAAAAGATCTGAAACTCAAGGAAGCATAAACCAGTTACATCTGTCCACCCGCCATTTGTTCTCTCCGGCACTGAAGACAGTGCGCTTATTTAAGTCGGAGCTGTTTATTTTTTAACGGATTCCTCGTAAAAATCACAGATTCCGTTTTTGTTTTCATCTTTAAAAAACCTTCCTCCCGGTGCAAGTCCCTGTCCCTGCCCCGGCCCCAGTCCGCGGCCCCAGCCTTTTGCGGGACCCAGGCCACGGCCCTGTCCGGGAGCCATTGCACGGCCCCATCCGCCGCCCGGGCCTGGTCCGCCGCCCGGCACTGCCATTTGTGCCCTGCCGTAGCCCTGGGCTGCTGCCTGGCCTCTGCCATAACCCTGGACTGCTGCCTGAGCCCTGCCATATCCCTGTCCCCTGCCAAAACCATAATTTGCGCCGCGCATTTCAAAATAATCACAAATTCCATTATTGTCCGCGTCGACATAAACCCCCCTTCCGGCCGGAACAGGAACTTCCTGAGACTGTCCGGCCGCTTTGTCCTGGGCAAGTGCCAGGACAGCTGATCCGCCAAATAAAATTAAGGCAACGATAAAAAGTTTGATTTTCATAATTTCGTACCTCTTTTATATTTTATATTTATCTGATAATAAAGTGAAATAACATTCTACCTGTAAAATTAAGAATAATAAATGAACATATGTCCATTTAAAAATTAAATTTGTAAAAATATTCATCAGAAGACATCCATTTTTTATCAATGCCAAACAGAAGAAGGCACCGGCGGCTCACCAATCCTCCGAGAATGAAAGGCTACAAGCCTTTCGGGATTCCGATGCGGGAACTTGAATCCGTGATTCTTTTATATGAAGAATTTGAAGCTTTGCGGCTTGCTGATTACGAAAACCTGTTACACGCGGAAGCTGCGGAAAGAATGAATATTTCGCGGCCGACTTTTACAAGATTATATGACAAGGCCCGTAAAAGTGTTGCCAGGGCTTTTGTTGAAGGAAAGGCCATAATGATCCAGGGAGGCACCTTTATTGCCGAAGATTACTGGTATAAATGCGAAGAATGCCATGAAACCATGGTCAGCGATCACCCGGTGGATCATTGCAGGGAATGTGATTCTGATAATCTGACCACCCTCAATGAAGCTGCCGCAAAAGAACAGAAGGATGTAAAAGCCGGAAAAACCGTGAAACCGGATAATTTCTGAAAACCCGGCAGACACTGATCCTGCATAACTCTTACGGATAAAATCAGTAAAAAATCATATGAAATGAACATATGTTCATTTTAATTATTATATTTGTCTTATGATAAGATTAGTTATTTACCATAAAAACAAGTAAGCATGCCGGCAGGAGATCGTACCGGACCACTGGGACAGGGTCCCGGAACCGGAAGAACATTAGGTTTTTGTTATGGATATGACAGTCCCGGTTTTATGAAGGGACGGGGAATGAGAATGGGCCGCGGATCCGGCTTCATAGGCGGAGGGGCCCGGGGGCCCGGCTTCAGGGGCGGGGCAGGACGGGGCCGTGGATTTGGCCGCTTTATGCCCGGATACCCATGGGCTCCTTCATTGAGCAGGGAAGATGAGGTAAGAATGCTGAAATCAGAAGCAGAGGCCCTTAAACGTTCACAGCAGGAGATTGAAAGACGGCTCGGAGAACTGGAAAAGGAAGCCTGACACACTTTCCTTTGCCCGGAAAACAGCTGAGAAAAAACAGCGGGGACAGGATATCATCAGGTATTACTATCCCCGCTTTTGTTTCGGCTAAAGTGGTATTCCCTTATAAAGAACCTTTTATCCATATACACTACCGGCCTTATCAGTTTCTGATTAATCAGTGATTCAACAATTCCGAAATCAGCATTGTTCTTCTCCAGAAGTTTCAGCATGCTGTCTTCCCTCAGCGGATGAACTGCTGTTATGTTCAGGATGTCTTCATATATGTTTCCGCCTGAACCGGTATCGGTCCCCTCAAAACCTGTCAGCAGTTCCGTTTTGATTTTCCTTTTGCTGAATATCTGCCATGCAGCGTTCAGCTTTTCCGCATCAGGCGGTTTTATCCATTTTTCCGAAGGAGGCCTTGTGGGTACCGACAGATAGGCTTTTTCCGGATTTATACTCTTAACGATTCCGGCAAGCTTTTCAAAATGATCAGGAAAATCATTCAGCCCGTCAATTATCATTGATTCTGTACAGAGGACACCCTTGTATTCAGCAGAAAAAAGGAAAATGCTCTTCATATGCCTGTCGAAATCAAGATTCCTGTCGGGGCGGTTGATTTTTTTCCATAAATCATCATCTGCAGCATCCACCTTTAATGAAATCCAGTCTGCCCGGTAAAGATCTTCCCTCACCGTATCGGAAAAAAGCAGGGAGGCATTGGTAATTACAGCGACAGGGATGCCTGTTCTGCGGAGTAGCTCTATGGTCCTGCCGAGATTAATGTCGAGAGTCGGCTCCCCGTTTGAAACAAGTGTCAGATAATCAGGATAATTATCAGATGGCAAAAGACTGATATGCTCATTTACGGACCTGTATATCTTTTCAGGTTCAAAGAAACTATCTCTTTTAATGCTTTTTATGTGTGTCCGGCCTGCCTGACAGTAAACACAGGCATATGAACATGTTTTTGGTGCGATTATATTGTTTATGCCCAGGCTTTTTCCAAGCCGCCTCGATGGTACAGGACCGAAACTTATCATGATCTCCGCGGATGTTGGATTGTTATACGGTTATTTCAGATATGAGGAATTGAATGTCACCAGGCTGTTCTTTTCAACCCCGAGCAGTTCTGCAATCACATTGCATTTGACCAGAAGAATGAAGAAGATTCTTTTGTCATTCAGTTTGTACAATCCTTCAAGATTTCCCTGGCCTTTGGAAATTATCAGATCCGCATTGCGGAAATATTCCCTGAACTCGCTGCCTGATTTTTCAACCAGAGTTGAGGGAGCATCATATCCGTTTGAAATGACCCTGGCTACTTCATGCATTCCGGTAAAACGGGCATCCTCAAGGGTGGCATCATTGATTACGGGCATTCCCCTTACAGCAAAGGTCACATTACTGTGGTTCATTGTTCTGATAAAGAGCTTGTCAAAGACTATTTCGCCCGCGTTGTCCCCCAGGTAGAGAATGGAAGAGGCCTTTTCCACGGCGGATTTCAGTTCTGCGGTATGATCTGCCGCAAAAGGAGCCTTGAGGGATTTCTCAATTGTCTCCTCAAGATTAAAATTCCGGTGCACGGCAAAATCAATCACATTGCCGGCAATTGCCAGGCGTATGGCCGTGACAAAGGGATCAGATGACTGCCTGATGATCTCCTCCAGTTTTGGAAGCAGCTCAAGAGCCTGAAGATTGCTCCTGTGTTTTTCCTCTTTGTAGGGATCGTCTATGCCCGAATATCCCCTGAGTATCCTGTAAAGATCCCGCGAAAAATCGGGAGTAAGTTCCTTACGCTGCCGTTCAAGGTAAAGATCAATCATATCGAGGGTAAAGCTCTTCTTCTTTTCTGCCGGCATGGGTATCTTCTCCAGCAGATTTTCAACGGAACGCGCAAGACAGTAAAAGCAACGGTAGTCAGAGGCCATGGGAATAAATGTTTTTGGCGGTAAAGTAAATGAACATAGGTTCATTTTGCAAATAATTACCGTCAATTAATTAAACTATGCCAATAAAGTAATATTCTGTCATTTTCTCCATGGTTTTGCTTCGGATAATTAACAATTCACCCTGAAATGCCGGACAAGATATTTCTTTTAAATGATAAGAATGGATTATTTCCATTATTTTAGCCCACTGTTTCTGTTCCGGACATATTTCCGGCATTTTTTTCCGGCAATCTTTTCCTGCAGGAATCCGGGCTAATCTGCCCGGGCAGGCTCCTGGAACAGAATCAGAACAGGTTTATTTACACCGGATTATGGCAAACAATCTTTTCAGAACGAAGTCTCCCCAGCAGATGATGGAGGCTGCATCGGGTAGCGAGCATGGGCTAAAACGTGCCTTAACAGCAACAAATCTTGTTTTTGTAGGTATCGGATGCATTGTCGGTACGGGTATTTTCGTAATAACAGGAACGGCAGCGGCCCAGTATGCGGGACCTGCACTGAGTATTTCCTTCCTGATTTCAGCTGTCGTATGCATGTTTGTAGCTCTATGCTATACGGAATTCGCATCGATGATACCAATATCCGGGAGCGCTTATTCATATGCATATATGACTGTAGGAGAGATACTCGCATGGTTTATCGGTTGGAATCTGGTGCTTGAATATATTTTCGGGGCATCTCTGGTGGCAGTCGGATGGTCGGGGTATGTTGTCAGTTTCCTGAAGGATTTTGGTATTGTGATTCCGCCGGAACTCAGCAGTGCTCCCTTTACATACCACGGTGGCTGGATAAAAACCGGGGCCATTCTTAATTTTCCCTCAGTGTTTATTGTTGGCCTTATCACGACCGTGCTTGTTTTTGGTATAAAAGAATCAGTGAGATTCAATAATATTATTGTTGTTATCAAAGTTGCAGTGATCCTCCTTTTCATAGGATTTGGGCTTTTCTACATCAATCCGGCAAATTACAGCCCCTTCATTCCTGAAAATACCGGTGAACCGGGTCATTTCGGGTGGAGCGGTATATTCAGGGCTGCAGGAATAGTATTCCTTGCCTATCTGGGTTTTGATGCAGTTTCAACAGTTGCACAGGAATCAAAGAATCCGCAGCGCGATATGCCGATAGGCATTCTGGGTTCACTTGCAATAGTGACAGTACTCTATATTTCCGTATCCCTTGTTCTCACCGGAATGGTCAATTACAAGTTTCTGAATGTCCCCGATCCGATTGCCGTGGGCATCAATGCTGCCGGAAGCAAACTGTTCTGGTTGAGACCTATAATTAAAATCGGCGCCATAGCCGGAATGAGTTCTGTAATCCTTGTATTGCTGACAGGAATGCCGAGGATATTATATATAATGTCTGTTGACGGCCTGCTGCCGCCGGTGATAGGAAGGATTCACAGGAAGTTCAGAACGCCGCATATTACCACGATAATTGTTGGTTCAATAGTAGCTCTCATATCGGGCCTCTTTCCCATTGATCTGATAGGTGAACTGGTCTCAATGGGCACACTGCTTGCATTCTCGATGGTCTGTATAAGCATTATCATTCTCAGAATCAAACGGCCTGACATGCATCGCCCCTTTAAAACACCACTGGTATATTTCGTTGCATCCGCGGGTGCGGCAGGATGTCTGTACCTTATGACATCTCTTCCGCATTCAACCTGGGTACGCCTGGGCGGCTGGACAGTCATAGGCATGTTAATATATTTCCTCTACGGCAGGAAGCACAGCAAGTTGAATGAAATTCCCGGAAAGTCCGGCGGCTCATGATGCCCGGAAAGCAGGAAATCCTGATGAATTCAGGATTTTAAATGTCCCGGACCCCGGGGGCAGCCGTTTCCGGAACCGTTGCCGGCCCATACCAGTTCCTGAATCTCCCCGGCCAGCAGAGAGTGCCTCCCGGCAGCCATCATAGCAATACGCTTTACCATCCGGCCATAGGAGTAATTTTTCATTTCTGCAGCCAGGGCAAAACTGGTATCAGCACTGATATCGTTGTTGGGATTAATATCGAGAAGGAAAAAGTCGTTGTCACGCAGCCGGAAATCGAAGCGTGCATAGTCCCGGCACCCGAATTCCCTCCAGGTTTTCAGAACGGTTTTTTCCAGCTTTTCATACTGTCTTTCAGTAAGGGGGGCAGGTATCAGCGTCTCGATCTTTTCGTAATGCAGCGATCCGGGCCTGAACTTGGAATCATAGGTGCACAGCCTTTCCCTTGCTTCGCTAAAGGCTGAGAAATCCATTTCAGCGGGTGGCAGCATTTCCGGTATTTCATTGTTCCATACCGATACATGAAATTCACGGCCGTCAATGAAATCCTCAACCATTGCAGGCTGCTTCAGCAGGTTGTTCACATAAAGTATCTGTTCCCGAAGGGAAGCTGTATCGTAAACTACTGATTTTTCGGTGATGGTAAGGCTGCAATGTTCGCGGGAAGGCTTGACGATTGCAGGAAAAAGATTCCATCCGCCAGCCTCCTCAGGAGCGAGAACAGCCCCGTAAGGAACTTTTATCCCGAGGGAGGCGAGGCACTCTTTTACTCTCAGTTTATCATAACTTAGTTCTATAACCCCGGCTGTGTTTCCTGTACAGGTGAATCCTCTTCCTTCAATTATCTCTACAACTTTTCTTTCGCTGCACTCAATCCCGGGAAGCGTTTCACAGAGGTTGAAAACAATTGTATCGGCAGGATCGTAATGCCTGAGTATTTTTTCCAGGTGATAATCATTCAGTTCTTCGATACAGACTTCAAAGCCTTCTTCCTTCAGTGATTCAGAAACCATGCTGTTTGAAAATCTGACGTCCCTGATTTCAAAGCTATCCCATTCGGGATCAAGATCATATAGCACTAAAACCCTGATAAAAAATTTTTGCCCCGAAGATAGAATGAATATCTGAAAAAATATGACAGTCAGACTGTTTTTTAACTTTTTGAATAAGATTCCTGTTGATTTCTCTCATTTTTAAATAAATTGCAGCTGAAAATATTTACGAATCATCTTTTTTTATGAGAGTTAAAGGAACGCCTGCAAGGGGTTTGTTTGGAACCACAACAGGCTTTTTTTTCGGATTTGCGGCAGTGGCACTCTATGGCCCGACAGCCGTGGAATTCAGGGAGGCAATGGATCTCTCGCCGGCTCTGGTGGGCCTGCTTATTGCCATTCCTTCACTCTCCGGTTCACTGCTCAGGATTCCTTTCGGAGCCTGGGTTGACATAAGCGGAGGGAGAAAACCTTTTCTGATTCTGATGATAATGAGTGCAGCTGGCCTGGGCGGGGTAACCCTGCTTCTTTCCACTTCCTATCCCGACGGAATGAAGGGACTCTACTGGCTGGTTCTCCTGCTGGGATTTCTCAGCGGATGCGGGATTGCAACATTTTCTGTCGGAATAGCCCAGACTTCATACTGGTTTCCGCACAGCCGGCAGGGTATAGCACTGGGAACATATGCCGGACTGGGAAATCTGGCTCCGGGAATCTTTTCTATCGTCCTGCCCCTGTATCTTACACGTTTCGGATTCATTTCAGCTTATTTCGCATGGTTTCTGTTCCTGATAACCGGAATTATCCTGTATGCGGCAATTGCACAGAATTCCTATTATTTCCAGTTCAAAAAAGCCGGTTTCACGGTGAATGAAGCAAAGACCAGGGCACAGGAGCTTGGTCAGGAGCTGTTTCCATCAGGCGGGATGAAGGAAAGCCTGGTCAGTTCGGCTAAAATAACGAATACCTGGGCACTGGTTGTGCTTTATTTTACCACATTCGGCGGCTTTATAGCACTGACAGCCTGGTTTCCCACATACTGGAACGAGTACCAGCATTTTGATCCGGTTACGGCGGGCCTGCTGACTGCTGTCTTTTCACTGCTGGCTTCCCTTATCCGGGTCTTCGGAGGCAAGATTGCCGACAAAAGCGGGGGAGAAAAGACGATTCTTGTTTCCATGTCGGTAATACTGCTGTCAGCACTTTTTTTGTCCTTCCTCAGCGATGTTTTTACGAGTGTGGTAATGGTGATCCTGCTGGCTGCCGGAATGGGCATATCCAATGCCGCTGTTTTCAAGCTGGTCCCGGCCTATGTTCCGAAGGCAGTGGGAGGAGCTTCCGGATGGATCGGAGGCCTGGGGGCTTTCGGCGGATTTGCATTACCGCCGGTGATGGGAGCAATAGCCGGGAAATACGGAACCGCAGGATATGCTAGAGGTTTCCTCGTATTTGTGATGTTGTCGGTAATTAACCTGCTGATAATTTATTTCCTGATAAGAAAACACAGGACAGAAACAGTACACCGGCCCGGCTGATACGGCAGACCGGCTTGCAAAAAGAAGTCCCGGAGCGGTCAGATTTCATTGCTGTTGATGATGCGAACCCCTTTCTTCTGAAGTTCTTTTTTCTGGACCTCAAAAACTTCCCTGTTCAGCGGAGCTGATGCGTCCTCAATCAGTGTTGCCCTGAAGCCTTCCTCAATAGCATCATTAATGGAGTGATATACACATATATCCCCGGCAATTCCGCAGAAATACAGATCAGTGGCTCCCTTTTCCCTGAGGTAGCCCGACAGGCCCGTGCTTATCAGATGCATATTGTCATAGAAACCGCTGTAGCTGTCAACAGCCGGATTCATTCCCTTACGGAAGATGGCAGCGATCCTGTCTGTTTCAAGATCAGGGTGAAACATTGCTCCGCTGCTGCCCTGGACACAATGATCAGGCCACAGTGTCTGTTCATTTCCTTCGAGGTCGATTGTGTCAAAGGCCTTCTTGCCGGAATGCCCGGAAGCGAAGCTTATATGATCCTCCGGATGCCAGTCCTGAGTGGCCAGCACAAGATCAAAACGATGCTGGATACTGTTAATAAGGGGAACCACCCTGTCGGCCAAAGGTACCTCAAGTGAACCTCCGGGTATAAAATCATTCTGCACATCAATAATCAGAAGTGTTTTCATCTCAGTATTTTTTATGATCTTCTATCAGTCTGTTTCTTTCTTTCATGAGCTTTTCGCTGAGTCCTACCTTGTAGGCATGAGGATTGTCAAACCGTTTGTACTCATCCGGCAGGAGGGCCAGCCTTTCCGAGCTGTATTGTGCTGTTTCCTTCAGGCTGACAGATTCTGATGTTCGCTTTCCTCCTTCCATTACCTTAAGTAAAAGAGCTTCCTTCTTTTTGTTTTTTAATGGAAATGACTTGTGCGGATAGAGGGGATGATACATTATGTCAGTGTCCTTTTCGCTGTTGAGGACTACCACATCTGCACCGGTACACCTGCCGTCGCTGTCAAATGCTCTCAGCACCTGCTTCCGGTGGGGCAGTGTAATCTTGGTAACGTTTTCGGAAATTTTGATCCGGGGCTTGCCGTCCGAATATGCCATTTTATATACCCCGTCAAGTGCCGCATCAGGAAAACCGGTTACCAGACTTGTGCCGACACCAAAAACATCAATCGGCGCCTTCTGGGCTTTGAGACTTTTAATGATATATTCGTCAAGCTGGTTCGACACAGCTATTTTTACATAATCAAGTCCGGCCTCATCCAGCATTTTCCGGCTCTTTTTGGCGAGATAGGCAAGATCGCCGCTGTCGAGCCTGATACCCAGCAGCCTGTGACCTTTCTCCTCCAGCCTTCTGGCTGTTTTGATTGCATTGGGGATACCGCTGTTGAGAGTGTCATAAGTGTCAACCAGCAATACACTGTTGTCGGGGTGCACGTCGGAGAAATGATTGAATGCCGCCAGTTCATCATCAATGCTCTGAATATATGAGTGCGCCATTGTGCCTGAAACGGGAATGCCGTAATCACGGCCGGCAAGGACATTGCTTGTTGCATCGAAGCCACCTATGTAAGCTGCCCGGCTGGCATAATATCCGCCGGGGCCCTGTGCCCTTCTCAGTCCGAAATCGATCAGTGTGTCATTTCCCGCCGCCTTCCGCATACGGCTGGCTTTTGTTGCGACAAGGGTCTGGAAATTCAGTACATTCAGAAGTATGGTCTCTACCAGTTGGGCCTCAATAATATCTGCTTCAACCTGCAGGACCGGCCTGACAGGAAATACCAGATCCCCTTCCCGGGAAGAGTAAATATTTCCCCTGAATCTGAATTGTTCCAGATATTTAAGAAATTCCGGATGGAATCCGTTTGACCTGAGGAATTCAAGATCATTTCTGCCGAATTTCAGTTCCTGAAGAATGTCCAGCAGGTTTTCCAGGCCGGCGAACACAGCATACCCGCTGTTGAAAGGCAGTTTACGGAAGAAATAGTCGAAAACTGAGATATTTTCCTTCTGCCCGTTCAGAAAATAGGCCTGAGCCATGGTAAGCTGGTAATGATCGGTATAAGTTGCCGTGTAGTTGAACATGAGGCGTTAATTTGTTATTATTCCCGCAAGATTCTGTTTCCGGAGTTCTGAAATTCTTTTCAGATCAGGGCCGGATACGATTGTTAATCAGTCTTTTTACCGGCCTGAATTATTTCTGACTGAAAGCCTTTTACAAAGTTATCACAAGAACAGGAACAATTACATGCTATTAATACTATTACTCTGAAAAACTTTGTTTTTTAGCAAATTTTGTTTGTAGCCATGAGCTACTTTATGAACAAAAAAGAAAATCATTTTCCGGAAATTACAGATATCCGGCACAATAAATAACAATTTAAACCCGGAGTTGTTCCCGGGAATCAGACCTGAAAATGCAGGATTTCCTGACTTATTCACCAGTCTGCTTCCAGGCTTTGCAGGTATTCTTTATCCCTTCCTCGTAGGGTGTGGCCTTCAGATTAAAACGACCGGTAAATTTAGACGAATCAAAAAAATAGTCACGGTCATATTGATACATCATCTCGGGCATTTCCTTCATCACGGGGATGAAAAGACCCAGAGGGTAAAGCATCCATTTCGGGAGGAAGGAAAGTTTCGGATCCGGAATGCCGAATTCGGAAGCGATCATTGATATGAACTGCTTCCCGGTGACAGGCCTGCTGTCGGTTGGGAGGTGCCAGACCTGACCATAGGCATCGGGTGTATTGCCCAGGAGAGCCGTAGCCTTTGCAGCGTCGGGGGTATAGGTAAAGGAATGCTTGTATCCGGGCCCGATAAACCATAGCGCTTTTTTGCCGGCAGCAAGGTTTTTCAGTATCATCTGGGTGACAAAGCTGTTCTGGTTATCCGGGCCGTAAAAATCGGCTGACCGTGCAATAAGAGCCTTCAGTTGTTTTGTTTTTACCGCCTCAAGGAGCATCCCGGCTATCCATTTTCTTACGACACCCTTCCGGCTTGAAGGGTTGACAGGTGTATCCTCGGTCAGTTCCGCCAAGTATTCCTTGTCATACATATAGACATTGTCAAAGAATACCAGTTTTGCATTATGTTTCAGACAGGCATCAATAGTGTCTCTCATCAGGGCGGGCCAGGAAAGCTCCCACACCTTTGTACTGTATTCGAAGCCTATGACAAGGTATACCACCTCTGAGCCCGACACAGCCTTTTCGACGGCTCCCGGTTTAGTCAGATCAAGGGCAAGAAGCTCATCAGTTTCGTTGATCCTTACCGGATTCCGGCTTACAAGCCGGATCCTGTCAGTGTAGCGGGTCAGTTCTCCTGCCAGGACTTTCCCGATAGTACCGTTTGCGCCAAGAATTGTCTGCATGGTTTTTATGGTTTAGCAACTGATGATAAAACAAATATTGAAAGGAAAAGTTAGATCACGGTGATGAAATAATGATTCCTGCTTTTTACCCTGTTGAGGTATGCGTTACGGCAAAAAATACTCATAGTTGCAGGATTTCAAGGCACTATCAATTCAAGTTAGCATAAATGATCTTTTCCCGCATAAATTTTTTGTTAACACAAAACCTGCAATTACCGCTTATACAATGTTATGAATTGGTTTTTAATAAGGACCAAAGTAAATATAGGGTGTTTCATAAGCGTTTTTTAGTTTCTTGCTTTTGTCAAATAAATAATATGTAGCATACGATAACAGCTCCTTAATTTTTGTATTGCCCTGAATATTAATTTTATAATTTGCAACCGGATATTTGAAATCGTATTCAGCATTTAATGCAATCTTGCCTTCGGCATCCACAAGTATTAATTCTTTCAATGTTCTTTTTTTATAGTCAAATACTAAACCCGGTTGGAAAGTAAGTTTCTTTTTTGCTTGAACAATTTGGATTGAGTCGCTGCCACAGAAGAATAAAAACTGATTACTCTTTATTTTTCTAAGTCCATATGTATTTTTTTCAGAATTATTAATGTCTATTTGCTTTTTGGCTATTTGAACAGTAACAATTTCATTTTCTGAAATTAAATTAAAAGCGGATTGATTTTTGAGATCAAAACTACCTGAGTAAATTGATTGTCCAATCAGTATGCCGCTTATATACAAGAAGAGCATGCCTGTTAATAATATTTTTTTCATATCTGTTTCTTTTAATATTTCTATTTGTTTGACTTTTAGGTTGTGTCCCGTTTTCTTAAGTGATTGCCGGGCTCAACTTTTTTTTTCAATGCTTTAAAAGTTGCGAACTGTTAAACTTAAATACCGGTGGTTCTGTTGTCTATTTAATTCCATTTGTCCACGAACTGACAGTATAAAGAGAATTAATACCAGGCAAACAGATATTCTTTTCATAAATTAACCGATTTAGTCAAAGATTTCAGATTTTTCAATTCCTAAAATTGCGTTCTTACGGGTAATCAAGTAAATGACTAAGTGAATAATGATACCAATCCCCCAGAATAAAGCTGTGACATAAACACTTCTAATGCTTTCATAGTGTGAATGAAAATCAAATAAAAACCATAAGATTGATACAATATTGAAAAGTAAATAAGTTGCAAAATGAAAACGGAATCCAATGTCATAAAGAGGTAGAGTTTCATAATCCTTTTTACCGAATATCCAACCTATGAAAAAATTGTAGAAAAAATAGATTACCGCAATAATCCATACCAGATCATAAGTGCGATTTTCTATAAAGTAACTCAAACTATAGCGAAACATAATAGTACCTATGAAAAAGAAAATCATAAAAAATATAAGATTTTTTGTTAAAGCTTTCATTTTTAGTCCTCCTTGGTAATTAAGTTTTTAATATGTTTATTAAAAAACAATGAGATATTTCTCTCAATAAAATTTTCTAAAAGTCTATGACCTATTTCTGTCAAGAAATAGTATTTACGCTCAGGACCTTTGTTGCCTTCGCCTGTTTCAAAATCAACAACTCCTAAGTGTTGAAACTTTCTAAGTGTTCGATAAAGGCTTTGACTTTCACAAGTCATTGTCTGATTAGACTGTTCTTCAATAAAACATTTTATTTCATCAACATATTTTTTGCCATCTTTCAATGAAAGAAAAATCCATAGAGTCAATTGCCCCTTTTTATAAGTTTCCTCCCAAGTTGATAATAATTCAGATAAGTAATTAGTCTTATTCATGATTTATTCATTATGTTATAAACAATATATATAATACATAATGTTATAAACAACATGTATAATACAAAGATAATAATACAATTTTGAAAAACAAATAAATTGCAAAAAAATGATAAAAATAAATCACTTGCCACTAACAAGCGGTATAAAACAATATGGTTTAAGTGGTTATGCAATATTTCTACCCGGCGTCAAAGTTCGATATCGGGGGATACTGACGTAATCCGCAATCCCCAACGTTTCATACCGCCAAACCGTTACATAACCGGAAATAACTCGCAGAGTTATAACAAGAGTTTGGACTTTACTGGAAGAGTTTTTTGGAATCAGAACCGGGTAAAATTTATTTGGCCATTCCCTGGGATCAACTTAATTGAACGCCTCAGCTTCGATCCCCTCAATGAAGGCACCCGGTTAATTGAATCAGTGAGGTACAGCCGTAGTTTGTTCGGGAAGATCACTCACGTCCCGGCTGATGACATTTATGCAACGAATGCCAACAGGAAGTGGGCACCCGTCAGCATATCACCACAAACTTCAAGCGTAAAGGACGAGCAGGCAAGTACGAATTCGAGGTACACATGGCCAATGGTACACTAAAGAATCCGATCAGGATATCAATCACCCAATCGGATTTTTTGAAATATTGTTTCTGAATCTTTTTACGGTACGCGGAGTGGCAGACAGACCGTATCCGGGGAATTGGGAAACGCCTTAGAGTTACAGAAAGGGCGCTTAAAGCGCGCGGAATTAAAAAACTCCCGGATGGTTTATACTTTCCGGGAGTCATGTAATAAATTAGAAAAAAGTATTCCGTCGGGATTTATGATATGTTGTAATAACTCTCCCATCCTTTCCTGGGAGGCCTGTCTGTCAGCAATGAATTCGCGAACTTGTCATTGATAAATTCCTTTGTTTCCCTGTTGAACAATAGTTTTTTATTCCGGCGGACCGCTATTATGCCCAGGGAAAATATCTGTGAAAGTGGCGCAAATACCTGGAAGGGTGAACGTGTTTTTTCTTCACCCATACAGGCTTTCAGGAAGTTGACATAATGATCCGAGGGGCTTTCAGGAACGGGCGGCAATTTCGGAGCCATTTCCTTTGCCTTTGCCTCAGGGATAATAAACAGGGGAGCGGAATGTGTGCCTCCCTTGAATGTAAGCTCTTTGCTGTAAATGATTTTTCCGGCCTGGGGTCTTCTGGGCTGACCGCCTGCCTGCTTTGCCCTTTCCTGACGGCTCACTCCTCCGGGAGGTGGTATGGTACTGTCAACCGTTGCCGAAACAGAATCATATCCTTCAGGGAAGGGCGGAAGGTTGTCCACACCGTCATACCAGGTTATATCGCATGGGGGCATATCCCCGCGGCTCGGGAAACGGAAACGGAGCGTTGTTTCAAGCGGGAAGAAATAGTCATTGAGGTTTTTAACATGAATAGGCTCTATTTCATATGGTAAACCAAGGTCTAGAAATTCATGTATTGTGTCAAGGATGTGGGCTCCCCAGTCGCCAAGTGCTCCAAGTCCGAAATCATACCAGCCTCTCCAGTTGCCCGGATGATATTTTTCATTGAAATCGTGATATGCAGCCGTGGTAAGCCAGACATCCCAGTCGGTTTCGGTCATTCCCGGCGGCAATGGCTGTGCTTCAGGATATCTGCTGATGTTTGGATCATATGGATGCCAGCGCCGGCTGCCGTTCATGAATGCGGTAACGGCCGTTACATCCCGGATTATGCCTGCATCCTTCCAGGCCCTGAACTGAAAATAGTTCTCCCCCGAATGTCCCTGGTTGCCTACCTGCGTCACAATTTTCGGATTATTTTCAGCCATTCGGGCGAGAATCTCTGCCTCAAGGAATGTCCGTGTCATTGGCTTCTCAACAAATACGCTCTTGCCCAGCTGCATTGCTGCCATACATACCGGGAAATGTGCAAAGTCGGGAATTGCTACCTGTACAGCATCAATATCACCTGCCATTTTATCGAACATAATCCTGAAATCCCTGAACTGCTTTGCTTTGGGAACCAGCTTTATCGTTTCCTGGCAGCCTTTTGCATCAAGGTCCACATCACAAACGGCAACAATGTTTGCCAGACCTGAATTGATGAATTGCCTTGCCACTCCTGCTCCCTGATTTGCAATCCCTATCAGGGCGAGATTAACTTTTCCCGTCCGGCCTGACAATTTTCCGGAGGGTAATATTTCAGGACCCCGGCCCTGAGCAACGGCTGTCTTGCCTAATACAAATCCCGATGCAGCCAGTCCTGAAGTTTTTAAAAAGTCGAGTCTGGATAATTTTTCTGACATAACAGAGGCTTTAAAATTTTTACTTGAACAGGTCGGTTAAAATGAATTTTGAAAAGATCGCGGTTTTTATACAATATACAATTATAATAATTTGTCAGGAAAAAATAAAGGAATTGCTGTCAGTAAATTGAAAAAGACTGTGGTCACTACCCTGCCGGGGACCGGGACCGGAGATCTCCGCTGTTTATGTTCAGCCAGCCGGTTGTAAGGGAAATAAACCAGAACCGGATAATGTGAGAAACATATCGGAAAACACAACGGATATGATAACTGTCATCTTCTGAGACGATGGTCATGGACATCGGAGTCCAGTCTTACCGTTTCGGTCACCAGTTCTTTAATATTCCATTCCCTCACGGCTGACACCTGTTTTTGTATCAGGTAGAGGTTTGACATTATCCTGCCGGTCATAAAGGCAATAGCTGCAGCGACTACCCCGATAAAGTTCAGAAAAACTGTACAGACAAGCAAAGTCATTATGATGGTGCCGAGCTCTATTGCCGTTGCCACGGAAATGGGGCGTGTGGTACCGTTTATAATGAGCGAGGACCTCTGGAAATTCAGAAGAACTGTAAGCGCAGGCACGAGTATCATGATTTTCAATGGAAGATATGACATATCGGCAAGATCCTGACTCAGTCCCGATATATTTATGAACCACAGGTTTGCCAGGGGAGTGAAAGCCAGTACCGAAATCAGGACCGTCACCACCAGGCCAAGGAAAATGGCATAATTCTTCAGAAGCCTGTAATTCTGCTTTTCCTTGCCTATCAGTGCAATGTTCACTTCCTGGTATGACAGTCCCATGCTTCTGAAAATAAATACCAGCGAGCTCACCACGGGCAGAACGGCCAGTGATTCCACAGCCATACGGCTTCTTCCGAGGAAAAAGGTGACAAAGGGCTGGACTCCGAGCGAGAGTATTGAAGTAAGGGCAAGGGGGAAATAGAATCGTGCAACTGACCTTAAGCGGAGATTGCGGTTTTCTGTATCGTCTATCTGAAGCAGTGTCTTCAGCGTGCGGGAAACCATCATTCTTGTTGCAATTGCTTCAAGAAAAACTGCCAGTGACATTGCCCCGGCACCGACATAGGCTCCTTTCACGCCTGCTGAATAAAGGATTACTCCCATTATCATTATCACCACCAGCCTCACGACAGTTCCGTAAGTCACCCTCCTGGTGAGATTATTCCTGATCAGTATTCCCTGATAGAACCTCCTGTAACCGATGGATGCAGCCCAGGGAAGAAAAATGAAAAGTGCCGTGTGCGCCGGTCTTGCGATATCCTCAGGCATTCCCATCAGACCGGTTACGATAAAGCTGAAAACCGGCGGAATAAGGATGATCAGCTGAATGACTGTGATGCCGGCATTGAGCAGGTCAGTGAATCTTTTCAGCTTCCTGTATGAATGACGTCCCCTGACAAGAGCAGTGGAAGCACTCATTAGCATGATTATCGGCGACTCGATTATCATGGCAAAAGATCCGGCTATTCCAAAAGCGGCAAGATTGAACTTTGCCTCATTCAGGCGGGCAATGAAGGCAATGAGGAAAGGCTGCTCAAAAGCCATCATCAGCCAGGTAAGCGCAAGCGGCCCCCAGAAAAGAAAGATTTTCCTGTATGTCAGCTTTTCAGTTATGTCCATTTCCCGGGAAAAGCGCAAAGATAGGAAAATATGAAAGCAGATGAATAGTACGGCTTCCCGGCTATCCGGAAGCATTTACAGATGAATGCCGTTTCCGTCAAGAATGGCATGATCCCGGCCGCTGCAGCTGAAACAGGTAAAGGAATCACCCTCTTCCGTTGTTCTCGATCTCATTACACTTTCATTGCAGAGCCGGCATACCACGCTCTCATCAATTCCGGCATAATCCGGTATTGCGGTATGAACCCGCTTAACAGTGAATAAACTTCCGAAAGGAAGATCCAGGGTGCCGAAAGCCCTTTCCAGGGCAGACTTCTTATATGCGGCAACCATGTCAGGATCACGTTTCTGCTCAGCAATGACTGACCGGTAGTATTTCCGGAAATCCGGGAATGCCTCTTCTATCACATCCCTTGATTCATGGCGCGAACAGATCCTTATTCCTTTACCGTCCCTTCCGGCAAGCGTAAATGCTGTTTTTCCCAGATCCTTGTAGATCAGGGAATTATTGCCGAATGAGCAGCCTGTGACAAACTGCACTCCGTCAGAAAAACAATTGTTTGTTTCGGTTATAGCCAGAAGGTTCTCCATGCCGTCGGAATCAGCCTGCAACTCCCTCATGGCATGGACGGCTGCCATGACTCCCATGGCAAGTCCCGGACAGAAATGACCGTGCATCTGTGCAGCCTTTATAAGCAATATATCTGTTTCGCCCTTTGCTATGTTGTTTCTGATTTCAATTCTCGGATCAGATTTGAGAATCGAATTATGAACGGGGTTTGATTCGGTGACTGAAGCAAACAATGAGGTGTCACAGTTTTTTATATCAATTACAGGTGTGTTATTGATGGCATCAAGGCCTTCCACAATGAGTTCGTTATTTTTCCGCTCAATCAGTTTTACTGTTGTAATCCCTATCAGATTGGGCCTCCTGGGACTGCGGGAGGCAAACACACCCCTCACGGCACCTGAATGGGTTTTTCCGGACAGGGTTCCCTGTTCCGATTTATGAAACCAGAAAACAATATCCAGATATTCACACTCATCAATGTTCAGCAGGGCCTCACTGTATTCATCATGCACTATAACGGAGCTGGGGTGTTCCTTTATCGTGTTGTAATCGGCGGGATTGTCGAATCCGTTGCGTACCAGGCCTACTGGTCTGACAGTGTATGTTTTCATATCTGAACAGTGTTTTATTTTATAATCCTTCCGGCAGGATAAATGTATCATTGTCATTTCTGATAATCTTTACCCTGATATCATAAAGATTTTCAATATTCTGTTTTGTTATTATTTCCCTGCCGCCGCTGGCAAATACCTTTCCGTCCCTGAGCATCATTATTCCCGAGGCATAGCGTACAGCCATGTTTATGTCATGCAGGGCGATGACAATGGTGATGCCTCTGGCGGAAAGCTTTTTCAGCAGGTTCAGCACTTCAATCTGGTGTCTGATATCAAGATTTGCAATTGGTTCGTCAAGAAGCAGGATATCCGGTTCCTGGGCCAGAGCCCTGGCTATGTACACTATCTGTTGCTGTCCGCCGCTCAGTTTATTGAAATCCCTCATTGCCAGATGATCAAGATTGAGAGTATTCAGTATTTCCGATGTTACCCTGAGGTCGTGTTCAGCCGGTTTCCAGTTGATATAGGGTTTCCTTCCAAGAAGGACAATGTCAAATACCTTAAGTACTGCCTTCCTGTTTTCACTCTGGGGAACATAGGCAATCTCCCTGGCCAGTTCATTGGGACTGAACATGGATATTGCCCTGTCATCTATCAGTACAGTGCCTTTGCTGACTTTCAGTATTCCGTTCATACACTTGATAAGGGTACTTTTACCTGATCCGTTCGGACCGACCAGTGCCACAAAATCACCTTTCTCAATTCTGTTGTTCACATTTTCGAGTGCAGGGAAGCCATTATAACTGAATTCAATATCCTGAATGGTGATTTTCATCGTTTAACCGGCTTTAATGATATGATGAACCCCGGGAAATTTTGCGTTTTGAACGGTTGCGGCTTTCATCTCTGTATTTATATTGACTGGCAAAATTAAGACAAAACTGTTCTGTAATATTTTCAGGTCCAGTAATCCTTTCCCATTCCTTTAATAAGCAGAAACAGAAACAGGGGTGCACCTGCGAAAGATGTTAAAATTCCCACAGGAAGGATGACCGGGGATATGATTGTTCTTGCAAGAGTGTCGGAAAACAGCAAAAATGTTCCTCCCCCTATTGCCGATGCAGGTATCAGGAACTGTTCGTCGCCTCCGATGATCCTGCGTACAATATGAGGAACTACCAGTCCCACAAAGGCAATGATTCCGTAAAATGAAACAACAACTGCTGTCACCAGTGAAGCCACAACCAGTCCTGTCAGGCGGACTCTTGAAACATTGACTCCCAGACTTCTTGCATATTCATCTCCCGACTGAAGTGCTTTATAGTTCCAGCTCTGGCTTATAAAAAAAACCATGACAAGACTCACTACGACTGCAATTATCAGACAGTTGTTCCATGATGCTCTGCCAATGTCGCCGAAAGTCCAGAATACAATTGATGCAAGCTGGATATTATCGGAAAAATACTGCATTGCCGATATGCCTGCACCAAACAGTGAAGAAATAATTATCCCTGACAATATGATTATTTCAGGTGTTGCACCCTTATACTTTGAGAGCACGATGATGACGGCAACACTGCAGAGGCTCCACAGGAATGCGGAAACCGTCACCACATAGGGATTATTGATTATGGCCATATCGTTGGATCCGGCGTAGCTGCTGCCGGCTCCGAGGACAATTATTGCAAAGGCAGCGCCGAATGCGGATGCTCCGGAAATACCCAGAGTGAAGGGGGAAGCCAGTGGATTCCTGAGAATGCTCTGAATTACGGCTCCTGACACGGAAAGAGCCATACCTGCCAGAAAGGCTCCGGCAATTCGCGGCAGGCGTATGTTGTAGATGATCTGACGTGAAACTGCCTGTCCCGTTCCCGTTATAAGGCTGTATATATCCCTTAAACCTATGTCGGCCGATCCGGAAAAAAGCGAGTATATGATAATAATGAACAGCAGCAGCAGAAGAAAGAGTATGAAAAGTATTCTCTTCTTCCTGAAATTGTAATATTGGCTTAAAACCTGTTCTGACATCAAAGTTCGTTTTTACTGATATTCCTGAAAGCTGATGAAGAGGGTTTTATTTCATCCGATATATCCCTGCCCAGGAATATGCGGTATACTTCCTTCGTTTTTTCATCGGCATCAATGTCACTGAATTTTTCGGGATAGAGGATTTTTCCGGCAAACCATGCATTTGCCAGTACCATTTCATAGTTGGTTGCATAATTGTTATAGGGCAGAAGGGTGTACATCCTGTTTTCCTCTACGGCCTTAAGCCTGTTGAATAATGCTGTTCCCCTTCGGAGATCCTGCTTTACCAGGTTAAGTCCTGATTCATCAATGAAAAGAATATCCGGATTCCAGAGCATCAGTTGTTCCGTATCAATATGAGTGCCCTTCACGTGGGATATGAGTCTTTTGTCAATCTCTGATGCCGGACTGCGGGCATTCAGGAACATGAAAGGAGGGAAGAAGGGCTGGGTTGAATTGATGCCATATGAACCCGAATAGCCGACTCCGCCTATGTAAACGAGTGGTTTTTCTGATTCCGCTGTTCCGGATGACCGTCTGTTCAGCTCAGCAATTGAATTTTCAATGTAGTTTATCAGTGTATCGGCCCTGCCGCTTCTGTCCATGATCTTTCCTATGAGTTTAAGGGAAGCAAAAAGGGTATCCCTTGCCGTGCCGAATTCAGTACATTCGAGGGCAATTACCGGAATGCCTGTTTTCTGCTGCAGGGCATCAGCATCACCTGCTGTGGTATAGGTAAGGAAAATCAGGTCAGGTTTTGATTTCAGTATCAGTTCGGCATCACCGCCCATTGACGGACCCAGTGAAGGCAGCTGGGCCAGTTCGGGATGTGCTTTCATGTAGGGCGTGCTGCCCCGTTTCTCATTCTGTTCCACTCCGGCAATCCTGTCGGCAAGGTCCATATATACCAGCAGCCGTAAAGCTCCGGCACGCAGACCGGCGACACGGTTTATGCGTGAAGGAATGAAAACCTCCCTGCCAAGTATATCCCTTACCGCCACAGATCCGTTATTCCCTGCTGGCTGTCCCCGGCTGTCCGAAGACAGCCTGCTGCCTGCAGCGATGTGCCTGTCCCCGTCCCTGATCTGATCCTGCCTTTCCTGAGAGCCGCCAGGATTCCCGCAACTGCTCAGATAAAACAATAATATGAGGGAAAAAACCAGGCCTGTATGTTTAGATCTGTTCATTTCAGATTGTAATTCCAGTTTGTCCCCTCACAGGAGCAGGACAATTAAACTTTTTTGCTTTCATGGTTTATTAATAGCTTAAGGCAGCCGTAAAAGTATTACCAATCCGTAGATTAGTAATACGATTTGTAAAAGTATAATTAATATTTGATATCCTGTCCACAAACGCTGATATGATGAGCTTTTTAACAAATTTTTAATTATTCATGACCATTCCGGGGAAATACATTAACTTCCTTTTCAGCATGCCTCTTCACAGCCTTTTTTTTTCAAATTAAAAATATTTAAAGTTTTTTTGCAGGGTAAAATATGATAAAGATGAAAATCGGAGTAAACAATATTTTGCTTGAACTTCATTACGGTGCGAAAGTAAGGGATGCGGTTCTGAAATACTATTCACAGCAGGGGAAGAAGGTTCCCCGGCCCTTTCCCCGGGTTGAGGACGGCTATGGAAACAGGGTGGATGCTGAGGGTGGGCTGAGCAGCGGGAACAGTCTTTTTATCATGACTGCGGGCGGCAGGCGGAAATCCCTGACACAGCTTTTTCTGTTGCTGCTTCTGGCAGGACTTTTTTCCGCCTGCGGCTCTTCCGGGAAGGTCCTTACCGGCGGCCGGACTGAAAGGGAGGCTGTCATTTTCGCTGTTAATGACATGCATGCAACCCTGGATAATTTTCCGAAACTGGCATATATTACCGACAGTCTGCGAAAGATCTACCCGCACATGCTGCTGGTAGGAGCCGGGGATAACCAGACGGGAAATCCGGTGAACGATCAGTATCCCGAAAGAGGCCTGCCCATGATTGAGCTGATGAATGCAACCGGCTTTAACCTGAGTGCAGTGGGAAACCATGAATTCGATACGAGCCCTGAAGGCTTCAGCAATCTGATCAGAAAGGCTGATTTTGATTTTATCTGTGCAAACATGTCTGCCGGTAATCCGGATGATTTTAAGATCAAACCCTGGAAAATCATCACTCTTCCAAACGGATTGAAGCTGGCATTTCTCGGACTTGTACAGATTAACCGCAACGGCATTCCCGATTCGCATCCCGGGAAGCTGAAGGGTTTTACTTTCCGTTCCCCTTTTGAGGCTGCCCGTGATTACCTCTGGCTGAAGGACAGGAGTGATATTTTTATAGCACTGACTCATATCGGATTTGAAAACGATGTGAAACTTGCTGAAATCATGCCGCCGGCGATAGACCTGATAATAGGAGGCCACTCGCATACCAGGGTTGAAAAGGAACAGATCCATAACGGGATCATGATAACCCAGGCAGATCACAAGCTTAACTATGGCACTCTGATCAGGTTATCCCTGAGAAGTGATGGCAGCCTTACCAGGAGCATGCAGCTGATAAGAATCAGGAAGGCCGGAAATGAGAGTCCCGCCATACGTGCGATGGTGGATGAATACAATGACATTCCCCTGCTGAAGGAAGTGATTGCATGGGCAAGCGATGATTTTTCATCGAAAGAGGAGCTGGGATACCTGATGGCTGATGCCCAGAAGGATATTGCCGGAGCCGATATTGCCCTTGTAAATCCGGGAGGTGTTAGGATACGCAGTCTGGAAAAGGGCCCTGTCAGGGCTAAGGATGTGTATCAGCTTGATCCATTTGGAAATGAACTGATAGTTACCCGTCTTACAGGGAAAGAGATCCATTCCCTGATGCTTGCCGCATATCCTATGGATGACAGGCAGCCGGTCTTTTCTTCAGGTATATTCACGGTACTTAAGCCCGGAACCGGGGGTGAACTGGCGGATGTGACTCTCTTTACCGGAGACGGCACCCCGCTTGACATGGACAAAACCTATACGGTTGCCATGAACAGCTATATGACACAGGTTTACCAGTATCAGCACAGGGATCCGGGTCAGTCACACTATATTACAACGGCTGATGCGCTTATTGACTATCTGAAGAAGAATCAGAACATAAGAAGTTACCGGAATGAAAAAAGATTCCGGATAGAACATTGAAACCTTGAACCTGTATTGAACCAAACTTAAACAATATTGTTAAATACAAAAACACTAAACAACATGGCTGATCTGCAAATAACGTACATGGGACTGAAACTGAAAAACCCGGTGATTGCCGGGGCAAGCAATCTTTCCCTGAACAAGGAAAACCTTGTAAAAATCGAAAAGGCCGGTGCGGCGGCAGTGGTATACAAATCACTGTTCGAAGAACAGTTCCATCTCGAAAACCTGGAATTGTATGAACTGAGATCGGAATATGAAGACCGTTATGCAGAAATGGTAACCCTGTTCCCGCATGCAGGAAAGGAGCCTTCGTATCCGAAAGACCATCTGCTGAATCTTCGGCGGGCAAAGGAAACCGTTTCCATACCGGTGATAGCCAGCCTTAATGCCGTATATGACGAGTCGTGGGTGGAATATGCCGTAAAAATTGAGGAAACGGGTGTTGATGCACTGGAACTGAATTTCTATACCGTTCCGGAAAAGCTGGATAATGCCTACGGAGTGGTTGAGAAGAAACATGCAAAAATTGTCAGTGCCGTTAAGGCAGCTGTAAAAATTCCCGTTTCAGTCAAGCTGAGTCCGTTCTATACGAATCCCCTGGGCCTGATATATGATATTGACAAAGCGGGAGCCGATGGATTCGTCCTGTTTAACAGGCTCTTCCAGCCCGATATTGATATTGAAACCCAGCAGCACCGTTTTCCCTATAATCTGAGCAACCTGGAGGACAAGAGGCTGCCACTGCGCTTTGCCGGTCTGCTGTATGGAAACCTCAGGGCATCAATATGCACAAGCTCCGGAATATTCAACGGTGAAGACGTGGTAAAAATGATTCTTGCAGGCTCCGACTGTGTACAGGTGGTAAGCACACTCTATCTCAACCAGATTGAAGTGATTGAGAAAATTCTCGGGGATATCGCAAAGTGGATGGATGCAAACAAATATGGATCAATTGATGATTTCAGGGGAAAACTTTCACGGAAGATCTCAGGGAACGAAACCCTGTTCAATCGTACACAATATATTGATTTTCATCTTAACACGGCAGAAATACTGAACAAGCACAAAATATTCTGATCATTATTTAAAATACCTTTTATACAGAGAATCTGTCATATAGTCGAAATCAGAGTTGAAGGATGGTTTTGCTCCCCGCAATCCATCCTTTGTTTCTTTTGAAATACAGGAGATCCGCTGATATTTAATCTTTTATGCCGTTTCAGGGATAAGGCTGAAAAGAACCCGAATCCGCCGGATACGGATTTCATCGTGCCGGTTGCCTTAATCAGGCAGGCTCCAGGAGAATTAAAATGAGATAATTTATGTAATATTGGATTTTCAAAAAAACTCTTGGTCATGACAGAACAAATTAAACAGATTGCTGCGAGAATCAGGGAGATCCGTGAGATTTCCGGAGTTCCGGCTGAAACACTTGCACAGAAACTTGGCCTTTCGGAAGAAGTGTACAACAGGTATGAAAGCGGCAATACTGATATTCCCGTAGGAATAGTTTTTGAAATATCGGAGATGTTCAATGTGGAACTCTCGGTTCTCCTGGGAGGCAACAATCCGAAACTGCATGTCTACAGCATAGTCAGAAGGGGCAAGGGCTTAAGACTGGAACGCAGGCAGCAGTATAGATATGAGAGCCTTGCCTGGAATTTTCTGAACAAGAAGGCTGAAATATTCATGGTTACCATCGATCCGAAGCCGGAGGACACTTTGCTTGAGTTCAATTCCCATCCGGGTCAGGAATTCAATTATGTAATTGAGGGTTCCATGATGTCAATAATTGACGGACATGAAATCATCCTCAATGAGGGGGATTCCATCTTCTTTGATTCAGGATACAATCATGCAATGAAGGCTCTCAATAACAAGCAGGTAAGATTCCTGGCAATGATCCTGTAGACAGGAGTGTGAAGAGAAACTGAAAGGGGAATAACATAAAAAAGCACAAATAAAAGTACAGGAAAGTAATGATACTGGAGAAATACCTTGAGCAGACGGAATTTGAATCATATGAGAATTTTATATCCGGCTTTGATATTAAAATTCCGGAAAATTTCAATTTCGCCTATGATATAGTTGATGAAACAGCTGCGGCAACACCCGGGAAAACTGCAATGGTATGGTGTGATGACAGGGGAAATGAAGCTGTCTTCACTTTTGAACAGATGAAGTATTACAGCTCCAAGGCTGCGGTTTTTTTTAAATCGCTTGGCATCCGGAAAGGCGACCGTGTAATGCTTATACTGAAAAGGCACTACAGCTACTGGTTCTGTACCCTGGCTCTGAACAGGATAGGTGCGGTAACCATACCGGCGACCCATCTGCTTTCCGCAAAAGACATTGTTTACAGGAATAATGCCGCTGATATAAAAATGATAGTAAGTGTTCCTGATCCTCTTGTCATGGAGCATATTGAGGAAGCAGAAAGCCAGTCGCCCACTTTGAAATATAAGCTGCTGATTGACCGGGACAGGAAAGGATGGCTGAATTTTTCCAGGGGCATGGAAGAGAGCCCTGCGGAATTTCCCAGACCGGCCGGGGATGATGCAACAGAAAACAGCGATACCATGCTTCTTTACTTTACTTCGGGGACAACAGGAATGCCCAAGATGGTAAGCCATGATTTCACCTACCCCCTCGGACACATAGTAACGGCAAAATACTGGCAGGGAGTACTGAACGGAGGTCTTCATTTTACCATTGCAGATACCGGCTGGGCCAAATCGGCATGGGGCAAGATTTATGGCCAGTGGATATCGGGCAGTGCTGTCATGACCTACGATTACGACAGGTTTGTACCCGCAGATATACTGTCAGTACTTGAGAAATATAAGGTTACCACATTCTGTGCTCCTCCTACAATATACAGGTTCCTTATCAAGGAAGACCTGACCCGTTATGATCTGAGCAGCCTTACAAATTGTGTTGTTGCTGGAGAACCCCTGAATCCCGAGGTATACAGGTTTTTCCTGGAAAAAACCGGACTGAAGCTGATGGAAGGATACGGGCAGACCGAATGTACCGTGGCAATAGCAACCTATCCGTGGATGGAACCCAAGCCGGGGTCAATGGGGAAACCAACACCCGGATATGATATTGATATTGTGGATGAATCGGGCCATCCATGCGAGATCGGCTATGAAGGGGAGATTGTAATTTACACTTCAGTGAGAAAGCCTGTGGGTATGTTCAGTGGCTATTTCCGCGATGATGAGCTGACAAGAAGTGTATGGCCCGACGGCATGTACAAGACCGGCGACATGGCCTGGCGTGATGAGGACGGTTATTTCTGGTTTGTGGGAAGGGCCGATGATATCATTAAAAGCTCCGGTTACCGCATTGGTCCGTTTGAAGTTGAAAGTGCCCTTATTGAACATCCTGCAGTGCTTGAATGTGCCGTTACAGCGGTTCCTGATCCCGACAGGGGACAGATAGTGAAGGCCTCGGTTATTCTGTCGAAAGGCTTCACTCCGGGTGATGAACTGGCAAAGGAGCTGCAGGAACATGTTAAAAAAGTAACTGCACCTTATAAATATCCGAGAATAGTAGAGTTTGTTACCGAGCTGCCCAAAACCATAAGCGGCAAGATACGGAGAGTGCAGATAAGGGAGGAAAACGAACAGGCACCCGGGGATTTTTAATTGTCCGGTAATTCGTATCCGTCCGAAAGGGTCTTCATGAAGGCCACTATGGCATCCTCCTCTTCAGGTGTCAGTCCGAGATCGCCAAGCTCATCAAGATTAATGTTCAGGGCTATTTCCGGTTCCGGCCAGGAATTGATTCCGGGTCTGGGATCATCAACCTCATCCGTCACCGGAAGAACGTCACGTGTATTGTAAAAATGAACAATCTCCTCCAGGCTCTTGAAATAACCATTATGACCGTAGGATTTAACAAAATCCGGAGAAGGGCGCTTATCCACATTTCTCAGTGTCGGCACCTTGTGCAGGCCCATACTCTCTTCAGCAAACATCGCATAATGAGGAACATTCTTCAGGAAACCTCCCAGTCCGGGATCCCTGTATTCCCTGCCTTCGCTGTTGAAGGATCTGTCCATTGTATACCAGGGATTATCGGGGTTGGCCGGCATCCCGAGGTTGTCATATGTGAAATCCGTAAAAAGAGGAGGCGTCCCGTCCTCAAGAACATCCATGGGATGACATTCGGCACAAAGTCCCTTGTTCCTGAAAAGATCCATTCCCTTTTCCTCCTGGGGTGTCAGCTTCACCTTGCCCTGAAGGTAATAGTCATATTTGGAGGTGAAGGCATTCACCCTGTCTGAATGTTCAAAGGCGGCCAGAGCCAGGCCGATAATGCCGAACTGCATGTTAACATCACTGCATGAGGCAATGTCCTCAATATTCCAGATATCCTTTGCTATTTTATGATACATATCCGCATAATCGGAGTTCAGCACCTTTTCCACAACTCCTTTATCATCCGCAATGTTCTGTTCCACGGGATTGAGAAATGGCTGCTGTGCCTGATCGGCTGCAGCATTTCCAAGCAGATAGCCCGTTGCCCTTCCGTCCCAGAAATTACCGCCGACAAAAAGCAGTTCCCCTTCCTCAAGCATCGCGTTGAAAACGGGACTGTAGGTGGCATAGGCGGCGCTCGGTGGTTTCCTGTTGCTGAACCTTCCCTTTACGGCGCCCTCATATACGGCACCTTTGGCGTTTATCTCACTGTCAGGCCCTGTCCATCCTGCTTCGGGCCCGTGACATGAGGCACAGGACTGGCCGGCAGGAGTTGATAAGTTCTTGTCAAAGAAAAGCTTCTCTCCAAAAGCCTGCAGCTCTGCATTGTCCAGCAGATGTCCCATGCCAAACTCAAGCAGGTCCCCTTCCTCTTCCTGTTCACGGCAGGCGGTGTATACAAGAACACAAACCAGGACAGTCAGCAGCAGGTAAGCCGGATAGCGCAGCAGTCTGCGTGTTCCGGATTCATTCTTCCCGAATGATTTCATTATTGCATTTTCTTCAGGATTCATGATTTTATACTTTTAATTCAATTATTTTAGGTCAGTATCAAAAATAATAAATTTATAGCCTTCATATAACAGGATTTTGCATAAATAACAAAGTCCGCCGTTACATGTCAAGGACTATTCCTACCGGACAATGGTCGGATCCCATTATTTCCTCGTGGATAAATGCATCCTTAACCCTTGAAAGGAGAGATGGGCTTACAAGGAAATAGTCGATTCTCCAGCCGATGTTCTTTGATCTTGCAGCAGCCCTGAAGCTCCACCAGGAATATCTTCCCGTCTGATCGGGGTAAAAATGGCGGAAGGTATCGGTGAATCCCCCGTTTACAAGTCTGTCCATTCCGTCAATTTCCTCCTGCATGTATCCGGCTGTCTTGTTGTAATTGGCCCTGGGCCGTGCCAGGTCAATCTCCCTGTGGGCAACATTAAGATCTCCGCATACGATCAGGGGCTTCGTTTTTTCAAGATCTTTCAGGTAGTTAAAAAAGGCCATGTCCCATTCCTGCCTGTAACCGAGCCTTGCCAGCTCGGCCCCGGAATTGGGCACATACACGTTTACCAGGAAGAATTGTTCAAATTCAAGGCACAGAACCCGGCCTTCGTTATCGTGCTCACTGATGCCGATATCTTTTGTAATGCCAAGCGGACTGATACTTGAAATAACCGCCGTTCCGGAATATCCCGGCCTGACTGCCGAATTCGTGTAAATATGATTGTGATTAAGGGACTCAAGTGCTTCACTGACCTGATGATCATTTGCCTTTGTCTCCTGAATGCAGGTAATGTCAGGGCCAATAAGTTCAAGATCAGTAAAGAATGATTTTTTAACTATTGCCCGGATGCCGTTTACGTTCCAGGATATTATTTTCATGGTTAGAATTTTGTTTTGCGTAAAAATAGCAATACTGATGGGAATAGCAGAAGAAAAAGCAGGCTATATGCTTTTTTCCGGCTATTCAGGTTGTAAAGCCGTAAGAATTGAATATCAGCCTTTTTTGCTTATTTCGGAAAGGATGCCGTGATTTTTTATTACTATATCCTTATCCTGAAGTTCTATAAGACCGTCTTTTTCGAATGTCTTCAGCAGTTTCACCGTACTCTCCGTGGAAATTCCCGTAAAATCAGCCAGGTCTTTTCTGGACAGGAGCGTGAATATTTCCGGATACTCAGTCTTCAGGGCATCCAGATATAATAATGTATCAGACAGACGGCCGTTCATCTGTTTATGATTCAGGTTCCGTATCACGGAAAGCAGATTGTTGTTCTGCTCGGTGTATTTCCTGATGAGGCTGAAGCCGAACTGTCCGTTTTGCTTTATTACCTTTGCAATAGCTTCCTTTTCTATAAGGAATGCCTGGCAGTCCGTAAGCGCGGAAGACGAACAGCCAAACACATTTCCATGAAATACGGCTGATAACCCGAGAAACTCCCCGGGCCTGATGATTCTCAGGTTGAAGGTTTTTGTACTGTTGCTTTCAAGATACTGCTTTGCCAGGCCGGTAATCAGGAAGAGTACATAGGATGTGAATGCTCCCTGCTTGGTGAGGTTGTCTCCCTTCCTGAACAGCACCTGTGTTTTTCCCGATCTTATGAATTCGGTTTCTTCAGGTCCGAGATCCCTGAAACAGGGTGCCTGTATATCACAAATAAATTCACGGTCTGTTTCAAAAATTGTTTTCATATTCCTTTTCCCGCATGAGGGGGTAGAATCCGGCATAAAGTTAATTCAAATCAATTAAAAAGTTGTCCTTTTTCAAGCGGAGGATTGCCCTGCCGGGCACTCAGGTCCTTTCCCGGCAGCAAACCTTTGATGTATTTTTGCCGCGTAATTTTAAAATTGAAAATTCATGCTTTACACAAATCTGAAACATCTGGAATCGGCCGCCGAACTGGAAAGAGCAATCAGCGAAAACGAAAATGTAATGGTAATATGCGGACGTATGGGTCCGATGTGTATTCCGGTTTATGAAACTGCCGAGGAACTTGAGGGAGAATATGAACATGTGAAATTCTATGATATGGAATTCGATAACCCCGAGGCTCATGTCATAAGATCGCTTCCCGAAGTCAGGGGATTCATGGGAATACCTTTTACAATTTACTACAGGGACGGAAAGGTTGTAAGGGCAACTTCAAGCATTCAGACCGAAGAACAGATAAGGACAATTCTTGACAGGGAGTTTTCAAAAACTGTAAAGGCATAAACATGAACGGAGACAGTCATTATGACGCGATAGTCATAGGAGCAGGTCCCGCCGGCCTGACCGCCGGCATTTATCTTTCACGGGCCCGGCTCAGGACATTGATTCTGAATGAAGGCACGGTCGGGGGACAACTGGTTTTGACTCATGAGATAGCCAACTATCCGGGTGTGGAAAGCATTAACGGCTACCGTCTGTCGGGAATAATGAAAAAACAGGCATTGAGCTTTGGCTGTGATATAAGGTCAAACATCACACTTACAGGTATTGAGCTGAAGGATGCTGAAAAGCGGATAACTCTTTCAGACGGCAGCGTCTACACTGCCGGTGCCGTGATCCTCAGTCCCGGAGGAAGACCCAGAACACTCGGGGTAAGGGGGGAAGAAGAACTCAGAGGCAGAGGAATATCCTACTGTTCAACTTGTGACGGTGATTTTTTTGCCGGCAGGGAAATAATTGTTGTCGGAGGAGGGAATTCGGCCCTTGAGGAAGCCGTATCGCTTACAAAACATGCAAGTAAGGTGACCGTGATTCACCAGTTCGGTCATTTTCAGGCTTTTGAATATGCAATTGAGGAAGCACGCAATAACCCCCGGATAAACTTTATTATGGAATCTGTGGTAACGGGATTCAATGGAGAAGAGAAGCTTGAAAGCGTTGATATAAAGAATCTGGTTACGGGAGAAACCGGGAATCTCAGAACAGAGGGAGCATTTGTGTTTATAGGCTATGTGCCCAATACCGGATTCCTTGAAGGTATGGTACCACTGAACCGGGGGGGAGAGATAATTGTTGACAGTGATATGTCGGTAAATATTGAAGGAGTATATGCTGCAGGTGACTGCACGGCAGGGAAATACCGGCAGGTGACAACCGCAGTGGGGGAAGGGACCATAGCTGCACTTGCAGCTTCGGCCTATATCAGCGAATTAAGGGTGAAACAAAAGCAGGCGGCTGAAATTTAATATGAAAACAGCATTAATCATTATAGGGCTATTGGTTTTTGTAATTGTATTGTTGTATATTTTTGCAAAATCAAAAATAAAGAATACCCCGGTTGTAGAGGATCATGAAAATATAATCGTCCTCAGCGACAGGAATTTCGATCATCAGACAAAAAACCGGGTTGTTCTTGTTGATTTCTGGGCAGAGTGGTGTGTCCCGTGCAGGATGATGGCACCTGTCCTTAACGAGCTTGCAGAAGAACTGAACGGCAATGCCTTTGTGGGGAAGCTGAATGTGGAGCAATACCAGGCTCTGGCACAAAAATTCAATATCAGGAATATTCCCACAATGATATTGTTCAGGAACGGGCAGGAGGTAAAACGTTTTATCGGAATGAAAACAAAGGATTTCCTTATCAGGGAGATTCAAAAAGTTGCCTGAGATGGAAAATGTATCATCATATTCTGAATTCAGTTCAAAAATGCCGGACAGCGGACAATCCTTCCTGTTGTTGTACAGGGAGGGAAGTGTACAGAGTGCCTGTGCGCTGAGGAATATGGAAACTGCCCTGTCCGGAAGCGGAAACCCCAGGATATTTTCAGCTGATGTAAATGTTGCAAAGGATATACATCAGGTTTATGGTATTGACAGTGTGCCTTCGCTGCTTGTCTTTTCTGACGGCAGGCTGGTAAATGTGATCAAGGGCTGCCAGGACAGTGAATATTATACTGCACTGACCCGGAACAGGCTGTTCCGTTCAGAACAGGCTCCGGACGGGAAATCAGTAAAAAATGTGACAGTTTATTCCACTCCTTCCTGTTCATGGTGCAATACCCTGAAGGAATGGCTCAGGAAGAACAATATAAAATTCAGGGATATTGATATCTCCCTCGATCAGAAAGCAGCCGCGGATCTTGTCCGCAGGTCGGGGCAGCAGGGCGTTCCGCAGACTGATATCAACGGACAGATCGTTGTAGGTTTCGATCAGCCTCGTCTTAAGAAACTTCTTGAAATACAATAGGTTTAACTTTAAAATATTTAAACATGAAAGAATTACAGCCAATTAATCAGCTTGTTGTGCTTGACGTTACCGCATCAAAAGATGAACAGAGAACCTCATCCGGAATTATAATTCCCGACACGGCGAAGGAAAAACCAAAATCGGCTCCCGTTGTCTGGATGGGAGTGATTGAGAATGCCGAGATAAAACCCGGTGATGTTGTATTGTATAAACCTTTTGCAGGAACGGAAATAGAATTTGAGGGAAAGGAATATCTTATTCTGCCCTATGCGGATGTCCTGGCAAAGGTTGTTGAAACAGAAAAAATTTAATTACTGAGCTGGTTAAATGGCAAAAAAAGAATCCACTTCCATCCGGTGGCTCGGGAACATGGCTTTTGAAACGGAAATCAATGGTCACAAACTGATTATTGATACAGGATCTGAAGCAGGCGGGGGAAACCAGGGTCCGAGACCCAAACCGCTGATGCTTACTGCCCTGGGTGGCTGCACCGCCATGGATGTGGTGGCGATCCTGAAAAAAATGCGTGTTGATTTTGATTCACTGAATGTTATTGTGGAAGGTGACCTGACTGAAGAACATCCGAAACACTTCAGCAAAATGCATGTCATTTATGAATTTACAGGTAAAGATCTTCCGGTGGATAAACTTCAGAAAGCAATAGATCTGTCAACGGAAAAATATTGTGGTGTAAGCGCGGTGTACAGAAAAGCCATGGAACTGACTTCAGAAATCAGGATTCTGGAGCCCTGAGCTTATTTCTGACCGTCGGTCTGCAGGATGAGCCGCAGGGAACTGTTTTTCGTGACGTAGTTCCATGCCCAGTTGATGAATATGATCAGCTTGTTCCTGACACTCAGGATAAGCATCAGATGAAGGAACATCCAGAAGTACCATGCAAAATATCCGTGGAACCTGATAAAGGGCAGGTCCACGATGGCTTTGTTCCTTCCCACTGTAGCCATTGATCCAAGATCCCTGTACTCATATTCGGTCTGCTTCCTGCCGGATGCCATCGCCTTAAAGTTACTTGCAAGATTCCTTCCCTGGTTGATTGCAACATTGGCAACCTGGGGATGGCCCCTGGGATATTTTGGTGTTTCCATATAGGCAATATCGCCGAGGGCATAAATATTTTCATATCCTTCAGCCCTGTTCATTCTGTCAACCCTTATACGGTTTGTAAGGGTTATTGTCTCAGGAGCCAGACCCTCTATTATATTACCGGTTATTCCGGCAGCCCATATTACATTTTTGCTTCTGATAACTTCCCCGTTGCTTAATTTCAGTGTTTCACCGTCATAATCCAGTACAAAAACTTCCTTTTTGATTATCACTCCCAGCTTATTCAGATATTTCTCCGATACTCTTTTCGCCATGTCACTCATGCTGTTCAGGGTATGCTTTCCTCCTTCCAGAAGGAAAATATTCAGTCTTGAAAAATCAATTCCGGGAAAATCCTTCGGGAGAATGTCTCTCTTTATTTCGGCAAACGCCCCGGACAGTTCAACGCCCGTAGGTCCGCCTCCCACAACAACGATATTGAAGAGGCCGTCCTGGTATTCCTCACCGGCATTGATGATTTTCTCAAAGTTCTCCAGAATGACATTGCGTATCTTCATTGCCTCATAAGTCGATTTAAGACTTAGTGCATTCTTCCTTATCTGCTCATTTCCGTAGAAATTTGTTTTTCCGCCGCTGGCAATTACCAGAAAATCATAACTGAAGTCACCTGCAGTGGTCGTAATGGAATTTTTTCCGGGGTTGACGGATAGTACTTCCGCGTAGCGGATGCTGACATCCTTTCTTTTCTGGAATATTTTCCTCAGCGGAAAAGTGATGCTTGTGGGTTCAATCTGCGATGTGGCAACCTGGTAGAACAGTGGTTGAAACTGGTGATGGTTCAGGCGGTCGAACAGCATGATGTCATACAATCCCTTCTTCAGGTTTTTTATAAACTGCAGACCTGCAAATCCGCCTCCGATGACAATTATTTTTTTCATATCAAATCAGGAAAAAGAAAATTATTCAAAAACCGTATGGTGATTCATCCGGCAGGTTAGTTTTCGGGAGGACATCCTTTCAGTATGTCACGGATCATTGTTTTGAGTCACTCGTTAAACAAATTATTGCTGTGATTGTTTTGCATTATGGCATTAAAAAATAAATGTGATGATTTTACTCAGAAGGGTTTATGATCCGGAGGAACCGGGTGAAGGTTACAGGATTTTCATCGACAGGCTGTGGCCCAGGGGGCTGTCCAGGGAGAAGGCAACATGGGATGAATGGATGAAGGATGTGTCACCCAGTAATGAGCTGCGAAAGTGGTTCGGTCACGATCCTTCAAAATGGGAGGAATTCAGAAGGCGCTATAAAAAGGAACTGGCCGGCAGGTCCGGCCAGCTTGAAAAGCTCAGGCAGCTGGAAGCCCGGCAGGGCACCATTACACTTTTGTATTCCTCCAGGGAGGAAAGGTATAATAATGCCGTTGCCTTAAAGGAGTTCCTTACTCAGAAGGATGGTTAATCCTCATATAGCTTATGGCTCCTGTCTATTGACCAGCCGGTTTTCAGACCTATTACAAAAACAGCCAGGGCCAGTGATCCGGCGGCAAAAACGACATCACCCACAATCCTCAGCCAGCGCAGTGTCTGCATTGTGGAATCCTGCATGAATTCTGCCGAACGGGCATACCACATCCCATGCTTTATGCTTGCAATTGTTTGCAGGAATCCTACCGGAAGAAGACTCAGCAGAAGCATGAGCATCAATCCTACATTCAAAGCCCAGAAGGCGAATTTCAGAAATCCGGTTTTCCATACATATTTAACAGTCAGTCCCTTGAGGACAAATAGCATTAATCCTATTCCCAGCATGCCAAAAACACCAAACAGGGCGGCATGCCCGTGAACCGGTGTTGTATTCAGTCCCTGCATATAATACAGGGCTATCGGAGGATTGATGAGGAAGCCGAACAGTCCGGCCCCGACAAGATTCCAGAAGCTGACTGATATAATGAAATAAATGGGCCACCTGTAGGATCTGACCCAGGGTGTTGCCCTGCTCAGCTGCAGGTTATTGTAGGCTTCAAAACCCATGAACACAAGCGGAACAACTTCAAGAGCACTGAAGGATGCGCCAAGTGCAATAATGGCAGTGGGTGTTCCTGCAAAATAGAGATGGTGGAAAGTGCCGATAACACCGCCAGCCATATATACGATGGCTGCAAAAATAACTCCGGTGGTGGCAAATCTGATATTCAGCAGACCCATTCTTACAAACAGGAAAGCAGCTATAACGGTGGCAAAAACCTCAAAGAATCCTTCCACCCAGAGATGAACCACCCACCATCTCCAGTATTCCGCAACAGACAGGTGAGTCTGCCTTCCCCATACAAGTCCTGCGCCGTAGAACCCGGCAATTGCAACTGAGGCTATAATAAACATTATCAGAAGCTGCCGGTTTTCCGATGGTTTTACAAGGGCAGGCAGCAGTGCACGGAACATCAGGAAAAGCCAGATGAAAAAGCCGATAAACAGGAATATCTGCCAGAATCTTCCCAGGTCCACATATTCATAGCCCTGATGTCCGAACCAGAAATTATGAACGAGTCCGAGTTTCTGCATAACCCCCATCCATTCACCGATAAGTGAACCGACAACTATGACCAGGAGGGCCGAAAAAAGCAGGTTCACTCCCAGTTTCTGATATTTTGGTTCATGGCCCGATACGGCCGGAGCTATATAGAGGCCGGCGGCAAGCCACGAAGTTGCAATCCAGAACAGGGCCAGCTGAACATGCCAGGTACGTGATACGGAATATGGCAGGATATTATCCAGGCTTAGTCCGTAGAACCCCTTGCCTTCCACCCCGTAATGTGCGGCTACCACTCCGAACAGGATCTGCATTAGGATAAGACCCAGAACAACCCAGTAATATTTCAGGGTTGCCTTCATTGACGGAGTGGGGTTTAATCCGCCGAGCGGATCATTCTGCGGCAAAAGTGAAGGATCAAGAATGTCGGATTTGTTTCTTGCATTGTAATAAGCCAGCAGTCCGATACCCACAAGCAGCATTATCACGCTGAATCCGGTCCACAGTACCAGTCCTGCCGATGCAGTATTCCCCACAATCCTGTCGGGGGGCCAGTTGCTTGTATAGGTCAGTTCGGAATCCGGCCTTTCCGTAATACAGGCCCAGGCAGTCCAGAAGAAAAAGGCATTCATCCTGTCCATCCGGCCGGAATCCTTAATTGTATTGGCTGGGATTGCATAGGCAGCCCTCTCCTCATTCAGTGACGGATCGTCCATAAACAGTCCCTGGTAATGCCTGCTGATGCTTCTGATGGCATCGGCCCTTTCGTCGGATATTGTAAGAATTCCCGTTTTACTGTCATATGTGTTGGCACGTAAGGCATTCTGCAGTCTCACTTCCAGCATGGCCTGCCGTTCCGGGTCAAGTTTATCGAACAGGATTCCGAAATTTTCCCGCGACCATTTGTCAAGCAGGAAAACAGCTTCCTTGTGAAGCCAGTCAGCCGACCAGTCCGGGGCAATATAGGCGCCATGCCCCCAGATCGATCCGAGTTGCTGCCCTCCGATGGACTGCCAGATATTCTGACCGTCTTTGATCTCCTGGGAGGTAAAAAGCAAAATACCACTTTCCGTAATCACCTTTTCGGGAACAGGCGGTTTCTCCCTGTAGATCTCCCGTCCGAAAATTATCAGAACTGCAAAACTGATTACAGTTACAAGAACATAAACTATCCAGAGTTTTTTTGTTTTCATGAGGGTCAATGAATGAGTTTTAGGATACGTAGTATAAATCAAGCGCCTAAAGGTAACAAGGTATTCCTTATTACCAATCTTTTACAATATGATTATTACAATTATCGGGAAAAAACAGGAAATAAAGGCTATGTTCAGGAGATGGAATGAACGGACTATAGATGTTTGTCTGTCAGTAAGATAAATGTTTTAAACAGCAGCCGGACAGCAAATCCGGAAACTGCGGTTATTCCTGCCTCTTCTTTACCCGGCGGCTGCATGGGGTACCGGAAGTGCAAACATTGCAGGTCATGGATTACAGATTGTGTAACCATATCTTGTATACTTCCTTCTGTTCGCTGGTCAGATTTGTCCCGTAAAGACCGATGTTCTCATAATCATCAAACAACCATCTGAAGAAATTGGGATTTGCTTTGGATTTATGCCTGGCATAACTGTGAATATTGAATCTCCTGTTGTTGTTTGTTTCGTTCTGAAATTGCTTGTTGATATAATTCAACTGTTTTATCAGTACCTGCTTTGCGTCTTCCCTGATTGTCATTTTGTGCTGCAGTGTTTCTTTTTCGTAATTATCTCCCTTTCCGCCTGTAGTCATTGTATCTGATAATAGTAAACTGTATTTTATCTTCACCAAAAAGGGGGACTATAAAGCCCCCCTTCAGGTGTTCTTTATAATCCGGCTAACAAATAGTAATAATTGCCAAAAATTTGTACAGCTCTTTCTGTGCTATTGATTTCATTAAGTCTTTTTATTCTGATCCTACAATATATAATTCCTTTACTGATAAAGCAAATATCCAGAGCATTTTAGAATGATTCTAATTTGTTTCCGCCCTGTTCCAGCATTCGTTTTTAACATCTACCCCACTTGCTCCTCAGGAAACTTTTCCTGAAGAAATTTGTTTAAATGGCAGAGTTTATTTTATGCATTCCGGTTAATTGGTTTTATAAAAAAATAAAAAATGAAAACACATAATGTAAGAATCATATCAACAGGACTCATTACCCGTGATGTGCTTCAGATTTTTACCGAAAAGCCTGAGGATCTGGTTTTCACGCCGGGGCAGGCCGTTGACATTTCGATAAACAGGGAAGGATGGAAGGATGAAAAGAGGCCCTTTACCTTTACAAGCCTTCCGGACGACGATTTTCTTCAGTTTACAATTAAAACCTATCCCGCAGACAGGGGTGTGACAAACGAACTTCTCAGCCTGAGAAAAAATGACAGCCTGATTTTATACGATGTTTTCGGGGCAATTGAATACAGGAACGAGGGATATTTCATTGCCGGAGGTGCCGGTATAACCCCGTTTATATCCATTCTTAGATATCTGAAATCGAAAAATGCCATCGGGAACAACAAGCTTATCTATGCAAACAAGACCAGGGATGATATTATTCTGAAGTATGAATTTGAGCATCTTCTGGGGAAAAATTTTGTGAACATTCTTTCGGACGAAACAGCACAGGGATATGCACATGGATATTTATCCAGGGATTTTCTCAGTAAACAGATGGCAGATCTCACAAAGGATATTTATCTTTGCGGACCTCCTTCCATGATGGAGGCTGTTGAAAAAATACTGTCGGATCTCGGTGTTGATGACAGTCAGATTATAAAGGAAGCAGATTAAATGGGCTTTCCTGCCGGCGACAGGCGGATTATTGAAAGCCCCGTTCAATAATTAATATATTAGGCTATGGCTGTTACAAAGGTATGGATAGAAGAAGGCTGCACCGCATGCGGTGTATGCGAAGATATTTGTCCTGAAGTATTTAAAGTGGAAGACGAAGCAACGGTTATTGAAGGTGTGAATTATTCCGATTACACCGATGAAATAAAGGAAGCAGCGGAAAGCTGTCCTGTTGAGGTGATACAATATTCGGAATAAGACAGGTACAAATTGATTTGACGAAGCATTCAGGCATATTGCTTATGAAGGCAGATGCTGCCGGGCTCCGGACAGACAAGGGTTCAGCCCTGTCTGAGGATGCATGATACTACCTTTTGAAACTTTTCTAGGGATATAATCTCATGATATCCCATCTGTCACTATTGTCTTTTCTCCTGTAGACAATCCTGTCATGCAGGCGGTGAGCCCTTCCCTGCCAGAATTCCATGTATGAAGGAGACAGGTAATAGCCGCCCCAGTTGGCAGGTCTTTGAACATCCTTACCCTTCAGGCTGTTTTCCAGCTCCTTTACCCTGTCTTCAAGATCCTTCCGGTTTTTCAGAACCCTGCTCTGCTCCGAAGCCAGTGCACTGATTTTACTTTCACGCGGCCGGCTTGCAAAATATGAATCCGATTCTTCGGGAGGAACTTCAAAAACCCTGCCTTCCAGTCGCACCTGACGGAATAACTCATCCCAGAAAAATGTAAGTGCTGCATGGTTGTTTTCCTTCAGCTCCCTTCCCTTTCTGCTGTCAAGATTGGTGTAAAAGACAAATCCTCTTTTATCAAAAGCCTTGAGCAATACTATCCTTCCCGATGGCCTGCCGTCTGCTCCCGCTGTTGAAAGATGCATTGCATTGGGCAGTTCAGGATTCCTTTCCACTGCTTCTTCCAGCCATTTCTCAAAAAGTTCAAGAGGATCGGCAGGAATATCTTTTTCATTCAGACCTCCGGAAATGTATTCCTCTCCGGAACCGGCAATTATTTCATGTACGGATTTCATTTCAAAACTTATATCATTCACTTTTTGCGTCATCCAGTGCTTCTGTCATAATTCTGGTTACCCTGTCATCGACCTCTTCCACGAGATCAATCCTGAGAGGGTTGATCAGCCTTTTCCGCCATTCGGTGACCGGAGTAAAAGGATCAGGGCTCTTGTCGGTTTCAAAAACCAGGTAAGCCCATCTTTCACTGAATACATTTCCTTTCAGCGCCGGGATAACCTGCTGCATATTGGATGACAGGAAGGTGTGTGACAGGCCTCTTGCCCAGTATACCCACGGACCTGCAGTGATATAGAAAAAGGGATTGAGCACTCTTACCGGTGATTCAACTCCGGTATTTGAATAGCTGAGCTGAATGCCTGCAAATCCGACACCTTTTTCCTTGTTGAAAAACATAACCCAGGGTACGTCGGCTTCCATTTTCAGATCGGTAAAATCAGGTATTTCCGATACATCATAAATAATAACTGAATCCCTTACTATGTCGTACCAGGCTGCATGTGTTATCAGATCCCTTTTAATGACCATCTCAGCATTTCTGAGAGCCAGGGCCTGGACGGTTTCCTTTATTCTGATACTGGTGGAGCTTATGAAATAGGGCACTCCGGGAAAAAACTCATAGCGGACAGAGGCATCAACTTCAGGAACTTTTCTCATATCATCCCACACATCGCTGCGGGCAATGATGGATCCGGCAACGCTGCTGACATTCTTCGGGGGATTCCAGTCTGCTGTATGGGTCCATGGCCTTGGCGGCACGTAAATATCCGGATTCCAGTGCATGGCGCCGTTGGTTTCAGACCGGTGATACAGCGGGATGTCCGGCCTGCTCTTAAGGGTGATCTGATCGAGATGGCCGGAATTCGGATGAAGGATGACCGAGATTGCACTGTTTTCTATCTGAAGTCCCGGCGCCTCGCCCTGTACACGAAGATCGGTAGTCCAGACCTTTCCCATGGCATCGGGATTGTTATAGAACACAAGGTACACCCTGCTTGTCTTTGCAGGAACATCAGCAAGGAATGCCACCCTTGCCGTTACTGTAGGCAGCCAGAGCTCTGCCTGCCGTGTGGGTTTCCCCTTTTCATCCGGATCAAGGTCATCTTCCCTGAGGTACTCCATCCGGTCATAAACCTGCGACGGAACCTCAGTCAGCTCATAAGTTTGCGGGTCAACGGCAACAACCCGTATGTCCCTTTCAATCTGCTGTGCTTCATCGGAATAAAATGCAAGCAACACCTCAACCGCTTCCCCTGTACGGCTTATTCCTGCTGTTTCACTCAGGATAAGAGCTTTATAGTTTTTCCAGTCAGAACTGAATACGGCACTTCCCCGGGGAGCACTCACGGTCCTGGTGGCTGTCAGCCATATATCCCCCGGAGAGGGATCCGGATTCTTCTTCAGCCTTACCGAGATTCTGACGGAATAATCCTTCCCCGTTTCCCATCTTACCCAGCCGGTAAGAATGAAATTTTTATACAGTGTTCCGTCATGTGAGAGATTGTATCCCGACGGCGGCCTTATCGGAATGGTGGGCCTGTTCATATTCATGAGATCGGAAGGCCTCCTTATGTCGGTGGCTCTCAAAACCTTGCCGTCCACAGCTGCTTCAACCTCAATTATGGATTCCTGGGGCAGTTCAATCTCGGCCCTGAAATGATAGAACGGAATGGCCGGCACAGGATAATTAAGCTCTATTGATTTGATGTTGAGCTGGTTGGCCGTCCTGGCCTTCTGAGACTCAGCTTTAAGGCCAGAAATAAATATTACTGGCAGCAATGCCGTAAGCCTTGTCAGCTGTTTAAATGTATTTTTCATTTTTATTCGGGTTATGCTCTGGTACTGTTTGCAGGATAATTTGCCGGGATTATTCGTGACTGCGGGCCGTTTTCAAGGCCTTCCCTGTTTTCCGGCCGGAAGGCCTGGCAGCTGAGAGTTAATTCAATGGTCCTCCCGGGAGGGAGAACCATTGAACGGTTAATGATGAATTATTTTATGCTCATCACCATGAATCGCTTTTTTTACCGCCATGGGCGGGTACCGTGATGGGCATCATGGGACGTCTGCCCCTTTCCGCCCTTTTCGCGGTGAAATTTGCGGAACGGTATTCACCCAGGTACAGCACTCCTGAAAATGTATCTCCCTCAATGTTTCCGTCAAAGATATAGGGTATTGACTGGGCGTTTTCCATGTAGTAACTCTGCAGTTTTACATTTTTACCCTCAACCCTTCCGGAAATATCAAGCAATGAGAAGGTGCTTTTGTGAGTTCCCCTGATATCATTTCCTTCCTGTTTGCCGAGATAGAGCTTGTGTTCCCCCCTGCCGGAATAGAACTCGACACTTACATCCCACTGTCCGGAAAGATCTGCTGCCGGTGGTTCGATTGAAACAGTCTTTTTCTCATGCTGTCTGGACAGTATGCCGTGAATCCTGTCGGCAACGGTTTTCTCATCCCCCGGCTGCATCATGTGTGCGCTTATGGATATTGATGTTGTGCCGTCCTTCGGGTTTGTGCGGCCGCCACCCAGTACAATCCTCGGTTTTGTTTCAACAAGTTCCTTTGATACTTCCTGACCGGTAATGTTCAGTTCATCGGGATTCCAGCTGATCATCAGACGGGCAGTGCGGTTATCCACTCCCTGCGGTTCCATTATCCTCGTGCTTACTCCCTTTACGGTGCTTACTTTCTTTGAAATATGTTCAAGCCATGAGATCCATGTTTTTTCTTTTTCAGGATGATTTGTTTTAACCCATGCTTCAACGGCTGCAAGCATACCTATATGCTCCTCCCTTCCTATCTTGTTGTCCCTTCCCGGGCCATGATGAGGAGAACTGGCCTGCCATGTGGAAAAAAGAAGATCCTTTTTACCGAGAAGAAGCCCCGCGCCCTGAGGACCCCTGATTGCTTTTCCTCCGCTGTAGGCAACAATGGTCGCACCCCGTTCCAGGTGAATGTTCGGAACGGTAAGCACTTCAGCTGCCGCATCCACCAGAATGGGGATATCCGTATCCTTAAGGGCTGCTGCAATATTGTCTATTGACAGGGGCCCTTCACTGTAATCCCTTGGAGCCGCAAAAAGATAAACCATTGCAGTGCGCGGACTGATGGCCTTTTTCAGTTCTTCCATGGTCTGGACCTCAACCATTGTTACGCCTGCATTCCTGATGGCTGCATCATACTGATTCCTTGAATAGCGCGGAATGATTACCTCTGTTTTGGGAAATCCGGTAAGGTCAGGTACTCTTACAAGCTTTTCAGGATCGCCGCCGGTGATACAGGCAACTGTTACATGTTTCATTCCTGCAGCACAGCCTGAGGATACCATTCCCCATTCAGCCCCTGTAATTTCTGCCAGCCTTTTGCCCACAGCCATTGCCAGTTCATCAATATATACATAGTTCAGGGCAGCATATTCAATGGCTTTCCGTACCTCCGGCAATGGAATGGAGCCTCCGATTGCTGTGAAGGTTCCCATGCAGTTTATCAGGGGTTCAACACCTATGGACTGGAATATCTGGGGTCCGGGAGCCAGGGCGCCTTCAGGGGCATTGGCAAGAAGACCGGCTTCCTTTGCACTTCGTTTTTGTGTGGCTGATGCCATCAGGGGATCCAGAGACATTAAACCTCCTGCTACCGGAATGGCAGACAGGGTTTTTATTACTTCCCTACGTTTCATAGTATTTTTGTTTAAAGATTTTGAATTTAAAATATTAAATGGAAAACAAATAATTTGTATGTAAAAGCACTTTAAATCTCCTGAATTGGATAAAAGCAGAAGTGTTTCACAAAAATATCATAAAGACGGAACTTATCAAACTTTTGTGATATTCTTCTGATGCCGGAACATGGCTGTTCCGGCCTTTGGCTGCCCAGAGGCAATAAAACGGAAAACCGGGGCTGAGGAATAATGAAAATAAAGACTTGCTCCGGCCGGTCAGAAAATACCGGGATAATATGTTTATATACAGCTGCCTACTGAGGCTCGTAACTGCCGGGAGTTGTTCTGAAACTTATGGCCAGGCGGTTCCATCCGTTAATGGCGATGATGGCCATGGTAAGCGCTACAATTTCTTCTTCACTGAAATATTCCATGGTAGCTTTGTACAGGGAATCGGATATCTCATTCTCTGAAATCCTGGTCAGAGCTTCTGTCCAGGCCAGTGCTGCCCTTTCACGTTGAGTGTAAAAGGGTGTTTCACGCCAGGCGGACAGTGCATAAAGACGCTGTTCGGTTTCCCCGGCCCTGCGCGCATCCTTTGTATGCATGTCAATGCAATAGGCACAGCCGTTTATTTGTGATGCCCTGGTTTTTACGAGTTCATACAGCGACCTTTCAAGGCCGGAGCCATGGACATACTTCTCAAGTTCCAGCATTCCCTTCAGGGCGCCGGGTGCAGTCTTTGAATAATCCAGTCTTGGCTTCATGAGTGAAATTTTTATTTGATTTATTTATCTGTTGATTCGTTTAATTCCTTCTCCAGCCGGAGCGCCTCAGGAAAAAGAATATTGTTTTCCAGGTGAACATGCCTGTGCAAATCCCGTTCAAAATCCTCCAGCTGTTTAAAGGCTGTCCGGTAACTTGTGCAGGCATCGGCAGGCGGACTGTAGCTTCCCGATATTTCCGAAATCCTTTCAAACCTTCTTCCTTCGTTCTCATGCTCGGAAATCATCACCCTGACAGGATTGGCCACCGTACCAAAAGCCTCGGGCCCGGGCCGGGAACCCTGCTTTTTTGATTCCACCATTTCCCGGATGAAAGGGAAAAGCATGACTTCCTCTTTCTGCATGTGAGCTGCAAGATCTGAGGCAGACTCATTGAACAGCTTCCTTATTTCAAAAAGTTCCGGATGAGCAGAACCGTGGACATCACAGATTTTGTCCAGGTTTTCCCTGATATGGGGAATATTCTTTTTTACGTAGGAATGATGCCTCCTTACAATATAATCACTTAACTCGTCAGGAGCCAGACTGTTGATGTATTCCGTATCAGGGTCGGAATTTCCCGCTATATCTTCCAGTTGCGAAATCAGACGGTCTGCGTCAATGCCGGCATCACTGCAGGCCTCGGATATCGTTTTTTCGCCCCCGCAGCAGTAATCAATGTTGTATTCCCGGAATAACTGTGCTGTTCTGAAATTCAGCCGTACAACTTCTCCTATACCTGTGTTGCCTGAAATAATCATGGTGGTTTTTTAAATGTTTATGAAACAAAGGTATACATTATTTATACAATAAAGACAAAAAGATCGACATATATTTAATTATCTGCTTACTTTTCCATCCGGCAGATATTGAGACGGATTTTTCCGCGGTGCACATGATAATTCTCATAATTTTTTCGATGCGCCCGGAAAAGTTAATATATTGAAAAAAATTTAAAACCATATGTCCAGGAACCTTAGAGGCCTCTCACTGAGAAAAGGCCTTACCGACAGCATGTATGAACAAATCTCGGATGCGGCACTGGGTGCTGATGATCTGAGGGAAGCTAATCTGATATCGGTTGCCCGTGAGTTCAAGACGGGGAATGCCGCCATTCTGAGTGCAAGTTCCTTCTATGATTTCCTTCAGCCCGGACATCAGGGCAAAAAGGTTTTTGTATGTGACGGAACTGCCTGTCTTGTATCCGGCAGGACGGAAGAGGTTATGCGGGAGCTGCTCGAAACATACCAGCCGCATGAGATTGGCACGATGACCTGCCTCGGGCACTGTCATACCAACGATGCCTATATTGCCGGCGGGGAAATCCGCTACTGCAAATGCGGAGGAGGCAGGGAAACTCCTGAAGTGTATTCCAATGCGGAGAACCCTGTACTGATTGTTCCCACCGGTGATATCAGGGACTATTATTCCCCCCTGGCCGCTCTGCGCAATAATACCGAATCTGCCCTCCGGGAACTCGGGAGTTCCGGACTTCGTGGCCGGGGCGGTGCAGGATTTCCGTTCCATATCAAGGTCCGTTCCGCGCTGAATGCAGCTACAGCCGATACGAAGTATGTTGTCTGCAACGGCGACGAAGGAGATCCGGGAGCTTTTTCCGACAAATGGCTTCTTGAGGAACGTCCGCATTCAGTGCTTTTCGGAATGCTTGCCACGGGTATTATCATCGGAGCCGGTGCAGGGGTGGTCTATATCCGCGGGGAATATCCCCTGGCTATAAAAAGGGTAAAGGAAGCAATCCGTACACTTGCTGAACTGGGAATTGCTGCCGGGGAGGAAAACGATGACAGCGGCCTTTTCCGCTTTCATGTTGTTCAGGGCTCGGGGGCATATATATGCGGTGAGGAGACCTCACTGCTTAACTCTATTGAGGGATTGAGGGCGGAGGTCCGCACCCGTCCGCCTTTTCCGGCTGTTTACGGACTCTTTGGCAGGCCGACTGTTCTGAGCAATGTGGAAACCTTTGCCAATGTCCGCTATATACTCGAAAGGGGAGGTGCTGCCTGGGCAGCAATGGGAACCGCGAAATCACCCGGCACAAAGCTTGTATCTCTTGATGGTGCCTTTAACAGGCCGGGACTGCTGGAGGTGAAGATGGGGACTCCCCTCAGAAACGTTATGGACGAAATGGGCGGGGGAACACGCTATCCGGTGAAGGCCTTCCAGATAGGCGGCCCGCTGGGCGGACTGGTACCCGCATCAAGGATAGACGACCTGACGCTGGATTTCGAATCCTTTGCCAGGGAAGGATTTCTGCTCGGACATGCAGGGGTGGTGTCAATACCTGAAGATTTCCCTGTAATCAGACTGGTAGAGCATCTTTTTGAATTTACAAGAAAGGAATCCTGCGGCAAGTGCTTTCCCTGCCGGCTGGGTTCAGCGCGGGGGCATGACCTGGTTTCCGCTGCAGTGAAAGACGGAGAGCTTATTGACCGTCAGCTTTTCGATGATCTCCTGGAAGCGATGGAGCTCGGATCTCTCTGTGCCCTGGGAAGCGGCTTGCCTCTGCCCGTAAAAAATGCATTACAGTATTTTGGTGATGAACTGAAGGACTATTTTACAACCATAAAGGAATCATAGCCATGGAAAAGACCGCATATATAGACAATAAGCCCTATGCAATAAGGGACGGAGAGACCATCCTGGAGTTTGTGCGCAGGAATCTCGGACGCGAAATGATTCCGACACTGTGTCAGGCTGACAATCTTGAAAACTATGGTTCGTGCAGGATATGTTCGGTTGATGTGGCCCTTGAGGAAAACGGCCCGGCAAAAGTTATGGCATCATGCCATACCCCTGTGATGCCGGGATATTATATCTATCCTTCCACTGACAGGATAAGGCGCCTCAGGAAAAATATACTTGAACTGGTATTGTCGGAATACCCTCCTGAAAGGCTTGCACCCGAAGCCGGCATGCTTCCCACGGAATTCCAGTCAGTTATTGCAACAGCCGGATCTCCTGAAGTACGGTACCGCCGGAAAATAAGCAAATATGGGAAAGACAGGACCCGGCCCTATGTATGGTCGGATTTCACGGAATGCATCAAATGCTACCGTTGTGTGAGAGCCTGTGATGAACTGCAGACCGAGCGCGTGTTGTGGATACATGGAAGGGCCGACAGGAGCCGTATCATAAAGGATTTTGACAGGTCATTCATTGAATCCACCTGTGTTTCATGCGGAGCCTGTGTACAGACCTGTCCGACAAATGCACTCTCAGACCGTTATTCCGCCAAGACCCTTGCGGCAGACAAAACCGTACGGACTACCTGTACCTACTGCGGTGTGGGCTGCAACCTGGATGTAAAGGTGATTGACGGTGCCGTCAGGGCTATTCAGGCTCCTCTTGACGCAGCCACAAACAGGGGACATACCTGCTTAAAGGGAAGGTATGCATTTGAGTTTTACAATCATCCCGACAGGCTGCGCTCCCCGATGATAAGGAAAAACGGAACGCTTACGGAGGTATCATGGGATGAAGCCTATGAATATACCGCAAAACGCTTCCGCGAAATAAGGGAAAAGTACGGACCGGATGCCCTTGCCGGAATTTCATCAGCCAGATGTACAAATGAGGAAAACTATCTTATGCAGAAGTTCTTCAGGATAGTTATCGGAACCAATAATATTGACGGCTGTGCAAGGGTATGCCATGCCCCGACGGCAATGGGCATGCAGTGGGCCTTTGGTACCGGAGCGGCAACAAACTCCATTGACGATATGTACAGGACCGGATGCATGCTGGTTATCGGAGCCAATCCGGTTGATGCTCATCCGGTGACAGGTGCGCGTATCAAATCCGTAACCGAATCGGGTATTCCGCTGATCGTTATAGATCCCCTGAAGATAGGACTGGCAAGGGTTGCAAAGCATCACCTGCAAATCAATCCGGGAACAAATGTTGCCGTACTTAATCTCTTTGCCTATTACCTGCTGAAAGAGGGTCTTGCTGATGAAGATTTCATTGCTTCCCGTACCGAAGGCTGGGAGGATTTTAAGAATTACCTTGAAACACTTGATGTTGATGAACAGGAGAGAATCTGCGGCGTTGACCGTGAAGAGGTGAGGGCTGCGGCCATTGAATACGGGTCAGCATCCGAGGCCATGGAATTTCACGGACTGGGAGTGACCGAGCACTGGCAGGCAACCAAGGCAATAACCCTTATATCAAATATCGCCATGATGACAGGAAACATCGGCAGACCGGGAACGGGTGTCAATCCCCTCCGGGGTCAGAACAATGTGCAGGGTGCAGCCGATATGGGAGTCCAGCCACATCAGGGAGCAGGTTATCTCGATGTAACCAATCCGCAGAACATTGAACTTTATACCTCCTATTACGGAATTGAACATCCTTCAAAACCCGGACTGCGTATTCCGGAAATGTTTGCTGCTGCATCAACCGGTGAACTTAAGGCATTATGGATCATGGGCGAGGACATCCTGCAGACTGACCCCAATACCTGCCATGTGAGGAGCTCACTGCAGGGCCTTGAATTCCTGGTTGTCCAGGAGATATTCATGTCTGAAACTGCCCGTATCGCCGATGTGATATTCCCCGCTTCATCCTTCCTCGAGAAGGAAGGCACCTTTACAAACGGGGAAAGAAGGATACAGAAAGTTCAGAAAGTTGTTGACCCGCTTGAAGGTACCAGACCTGACGGCCGGATTGTGGTTGAAATGATGAATCACATGGCTTATCCGCAGGCTGAATACACAGCTGCGGGCGTCCTGGAAGAGATAGCCGGAATAGTGCCATTCTTCAGGGGCGTTAAATGGGAGGAACTGGGGAAAAACGGCAAGCAATGGCCGGTTCTTGAAGATGGTACAGACACCAGGATAATGCACGTGGGAACATTCAAGAGAGGGAAGGGCAAATTCCATTCCTGGGATTATGAGAGTTCCCCTGAGCTCATTGAACACTCTGCGGAATATCCCTACATACTGACCACGGGAAGACTCCTGGAACATTATAACAGCGGCACAATGACGAGGCGCACGCCCAACAGCGAACTGGTGACTGAAGACCTGCTGTATGTAAATCCGCATGATGCGCACGCAAAGGGACTGGTAAGCGGTGATTTCGCACGGATATTCTCAGCCCGCGGAATAACTACCATGAAAGTGGAAGTGACGGATGTGGTTAAACCCGGTGTTATCTACAGCACATTCCATTTCCCCGAGGCGGGAATAAACTTTCTGACCAGCGGAATAGGCGATGAATACACTCTTACGCCGGAATACAAGGTGGCTGCCGTTGATTTTGAAAAATCGGTTTACGGGATATTTGCACGTGCCGAATGCCGTACGGATCTGAAATAGGGTTTTTTCAGGTGCAGTAATTATTTCTGACTGATCCTGTATGCCATAAGGGCTTTACCCCTGGGTATATACAAAACTCCCTCATGGATTACAGGATGTGCCCAGTGAGGTCCCGACCCCCCGCGGACAGTCATTTTACTGATAATTTCAAAACCGGAAGGATCAGGTTTCACAAGAGCTGCTTCACCCTTTTCACTGAAGCAGTATAGCAGTCCGTCAGCAGATATCACCGCACCCATGAACAGCGACCGTGAGGAATACATCTTTTCTCCCGTGGTCCAGTTGTAGCACTGCCATGAAGGGTCATTGTGCCCTGAACCGTACAGGTAACCATTAATCAGAACGGCAGCACCCATACGGTTGTCGAAGGACTGACTGAACCACTGCCTGCTTACCGAGGTGCCGTCGGGGCTAAGCCTGAGCATTACTGCCCCCATGCCATAGCCGCTGAGACAGAAAAGCAGCCCGTCTTTATAAAGCGGGGTATTCTGATGTTCCAGCCGGAGATTGGCCCATGGATATGACCACAGAAGATTTCCGTTTCTGATATCGATTCCCAGTATGTGTGATTCTGTGTGTGTGACCAGCAGCGTACGCGAAGGAAGTCTTATCACCGCAGGTGTGCAGTAAGCCGCCTTCTCACCCATGCCGGGACATGTCCATACGAGATCACCGGTGAAACGGTTCAGTGCAATGACGTTGTTCCTGACCCCGCCGGGAGTAGCGTACAGCCTGTCTCCGTCAACAAGAACCGTTTCATTATAGCCATAACGGTTTATCACACCGTCAAAGTCCCTTGTCAGTTCCCTGCTCCATCTGAGGGATCCGTCCCCTGTATCCATGCATACCAGCCTGCCATTGCCGCTGAGCATATACAGCAGGTCTCCGGCAATGGTGGCTGATGACCTGGTTCCCGGATACTGGCGGGTGAATTCACTGCCGTATTTTACTCTCCAGATCTCTTTTCCCGATATGCTTAGCTTGAACATATAGCCCTCTCCCTTAATCATGGTCGGAATATATATGTAACCCCCGGAAATAGATGGTGAAGCATAACCCTCCCCGAGCTGTTCGAATGACCATAGCATTTCAGGGCCGTTTTCAGGCCAGCTCCGGAGCAGTCCGGTGCCGGGATATATACCTTCGGCATTGGGTCCTCTCCATCTAGTGGCCTGTTGGGATAGCAGAAAGCTTGTTGCTGCCAGAAAAAACACCGGTATCAAAACTGTTTTTCGCATGTACTCATTTTGAAATTGCTGCAATATATCTATAATATTAAGTAAAATGAAAGAATGCCTGCGGGTTTCCGGTTCTGTCCCGTCACCTTCATTTCATAACCTCTTCAGTTCCTCAAAGCCTTTTCCGTAAACACCCATAACATTAGCCACGGTGATGAAGGCCTTTTTATCAACACTTTTTATTATTCTGTATACCTCGCTTACTTCATTTTTCCTTACCATGGTTATTATCACTTTCTGACTCTCCTTCGTGTACCAGCCGGTACCGTCGATAACGGTTACCCCTCTATGCATCCGGGAAGTAATCAGATCGGCTATGCTTTCAAAATGCCTTGAAAAAATAAATATCTGAACCGACTGTTTGTTGCCGGACAATATTGCGTCAAGAGTATAGGCCTGTATTGCCATGGTCACAAAACCGTACACCATTGTTTCCACCCTCTGTGCGGATTCAAGGTGAGTCAGCACCACATAAGAGGAGCTGATAATGAATACATCGCAAAGCAGGATGATCTTGCCCGGACTTATATTCCGGTATTTGTTTATCACCAGTGCAATGATGTCCGTTCCGCCCGTGCTGCCTCCCTGGGTAAAGACAATGCCAAGGCCGGCTCCGCAAAGCATGCCCCCGATGATTGCCGACATAAACTTTTCCTGAACAACGGGCGCCGGGATGAGCGGCTGAAGCAGGGTGAGCAGAACAGACGACAGAACTACTGAGTAAATGGTTTTAATGCCGAATCCTGCCCCCAGTATCTTCAGCGCTATCGCCATCAGTACGACGTTTATTGCAAAGTAGGTATAGCCCATTGGTATCCCTGTGGCATAGAAGACAATGGCACCAATGCCCGTAACGCCGCTGCCGGATATCTGATGGGGCAGCAGGAAGGCGGTCCATGCTACAGACAACAGCAACAGACCAAATGATGTCACAACATATGTCCTGACATTTTCAATGATTTTGCGCATTACCATAAGCCTTGTCTTGTTTATTCCGCAAAGGTATAGTGCAGCTGTAACACCTCCAAAAGATATATACGGGCCAACTGATCCGGAACTGCCTTTCCCATCTTGCCGTTTTTCCGGAAATGTTTTCCCCTGCAGGAAGTATAGCACCGGAGCTTTTTTCCTGCAGGCTCTTTTTTGATGGCAGCCAGGCCTGAATGAGCCTCCACGGTATCCGTCCGGCTTATCCTTTTTCCCTCATTTTTCCGTCAGAATCATTATGTCCGCAAGGTTTTTTATATTGCATTCAGAATAACAAGAAACAAACACTTACTGATAAAATGCTTATATTCATGAAAAAAGCTGTTTATCTCTTTAATGCAGCCTTGATTATGCTTATGTCCTCATGCGGAAAAAAACCACAGGCCCCGGTTGCAGAAAAAATTCCTTATGTTGTTAAAAGTAATGGAAACGAGCGTGTTGACAATTATTTCTGGATGCGCCTCAGTGATGATCAGAAGAATGCAGAAACACCTGATGACCAGACTGCTAGGGTCCTTTCCTGGCTCAATGCGGAGAATGACTACGCAGGCACTGTCATGAAGCATACCTTATCCCTTCAGGAAAAGCTCTTCAGTGAACTGAAGGGGCGTATCCGGGAAGATGATGAAACAGTTCCGTATCTTGACAACGGTTATTATTACCATACAAAATACTTCTCCGGAAAGGAATATGCAGTGTATTACAGGCAAAAAACCGGTTCAGACTCTCCTGAAGTGATGCTTGATGTGAATCTTCTTGCAGAAGGACATGAGTATACTGGAGTTGCCGGAACAACAGTCTCTCCGGACAACAGGCTTCTTGCATTCGGAACGGATCATGTCAGCCGGAGGCAGTATACCCTGCAGATCAAAGACCTCGCTTCGGGCGAACTGCTTCCCGACAATATTCCCAATACTGCCGGACTGGCCTTATGGGCTGACGACAGCAAAACATTCCTTTATGTCAGCAAGGATCCGGAAACACTCCGGGCGGCCACCGTGATGATGCACAGGCTTGGAACCCCGGTGTCGGAAGACAGAATCATCTATCATGAGGGGGATGAGACTTTTTCCGTTCAGCTTGGCAGAAGCAAGAGTAAAAAATACATCATTATTGTTTCCACCCATACTCTTGCAACCGAGGTTCGTCTCGTGGAAGCGGCCGGTCCGGAAAAGGGAGCCGTAATATTTGAGCCGCGCGGGGAGGATCATTTGTACTCGGTTGATCACCTGAACGATAGGTTTTATATCCGGACCAATTCAGGGGGAGCGATAAATTTCAGGCTTATGTCCTGCCCCGAGAACAGGACCGCCATGACCCACTGGAAGGATATAATTCCGCATCGCCCCGATATCCTCCTCGGGAATTTTGAAATTTTTGATAACTATCTTGTTGTAAACGAGCGAATCAAAGGTCTTACAAACCTCCGGATCATTGATCTCGAAAATAATTCCGGACATTACCTCGACTTTGGCGAAGAAACCTATACTGCAGGAATAAGTATTAATCCCAATGCTGGCACCTCCCTCCTGAGATACAGTTACTCGTCGCTTACCACGCCTAATTCCGTGTATGATTATGATATGTCTTCCCGTACAAGGACTCTTCTTAAGGAGGACGAAGTCCTAGGCGGCTTTGACAGGAACAATTATGAATCGAGACGGCTCTGGGCCACGGCCGGTGACGGAACAAAGGTTCCTGTATCGCTTGTTTACCGCAGGGGATTCATTTGCGACGGCAATGCGCCCATGCTGCTTTATGCCTACGGATCATACGGCATTTCCTCGGATCCTTCATTCCGTTCCAATATCATCAGCCTCCTTGACAGGGGCTTCGTTTATGCGATAGCCCACATCAGGGGAGGCAGTGAAATGGGCCGGCAATGGTATGAGGACGGCAAACTGCTGAAGAAGAAAAACACCTTCACCGACTTTGCCGACTGTGCCCGCTATCTGATAAATGAGAACTATACTTCAGCCCGGCACCTGTATGCCATGGGCGGAAGTGCAGGAGGACTTCTGATGGGTGCCGTCGCCAACATGGAACCGGAACTTTTTAACGGCATAATAGCACAGGTACCCTTTGTTGATATAGTAAGCACCATGATCGATGCAAGCATCCCGCTCACCACATTCGAATGGGATGAGTGGGGCGATCCGCGCAAACAGGAGTATTATGACTATATGCTTTCCTATTCTCCCTACGACCAGGTAAAGGAGCAGGCCTATCCCAACATACTTGTCACAACGGGCTACTGGGACTCACAGGTGCAGTACTGGGAACCGGCAAAATGGGTTGCCAGGCTGCGTGAGATGAAAACGGATGATAACATCCTCATCATGGATGTCAATATGGCTGCAGGCCACGGCGGTGCGTCAGGCCGTTTTGAACGGCTGAAAACAACCGCACTCGAATATGCCTTCATGCTTGATCTGGAAGGGATAAAAAAATAATAATTTTCACTCTGCCCTCTTGTTTGTACTCTCCGGTAAAGGAATACAGTGACTATCTTCCGGATCTGCAATTATTTATATATCCCCCGAAAGAGTCCCGCGCAAAAATTCCGAAAATTCAGCCGGACCGGCCGGATCCTGCCATTATTAATACCGCCAGTCGGCTGTAACATTTTACGGGCTTGTCCGTATCATGCCTGAAAAGTCAGTACAGATCCTGTTACTTGTGAAACAAATTATTTCAGTTAACAATTAAAACCAATTAAAATGAAAAGATTATTCTTAATCTCCGTGCTGGTTATGGCAATAACATTAAATGGCTTCAGTCAGTTCTCTTTCAGCGTGTCACCGGGCATTGCAACAAATTCAGCCACTTTTGGCTATAAATTAGGAAATGCTGTTCCCTATGCAGGTTTTCAGCTGGTTAACGGGGGATTCATGAGGGAGGAAGTAGATCATTATCAATCCGGGTCCGACTGGGTTACAAACAAACATGACGTGAAGGCAAATGTAAATCTTCTCATGCCTTCACTGGGTCTGAAATATTTTGCCGTTCAGTCCGGCGATCTCAAGGCCTATGTTAATCTTGCAGCCACCAAGCCACTGGTCAGTGGTAAACTGAAATTTGACGGCGATGAGGAAGAAGAATTTGCAGAACAGCTGAAAAACATAAAACTGCTGGGAGCTGAACTGGGATTCGGTGCAGAATATTTCCTGAGCAAAAATTTCAGCATTGGTGGTGAATATTCCTTCCGTTATATCAGTGGAAAACATTCCGATAAGGAAGATATGGGAGGAGGTGAATATTCAAAAACCGATATTTCCCTCAGACTCGTTCCCACAATTGCAAAATTCAGTCTTAACTTTTATTTCGGTGGCGGCGGAGACAACAACTAAGCAGCAAAGACACCAGATATAGTTGTAAACACAGGAAAACCGGTCTTTCAGGCCGGTTTTTTTGTATGCATACTTCTCCGGCTCCCTGCCATACTGCCGGAACACACAATTCCAATTAACTTATCACTTCATACAGAGGCAACCCTGTTTACCTCCGCCGGCTTCTTTTTTAAAAAAGTGCATCTTTTTTTAGATTTTTTTACTATCTTGTCTCTCAATAAACCTGAAACCTATGTTATTAAACTAAATGTTACGGATTTAAAATTTACGGCTATGAAAAAAACTGTATTATTCATTTGCAGCATTGTCCTGACGGGCATTATTTCCTCCCAGCTGATAATCTCCTGCAAGAAGGAAAAAAGCGTACCTACCGAAATGACAATCAATATTACATCCACCCCTAAACTAAATATTGGTGAAGTGGTAAATGCCAAGGTTACAATCGTGACTGACGGCGTGAAATCATTTAAATACTACAAGATTGTTGATAACAAGAAAGATGCCGGTACTGAAGTCGCCGCCCAGCTTGTTCAGACAGGAAAAACCTGGGTTTATGATTTTTCATATACTGTCCAGCAGTATGATGATCTGTATACCCTGGGATTTGAATTTGAACTGACAGATGACAAGGGAGAGGTCAAAAACGTGGGCCTTGTTGTAAATATCAACATATCAGTGGAATCCATGCTGGTTAAATACGACTGGAAGGTTACGGAAAGCACCTGGCTTGGCATGGATGTTCTTCAACCATGGGATGCTGCCATTATTTACCGGTTCAACAAGGATGGCAGCTATCAGGAAGATCTCAGCCCGGAGTATGCAGCCGACAATCATCATTTCTGCTTCTGGGTCTTCAAGGAAACCCCCAATAACGGTGATACAATCTCCATTCTGAGACTTGTCAGAAGACTGAAACAGGGAGACACGGCAATTGACGAGTACTATGATTACAAAATCACGGCAGCCAATGAATCGGAGATGACAATGTTCTGGGACGTGGCAGTATTCGGACTTCTGGGGATACAAAACACTTTCAAGAGCCAGGCAAAGGGAGCGTTTGTACCATACGGCACACCTGCAGAGGAAGCAAAGGTGAATGCAAATGCATCTCTTTCATGCAGTCATATAGATCCTGCATTACTGATAATAAATTAATTATAAAATAACTGCAGTCTGGGCCCGGTACCTGTACCGGGCAATAATTATGCCTTCGGGCAGGCGGGAACTGTATGCGCTTGGCAGGAATACAACTGAAACCATTGCGAAAGAGCAAGAGTGCTCCGCGATATATCTTTTTTTTTCCTTTTATCATTAGTTATACTCCCATCCAATGAAATACCTTTTTATTTTTTTTCTGCCTTTTATGATTCTCCAGACTTCCTTGTCGCAACAGATAACAATAAGCGGAAAGGTGACCGATGCGAACAAGATCCCCCTGGCTGGCGTAACTGTTGTTGCAGATGGAACTCTCATCGGAACATATACAGATTCAGAAGGTGAGTTCAAACTGACGGTTGACAGAAAAGCTGCCAGATCAATCACTTGTTCCTATGTGGGTTATGAACGCCAGACAAGGCGGCTGGAGGATGGCCTGCTCCATTATGAGTTCATCCTGGCATCCAGTATGACCGAACTGGAAGATATTATTGTTATCGGATACGGTACACAGCGCAAGGATGATATCACAGTGTCAATATCGTCGGTTGCCACACGCGACCTTACCTCACCGGCAATTACTTCACTCGATCAGTCCCTGCAGGGTCAGGCCGTCGGAATGGTTGTAAGCCAGTCTTCGGGAAAGCCGGGTGCACCTGTTTCAATCAGGATCAGAGGAACCACTTCCATCAACGGAACCAACGAACCTTTGTATGTGGTTGATGGCATACCCATAATTACGGAATCACAGGAACTTACCACAGGTACTATTCAGGGTTCCGACATCAATCCCCTGATAAGTATTAACCCCCAGGACATTGAGTCCATGCAGGTTCTCAAGGATGCCTCGGCAACAGCGATATACGGTGCAAGGGGAGCCAATGGCGTAATCCTCATTAACACCAGAAGGGGAAAGAGGGGAAGTCTTCAGGCAAATCTGAACCTTTCCTATGGCATCCAGAAATTATCGAAAAAACTTGACCTGCTCAATGCCAGGGAACTGGCAGAACTGGGAAATGATGCCGTAACAGAAGCAAGGAAGTATTATCCTGAAATAGCATATGGCAGTAATTTTGCTGTTCCCAGCCGTTTTGGCGAGGGAACTGACTGGCAGGATCAGATATTCCGGACTGCTCCCCTGATGAACGGCCAGCTCTCTGTTCAGGGAGGAACCGATAATACGCAGTACTTCATGTCTGCAAATGTAGTCAGGCATCTGGGTATAATACATAATTCCGATTTTAACAAGGGAACCGTCAGAATCAATCTTGACAGTGATCTTTCCGAAAAGGTCAGGACAGGTATTGGAATAAACCTGTCACATGCAATAAATAACGGTGTAACAACGGGTGTGCCAAATGTGGCATCCAGCGTCACTGCAATGGCACTGCTGTTCAATCCGGGTCAGGAGGTTTATGATTCAACACAGGCCGGAGGCTATACCTACGAGAGCAATACCATCAACAGGATCCCGAATCCGGTTGCAGAAATAAATGAAACAGAAATAGTTGTTACCACCGACAGGCTGATCAGTGATTTTTATGCCACCTGGGATATAATAAAGGACCTGCAGTACAAGTTCAAGATCGGCATTGATGCCTTTTTCAACAAGGAACAGCAGTACATACCAAGCTTCATAAAGAGGGGACAGGACAAGGGTAAGGGATCAAATGTGGATATCAAGGGATATACCTGGCTGATGGAAAATACCCTGACCTATAAACTGGCCTTCGATGCTCACCATCTTAACCTGCTGGCCGGCCAGACTGTTCAGAAATATGTATCTGAATCCGCACAGATTGCCGTTGAACGTTTTGCTGACGAACGGCTGGGATATTATAATCTTGGCCTCGGACTGGACAAAACAGTGTATTCCGGTTACAACTCCTGGGCAATGCTGTCCGGGCTGACAAGGGTTATGTATGATTATGACAACAAATATTACCTGACCTTTTCAGGAAGACTGGACGGATCATCCAAATTCGGAAGCTATAACAGATACGGATTTTTTCCGTCTGTTTCCACGGCTTGGAGGATTACCAGGGAACCTTTCTTCGAAAATATAAAAGTAATCAATGACCTGAAACTGAGGTTAAGTGCAGGAAGCGTGGGAAATGAAGGGATTCCTTCGGGAAGTACTCTCAGCCTTATGGGAACCAGGCAGTATTTTTACGGTGAGGGAAGCGGTGCAAAGGTAATAGGCACATATGTCTATTCGCTTCAGAATAATGATCTGAAATGGGAAGTAACCAGACAGTACGATATTGGCATCGATCTGAGCCTTTTCAATTCACGTGTCGAATTTACCGCTGAAACCTATCTCAAGAACACATCGGACCTTCTGCTTTATCTTCCGGTAAACCGGTCCTCGGGATTCGAATATGTATGGGCAAACGTCGGCAATCTCCGCAACCATGGCTATGAGTTCTCTGTCAACAGCGTCAATGCAGTGAATAAATTCAAATGGGATACCCGCTTCAATCTGGCCTTTAACAAGAATAAGGTGACAAATCTTGAAAAGTCAGACAATATCTATGGCACTTCAGTCCTGAATATTCTTGACTGGACCATGATCAGCGAAGGTAAACCCATCGGAATGATATATGGTTACAAGTCAGACGGGATAATACAACTCGGTGAAGAACTTTCGGATATACCTTTCTTTCCTGCCAAGATCCCGCGCTACGGCGACAGGAAATATGTTGACAGGAACAAGGACGGGAAACTGACCGTGGATGATTATTTTGAACTGGGCAATGCCAATCCCGATTTTTCCTTCGGTTTAAAAAACACTTTTTCATATGCCAATTTTTCGCTCGATATTTATATACAGGGCGATTACGGTAATGAGATAGTAAATTTCAACCGGTTTCAGCTTGAGAGCTTTGACGGTTATCAGAACAATCTTGCAGTTGCCCTTGAAAGGTGGACCGAAAGCAATCCCTCCTCCAGGTATCCCAGGGCCAATGCATCATCCCATGGTATAATAATGTCAGATGTTTATGTGGAAGATGGATCCTATGCAAGGCTCAAGGAAGTGATTCTTTCCTACAGCCTTCCGCAATCACTTCTCGGAAAGATGAAGATAAGAAACATGAGGCTTTCCCTGAGCGGTTCAAACCTGCTGACTCTTACCCGTTATTCGGGATATGATCCGGAAGTGTCAATTTTCGGGGGCAACGTTTTCGGGAAAGGAGCTGATTATGGAGCATATCCCATGGCAAGAACATTGCTTTTCAGTATAAATGCCACATTTTAAAAGATTGAATTATTTGCAATGAAGAAAATTACAGTATTTATAATTGTCGCCCTGCTGATTTCATCAGGCTGCAAGGACTTCCTGGAACAGGATCTTCGTTCAGATCTGAACTACAATAATTATTTCCAGTCTGAAAAAGACCTGATAACCTTTGCTGACGGAATGTTCGGCGGACTGATTACATGGACGTGGACCGGGGGCGGACTGTTTTTTAACAATTACTGGGTGGTTCAGGATCTTGCTTCCGACAACTGCTTTGAAACAGGTCCCTCAATTGACATGCATGACCTGTCACAATTCACATTCGATCCGTATAACTCCACCCTGTATTATATATGGGTCGGCTGTTATGAGGTTATTCAGTCAGCGAATGTGCTCCTGGCAGAATCCGAGAATATTAAAACCTATTCAAGGCCAGAAATAAAGAATCATCTTCAGGGGGAAGCCTATTTTCTTCGCGGCATGCTCTATTTTGAGCTGGTCAGGTTATTCGGGGAAGTACCCCTTCAGCTTTTTCCGACCAAGAGTATCAGGGAAACACAGATGGAGAGAAACCCTGTTTCCGAAGTATATGAAAGCATAGTCAGTGACCTTAAGAAAGCAGAGCAGCTTCTGGCTGTCAATCCTTTTCTCAAAAGGGTGGAAGGTATGCCCACAAGCCATACAGTATCAGCCCTGCTGGCAAAAGTGTATTTAACGATGGCAGCCGCCGGCGGAGATGCTTCATATTACACCTCCGCAAAAGCATCCCTTGAGAAAATTATCGGACACTATTCTCTGGAACCGGAATTTGCTGATATTTTCAAAATAAGCAATGCCAATTCCGGGGAAATATTATGGGCAGTCAATTTCAGCGGTACCCTGGGAGAGGGCTGGACAACAAATCAGTTTATGGTAAGACTGATGCCAACAACAATTTCTCCCCGCGGAGTGAGAAACGGCCAGGGATGGGAAAGACCGCTTGATTATCTTTACCACAGCTTCAGTGATGAGGATCACAGGAAAGCGGCAACATTCATAACCGGATTTGAAGACGAGGTTTTCAACGGGCCTTATATCAGGAAATACTGGGACCAGGAGGCTGAGGGAGGAAGACAGAACGGGGAATCCGATGCTGATTTTATCTATATGAGGTATGCGGATGTATTGCTGATGTATGCAGAGGTACTGAACGAGATCAATAATGGTCCGGATGATAATGCATACAGGTCCATTAATGATGTGCGTAACAGGGCAGGACTGGCAGATCTTCCTGACGGACTTGATTATCAGTTGTTTAAAGATGCCCTGCTGCAGGAAAGGCAGTGGGAATTCGTTATGGAAGGACATCGCTGGTATGACCTGGTACGGATGGGGAAACTTGTTGAATGTGTTCAGAGAGCCAAGCCCACCGCCAATGTAAAATCTCATCATATTTTGTTTCCGGTACCGCAGAAGGAAAGATACCTTAATCCTAAACTGACTCAGAATGAGGGATATTACTAACAGAAACACAGTGACAGAACCTAACTTCAATCAGCATCCGGCAGTACCGGTAAGGGAATACAACGATGGCTATTCAGGAGGATGGAATGAGATATCCGGAACCCTTTCCGAACAGCTTGAGGAAAATAATTCCGGCCGGAAAGTGATTGTGGTGGATTGTTACCAGGGAGTGCTTTTTGAAGAGCTGCTTTCCCTGTTTTCAGATATGATGAAACCTGTACTGACAATTACCAGCAGGGATTATTTTCTGCCGCCGGAAGAGATCTCACGGATTACCTGGCCCGATGTAACCGATGACCGTGTTTTCGGATATGTCACCCGTTTGACCATAAAGGATTTTATCAGCCCCGGAAAGCTTGATGAATGCAGAAGCAGGATTGATTCCGTTACCGGCGGAACAGTCCTTGTTTTCGGTTATGGCGCGGCACTTGCATTCAGCAGTCCGGACTTGCTGATTTATGCCGATATGCCCCGCAGGGAAATAGTGATGAGAATGAGATCGGGCAGGGTGAACAATCTGGGTATCAGTAATAAGGATGAACTTTTTGAACAACAGTACAAAAGGGGATTTTTTGTAGACTGGCGGGTGTGCGACAGGCACAAGAAGAAGCTTAAGGACAAATGGAGCTTTGTTCTTGATTCCGCTGACATGAGCAATCCGGCAATGATAAGGGCTGATTGCTATGACGGGGCATTGACAAAGGCAGTATCGGTCCCCTTCAGTGTTGTTCCCACCTTTGACCCGGGATTATGGGGCGGGCAGTGGATGAAGGAAAAGCTCGGCCTTGACCCTTCCTCTCCCAATTATGCATGGTGTTTTAACTGCATCGTGGAGGAAAACAGCCTGTTGTTTGATTTCGGCAGGGGATTGTTTGAGACTCCCGCATCCAACCTGGTATATTTTCGTCCTGTCGAACTGCTGGGAGAAGCCGTTTACGGGCGTTTCGGGGATGAGTTTCCGATAAGGTTCGATTACCTTGATACCATTGAAGGTGGAAATCTAAGCCTTCAGGTACATCCTGTTACGGAATACATCCAGGAAAAATTCGGCATGCACTATACCCAGGATGAAAGTTACTATATTGTTGATACAGGCGAAGATGCCTCGGTATACCTGGGCCTCAGGGAAGGTATCAGTCCTGCAGAAATGATTGAGGATCTCCTGGATGCACAGAACGGAAATCAGCCTTTTGACGATACCAGGTATGTAAACAGGTGGCCTGCTGAAAAGCATGATCATTTCCTTATTCCCGGAGGTACTGTTCACTGTTCGGGAAAGAACTGCCTTGTCCTGGAGATTAGTTCAACAACCTTTGTTTTCACATTCAAGCTGTGGGACTGGGGACGTATTGATTCAGACGGAAGGCCCAGGCCCATAAATATCTGGCACGGGAAGGAGGTGATACAGTGGGAGAGGGATACTGAGTATGTACGCAACAATCTGATAAACAGGATCAGGACTGTTGCTGAGGGTGTGGGATGGAAAGAGGAATCCACAGGATTGCATGTGAGGGAGTTTATTGAAACACGCAGGCACTGGTTTACCAGGAAGGTTACCCACAATACAAACGGCGGAGTGAATGTACTTGATCTGGTTGAAGGCAGGGAAGTGATTGTTGAAAGTCCTGAAGGCCGCTTTGAGCCCTTCATTGTTCATTATGCCGAAGTATTTATTGTTCCGGCTGCAATCGGGGAATATACCATCCGGCCTTACGGGGAAGCCGAAGGCACGGAATGCGTCACAATAAAAGCTTATGTAAGAACATAATAAAACCATATATCAGATGAGAAAAGAAATATGCCTGATGATTTTTCTGTTGCTGATGGCTGCAACAGCTTGTGACAAAAAACAGGAATCCGGGAAGATTGCGGATAATATCCCTGATCTTGAGGAACTGTCGGGAATCTGGGTTTCATGCGACACTGTTGAAATGGAACCTTCAATCAGGAATTTCCGGGGGCAGGCCCTGCTTAACAGGGATATGACTTCGCTGAGCTGGTTTGTGTCGGCTCCCTACTCCGGAGGATACCATACGGGAACACTCAGGATCAACGGGAAAACCCCGAAGGCAAAAATGTGGCGGTGGCAGCCGTACCAGGGGCTCAGGAAGGGGGATATTGACGGATTTGACATACTTAGTTCAACAAGGATGCTCTTTGACAGGGATGCCGTTATGTGGCAGGTTGATATAAGCAACAGTGACACGGTAAGCCGTGATCTCAGCATAGAGCTTGACCTAATCGGGTTCATCAGCAAATACGGGGGTGACTGGCAATGGTGGTATCCCTATCCGAAAATGACAGGAGAGGTGACAAAGCGCGACGAAGAGGTGGAGAATATCAGAAAGCATCTGGGAGAACAGGTATTTGCAGGAGAAGGAATGGGATGGGAACTTGTCGACGGGAAACCGCAGCTTGTAAAGATTATGATGAGATGGCCGGGTGACAGGGAAATTCTCAGCAGCTCAAAATACAGTACAACAGCCGGAAATAACGGGGTGCTGATCAGGGATACCGAGACTGATGCAATTGTTTCTTTCCGGCTGCTCAGCCCGCCGGATAAGATGGAAACATTCAACAGCGGGGCTGTGGTTTCCTGGAACCGCACGGCGGCACCGGGAGAAACCATCAGGATTAAATACCTGATGAGCTACGGAGACGATGAAGATATTATCCGGAAAAACCTTGACACTTGGTCAGCCTCTTTTGATGATTATTTCAGCAGTATCAAAAAGAGCTGGGAAGAAAAATGGGAACAGATCTTTCAGCCGGGCAATGACCTTGTTTCAGGATGCTTCCCCGTACTGGAAACAAAAGATCCCCTTGTGAAAAAGGTTTATTACACCAGTCCCCTTACCATGCTGTATCTGACAAACACCAATCTGCCTCAGCATGACAAGGTATTTCTGACAGGTGGACCTCGGTGGGGGGCATCCATAACATTTTTCTGGGACATTACGCTGTGGTCCGTCCTCTGGGCAACCGTTGATCCGGTAATGATGAAAGAACATGTTTCATCCTGGATCAGGATAGATCCCAGCAAGTATTACGGAAAGGATAATTTCGGGGGCAGGGGAGTCGGTAATGGCTATTCCGCCAATTACTGGGCTCTCTTTCAGATGATACGCGATTATATAAACACCACGGGTGATTTTGATTTCCTCGATGAATCCATTGAAGGGAAAACAGTATTCGAACATCTGGAAAATTACGCTCTTAACTGGCAGAAAATATCTGTTTACGGAACAGAAGGTGCTACTGATGATATCTATAAGCTGGCTGATTTCGGGGATGATGAATGGAACCTGCTTGAGTGTGTGCCGACCTATAAACACATAGTGCCATCCTTTAATGTCGGCTATGCATGGATGATGCGCGAAACGGCAAAGTTCTGCCGTCACAGGGGCGATGACCGGAAAGCTGACAGCCTTGAATCGCTGGCTTCGGAAATGATATCCCGCATCCTGAGGCTCTACGCCGGAAACGGTGTATGGAACAGTATATATCCCGGAAACAGGACAATAGAAGTACGGCATTGCCTCGATTTTGCGTTTTTCGGAAAATATATTCCTCACGATGTACCGGAAAAGATCAGGAAGGAAATGATAACTTTCCTCTATGATGAACTTATTACTGATCACTGGATGAGGGCACAGTCATTGTTTGATGTTGCCGCTGAAAATTCCGACCGTGCCGATCATGGACCTTTTGGTGCTTTTGACGGTTGGCCGGTCGACATAATGGATGCACTTACCGGGATGGGATTTCCTGACAAGGCCCTTGAGTTTTACAGGGCTGTTGAACCGGTAACCAATGAGGGAATCTGGGCACAGGCACATGAATTATGGGGAGAAAACAAAAGAAATAAAAATGCATTGGTCAGGATTACCGAAAGAGACTGGTGTAACAGGGAATCTTCATCGGGAACAGCTTTTGCCCAGGTTGTGCTGAAGGATTTCCTGGGTTTCTATCCCGAAGCAGACGGAGAGGTTCTGAAGTCACGGGGAGATTTTCAGTTTGACGGCAAACTGCATCATGTTCTTTACAGGAATAATTATTACACCCTTGAATATGAATCAGAGAAAGCGGTAATGAAAAAAGAGAAAATCAGGAAAAAGTAAAAGCCCCAAGAGGACCGTTAAAACTCCTGAAAAATGAATAAAAATAAAAATATATCTGCCTTTTATACCATTATGCTCCTGCCGGGTCTTCTGCTCTTTCTGACTGCCCCCCTGACCGCACAGAACGTGATCAGGAAGGCAGAGGATCATTTTGACAGGTTTACCAATGTGGCAGGGGGATGGTGTGCCGGTGACGCGACTATTTCCCTTCCTCTTCCTGACGGAAAGACCATATGGCTGTTCGGTGACAGCTTTATTGGCAGGAAAAGCGGTAAATACAGCATCATTTCATCAGGATCCCGCATGATCAATAATGCCGTCATACTTGACGATGGCACTGAAATGACAACCATACACGGGGGAAGCGGAGACAGCCCTTCTTCCTTCATTCCCCCGGCAGGGGCGGATATATTCTGGCCCGAGCATGCAGTAATGGAAAATGACATTCTGAAGGTCTTTGGGGTGAGGATAAAATTTGTTGACAACCAGACGCCGGGATTTAATTTTGAAGTCGGGACTACTTATAAGGCTGCTTTTACCTATCCCGGTTTCGGACATATCAGTACCACAAAATTTACATCCGTCACGGACAGCACCTTTCGTTTCGGTGCCTGCGTCGTTAAAAGCGGGGAATATACATATATTTTCGGGGTAAAGGACACAACTGCGGGAATCTTTACCTATCCCCTGCCATATCTGGCAAGGGTAAATGAGAGCATAGATGAGCCTTGGCAGTTTTATGCAGGCTCCGGCAACTGGTCTTACAACTGCAGTGAGGCTGTACCGGTCGGGGACCGGCCCATGAGCGAATCATTCTATGTGTATGAGAAAAACGGGAGGTTCTATCTCATCATGCATGAAATATGGCTGAAGGGAGAACTTTTTATTCTTGAGGCAGACAGGATTACAGGTCCGTGGAACCGCAGGTCATCGGGTGGAACAGAAAACAGGTTTGCAGTTATTTCCCCGCATGCCGGGAATATTACCTATAACCTTTTTGCACATCCGCAGTTTCAGGATGAGGGAGATATCCTGATCTCCTTCAATGTAAACACAAGCAACTTTATCTCGATTTACCAGGATACCCGTAACTACAGGGCCCGTTTCTACTGGCTTGATGTTGAAGCTGCGGCAGTGACCGTAATACCGGACACCATCCGTTTGTTTGATGACCCTGTTGGTATTATTGACCTGCACAACGGCAGGCCGGAAAGCAGGCTTGTTTATGATCCACTGAACGGCTGCCTGAAACTCAGGGATATTTCATCCCCGGCATTGCTGGAGATATCCGGTATTGACGGCAGGATTTACATGGAACGGGAGATCAGAGATGATGCGGAAATAAACTGCCGGCACCTGCGCGGAAGAATGATGATTGTCTCTCTCCGTGGAAAATGGGGTGCCGAAACCAGAAAATTCTTTTTCCGCTAGCCGGTATCCATATGCCTCAGATAGTTTCTGCCGATTAATGAGTTACGATTTTCATTAACAAATCTCTTATACAAAACCGATGTGACCAGATCAGTAGCTTGTTTTATAATTACAATAACAGGATTCCTTGCACAGGCTGTACTGTTGGCAAATGAAAGGGATCCTGCTGATCATGTTGATCCCCTGGCGGGAACGGCCATACCACGCTGGACACTGTTCCCGGGTGTAAGCCTCCCGGCAGGAATGGTAAAAATAAGTCCTGACAATCAGCGTAAAGGTTATCAGGCAGGCTATGATTACAAAATTGAAAACATTGCCGGCTTCAGCCATATTCATTCCCGTACGATGGGAGGCCTGCGTATCATGCCTGTTTGCGGGACACTTAAAACTTCGGCGGGTACGCCGGATGATCCTGACAGCGGCTATCGCTCACGTTTCAGTCATCAGAACGAGACAGCTAAACCAGGGTATTATTCTGTCTTCCTCGATGATTATGGTATTAAAGCTGAACTTACCTCCACTCTGAGGGCAGCATTTCAGAGATATACCTTTCCCGGATCGGATTCTGCCCGTATTCTGCTCGATCTGAAAATCCCCACCGACAATGGATATGAAATTCTTGAATCCTGTATCAGGAAGGTAAGCGACAGGGAAATAGAAGGTTTTTCCAGGCAGCGGGGCATGATGGGTGCCGGCCATAATCTCTACACAATCCATTTCGTGGTCCGCTTCAGCAAAGCTTTCAGGCAATTCGGCGGATGGCTTGGTGACAGGATTATGAGAGACATTTCCGAAATACGTTCATCTTATGATGATGAGGGCACGGGTGCCTTCCTGGATTTCAGAACCCGGGAAAATGAAATCATTATGCTTCAGTCGGGAATATCCCTTGTAAGCATTGATCAGGCAAGACTCAACCTTGAAAAGGAACTTGATCCCTCACAATGGGATTTTGATTCTGTTTGCGGAATGAACCGCCGGGCCTGGAATGATTTGCTTGGCAGCATAAGGGTGGAAGGAGGAAGCCCCGCTGATCTTAAAATGTTCTACACCTGCCTGTACCGGGTCTTTGCAGGAATGACAACATGGAGCGATGTGAACGGGAAGTATGTTGATATGCATGAAAACATCCAGCAAATATATGATCCTGACATTCCTGTTTATGGTTGTTTGCCTCCCGGACCCGGCACAATTGCCGTAAATCAGCTTCTGACCCTTTGCCGGCCGGATATGGCGGATAATTACGTTAAATCAATGCTTCATCTTCATTCGCACGGAGGCTGGTTCCCGGATAACTCAGAGGGTATAGGATATCCGGGACTTTCCGCCAGCTCCCATGTGATCCCCTTACTGGCGGCGGCACGGCAGAAGGGAATACATGATTACGATATACAGGATCTGTACAGGGCAGTACAGCATGATCTGACAAGTCCCGGCCAGGCACATGCAGGCGGCGGATACAGCGGCAGGAAATATCTTGAAGAATACCTGCTCTCAGATTCAGTTACCCCGGCCGGACCGCCTGCCTGTATTATCCGTGAATATGCATACCACGACTGGGTTATGTCACAGATGGCACGCGCCTCGGGAAATGTGTCCGATTACATGACATTCGCCCGGAGAGCCTTCAAATACAAAAATGTGAGCGGCCCGGAAGAAGATGTGATGCAGAATTTTGTTCCGCATGATGCAGCAGGACTCATCACTGTGTACGGAAAGGAAGAATTCACCGTCAGGCTTGAAAAGGAGATTTCACGTCATCTGGCACATGCCGGTCAGGAGGAAGCAATAGCAGACCTGCTGAAAAAGATGCTTTATTCCGGGGACTGTCCTCCGGTTCAGTCTCCCCTGCAGGCAGCATACCTTTTTAACTTTGCCGGAGCTCCGTGGCTTGCACAGAAGTGGCTGAGAGAGATTCTTTCGGGATATGGTGAGCATCATTCACCCCTGAGCTCTGTTTTATGCTATCCTGAGCAGTCTGCAGCACTTTATGCACTGGGAGCAATCGGTTTGTTTCAGACCGACGGCGGAACCTCTGCCCGGCCCTGTTATGAGATCGGAAGTCCTCTTTTTGACAGGATTACCATCAGGCTGGACGGCAAATACTACCCGGGCGGGAAATTTGTCATTGAGGCCGGGAATAACTCATCCGGAAACATTTATGTAAGGAAGGCTGCCCTGAACGGGAAGGAACTGACAGGGCCATGGTTTCCTCATACAGATCTTTCATCGGGGGGGAACCTGGTTCTGCGGATGGGATCCCGACCTGACAAAACCTGGGGTATACGGCCGGAAAATGCTCCTCCGTCAATGAGCTCGGGAATGACCGAAGCAGAGATCGGGGAGATAATGAAATATGACAGGTTTGCTGAAGACCTCGAGCTCTGGAACAAAGCCATGAAGGCCTATTACTATCACAGGAAGGAACATTTTGAGACCCTGCCAAATGCTGACGATGAAATAATATTTCTTGGCAACAGCATTACTGATCAGGCTGAATGGTCGGAAATGTTCGGCAACCCGCGGATAAAAAACCGGGGTATTGGCGGTGATGTCACCGACGGTATCCTGGAAAGACTGGATGAGGTTACTGAATCCCGGCCCCTGAAAATTTTTCTCATGATCGGTACCAATGACCTGTCCGAAGGCAGATCCGTGGACTACATTACAGAAAATTTCAAAAGAATAATAGAGCGGATCAGGGAATCCACTCCTGCGACAAAAATCTATATCCAGAGCGTTCTGCCGGTGGATGATGCCGTTCACTACACCCGCCGCAACAGCGATATTATTGCGGTCAATGACCGCCTGAAGGAAATTGCGTCCCTTAACGGGCTTGAATATATTGATCTTTTCTCACTCTTCCGTCTGGAAAACAACAGACTCAATCCGGAATACAGTTATGACGGTTTGCATCTTAACGGAAAAGGATACCAGGTCTGGAAAGAGGCGATCAGAAAATATGTTGAGGAATAAATATGAAAAGGAAATTTAAAATGAATAAGGCAAGAAGTTACCGCTTGTTGATATATCCTCTGTTCTGGATGGTCATATATATTTCCGTGACATCCTGCGGGCAGGAGGGATCAGTGAACAGGATCACCACTGATGAGGCTTTCCGTATCTTTTTCTATTCAGATTCCGGTGGCATCACGGGAGCAGACGGACTGTTCTCACTGCTTCTTCCCGACGGTTCCTCGCTGTTCATGCTGGGAGACTGTTTTCTCGGGAAAGTGGTTAACGGTACCAGGGATCCAAACACCACAATGCTGAGAAATGCCTTTGTGGTAATAGATAAAAACAGAACTTCTGCTGAACCGGTTTACAGGGGAAGCTGGGAAAATCCACTGACACTGATGGAACCGGTCAATGAACCGGGCGATTCAACTTACCGCTGGTACTGGCCCGGACATGGCTTTGTAAGAAAGGACACCCTCTATCTTTTTGCACTGGGCCTGGTAAATATTCCCGACACAGCCGGAACAACGGATCCCGCCGGTCAGAATGGCAGCACTTCCCCTGACAGTGAACCAGAAAATATTTTTACTTTCGCGGTTACCCATGTCGATCTGCTTTCCTTCAGCCTGCCCGGCTTCAGGCATCTGGAAACCCGGAGGGCAGATATTGATTACCCTGCAAATCTCATTGATTTCGGGAACTGTGTTCTGGAAGATGAGGATTACATATATATATATGGTACAAAAAACCTGCCTTTCCATGCACAGATTCATGTTGCCCGTGTTCCGGCGGGAAGCAGTCGGTTTTACCGCGACTGGGAATATTACACCGGGGAAGGCTGGGATAAGGATATCGGCAAATCAGAACCCATGGATATCGATATTTCTGTATCCGAACAGTTCAGTATTTTCAGATACCGGAATAAGTACATCCTGCTTACACAGGAAAGAGCAGGGAATGATATCTACACTTACATTTCAGATTTGCCGTACACGGGATTTCATAATAAAAAATTCATTTACCACACGCCTGAGCCGGATAAAGATCCCAATCAACACATTATTACCTATAATGCCCTTGCTCACAGACAGTACATAGAAAATGACCGGCTTCTTGTGAGCTATTGCGTGAATTCCCTCAACATCAGGGATATATTTGATGACGTTGAAGCCTACCGGGCACGCTTTTTAAGAGTACCGTTGAAATACATCCTGAAAGAATAAGATTCAGATCAGACGTATGCTCAGAAAACATTTACAGTCTTCATTAAGATTCAGCATCCTGAAAAATAATATGTATTGACCCATGGGAATGTATAAGGACATTTTACTGCATCCGGATCAGTGGGTTTTTTTCAGTATTGAGAAGCTGATACAGTAACACCAAACCAACATACAGTTAAATTCCGGCAACCTCCGGCAAATACAAAAAGGAGATTGTTCGTATTTTTAGAGTTAATTAAAAAATAAGGAGGATTTAAAATGAAACAGAACCATTTTCCAGTCATCAGAGTTTTTACAATTGCCATAACTATGATCCTCAGTTCGTGTTTATTAAATAACAATGAGAAAGAGGAGGTGAAGCTAACTGTAATTTCCAGTCTGGAAAGAATAGGGCAGGATGATCAATTATTTGGTGAATTGCAAGTTAAAATTAAAGCTGCCAAAAATGAATATGAATCATTTCAGGTTGTAGTCGGCGCTATATTGAAAAATATCAGGGTAGTCAATGCCGAAATATCAGATCTTTCAGGCAGGGCTGGAATCTTTTCAAAAGAAAATTTCACGCTGTACCGCCCTGAATATATAAGAATCAGCCGTCCGTCAGCCCGTGCTCAACTTCCCCCCGGGTTGTATACAGATCCTCTTGTACCTTTTATCAATCCACAGACAGGCAAACCAATTGAGCCACGTACACAGGTAAGAGAGTATTGGCCCGGTCCTGTGGTAAGCAGAGGATATGAAATGTATGCCCTGCCCTTTGATGTATGGAAAGGTCAAAACCAGCCTATATGGGTTGATGTCTTTGTTCCGGAAAATACTGTTGCCGGTGAATATGAAGGTACTTTCACTGTTACTCTGGATAATTTTCCCGATCCCTGGGGGCCGGTTGCTGACAGTATCAGAGTTAAAACCATATCTGTTCCCGTATCCATAACGATTTGGGATTTCACACTGCCCGATCAAACAACTCATCGAAACCATTTTGGAAGAGTGGGAAGGATCTCTGAACGATTTGGTGTCGAGGTTAATTCGGATGAATATAAGAAAATAGAAATGGAATATTGCAGGATTTATACGGAACATCGTCTGAATCCACCCTTCCCTCATTATCTGATGCCTGAAATGAGCACAGATGGTTCTCTGAAAATCATACCTGAAAGACATAATGAACTGAAAAAATTTATAGAAGACTTTAATGTGAGTGATTTTGAAATTCCACGGGCTCCGATAGCAGGATTTACTGATCCGCACAAGGCACTTAATGCATCTGACAGAGAAAAAGCAGTTAGATATTACAGCGATTTTTATAAGTATCTCAAAGAAAATGGATGGGATAAACGCGCCTATGTTTATTTGTATGATGAGCCAAATACACCAGAATGCTATAAAAGAGTACTGGAACTTGCCGAGGATGTTCATAAAGGTGCCCCGCAGCTGAAGATTCTTGTTGTGGAACAACCTTACAGCCATGATCCTTCCTGGCCTGATATTGATTCAGCGGTGGATATCTGGTGTCCCTTGTTTGGTTTTATCGATCGTGAATCAGTTACTGATGCAATAAGCCGGGGTGATGAAGTATGGTCTTACACAGCACTTTCTCAAAGGGCGCCGAGGTATCACCCACATTATGACGAGGTTAAAAATTATGATTCGCCTTACTGGCATATCGATGCACCATTAACATCACACAGGGTACCCACATGGATGAATTATCAATACGGCATTAAAGGGATCCTTTATTGGTCTTTGACTACAACCGTGATGGACACCTGGTATCATCCGGCTTTTAGCCACTTCGGAACGCATTTTAACGGAGGTGGATATTTTATTTATCCCGGAGTGCCTTGTGGCATTGTTGGGCCCATATCCAGTATACGTTTGAAAAACCTGCGTGAATCAATGGAGGATTATGAATATTTGAATCTTTATGAGAAACTGGCAGGCAGGGAAGCTGTATTGAAAATAGTATCAAAAGTGGCGCCAAATTGGTGGGAAACAACTGATAACCCAAATGATATCTTTGCTGCCCGGGAGATGCTGGCAAGTGAAATTTTGAAACTGACAAAATGAACTCTCACAAAAATTGATTTTCAAGCTTGCCCGGGCCGGAAAGTTCTGTTCTTTGACAAATTTGTACCTTTTAACTCCTAATTCATACAATATGAAAATAACAGCTTTTATTCGTTCACTTGCAGCCTTCATTTTCCTTTTAACAATAAGTTCATCTGATTATAAAATTCTTTCGCAGGAAATTCCTGATAATATCAGAATCCTGTTGGAAAAACTTTCTCCGTTATCTTATGAAAGAGGAAACAGGGAATTAATATATCAGTATTCAATTGGTGATTTGAGCAGACTCTCTGATAAAGATACCGAACTGGTAATCAAAGAATTGTCAAAACGTGGAATTGGAGTTATTACATTCTGGAAACAGGCTGAAGCATTTGAAAGGGGTATTGAAGAAGGGATCCGGATCGCCAGGCTTCAGGAGAACCTGGGATTAAAAGTTGCTGTTGATGCAACTGATCTTTTATACGGGTTTTATGATAAGACCGATTTTACAGCACATATTGACAATGAAGGGAGAACATTTTATGATAGCTCATTTGCAGGACATTGGATGGGATGTCCTTTCACACTTCAGGAACGGATACCTGTTATCAGGAGCCGGATTATAGCTTATTCGGAAGCATATCAGGCTGCAGGGGTAAATATAGATATTGTTACTGCGGATTGGGAAATAGACGGACCTCATGAATGGAATGAAGCATGGGTAAATTCAAAAAAATGCATGACTTGTTGTAAAAATATAGACAATATTCAGGATTTTTATGTATTCCAGTCCAAATTAAGGTCTTTGCGCAGTAAACTGTTGGAAATATGCTATACAAGGCCAATTCTCGAAAGACATCCAAAAGCATTGATAACAAATTATGGTACATATCCCAATGATGGCTGGCGGTATTGGTATGATTATTTTGAATCTCCTCAGATAGATTTGCCAAATATCAAGGATCAAAAAGCAATTTACCGTCCCTGGTATAATGAATTTACAGAAACAGGATTTACGATGGCCATGCCCGTTGTTTATACCTGGTATCCGATATATAATTCATATCCGGAATACACTTCTGATTACCGCTGGTTTTATAATATGCTTAAAGTTGGTACCAATGCAGGTAAATCAACTCCTTCTGAAATTCCGATAGCTACGTTTTTTCACTGGCATACAACAGCACCCCCTGAAAAGCAGGATTTAAATGTTAAACAAATGAGCAGGCATTCTTATCAGGAATTACTTTGGCATCTGCTTCTGAGAGGGCATGATATATTTTTTTCCTGGTGCAGGAAAGAAGAAATTGAGACTGAAATGACCTTGTTACAGGAAGTATATAATAATTCCCTTAACTATAATGATTGGCTTCAGTCGGGACGTCCGGTGTTGTTTGAGGTACCGGCAAAGGAAAGCAGTGTTGTTTCCGGTGTAAAGTTGAATAACCGGGTATTGGTAAGAAGAACTGATTTTACAGATAATAAAAAAGCAGTCAAATGTATTATTGATGATAAAATTATTATGGTTCCGTACAAACCAGGAGAATGCCAGATAATAACGATTGAATAACAGGCTATTTCAGTCCGGTCTTAAGAACTCATTGTATTAATTGTATCATCTTCAGTACCTTTTGACAGTCTGCCACGGACACGCTGATTGGAACACTACCTGTTTGAACCGGACCGGACGGTTTGATAAACTTTGCCGATAAACAGTGTGATTACCGAAGCGGCAACAAAGGGGAATGTGAGCTGTATCAGATTGTATCTTAGCATTGTAACACTGATTATTAGGGACAGCAGCACCGAAACAAGGGCTCCGGCTGCATTCCTGAACTGATTACCGGAAAAGAGTATGGCGCATAATACGGCATTGAAGCTCAGCAATCCCCTGCTTATGCTTTCCGGTTCAACTGCAAGGTATTGTGAAAGAATTCCCGACAACAATGCTCCTGCAAGTCCGTACACTGCTGCCAGAGGAGAACTGATGAACACTGCTGTGAAAAAAAGGAGACCTGAAAATACCTTCTCCTGGAAAATAACCTGTCCGAAACCTCTCAGCGGAAATAAAAAATGACTGTAAACGGGATCAGCAGATGCCGCTGGCACCAGTAAGCCGGGGAAGCCGTATCTGAGAAACAGGTATATCAGCCAGGTGACCAGTACAAATGGCAGTGTATATACGGCCATGTTTCTTTTTATAAAAAAATGCTGGATCATGGCTGCCATAACGGACCCGCATATGACAAACAGCCACACTGCCGGAGCAGGTTTGAAAAACAGCATCAGTGCAACGCCCGTAAGTGAAGCACTGAATCCATACAGTCCCTTATCGGTATTTTCCCGGTCGTACTTTAAAACAATGGCCGTGACTGTTCCGCTGACTGCAGCCAGGAGGGCTGCCACCCCCATAGTGAGAGATCCCAGGAAAATACCGGCCAGAAACAGCAATCCGGTTAATGCATTTTCCTGAAGCATGATTTGTCCGAATCCTTTTAAAATCCGGTTTATAAAGGAGAAATTTTCACCGGGAATCAGGTTTCCTGCCTGATGTTTCAATATCATATTACAATTGTTTTTATCTGGTTTTATGAAAAAAAGTCTGTGGTCCCGCTTATATTCCGTGTTCTCTGGCAGCTTTTTGTTTAATACCGGTCCAAATTTACTGTATTTCAGTTTGCCGTTACAATATTATTTTTTTCATCCTTGTTTCTTTTTCAAACCATGATAAGCTGGCCCGGTCATACTGGTATAATACCGGAAATAGAGCACGGCTTTTCCGGAACAATTCCGTTCCGGGAATCTGGCTTTTTCAGGAGGATAATTACCCTTCCTGAATAGTATTTATTTGATTTTATTGCTAAAATTGTGACCATGATAACTAAAATTCGATAAAATGATCAAAAAACTATTTGTATTCTGGATGCTTTCATTGCTGATGTTAAGCGGTAATTCGCAGCAATCGAAGGTTATTGACAGAATTATTGAAATTGGCAGGACAGACAACCGGACCATGCACCATCTTGATGTTATCACAAACAGATTCGGAGGCAGGCCTGTCGGTTCAGATGCCTATACGAATGCAGCCCAGTGGTGCGCTTCCGAATTCCGGAAATGGGGCATGGAAGTTATAATGGATGAGGCCGGCAGTGTTCCGGTGGGATTCAACAGGGGGCCCTGGTTTGGCAGGCTGCTTTCGGAAAACGGCATGACACTGCATTTTGCAACTCCCTCATATACCTCGGGAACAAAAGGTGTTCAGAGGGGGCATGTTCTTATTGAGCCTAAAACCCGTGATGAGTTTGAACGTATGAAGGGAGCACTGAAAGGAGCATGGGTACTTATCGGCGGCAAGAATGACGGCTGGCCGATAGATTATTCCGAAAAAGCTGATTCTGCGCGTGAAAAAGTCATAGTATACAATGATTCGATAGGTAAAATCAACCGGGCAATAATGTTTGAAAATTTTGCAAATCGCGGCAAGCCCCCGAAAGAATTGCATCCCTTAAAGGAAGAACCGGCCCTTTTCTACCGCGAGATGCGGGAAGCCGGCATTCTCGGTGTGATTCAGTCATCAGCGGTACCTATAAGAGCCTTGTACGATAGGAAAAACCTTGACAGGATGACATTTGAAAATCTGCCGACAGTTTGTGATATTAAGCTTGATGAAGATCAGTATGCCATAATAGAAAAAATGGCAAAAGAACGCCGTTATTTTCTTCTCGAGTTTGATATCCGCAATCACTTCAAGCCGGGTCCGGTTAAATATCATAATGTTATAGGAGTCATCAGGGGTACGCGCTATCCCGACGAATATGTCATGATGGGAGGACATCTGGATGCATTTGATGTTGCAACCGGTGGTGTGGATGACGGATCCGGAGCCACGCCCGTCATGGAAGCAGCCAGGCTGATAATGGCAGCCGGCGGCAGGCCGCAAAGGACAATACTTGCCTGCCTGTGGGCGGCAGAGGAATTCGGATTGCTGGGATCCAAACACTGGGTGGAGACAAACAGGGAAAAGCTTCCCAGGATCTCCAATTATTTTAACCGTGACGGCGGACCAACCGTTGCATCCGGAATCGTTGTCCCTGACGCAATGTACAATGATTTTGAAAAAGTATGCAAGCCCCTGAACAGTATTAATCCTGATTTTCCTTTCAGACTGACAAGGAATACAAATCCGCCCCGTCCGAGGCCGACAACGGCAAGCAGTTCCGACCATGCCTATTTTGCCATGAACGGAGTCCCGACCCTTTCGTTTGAAACCCCCGACTCAAAGGGCTATAATTTCGATTACGGGGAAATCTGGCATACCGAGAGGGATACATATGACAAGAGCATTCCGGAATACCAGGAACATACTTCGGTGGTGACGGCCGTGGTGGTCTACGGACTGGCCAACCTCGATCATCTGCTGTCAAGGAAAGGACTTTACCTGGAGCCGGAAGAGAAGAAATAAACTGTATAGTACCTGTTAAAGCTTGTCGAGCCACATGCCGAAAGCTACACCTATATAGTTGCCTATGATCCATCCTATCATACCGGTGGCAAGTCCGGTGAGGATGATATCCCTGTTTTTCAGGGCTGCAGCCACCATCGGTACAAAGGGTGGTGAATACACAAAACCGGTGGTGGTAATCATGTAGTCTTCGGCAGGAACCCTGAATATCCATGAAAGAAGGAGATGCAGGAAGAGGGAGCCAAATACAACATAGCTTACAAAATACAGGAGATTAAGGTATTTCGCCTGGAAAATAATGGACAGGTCGCATCTGGTGGCAATGACAATGGAGAAAGCCACAATGAAGTACATACCAAGCTGAAAGGTCTTTTTGATTTCCCGTACCGGTCTGATGAAAGAGGCTGCCACGCCCAGTGTGGTAATGGTCAGTATCACCGATATTGTCATCGGCACTGTGGGAAAAAGGAAGCTGACGGCAAGTCCCATTGCCAGGATAATCAGGGACAGTCCGATGGCTCTCAGCAGTGGTATAATGACATCCCGGCTGAATATCCCTGAATAGTCGTCAAAATCTTCTGTCAGCTGCCTGTCTATATCATCAGCTGCTGCCTTCTGAACCCTTGTGCTTACAGGCGCTTCGAAGGGCGGCAGGAATAATCTGAAAAAGGCCGGCCCGGCAGTGATGAAGAAGAATATCAACAGGGCACCGACTATCATGTCGTAAGTATTGGTCATGACAAAGGCATGCGGATCAACGTTAAGTGCAAGTGCTATTGAGGCCAGGTTTACTGATCCTCCGGTATAAAGACCGACCAGCATTCCTCCTATTTTTTCCGCCTCCTCAACCCTGTCCCTGAAGATCAGATAACCCGTGACAACGACTGTAATAATTGAAATCAGGGCCAGGAGCATGGAGAGAAATCCCTTGCCTGAGAATCTAAGCCATCTTCTGACATTCAGGGAAAAGAGTATAAGAGGTATGGCAAGCAGAACCAGGGCACTCTGCATACTGTCCTGAATCATGGCAATACCGTTGTATCTCACATCACTTCTTGACAGTATTCCTGCTTCTGCCATCTCATGGAGCTCAGTCTTCGGGATGTATGCCCGGTCCTGACCTATGGTGGCCTGCTGGTAGGCATCGCTGCTTTTCGGCAGTATGCCGATATTTGCAATAAGAATCCCCGTGGCATAGGCCAGCACAATGGCTCCTATCTTTTTAAAAAACGAATATTTCTTTGTAAGCCAGATAAGAAATGCAGGGAAAAGAAGGCAGAAGCTTGCCAGGAGTGTCAGTGAAAGCATAGCAATGAGTTTAGTATATCAAAAATATACAAATGCCTTAGCCTTTGGGCTCCCATATCCTGAAAAGAGGTATTTTAACCACCTTGCCGGTGGTGTTTTTACCCAGATAAACAGTTCCGGGACTCTCCCTTGAGCCTTTTATTCAAAATTCAGCCAGCCAAAGAATTCCGGACGGTGAAAACTAGGCTTTAGAAAATCGACAGGTGCCCATGTGAGCCAGTGCGGATGGGAAGTCATATCAGCACATTTGTAAAAATTGGCTCTCCACTGAACTCCGGGTCCGGGAATATCCACTTCCATATATTTTGAAAGAACAGAAAAGGGAATACGGTATTCAATGATCCAGGTCAGAGGCTTTGTGATTTCATTTTCAACATTTTCTTCCAGGGAATGCGAGATCTCTATCTGCCGGGCATCATCAAGGGCGACAAAGGCCTGTTTGTTATTGCTGTTCTTGTACTGAAACAGAAAAACACCCTTACAGTTTGTTTCCAGGTTGAAATATCCTCTGCTCACATCAGGACCGGGGGTGAAAAAGAATTCAACACAGCTGTCCTGAAACACCCTCCCATTGGTTTGGGTGGCCACTGCTTTGACATAGTTGTCTTTTACGCGAAAAGTCACATAAATATAATTCTCATCATATTTCACTCTTACCTGGGTTTTTGGGAAATGAGACGGATAATCTCCCATATAATTCTTCAGACTTGTCTTTTCTGCCCTGTTCCAGAATTTCTTGCCCCACACTGCATTTATCTGCGGTGTGCGATCTGCCTGTCTTACCAGATAGCTATACTCCACTTGCCCGGCCTGCTGCTCTGCCTGCTGAATAAACTGTGAACAACCGGCCCTGAGAAGCAATATCAATAAAATCTGTAAAAAACTGATCATAACTTATTTTCTTTATCCTGTTTGTCAATGAAGCCTGATTTCCCCGGTGGGAAAGAATATCCTGTTCATCCGGCACCATGAATTCCGGCGGACCATTTACATGTATGGATTAGTCTGCCTTCGTCTTTTGGTGCGCTAAAACTATCTTTTTTTCTTCATTTGTCAAAAAATAATATTGCCATCAATCAGTACTGTAGGATCAGAGCATAATCCTCATTCAACTTTTTTCTTAATTTGGTCAATTAAAATTCCGGATTACCGGTGCCAATGAGTAATCAGCGAAGTCTGTCCGGGACACTCGGACTGGGTTATGTTATAATTTTCGTCTTTGCCAATATCATCGGTTCAGGCGTGTACAAAAAGATAGCACCGATGGCTGCCGGCCTGGAGTCGTCCGCCTGGATTCTCCTGGCATGGGCTGCTGCCGGAGTGATTACTCTCTTCGGAGCCCTGAGCAATGCCGAACTGGCCGGAATGCTGGCTGACACAGGAGGGGAGTTTGTCTATCTCAGAAAGATCTACAATCCCTTTTTCTCCTTTCTGTATGGCTGGACCCTGTTCACTGTGATCCAGTCGGCTGCCATTTCTTCCCTGGCTTACGTCTTTGTCCAGTCATTAAACAGTATTGTTCCTCTTCCGGAGTTATTCCCCTCATTACAGGACGCGGGTATCGGAGGAATTTTCTACCCCTTCCGTGATTTCGGGATAAAGATTACTGCGATCTTGCTTATTATGGGGCTGACTTTTCTCAATATTTCGGGACTGAAAAGCGGATCCCGCGTTAACAAGGTTCTCTTCTTTGTTGTATGTGCCGGTCTGGCGCTGATTGTGGTATCCGGTCTGGCCAATGCTTCCGGGAGGCCTTCAGAAATTATTGATTTCGGCAGCATGAAGGAAAGCCGGGTAAGCGTTTCGTCTTTCATGACAGCCATGCTGGCGGCTTTCTGGGCCTATCAGGGATGGGTATCGGCAGGATTTATCGGAGGCGAAATAAAGAATGCCAGGCGAAATGTTCCGAAAGGAATTATTATTGGTGTTTTTTCAGTGACAATAATCTATCTTCTTGTCAATTATTCCTACCTCGCGGTTATGTCAGTTCCTGAACTCGTCAGTGTTCATGAAGCGGGTAATCAGGTTGCTGCCATTGAGATGGCGGGAAGGGTCGGGGGATCATCCGGAATATTCCTGATGTCTCTGCTTATACTTGTAACAACCCTGGGCTGCCTCAATGCCAGTATACTGACAGGTTCAAGACCTTACTACGCAATGTCGCGTGAAGGGCTTTTCTTTACAGCCATCGGGAAGCTCAACAGCCGGAATGTGCCTGGTAATTCACTGCTCTGGCAGGGGATATGGTCATCGGTTCTGGTTCTCTCGGGGAACTTTGACCAGCTGACCGACATGCTTGTCTTTGCCGTTTATATATTCTACGGGGCAATGGCTGCAGGGGTTTTTATACTCCGTTACAGGATGCCGGATGCCTTCCGGCCGTACAAGGTATGGGGTTACCCGCTTGTGCCGGCATTATTTGTTCTGTTTTGTGCCGGACTGTTTGTCAATACCTTCATTACAAGGCCCCGTGAGGCCCTGATAGGTCTTTTTCTCATAATGACGGGCGTACCGGTATATTTCCTTTTTCGCAGAAGAAACGGAAAGCGGGCTTCAGCCAGGCCTCATGACTGAAAAAACGGTTTCTGCCGTTTAGTCGCCGTATGAATACAATATGCCGTCAACCGGGTATTTTCCTATTTCAACAGTCATCTTTGAACTGTTAATTGCTCCGACCACACCCAGCCCGTTTTCCACATTTGTATAAACAAGTACCGGTTCGGAGAAAAAATCATCATAACTGTCAAGATATTTTGAAAAGGAAAGCAGATAAAGGTAAAGATCCTCACTTATTGATTGCAGTATAACAGTGGGATGGAAAAATTCGTAATAAGTAGTGTCAACTTTTCTGTAGTCGGTTTTAAGATTAAGTTCATACCCCTTTCCCGGAATCATTTCATCACTGAAGACATTGAAGTAATTATAGGGATAAATGTTAAAGATGTCATCATTCATGAAAGGGTATATCAGAGGCTCATCGTCAGCATTGATATCCATTTCATATTCAAAGACTCTTACAGGTATTTCCGGATTCCAGGGCTGATACGGATTTCCGGAATAGTAACCGGTTTTCTGGTAACCTGAAATCATGTAGAAATTATCTTTGCCGGCAGGATCGGTGAACCTGGTTTTTATTCCCAGATACATATAAAATTCATCACGGGTATATGATACGGTATCTATTCCCTCTATCGGCACTATACCGGGAAGGCTGGCCGAACCAGCTGCTGTTTTAAAGCCGGGAATCTCTGCAACAATCCTGTAAACACTTCCGGGAAGCGGTTTTGTTTCTCCGGCGGAAACATATTCTGAAAAAGGTGTTGGTTCCGGATACCACGTTTGTACGGAAGGCGGAACATAAGTCAGGGTTTCAATAAACTCACCGTCACGGTACAGTTTTACAACAGCATTTGTTATCTGTTGCTGCGGGGATGTATTCCCGAACAATGTTCTGCTGAATGACAGGAAGGCTTTGATTGTACTGTCGGGCTGTAGCAGTGAATACATAACTATCTTTGATTCCATTTCCTTACCCCTGAAATCAATTGTATCGATGCATGACCGGCTTGTCAGCAGAATGGGAACAGATACAATCAGAAATATGAGTATTCTTTTCATTTGTTCAGTATTCAGAAAATAAAGGAATAGGTTACTGATGGAATGATCGGGAAGAGACTGGCTTTTTTCAGCACCGGTCTGGCGGTAGTAACAGTCATTCCCGGATTGAAGGGATCAGCTTCTTCAAAATACTCATCATCCCAGAATATGAAGAAGGGATTTCTCCTGTTGTAAACATTGTATATGGCAAAGTTCCAGGTACGTATCCCCTTATTTTTTTTCTTGTGAAGGTTAAGTGACAGATCCAGGCGGTGATATGCAGGGGCCCTGTAATTATTACGGTAAGGGAACTCGGTGATCTTTTCGTCCCTGAAGTACCGGGGAATGAAATAATCCATCGGTGAATATTCCATAATACCGAGGGTGACCGCATTGCCCGAGCCATAAATCCATACTGAACCTATATCAATCCTTTCATTGAATTTATGGGTCAGTGCAATGCTGACATCATGCCTGCGGTCGTATTTTGCCGGGAAGGTTCTCCCGAAGTTAAGCTCATCGAACTTCCTGAGCGTTTTTGACAGGGTATAGCCGATCCAGCCGCTAGTTTTTCCCAGGCTTTTTTCAATCAGAAATTCCACTCCGTATGCCCATCCCTTACCGTTTACAACTTTTGATTCCCAACCCGTGGCTGAACCGGTGAAAGAGGCTCCTTCCCTGTATTCTATCAGATAATCCATTGATTTGTAAAACCCTTCAATGGTCATGTCAAGCTGCCAGGGCAGGCGGAAATACGAACCCACAGCAATCTGATCGGACAGGGGTGGTCTGAATTTTCTTGTTACCGGAAGCCAGAGGTCAGTCGGAAGACTGACGGATGATGTGGTCAGCAGGTGGACAAACTGTGTCATTCTGCTGTATGAAGCCTTGAATGACAGATCGTCTGTTGCAAGGAAGCGTAATGATACCCTTGGCTGCAGGGATAAATAGCCGGCATCCTGAACATTGAGAAGTGACAGCCTTAATCCGGCATTGATTTTAATGCGTGCTGTGATGTCGAAATCATCTTCCGCATAGGCAATCAATTCACCGGCATAGATCTTCTGATCGCCGAATGTGGTGTCTATGCCGCCTGCCAGATCGCTTGCGCTGAAACTGATCCTTGTAACACCGGGTTTGAAATGGTGATAGGTATAGCCTGCACCGAATCTGACCGTATGGTTTGCCCCGGGATAGTAATCAAAGTCAGTTTTTACACCAATATCCTCAATACCTGAAAAATACCTGAAGTAGTCATGATATTTCATTTTGGCGGTAATATCCCTGGTCAGGTATTCAGTGGTCACGTCAAACTTGTAATTACTGTAGGTAAGGGTAGAGTTGCTGAAAATTTTGTTGCTTATCAGAAGGTTCCATCTCAGGGAAGTAATGATGTTTCCCCATCCCATGCCGATCCTGTCGGTATATTCATATTTATGGCCATCATCCTCATAATAATCAGGTGTGTCTTTATATCTGAGATATGCCTTATCCTTTCCAAGGTAAGAACTCAGATAGAGGCGGCTTTTTTCAGAGAATTTGTGATTTATCTTGGCATTCAGATCGTAGAAAAAATAACCCCCGTTAGACTTATAATTGGGATCCTTGTTGCCCATGGCTATAAACGGTTGTGCCAGTATATCAGCATAAGTGCGTCTTCCGGAAATGATAAACGATGTTTTGTCTTTCACAATCGGTCCTTCTGCAGTAAATTTTGATGCGATAAGACCGACGGAGAGGCTGCCGTGAAACTCCTTTTCATTTCCTTCCCTGGTGCGGATATCAACCACTGAAGAAAGCCGTTCGCCATACCTTGCCGGGAATCCTCCCTTATACAGCTGAACGGATTTTACGGCATCGGGATTGAAAACTGACATGAAGCCGAAAAGGTGACTGGCATTGTATACCGGCACACCATCAAGGAGGAAAAGATTCTGGTCGGGTCCTCCGCCCCTTACATATATTCCGGCAGAACCTTCCGTGCCAGACTGCACACCCGGAAGTAACTGGATAATTTTCAGAACATCAGCCTCGCCCAGAAGAACAGGCATCATTCTGAATTTTTCTATCGGGATGTCAATCATGCTGACAACGGAGCTTTTGATTTTATTCTGACTCCCGTATGCTGTGATGGTTACTGTTTCCAGTTCCCTGACAGACTGTTCCAGGTTAAAATTTATAATTGTATCCGAGGTCAGATTTACCAGGACGCTTTCCTGTTCATATCCAAGGTATGAAACAATTATTTCCTGATCGCCCCGGGGAAGCTGAAGACTGTAAAAGCCATAGTTATTGGAAGTACTGCCGGTCAGTGAAGTTTTTTCGTATACAGCGGCGCCTATCATGCGTTCTCCGCTTCCGGCATCACTGATATAACCGCTGACTGTCACTTTTTGTGCCGGAACCTGCAGTGCAATGATCTGCAGGATCAAAAAAGCAAACATTCTGAGGCGCATATGCGGTTATATCTCTTATTTGTCCGATATGAATTTACAAATTATTTCCTCTTTTCATAATAATAAAGAATTTTTCTCTGACGAATTATCCTTTTCCGGAGTTACTATTTCCCCCGGCTGGTTTATCCTGTTGGAGAGTCTGCGGTTGAAGGTTTCAGCGGCCTGCCCCATTGCCTCTTCCTGCCGGCCGGTGGGTCCTGATACCTTTTGTGGAGCCCTGCATTTTGGCAGCTGGTCTGGCCTGCATGGCCGGTCCCCGGGTTTGGCCCGGTGCCTTTGCCGGCGGGTTAACAGCCTGGCTTTTACCGCTATGGTTCTTGTTTGCTGCTGCTCCGGGTCTCTTCCCATATGTGGCTGCCCTGTTTGCCCTGCCGGCCTGTCCGCCTTCCGGGTCGGGCTGATGTATCTTCTCCCGTGAGCGGGTCTGTTTCATTGCCGGATCGCCAATCGGCGCCTGCTGATGGATCTTTTCCCGTGAACGGGTCTGCTGCATGATCGGATCACCTGACGGATCCTGCGTCCTGAGCTGTTCCCTTGTCTGTTTCCTGGTCGTTAACGGGTCAGTCTGCGGTGCCTGTTCATCTGCCCTTACCTGCTGCCGGGCCTCAATCCTGATTTCTTTTTTGGTCTTAACCCGGTTCTCAGGCTCTGACGACTGTGCGGTGACACCGGCACTTATCAGAAGTGCTGCAGCGCCTAAAAATATTAACTTTCTCATTTTTGTTCTGTTTAAATTTTATTCTCTTGTTACAAAACAAAAATGCACCCGTGAAGATGAAGTTACAGTGAAATTCAGGGGAAAAAGAAAAAAAACTGCGTCCCTTTGCCCGGATCTGACAAGACCCTGATGTCTATAGCATGAAAATCAGCAATTGATTTGGTGATTGCAAGGCCAATACCGGTGTTTTCTCCTTTCTTTCCGGATCTGCTGCTGAAGCGTGTAAAGAGCCGGTTGAGCTGTTCGGGCAGCATTCCCTCGCCATTGTCGCAGACAGAGACTTCAAGCCTTCCTTCCTTCCTCCGGGCAGCGATTTCAACCGCTCCACCCTCCCGGGTATGCCTGACAGCATTGTTGACAACATTATAAAGCATTGAGAAAAGGAGTGACCGGTTGGCATTTTTCATTATATAAACAGCCTCACATGAAAGAGTAATACTCACTCTGCTGTCGTCAGCCATCGGTGCCAGTTCTCCCGTTACCTCCCTTACCAGTTCACAGATATCAACGCTCTCCTCCCTCAGGTACTGGTTGCTCTCGAGCCTTGCGATCATCAGCAGTGAATTGACAAGTGTCTTGAGCCGGTGTAGTGTCCTGAGCGATTCCTCAATAGCAGTCTCCGTTGCCGGGTCAAGGTTCTCAGTAAGAAGCATATTCTCAAGCTTGCTGCGGAGCACTGAGACAGGGGTAAGCAGTTCATGGGAAATATTAACGGTGATTTCCTTCTCTTTCCTGAACAACTCACTGATCTTTTTCATCATCTTCCTGAGAGTATTGTCAAGCTGTATGAAGTCGTCGGTTGATGTAATCAGCGGTCCCTCCGTGTAGAAAGATGGAGAGGAGGCATCCCCGAGCCTGCCGGTGATTACTTTGAGAGGGCGCAGTAACCTGGCCGTATATGTCAGGTCAGAGAAGAGAGTGACAGCAATAAAGAGAGCCAGGAATACCAGGATGACATTCCGGAAATGTCTGGCTGAGGCAGTTATACTTGACAGGCTCCTGCCGATCTCCAGGAGGTATGAAACACCGTCAACCTTCAGGGAGTAATGAAGCACCCGGTAATCAATCACCTCATCATCAATACTTCGCCTGGTGACGTCAATGTAGTTCCACTCTTCCTCATCATCCGCTTTTTCAAGGCTGATATACTCCTCTTTCAGGATGTTGTAACTGCCGAAGGATGTTGCATTATCAATGTTGATGAAGGGCTCAATGCCTACCTCCGAGATAAGGTTAATGACTTCTTCCCGTTTGTAAATCAGATCGTTGTCTGAGAGTCTGATATTGACATGTTCAATTATCAGCGGAAGGAAGACGATGAACAGGGCGGAAAAGGTCAGCTTCGAGAGCAGGTTGAAGAGTGCGAGTTTTGTCTGGAGTTTCATTATACCCCGAATAGTCATTTAGTTTCATTACTTATCCTGTAGCCCACCCCCCTGACTGTTTCCAGCCATGGCGACGGACTATGGGCATTCAGTTTTTTTCGGATATTCCGAATATGAACATCGATGAAATTGCTGTCATACTGATCATCAAGAATATTTCCCCAAATATGTTCATAGAGCTGGTGCCGCGTCATAACCTTGTTCCTGTTTATGGCCAGGTAATAGAGCAGGTCAAACTCCTTTTTGGTCAGCTGCACTTCCCGGTCACCGGACATAAGTTTCCTTGCAGAGATAATCAGAGTAAAGCTGCCGAGTGGTATATCCGGTGAGTTGATGCGGAACTTCCTCCTTGCTACCGCCATGATACGTGCATGCAGCTCGGCCAGGGCAAAGGGCTTTGGAAGATAATCGTCAGCGCCGAGGTCAAGGCCTTTTATTCTCTCTTCAACCGCGCCGCGGGCAGTGATGATTATGAATGCGCTCTCTGAACTGATCTTTCTGGCCTCGCTGATAAGGTCTATGCCGTTATAGTCAGGCAGTCCCAGGTCAAGAAGTATAAAGTCATAAAGGTTGACAGCAATCTTTTCGGATGCCTCAGCTCCGGTATGTGCAATTTCGCAAAGGAAATTCTCCCTTGTCAGGTAGCGTGCAATCTCACCGGCCAGACTCTTCTCATCTTCAACGATCAGTATGTTCATTGTTCAAAATTAAAAAATCCTGAAGAAAAGGGATACCTGAAACAGGAATCCGCCATTCCGTGGCAGCTCCTTCCCGGGATAAAGTGGGATGATATAACCGGGTTCCAGCTCCAGGGTAAAAAAGTCATAGCTGAAGGCTGCGGGAAGCCCGAGATCAAGTTCTATCAGGCCAAAAGAGCTGGTGATGGTTGTTCCGGTAGGATGGTTCCTGCCTTTCCTCTCCCTCTTCCATGTGCCTGAACCTATACCTGCTCCTGTTCCTGTTCCCTGATTCATACCCGTCCCGGTCGCACCTTGTGATGATTCAGTATGGAATGTGCTTCCCGCCAGTATATTGACGTAGGGGTCAATGGAGAAAAAGGCCTTGTCTCGGGCGAAAGAGCGGGTCTCAAAGTATCTTGAGAATCTGGCCTGCACGTAGGGGAGAGTCCCGTCTGCCATGAACAGCCCGGCAGAGAGCTGTGTGTAGAGTATCCTCCAGTCAAACCCGAGAGTCGCGTAAGCATAGCTGAAATTGCCGAAGAGCGTGTCTCTGAGTTTTTCTGCCACATTATACCGTGAGAAACCCGTGTTTATGTCAAACCATGAGTTGAAAGTGTGACTGAAGCTCAGGTCAAGGCTGTAGAAGGCGATAAATGGCGAGAGCCCGCTGATGGTATAAGTTGTTGCCGAGAGATACAGCTTCTCCTTAAGCCCGTATGCAGCCGAAACATAGCCAAAGCTATTGCCCTGTGACATTGTGGTACCGAGATACAACAGATTATTGCCATAGCCACTGCCGGCATATAATGAGCTCAGCCTGTTTCCTGCAACAGAGTCGTTTGCTCCGGCATGGGGTGTGAAAGCACTTGCCGGGTTTGATTGAGCAGTGCTGTGAGGTGTCAGCGTCAGCACCGCCAGGATGCAGACAATCATATATTGGAGTAGCCTCTCTGGTCTCATGATAATCGGATGATGTGAATTTACCTTCTGCCGGGGCCCCTGGCGCCTGCCGGCCTGCCTGCCCCCTTTGGAATCCTCGAGCCGGAAGGCCTCTCAATAGATGCCGGACGGGCTCCTTTTGCCTTGCTCCAGTCGGGCCTTGCACCCTGGATCTTCTTTGCCGGGACGGCACTGGTGCCCCCCGGCTGTGACCCCCTTTTCCCTCCCGGGGCTGTTTGTGACTGACTGCCGGAAGCATTGGCTCTTTCCCCTGTCTGTCCGCCCAACCGGACCTGGTTTTCACCATTTGTCTGATCCCTGGTGCGCAACCGATCCTGTGTCTTCTGTTCCTGGGCCTTCTGTTCCTGTGCCGTCTGTTCTGCCCTCTTCTGTTCCTGTGCCTTCTGTTCCTGTTCTTTCTGCTCCATCTGTTGCCTCTGAAGCATTACAGGATCGCGACCGGCCTTCAGTTCCTGTGCATTCACTGTTATTAGTGAAGAAACCGGTATTATTATCAGAAGCATAACGATACTCTTACCGATCTTTTTTAGTTTCATTGCGGTTCTCCTTATATTGATACCTGATAAGTCTGCTTCATTATCTGTTTAAACCGGGCTTGTTTTCAGACCATTTATTGAAATCTCAAATCGTTTTTTCCTTATTCACGGCAAAGTTAAGACTTGTATTATGAAGAAAAGATGAAATTATTCAATTGAGATATTCACTTGATTTAAACTTGCTGTCCGGATGTATCAGTCGCAGACAGATTTCCTGATCGTAATATATTCAGATTAACCGGTAGTCTTTCCGGTTTTTTGCGGTGTATTATAATTGTTTTTATTTTAAGGTTGAAATAGTAATATCGGTTAATTTCCCATTCGGAATATTTGCTCTAACGTCTACAATAGAATAAATATTAGTTTCAATCACCTGGAAAATAAATCCCTTAGTTACCTGATACTTTCCTTTTTTCATAATAAATCTGATATTACAATCAGATAAATCAACTCCGAGTTTATTATTTAAAGTCGCTTTATTTTTATCTGAAGAACCGTTATTTGGTTTTTCAAAATCAATTGTGAGATTAAGATCTAGTTCATTATATGATTTAGTAGGGTCTTTGCAAAATCTCAGTGGTTCAGTATATGTAAATTTGTCTCCATCGATATAAAATAGCCTGAAAAATCCTAGTTCAGCTTCTGTATCTAACACACCACTTCTGCATACAGCCCCAGGGCGTGTGCTTAATGTAGGTGTAATTCCGACAGATTCTACAAACGGCTTATGATTGTGACCATGTAGCAGAATGTTGATTTTGTACTTATTACAAAATGACGTATCAATTCTGTCATGCCTGTGCTGTGCCATAATGCGTAATAAGCCTGAACCATTCTGATTGAAGAAAGAAGTAAAAAACCTACCCTGAAGGCCAGACATTGGAGAAGTAGCCGGTATATCAGTAACAGGATCACCCATAAAATCGTCAGCAGCAATAACTCTTGTTTCACCATATGAGAAGCCATAAATACGTTTACCGCATAAGGAGTTCCACTGAGTAACTTTAGCTTTATGGTCATTCTCGTCTACACCATAAAAGTCATGATTGCCTGTGACAGAGAATACAGGTGAATTAAATCCATTAATTCCAAGAAAATTATTCGCTCCTTCAAAATAATTTCTCCATTTTTCTTCTACCAGTGGCCGTGATCCTGCGTCAGTAATAAGTGTGCCACCCCACCCTGTAGCATCAGCGTTTATTCTTGTGTAATTATGAATATTATCTCCTGTTACAAGAATAAAATCTGGAGAAATTATATTGGCAACTTTCAAAAACCCATTAAGTAGTTCCAATTCTTTTGCATAACCATTTACAGGAGTACCAACCCATTGACGTGATACATGTAAATCGGATATATGAATAAATGAATGTTTTGGTTTGAATTCCTTTACCACCTTCACGGATTTAAGGGACCTTTGTACTTCTCCCCCGCTTTTAATTATCAAATCATACAATTCTTCTGGAGTTGAGTCTGGAATAGTGACCCATATCTCATTATTGGTAGAAGAATGGGAATAAGGATCATATTCAAATTTGCCAATTAAAACAGAATCTATATTCAGAATAATCTTATTATAAGGTCCTTCTAAAATAACTGAATCAATCAATATTGATCTTTCGTTATCATATAGTATGCTAAAATTATTTCCACATTTTACTATTGCTGGAACTGCTCGCCATGGATATATTATTTTTCCGGCATTTGCTTGAGCTCCAATTAAGCCATACAATAATATAGTCCAGAATATTATTCTTATGTTAATCCTATTCATAATTTATTCATGCTAGCTCATTACTGAAGTTGCCAGTAAAAATTAATTTTTTAAGTTTCAATTCTCAATGTTAAGATTTGAAGTAATTCAAATTTAAAATGAAAATTGTTTTTAAAATAGATTCTTTAAAGTATCATTGTTATACTGACTAATTCCAACCTGGGTTTTGAGGCATAGATTGTGAAATATTTGCATCAATCACTGGTTGAGGAATAGGAAATATAGTATCTCTTTCAGATATTAGACCACCTCCATTATTGTTGTAAGCCCTCGTCCTTTCAAGCAATTTATGTGTACGAATTAAGGTATATCTGCGATGTTCTTCGAGTATTAATTCGCGTGATCTTTCATCAAGAATAAAATCAATATTTACATCACCAGCAGTAATATCGCTTGCATTGGATCTCCTCCTAATAATGTTAATTGTATTTGCTGCTTCTTCAGATAGACCTAATTTAAACTGAGCTTCAGCCTTAAGGAGATAGGTATCTGCTAATCTGAGATAAATCTGATCATTATATTGATAACTGTCAGATACATTACTTGGGTCAGTACCATTTGTTTTATTAGAAAAAGGCCAATTAAGTCTTGCCCTTGTTTCATAAGTAATATCATTTGACCAGTCAAGCCAGATTGTATCACCATATTGGTATCCTGGAGGTAGTCGATCTGCAGGATAAGGAGCATTATCTTCAGCATTATTTAAAATAAAAAATTTTCTGATTGCATAATGTGAGCCTCTGTCATCCTGGGGTTCATATAATTCAAGAGCCCATTTTGAAAATGACATTCGAGATCTTCCCCTGCCTCCTCTTTCGTAGGTGTCTTGTAAAGGTCTGACCCCACTAATATTTATTTCAGCATATCTGCTGCCGTGATGCCGTCTCATTAAACACTTTCCTCCACCGTTAGTAAAAATTGCAAACTGGAAAACCCATAAAGCTTCAGTGTTTCCCTGATTTCTGTTTTCATTACCTTCGTAAAACATATCCATAAACGGTACACCCGGCTGGTTGCTTTTCACTCCATATCGGGATGTTATTAGTTGGTAGGCAGGATTATTAATTACCTGATCTGCCCAATATAACGAACTATCTGGGTTATTCTTAACCAGATACATTTCAGAAAGATAATGTTGTACAGCTCCTTTTGTTATTCTACCTTGAAGTGAACCTTCAACAGGTATATATTTTTCTGCAAATAAAAAATCAGAGATTATCTGTTTTCTAACATCAGCTGTAGGTGTACGTGTCCAATTTGTTTTTATTGTCGAGCCTAATGATTCTTCCAGGCTCAATGGAACATCGCCCCAACAATAAGTCAAATGCCGGTAGGCCCAGCCTCTTATAGCTTTTGCTTCTGCAATTACTCTGTTCTTATTTTCTTCAGCGGGAAATCCTCCTCCTGACCAATCAATATTATCCTTCTTTTCCGCCTGATTTATAATTGTATTAGCTGCATTTATTATACTATAAAGCCATTCAAAAACACCAATGTAATGAGCATTTTCAGGATTATTCAGATCTCCCCATCTTTCACAAATCATAGAAAAACCAACATCTCTGTGATTAGTAACCAGATTATCAACTCCATTCATAAACATGTCCGCAATCAAGTCATTCGCACCTGTACGGCCTTCTCTTTCCATTCTAACCATACCATATAATCCATTGAGACCTGTTTCGAATCCGGCTAAATTTGTATAAAGAGTTTCAGTTGTTATCAAATGTGGAGGTTTTTCACTTAACCAACTTTCGTTACAGCTTACAAATATGAATACTGTTGTTATGGCTATTAATAAATGTTTTATACTCATGATAGTTATGATTTTCCTAGTCTTACTATAAATATTTAAAAGCTTGTATTTAATCCTATAACAAATTCCCTTTGAAGTGGAGTTGATGTCTGGCTGTCCAGTTCGGGATCAAGACCACTCCATTTTGTTAAGGTTAATAAATTACGTCCAGTAATAAAAGCTCTCAGATTTGTTATTTTTAGCTTTTCTAGAACGTTTTTAGAGAAATTATAAGAAAAAGAAAGATCTTTTAAGCGTAAAAAATCTGCTTTCTCATAATAAGCTGCAGTGATACCCCCCATTCTGGTTGCATCATAATGGTTCATAACCCATTTATTTGTTGGATTTGTTGGAGTCCACCAGTCTTTTTTTGTTGTGCTCTGACGTGTTTCTGCGAAAGTTGCATCTGCCATCAATGTGTTTCTTTTTGTTACTCCATGAATGCCGTGAACAAAAATGTCAAGACCGAAATTTTTATAGGTGAATGAATTATTTAAACCCCATAAAAACTTAGGATCCCTTTGGCCAATAATTCTTCTATCAGCAGCAGTGAGTGTCTTATCACCATCGGCATCCCATAGTTTTACAAATCCAGGTTGTGATCCCCATGAAGCAGCCTCTTCTGCTTCTTCAAGTTGCCAGGTACCCAACCATACATAATCAAAATTAACTCGAATTGGATAACCAATAAACCATTCGTTTGCAACATCATCAATTTCTTTGCCCTTTTCATCCAATGTGCCATATAATGATACTATTTTATTCTTCAGCAAGGCCAGATTACCTGACGTCGTCCATGAGAAATCATTTTTAATTATGTTTCTCGAGTTCAGGGAAACTTCTAAACCAATATTTCTAGTCTCTCCGATATTCTGAGTAATACTGGTAATTCCATGGACAGCTGAAATGGATCGGTCTAAAAGCAAATCGGTTGTATTGGTATTATAAATATTGATTTCTCCAGAGATCCTGTTTTTATATATACCAAAATCAAGTCCAAGATTTATCGATCTTGAGGATTCCCATCCGAGTTCATCTTGCCCTAACTTACTAGGTCTATATCCCGGGACAGTAGTTTTATTAGAAACCATATTGAACTGACTCAATCTTGATATTGATTCATAAGCTGAAACTGCCTGATTTCCGTTATATCCTATGGAAGCTCTGAGTTTTAATTCGTTAATTATATTTTTCCAAGGGAAAAAACTTTCGTTTGATATATTCCAACCTAGAGCAAACGAAGGGAAAATCCCCCATTTGTGTTTGGTTCCAAAACCAGAATAACCATCTCGGCGACTTGTCAGTGTAACCAAATATCGACTTCCATATGAATAATTAAATCTGAGCATTTGAGAGATCAGATAGTTCTCATTGTAAGAATAAGCCGGAACAATCAGTTCTGCCTGCGAAGAAGAATACCATGTTAGGAAATCATGAGGAAATCCTGAGGCGCTCATACTATTTGAACTTGTTTTGTTACCTTCAAAACTGAATACTCCGGTTGCGAATATATTGTGCAGACCAAATGTTCGTGAATAAGATAATACGTTTTCTATAACCGTGCTATTAAATTGATTACGGTCAGTACTGGCCCGTCCTCGTGCCTCCAATCCTTCTTTAGTATCTCGCCCAGCGTAATAACCTTTATCCAGAAAACGGAATCTAAAGCCTACATTCAATCTATAATTTAAGCCTGGTATAAATGGTACATCAATAGCAGCATAATTGTTTAAAACAATCTGATGTGATTTATCCACGTCCTTATATAAAGTAGGTGCAAGAGGATTTTGAAAATAAGTATCTTCGGGCCAGGGATATATTGTTAGATTACCTGCATTGTCATACGGTATACTAAGTGGACTCATTTGCCATCCGGCCTGAATTGATGGTGAACGCCCACTCTGATCGTCAAATGAAAATTGAGTACGGGTGCCAAAGGAAAGCCAATTATTGAATTTTGTATCGATATTGATTCTATTTGTAATTCTTTTATAATTATCATTTACAATTAGACCTTGTACATCGATGTAACTTCCGGCAATATAGTAACTAGTATTTTTAGAACCGCCTGAAAATGAAAGATTATGTTGCTGGCTATGACCTTTTTGTAGAATCATGTTCATCCAGTTCACCCAATTTCCAGAATCATAAACATTTTGTTCAGTCTGAGTAAGTAGTATCCCGGGATGTCTTGTAAGTTTAAAATCATGGAATTCTCTACCGTCCATAATGTCAGGCATATTAATAAAGTCCTGTACCGAATATTTCCCTTCGTATGAGATCGAGAGTTTTCCTTCCTGTCCTTCTTTAGTGGTAATCAATATGACCCCATTAGCCCCCCTGGAACCATAAATAGCTGCAGAAGAAGCATCTTTCAGAACTTCAATTGACTGTACATCATTGGTGTTAATATCACTAATCTGCCCTCCGTAAGGAACACCATCAACAACAATCAGAGGATCGTTACTGGCTTTTATTGAATTTCGGCCACGAATTAATATTACTTCATTTGATGCGGCTCCAGCAGATGAGGTTTGGATCATTACCCCTGGGACGGCACCCTGAATTGCCTGGGCAATATTCAGATTTGGAACCATTTCCAATCTATCTTTTGGCAAAGAAGCAACAGTTCCAGTTACATCGCTCTTCTTTTGGGTTCCATAACCGACTACGATTACTTCTTCGAGTCCAAGAATATTTTCACTGAGGATGACATTTATTGTTTTTTGATTACCTACAATTACTTCTTCTGAATTGTAACCGACAAATGAAATAACGAGTATGTCAGCAGAACTGGAAACGTCCACCGTAAATCTGCCGTTCGCATCAGTTAAGACCCCTGTTGTTGTTCCTTTAACCTGTACCGTCGCTCCCGGCAGTGGGGTATTCTGGGAATCTGTAATTACTCCTGATACTGTTATCTTTTGTGCATTTAAGAATAAAGATGCAATAAGTAACAGTATAATTAATAAGCCCTTTTTCATAGATTTTTAAAATTTATATTATGGTCAGTAGAATTTTAATGATTTTAAAAATATTGAATTATTGGTAAAATAAAATCACTTTTTCATGAGTATAACTTAATTTAACATAATTTAACTCTATGAGATTAAAATATGTAAACAAACCTGGGTTTCCAGGAAAATTGAACAAAGTTTTGAAAGATTGTTTATTAGATTTATGTGTAAAGGGTCAATTGTAATTTTGAATTGCTCAGTCTTGCATTTATAAATGAAAATGACGTGAATAATAATGTTGCAGATTCTGAAGGAGGTCGAAAATCCCAGGCATCACGTCAAAAAAGTTAAATATCTAGTTTTTTATGATTAATTCAATTAACATATTCACGATAAAAAAATATTCATCCTGTTATGCATTTTCTGATGATCAATACTTGTTGTATATAACCAGATGCATAAAGAAAATATGCTTTTCGAATAATTTATTTCATTTGCGATCACCATCCAAACAAAACTTTACGGGCTATCGCATCAAACTATTTTACGTCTAACCAGAAATATAATGCTGTGAAAGTGGTGCGGACAAATATAAATTTAAGTATATACTCACCCAAGTCAAAGAAGTATAATTTATACATATTATCCATGATAGTTACTTATTTAACTTCCAATAAGCTTCGACTTATACTCTTTAATTATTCCTATGCAGCTCTTGTAAGAGGGACTCTTATCTGGAAACACAGAATGATAATAATTCTATAACCAATGCGCACTAAGAGGGTACATTGATTTTCAAACTTATATCTTACTTTTTTTCTTTCTATGCTGTATTTCAAATTGTGTAAACCCTTTGACGGTCATTTAATGTTCCGAAATAAATTTGCTCATAAATTCATGAATCTTTGAATATGAGATACGGACACATGCACTTTTTGATTAAAAAACGCTCATATATTATTAATAATCTGTTATTTGATTTTCGCTAAGCTCAAATCCCGACATCTGAGTGTCACCACAAAAGACTCATAAGGAAAAACCATGGAAAACTTTCCTGATGAGCATATCAAAAATATTGATAACTTGTATTATGCTTTTTTCAGCTTGACAGAACAACCGATTGCACGGGTCTTTGTGATTGCGACCGGTTCTGCCCTTAGAAGGGAATTGACTGCATCCTCAACATATTTTTTATCGGCAAGATCAGGATTTTCAGTATTATTGTCTATGGCACCAACGTATTCAACCTTATTGTTTCCGTCCTTTTTTGAAAGGACATAAACATGAGGTGTATTGGTGGCTCCATACTTATTCAGAACCTCCTGTGTTTCATCATACAGATAGTTGAATCCGAATCCCTTTTCTGCGGCAAACTTTTGCATTTCCTCGAATGAATCGCCCGGGGATGTATTTACGTCATTGCTGTTAATTGCAATTACCGGATAACCTTTGTCTGCATATTTTTTATGCAGGTCGATAATTCTTGATTCATATTGCCGGACTACCGGACAGGTATTGCATATGAATATTACTATAAAGCCCCTGGCATCCCGGAACTGGGAGAGAGAAACCATTTTCCCGTCAACATTTTTAAGGCTGAAATCCGACGCATAGTCACCCGGCTGATATGGTCCGGCAGCTTCCGCAGAGACGGAAGCCATTAACAATATTGCAAATAACCAGCTAAACTTTTTCATATCATTACGAGTTTATTTTACATAATTAATTTAAACAGGTGTCGATGAACTTTCTTAAACCGGATTCATCTATTTCTCCGGCATGAAAAAATCTTGTCTTCCTTGAATTGTTGAAAAACAATGTTGCAGGAATATTACCCTGCCAGGAAGGATCGACTTTTTCAATCCACGCGTTGTAATCAAGATCGGTCATAACACGTACATCCAGAGTGATCATGTTCTTTTTCAGAAAGGGGACAAGCTGTTTCTGAACCTGGCCCGGAAAATCAAGGCTGACCATTATAAAGCTGACCTTTTCCGGATCATATTCCTTTGATATTTTCTGGAACCCCGGCAGCTCCGCTATGCAGGGTGCACACCAGGTAGCCCAGAAATTGACTACATAAAGTTTGTTTTCCGGTGCTTTCAGCAGTTTGTCGAGATCAGGGATGTTGATATAGCTTATTTCCTGACTTCTCACTTCTCTGCCGGTTATAAGCAAGACAAGAATGAAAAATAGGATATAGCCTGGCCTGGATTTCACGCGTCTGTCCTTTTAAGGGAAAAACAAAAAATCACCTGAAAAGTTCACACGAAACAGGTATAAAGAGAAATTTAAGACATGTATGTATGGCGGAGGAGAGCCATGTTAATAACTTATTCATTCATCTGGATAATTTAAAATGTGTCTGATACTTTATATGGTTATTTTTGTTCTGCAATCGGTTCTTATAAGATTAATAGGGAATCCGGTGTGAATCCGGAGCTATCCCCGTAGCTGTAAGTTCTATTTCAAGGTTCAATCATTACGCCACTGCTCCCGGAGGAGTGGGAAGGCGATTGAAACAGATCAAGCCAGAAGACCTGCCGATGCAAAATTTCGTAGCTTTCGGGCGAAAAGCAATTGAATTTCTGCCATTTGCAGGCATTCTTAGAATCCCCCGCAGGTTACCATTACTAATCTTAAATTCATTTAATATGAATGGTAAACTATTTTTTTCACAAATCATTAAACGTAACGGCGATGTTGTACCCTTCAACCGCGAGAAAATTGAAAATGCTGTTTTTAAAGCAACACGCGCCATCGGCCGTCCTGACAGGGCAAAAGCGAACAGATTATCGGCAGATGTTTTGGAAAAACTGTCAAAATTAGAAATCCGGGAATTACCTACAGTGGAACTTGTACAGGACCAGGTTGAAAGGACATTGTTTGAAGATGGTGATTTTCAACTGGCAAAAGCTTATATCCTGTACAGAAAACAAAGGGAGCTGGCAAGAAATGCACAGGAATTATTTTCCAACATTGAAGTTGTTGACGATTATCTTGGTATATCTGACTGGAGGGTCAATGAAAGTGCCAATTCAGCATATTCCCTTCAGGGGCTGAACCAGCATATCTCCACTACAATCACTTCACAGTACTGGCTTGACAGGATCTATCCTGAGAATATCTCCTCAGCCCATAAGCAGGGGTATTTCCATATTCATGACCTCGGGTTTCTGAGTGTTTATTGTGTCGGCTGGGACCTGAGGGACCTGCTTCTGTCAGGATTCAGGGGTGTTAACGGGAAGACGCAGACAAAACCGGCAAGACATTTCAGGACTGCCCTCGGACAAATTGTAAATTTCTTTTATACGATGCAGGGTGAGGCTGCGGGAGCACAGGCTTTCTCAAATTTCGATACCTTGCTTGCTCCATATATCAGGAAGGATAATCTGGATTATAAGCAAATTAAGCAATGCATCCAGGAATTTCTCTTTAATATGAACATACCTACAAGAGTAGGTTTTCAGACCCCTTTTACAAATATTACAATGGATCTTCATGTTCCGGATTTTCTTAAACAGGAACAGATTGTATGGGGTGGTGAGATACAGGAAGATGTATATGGCAGTTTTCAAAACGAAATTACCCTGCTGAACAAGGCCTTTGCAGAAGTAATGCTCGAAGGTGATGCAGCGGGAAGTCTGTTCTCTTTTCCAATACCAACCTATAATATTACACCGGATTTTGACTGGGATAATTCTGATTACGATTCAATTTGGGAAATGACTGCAAAATATGGCATACCCTATTTTTCCAATTTTGTGAATTCTGACATGAAGCCTGATGATGTAAGAAGCATGTGTTGCCGTCTTCGTCTTGATAAAAGAGAATTAATCAAGCGCGGAGGCGGATTATTTGCTTCCAATCCTCTTACGGGTTCTGTTGGTGTGGTAACTATTAATCTTTCCAAACTCGGCTACGAAGCAATATCAGAGAATAACTTTTTTGAAAAGCTTAAAAACCTGATGATTCTTGCACGGGAGAGCCTCGAGATAAAACGTAAAACAATTGAGAATTATACAGAAAAAGGCCTGTATCCATATTCAAAATTTTACTTGCGTGATATTTATAAAAGATTTAACTGCTATTGGAAAAACCACTTTTCAACTATCGGAATAAACGGAATGAACGAATGTTGTCTTAATTTCCTCGGAAAAGATATTGGTCATCCGGAAAGCAAGTCTTTTGCCATCAGGGTAATGGATTTTATGAGAAATGTGCTGGAAGGATTTCAGGAAGAAACCGGCAATATTTATAATCTCGAAGCTACTCCGGCTGAAAGCACTGCATTCAGGTTTGCACGGATTGACACAATACAGTATCCGGATATAATCACTGCAAACCAGAAGGCATATAAGGAAGGAGCTGCACCCTACTACACAAACTCAACTCATTTGCCGGTCGGTTATTCTGATGATATTTATGAAGTATTATCGTTGCAGGATGATCTTCAGGTGAAATATACCGGTGGTACGGTTCTTCATGTTTTTACCGGGGATACAAATATGCCGGCCATGTCTGCAAAAAACCTGATCAGGAAAATAACAAAGGCTTTTCACCTTCCTTATATAACCATCTCTCCGACTTTCAGCATCTGTCCCTCACATGGCTATATTCCGGGAGAACACTTCAGCTGCCCTGAGTGTAATTCGGAAACTGACGTATATAGCAGGATTGTCGGGTATATGAGGCCGGTTAACCAATGGAACAAAGGGAAGAAGCAGGAATTTAAGGACAGGAAACTGTTCAGGCCGGACACCGGTAATAAGGAAATGGAGGAAGATCAGGGAATGGAGGAAAATCAGGGAATCCCTGAAAAGGCGTCTCTGATTCCGGAATTAAATAAATCCCGCTAATGCGTATCGGCGGGTTTCTTAAACATAGTCTGATTGACTGGGAGGGAATGATTACTGCTGTGATTTTTACCCGGGGTTGCAATTTCCGGTGTGGATACTGTCATAATCCCTCCCTGGTCCTTCCCGGTTTGTTCAATGAAACAGAAGATATAGAAAGTGAAGAAATACTTTCTTACCTGAATATCCGCAAACAATGGATAGATGGTGTGGTTATTTCAGGAGGAGAACCGACTGTTCATCCCGATCTCCCCGAGTTTATTAAACTTGTCAGGAATGCCGGCTACAGGATCAAACTTGACACCAATGGCAGTAACCCGGTAATGCTGAAGGAGCTTGTTTCTGCCGGACTTGTCGATTTTGTTGCCATGGATATCAAGACATTGCTTAAATCTTCCGCGTATTATGAGATTACCGGATCCTCCAGTCTCCGCCTTATTCAGCGTATTTCAGAATCAGTCAGTATTTTAAGAACTTCCGGAGTACAGTATCAGTTCAGGACTACACTGGTTCCCGGGTTTCATACAGAAGAAATTGTTGAGCAATTAAAAAAAGAATTCAAAGGTGACCCCTTGGTCCTGCAGCAATTCAGGGAGGGAGTCACCATTGAATCTCTTAATGACCGCCAGTCGTTTCCTAATAGCTGAAAACCACTGAACAGGGAAACTTTGCCGTTTCGAATTCCAATTGCTTCACCCCTGCGGTATTATAAACAACAGCTTTGGAATTGACTGCATCCAGACAGACAATATTGCCGCTTTCAGGATCCACGTTCAGTCCATAAAACTCCTGATCAGCCACTTTGGTGTCCGGTAATTCAGTTGCAGTTACCGGCATGGAATAAAGAGCATCGTTAAGAAAATAAATCGTGCTGCCATCTTTTCCTGCCGCGATATTATTGATTCCCGGGGCGCTCATGGTGCTGACCGGGAAAGAACTCACCGTATTGGCAGATATGTTGATCCTGCTTATCCCGGCATCCGTATAGCTTACTTCCGGCCAGTTTGTATAATCAGCAATACCTTTGCAGTAGGCCCATACATTGTTGTCTTTATCGGATACCAGATCCACGGGAACCGAAGCTACGGTATAAGTGCCGGTTACAGAGAAAGTAACAGGGTCGATCTGAATAACCGTATTGCCGTCATTGTTCCATCCTCCTGAAATAGCCGCATATACTTTTGAACCGGCAGCTATGAGCTTTTCGGGTCCTGTGCTGAGCGCAAGGGATCCGCTTATCTCCAGGGTCGACAGGTTAATTTTGTAAATAAAATTATCGGATGATCCGTTTCCGTTTGATACATACAGTGTGTTCTCATCAGCACGGACAATACTGCGGGGGTAGGAAAAGCCATCAATGGTTTTGACCAGTTTGAAATCCTTCATGTTTACCACAGTTACTTTCTGCGAATTGTTAACAACGATAAATCCGAGAGTATCTGCTATTACAAATGACTGGACGACATCGCCGAGTTCCATTCCGTTGACAGAATAAAAAAGATTTTTTGTAGTCTGCCCGGTCTTTGAATCATAGAAACTAATATCACCGTTTGCCTGTCCAAAGACCCCTTCACACACAACAAACATACCCTTCAGGTTATTAATAGTAATAGGCGGGTCATCAACGGTTTTTTCACATGATGACACCAGCAGGAGCACTGTAATCAGGGCAAAGGCGGGAAACAGGGTTTTCAATCTGATTTTTTTCATAATCATTGTTTTAGATAGAATTAAAGGATATTAAAAGGTATAGTTTATTTTGACTGACCAGTAACGGCCCGGCATCGGGTATAGTCTGATTAGCTCATAGGTGGTATTTGTCAGATTATTAACACTAAGATGAATACCCAGATGTCCGTTTGCGACAGGGATTTTCACTCCTGTTTTCATATCCAGAAGCTGGTAAGGCTTCAGCAATGAATTGTCATCATAAAAACGGTCTGCACTGAAATGGTGATCAATAGCCATATCAAATATTCCCGCTGACAAACTGTTTTCCCATGAAGTGATAATCCGGGGTGAATACAGCATTTTTTCATGCTCACCTGACACATACGGCTGTACATCCGGCCTGTTAAGCATTACATTAAGCGCCGAACGGTATTTTAATTTTCTGTGTTTCACATCCAGAATCAGTTTGCAATCCATTCCGGCAGAATATACTCTCTGGTAATTCATGGCAGTCCAGTACATCCCGTCGGGCCGCCATGCGATCATATTGTTTATTTTTGACCAGTAAATGCCCGCATCGGCTGAAAGAACGGCTTTTTCTTTTTTAAAGACCGTTACTGAGGAGCCTGCTTCGACCGAATATCCGGTTTCAGGCTTTAAATCAGGATTACCTCCCGGCATCCAGAAAAGATCATTAAATGTGGGTTTGCGGAATTTCTGTGAAACATTGAGTCTCAGTTTCCACTTGTCAGTTATCATTTCCCGCGACATGCCGAAGGAAGACAATACACCTGAATGAAAATTAGAATTCCACTCTTTTCTTAATCCCGCCTGGGTTGAGAACCGGTCCAAGTCATATTTTATTCCGGCAAAAGCCGTCAGTCCTCTTTCCTCTTTCCTGTTCCCGTAGGCTGACACATCCGCATTGATAAAAGTACCGATCAGGCCGGCATCTACCGAAATGTTCCGGCCGGCATGATACCTGAAATTTACATCACCATAGTACTGACCGGATCTGATCCTTGAATCTATGCTGTATGATTCCGCCTGTTCGGATGCTTTCATAGTGTATCTTTCATGATCCTTAAACACAGCCGTCTTTGCCTCCAGGCTCCAGCGGTGACCCGATTTTTTCCAGGCGGTAAAGAATTTCAGCGTTGAATCTCTCTGATGCTCCCAGGATACCGATCCTATCCGGGAAGGGATATTAAAGGCCTTTACCTGGTACCAGAATCCTGCCTCAATGGTTGATGACGGGGAAAGGCGGAAAATGAACTGCTGAACGGTACCTGTACTGTGCCACTGCCCGTCTGTTTGCTTTCTGTCAGTCTGTCTAATGTAGTCATAGTAGCTGAACTCATTGCCTGAAAGAGCACCCCATGCATCGGCTTTCCATGCCAGCCTGTTATTCCCGGTGGTAAATGATAAGCTGCCGTTAATTGTTTCGATGGACTCATAGCTTATATTAACAGATCCCTTGAGTGCCTTCACCGTTTTCAGGTTATTATCCAGATTGACGGCCCCGCCGAATGTGCCGCTTCCATACAGAGCTCCGGGAGCTCCGTAAACAACAGATATATTATCGAATCCGGAAACAGGGATAAATGAAAAGTCACTCGAACCCAGGGTGACCGAGTTGATGGGAAAACCGTTCCAGTTGACCTGAACATGACTTGTTGATGTACCCCTCAGGGAAATGTTGCTCAGAGCACCGCCAACACCATAACTCTTGACATTCAGGGCTGTCTTGCTGATAAGGAAACGTCCGAGTGATTCTCCTGCAAAAGGGCTGAGCTCTTCAGAAGTAAATTCATCTGTTTTAATATCACTTCTGAACTGTTGAAACCTGGAAGCTCTTACAACCACATCGGGTATCTGAATTATGGTATCGGCAATGGATTGTGAAAACATAACCGTACTATAAGTTATTATTAACAATATTGCCGGCAGGACTGACCTGAAATACAACAGAGCTTTTCTAATCATTTCCGCCATATAATTCTTTGCGTTAACATTGCGACAAGTGCATCATTAATGGCGATGCAGTTCACATGCAAAAATCTTCGTAGAAATAATTAAAAGGCGGGGGCGGAAACATGGCAGATTTCCTTCTTTGCCTTTCACCCGAAAGCTACGAAGCATGTTACAGGCAGGTCTTCTGGCTTGTCCTGTTCCGGCTGCCTTCCCATCTCACCTGGAGTTTAACAGTGGCAGGGTATGCCGGAACGCTTGCAGGACTTACAGCTGCGGGTACAGCTCCTGTTTTTCACAGGATTCCCTCTTCGCCCGGGTTTGTATCTGACTGACCCGGGAACCTGTAATCGCAGAGCAAATATATCTTTTTTTTCTGAAAGAAATTAATTCCGCTTATTATACGACTTTTTTCCCGCAGGTAAACCCGGTCCGGAAGATCATACCGGCATTAGGGATTTCCTGTCCGGATGCCGGTGATCTAATTTCCTGGTATAAAGAGTTTGATGCTGCTGTCTTTGCCATTTTCATTGACCAGTAAAACATATATTCCGGTGATAAGACCATTGACATTTATCCTGTTGGTCCCAGTCTCTCCAATTTTTCTTATCCATATTGCATTCCCCTTTAAGTCGTATAGTAAAGCAACAGCTTTTTCAGTAATTCCGTTAATTACAATCTCGTCTCTTTCCATCCATGCGGTAATCTTTTTCAGCTCGCCTGAATTTGTGTCTGTGATGCCTGTTATGAGTCCTTCACAGCTTTCGTTTGCAAAGGAATCACCTTCTATAGTCCATCCCAGTGTTTCTGTCAGATAAGTCCTTGCTGCTTCGGCAGCAGTACCGTATTGCATGTCTGCTGCTCCCAGTACCCTGTTTAAGGGAGTATTTGGATTGGCAGACCAGCCTGCCAGTGTTGCGGAATAGTCAATACAGCTCATGCCGCTGCCGTCAAACATATATTCCAGCATAACTCCGGGGTTTAAAGTCCATGAACCGATGTTCCGGCTGAAACCGGAAGCTTCCACAAACATATCCCTCATATCGTTAACAGAAGATGTATTCCATGAACTGATGTCGCTGTTGAAACCGGCGGATCCGGCAAACATAGCATTCATACTGGTAACAGCACCCGTGTTCCAGCTGCCAATTTCCCCGTTAAATTCGATTGTTCCCTGGAACATACCGCTCATATCGTTAACAGAAGATGTATTCCATGAGCTGATGTTCCGGTTGAAGCTGTAGGCCCAGGCAAACATCTCACTCATACTGCTTACAGCAGCCGTGTTCCAGTTGCCAATATCCCGGTCAAAGGCATTTGCGTTCCTGAACATACCACTCATATCATTAGCAGATGATGTATTCCATGAACCGATGTCACGGTTGAAACTGGTGGCCCCGGCAAACATATAGCTCATATTGGTAACGGAAGCCGTATTCCAGGTATTGATATTTTCAGGCGAATCCAGGGCAGTGCAATACTGGAACATCAGTGCCATATTTGTAAGGCCTGACAGGTCCGGCACATCTACGGCAGTTATCTGAAGATTCGCACAACCACTAAATGCCAATGCCATACTTGTCCAGGCTGTGCTGCCCCAGTTTTCGACCAGTGTCAGCCTGTTACGGTCAATACCACCGTCAATAAAGAATCTTTCCAGGTTTTCAGGCTGAATATTCAGACGAATTATGGCACCTGCAGGCAGGTTACTTATGGTTGCTTCCGGTCCGCTGAATGTTCCGGAACCTGAATAAGCGGCAGGTATGGTTTCCCAGGTATAGGCAACTGTGCCTCTCGTTGCCACGTTGAAAGTTATTTCCGTATTTGCCCCGCCGGGAATTGCAAGATTCCAGACAGTTACAAACTGATTACAGCCGGAAATAGCAAAATCATTGAATGCCCGGTCTTTAAGTGTAAACGGATCGTCACAGTCGTTGGTAATAAAAATGCCATAACGTTTACTGCCCGGCAAATCGTAGATAAAGAAATCCGTATCAGTTGTTTCACCGCTGGCAATAACACTGCCATAACTGATATTGTATCCTGAACCGCTGATTATCTCCTTTACAGAGTATTTGTAGGGCGGATAATTCACCGGAATATCTGTACCGGGATCAATATTTATGCGAAGATATCCTTCTGAGCTGCCACATTCACCCATGAATCCTGATTCTGTTACCTCGAACAAGCCACCTGCAACTCCATCTTCGGGGCTGGTAACAAATGTATTCCCGCAGGCATCAGTTATCCTTACCGTGTATATTGCCGGCGGCAGCCAGTTAAAGACAGCATATTCTGTAGGGTCAGAGAAATTTATCCCGTCAGAACTTATTTCAAATGTGTAGGGAGGAAAGCCTTTATCGGCACCTACGTACAATTCATAAGGACTTCCGCAGATATCTGAAACAGGATAAAGAAGAACATCTGCCTCAAGAGTGCCGGTACATATTTCCTGAAATATTACCTTGTCACCGTCTCTGACAAAAACTGTGTCACAACCTGTAATGCTTTCATATACAAAAATGTTTGAAGGCTGCCACACGCCCGGATTACCCCGGGAGATTTTCAGCATATATTCAGGGGTATCGGAACAGGTTTGTGCATGTACGGTTAATTTTGTTTTACAATCTTCTGTATCAACAACAACAGAGGTGATAACAGGATCCACGGCCGGGAAAAATATAATTGTCGGCTCACTTAATCTTCCGCAGCTGTCGCGTACTACAATTTCATATGTTTTCCCTAACCTGAGATTGTTTGCGGTCAGTCCGGGAGTAAAGATATATGGATCACTGGTTCCGGCCAGCCGGACACCATGCTCCGGATAAACGCCCATCAGATTTACATAGTATTCACAGAAACCGCCATATGAACCATAGCCCCTCAAGGCCGCCGTGGGGTAGTCTATACCGGTGTTGATTACAGAATATCTTGAAATCACCCCGAACCTGTCTTTTGCACTGAGCACATAGCGTTTTTCTGTCAGGCCTGTAATTAGTCCTTCAGAGTAGTTATAGCTGATTCCATCAATAATACTTTGGGGTACAGCAGTTGAAAGAATGGTGTCATGAAGCGGCGCCAGGCCATAAGTCAGGGGCAGCCGGCCGTTAAAGTTCTCTCCGACGAAAGCATTGTATAGTTCCACGCTTGCGCCGCTGCAGTTTACGTCAACTACACGGCCCCTGGCTGCAAATGCAATATTCCCGGTTACTGAGTCAACCTGATTGCAATAATCCTTAACAATAACTACATATTCCTGATTCGCTTCAATGTTTCTGTCGAAAATTACAAGGTTGCTTGATAATTTCTGATCCACAACGGAACCGTCCTTCTTTTTGATGGTAAAGGTGAATGGCGGCCGCATTCCGTCCAGATTAGGCAATGATGTTGGTTGTACACGAAGGTAGTTTGACCAGTTTGTGGCAATGGTTCCCCAGTAAAAGGTTAATTTAGGTTCGGGCCTGGCCACAGCTTCATTGAATCTTGCAGGGTCAACAATTACACTGTTTGAAATGATCTGCCGGAGGGTCTCATTGTTGCGCATTATTGCACGGTATTGGGTTGCAAGGGAAATATCACCGGGAGTAACCAGGTGGTAGTTTTCAATTGTCTGATGGACAGTAACCCAGTTACCTTCGAAAAACCGCTGAAATTCATAGGTTATATTTGTCCATTGCGGGTCTCCCGGGTAGGCAGCTACGGTGGCGCCACCGCAGCCGTGATAAACATAACACACCGGGTTTTGTGCATGTAATGTGATTGTGGAAACAAGCAGCAGAAGCGGAAATATGCCTTTCATTTTGTTTTAATTTATAAGACAATGTCGTTCAGGTATAATTATTTCATAAGCGTCTGTAATTCATCGAACAAGATGCTGGATTTTATGATATATAATGAATTCAACCATCAGGCAATTTCTCCGGATTAAAAGAAACTGTAATCAGAGCTATAAACAATTCAGCTACAGGGTTTGTTTAGCTAGGTTTAAAAAATTTTGTCATGCCGGCCTCACTGATTCAAATGGTTCCGGTATTCCTGGCGGCTTTTCTCCGTATGGGCAGGCGGTGTTTTCGTTCAGGCGGGCCTGACGGTATAGTCCTTTTTCTTCAGCTTCTATTCGTATATCATTTTCCGTGTCATACCGCCATCAATTATGATATTGGTCCCGTTTATAAAATCGTTACCATAATCTGTCAGATACAGGCATGCTTTTGCTATGTCTTCCGGCTTGCCTACCCGTCCTGAATAATGTTGTTTGTGATCAGTTTCCCTGAGTCGGGTATAATCACCAGTTTCAATCCACCCGGGGCTTATACAGTTAACCCTGATATGATCACCGGCAAATGAGGCGGCAAGAGCGTGGGTTAGGGCAACGATACCCCCTTTAGAAGCGGCATAGGCTTCGGAGTCTGGTTCAGACATGAAAGCTCGTGTCGAGGCAATGTTCACAATGGAACCTCCTCCGTGTTCCTTCATTACCATGGCGGCTTCCCTGGAACAAAGAAAAGTACCACGGAGGTTTGTGTTTATTACTTTATCCCATTCCTCAACGGGCAGTTCATATGGGGACGCCCATTCTGAGATCCCTGCATTGTTTATAAGAATGTCAATGGTATTAAACAATCTTACAGTTTCACCAACCATTCTTTTAATGTCCTCCGGATCAGAAATGTCTGTCCTGATAAATACTGCCGTAAAACCTGAGGCTTTGATCGCCTTTTCGGCATCAGTACCTGTTTCCGGATCCTTTTCAGCAAGAATAACCATTGCACCTTCCGATGCATAGGTCAGGGCAATACTACGGCCGATGCCTTTGCCTGAACCTGTAACAATAACTACTTTATTCGTAAAGTTCATAGATCAAATCTGATTGATGTAAGAATCTTCCTTATCTCGTAATCCGACACACTGGCTGTTTTCATCTGACCGGCAGACTTCCTGGCTGTAAGTTCTTTCTGAGAAAGGCCGTTGTTGGCATACATCAGCTGAAAACGAAGTTCGTGATTTTCCGTGTGGTTTTCAAATTAAGCTTATCGGTTGTTATTTAGTCCCGTATGAACTTTCTTAAATAATTATAAGCTGGTACCCTGAATTTTCCCCGGTTTAATCCAGTCCTTTCAGCTTTAACCACTCTGATATCAGGTCGGCGATTTCAACGTTGTTTAAATCTGAGAACGGGAAATGGGTGTTGCCCCTGATCCCGATCTCCGGCAGATGCACCACTGTAACATCGCCACCATGTTTGTTGACACAGTCTCTCCACAGCCTTGACATTTCAAGGCGTGCTCTCCAGCCATCCTGACCGGGGTTGGGGTCAGGCTTTTCAGGTATGAAATCACCATAATATATAACTACCGGGATTTTTGTCAGTTTAAGAAAATCAGCCATAGGAACAGGTTCAGCCACCAGTGTGCCTCCCGAACTGGGTATCGGTTCCGGAACCTCCCCTTCCGGAAATACGAAGCCGCTGCCCGGTTCATATGAGACAATAGCTTTTATATTTGGATTCCTGATTGCGGTGAGCCAGCCCATTCCTCCTGAATGTGAATGGGATACAAGTATTCCCGGTCCTGTTTTGGTAAACAGGGCAGAAACCGCTTCGACATTCAGATTTATGTCTATCGGCCCTATGTTGGGCACCATTTGCCGAAAATACTGATTGAGAGTCTCCTGGTCACGGGCGAACTGAACACCCTCAAAATAGTCGGGCCATATACCTATCCGAAAAGTGCCAAACCATCCCTGTTCGTCGGGTGTCGGTTCAATGGTGCCGGCTATGGTACTCCGTCCTGCATCCCCTCTTCTGGGCTGATCAATAAGATATACCCCAAATCTCCGGCGAAGAAAAATATTCTGATAGCCTTCCCTTCCGTCGGGTGTTGTTTCCCATGTTTTGGAAAACTGACCGATTCCATGCCACATCACCAGTGGGTATTTCCGGGCTTTAGCAGGGATCTGATAAAAGACATAGGCGTGGTCACCATGGAAGGTTTGTCCTGCCGGGGTCTGATTGTAGGGATCAAAAACGCCCGGATTGGAAATTACGGTTCCTCCCACGGCAAAACTACCCTGTTCCTGAATTAGCAATGATTCGTTCTCTGTATTTTCTTTATCAGATGCACATGATATCAGAGCAGCGATAATGACTGATAAGGAACACAGAACAGCTTTCTGAATTTTCATTACCGGCATCATGTGCCGGACATTTCTGCGGTAGGTCAACAATATATCACCGGTTCTCAGCAATACGGATTTTAAAAGCTGAGGTACGTCCGGTTCCCTTGCTTTTTTTCTGTCAGCTATACTTTCCATCTTCAGTATTGTTAGTTATTTGGTATTGATTATTCCCTTTGGTATTGATTATTCCCTTGTGAATTTACAATAAAAGGTGCACAACAAGATAAAGGCTGAATTAAAAAACCGGTTTCTCTGTATGCAGATTAAGGATTTTATATCGGAATTACTGAATATTCATTTAATGAATCTCAGGGTATTGCATTTACCGCAATATTATGGGGAATCAAATTGGACTGCGCCAGCAGAAACACTATGATTTGAGAATGTATATCTGCTTAACGCTTTGAGAAGTATTGAAACACCAAAACGTATAATGCTTGTCTCATTATGGAAGTGGCGGGCCCGGTTGGGATCGAACCAACGACCCCCTGGTTATGATCTTCTTATGAGGCTTTCCACAGATTTGGACAGATTTGTATCTGTCTGCACTGGTTTATTTTGTAACAGAATAATTGTAAAAGATTTCAGGGATTTATACCGATTTGGTGAAAATACTTGCATCAGGACCGGCACCAGAATAACTTTACTTTTTGGAATGCTTATTCAGATAGTATGCGGTATAATTCAAGATTCAAATAATAATGACGGCCTTCAATTACCTTTTTCTCAAGAACATGTATGTCGCATAATCTGTTTAAATAATCCCTTGCAGTATTTTCAGCATATATCCCTGAATCAACCAGATGGCTTACTTTAGTAAAGGGTTGAGTAAACAGGGCATGTACTAAGTCTTCAGGATTTCTCATTTTCCTGGCATCTTTCCTGATAAACTCTAAAATTGAATCTTTGGCTGATACAATTTCATTGATTTTTTGGAAAGTAATTATGGATGTATATTCAATAGCTTTAAACATGAATAATAGCCAGTCCTTCCAGTTGCCTCTTTGCGAAACCCCTGATAAACAAGAGTAATAATCTTTCTGGTGATCTAGAATATATCGGCTTAAAAATAGTATTGGCACATCAAGTAAGTTCCTTTTTGTCAAATAATTGATATTAAAGATCCGACCTGTTCTGCCATTGCCATCACGAAAAGGATGAATAGCTTCAAATTGATAATGTGCTATGGCCATTTTAATTAAATAATCCATCTTGAAATTTTCATCATCGTTTAAGAAAGCTACCAGGTTGTCTAACTTTTCTTTAATTATAAGCTGACCCTTTGGCGGAGTATAAACAACCTGACCAGCAATTGGCCCTGTACCACCTTGTTTTATTGTTGGATTTAAAAAATCAGGCCGTATCTCCTCTTTTGTTTGTTTTATTTCCTGAAAAATTTTAATAAAATACTCTATATCAAAGTAAACCTGGTTTCTTAACCTGATTAATTCATAAACTCATAATTGAGTGTAAAGATACACCTTTGGGTCTTCTTTCTTTTCGGTAAGTTGACTGATTTTATTCTTCAACCCGGTTTTCCGGTTTATTCCGGGGAGTGTTGACCTGGTTTTTCGTGATGT
>JAKPOU010000008.1 GCA_029547705.1 Bacteroidota bacterium | reverse complement strand
GATTGCATCGCTATACAACCCGATCTGTTGAAAAGGTGGTTGCTGCAACTGTACTTTTACTGGGGACCGTCATTTCATTGAGCTTTGACTCAAAAGACGGCTTACAACGCCTCGCTGAATGGTAATTTTGGGAGGGGGCTATAATATTTGCCTTGGGCTGTCACTGGAATCATTGGAATGGATACGGTCATATTTCTTGGGTAGTGTGTCACATTGTTCTGTCCAACCGATACCTGTTTTCCTCTCTCCTGTATTCTCCGTTTTCAGGGACTCATCCCAGCAGAGAACTATTGATCCGGTCTCTTTTAGGAAAAAGGTCAGGCCGGGTCGAGCGGGATTTTCCCGAATATCTCCCTCTTGCTCCCTCCTCAACCCCGGGAGGTGCAGTTTGTATGCGAAACACCCCCCGGCTGGAGACTGGGAAAGAGACATAATCGTATCTGGAGAGGTGTTTGTGGAAAGGCTATTTGCTGCTGCTGGTGCTGTTTGGAGTAAACATCCTCGAATGTCCTGAAACAAGATCGTAAGAGAACCAGACTTTTCAGAACACTAGGATCCTATAATCTATCTGGGCTGTCACAGCACCGTCCCTTTATTTATCCCCGCAGGTTTATTCAAAAAGATGGGCTTTAAACTTCCCCCGGGATTGATCCTCCGAGCTCCTTTGGGAATATGAATGACCATCTGATGACGTTCCGATCAGCAGGAATGCACACTTGCCGAGATCATCCCTGAAAACTGCACATTGATCTCTGATGCAGGGTTTTTTATCAAACGGGCACATTTTTTCGGTCACCCTCTTGCCTCCCTTTGTTTTACCGGCTCCAAAGATTCTTCTTGATTGCCCAGTTCCATGAACGCCATGATTTAGAAAATATCCCGCGAATCCGGGGATTATTTTGCCATTGACTCAGCAGCTGGTCTCTTGTCCTTGTCATGGACGAATGTGATCTTTGGCAGGTAAATGGGAAATAATTACCGTGAAAAAAGAGTTGTTCAGATACCACCAAACAGCTGGATGATGGGAACACATGAAAAAACAATGATTGCAACGGCCATCAGGACATTCTCTCTCATTAATTCACCTTCCATTATCAGCAGGATCATTGTTGTATAAAAAATAGGCAGATGCTTCTGGTTCTGTAATCATTCTTCTCTGTAGCAGGCAGCAAGAGAGAGTAGCACATAAGGAGACTGATAAAGCAACAATGACCCATGAAGGAAGCGAATAAGGACCCATATACCGGCAACCAGACATCGAATCATGAAAATACCGGATCCTGTAGTCCCACCAACACCACGTCCTGCCAGTTCGAGGAGGCCAAAGGATTTGGGATATCCCTCCTCTTTCATCACGCTCTCCGGCGAATATTTCATCATTTGATTCAACATTTCAGATGTTCCCCCATTCATCTGGGAGTAAACAGTAATAGCCCCCTCCCAAAATTACCATTCAGCGAGGCGTTGTAAGCCGTCTTTTGAGTCAAAGCCCAATGAAATGACGGTCCCCAGTAAAAGTACAGTTGCAGCAACCACCTTTTCAACAGATCGGGTTGTATAACGATGCAATCGCTTCAAGGACAAAGCATTCTTCGCAACTTTAAAGACAACTTCAATGAGCGATCGAATGGTGGCATACTCGTCAATTCGGTCGAACAAGGTGAGGAGTGTATCCAGCAGTTGCTTCCAAACCTGAATATCCTGTTTGATTCTTGATCGGGAGAATTCGGACAGTGGAATGACGAATTTGGAGAGTAGTTTAGCCTTCTTAAAATTTTTTCGTGGAAATATCAATGGAATGACTTTGAACTTGCAGATCCCGTCTGCATAATGCTGATAGGAATAATACCCCTTGTCAAAGACAAGGACATCTCCCTATCAGATAATTCTCCTCCGGGAGAGGTCATTCATGACCTCTGT
>JAKPOU010000059.1 GCA_029547705.1 Bacteroidota bacterium | reverse complement strand
CGATAGTGACAAGAGAGGCGTTACCGGCCTCAAGTACGCCGGCAATGCACAGGGCAACAAGTGGGCACTCGGCTTCATTCAGGGAAGGAATAACAGAACCATCACCGATGACTGGGCTGATTATGCCAATCCTGATAACAGCCACTTCAAGGGTCAGCTTGATGACATTCGTATATGGCATAAGGCTCTTACCGAGAATGAAATCACACTCATGTATAACTCGGAGAAACCGTAGAATCATATTTAATTGCTAAACCGGAGGGTCCCGGCAAGAGCCCGGACCCTCCTTTTTTTCAAAAGGGAATATTATGCGCAGTTGGTTAACGGGAGCATGGTTTATCATTCTGTCATTGTTGCTTTTTTCATGCGACAGGAATGATCCGGGAGGTGAACCCGGATTGATTCAGCTCGTAAGGGCAAAAGTTGGAACAGTTTACCTTGACCTCAATAACCCGCTGATAGATATTCCGGTAGACAGGAATGCAGTGATTGAGTTCAGCAGTGCACTTGACACCGCCACAGCACAAAAAAGCGTTTTCCTGAAGAAGGGGGGCATAACGGCAATACCTGCAGCTATTACCTTCATTGATAACAACAGGACAGTAGTGCTGCAGCCTTCAGTCAGCCTTGATCACCTTTCTGAATATACCCTTGAGATCACCTCAACGCTCCGGGGCGCAAACCGGGAGACTTTTCCGGGTGTGACCTACAGTTTCACAACCGTGAACGGTAAAATGCAGATAACCTCGGTCACAGTCAACGGTGCGCCCTTTATGCCTCCGGCAAGGCCGCTCAATGTGAACCTGGCAGCTGTATCTATTGTTGTCGATTTTTCGGAAGAGCTGAATCCGGTTGATTACCAGGGATATTTTTACTTCCCGGCCCCTGTTCAGTATTCTCTTTCAGAAAGCAACCGGAGGGTTACAGTCACAACTGCCTCCGCGCTTGACTATTATAAAAAATATACATTTACCGTTACAACCGGGTTGAAGGGTGTCAACGGTTATACCTTTGACGGTTTCAGCAACAGCTTTTATAC
>JAKPOU010000046.1 GCA_029547705.1 Bacteroidota bacterium | reverse complement strand
AACTTCCACGTGCCCTGCTCCCACCTTAAAAGTATCATTCCGCTGAATGTACCTCCCAGCAGGTATCCCGGGTGGTTTTTCAGTTCCATGTATTTCCATCCGCCGGAGACTCGGCTGATAAGGTCAGCCTTCTCTCCGGATACCAGATAGGTGCCGTTATTATGTCCGCAGAGCAGTACACCGTTATGGACTCCCAGGTACCACACCTGCCCGTAGGTTCCGGGTATCATCCTGAAATCGTCATCCGCCTCCCTTTCTGACCAGTTCCTTACATAGAGCCCCTGGTTGGTTCCAAGGTAGAGCTTCCCCTTATGGATAACCGATGCATATCCGGCGCCAAAGCCTTCCGTACTTCGGATAAAGGTGACAGGTGAATTAATAGTCATATAGTCAATGCCGTTGTCAAGAGCCAGCCAAAGGTTACCGTTCCTGTCGGTGAACAGGGCAAGCACCGTGTTGTTCTGCAAGCCATTCTTCTTGTTGATGTGCTGAACTATTCTCCCCTCAAGATCAATGATCATCACGCCGTTAAGGATTGTTCCGATCACGTAATAATCATCGTATATCATTGTAGCGCTGAATACCTGATCACGGCTCAGTATCCTGTCGAGTGCCGCGTCCCACTTCCGAAGCTTCGCGCCGTCATATATAAACAGACCATTGCCCAGGGTGCAGATCATCATCTCATTCCCGGATCCAAAAGGGAGAATTGAGCAGATATCTATTCCGCTCAGCGACTCGCATCCGGGAAGTCTGACAAGCCGGGTTCCATCGAACTCCAAAAGTCCGTATTCAGTATCATTGAACAACAGCCTGCCTCTTAAGTTGTAAGAATTCTGGAACCGTGACGGAGCTGTCACAACTGTCATTGGTGTGCCATCACGGTAAAAATAGGCTGCATAATATGACTGGAACACAGTTTTGTCACGGAATGCAAATATGTTCCACACATCGTCAAAATTCCTGTATTCCTCGGGGATCTGTTCCCTGAAGGATTGGAAAGAGAGATTGCCGCCGGCATCAGGCACCATTTTCCCGAAGTCATTATAGGCTCCAATGAATACTTCCCCCTTTGCACCCATCAGAATTGACCTGACCATAGAGTAGTTGGGCATCTGGTAAAGGTGCCACTGAACCCCGTCATAAACCAGGAGTCCGTCATTATTGGCAAAATACATGAATCCCCTTGCGTCCTGTGCTACAGCCCAGTTCTGAGTGCTGGCACGATAGTCAGCCTTTGTGAAGTTCCTGATGAACGGCGTGCCAATCTCCTGAACCTCAGCTGTTGCATTATAAACTGCGGGAAGGAGAAAAAACACCACTGAAATCAACCTCCTGATCATATCCTGTTTTTAAGTCCTACAATTTATATTTTTTTCGGCAGCTTCCCGCGAATAAAAACTGACAGCGCTTCATGGAAATGAAAACTGATATTGCTTCCCGGGAATGAAAACTGATATTGCTTCACAGGAATGAGAACTAATACCGCTTCGCGGGAATAAAACCTGACAGCGCCGGGAAAATGTATGTCACCGCAACAGTGATCAGATACTCCCGCGTCCATTCTATGGCAAGTGTCTGAAACATAACATCCCTTCGCGGATCCTGCAAACCCATACCCGTCCGAACCGATTATGCCGTAGTATTTATGTTGATTCTTTATTTTTGGTATATTCGCCTGTTCCGGTCTTATGAAGGGTATAAATCTAAAGTATTGAAAAACAAAATGATTAAAGTCCACCAAAACAGAATTCCTAACGAGTTTTTCGTTACCAAGGGTTCAGGATGCAGCGAGTATGCCATCCATCCCGGTTCATATCACATGGCGCTGCATGATGCAGGTATATCGGAGTACAACATTATGAACTATTCTTCGGTGCTGCCTGCAACCTCAAGGCTGGTGTCACTTGAGAGGTTGACATGCCACCATTCGGCTCCGAACTCTGTACGATCATGGCAGTAGCCAACGGATTCTACGGTGAGCACGTGTCAGCCGGAATCATCTTCGCGTGGCTCTACACGGATGACACCTGTGAGGAAAAGGTCGGAGGCCTCGTCTGTGAACTGGCCGGCTACTTTGATATGGAGGCTCTTGAAGAGAGACTCTACACTGTTCTCCATGACCTGCATGACAGAACCTTCTCACAGTTTTACCTGGGAGAACCAAACGTCATCAGGGAGTCTCTGACAATTGACAAGAGGTACGGAACTGCACTCGTATCTCTCTG
>JAKPOU010000057.1 GCA_029547705.1 Bacteroidota bacterium | reverse complement strand
TGCCGGTGCAAATATAATAAATTACTTAAGCAGATGATAACAATTTAAAGCATTGGTTAAAATATCCTCTGTCGAAATGTAAATGAGCTTTCAGGGGATTTTTAAATGACTTTTTCTGGAAGCAGGTCATGCCCCTCTGGCCTGCAAAAATCTATCAAAATGCATCAGTCAGGTTTTACGATTGTGGAGCTTCCTGAAGCCCAGGTCTGCATTAATCTGTCAGGTTGCAGCTGTTACATCGCCATACCGCCACAGACACTGATGACCTGGCCGGAAACATAAGAAGAGAGATCAGAAGCCAGGAAAAGAGCCACATTCGCCACATCCCCGGTCTGTCCGCCACGCTTCAGGGGAATCTTTGCTATCCAGTCGTTCTTTACATCTTCCGGAAGCTTGTTTGTCATCTCCGTAAGTATAAAGCCCGGTGCAATGGCGTTGCACCTTATATTGCGCGAACCAAGCTCCTTGGCAACACTCTTGGTGAACCCGATGATACCTGCCTTGGAGGCTGAATAGTTTGCCTGCCCTGCATTGCCGCTGACACCCACTACTGAGCTCATGTTGATGATTGAACCGTTCCTTTGCTTCATCATCGGCCTGATTACAGCCCTGGTGAGATTGAAGACCGATTTAAGGTTTACTTTCAGCACCAGGTCCCACTGCTCCTCTGTCATCCTCATCAGGAGAGTATCACGTGTTATCCCGGCATTGTTTACAAGGATGTCGACAGTGCCAAAATCCTTCACTATCTCTTCAATCACTTTTTCTGCATCAGAAAAAACTGAAGCATCTGAAATATAACCCTTAGCCTTTACACCGTGAGCTGATATCTCCCTGATAGTAGCGGCAAATTCTTCATTGTCAACTATATCGGTAATAGCAATATTGGCACCCTCGGCAGCGAAGCGCAATGCCATTCCCTTGCCTATACCTCTTGATCCGCCTGTGATCACTGCTGTCTTTCCTTCGAGTAATTTCATTTCTGTAAAATTTTGGAGACAAATATATGATTTTATTTGAACAGCAACCGCGCAACATCTGACACGATATCAGCAGGCAATTTAACAACGCGTGATCTTCTTTACCTGCCTGCTGTCTTAAATATAAGGTATTTTTTAATCCTTTTGTTAATTTCGCTGCATATTCCGACAGGCATGGATTTTATCGAACCAGTATTATATATAGGGATAACACAATCATTCTTCGCCGGGCTGCTTCTTGCGACGCGAAGACCGTTTACAACCGCCAGCAGGATAATAACCGCATGGGTGTTCCTCTTTTGTATAGAGATGATCTTTGCCCTTATTAACCGCACGGTCCTGGATATGTATTCATTCCCCTTCCTTGCATTCACCTACGGACCATTGCTCTGGCTGTACATCAGGCACATGACAAGGCCCGGATTGAAATTCTCTCCATGGAATGCACTCCACTTTATTCCCTTTATTGTCTTCTTCGCAGTCTCGGTTATATTTCGCGAAGAGCCAATCCTGGATGACCTGAGCGGATTCCTGGTGAGAGACAGATTCATCCCGCTGAGAATTGTTTACAGCATCTGTTTCTTCCTCTCTGTGAC
>JAKPOU010000031.1 GCA_029547705.1 Bacteroidota bacterium | reverse complement strand
CAACGTCATATTCATCCATAAGCCTTTTGCATATCTCAGCAATATCAGACGGCGTCTCCAGCAGCTCCCATATGCGTGTGGCCACCGGATTCAGAGAAAAATACTTCCCCTGATCCAGATCCATCATCACCAGCTCATCATGCAAACGTCCGGAGATGGTCCTGCTGTTCCTGGCATACAGGGTCTCTCCTTCAGGTGCCGGTGAACCGGCGGGCCCGACCTGGCGCCTCATTGATCCCTTGTTTCCGGGATTAGTGTTATTATTCATTACAAAGCTAATTTCCTCATTTTAATTCATTACTCTCCGCTTCCTGCCTCCACCTTTTCATGATATCTCTTGCTGAACTCATGAATACCTTTTAGATAGGTAAGTGTCCTGGCCAGCCTCTCCTCATCAATTTCCTTACTTCCTCCCCTGTACCCTGCAATATCCTTTTCAAGCAAAGCGAAATCAACAAAATGCAGATCAGGATTCGACTTCCAGCTCTCCGCCTCGTCCATGTTAATCCTCGCTGCATCCCGGAAGAGCTTTCTCGTTGTTTCGATGTAAACCGGATCTCTCTTTGAATAATTCCGTAACACCTCACCCGGCAGGAGCTCTTTCCCGAGAATCCTCAGGACGGGCCTGAATTCATCTGTCTTGCACAACAACACAGACGGGACCCCGATCATATACTCAATGATACGCCTGTCAAGCAGTGGATAACGATATTCAAGCCCGTTCCTGTAGCCTCCTCTGGCCCAATCCTCACACCTCTGCTGCAGATGGTAGAACTCAAGCATCCTGAGATGAAATATCCGCCTCGAGGTGTTAAAATGAAAATCTCTAATCATCTTCCTGTCAGACTTCCCGAATTCCTTCCTGAGATAATAAGCATCGTTCTTGAGCGCCCTGGCGGTAGGTCTGTCCAGGATCCCCAGGGCAGGAAAAACAACACAATAGATAACTCTTTTAACAAACAGCTTTGGCCTGAAAAACAGGTTGTGCCTCAGGAAAAGACCCAGCCTTAACTCCCTGAGCAGATCAGACTCCATAGCGGTTACTCCTGTGCTGATGAACTCATCTCCGCCCCAGCCGCTGAAGACCAGGTTAATCCCCGACTCTACAGCCACGTCTGAGGTTATATATTCTGCATGGAAATTGAAATACTCATAAAATGAAGCCCACGCTCCGGTGAATTTATCAATGGTCGACTCACAGAATACAGGGTGAATGCCGGCCTTCCCGGCCGTTTTTGTCACCAGCTCACGCTCATCAGTCACGTTGGCACCGGTCGCTTCAGAGCCACGCGGTGACCATGACAAACCGTGAAATTGTACCTGTGATGCGTATTCCTTCCTGGCCAAGGCCGCAACAATACCTGAATCCAGTCCCCCGCTGAGATGAGCTCCGGAAGTGAACCGTCTGTCACAACGAATATGTACGGCATCTTTCAGGAGGCTGCCAAGATCGGTTATCATCTGTTCATGCTTCAGGTTGTGATCTGTTTTGATCTCCTCCGGCTTCCAGTATTTTGTTGTTCTGATACCTTTGTCTGAAAGTTCGATGTAATGACCGGGAGGCATTTTAATAACCCTGCCGCATGGTAATTTCCTGTAATCAGCGTACCTGAAATATTTTAAAAAATAATCTTCATCAATGCCCTCACCGCTGCATGATGCCCTGCTGAGACCAATAAAGTCCGATGAGAATGAGAGTATCTGATTGTTATAGGTATATGCCAACGGACGAATGCCCACATGATCACGGTATAGGAAAGCCTGTTTCTTTAGAGGCCTGAGTATGAAGATGGCAAAATCGCCGTTAAGCTCACTGACAAAACCGGGTCCCTGAGAAAGGAATAGCCTGGCCACCAGGGCAGGCGCCGCAGATGTGGACAGATTTTCACCTGTTCCTGTAAATTCGTGCCTGTTATAAATATCACCCGACATCAGAACAACAATATCATCATCGGGCGAGCTGTAAACGAAATCATCAGGTTTCCATGGCAGGCTGCCGTTCAGGAAAAAACCGCCTGAGAAACCGGAGAAAACCAAAGCAAAATACTTCAGCTTCGGATGTGAGCATGCTGCACATATCCTTTCAGTAATAGGTGAGGTATCAGCAGTAAGGGAGAATGAACCCAGGATCATCAGAGTGTAACAAAAATCTGAATACTTATCTTACAAAAGATGCTATTCCAGCTTTTAAAAACAATAAATGCATCTGAACTTGCGTCCGGATGCAATTGTCAGGATCATTATACAGTATATCTCTCAATCAGGTGAGTGAACCCGGAAGGTGGTAAGAAAAGGAAGTTGTACTTTGAAAGACTATTTGCCTCCGATGGGGGTAGGATTACTGGGAGGTCCCGGAGGGCCATAGTGTTCATATTCCGGACCGGTAGCTGACCCGCCAAATGTATCTTTCTTGATGCTAAGTACATGAACCTCTGGCTTGATCCAGGTCTTTTTGTTTGTGTCGGACGTGTTCATTGCTCTCTATTCCGCTGTAAAGTAAGGCAAATTACAACAAATATTGGGTATTTTCCAAAACAAATATAATATTTTTAGAAATAACGTCTAGCAGCATTACTTATTTCATCAGAAAATGTATATGTCGTGATAGTCACCGTGTTTCCTTACAACCTCGTAACCTTCCGCCTCCAGCCAGGCGTGGGCGATAGTTTTTCCGGCAGCGTTTTTTGCAATCCCTAAATGGATCTGCGAATTGATTTGCCTTCTTCGGAGCATGCACCGTCCTGCAAGCGAGCTCACCAGGCACCTGTTCCTCCACGGCGACACCTGCCCGGCCCGCTGCACAGCATCCCTGATGTTTTCAACAATCGCTGACTGCTGACTGCCGACTGCC